>NZ_LQIT01000031.1 GCF_001499965.1 Mycobacterium sp. GA-2829
CCGCCGAAACACTCGACGCACTACTGTGCGACCCACTCAATCCACCCGCTGTTGCATAGACGCCTTGAACCCAAGCGCGAATTCTCGCGCACGAGCTCACGTTCGGCCGAGGAACCCAGCGATGGCCCTGGCGATCGGCCCCGCCTGCAACCGGAACGACTGCAGCGGCCCGATCAACGGTTCGTCGTAGCCGGCGAACCACAGCCCCGGCGCGGCGCTCGGCAGCCCGTTGACCACCGGCGCCCCGTCCTCCTCCAGCACCCCGAGATGGCCCACCAGCGGTTCCAGTCCGTGCCGGTAGCCGGTCGCGCCGATCACCACGTCGGGATGGATCCTGCTGCCGTCCTCGAGCACCACGGCGTCGACGTCGAACGACTCCACCGCCGCGACGACTCCTACCCGGCCCGCCTTGATCCGGGGCACCAACTCGTCACCCAGCGTGGGGACGCTGCCGTCGTCGAGCAGCGCCCGGTAGATGCCCTGCCGCGGCGCAGGCAGACCCACCGAGCGCAGGTCGCCGAACCACACCCGGCTCACCACCGCGGCGGCACGGTCGAGCACCGGGACCGGCAGCTTGCTGAACGCCGGGCTGAACGCGTCGACCGGGATACCCGCGGCCGACCGCGGCACCAGATGCGGCGGGGTGCGCACCGCGAGCCGGACACGGGTGGCGACGTCGTCGCTCAGCTGCAGCGCGATGTCCACCGCGGAGTTGCCCACCCCGACCACCAGCACGTCGCGGCCGGCGTACGGCCACGGGTTGCGGTAGTCCGCCGAATGCAGCAGTTCGCCTGTGTAGCCGTCCATTCCGGGCCAGGCGGGCAGTGCGGGCGTGTGGTAGTTCCCGGTCGCGATCAGTACGGCATCGGCGGTGTACGCGTCACCGTCGGTCGTGATCAACCACCGGTCGTCATCACGGTCGATCCGGGTGACCGCGACCCCGAGGGCGAGCCGAAGCCGTTGTCGGCGAACGTAACTGTCGAAGTAGTCGATCATGTCGTCGCGGCGCGGCCAACGGCCGTAGCGGCGCGGGATGGGCTGTCCCGGCAGATGCGACCAATAGCCGCAGGTGTTGAGGCGGAACCCGTCGTAGCGCGCCCGCCAGGTGGACGCGGGCGCCGACGCCCGGTCGAGGATCAGCGGATCGATCCGCTGTTCGTGGCGGAGTTGGCGCGCGATGGCCAGCCCGCACGGGCCCGCACCCACGACGATGACGCGCTCGTGGCGCTGCTGCGTTGACGACATCGCGGTCAGTGTTCCCATCCGGCGCGACGCTCAAGCCGGTTTCCCGCCGAACGCGTTGGGTAGTCCTGTGGTTCACCCGACCGTTCGAGGAGGATTCGATGAGCTCACCGGAGCCGACGCAAGACGAGCCGACCCAGCACAGCGCCCAACTCGGGGGCACCCCCGAAGGGCAGGTGCCCAGCGCCAGCCCCGGGTACTCGACGCCTCCGCCCGAAGGTGTCCGCGACGCCGAGGACCAGGGCGACGCCGCTCCCGAATAGGCCTACGGCTCAACCTTTCTCGGCCGTGCGCGGACTGTGCGTGCTGGGATCCTCACCGCGGGTCAGCGGCGGCACGTGCTCGACGACGCCTGCGACCTTGGCCAGGCCGGAGCTCACGGTGCTCAACACGGTGCGCTGCCTGCCCGAGGAGTGCCGGGCCCCGCGGTCGAGGTGATCGCGGGCGCGGTCGAGGAAGGTCAGCGGGGCCGCCGCGACCGCGTTGCCCGGTGGGCGGCGCGCCACGACCGGGTGCGGACGCGTCGGCGCCGTCCGTCGCACCGCCTCCCACGCCCAGCCCAGCCGGATGAGGGTGCGCCGGTCGACGGACTCCTGCAGCATCGGCAGCAGCCGGTCCTCCTCGTCCCGAACGTCTTCCCGCAGAAGCGTTTCGATGCGCCGCCACAGATCACGGTGCCGGGCCCCGTCCACCGTCGCCTTCTCCAGTTCGGTGAACAGTTCGTTGATCTCCTGGTGCTCCTGTTCGATCTCGAGGGTGAGCGGTTCCCCGCCGGGCACCATCTTGCGGATCGCCGGCCACAGCACCGCCTCCTCGGCGAACGCGTGCGGGAACACCAGTCGGCACAGCTCGTTCAGATAGTCCTGCCGCTCGTCTCCGGTCGTCGCGTCGATCCGGTGCAGCAACCGGTCCAGCTCGATGTGGTCCCGCTTCTGGCGGGTGAGCACGCTGTACGGCCCACCGAGCTGAGCGAGATTCTGATCGGCAAGCAATGTCGACATGAGTACTCCTCTCCGTGGCCGAACCAGTGCCCCGCAAACGCCTCTCCAAACATCGCGATTGCAGCGTTTGCCCACCCTTACCCGGGGTACCGCGTCGGTTGCCGTACAGGAGCGTGCGGCGGTCGGGGTGGTCGTTGCGGCGGCCGCTGAATTCAACAGTGGAGAACTCATGTTCCGTCATACCGATTACATGCAATTCGACGTCAAGCCCGAAAAGCCGGATCCGGTCTACGCCCGCAAGCTCCAGGAACTGCTCGGCGGTGCCTTCGGCGAGATGACCGTGACGATGCAGTACCTCATGCAGGGCTGGAACTGTCGCATGAAGGGCAAGTACAAGGACCTGATCATGGACGTCGCGACCGAGGAGATCGGTCACGTCGAGATGATCGCGACGATGATCGCCCGTCTGCTCGAGAGCGCACCCGCCACCGACGCCACCGAGAACGCGCTCGGCGATCCGGTGGTGGCCGCGGTGATGGGCGGAATGGACCCGCAGCAGGCCATCATCTCCGGTGGGGCGCCGACGCTGTCGGACAGCCAGGGGCAGGCTTGGAACGGGAAATTCGTTGTGGCGTCGGGCAATCTGCTCGCCGACTTCTATGCCAACGTGAACGCCGAGGCCCAGGGCCGCGTGCAGACCGCACGGCTGTGGCACATGACCGACGATCCGGGCGTCAAGGCGATGCTGAAGTTCAACCTCGCCCGCGACACCTACCACCAGAACATGTGGCTGGCCGCGATCGAGGAGTTGCAGGCCGACGGGCTGGAGGGCGTCGTGGCACCGAACGATCTGTTCGACGAGGAGTACGAAGAGCACGCCAGCACGCTGTGGCACCTCTCCGACGGCGCCGACGCCGACAAGGGCCGCTGGGTCAACGGACCGCTGCCCGACGGCAGGCACACGGGCAAGTTCCTGGCCGATCCGCAGCCGCTCGGCGACCGTCAGTCCGGTCCGCCGCCGGACCCGAAGCTCTACGTCACCTACGACGGTTCGATGGGTGAGCCGCGGACCCCGTCGTTCGGCACCGAGAAGGGCATGATGGGCAAGCTCAAGGACGCGATCGACCCGGACAAGACATAACGGGCCGCTCCGTAGTCTGGATGAGGTGACTGCCTCACCCCCGACCAATCTGCGCCTCGACGACCGCTTCGCCACGGAGTTGCCGGAAATGGCGGTCCGCTGGAGGGCCGAGGAAGCCCCGGATCCGCGACTGCTCGTGCTCAACGAGCCGTTGGCCGCGGAACTCGGGCTGGACGCCGATTGGCTGCGCACCCCCGACGGGGTGCGTCTGCTGGTCGGCAATTCGGTTCCCAGCGGCGCCACTCCGGTGGCCCAGGCGTATGCCGGGCACCAGTTCGGCGGGTTCGCGCCGCGGTTGGGCGACGGCAGGGCGCTGCTGCTCGGCGAAGTCGTCGACGCCGACGGCCGGCTGCGGGATCTGCACCTCAAGGGTTCGGGCCACACCCCGTTCGCCCGGGCCGGTGACGGGCTGGCCGCGGTCGGGCCGATGCTGCGCGAGTACATCGTCAGCGAGGCGATGTACGCACTCGGCATCCCCACCACGCGGTCGCTGGCCGTGGTCGCGACGGGCCGCCCGGTGCAGCGGGAGACCGTGCTCGACGGCGCCGTCCTCACCCGCGTCGCGGCCAGTCACCTGCGCGTCGGCAGCTTCCAGTACGCCGCAACCTCAGGAGACCGGGATCTGCTGCGTCGACTGGCCGACCACGCCATCGCCCGCCACCATCCGCAGGCCGCGGCCGCCGACAACCCGTACCTCGGCCTGTTCGAGGCCGTGGTGTCCGCCCAGGCGCAGCTGATCGCCCGGTGGATGCTGGTCGGATTCGTGCACGGCGTGATGAACACCGACAACATGACGATCTCCGGGGAGACCATCGACTACGGGCCGTGCGCGTTCATGGACGTCTACGACCCGGAGACGGTGTTCAGCTCCATCGACATGTGGGGCCGTTACGCGTACGGGAACCAGCCCGCGATCGCGGGCTGGAACCTCGCCCGCTTCGCCGAGACGCTGCTGCCGTTCTTCGACGCGGACCTCGACCGCGCGGTCGGCATCGCCCAGGATGCGCTGGGTGGGTTCGGCGCCCAGTTCGAGGCCGCGTTCTCCACGGGGCTGCAGACCAAGCTGGGCCTGACCGCGGCCGGCGACGCCGAGGTGGCGCCCCTGCTCGAGGATCTTCCGAACCTGTTGCGCGACAACCACATCGACTACACCACGTTCTTCCGCGACCTGGGCCGGGCCGCGCGCGGCGACGCCGAACCGGTGCGCGGCGCGTTCGTCGACCTCGCAGGGATCGACGCGTGGCTGAACCGTTGGCGCGCACTGCATCCCGACCCCGAGGCGATGGACCGGGTCAACCCCGTCTACATCCCCCGTAATCACCTCGTCGAGGAGGCGTTGACCGCCGCGTCCGCGGGCGACCTCACCCCGGTCCAGCGGCTGCTCGACGCGGTGACCGGGCCGTTCGACGAACGGCCCGGTCTGGCGCGCTATGCCGAACCCGCTCCGGAGGAGTTCGGCAGGTACCGCACGTTCTGCGGCACCTGAGCCGGCTCAGGGAGCCGGTACCGCCCCGCAGCCGACGCCCGGGATGCACCCGGCCGCACCGCCGGGTCCGGCCGTACCGGCGGGACCGCCGGGGATGGCGCCGGTCGCGCCCTGCGGACCGGCCGCACCGCCCGGACCACCCGGGATCGCACCCGCAGCACCCTGCGGACCGGCCACGCCGCCTGGACCACCCGGGATGGCGCCCGCAGCACCCTGCGGACCGGCCACGCCGCCTGGACCACCCGGGATGGCGCCCGCGGCACCCTGCGGTCCGGCGACACCGCCGGGTCCGCCGGGCACCGCACCGGCCACACCCGGCGCGGGCGGGACGTACACGCCCGGCGCGGGTGCAGGTGGCGGTGGCGGGACGGCGCCGCATCCGGTGCCGTATGGGTCGACGCAGCCGGGCGGGCCGCCCGCGGTGTAGGTGACGGTGGTGCTGCCCAACGGGGCGGCGACGGCGAAGAACGCGAGCGCGGAGAAGCCGGCGGCGAGCGCCGGCGCGAATTTCTTACGTTCGAGCAACATGCCGGCGGCTACCACGATCGTCTGTGACCTAAACGCAACCTGCGCGAAATTCTTCTCAGTAGTGGTACGTGTCCGACGGGGCGGGCATGTGCACCGGCTCGTCCTCGAACTCGGTGGCCTCGATGCCGTAAGCGCGGGCGAGGTCGAGGATCTTGTTCGCCCGCGCGATGCGGGGCAGGTCGGACCCGTTGCGGATCTCTCCCCCGTCGCGTTCGAACTCGGCGAAGAATTCCTTGGCCCAGGCGATCTCGTCCTTCGACGGGGACAGTCCCTCGTTGACCACGGCACACTGATCGGGGCTCAGGCAGATCTTGCCGGTCATGCCGAACTCCGTGGACACCGCCGTCGCCTCGATCAGTTTGAGCGCACTCGAGCCGATGGTCGGTCCGTCGATCGCACTGGGCAGATGCGCGGCCTTGGCGGCGATGGTGAACCGGGACCGCGCGTAGGCCAGCGTGGCGGGGTTGTCGCCGAAGCCGGTATCACGGCGGAAGTCGCCGATGCCGAACGCCAACCGGAAGGTGCCCTTCGCGGCGGCGATCTCGGTGATGCGTTCCAGTCCGCGGGCGGTCTCCACCAGCGCGACGATCGGCACCCCGGGCAGTCGTTTGGCGGTCTCGGTCACATGGTCGACGGATTCGGCCATCGCCAGCATCACCCCGCCGACCGAGGTCCCCCCGAGCGCGGCGAGGTCGTCGGCCCACCACGGCGTGCCGAACCCGTTGATCCGCACCCAGTCGGCGTTGCCCGCGCCCAGCCAGCGCACGACGTTGTCGCGGGCGGTCTCTTTGTCCTTCGGCGCGACCGCGTCCTCGATGTCGAGGACGACGATGTCCGCACGCGAGCGGGCCGCGGCGGCGAACCGGTCGTTGTGCGCGCCGTTGACCAGCAGCCAGCTACGCGCGAGTACCGGATCGATACGCGTACCCGCCTCGTCGGAGTCGTGGGAGTCAGGGCCGTAGGAGTGGGCGACCTCGTCATACACGCCCTAATCGTCACCCAGGCGCCCGAGGGGCGGAGAGTCAGGGGTGCGACATCGGGCCCGGCGGCGGCGGGGGCGGCACCGGCAGGCACAGCCCGGTGGTGGTGTCGAGGTAGCGGCCCGGCAGGCAGAACGGCGCGCAGCCGTTGGTGACCCCGGTCTCGCCGGGCAGACAGGCCGACCCGACCGCGGGCGTCACGATCGTGGTGACGGCCACGGGTGCCGCGGTGAATGCGGCCACCGACAGCGCCGCGACGAGCAGCCGTCGCATCGGGTGCGTCATGGTTCGACTGTAGGTCGGTGCGCTGCGCGTGACCGGCGAATCGGGTCAGACGGTGTCCGGAAGCTGTGCGCCGGTGGCCAGTTCGGCGTACTGGCGCATCAGCCGCAGCGCGGTGTCGCGGCTCATCTGCGGATCGCGCGCGACGATGCGGTAGCCGAGGTAGTCCTCCATCGCCATCAGCGTCATCGCGATGTCGGCGGCCGGTGAGCCGAGCCGGAACGCCCCGGCGCGTTCCCCGTCGGTGAGGATGCGGACGTAGAGGCCGACCTGCCGGTGATAGATCTCCGCGACGTCGCGGCGCTGGTCGAGTTCGAAACCCGCGGCCAGCACCGCCCGCCAGATCGACCGCCATTCCGCATCCTCGGGACCGGTCGGCAGGCCTGCGGCGATGGTCAGCGCGAGTTGGGCGGCGGCCTCATCGGTGGCCTCGACGACGGCAAGACGCTCGTCGTAGAAGCGGGTGTCCGAGCGCAGCGCCAGCTCGGCCAGCAGCTGGTCCATCTCCTTGAAGTAGTAGCGCACCGCGTTGGCGGTCAACCCCAGTTCGGCAGCCACGTCGGTGATCCGCAGGGTCGCCAGGTCGTGGCGTTCGATGAGCGCGATCGTGGCGTCGAGGATCTCCTCGCGGCGCTCGGCCTTCCTGCTGGGACGTGCCACTGCTCTCCTCCGGGCGATGCGTGCACCAACCGTACCGTCGGCGATCCGAACCTTCCTCTTGCGCATCCGCCGCCCCGGCCGCATTATTTTCCGGACAGGAAAAAAACTAACGACTTCCCGGAGGCGTCATGCGCACCCGCGACCTCGGCGTCGTGATCGGTGAACACCCCACCGGTCCGCACAACGCCATCACCGACGTAGCGGGCGTGCGGGTCGGGCACACCACCCTGCACCGGGACGGCCCCCCGGCCGTGCACACCGGCGTGACCGTCGTCGTCCCGCACGACGACATCTGGACCGAACCGGTCTTCGCCGGCGCCCACCGGCTCAACGGCAGCGGCGAGATGACCGGGCTGGAGTGGATCCGCGAGACCGGCGAGCTGACGTCGGCGATCGGGCTGACCAACACCCACAGCGTCGGCGTCGTACGCGACGCCCTGGTCGACGAACAGGTCCGCGCGCGCGGCGACGGGCTGTACTGGTCCCTGCCCGTGGTCGGCGAGACCTACGACGGGGTCCTCAACGACATCAACGGTCACCACGTACGCGCCGAACACGTCCACGCCGCCCTGGCCGCCGCGGACAGCGGCCCGGTCGCCGAGGGCGCCGTCGGCGGCGGCAGCGGCATGATCTGTCACGAGTTCAAGGGCGGGATCGGCACGTCCTCGCGGGTCACCGAGACCGCCGCGGGCAGCTACACCGTCGGCGTCCTGGTCCAGGCCAACCACGGCCGTCGCGAACGGTTCCGGGTCAACGGCGTCCCCGTCGGCGAGCTCATCGGCCCCGACGTCGTCGCCCTGCCCGACATGCCCAAGGCCTACGAGCGTGGTTCCGGGTCGATCATCGTCATCGTCGCCACCGACGCACCGCTGCTGCCGCACCAGTGCAGCCGGCTCGCACAGCGCGCCGCCCTGGCGGTGGCCCGGGTCGGTGGCAGCGGCGAGCAGTACAGCGGCGACCTCATGCTGGCCTTCTCGACCGGCAACCGCGGCATCCCGCCCTACTCGTGGGACGAGGACACCGGCACCGACCGGCCGGAGATCGACCTGCGGATGGTCGCGCCGCAGCTCATGACGCGGCTGTTCGACCTCACCATCGAGGCCACCGAGGAGGCGATCGTCAACGCCGTCGTCGCCGCCACCACCGTCACCGGCCGCGACGGCCGCACCGCCCACGCCATCGACCACACCCTGTTCCGCCAGGCCGTCCTCACCAGGGAGATCTCATGAGCACCGACGTCACCCCCGCCGCGGAGGCGCGGCGCCTCGAAGGCAGGCTCGGCCCTGTCGCGGTCGTGTTCATGGTGGTCGCTGCCGCCGCCCCGCTGACCGTGATCGGCGGCAACATGCCGCTGGCGATCGGCATCGGCAACGGGGCGGGCGCCCCGCTCGGCTTCGTGATCGCCTCGCTGGTGCTCCTGATGTTCAGCATCGGGTTCGTGGCGATGACGCCGTACGTACCCGAGGCGGGCGCCTTCTTCTCCTACGTCACCCTCGGGCTCGGCCGACGGCCGGGCACCGGGATCGCCGCCGTCGCGCTGATCGCCTACACCGCGATCCAGGTCGGCATCTACGGCTACATCGGCTGGGCCATCGGCGACACCGTCCGGTTCTACGGCGGCCCCGAGATCCCCTGGCCGGTGTACGCGTTCGCCACGCTCGCGATCGTCGCGGTGCTGGGCTACCGGCACATCGACCTGAGCGCGAAGGTCCTCGGCGTCGCGCTCGCGCTGGAGATCGGCATCGTGGTGGTGCTCGACCTGGTGATCGTCGCCGATCCGGGCCCCGCGGGGCTGACGCTGACCTCGTTCGCGCCGTCCACGTTCACCCAGGGCGCCCTCGGCATCGCGGTCCTCTTCGCGCTGACCGGGTTCATCGGCTTCGAGGCGACCGCGGTGTTCCGCGACGAGGCCCGCGACCCCGAGCGCACGATCCCGCGGGCGACCTACGCCGCGGTGCTCATCATCGGCGGCTTCTACGCGGTGACCTGCTGGGCGTTCGTCGTCGCGATCGGCCCGGACCAGGTGGTCGAGGTCGCCGAGCGCACACTCGACGGCGAGGGCAACATGCTGCTCGACACCACCGACGACAAGCTGGGCCGCATCGGCCGCGACATCGTCAACGTCCTGCTGCTGACCAGCCTGTTCGCCTGCGTGCTGTCGTTCCACAACGTGATCGCCCGCTACCAGTTCGCGCTCGCGGGCAAGGGCCTGCTGCCGCGCCGCCTCGGCGCGGTGCACGCGCGGCACCACTCACCGGCGTTCTCGTCGATCGTGCAGACGGTGACGGCCGTCGTGATCGTCGCCGTGCTCGCGGTGCTCGGGGTGGACCCGCTCGTCGGCGTCTTCGGTTCGATGGCCGGGGTGGCCACCGTCGGGATGGTGCTGTTGATGCTGACCACGTCGGTGGCGGTGCTCGTGTACTTCGCCCGTCACCGCGACCACGCGGCCGGGCGGCCGTGGCAGACGCGGATCGCGCCGGTGATCGCGTGTGCCGGACTGACGGCCAGCATGTATCTGGTGCTCAGCAACTTCACCCTGGTGACCGGCGGCAGCACGACGCTGAGCGCGGTGCTGGCGGCGATCCCGTTCGTCGGGCTGGTGCTCGGCGCGGTCCGGAGCCCGCGACGCGGCTGATCAGCGGGTGCAGCCGCGCCACACCATGTCGAGCAGCTGGGTGAGCGCGGTCTCGTCCAGCGGCGGCAGGCCGAACACGAGCCGGTAGTAGGCCGGGGAGAACAGCGCGTCGACGGTGACGTCGATGTCGAGGCCGGACCGCAGTTCCCCGGCGGCGATGCCGCGCAGCAATACCGCGGTGACCGCGGCGCGGCGCGGCAGCAGCCACTGGTCGAGCAGCGCGGCCGCGACGTCGGTATTGCGGTCGGCCGAGGCGATCACGCTGCGGAACAGCGGGCCGGTGGTGGGGTCGGACAGGAGGCCGTTGAGCGCGCGCAGCTGATGGTCGAGCGCACCCCTGGTGTCGCTGCCGGCGGGCGGCACGATCGAGGTCCGCGTCGCGGCCAGCAGACCCTCGAGGACGATGGCCGCCACCGACGGCCACCACTTGTAGATCGTGGTGCGGCTGACCACCGCGCGCCGGGCGATCGCGTCGATGCTGATGGCTCCGGTGCCGCCCGCGAGTGCCAGTTCGGTCGCCGCCCGCAGCACCGCGTCGCGCAGCTCGACGTTGCGCGGGCGGCCCCGTCGCGGGGGTTGCGCTGCGGTGTTTGCCAGCTCCGACGGGGTCCGTGTACCTTCGTTAGTGGACACTCTGTCCACTATATTTCTTTTTCCTTCACGGCCCTCAGCGGTCGTCGTATTCGATTGGGGCAGCGGCGGTTTCCATGGTCAGCAGGTTCACCACCACGTCGGTCTTCGCGAAATCGTCGGCTTCGGTCGCAGCGACCGTGGGGGCGGCCGTGCTGGCCATCGGACTGAGCGCGTGCACCCCCGGCGACACCCCCGCGGCGACGGAGGCCCCCGGCCTGCCGACCCCGGAGTCGAGCAGCACCAGCCAGACGTCGGCGCCGAAGGAGAACACCAGCGCACCCGTCGTCGACTACGCGAGGCTGCTCATCGAACCGGGCGACATCAACTCCGCCTACGACACCTTCGTCGCGCGCTCGACGGTGCCCAACCGGCGCGGGGGCAAAGGGGTTTCGGCGCTCTACGTCAACGAGGCGGATACCCGCGCGCTCGGCGTGACGATCTCGATCCTGCCGGACGAGGCCGCTGCCGCCGCGGCGCTGGAGGCCAGCATGCACGCGATCGGCAACACCGTCACCGGCGGCGAGCCCGCGCCCTCGCGGGTCGGTAACAACGGAACCGTGGTCGCGGGGCTGTCCCCGGACGGCAGCAAGGAGATCACCACCCTGCTGTTCACCGAGGGTCCCGCGGTGGCGCGGTTGGAGTTCCAGAGCGCGCCCGGAGATGTCACGCCGCTCGACGTGGTCACCGACATCGGCATCAAACAGGAGATCGCGCTGCGGGTGGGTCTGCCCGCCATCCAGAAGTGACCTCCTCACATCCCACGGTGGAATGGCGCGCATCGGGGTAGAGGACACCAGTGAGCGAATTGCGTCGTGAGCTGCTGCAGGAACTCCTGACGACGTACGGACCGTGCGGTCAGGAGGCCGCGGTGCGCGACATCTGCCGCCGCGAACTGGAACCCTTCGTCGACGAACACTGGGTCGACGAGGCCGGAAACCTCGTCGGCGTCGTCCGCGGCGACACCGGCGACACCGCGGGCACGCGGGTGATGGCGCACCTCGACGAACTCTCCATGCTCGTCAAACGCGTCGAGCCGGACGGCACCGTGCACCTCACCCCCCTCGGCACCATGTATCCGGGCAACTTCGGGCTCGGCCCGGTGGCGCTGCTCGGCGACCGGGAGACCCTGAGCGGTGTGCTCACCCTGGGTTCGGAGCACACCACCAAGGAGAGCCAGCGGATCTGGGAGACCAAACCCGATCAGGGCGATCAAGCGCTCGACTGGCTGCACGTCTACGTGTTCACCGGACGGTCAGCGGACGAGTTGACGGCCGCGGGCGTGCGTCCCGGCACTCGGGTCTGCGTCGACCGCAGCAAGCGGAACCTGTTCGAGTTCGGCGACTACCTGGGCGGCTACTTCATGGACGACCGCGCGGCGTGCGTCGCGCTGCTCGACTCCGCCCGTCTGCTGCACGAATCCGGTCGGCGCCCGGCCGGCGACGTCTACCTCGTCTTCACCACGGCCGAGGAGATCGGGGGCGTCGGCGGGTCCTACGCCAGCCGCACCCTGCCGGGGGAACTCACTCTCGCGTTGGAGGTCGGCCCGACCGAGGCCGAGTACGGCACCACCTGCGGCGGCGGACTGATCGTCGGCTACAGCGACGCGATGTGCGTCTACGACAAGGACGTCGCCGACCGGTTGATGGCGATCGCCGATGACCGCGGGCTGTCCCCGCAGGCCGCCGTGCTCGGCGCGTTCGAATCCGACGCCTCGCACGCCAAGGCCAACGGGCTCACCCCACGGGCCGGGCTGTTGTGTCTGCCGACGCTGAGCACGCACGGCTACGAGGTGATCACCCGGCGCGCGATTCCGGAGATGGCCGAGGTGCTCGCCGAGTTCCTGCTCGATCCGGCCGCATGACCACCGCGAGTTGCCGGTCCGTGGAGAATCGACCTGTGGCGTCGCGCATGAGCTGGGTGCGGCGGTGGTGGCAGCTGCCCGATCACTTCGACTGGTTGACGGGCTACCTGCACAGCCGCGGCATGATGGCCGCTGCCCGGATCCTGCTGGCCGCCATGGTCGGGTCCCTGGCACTGGTGCCGATCCTGTTGGTGTTCAGCGACTTCGGGCCCCGGTCGACGTTCGGTGTCGTGGTGTCGTGCGCCGCGGGCATCGCGGGCTGGGCGACGATGATCCCGTACGTCCAGCGCTGGCCCACCCGGGTCCAGTCGCTGGCGGTGTCGCTGATCGCGACGGTGTGTGTCGCCGCGATCTGTCTGTCGCAGTCGTATCCGTTGGTCGCGCTGGTGGCGTGTTTCGGGTTCGTGACCCCGGCCGCCTACGTGGCGTTCATGCACACCTCCCGCTACACGGTGTACATCTTCTGCGTGGCCGTGGTGACGGCCGCGATCGGTGCGGTGCGCCTGGCGAACAGCGGGCACATCGTCGGTGCTGTCGCGATCTTCTGGTTCGTCGTGGTGCTCAACGCGGTCATCCCGTTCGGCGTGCAGACGATCGTGCACGCGCTCGGCGCCGACGTGGTGCGGTCGGAATGGGATCCGCTGACCGGGCTGCTGACCCGGCGGGCGTTCTATCAGCGGCTGTCCGGTCTGCTGGCCGACACCGCGTCCGCCGACCGTCACCTGCTGGTGGCGGTGATCGACCTCGACCGGTTCAAGAACCTCAACGACACCCAGGGGCACGCCGCCGGCGACCGGGCGTTGATCGCCGTCGGCCGGGCCCTGTCCCGCAGCGCCGACGCCGACGCACTCGTCGGCCGCACCGGCGGTGAGGAGTTCGTCGTCGCGACCGTCTCGCAATCGACCAGCCCGGCGCAGCTGGGGCTGCGGCTGCTCGCGGGGATCGAGAGAGCCGCCGCACCGCTGACGGCGAGTGTCGGGACGGCGAGCGTGCCGTTGATGCGGCTGCGTGTCACCGGATGGCGCGCCGGGATCGACGAGGCGATCACCGCCGCCGACACCGCGATGTACGAGGCCAAACGCGCGGGCGGGAACCAGGTCCGGCACAGCGAGCTGCCCGGCGTTCCGGACGACGACCTGGCCTGACCTACAGCCCGGGCTGGTCCTCGATGAGCCCCAGCCAGATCTGCGCCGCGTCGATGGCAACCTTCTCGCTGATGAACGCGTGCTGGGTGCCGGTGTAGATGTCGCGGAACGCCCGCTCGAGGCGGCGGCCCTCGCGGATCGCGTCGGTGCCCGCGACCAGATGCGCCCACTCCGCGCAGGCGCGGGCGGTGTCGGTGGCGAAGACCGCAGCCACCCGCATGTCCGCGCGCAGCGTCGGGGTGAGGTCCTCACCGGCTGAGACGGCGGCCTCGGCGGTGGTGAACGCGTCGAGTACCAGCAGCCGCGCGGCCCGCCACGCCGCAGTGTGGTGGGCCAGCCCCTTCTGGAAGGTGGGCCGGCTGGCGAGCGACGCCATATCGCTCATCCGGAACTTCGTCGCGGCGAGTTCGCCGACGTCATCGAGCATGCTCTTGGCGACGCCGAGCGCCCACGCCGCGTGTCCGGCGGCGGTGACGGGCATCAGGCCCATCCGGGTGGCAGGCGACCCGCCGCGGTGCGGGGTCCGGCTGAACAGCGGGAAGGTCCGCTCGGCGGGGACGAACACGTCGTCGACGCGGTAGTCGTAGGAGCCGGTGCCCTTGAGCCCCTGCACGAACCACCCGTCGGTGAACGTGACCTCCTCGCGCGGCAGCACCGCCACCTGCATATCGGGCACTCCGTCACCGGCCCAGCGGATCTCACCGGCGTCCATCGGCAGGAATCCCGCCGCGACGTACTGCGCGTGACCGGTGCCCGAACCGAAGCTCCATGCCCCGCTCAACCGGTAGCCGCCCGCGGTCGCCACGCCTTGCCCGTTCGGGAAGAACTGTCCCCCCATCGTGACCTGGTTGTCGTGCGCGGTGAACACCTCGGCGAAACCGGCGTCGGGCAGATAGCAGGCCGCGGCGAACGACGACGGCAGGTTCGCGATCCCGACCCAGCCGAATGATCCGTCCTGCCAGGCCATTTCGATCCACGTCTCGATCATCTCGGCGAACGTGGGTTCCACCCCGCCCGCCGGGACCGGGTTGAACGCGGTCATCAACCCGCAGGCCCACATCCCGTCCACGATCTCGGGGCACAGCGTGCGCAACCGTTCACTGTCCTCGGCATGCTCCCGCACCAGATCGCGCAGGTCACGTGCCCGCCCGACGACCCCGGGGTGTCGTGTCTTCATCGCGACCGACCGTAACCGCTGTGTGCCACCGACGAGGCCGAATCGAGATGTCCGGGGGTTTGCCCGGCGGCCTCGCGGGTAATTCAAGATCTCCCAGCGCGCACCGAACCGACCGAAGGGACCCGTCGATGAGCACACCGATGCCTCGTCCGTGGCTGTTCCGTGCGGTGACGGCGCTGCTGCCGCGCCGGGCGCCCAAGAAGTCCGCGTGGGTGCCCGCGGCGCCCTCATATCTCAGTTATCAGGTCAGGATTCGTTGATCGACGACGCGGTACGGTTGGCCGGCCGAAGCGTCCTGCGGTTGGGCCGCTCCCTTCCTTTCGTCGGCGGGATGTTCGGCGCGCCGCCACATCTCGCCCTCGACGGCCGTGTCGTCTTCGTCACCGGCGCGGCCCGCGGCCTCGGCGCCGAGATCGCCCGGCAGGCGTATGCACGCGGTGCGCGGGTGGCCCTGGTCGGGCGTCGGCTGCCCCCACTGCAGGACCTCGCGGCTGAACTGGGCGACGGCGCAGCCGCATTCGAGGCCGACGTCACCGATTTCGACGCACTGCGGCGCGCGGCCGACGGCGCGGTCCAGACCTTCGGCGGGATCGACGTCGTCGTGGCCAACGCCGGGATCGCACCGCCGTCCGAGTCGGTGGCGACCATCGATCCCGAGACCTTCGAGCACACCGTCGAAGTGGACCTGCTCGGGCAGTGGCGCACCGCCCGCGCCACGCTACCCGCCGTGCTGGCCGCCCGCGGACACATCGCGTTCGTCGGGTCCATCTACGCGTTCTTCAACGGTGTGCTGGCCGCGCCGTACGCGATCAGCAAGGCCGGGGTGGAACAACTCTCCCGCGCGCTGCGGGTGGAGCTCGCCCAGCACGGCGCCACCTCGGGCATCGCCTACCTCGGCTTCATCGACACCGATCTGACCGCCGACGCGTTCGCCGACGAACACGCCGCGGCGATCCGCGGCGCCGCACCGGGATTCATCACCAAGCCGATGAGCACCGAGGACGCCGCAGCGGCCGTGCTCTCGGGGATCGAACGGCGCGCCGCACAGGTCACCGCCCCGTGGTGGGTGGGCCCGCTGCTCGCGACCCGTGCGGTGACCACGGCGGTCATGGACGACGTGCTGATCCACAACGCCAGCGTCACCGAAGCGGTCCGCGGCGCGGAAACCCTTGCCCTACGCGCGAAGCGGTGATCAGGGCCGAACGGTCGTCAGGCAGAACGGATGTCCGACCGGGTCGAGCAGCACACGCCAGGCCGCACCGGGTTGGGCCGAAGCCTCCGTCGCGCCCAACGCCACCGCCGCGGCCACCGCGGCGTCCAGATCGTCGACCGCGACATCGAAGTGCATCTGCTGACGCTGCGGACCATCTGGCCACGTCGGCGGCTCATAGCTGTCGACGCGCATCAGCGTGACCATCGGTCCGGCGCCCGCGAGTGCGATGACACCGCGGTCGGGTGTGGCGAAGAACTCCTGCAGGCCGAGCAGACCGCGGTAGAACGGGGCGAGCGCATCGGGGTCCGGGCAGTCGACCGAGATCGACGCCAGCGTGCCGACGGGTGTATCGGGTGTGGTCATGGGTCCTCTCCTCAGCGCACCACGATGGTGTGTTCACCGCGTGGCACGAGTTCGCCGATGACGGGTGCGCCGGGGATCTCCCCCGCGATCAGCAGGCCGCCGGAGGTCTGGGCGTCGGCCAGCAGCAGCGCCTCGTCCTCGGACACTGCGGACAAATCCGCATGCGGGGCAACCCATTCCAGGTTGCGCCGGGTGCCGCCGCTGACGTGGCCCGCGGCGAGCGCGTCGCGCGCCCCGGCGATGTAGGGCACCGCCGCCGCATCGACCACCGCGGTGACACCGCTGGCCCTCGCGAGTTTGTAGAGATGGCCGAGCAACCCGAAACCGGTGACGTCGGTGGCACATTCGGCACCGGCCTCGAGCGCCGCCACCGCGGCCTGTGCGTTGAGCGTCGTCATCACCGCGATCGCCTCCTCCGACCGCTCACCGGTGGCCTTGTGCCTGCTGTTGAGGACACCGATGCCCAGCGGTTTCGTCAACGTCAGCGGGGTGCCCGCCTTTCCGGCGTCGTTGCGCAGCAGGCGGTTCGGGTCGGCGATCCCCGTCACCGCCAGACCGTACTTCGGTTCGGGGTCGTCGACGCTGTGCCCGCCGGCCAGGTGGCAGCCCGCTTCGGTGCACACGTCGAGGCCGCCGCGCAGGGTCTCGGCGGCCAGTTCGAACGGCAGCACGTCGCGCGGCCACCCCAGCAGGTTGACCGCCACCACGGGCCGGCCGCCCATCGCGTACACGTCCGACAGCGCGTTGGCCGCCGCGATCCGGCCCCAGTCGTAGGGGTCGTCGACGACCGGGGTGAAGAAGTCCGTCGTCGCGATCAGCGCGGTGTCCCCGGCGATGCGGACGGCGGCGGCGACGTCGCCGTCGTCGAGTCCGACCAGCAGTTCGCCCACCGGATCCCGCGGTGTCGCCGCGGTCAGCCCGCGCACGACGTCCTCGAGTTCGCCCGGCGGGATCTTGCACGCACAGCCGCCGCCGTGGGCGAACTGCGTCAGACGGTAGGTCACGTCGGAGGTCATGCCCACCATGGTGCCTGCCATGATGGGGCGGTGGTCCAGGGAGGCGTATTCGGTCTGGTGACCGGCGCGATCTTCAAAATCGTCGAACGGCAGGATCTGTCGTTGGCGGGTTCGATTCCCGTCCGCCTCCGCCATGTTTCCCGTGATTTCGGTGTAGTTGGTTGCGCTGACCGCAACCGGCTACACCCAAATCACCAACGGGGTGCGGCGTGACCGACCCGCGCCGCCGCGTCCCCCACACCGACGCGCTGCTCACCGACCCTCGGCTGGCCGAGGCCGAACGCACGTTGGGCCGCACCCTGGTCAAGTCGGTCATCGCCGCCGCCCAGGAGCGGGCGCGCGCCGGGGACATCGCACCCGAACAGGTCGCCGACCAGGCGGTGGCCGCGCTGCCGGCCGCCGCGGTGAGCCTGCGGCCGGTGATCAACGCGACCGGCGTCGTCGTCCACACCAACCTCGGCCGCGCCCCGCTGTCGCAGGCGGCCGTCGACGCCGTCGTCACCGCCAGCGGCGCCACCGACGTCGAGTTCGATCTCGCGACGGGCCAGCGCGCCCGGCGGGGCCGTGGCGCGCTCGCCGCACTCGCCGCGGCCGTGCCCACCGCCGCCGCGGTGCACGTGGTCAACAACAACGCCGCCGCGCTACTGCTGACCGCGCTCACCCTGGCGCCCGGCAGGGAGATCGTCGTCAGCCGAGGCGAACTCATCGAGATCGGCGACGGGTTCCGCATCCCCGAACTCCTCGCATCGACGGGTGCGCGCATCCGCGAGGTCGGCACCACCAACCGCACTCACCTGCGCGACTACGCCGACGCGATCGGTCCGGACACCGGATTCGTGCTCAAGGTGCATCCGTCGAACTACGTCGTCAGCGGATTCACCAAGACGGTCGGCATCGCCGAGCTGGCCGGGCTCGACGCGCCGCTGGTCGTCGACATCGGTTCGGGGCTGCTGACCCCGCACCCGGTGCTACCCGACGAACCCGACGCCACGACCGCACTGCGCCAGGGCGCCGACCTCGTCACCGCCAGCGGCGACAAGCTTCTCGGTGGGCCGCAGGCCGGGCTGCTGTTCGGCACCGCCGAGCTGGTCGAACGGCTCCGCAGGCATCCGTCGGCGCGGGCGCTGCGCGTCGACAAGCTGACGCTGGCCGCACTCGAGGCGACGCTGGTCGGTCCGCCGGTCCCGGTCGAGCGGGCGCTGACCGCCGACGTGGCGGGTCTGCGCGAACGCGCGCAGCGGCTCGCCGCGCAGCTGCCCGATGCGCGGGCCGTCGACTGCGAGGCGGCGGTCGGTGGCGGCGGCGCCCCGGAGGTCACGCTGCCCAGTGCCGGGATCAGCCTGCCCGCCGAGTTGGCCGGACCTCTACGCGCGGGGACACCGCCGGTGGTCGGGCGCGTCGAGGCCGGCCGCTGCATCCTCGACCTGCGCACGGTCGATCCCGACGACGATCCGCGCCTGCTGGCGGCCGTCAGCGCATGTATGTAGTCGCGACCGCCGGGCACGTCGACCACGGCAAGTCGACGCTGGTGCACCGCCTCACGGGGATGTGGCCCGACCGGCTCGCCGAGGAGCAGCGCCGCGGCCTGACCATCGACCTCGGCTTCGCCTGGACCGAGATCGACGGCCACCAGGTGGCGTTCGTCGACGTCCCCGGGCACGAGCGGTTCGTCGGCAACATGCTCGCCGGGGTCGGGCCCGTCGCGGCGGTGATGTTCATCGTGGCCGCCACCGAGGGCTGGATGCCGCAGTCGCAGGAGCACCTCGACGCGCTCGACGCACTCGGGGTGCGGCACGCGCTGCTGGTGGTCACCAAGGCTGACCTCGCCGACGCGACGCCCGCCATCGAACAGGCGCGGGAGGCGTTCGCCGCCACCGGGATGGCCGATCCGCCGGTCGCCCTCAGCACGGATCTCGATGGGGTGCGCACCGGGTTGGTGCGGCTCGTCGATCGGCTGCCCGCGCCGGACACCGCGGCCGACGTCCGGCTGTGGGTCGACCGGTCGTTCACCGTGCGCGGCGCGGGCACGGTCGTCACCGGCACGCTCGCCGCGGGGACGCTGCGGGTGGGTGACGAACTCGAGCATGCCGGGCGGCGGGTGACGGTGCGGGGACTGCAGTCGCTGGGGACGTCTCGCGAGGCCGTCGAACCGGTCGCGCGGGTGGCGGTGAACCTGCGCGGGATCGACCGCAAGGACATCGGCCGCGGCGACGCCCTGCGCACGCCGGGGGCCTGGCTCGACACCGACGAGGTCGACGTGGCGCTGCGGGCGGCAGGCGATCTCAACCGACAACTGGTGCTGCACATCGGGTCCGCCGCGGTGCCGGTGCACGTGCGGCCACTCGGCACCGCCGCGCGGCTGCGGTTGGCGCGTCCGCTGCCGCTGCGGATCGGCGACGTCGGCCTGCTGCGGGATCCGGGGCAGCACCGCATCACCGCCGGGGTCGAGGTGCTCGACGTGCGCCCGCCCGCGCTGCGCCGACGGGGTGCGGCGCGCGAGCGGGGCGCCGAACTGGCCGCGGGCCGGGTGTCGCCGCCGGTGTGTGTGCGCGCGTCGGAGCTGCGGGCGATGGGGTTCGCCGCGACCGGTGTGCGGATCGGGGCGTGGGTGGTCGACCCCTCGTGGTGGGCGCAGCGGCGCGAGCGGGCGGTGAACGCGGTGCGCCGGTGGACGGCCGACCACGAGGTGGCGGCGGGGATGCCGCTGGAGACGCTTCGTCAGGAGGTGGGGTTGCCTGCGGCCGAACTGGTCGCGCCGCTGCTCGCCGACGCTGATCTGCGGGTCGCCGACGGCCGGGTCGGTGCGCCGGGGACGGCGCTGCCCGCGCGCGTCGACGAGGCGGTGCGTGCGGTGGAGGAGCTGCTCACCGCCGCGCCGTTCCAGGCGCCCGATGCCGACACGCTGACCCGATTACGGCTGGGCACAAGCGAGTTGGCGGCGGCGGTCCGGGCAGGCCGGCTGGTCCGGATCGCCGACGGTGTGGTGCTGGGACGCGACGCGTTGGAGCGGGCCGCGGGGATCCTGCGGGAGATCCCGCAGCCGTTCACCGTGGCCGAGGCGAAACGCGCGTTGGGGACGACGCGTCGGGTCGCGGTGCCGCTGTTGGAAGCGCTCGATGCGCAGCGGCTCACCCGGCGCGGGGACGACGGCACCAGGACGTTGTCCGAAACCTGACCACCGCATACCTAGAAGCGCTAGGGTAGCGGTGCTATGTATATCGACAAGGACCTCGTCGCGGCGACGGCGACGCCACTGGTACTCGGCATCCTCGCCGAGGGCGAGTCCTACGGGTACGCGATCATCAAGCGCGTCCACGACCTGTCGGGCGGGCAGATGCAGTGGACCGACGGCATGCTGTACCCGCTGCTGCACCGGCTCGAGCGGCTCGGCTACGTGTCGGCGTCGTGGGGCGTCTCCGACAGCGGGCGTCGGCGCAAGCACTACGCCATCACCGACGCGGGTAGGCAGATGCTGGCCGAACGCCGCAGTCAGTGGAGCGTGGCCGTCGATGCGCTGGATCAGGTGTGGCGCAACCTCCAGCCGCCGGTCGCCGAGGGATGGTCGTGATGGTCGACGCACCGCTCGAGGCCCAGATCGGCAAGTGGCGCGGTTACGTCGAACGCCACCAGGCGATCTCGCCCAACGACGCCGACGAGATGGAAGACCACCTGCGCAGCCAGATCTCCGATCTCGCCGCGGCGGGGCTCTCGGCCGACGAAGCCTTCCTGGTCGCCGTCAAGCGGATGGGAAACATGGGCGGGGTGTCCCGTGAGTTCGCGCGCGAACACTCCGAGCGGCTATGGAAGCAACTGGTCCTGCCGACCGGCACGACGGATGGGGCAGGCCGGCGAACGACGAACGAACTGCTCGTCGTCCTCGCGCTCGCCGTCGGCGCCGCGGTGGCCGTGAAGGCCGGCTGGGCGGTGCTCGGCGACCGCGGCTTCGCCCGCAACGCCTCGCTGTTCGTCCTTCCCTTCCTCACCGGATACTTCGCGTGGAAGCGCCGGATGCCGCCGCGGGACATCGCCACGCTCGCGGTGCCCTACGTCGTCGCGGCCGCCGTGCTCAACGCCTACCCCTTCGCGCCCGAGGGGGCGACGGAGGTCATCGCGGTGATCCACGCGCCGATCGTGTCCTGGTTCGTCGTCGGGGCGGCCTACACCGGAGGACGATGGCGATCCGACCGCAGGCGCATGGATTTCATCCGGTTCACCGGCGAGTGGGTGATCTACCTCGCGCTGCTCGGAATCGGTGGCGGTGTCCTCGTCGGCCTGACCGTCGGTGCCTTCGACGCGCTGGGCATGGATGTCGAGTGGGTGATCGAGAGCTGGGTGATGCCGTTCGGCGTGGCCGGTGCCGTCGTCGTGGCGGCGTGGCTGGTGGAAGCCAAACAGAACGTGGTGGAGAACATCGCCCCCGTACTGACGCGGGTGTTCACCCCGCTGACCATCGTCATGCTGCTGGTGCTGCTCGTGGCGTTCGCGGCGTCCGGCAGCGTCGTGGGCGTCGACCGCAACCTGCTGATCCTGATGGACCTCATCCTCGTGCTGGTGCTCGGCCTGCTGCTGTACGCGACGTCGGCGCGCGACCCGCAGTCGCCACCGGACCTGTTCGACCGCCTGCAACTCGTCCTCGTGGTGAGCGCCCTCGCCGTCGACGTGCT
This sequence comes from Mycobacterium sp. GA-2829, assembly GCF_001499965.1. GTDB lineage: Bacteria > Actinomycetota > Actinomycetes > Mycobacteriales > Mycobacteriaceae > Mycobacterium. The sequence continues at coordinate 21,968 of NZ_LQIT01000031.1, forward strand.
GATGTTGGTGGCCATGCTCACCCGCATCGCGGAGTTCGGCGCGACGCCCAACAAGGTGACCGCGCTCGGCCTCAACCTGTTGCTCCTGGTGAACCTGACGTGGTCGGCGCGGCTGCTCGTCGGATTCCTCCGCGGCCGTACCGGGTTCAGCACCGTCGAACGGTGGCAGACGCGTTACCTGCCGATCTTCGGCCTGTGGGCGGCCGTGGCGGTCGTCGTCATCCCGCCGGTGTTCGACTTCGTATGACGGGCTCTCGTGATTGGATGGACGCCAAGCGGGTAAGGAGGACGCCGTGGACTTCAGGAAGCTGATCGAGTCGTGGCCGGTCTACCGGCAGCTCACCGGCGACGACGCCCTGGGCCGCGGCAAGGCCGCCCAGTCCAAACGCTCCCTGACCCTGACGCCGCGCACCGCCGAATCGGACCGCGTCGCGCATTCGGTGTGCCCGTTCTGCGCCGTAGGCTGCGCCCAGAAGGTGTACGTCAAGGACGAGAAGGTCGTCCAGATCGAGGGCAACCCGGACAGCCCCATCTCCCGAGGTCGGCTGTGCCCCAAGGGTTCTGCGAGCAAGCAGCTGGTGACCGGGCCGCAACGCCTCACCAAGGTCAAGTACCGCCCGCCGTATGCCACCGACTGGCAGGAACTCGACCTCGACACCGCGATGGACATGGTCGCCGACCGCCTGCTCGACGCGCGGCAGAAGGGCTGGCAGCAGTTCGACGCCGACCGCAACACCCTGCGCCGCACCATGGGTGTCGCCAGCCTCGGCGGCGCCACCCTCGACAACGAAGAGAACTACCTGATCAAGAAGCTCTTCACCGCGCTCGGCGCGTTACAGATCGAGAACCAGGCGCGTATTTGACACAGCGCCACGGTTCCCGGTCTGGGAGCCTCCTTCGGTCGCGGCGGGGCGACGGACTACCAGCAGGATCTCGTCAACGCGGACTTCATCGTCATCATGGGGTCCAACATGGCCGAGGCCCATCCCGTCGGCTTCCAGTGGGTGGTCGAGGCCAAGAACCGGGGCACCGAGGTCGTGCACATCGACCCGCGGTTCACCCGCACCAGCGCGCTGGCCGACCGGCACGTCTCGCTGCGCGCCGGTAGCGACATCGCGTTCCTCGGCGGGGTGATCAACTACATCCTGTCGAACGACCTCGACTTCCGTGAGTACGTCACCGCGTACACCAACGCGTCGTTCATCGTCGACGAACGGTTCAGTGACGCAGAGGATCTCGACGGTCTGTTCTCGGGCTACGACGACGAGACCGCGTCGTACGACCCGTCGACGTGGCAGTACGAACGCACCGATCAGGAGAAGGGCGGCGCCGAGGCCAAGGAGGAAAGCGCCCCTTACGAATCCGGTTCCGGCGGGCCACCGGTCGAGGGCGGCGCCGGGGAGATCCCCCGCGACGAGACGCTGCAACACCCGCGTTGCGTGTACCAGATCCTCAAACGGCACTACGCCCGCTACACCCCCGAGATGGTCGAGCGGGTGTGCGGCGTTCCCGCCGCGCAGTTCCTCGAGGTGGCGCGAAAGTGGACGGAGAACTCCGGTCGCGAGCGGACCGCCGCACTGGTCTACAGCGTCGGCTGGACCCAGCACACGATGGGCGCACAGTTCATCCGCGCCGGCGCGATCATCCAATTGCTGCTCGGCAACATCGGCCGCCCCGGCGGCGGCGTCTTCGCGCTGCGCGGGCACGCCAGCATCCAGGGTTCGACCGACGTGCCGACGCTGTTCAACCTGCTGCCCGGCTACCTCGCGATGCCGAAGGCGGGCCACGAGACGCTGGCCGACTACCTCGACGACATCAAGAGCCGCAACCAGAAGGGCTTCTGGCACAACGCCGATGCCTACATGGTGTCGCTGCTCAAGGAGTACTGGGGCGACCACGCAGGAGCCGACAACGACTTCTGCTTCGACTACCTGCCGCGCATCAACGGCGACCACGGCACCTACCGCACTGTGATGGACATGGTCGACGGCAAGGTGTTCGGGTACTTCCTGCTCGGCCAGAACCCCGCGGTCGGCTCGGCGCACGGCAGGCTGCAGCGTCTGGGCATGGCCAACCTCGACTGGTTGGTGGTGCGCGACCTCGTCGAGATCGAGAGCGCCACGTTCTGGAAGAACGGGCCCGAGATCGAGACCGGGGAGATCTCCCCGGAGACCTGCCGCACCGAGGTGTTCCTGTTCCCGGCCGCCTCCCACGTGGAGAAGGCAGGCACGTTCACGCAGACGCAGCGGATGCTGCAGTGGCGCGAGAAGGCCGTCGAACCGCCGGGCGACGCCCGCTCCGAGCTGTGGTTCTTCTACCACCTGGGCCGGATCCTGCGGGAGAAGCTGGCCGGTTCCACCGACGAGCGGGACCGTCCGCTGCTCGAATTGTCCTGGGACTACGCGATGGACGGCGACGAACCCGACGGAGCGGACGTGCTGCGCCGGATGAGCGGCGTCGACCTGACGACCGGCCGCGCGGTGGACAACTACATGTCCCTGCGGGCCGACGGCAGCACGATGTCGGGCTGCTGGATCTACAGCGGGGTCTACGCCGACGAGGTCAACCAGGCCGCGCGGCGCAAACCGCACGACCAGCAGGGCCCCTACGAGAACGAGTGGGGCTGGACCTGGCCGATGAACCGGCGGGTGCTCTACAACCGCGCCTCGGCCGATCCGCAGGGCCGGCCGTGGAGTGAGCGCAAGAAGCTGGTCTGGTGGGACCCCGAGAAGCAGGAGTGGACGGGCTACGACATCCCGGACTTCGAGAAGAACAAGCCGCCGGACTACCGGCCCGAACCGGGTGCGGTCGGGGTCGCGGCCCTGCACGGCGACGACCCGTTCATCATGCAGGCCGACGGCAAGGGATGGCTGTTCGCCCCGAGCGGTGTCGCCGACGGCCCGCTGCCCACGCACTACGAACCGCACGAATCGCCGGTGCGCAACCCGCTGTACGCGCAGCAAGGCAATCCGGCGCGCAAAGTGTATGGGCGAGCGGATAATCCATCGAACCCGTCGCCGCCGGAACTGCACGGCGACGTCTTCCCGTACGTGTTCACCGCCGCCCGGCTGACCGAGCATCACACCGCGGGCGGGATGAGCCGCCAACTCCCCTACCTGGCGGAGTTGCAGCCCGCGCTGTTCGTGGAGGTCTCCCCGCAGCTGGCGGTCGAACGCGGGCTGACCCATATGGACTGGGCACATGTGATCACCAGCCGCGCGGCCGTCGACGCCCGGGTGGTGGTCACTGACCGGTTACGCCCGTTGCGCATCGAGGACCATGTGGTACATCAGATCTGGATGCCGTACCACTGGGGCAACGCCGGACTGATCGACGGCGACGTGGTCAACGACCTGTTGGGCGTGGTCGCCGATCCGAACGTGTTCATCCAGGAGAGCAAGGTCGCCACGTGTGACATCCAGCCCGGTCGCCGGCCGCGGGGACCGGCGCTGCTGGAGTACATCGCAATGTACCGGCAACGGGCGCGGATCACGATCGACACCGGAACCGACCTCGACACGACGGAACCGTCGACCGACCACACCGAGGAAACGTGATGAGCGACAACAGCTTCTACGGTCCACTCGCCGATCCGGCCGCCAACGCGGGCTACGAACAACATCCCGAGCGAGTCGGCTTCTTCACCGACACCTCGGTGTGCATCGGGTGCAAGGCCTGTGAGGTCGCGTGCAAGGAGTGGAACGAGGTCCCTGTCTCAGGAGATGGAGACGGGTTCAACCTGCTGGGCATGTCGTTCGACAACACCGGACACCTCGGCGCGAACTCGTGGCGGCACGTGGCGTTCATCGAACAACCTGCCCCGCAACGGGAAACGGTCGACCTGGGAATGCCCGACGTCAGCGGCGCGGGCATCGACATGGTCGGCCAACGACCGGACTTCCGCTGGCTGATGGCCTCCGACGTCTGCAAACACTGCACCCACGCCGGCTGCCTCGACGTGTGCCCGACCGGGGCGCTGTTCCGCACCGAGTTCTCCACAGTCGTTGTGCAGCAGGACATCTGCAACGGCTGCGGGTACTGCGTGTCGGGCTGCCCATACGGGGTGATCGAGCGCCGTGAGGGCGACGGCCGGGCGTGGAAGTGCACGCTGTGCTACGACCGGCTGCACGACGGGCTCGAACCGGCGTGCGCGAAGGCCTGTCCCACCGATTCCATCCAGTTCGGCCCCCTCGACGAACTGCGGGAGCGCGCGGCGTTGCGGGTCGAACAGCTTCATGAGCGCGGCGCCACCGAGGCCCGGCTCTACGGCCACGACCCCAACGACGGCGTCGGCGGCGACGGCGCGTTCTTCCTGCTGCTCGACGAGCCGGAAGTGTATGGGCTGCCGCCGGATCCGATCGTGCCGACTCGGGATGCGGGTGCGATGTGGCGGTACGCGGGGATGGCCGCGTCGGCGTTGGTGGGTATCGCCGTGTCGGCGTTCCTAGGGCGGGCCTGATGCCCAAAGAGCAGTTGGCCGTCCCGAAGGCGGAGTTCCGGTCCTACTACGGGCGGCAGATCCTCAAGACGCCGGTGTGGAACTGGATGATCGCGGCATATCTGTTCGCCGGTGGACTGTCGGCGGGGTCGGCGATGCTCGGCGCGGGCGCGGATCTGACCGGACGCCCGCAGCTGCGGAAGGCCTCGCGGATCAGTTCGCTGATCAGCCTGCTGGCGAGCATGTACTTCCTGATCGGCGATCTCGGCAGGCCCGAGCGGTTCCACCACATGCTGCGGGTGGCCAAGCCGAGCTCGCCGATGAGCGTGGGCACCTGGATCCTCGGCGCGTACGGGCCGGGCGCCGGGCTCGCCGCGGTGGCCGAGTTGATGCCCGCGCGGCTGCGCCGCACCCGGTTGGGCGGGCTGCTCGCGTGGGCGGCGCGGCCGGCCGGGCTCGAGGCCGCGGCCGTCGCGCCGGGTGTCGCGTCGTACACCGCGGTCCTGTTGTCGCACACCGCGGCTCCGGCATGGCACGAGGCGCATCCGTATCTGCCGTTCGTGTTCACCGGATCGGCGGCGGCCAGCGGCGGCGGGCTGGGCATGCTGCTCGCACCGCTCGACGAATCCGGGCCTGCCCGCCGGATGGCCGTGGCGGGGGCGGCGCTCGAGGTGGCGGCGTCACGGACGATGGAACGGCGCCTCGGTTTCGTCGGACAGGCCTACACCACCGGCAAGGCGCACCGGCTGCGGCAGTGGTCGGAGATCCTGACCGTCGGCGGCGCGGTGGGCGCGGTCGTCGGCAGGCACCGCGCGGTGCTCGCCGTGTCGGGCGCCGCCCTGCTGGCAGGCAGCGCCCTGCAGCGGTTCGGGGTGTTCGAGGCAGGCGTCGAGTCGACCAGGGACCCGAAATACGTTGTGGTGCCGCAGCGGGAGCGGCTCACCGCGGGTGAGCAGGCGCGCGGTGACGCACCGGGTGCGCAGTTCCCCCGGATCACCGCGACGGTGCGCAAGGCGCGCACGGCCGCGGCGGGTGTGCTGTCGCGGTCACGCTGACTCGTCACAGGTGCGTGGCGGCGAATCCGGCCCCCTGCTGCACCATGCCGTTGAACGGATACGAGCCGTGCGCGCCCGCGCTGCCGCCGGGTCCACACACCGGATCACCCGCCGCGCACAGTTCGATCGTCCTGGCGGCGTACAGCGGTCCGGTCACCACCGGCGGCATCTGGTACTTGCTCAGATACGCGCCGTTCGGCTTGCCGAGCAGCACCACGGCCGCCACGTTGTCGGCGACGTCGGGCGCGAGCAGCGGCGGCATCGGCGCCGGCGTCGCGCCCTGGGGCACCGCGTCACCGGTGACGAATCCGGACACCATCGCGCCCTGGGAGAACCCGCCCAGCACCAGCCGGGTGTTCGGGCAGATCACCGACATCACCTGCACCCGGTTCGTGGCGTCCCGGATACCGTCGACCACGGTGCGCGGGAAGTTCGGGTTCGCGAAATCGTTGCTGGCCGGATAGTTCACCCCGTACACCCCGAGCGTGCGCCACCCGATCTGGGAGCGCAGCGCGTCCACGAACGCCTGCCCCGTCCCGCCGACCCCCGGCGCCTCGGCGGTGCCGCGCGCGAAGATCACCTCCACATCCGGACACGGTTGCGCCGACGCGGCGGGCACCCGCCCACCCAGCACCAGCACCAGCGTCGCCGCCGTCAGCGCCGCTCCCGCGGCCAGCCGACGCAAAGCCTTCATCCCACCCCCACAGTCGCACCATCCCCGACCCGACGCCGATGCTAGCCGCGGCACCGACCGTCGCGGGCCGACTTAGACTCGGCGGTCGTCGACGAAAGGAATCGCGTGGCGGCAATCCCTGTCATCGCGTTGACCGGCTACCTGGGTGCCGGTAAGACCAGCCTGCTCAACCACGTCCTGCGGGCGCCCGACGCCCGGGTCGGGGTGGTGATCAACGACTTCGGCGACCTCAACGTCGACGCCGCACTGGTCACGGGGCAGGTCGACGAACCGGCGTCCATCGCCGGTGGCTGCATCTGCTGTCTGCCCGACGAGGGTGGCCTGGACGCGGCGCTGGAGAAGCTCGCCGATCCGAAGCTGGGGCTCGACGCGATCATCGTGGAGGCCAGCGGGCTCGCCGACCCCGTCGCGGTGTCGCGGATCATCCGGTTCAGCGGGGTGGACCGGGTGCGGCCCGGCGGCGTCGTCGACGTCATCGACGCCGCCCGCCATTTCGAGACCGTCGACCGCGGCGGTGCCCCGCCCGCCCGCTACGCGGCGGCCTCCCTGGTGGTGGTCAACAAGCTCGACCAGCTGCCCGACCGCGACGCCGCCCTCGCGCGGATCGAGACCCGGGTGCGGGAACGCCACCCCGAGGCGCACATCGTCGGCGCCGTCGGCGGCCGGGTCGATCCGGCCCTGCTCTACGACGTCGCCGACGCCGACGACGCCACCGGGCAGCTGTCCTTCCGCGAACTGCTCATCGACAGCGACGCCCACCATCACGTGCACGCAGCGTCGGTGACCGCCACCAGCAGCGGAGGTGTCGACCCCGCGGCGCTGTTCGACCTGCTCGAGGCGCCGCCGGCGGGGGTGTACCGGCTCAAGGGCACCGTCGCCGTCCGCTACCGGGAGAAGACCCGCCACTACGTCGTCAACGTGGTCGGGCCGTCGGTGCACGTCGCGCCCGGATCGCCCGGACCGCTGAACACGCTGGTGGCGATCGGAACCGGATTCGACGTCGACGCGGTCCGCGCCCGAGTGGAGGCGGCGCTGCGGCCGTGCGAGGGGCCGGTGCCGACGGCGGGGCTGCGGCGCCTGCAGCGCTACCGGCGGCTCAGCGTTTAGCCCCGCTTCCGCCGACCTCGGCGGGCAGCGGCGGGCCGAGCGGCTTCGTCGGAGTCGGAGTGGCGGGGGCAGGCCCGGCGCCGGGTGACGACGGGGTGGCGGACGCGGCCGGGCCGTGGAAGTCCAGCATCGTCTCGGTGCGGACGACGTCGTCGCCGATGCTGATGGTCAGCGCCTCGGCGGTGACGGTGTAGGTGGCCGGACCGTTCTCGGCGACGTACTCCCCGTCCCCTGCCGCCGTCGCCGAGGTGATCAGCTTGGCGCCGTCACGCACCCGCACGCCGCGGTACTCGTAGGTGCCGTCGGTGGATTTGCAGACCGCGATGCGCGAGCTGTCGGTGCTGCCGAACGCAACCGCGGTGCTCGGGGACGCGCAGCGCGCGGTCGAGTCGACGTAGCCCTGCGCGTCGGAGGCGAGTGCGGGGGCGGCCGCGCCGGGCGGCGCGCCCAACAGCGCAACCCCCGTGACGGCGACGGCGGCCAGAGGCCAACGGATGGAACAGCCGAATCCAGACATCACCGTCCACTCGACCACGGCCCGCGCTCCGGGGCGAGCGCTGACACCGAGAGTCCACGGGATCGTTAGGTGCCCGAGACCCGCAGCGCCCGGGTGGCGGCGCGCACCGCGAGATAGAGCACCGTCGTCGTCACCACGAACACGGGCCAGCCCATCGCGATCCGCGCCACCGCCAGCAACGCCTCCCGGTCGCTGTCGTAGAGGTGGTACTGCACTCCGAATCGCGTCCAGGACACCGCGGCCATCATCAGCGTCGCGCCGTCGAAGATGCGCCGCACCCGGCGGACACGACGCCAGGAGCCGTCGCGACCCGTGAACCACGCCCACACCACCCCGACGGCGGGCCGACGCACCGCCACCGACAGCGTGAACAGCACGGCCAGCGCGAGGTACATCCAGATGCCGGGGAGGTAGAAGTCCTTGCTGCGCCCGGTGATCCACGCGACGCCCGCGCACAGCGCCACCGTGGCGAACCCGAGCACCGCGGGGCGGGTGGAGTCACCGCGGACGAGACCCCACACCAGCACGACGGTCGCCGCGGCCAGCGCCGCCACGACGGCGGGCACCAGACCGAACAGCGCCGAGGTGGGTGCGAACGCCGCGACCGGCAGCGCGGTGGACACCAGCCCGCGGACACCGCCCGCGCGGGCTAGGAGATTCTGCCCGCTGAGCATGGGCCGAGGGTACCGGCGCGGCGGCGCTGCGGGAGGATCACGCTCGACATGACCGAACCCGACGGCGCACCGGAGACCTCCCGGCGGCGTCACATCGTGCGCCTGGCCGTGTTCGCGGCGCTGGTCTTCGGCCTGTTCTACCTCGTGGCCGTCGAGCGGGTCATCGACGTCGAGGCCGTCCGGGCGGCGGTGGCCTCCACCGGGCCCGCCGCACCGCTGGCGTACGTGGTGGTCTCGGCGACCCTCGGCGCGCTGTTCGTGCCGGGACCGCTGCTGGCCGGAACCAGCGGCTTCCTGTTCGGGCCGGTGCTCGGCACCTTCGTGACGCTGGGCGCGACGGTCGGCACCGCGGTCGTGGCGGGGCTGGTGGGCCGGCGGGCCGGGCGGGACAGCGCCCGCGCCCTGTTGGGCACCGACCGTGCCGCGGCGCTCGACGCGCAGATCGAGCGGCTGGGGCTGTGGGCGGTCGTCGGGCAGCGGTTCGTGCCCGGCATCTCCGACGCGCTGGCGTCGTACGCGTTCGGCGCGTTCGGGGTACCGCTGTGGCAGTTGGCGGCCGGGGCGTTCATCGGGTCGGTACCGCGTGCGTTCGTCTACACCGCACTCGGCGCCTCGATCGGCGAGCTGAGCTCACCGCTGGCATATACCGCGATCGGGGTCTGGGTGGTCACCGCGATCGCGGGCGCCTTCGTCGCCCACCGCGGCTACCGCGGATGGCGGCAACGCCACCGGAAACCGCCACCTGCCGAGGAAGACGCCTAGAGTCGGTCGGGTGAGCGCCGGGGAGAGCCGCGCCGGGGTGGACCTGACCAACCTGGACCAACCGCTGAGCCCCGATGCCGACGCCACCAAACGCGACCTCGTCGACTACCTGGACGCGGTGGCCGACCGGATCCTGCCGGGACTGGCGGGCCGCCCGCTCACCGTGCTGCGGGTGCTGCGCGGGCAGGCACCGTTCATGCAGAAGAACGCGCCGAAGTACACCCCGGACTGGGTGAAGACGGTGTCGATCTGGGCGGAGAGCTCGCACCGGGAAGTCAGGTACCCGCTGTGCGACGACCGGCGCACCCTGCTGTGGCTGGCCAATCAGCGCGCCGTCGAATACCACCCGACCCTCGGCCTCGCCGAGAACATCTACCGGCCCACCCATCTGGTCCTCGACCTCGACCCACCGGCCGGGGCCGGTTTCGCCGCGGTGGTCGACGTCGCGCACCTGGTGCGGCAGGCGCTCACCGACAGCGGGTTGGCGGGCGCGGTGAAGACCAGCGGCGCCAAGGGTTTACACGTGTTCGTGCCCGTCGACGCTCATGCCCCGGTCGAGGACGTCGCGGCCGCGACGCGGGCGCTCGCGGCCCGCGCCGAGGCCCTCGACCCGACGCTGGCCACCACGGCGTTCATCGTCGAGGACCGCGGCGGCAAGGTGTTCGTCGATTCGACCCGGGCGGGCGGCGCGACGGTCGCCGCGGTCTACAGTCCGCGGCTGCGCCCGGGTACGCCGGTGTCATTCCCCCTCGACTGGTCCGAACTGTCCTCGATCACGCCGGGCGATTTCACCGTCCACACTGCGCTGGACGCGCTCGGCGACCGTGATCCGTGGGCCGATGCGATGCCCGCCCCGCAGCGACTGCCCGACGACCTGATCGAGCACGGGCGCACGATCCCCGTCGCGCGGGTGGCCGCGATGCACGAGGGCAAGCGCCGCGCGAAGGCGCGCCGCACCCGTGGTGAGTGACCCACGTCGCTTCAGAGCATGGAAAGTGCCATGCGACAACCGTTTCCTGCCATTGGAATTAAATGGCTGAGCTGCGGGTTTACCAGATCGGAACACCAAGATCTCGGAAAGAAGCACAAAGATGAACAAGCTCGGATTCGCCACCATCGCCGCCAGTGGACTCGCCACCGCCTTCCTCGGACTGGCTGTCCCCGCGCAGGCCGCCCCGGCCGGACCCGGTAACGCCGAGAACGCCATCGCGCAGCTCGACGACCGCGGCTACGCCGTGCGCGTCAACCACCAGGGCATGGTCAAGCCGCTCGACCAGTCCAGCATCGTCTCGGTCCGCTACGACAACGACGACCGCGTCGTCTACGTCACCGTCCGCTGACACGAACTCCGCACGAGGGGCACCCGGAACGGGTGCCCCTCGTGCTGTGTTCACGCGTCCGGCGGGAAGGGCACGGGGTAGGGCTCGCCGTAGTCGGCCGAACGCCCGACCGACGCCCACTTCTGATCCAGGGCGAGCAGGTCCCGATCCTGACGCAGCGACCCCTCGACCGCGTTCACACCCAACGGCAGGTGGTACGGAATGTCGTTGCGCCGCACCATCTGCACGAGGATGTCGGCGGCCCGGACGGGGTCACCCGCGGTGATCGCCGCGCTCTTGCGCACGGTGCTCATCGCCCCGACCGTATCGGCGTACTCCGGCGGGATGTCGTCGACGGTCATCGAGGCCCCCGCCCAGTCGGTGGCGAAGCCGCTCGGCTCGACCACCAACACTTTGATCCCGAAGCCCGCGGTCTCGGTCTGCAGCACGCGGGAGAACCCGTCGATCGCGAACTTGGCCGCCTGATAGGACCCGATCCCGGGTGATCCGCCGACGCGGCCACCCATCGACGAGAACTGCACCAGCACGCCACCGCCCTGCTCCCGAAGGATCGGGATGACGGCTTTCGACACGTGGTAGACACCCCAGAAGTTGGTCTCGAACTGGGTGCGGAAGTCGGACTCGGACCCGGTCTCGATCGGTGCGACGTTGGCGTAGCCGGCGTTGTTCACCACGACGTCGATGCGGCCGAACCGCTCACGCGCCATGGCGACCGCCGCGTCGACGGCCGCGGTGTCGGTGACGTCCAGCGGCACCGGCAGTATCCGCTCGCCGTGCACCTTCACGAGGTCGGCGAGGCTTTCGGGGCGGCGTGCGGTCGCCACGACCGTGTCGCCTGCGGCCAGCGCCGCCTCGACCAGGGCACGTCCGAACCCGCGCGAGGATCCCGTGATGAACCACACCCGGATTGCGTTGTCGCCGTTCATAGTCCGGACTCCCGGAGCGCCTCCGCCAGCGGTTCGAGCACCCCGACATCCAGCGGCGGACGCAGGTAGATGATCGCCAGGTCCAGGCCTTCGCGACTGAATCCGGCCACTTCGTCCAGCAGCTTGGGGAAGTCGCGCTCGGCGTTGAGCCAGATGTGCGCCGACAGCGTGATCTCCCTCGGATCGCGACCGATGTCCGCACAGTGCGCCGCCAGCACATCTCGTTTGCGGGCGAATTCCGCCGGGGTGCCGAGTACGAAGTTCCAGTGGTCGGCGTAGCGGGCGGTGATCCGCAGTGTGCGTTTCTCACCGCTGCCGCCCATGCAGATCGGGGGGTGCGGGCGTTGCGGGCCCTTCGGTTCGTTGCGCGCCTGCTGGAGGCGGTAGTACTGGCCGTCGAAGTCGGTGGTGTCCTTGCTCAGCAGGCTGACCAATACCTCGCACGCTTCTTCGAAGCGATCCAACCGCTGCTTGACGGTTCCGAGTTCGATTCCGTACGCGCCGGATTCGAGCTCGTTCCAGCCGGCGCCGATCCCGAGCTCGAGGCGTCCGCCGGAGATGATGTCCAGCGCAGACGCCATGTTCGCGAGCACCGCGGGATGCCGGTAGTGGATTCCGGTGACCAGGGTGCCCAGTCGGAGCCGTGAGGTGGCCTGGGCCAAGGCGGTGAGCGTCGTCCACCCATCCAAACAGGGCCCCGCGGGATCGCCCTCGATCGGATAGAAGTGATCGAAGGTCCAGCCGGATTCGAAGATGTCGATGTCGTCGGCGGCGCGCCACAGCGCCAGCATGTCCGCCCAGGTGGTGTTCTGCGGCGACGTCTTGAAGGCGAATCTCATGCGTCGGCCGCCGATCGGATCAACTCCACCACCGGGATCGAACGCTTCGAGACGCGTTGATACTCCGCGAATTGCGGATGCAATGCGCTCTGCTTCGCGTAGATCTCGTCGCGTTCGGCGCCGGTCAGCACCCGGGCGGTGGCCGGGAACGTCTCGGTGCCGAGTTCGACGATGACGGCGGGGTGTGCGAGGAGGTTGCGGTACCAGTCCGGGTGGCTGTCCGAACCGCCCTTGCTGGCGAAGACGAAGATCCGTCCGTCGTCGACGAGGGTGGCGAGCGGGGAGATCCGCTCGACACCGGACTTCGCCCCGATGTGGTGCAGGAGCAGCAAGGGGGTGCCGGCGAACATCCCACCCGCCGTTCCCCCGTTGGCGCGGAACTCCGCGATGACGGCGCGGTTCATCTCCGCGAAATCCATTGTCTCGGTCATGTTCTCTCCTTGATCGGATGCGTCCCGTTCAGAACGCGGGGTTGACGCCGGGTCGTCCGGGTCGGTGCTCGCGGATGAGGTCGGCGACCCACGACGGCGCCGCCGCCTTGTGCGGCCGGGCCAGCGCCTGGTCGATCACCGATGTCTGCAGCACCTCCTCCAGATTCGAACGTGGGTAGCGCAGTTCCGCATCCCCGATCGATCGGGCGAACTCGGCCCGCAGCGCGGTTGGACCGAATTCGATCTGCACTCCCCTGCGCAGGTAGTGCGGGATCACCCCGCGCCGTTCGGGTATGCCCGGTGTGGTGTGCAGTGCGATCGCCTCCCAGATCGGGTCGACGGCTCCGGCGTCCCAGCCGCGCGCCACCAGGAACGTGGCCGCGGCGTCGGCGCCTTCTATTTCGAAGCGCGCTGCGCCGTTGTACTGCTCCGCCGTACCCGCGTCGTGGAAAAGCGCTGCGAGGCAGAGCGACTGCTCGTCGAGTTCGGCGACTCCGTCGCGACGCGCCGCCGCACGGCCGAGCAGGTAGGTGCGGACGCTGTGCCGGTACACCTCGGGATGGAGCACCGCGCGCATGTGCGCCTCCGCCTCACCGACGACGGCGCCTGCGGGAATTGGCATGGCGATGCGTCTTTCAGTCGAAGGTCAGGACGAGGCGGCCCCGGACGCCACCGGCCTCCAGCGCGCGGTGGGCGTCGGCCGCCTCGGCGGCGGGGTAGGTCCGCGCCACCCGCAGAAGCAGTTGGCCCTTCTCGGCGAGCACCCGGAGTTCGTCGAGCTTGTCGAAGGCGTGGGCGTAATCCGGAACCCACACCTGCCGAGCGGTGACACCGCGCCCGTAGTCGATCGGTGTGAAGACGCCGTTGTGCGGCACAGGTATCAGCGCGACCCGCCCGCCGTCGCGCACCGCGCTCGCGATCTCCTCGCCTCTGCGCACCGTGTCGACCGCCGCATCGACTCCGTCGGGCCACCACTGTCGGATTCGTTCTCCCACACCGTCTCCGCGGGCGACGATCTGGTCGGCACCGAGGTTCGCGACGAGCGTCTCGTCGGCGGCCGCGGCGTCGGCGATCACGCGCAACCCGTCGACCTTGGCGAGTTGGATGACGTAGCCGCCGACCGCGCCTGCCGAACCCGTGACGGCGATGGTCGCACCGGTGGCGAGGTTCAGGACATCCAGGGCGCGTCGCGCGGTGAGCGCACTCATCGGTAACGTGGCGGCCTCGGCGAAGGTGGCGCCCGCGGGTATGCGGGTCACCTGGTCGGGTTCGACCACGAGATATTCGGCGTAGGCACCGCCGGTCGGCTCGATGGGCATCACGATGGCCATCACCCGATCCCCCACTCGCAGATCGGTGTCGGCGTCGGCGCCGATCTCGACGACCACGCCGGCGGCCTCCATGCCCGGGATATACGGGCGAGTCAACGGCCCTGCCTCCAGGACCTCGTCGAGTTCTCCGGTGCGCAGCACCACGTCACCCGGGTTGACCGTCGCGGCGTGGACGCGGATGCGAATCTGCCCGGGACCGGTCGTGGGCCGGGAAACCTCGACGAGCTCGAGCACCTCGGGACCGCCGTAGCGAGTGACGCCAACGGCCCGCATCGTCGGCCGCGTCACAGTCCCAGCTCGCTGAGTCCGGGATGGTCCTGCGGGCGCGGCTCGCTGCGGTCCCAACCGAACAGGCGGTCGGTGGCGCTGATCGGGACGTCGTTGATGCTGGCGTGCCGGACCGCCATCAGTCCGTCGGCGTCGAATTCCCAGTTCTCGTTGCCGTAGGCGCGGTACCACTGCCCTGTCTGGTCGTGGTATTCGTAGGCGAACCGCACGGCGATGCGCTCGTCCCCGAAGGCCCAGATCTCCTTGATGAGCCGGTATTCGAGTTCGCGTGCCCACTTGTCGGTGAGGAATTCGACGATCTGCTCACGGCCACGCAGGAACGTCGACCGGTTGCGCCATCGGCTGTCGGCGGTGTAGCCCAGCGCGACGCGCTGCGGATCGCGAGTGTTCCAGAGATTCTCGCCCGCACGAACTTTCGCGATCGCGGTGTCGCGGGTGAAGGGCGGCGTCAGTGCCGATGCGGTCATGTGTGGTCCTTTCACGACTTCACGAATGCGAGCAGATCGGCGTTGATCGTGTCCGCGTGGGTGGTCGGCATACCGTGCGGATAGCCCCGGTACGTCTTGAGGATTCCGTTCTTCAGCAGCGCAGCGGTCTTGGGGCCAGACGCCGCATAGGGCACCACTTGATCGTCCTCGCTGTGCATCACCAGCACCGGCACAGTGATCTTCCCGAGATCGTCGGTGAAGTCGGTCTGGGACCATGCGGTGATCTCGTCGTAGTGGGCCTTGGCGCCGCCCATCATGCCTTGGCGCCACCAATTCTCGATGTTCGCTTCTGAGGTCTCGGCGCCCGCGACGTTGTAGCCGTAGAAGGGGCCGGCGGGGATCGCGCGGAAGAACTCCGAGCGATTCGCCGCCAACTGCGCCTGCAGGTCGTCGAACACCGCCTTCGGCAGGCCCTCGGGGTTGGCGTCGGTCCTGACCATGAGCGGGGGCACCGCGCTGATCAGCGCTGCCTTGGCGACCCGCTCTTCACCGTGGCGTGCCAGATAGCGCACCACTTCCCCACCGCCACAGGAGTGCCCGACGTGGATGGCATCGTGGAGATCGAGGTGTTCGACGACCGCGGCGAGATCGTCGGCGTAGTGGTCCATGTCGTGACCGTCGGCGACCTGACTCGAGCGGCCGTGCCCGCGCCGGTCATGTGCGATGACGCGGTATCCATGCTGCAGGAAGAACAGCAGCTGGGCGTCCCAGTCGTCGGCGGACAGCGGCCAACCGTGGCTGAACACGATCGGTTGCCCGTGCCCCCAGTCCTTGAAGTAGATGTCGACGCCGTCGTCGGTGGTGACGATCATTGCGGTCCTCTCATGGTGTGGTCAGCGGCCGGGCATCAGCAGCGGTTTGCGCTTGCGCATCGCCGCGATGGCCACGGAGTCGAGGTTGAGCGTGGCGGCCACCACCTGCGGTGGGGTCAGAGCCAGCCACTGGTTGAGTGAGACGTCGACGAACCGGTCGCTGCGGAACAGTTCGAGCATCCGGACGGGTTCGTCACCGACGTTCTCGAAGTAGTGGCCCATCCCGAACGGCACGTAACCGACGTCGCCGGGGTAGTAGTCGAACGTTCTGGCCTTACCGCTCGATCCGAACACCGTCATGCGGGCATGCCCGGATATCCAGTACTGCCATTCGTCATTGTTGGTGTGCCAGTGCATCTCTCGCACGGCGCCGGGCGCAAGCTCCACCCAGGCAGCGGAGATCGTCGACGCGGCGGGGAAGTTCTTCGAATCGGTGATGCGGACGCTGCCGCCGGGAAGTTCGATCGGATCCTGGGCCAGCATCCGGTGGGTCATCCGTTCGGCGGTGCCGTTCGGGGAGCGCACGGCTTCGATGTCGGCGACCAGTGCGCCGGGCACCTCACCGTTGAAGATGTACCGGTCGTGTTCGATGTCGCCCGCGGCGGGGATGTTCTCGAACGCCGACTCGGGCACGCCGAAGTTCTTCGCGAGCGCGTGCCTGGGGGTGTGCGCGAACCAATCGGTGACGAGGAACGTCTCGTTCTCCGAGAAGTTGCCGTCGTCGAACACCAGCAGGAACTCGCAGTCGTCCAGCGCCTGGATGGAGTGCGGATAGCCCGCCCGGAAGTTCCACAGGTCACCGGGGCCGACGTCGTCGATGTAGTTGCGCCCGTGCGGGTCGATGGCGGCGATGCGGGCGTGACCGGCGAGCATGAACGCCCACTCCGCCTCTCGGTGCCAGTGCAGTTCGCGGTAGGCGCCGGCCTTGAGTCGCATGTTCACCCCGGCCAGCGTCGTCGCGACGGGCAGATCCCTGACCGTCACCTCACGCGCCCAGCCGCCGGGCAGCAGCCGGTTGTGGGCGGCGGCGAAGGAGAACTTCAGATTGGGCATGCTGCCGGAGTCCGTTGGCGGTGCGCCGGGGTTCTGGGCGGCGATCGCGATGTTGTCGGGGCCCAGGACGGTTGCGCCGTCCGCGCCATCGATCGTTGGCACCATGCTCTGATCTGGCCGTAGGTCGGTCATGTCGGTCCTCCCGGGCTCTCACTGAGAAACGAGCATTCCGTCCCGCGTATTGCGCGCGTATCCGCCGGCCGACAGTCCGATACGCCAGTCGTGGCTCAGGGCAGTACGCGGTCGAGCTGGCCGCGCGAGGTGATGCCCAACTTCGTGAAGACCTTGCCGAGGTGGTACTGCACAGTGCGGGCACTGATGAAGAGCCGTGCACCGATCTCGGCGTTCGAGAGCCCGTCCCTGGCCAGGCGCGCCACTTGGGCCTCCTGCGCAGTGAGTTGCTGCTCGGCCGCCGGCGTATCGGCCCTGCGCGGGCTGTCGCCGACGGCGTTCAGTTCGCGCCTCGCACGCTCGGCGAAGGCACCCATGCCCATGTCGGTGAACATCTGGTGGGCAGTGCGCAGTTCTGCGCGGGCTTCGCCGCGACGGCGCTCGCGGCGTAACCACTCGCCGTACACCAGGTGCGCGCGTGCCAGTTCGGCGCGCACCCGGGTCCGGCTCAGGTGGTCGATCGCTTCGCGGTAGGAGCGGTCGGCCGCATCACCTTCGCTGACAAGGGCACGCGACCGTGCGGCCACTCCCAGCGCCCAGGATGTTCCACTCGCGGCCGCCATCCGCTCGAGCCGGGTAAGGGCATGTCCGGCGAGATCGTCTGCGCCCGTCCGTGTCGCCGCCTCGACGAGTTCGGGCAGCGACCAGTGCGACGCCCCCAACTCCGGAGGGAAGTCGGCCGCCTGTCGTGCCGCGGCCAGCGCGCTGCGGTAGTTCCCGCCACCGTTGTGCAGGACCGCCTCCGCCCACCGCGCTACCGTCAGGCCGTTGCCTTCTCCACGGGCCGTCACCTCCGCCACCGTGGCCGCGATCAGGGCTGTCGCCTGATCCCGATGGCCCCCCATGGCGGCGACTCCGAGCTCGGCGTAGGGCGCGAGACTGCTCCCGGTTGCATCCATCGCGGCGTGCAGTTCGTCGACCACCGAGGCGGCGCCGGCCAGGTCACCGAAGAACACCAGCGCGATGGCGCGCGCACTGAGTGCCAGCGGGACGTCACTGAGCGCGCCTGCGGCGCGGGCCGCGTCGATGTGGCGGGCCGACAACGCCTCCAAACAGGCGTCGTCCCAACTGAAGTGGGCCGCCGTGCCGGCGAGGAATATCCACCGGAAGTATTCGTCCGCGGCCGTGTCGGTGGTGAAGGCAGCCAACGCCCGCCGCATCAGCGGCGCCCCCGCGACGTAGCCGTGGCTGAACTGCGTGACAAGCCAGTCGAGTAGCAGATCCGGCGGGGTGGGCTCACCCGGCGGGCCCGGTCCGGACTCCACCGTTCGGGCGATCTCGACGACGTCGGCGCCGACAGCCAACCGCCCGACGAACATGGCCGCCGTCATCGCCTCGAGATATGTCGTTCGGGCAAGCGCGACGTCGATGAGTGCAAGCTTCTCGGCGGCCTTCAACAGCAGCGGCGGAGCCTCACTACCGCGACTGGTCACGAACGCGATCTGGCCCCGCGCCAAGTCGGCCCTGGCCTGTTGCAGATCGGTGAGCGGCCCACCCTCTGCCATGGCCAGCAGGTCCAGCGCCGCGTCGAACGCCCCCGCCTCGATCTTGGCCGATGCCGCCGCCAGCGCGCGATCGGCGCGCTGCGCCGGGGTCACCGACAGCATCGCCGCCCGTTCCAGGAACGCCGCCGCCGCGCCGACACCGCCGCGGGCCTGCGCGCGCGCCGCCGATCGTTCGAGGTCGGCGGCGACGATGTCGTCGGGCCCGGTCGCGGCGTGCGCCCGGTGCCAGGCCCGCCGGTCCGGGTCGGTCTCGGCGTCCGTCGCCGTCGCGAGGGCGTGATGTGCCTCGCGTCGCTGTGCGAGCGACGCGGAGTGGTAGGCCGCCGACCGCACCAGGGGATGGCGGAACCGCACGCGACTGGTGAACGTCGCCAACTCGGCTTCGACGACAGGCACCGCGGCGTCGGTGCCGATGCCCAATTCGCCTGCCGCACGCCACATCAGCGCGACATCGCCGGTGGGCTCCGCCGCGGCGACCACCAGCAATCGCTTGGTGTCCTCGGGCAACGTGTCGATCCGGGCCCGGAAGGTGGCCTCCACGTCACCCGGCAGCCGGACCGCCTCGGGCAGTCCGAATCCGCCTGCGAGCTCGTCGGCGGTCAGTGCGCGGGGCAGCTCCAGCAGCGCCAGCGGATTGCCGTGGGTCTCGGCGATGATCTGGTCACGCACTCGCGCGTCGATCGGCGCGGTCAACGCCGTCTCCAGCAGCACCCGGGCATCGGTGCCGCGCAGGCCGCTGACCACGAGAGCGGGCAACCCGGCCAGCGCCTCGGTGGGTACCCGCGCGGCGAACACCAGCCCGACCGATTCGGCCACCAGGCGGCGCGCGACGAACGCCAGCACCTGTGCCGATGCCCGGTCCAGCCACTGCTCGTCGTCGACGAGGCACAGCAGCGGCCGCTCCTCGGCCGCGTACGAGAGCAGGTTCAGCACGGCGAGGCCGACGAGGAAGCGGTCCGGCGTGGGTCCGGTCGTCACCCCGAGTGTCGTGCTCAGCGCGAGCCGTTGGGGTTCGGGCAGCCGGCCCTGCAGCTCCATCAGGGGTGCGCACAGCTGATGCAGCCCGGCGAAGGCCAGTTCCATCTCGGCCTGCACGCCCGCCGCCCGCACGACCCGGCAGGACGTCGCCGTCGCCGCGAGGTGGTCGAGCAGAGCGGTCTTGCCGACACCCGCGTCGCCGCGGATCACCAGCGCGCGGCTCTCCCCTGCGTTCAGGGCCGCGACGAGCCCGTCGAGCATCGCGATCTCCGCGCGACGCCCGATCAGATCCACCGTGCCACCGCCCGCTGCACGGACCTGACGGTATACCCCCTACCGCCGCTCCGCCCAGGTCAAGTGATCAATTCTGCGCCGCGGCCACCCTCGCGCGTTCCCGCATCGAGGCGACCACACCGCCGTCGTTGAGGATGTCGGTTCCGGTGAGGTACCCGGCGCGCGCGCTCGCGCAGAACGCCAGCAGTTCGCCCATCTCCTCCGGTCTCCCCCACCGCGGCACCGCGGCGTCGGCGACCATCGCGCCCGCCCCCGCCTGTTCCTCGAGCCGGCCCATCTCGGTGTCGATCGACCCCGGCGACACCGAGAGGATGCGCAGCCCGCGGCCGTTGAACCGCTCGGCCTGCGCACTGCTGTACCACTTCACGAAGTTCTTGCTCAGCGCGTACGCGATCCCGGACCGCATCTCCTCGGGGGCGATCTCGCAGGCGCTCAACATGTCGGCGAGGAATCCGTCCGCGTCGGACAGGGCGCGCGGGAACGTCGCGGTGGGGATGATCTCCTCGGGCAGCAGATGCCCCGCCATCGACGCCACGTTGACGATCGCGGCACCGTCGGGCGCCGTCTCGAAGAAGGTCTCGTTGACGTTGAGCGTGCCGATCGCGTTGGTCCGCATGACGTATTCGGCGTCGCCCATGCTCGGGCTCACCCCGGCGGCGTGGATCACCGACACGATGGGGCCGAGTTCCGACGCGGTCTCGAACAGCGCGGTCACCGCATCGCGATCGGTGACGTCGCAGTGCACCGCAGTCGGGGTGATCCCCTCGTCCTGCAGCGTCGCGACGGCGGTGTCCAGCCGCTCCTTGCGGACGTCGCACAGCACCACCGTGTGGTCCCTGCCGACGATCCTCGCCGTCGCCACACCCATACCGCCGGCCCCGCCGGTGATCACCGAGATAGCACCCATACTCGGACCGTATACACATCGGTACGTTGGTACCGGTGAACGACGCGAACAATGCCAAAGTGGACGCCACCCTGAGCGGCGTCTCGGAGACCGCGCTGCTGACCCTCAATGGCCGCGCCCACCAGGCCCGCCACCCCCAGGCGATCATCGACGATCCGATGGCCATCCGGCTCGTCGACGCGATCGACTTCGATTTCGCCAAGTTCGGCCGCCGCAAGGGTCAGGAGATGGCCCTGCGGTCGCTGGCGTTCGACCGGGCGGCGCTGCAGTACCTCGTCGCGCATCCGTCCGCCACCGTCGTCGCACTCGCCGAAGGTCTGCAGACCAGCTTCTGGCGCCTCACCAGCGCCCGACCCGATCTCGACATCCTTTGGCTGACCGTTGATTTCGAACCGGTCATCGCCCTGCGCGAACAACTGCTACCCCACGACGAGCGGATCACCAACCTCGCCCAGTCCGCGCTGGACTTCTCGTGGATGGACCGCGTCGACACCAGCAACGGGGTGTTCATCACCGCCGAGGGCCTGCTGATGTACCTGCAGCCCCACGAGTCGATGCGGCTGATCACCGAGTGCGCCAAGCGGTTCCCGGGTGGGCAGATGGTGTTCGACCTGCCGCCGGTGCTGGTGAAGAAGTTCGCGCCCAACGGTCTGAAATCGGGTCCGAACTACCGTGTCCCGCCGATGCCGTTCAGCCTCAGTGCATCTGCGCTGGCCGACCTGGCGATCACGGTGCCCGGTATCCGCGCCGTCCACGACCTGCCGATGCCCCGAGGCCGCGGGGTGATGTTCGAGAAGGTCTTCCCCGCGTTCTGGCGGTTCAAGCCGACCAGGAACTACCGCGGTGCCTACACCCTGCTCGAATTCGGTTGACCCACCGCCTCGGTGAGCAGTTCGGCGATGCGGGCGTGCAGCTGCTCGGTGTCGTCCTCGACCGCGACGGTGGACAGGAACAGCGCCGCACCCGCCGCCATGGCCAGAGCTGCGCGGGCGTCGCGTTCGGCCTCGGGCCCTGCCCCGAACAGCGCCACCGCCGGACCGCTGAACTCGGTCCACAGCCTGCGCCGCATCGCGTCGTTGTCGGCCATCGCCAGCAGCAGCCCGGGCACCGCGGCCCGGACCTCGGCGCGCGCGAACAGTTCCCGGCTGCCGCGGACCACCCAGTCGATCCAGCCGCGCCGGTCGGTGCCCGCGAACGGCGCCAGGTCCGGTGCGGCGCCGAGGATCGCGTGGAACACCAGCTCGGATTTCGACGGCCACCGGCGGTTGATGCTCGACCGGCTCACCCCGGAGCGGATTGCGATCTGCCGCATGCTCAGGTCGTCCCAGCCGCTCTCGACCAGCAGCTGCCGGGTCACCGCGAGCACGCGCTCGTCGATCGAACTGTCCCTGGGCCTGCCCTGCGCCCTTCCGTCGTCCACAGCGCAATTCAACCGCGCCCACCCCGGCCGGGGGGTGTGCGCACTAGGCTGAGCACGTCGTCAGACGTGGGGAGCGATCGTGGTCACCTTGGACCGGCTCGTCAATGTGCTCGGCGGTTACGGCGTCAAGCTCAAGGGCAACGCGAAACCGCGGTCCACCGAGCTGCGGACCGTGGTCATGCGGGAGGACCGCGAGATCATCGGCGATGTCCTGCTCGCGATCGGCGCCGATTCGGTCGCCACCGCGCTGGAGTGGGCGCGGGCGGCCAGGGCCGCGGTGGTGCTGGTGCGCGGCGACGACGGCGCGCGCGACCCCGGCACGAGCGGTGCCGACGAAGCCGCGGTGCTGGTCGTGGACCCGGATGTGTCGTGGAGTGAACTGGCCGCGGTGGTGTTCGGGTTGGTGCTCGAGGGCCGCGAGACCGAATCCGGGCGTGGCCCGACCGATCTGTTCGCGCTCGCCGACAGCCTCGCCGACGCGATCGGCGGTGCGGTGTCGATCGAGGATCGGCACTGGCGGGTGCTGGCCTATTCGCGGATGCAGCAGTACACCGACGACGCCCGCGTCGAGACGATACTGGGCCGTCAGGCGTCCGACCGGCTGCGTGCGCTGTTCACCGAACGCGGGGTGGCCCGACACCTCGCCGCCTCCGACGAGCCGATGTTCGTCGCCCCCGCCCCCGCCGAGGGGCTGGCCGGGCGGATGGTGATCGCCGCGCGCGCAGGCCGGGAGCTGCTGGGCTCGATCTGGGTGGCGTGCGCCGAGGAGCTGCGCGGCGATCAGCTGCGGGCGCTGGCCGACGGCGCCCGCATGGTCGCCCTGCACCTGCTGCGGTCGCGGGCGAGCGCCGATCTGGAACGGCAGGTGGAGTCCGATCTGGTGATCGGGCTGCTCGACGGCACCGTCGACGCCCCGACCGTGGTCAGCAAGCTGGCGCTGCCACCGTCGGGGTTGCGGGTGATCGCGCTGCGCGCCCGTATCGGCGACGACCGCCACGCGGCGCTGCTGCTCGCGTTCGAACGCGCCACCACCGGGTTCGGCTGGTCACGGCCGGGACGCAGCACCCTGTCGGACACCACTGTCTACACCGTGCTGCCGAGCGAACCCGCGCACATCGCGCGGCACTGGGTGGACGGTCTGCGGTCGGCGCTGCCGGAGCAGGCCGAGGTCGTGGCCGGGATCAGCAGCACCGCAACGGTTCTCGAACTCCCGACGGCGCGGGACGAGGCCGACGAATGCCTGGCCCTGCACGAGATGCAGGGCGGTGTCGGGGAGGCGCCCGCCTACGACGAGTCCTGGGACGACATCGTGCTGCGGCGGTTGCGGATCGCCGCCCGCGTCGGCCGCACCCCGCAACGCGGTCCGGTCGCCGACCTGCGCCGCCACGACGCCCTGCACGCCACCCGGTACGTGGACACACTGCGGGCGTGGCTGGCCGCCCAGGGCGATCTGCACGAGGCCGCCGAACGCCTCGGCGTCCACGAAAACACGGTGCGCTACCGGTTGCGCAAGATGGCCGAGGCGACCGACCTCGACCTGACCGACGCCCGCAAGCGGCTGGCCATGACCGTCGAACTCGCCGCCACCGACGATGACGGTTTCACGTTGTCGGAGCCCGACAAAACTTCCTGAACCGATTGTCCTCCCAGGTCAATCGTCGGACGCACACTTCTCGCCATCATCGGTGGGGACAGTGTTGTCCGCGATGGAGGTACGTGATGTTCGGCGATGACGGTTTCGACGGCGGCCCGCGGTCGGTGATCGTGGTCGGCGCCGGCATCGTCGGTCTGTCGACCGCGTGGTTCCTGCAGGAACGCGGCGTCGAGGTGACGGTGGTGGACCGCAGCGGGGTCGCGGCGGGCGCGTCGTGGGGTAACGCCGGCTGGGTGTCGCCCGCGCTGACGATCCCGCTCAACGAGCCGTCGGTGCTCGGCTACGGGTTGCGGTCGCTGGCCGATCCGGCCGCACCGCTGCACATCCCGGCGCGCGTCGACGTCGGGCTGTGGAAGTTCCTCACCCGCTTCGCGGCGAACTGCCGTCGCTCGTCGTGGGAACGCGCGGTCTCGGCCAACGTGCCCTTCAACGCCGAGGCCCTCGAGGCGTACGACGTGCTCACCGCCAACGGCGTGGACGCCCCGACCACCGACGGTCCGATCACCGCGCTGTTCACCGACGAGCGGCACGCCGCGCACCTGATCGACGAGTTGCGCGGACTCAGCGCCGCCGGACAGCAGGTGCACCACCGCACGCTCACCGGCGACGAGCTCGCGGCGCAGGTGCCGCTGGCCGCGCCGGCAGTGACGGTGGGCATCAGCGTCGAGGAGCAGCGGTTCGTCGACCCCGGCCGGTTCACCCACGCCCTGGCCCGCGCTGTCACCGAACGTGGCGCGACGATCAGCGAGGTCGACGTCGTCGACGTGCTGCCGCACCGGCGCGGGGTGCGGATCTACCCACTCAACGGGGCGCCGCTGACCGCCGATGCGGCGGTGATCGCCACGGGCGCCTGGCTGTCCGGGCTGGCCGACCGCTGGGTCCGCACGCCGGTGCGCGCCGGCCGGGGGTACTCGTTCACGGTGCCGGTCGACCGTCCGGTGCCGGGGCCGGTGTACCTGCCGGAGGTGCGCGTGGCGTGCACGCCGTACCGGGGTGCGCTGCGGGTCGCGGGGACGATGGAGTTCCGCGGTCCCGACGAACCCGCCATCCCGGCCCGCATCGAGGCGATCGTCGGTTCGACCGCCCCGCTGCTCGACGGGGTGCGGTGGGAGCGCCGTACCGACGAGTGGGTGGGTCCGCGGCCGGTCACTCCCGACGGCAGGCCGTTGATCGGGGCCGTCGACCGCGGTGTGTACATCGCGGGCGGTCACGGCATGTGGGGGCTGGCGCACGGCCCGGTCACGGGTCGCCTGCTGGCCGAACAGATCACCACCGGTAAACAACCCGAGGCGTTGCGCGCGGTCGACCCGCTGCGCTGAGGAGAACTTGCATCCAGTCGTCAGGGGCGGCGCGTAGACCCGCCCCTGACGACAGTCTTCGCTTTTCAATCCAGGAGGAGTCATGACGACAGCACACAAACCCGCACAACGGTTCTGGATGACCCCGGTCGCCTATGCGCGGCTGCAGGACGAACTGACCGAGCTGCGGCGGCTCATCGCGACCGAGGCCGCCGACGACAGTCAGGAGAACACCGTCGCGGTGCAGCGCGCGCGGCAGACGCGGATCCAGCAGATCCACGACCTGCTGCTCAACGCCGTCGTCGGGGAGGATCCGCCGGACGACGGTGTCGCGGAACCGGGCATGGTGTTGACCGTCCGGTTCGACGAGACCGGCGACCAGGAGACGTTCCTGCTGGGTGTGCGCGGCGCGGAGTACGGCGACCTCGAGGTGTACTCGGTGAACTCGCCGCTGGGTGAGGCGCTGATCGGGGCGAGGCCCGGTGAGCGGAGGACCTACGAGGTGCCGAGCGGGCAGTCGATCCCGGTGACGCTGCTCAAGGCCGTGCCGTTCGGGATGCATCAGCCGCGAAACTGACTCACGCGTGGCTGCGCGGCGTTCGCCGAGTTCTACCTCATGGTCGTCCGGTCACCGGATTGGCAACCCTGGTGTAGAACTCGGCGCGTAAGCGAGAGAACGCGAACAAGTCCTCGCCCGCGGCGCGCCCCGGCCTTCGCGAAACTGAACTGACGCAGCAAAAGTGCGAGAACGGCCCTGCACCAGTTCAGTCTCACGCGCGGCAGCGCGGTCGGATAGGTACCCCGTCCCGCGACGCTATGCGCCCGCCCTACACCAGGGTTGTGAATCGAGCCGTGGGTCCGCAGATCACAGCCCTGGTGTAGGTCCGGCGCCCAAGCGGCAAATCCGAATAGGTCACCAGGCCGCGGTGCGCCCCGGTATCGCGAAGCTGAACTGGCGCAGCGCAAATGCGAGAACACCCCTGCGCCAGTTCGTTCTCACGCGCCTAGAACCCCGCCAACTCCAGATCCCGCAACGGCGCATCAGCGGCCGCGCGGATCTCCACCGCCAGCAGCGCACCGCATCCCGGGCACGCGTACCCGTCGGCCCGCAGATCCGCATGCAACCGCACCTTGGGACCCAGCTTCTCCGCGCTCAACTCGGTGTGGGCTGGCAGGTCGAGCGCGAGGTACTGCTCGAATCGCTCACCGATTCGTGGTGTCACCTGTTGACGCAGTGACCAACTCGTCCTCGTGCTCGTCGGCGAACGGGATGTGTCCGCGGGTCAGCACGAACAGCGCCAGGGCGGCCAGCGCCGCGGCGCCGAACATCACCACGCCCATCGGCAGCGCGCTGGCCTGTCCGAGCAGGCCGACCAGGGGCGGGGTCACCGCACCCATGCCGTACTGGAGGAAGCCGAGGACGGCCGAGCCGGTGCCCGCGGCGTGGGGCACCTCGCTCAGCGCCAGTGCGGTGGCGTTGGCGTAGACGAAGCCGATGCTGCCCATGAAGCCGGCCATCAACCCGATCGTCGCCCACCCGACCACGTGCCCGACGGTGACGGTGAACAGCATCAGCGCGGTGACCACCAGCATCGCCGAGACCCCGCCGATCAGCACCCGGCGGGGCGGCAGCGTGCGCACCAGCCGCGCCGAGATCATGCTGCCCGCACCGACGGCCAGCGCACACGACCCGAACGTCACCGAGTACGCCGCGGGCGAGAAGCCCAGGATGTTCTGCACCACGAACGGTGACGCCGCGATGTAGCCGAACATCGCCGCCGCGGCGAACGCCATCACCAGGGTGTAGCCGAGGTAGAACCGGTTGGTCAGCACCGTGCGCGCACTGGTGCCCAGCGCCTTGAGCCCGCCGGGGCGCCGCAGTTCCTCGGGCAGCGACTCCTGCACGGCCAGCAGCACACCGAGCAGGGTCAGCACGTTGAGGACCGCGAGCGCGAAGAACACCGCACGCCAACCGAATCCGGTGACGATCACGCCGCCGAGGATGGGCGCGGTGATCGGTGCCAGCACGCCGATCAGCATCATGACCGCGAACAACCGCGCCGCCCGCGATCCGCGGGAGCGGTCGGCGATCACCGCGCGTGAGATCACCACACCGGCCGCCCCGCAGAAGCCCTGCGCGAACCGCAGGGCGATGAGCAGTGCGACCGACGGCGCCAACGCACAGGCCACACTGACCGCGACGCACGCCACGGTGCCGATGATCAGCGGTCCGCGCCGGCCGTAGCGGTCCGACAACGTCCCGATGATCAGCTGTCCGACCGCCAACCCGATCAGGAACGTGGTCAGCGAGAGCTGGATCGTCGACGGGGAGACGCCGAACTCCGACGCCATCTCCGGGAACGCCGACAGGTACATGTCGATCGAGAACGGGGTCACCGCGTTGAGCAGGGCGAGGACGGCGATCAGCGCCGCCGCCGGCGCACCGGACGCCGAGGCGATTCGGGACATGTGAGACCTTTCCGTGTGCACGGCGCAGCGCACGGCACTAGATCTGAAACGATACGTATTTCTAGATATGTATGTCAAAATAGCTACATGACTCTCGTGAGCGAACCGGCCGCGGGCCACCGCGCGCTGGCCCTCGCGCTGCAGGATCTGTCATGGCGGATCGCGAAGTTCGGCCCCGCCAAGGTGGGCCTGGAACCGCTGCCCGCCTCGGAGCTGACGGTGCTGCGGGCAGTGATGGAGAGCCCGGGCCGCAGTGTGTCGGCGGTCGCCGCGGCGACCGACATGCAGTCGAGCAACGTCAGCACCGCGGTGCGCGCCCTGATCGACCGCGGTCTGCTCGCCAAACACGCCGACCCCGACGACCGTCGGGTGTCGCTGCTGGAACCGACGCCGCGCGCACTCGCCGAACGTGACGCCATCGAGGACGCCGTCGCGCACTGGGTGTCGACGGCCTTGGACGACCTGTCCGCTGCCGACGTCGACGCGTTGGTCGCGGCGACCCCTGCCATCCGAGCCCTGACGACCCGGGTCGCGTCCTCGCAGACCGGGCGGGGAGTCTAGGCGGCGGTCGCCGGCGCGAACGACGCGATGATCGCCTCGGTCGGCGAGCGCCAGGTCATACCGAAGTCGGCCAGCGTGGCCGAATCGTCGGTCGGGGTCGCCGCGGTGAGCAGCAGCGCCGCCTCGTAGGAGAGCCCGTCACCGAGCGGCACGATGCCGGCCAGGGTGTCGCCGATACGGCTCATCCCGCGGAACGTCCGCTGACTCAACGGGATTCGCCGGATGCGCCGCCCGCAGCCCTGTTCGAGTGCGTCGATCATCCCGTCGAAGGTGATCAGCTCGCCGCCGCAGACGTAGCGGTGCGGACCGCGGCCGGGCGTCATGGCCGCCGCGTGGACGGCCGCGACGTCGCGCACGTCGATCATCTGCATCCCGCCGCGCAGCCGCGGCGCCAACCCGAAGCGGACGATCGGCGCCCAGCCCCGTTCGGTGACACCGGGCGCGGTGTGAAAGGCCGGCCCGACGACGCTCGACGGGTAGGTCACCACCACGGGCGCGCCGTCGGCCTGCAGGCGCCGCGCGACCCGGTCGGCGTAACCCTTGGTCTTCGCGTAGGCGCTGCGGCCGTTGGCCGGCGGGGTGTCCGGTCCGATGATCCCGTCCGGCGGCGGGAACAACGAGCTGTAGCTGCTCACCGACACCACCGGGTCGAGACCGGCGCGCACCGCCTGGGTGAGCACGGCCTCGGTGGCGTACGCGTTGACCTCCCACATCAGCGCCGCGCGCCGGTTGTCGGTGCCGACCACCCCGGCGCCGTGGAGCACTGCGTCACAGCCGTCGAGCAACCGGGTGATCGTCATCGCGTCCCGGATGTCGCCGGTCAGCACGTCGACGCCGCCGAGTTCGGCGAACCGGTCGAGCACCGGCGCACCCTCCGCGTCGGGGCCGACCAGCAACCGCACCTGGTGTCCGTCCGCCAGCAGCGCGCGCACGCAATGCGCTCCCACATACCCGGTTCCACCGGTGACGCCGATCAGCATCCGATTACGGTACCAATGGCCTCGTTATTAGGGTGTGCCCCCGTCGTTTCACGGGTCTTGTGCGGGGCAACTCTGCGGTGGCAGCGTGCGTTTACGCAGCCCGGCACGCTGCGCCCACAGAAAGGAAGACCATGGCGCTCAACGACGACGACATCACCACCACCCCCGGAGGCGGCGAAGGCACGGCCGACGGCGGCTCGAACCCCGAAGGTCACGACGGCGGAGCCGACGGCACCGCGGATGCCGGCGAGGGCACGGCCGACGGCGGCTCGAACCCCGAGGGCCACGACGGCGGGGCCGACGGCACTGCCTGAGCGATCGACATGCTGAGCCGCTGCATCGCCACCGACCCGCACACGTTCGCCACCGAACACTGGGGTCGACGACCGCTGCTCAGCCGTTCCGATGCGCTGCCCCGCGACTTCGGGGATCTGCTGTCGTCCGACATGGTCGACGAGTTGATCGCCGAACGCGGGGTACGTGCACCGTTCATCCGGCTGGCCAAGGAGGGTGACGTCCTCGCGAAGGACTGCTACCTCGGGCCGGCCGGATTCGGCGCGGAGATGCCCGATCAAGTGGACTCCGCGAAGGTGCTCGCCCAGTTCGCGGCGGGCGCGACGATCGTGTTGCAGGGTCTGCACCGGCTGTGGCCGCCGGTGATCGACTTCGTCCGCGCGCTCGTCGACGATCTCGGCCATCCCGTGCAGGCGAACGCCTACATCACCCCATCGAGCAACCGCGGCTTCGATCCGCACTACGACGTGCACGACGTCTTCGTGCTGCAGACCGCTGGCACCAAACGCTGGGTCGTACACGCCCCGGTGTTCGAGCATCCGCTGCCGTCGCAGCCGTGGACGCAGCACCGCGAGGCGATCGCGGCGCGGGCGGCCGACGAGCCGGTGATCGACACCATGCTGACCCCCGGCGACGCCCTCTACCTGCCGCGCGGCTGGGTGCACTCCGCCCGTGCCCTCGACGACACGTCGATCCACCTGACCGTCGGGGTGTCCGCGGTGACCGGCGTCGACGTGGCGCGTGCGGTGGTGGACGCGCTGGCCGACCACGAGGCGTTCCGGGCGTCGCTGCCGATGGGCGGCCATCCCGACTATCCGGATGAGATCATCGCGACGGTGACCAAGGTGATGGCGCAACTGGTGGAGACCATGCGCGACGACGCGACCGCGCTCGGCGGTGCCGCCGCCGAACGGTTGACCCGCAGGCACGCCGACCGCACCCGCCCGGTGGCCGTCCGCCCGCTGGCCACCCTCGACGCCGCCGCGCACGCCGACACCGTCGCGGTGCGGTGGCGGCATGGGCTCGTCGCGACCGTCGACACCTCCGGTGACCGTGTCGCGCTGCGGCTGCCCGACCGCGTCATCACGTTCCCCGCCTCCTGCGCACCGGCGGTGCTGGCGCTGAGCCGCGGAGCCGTCGTGGACGCGGCCGGCCTGCCCGGCCTCGACCGCGCCGACGGCGCGGTGCTGATCCGCCGGCTCCTGCGCGAGGCGGTCGTCACGCCCTCGCCGGCCGAATGAGTTTCGGTAAACGCACCCCGTGCAGCGATCAGTCGCTGCGCCGCGCCGACCCGATGTACGGCACCGCATCTGCGGGATCGGCGTGGGTGCTGCTCGAATTGTCCGGCGGCTGGGGCCCTTCGGCGTTCCTGCAGTCGCCCGCCATCCTCGATCCGGAGCTCGGGCGGGCGATCGTGCGGCGCGTCGAGGGGGCCAAGATGCGGATCGCCGCGATCCGCCGCCACGGCCGCAGGCCCGCGGCGCCTCGGTGGCGCTGGTTCATCGCGCACTCCGGCGTCGGCGGGGAAGCGCTCTACGGCGGGGAGGTCGACGGGCCGCAGGGCTACCTCGGCCTCGCGCTCGACGGCTCCGACGGCACGCTGCTCACCGACCCCCTCGTCGCGGTGTGCGCGCACGGTAAGCACGATCAGTGCTGTGCGGTCCGTGGGCGCGGCGCCGCCGCCGCGATCAGCGCCGCGTATCCCGAGATCGCCTGGGAATGTTCACATCTCGGTGGCGACCGGTTCGCGGCGACGATGCTCGTGCTGCCCGAAGGACTGTGCTACGGGCGGGTGGACCAGACCGATGCGGCCGAACTCGTCCGCCGGTACCTCGACGGGCGGCTGGATCACCGCTACCTGCGCGGGCGCACGTCACTGCCCCATGCGGTCCAGGCCGCCCAGCACTTCGCCCGGGAGAAGTACGGCGACGACCGCATCGCGGGTCTGACCCCGCTGACCGTCGAGCACACCGATCACCGCCACCGGGTGGTGCTCGACGGGGAGCACGGCCCGGTCGAGGTGGTGCTCGAGGAGGGGTGGTCCGAGCCGCTGCTGTCGCAGTGTCATGCGAAAGTGCCTGGGCGGGTGCGGATCTTCAATCTGGTGTCGCTGGCACCGGCCTGACGAGCCGGTCGGTCAGCGTCGCGAGCAGCGCGTCGAGGTGCCGCCCGACCTCGGTGATCCGCGGGTCGCCGAGGCTACCGAACTGCAGGCTGGGCTGGTCGACGGCGAACCGGGTGACGCCGTCGCGGTCCTCGAAGAGCAGGGTGCGCAGCGGGGCGTACATCATCGCCGCCGGATCGTGCCGGAACATCGTCTCGGCGATGGTGTGGTTACCCATCAGGTACTGAGTGGCCCGCCAGCGCGACGGCGAGCCGGCCATGACGGCAGTGACGTCACCGGTGTAGTAGCGCAGGAAGCTCAGCGGTGCCTGGACTTTCGCGACCGACAACACCTCGTCCCAGGATCCGGCGCGCGCGAAGGCCGCTGCGTCCACAGCCGGCACCAGATGTTCGTAACGGGCCCGCGCCGCGTCGT
Organism: Mycobacterium sp. GA-2829; assembly: GCF_001499965.1. GTDB lineage: Bacteria > Actinomycetota > Actinomycetes > Mycobacteriales > Mycobacteriaceae > Mycobacterium. The sequence continues at coordinate 53,793 of NZ_LQIT01000031.1, forward strand.
AGGGGTCCGGGAGTGCGACGACGATGCGCCGCGCCCGGTAGTCGACGGTCTGCTCGGTCATCGGTGCTTGAGAGGTCGACGATGAGCAGGGTGCTGCGCGCGGTCGTGAGTCAGGGTGGCGTCCTGGGTCATGGTCACTCCCCCGCTCCGGCCATGGCGTGGCCGCCGACGTGTTCGAAGGCCTCCCGGTTGGCGGCGATGTAGTCGCGCAGGCCGACGGGTTCGCGGCCGATCAGCTCGCGCAGTGTCGCCGCGTCGGCGGGTATCACACGACCGCTCTGCGCGATCGCCGCGCCGACTGCGGAAATGTGTTGCGCCATCACGGTATTCACCACGTCGGCGCCGTCGACCTCGGCCAGCGCCAACAGGTCGGCGCGCCACTGCTCCTCGGTGAGCGGCGTGAACCGCACGGGCGTGCCGAGGACGTCGGACATCAGCTCCGCTATGTCGGCGTGGCTGAACCGTTCGGAGCCCCGCGGGTACGTCACGGGTCCGGTGAAGCGCTCAGGGTGCAGCAGGGCCGCCACGGCCAGGTCGGCGGCGTCGATACCGCCGATCCACGCGACCTCACTGTCGCCGAAGGAGTTGCCGAACGCGCCGTCGCGCCGGATCGACGGGCCGTGCAGGACCGAGAGGTTCTCGTGGAACACGGCCGCGACCCGCAGGATCAGCAGATCCAGCCCGGCCCAGGTCATCACCTCCTCGGCGAGCCACTGGGCGCGGCCGAGGCCGCTGGGATGTGCCGGATTGGCCGGGCCCATGGACATCACGACCGTGCGCGGGTTGCGGCCGACCTCGCGCACCGCGGACGCGTAGGTGGCGGCCGCGGGCACCACACCCGCGGCGATCGGATAGGTGAAGTACGCGAGGTCGACGCCGTCGAGCGCTTCGACCAGGCTGCCGCGGTCGAACAGGTCGCCGCGCACCACCTCGGCGCCCAGTTCGGTGAGGCGATCGGTGCGCTCGGTGAGCGTGCGCGCCAGCACCCGCACCGCGCGTCCCTCCTCGCGCAGCCGCCTCACCAGATGCTCGCCGGTGTTGCCGTGCCTGCCGGTGGCGCCGATGACCAGGATCGGATCCGTCACATGTGTCTCCTCGATGCGCTGATGTGTCCCGAACGTACCTCCGGTTCCGACCAAAGTAAACAGATCGGTATGCTTTGAATGCACGAGTGTTTCCAACCAACATGGTCATTGCTGCCAGGTAGACCGACCGGTATCCTGCGGGGATGGCTGGAGTGGTAGCGGCGCCGGTGGAGCGGCGCGGACGCGGGGCGCGCGAGCGCATCATGCGTGCCGCGTCGAAACTGTTCTACCGCCGCGGTATCCACGCCACCGGCGTCGACCTGCTCACCCAGGAGGCGCAGGTCTCCAAACGCACGTTCTACCAACACTTCCCGAGCAAGACCGAACTGGTCGAGACCTATCTGCGGGAGATCGACGCGGGCGGCGGGTCACCGCCGGAGCGGCGACTCGACGAGGCCGGCCTCGGCCCCCGCGAACGGCTGCTGGCGATCTTCGACGCCGCGGCGGTCGAGCGCTACCGCGGCTGCCCGTTCCACAACGCGGCGGTGGAGTCGGCCGGGCTGCTCGACGGCGTCGACGACATCGTGCGCGACCACAAGCGCCGGTTCGGCGAGCGACTGGCCGCGGTGGCCGCCGAAGCCGGCGCGCGGGACCCCTATCTCCTCGCTCAGCAGCTGCTGGTGCTGTTCGAGGGCGCCACCGCGCTGGCCACGTCGATGAACGACACCGCGCCGATCGCACACGCCCGCACGGCCGCCGCCCAGTTGATCGACGGCGCCTAACGGCCGGCCCGGGCGGGCACCTCCCACGCGTTGCCCTGCTCGCGGTCCAGGTGCGTAATGGCCTTGTTCTTCAGCGCGAAGATGTACACCAGCAGGCTCACCCCGATCACCACGGTGACGTAGACGATGAACAGCCCGATGCGGTCGGCGGATTTCGCGCCCTGGTAGAGCAGCGGTGCCGTGCCGCCGAACGCCGAGTTCGCCAGCGCGTACCCCAGTCCCACGCCGAGGGCGCGGATGTCGGCGGGGAACAGTTCGGCCTTCACGATCGCGTTGACCGAGGTGTATCCGGTGAGGATCACGTAGCCGACGGCGGTGAGCGCGAACGCCAGCAGCGGTGAGGTGGCCTGCGGCAGGTACGTCACCAGCACGTAGGTGTAGAACAGGCCGCCCGTTCCGAAGCAGACCAGCAGCACCTTGCGCCCGACCTTGTCGCTGAGCAGGCCGCCGAGCGGCTGCAGGCACATCAGGAAGATCAACCCCAGCAGGTTGATCCACGTCCCGGTCAGCGCCTGATCCTTCCCGAAGGTGGACTTGACGATCGCGGGCGCGTTGATCGTGTACGTGTAGAACGCGACCGTGCCGCCCGCGGTGATCAGGAAGCACAGCAGCAGCGGACGCCAGTGCGTGGTGAACAGCGCCTTGAGCGATCCGGCCTCGCGGTCCTTGCCCTCGCGGATCGCCTCGAGGTGCGCATCGCTGAGCGATTCGTCCATCGAGCGCCGCATCCACAGCACCACCAGGGCCGCGATACCGCCGATGAAGAAGCCGATCCGCCAACCCCATTCGGTGACCGCGTCGACGTCGAGCACCGTCAGCGCGATCAGCAGCGTGAACTGCGCCAGTACGTGTCCGCCGATGAGCGTGACGTACTGGAACGACGACAGGAAGCCGCGCCGGTGCCGGGTGGCGGCCTCGGACATGTACGTGGCCGAGGTGCCGTACTCGCCGCCGGTCGCGAAGCCCTGCAGGAGCCGGGCCCCGATCAGGATGACCGCCGCCCAGTAACCGATGACCTCCCTGGTGGGCATCACCGCGACCACGAACGAACAGGTCGACATCACCGTGATGCTGACCATCAGCGCGGTCTTGCGGCCGCGGCGGTCGGCGAACCGGCCGAAGAACCACGAACCCACCGGCCGCATCACGAACGTGACCGCGAAGATCGCGTAGATGTACAGGGTCGAGTTCTCGTCGTCCTGGTCGAAGAACTGCGCCTCGAAGTACGTCGCGAAAACCGTGTAGACGTACACGTCGTACCACTCGACGAGGTTGCCCGCCGACCCCCGGATCGTGTTGAGCACCGCCCGCCGGGTGCTCGTCGGGGCGCGGGTCGGGCCGGACGGATTCGACAGCGTCTCCCCTTCGCTCATCCGGGGAACGATACGGCGTTCCCCGCCGGCCACGACAGGGCTTGGACCAAGTTGGCGTCAGGTCGGTGTCAGCGCGGTGGCCGCGTCGACGTTGCGCGGGTGGTGGCATGCGGCGAGGTGCGCGGGGCGGTGGTCGACCAGCGCGGGTTCGTCGACGCGGCATTCGGCGGTGGCGTACGGGCACCGAGTGTGGAAGTGGCATCCGGGCGGCGGATCGCTCGGGCTCGGCACATCGCCCTCGAGCACGATGCGCTCACGGGCGGCGTTGCGGCGCGGATCCGGGATCGGCACCGCCGAGAGCAACGCAGTCGAATACGGGTGCACCGGTGCGCGATACAACTCGTCGGCGGTGGCGGTCTCCACGATCTTGCCCAGGTACATGACCGCCACCCGGTCCGAGACGTGGCGCACCACCCCCAGGTCGTGGGCGACGAACAGGTAGGAGAGCCGGAACTCGTCCTGAAGGTCCCTCAGCAGGTTGACGATCTGGGCCTGCACGGACACGTCGAGCGCCGACACCGGCTCGTCGGCGATGATCAGCCGGGGTTGCAGCGCCAGCGCCCTGGCGATACCGATGCGCTGCCGCTGGCCGCCGGAGAATTCGTGCGGATAACGGTTGTAGTGCTCGGGGCGCAGGCCCACGCGGTCCAGCAGCTCCTGCACTCGGCGCTTCACGTCGCCCCCGGTGGCCAGACCGTGCAGCTCCATCGGGTCGCCGACGATCTGCCCGACCCGCTTGCGCGGGTTCAGCGAGGCGTAGGGGTCCTGGAAGATCATCTGGATGTGTCGCCGGACCGGGCGCAGCTGGCGCGCCGACTTGCCGACGAGTTCCTCGCCGGCGAAGCGCACTGAACCCGACGTCGGGGTGAGCAACTGCAGGATGACCCGGCACAGCGTCGACTTGCCACAGCCGGATTCGCCGACCAGCCCCAGCGTCTCGCCCTCGTCGAGGTGCAGGCTCACCCCGTCGACGGCGCGGACCCGGGCCACCTCGCGGTCGATCACCACCCCGGATCTCACGGGGAAGTGTTTGACCAGATCGGTCACCTCCAGCAGCGGTTCAGCTCCGCTCACGGTTCACCTCCCGCTTCTTCGCCGGTTCCAGCCAACACCGGTCGAGGTGGTTCCCACCGACGCGGGCCTGAAGTGGCGGCATCTCGTCGCACGTGTCGAACCGGTGTGGACACCGCGCCGCGAATCGGCAGCCCGCCGGCGGATCCAGCAGTGACGGAGGGGATCCGGTGATCTGGTTGAGCCGGTCGGCACGGGGCTGATCCAGCCGGGCCAGCGATCCGAGCAGGCCCGCGGTGTAGGGATGCTGCGGATCGTAGAAGATGTCGTCGACCGTCCCGTCCTCCACGATCTGCCCCGCGTACATCACCACCACGCGGTCGGCCACCTCGGCGACCACCCCGAGGTCGTGGGTGATCAGCACGACGGCGAGATTGCGTTCGGCGTTGAGCTTTTCGATCAACCGCAGGATCTGCGCCTGCACGGTGACGTCGAGCGCGGTGGTGGGCTCGTCGGCGATCAGCAGCTCCGGCTCCAGCGCCAGTGCCATCGCGATCATCACCCGCTGGCGCATGCCGCCGGAGAACTCGTGCGGATAGTTGCGGACGCGGCGCTCCGGGTTCGGGATCCCGACGGTGCGCAGGAGTTCGACAGCGCGGGCGTGGGCGTCGGCCCTGGAGATCGTGCGGTGTGCCCGCATCATCTCCACGATCTGGTCGCCGACGCGGTACACCGGGTTCAGCGACGACATCGGGTCCTGGAAGATCATCGCGATCTGGTCCCCGCGGACGGAACGCAGACCTTCGTCGTCGAGTTCGGTCAGGTCGCGGTCCTCGAACTCGACCGAACCCTCGATCACGGAGTTCGTCGAGCGGGTCAGCCCGATGATGGTCTGCGCCGTCACGCTTTTGCCGCACCCCGATTCACCGACGATGGCCAGGATCTCGCCCGGCGCGAGGCCGAACGACACCCCGTCGACGGCTTTGACCACGCCGTCGTCCGTGGCGAAACGGACCCGAAGGTCGTTCACCGACAACAGTTGACTCATGCGGGGGCCGCCTCTCCCAGTCGGATCCGCGGGTCGAGATACGCGTAGAGGATGTCGACGATCGTGTTGAAAAGCACGATGAAGAACGCTCCGAACATCACCACTCCCATCAGCGGCGGCAGGTCCAGACTGCTGATGGCCCGACCGGCGTACAGCCCGACCCCGTTGATGTTGAACACGGTCTCGGTGAGGATGGCGCCGCCGCCGACGACGGCGCCGAAGTCCAACCCGAACAGCGTGACGATCGGGATCATCGAGTTACGCAGCACATGTCGGGTACGTACCTGCCGCTCACTGACCCCTTTCGCGCGGGCGGTGCGCACATAGTCCTCGTTCATCACGTCGAGCATGTTCGAGCGCAGCACCCGGCTGTAGAACCCGACGAAGAGGACGGCCAGCGTCAGCCACGGCAGGATCAGGTGCGTCGCCCACCGCAGCGGATCCTCGGTGAGCGGGATGTAGCTGCTCGTGGGGAACAGCTCGACCTTGAATGTGAAGAAATACAGCAGTATCGCTGCGAGCCAGAAGACCGGCATCGAGATGCCGACCAGCGCAAGGATGGTCAGCGCACGGTCGGTGAACCTACCGGCGTGGATGGCGCTGAAATAACCGAATACGACCGCGAGCACCATCCACAGCACCGCCGCCCCGACGGTGAGCGACAGCGTGGCGGGCAGACCGCGCCAGATCTGCTCGGTGACGTTCTGCGAGCTGGCATATGAGGTGAGCTGTCCGGTGAAGATCTTCCTCATCAGCGTCAGGTACTGCACCGGAAGGGGTTGGTCCAGGCCGAGATCGGCGCTGACCCGCGCGATCAGGTCGGGGTTGGCGTTCTTCCCCGCGATCCTGACGGCTGGATTGGAGTTGGGGATCACGTTGAAGATGAAGAACACGATCACCGAGATGGCGAACAGGACGGCCACCATGCCGGTGACCCGTCGGGCGATGAAACGGACCATATCGGCTCAGTGCTCCAACCGGATCTTGGCCCGCGGATCGAGCGCGTCCCGGAGACCGTCACCGAACACGTTGAGCGACAACACCGTCAACACGATCATCAGGCCGGGGACAATGGTCAGGTGCGGGGCGGTGTAGATCGTCTGGTATCCGTCGGCGATCATCGTGCCCCACGACGCGCTGGGCGGCCGCACACCGGCACCCAGGAAGGACAGCGCCGACTCCAACAGCATGTTGTTGGCGATGTTCAGCGTGAAGAACACGATGATCGTCGACACCACGTTGGGCAGGAGTTCGGCGCGCATGATCCGGAACGCGCCCATCCCCTGAGCCACAGCGGCTTCCACGAACTCCTTCTGACGCAGTGCGAGGATCTCGCCGCGGATCGGCCGGGCCATGTACGGCACGTACACCAGACCGATGATGAGGATCGGGATCCACACCGAGTCGCCGGCGAGGGTCACGACCCCGAGGCTCAGACCCCCGACGGCCAGCGCCGTGCCCAGCGCGATACCCAACAACAGCACGGGAAATGCCCACACCACGTCCATCACCCGGGACAGCACCGCGTCGACCCAGCCGCGGTAGTACCCGCACAGCAGGCCCACCGCGACCGCGACGACCGTGGTGATCGCCGCGGCCACCACGCCGATGAATATCGATGTGCGGCCGCCGTAGAGCAGACGCACCATCACGTCGCGGCCGTTCTGATCGGCACCGAGCAGGTACTGACCGCGCAGCCCCGGGCCCAGCGGCGTCCCGTCGGGCGAGACGATGTCGACCTCCGCACCGTCGATGGTGATGGTGTCGGTGATGTGGTTGGCGTCCGGTGTGGTGTGGGCGACGTGGTCGGCCCACAGCGGCGCCGCGAGGCACAGCACCACGATGGCGATGAACAGGACGCCGAACGCGAGGGCGACCTTGTTGCGCCGCATGCGGAGTGCGGCCAGATACCAGGGGCTGCGACCCTGGATCCGGGCAGCGGGCACGCCGGTGGGAAGCGTCGGTTCGTCCGGCGCTTCCACCTCGGTGAAGGGGGCAGCCATTACTTCAGTGCGAACGAGCTGAAGTCCTGGTTGAACAGCAGATGGCGATAGCTCTTGTCGAAGTCCATCCGCTCGGACAGGAACGTGGTGAATTCCTCGTTGCCGTAGGGCGCCCATGCCGCGCGCTCCATGTACGCCTTGTCGAGCGCCGCGTACTCCTCCTTGACGCCCGGATCCTCCAACCGCTTGGTGCGCAGCTCGTTCATCTTGGCGTCGAGGTCGGCGAAGTCGGCGCGGGAGTAGTTGTTTCCGTTGGTGGGCAGGATGCTCGCCCCGTTGAGCAGCGGCCGGAAGAAGTCGTCCGGATGCGGGAAGTCCTGGAACCAGTCGGCGAAACCGGTGTCGAGATCCGGGGTGGACTGGTTGCCGATCGTGGTCCAGTACACGTCACCGGCGATGACCTTCAGGGTGGCGTTGAAGCCGAGCTGGGTGAGCACATCGTGGTAGTACTCGCCGATCCGCTTGCGGTCGGGTTCGTCGTCGGTCCACACGGTGATGTCCCGGTCGGTCGGATTGGCTTCGGCGATCAGCTGTTTGGCCTTGTCGAGGTCGGGTCCCGGATACAGCTTGTACTCCTCGTATCCCGGCATGCCCGGCGGGAGGATCTGCTGGGTGGGGTGCAGCCGTCCGCCGAATACCCGGTTTAGGGCCTCGGGGTCGATCGCGTAATTGACCGCCTGGCGCACCTTCACGTCGTTGAACGGGGCGACCTGGTTGTTCATCCAGAAGTAGTAGGTGTTGATCGACTCCTCCATCCGGAAGCGGTCGCCGTAGCGCGATTTCACCTCCGCGAGGCGGTCGGCGTCCGGGGGATCGGACATGTAGTCGACGCGGTTCTGCTCGATGTCGGTCACCTGAGCGGTGTTGCTCTTGTTCTGCGTGATCGTGATCTTGTCGACGTTCGCATCGGCGACCTCGTCGGCCCCGGCGTCCTTGACCGTCTGGAACTGCGGGTTGCGCTCCATCGTCAGGGTCTGCGGCGCCTGGACGGCGGAGATCATGAACGGGCCGCTGGCCGGCGGCGGGTTGTTGGTCGCGTCCTTGTCCAGCGGCGTGGTCGGCGGGACCGGCGCGGCGAACGGCAGGCCGAGCACGTTCTCGAAGGTGCCGTTGGGCTCGGACAGCGTGATGGTGATGGCGCCGGTGGCGTCGTCGGTGACGATGCCGCTGATGGTGTCGGCGGTGCCGTCGGCATACTCGGCGGTTCCGACGATGGGTTCGTAGAAGACCGAGCCGCCGGAGTTCGCCTTGAACAGCCGCTGGATGGCGAAGGTGAAGTCGGACGCCTTGATGGGAGTGCCGTCGGAGTACTTCATGTCCGGCCGCAGCGTGAGCGTGTAGGTCTTGCCGTCGGGCGAGACCTGCGGCATGTCCTTGGCGAGGCCGGGGACGACCTGGGTGCCGTCGGCGCCCTTGGCGTGCTTGTAGGTCAGCAGCGGGACGTAGACGTTGTACAGCGTCTCCCAGCCCTCGACCGTGTACGAGAGCTGCGGATCGACGTAGTCGGGGAACGAGGTCATGGTGACCGAGATGTCACCGCCACCCGCAGCCCCACCCCCGCCGCTCCCACTGTCGCCGCCTCCGCAGGCCGTCACCGCCGATGCCGCCAGTACGGCGACGGCGACCATCTTCACGAGCTTGCCCATATCGCTCCCGTTTTTTCGTTTACGAACTTTTTCCGAGCTGACGAGCATCTTGCGGGAAAAAGAACGGTTGGCAAGTCGAGTTTCACAGGAAGTTCGCAGGCTCGCCGTTTCAGCAAGCCCCTCATGACCGCAGGGCGGGGAACGGGCTCGAAAACCGCCGCCTCGTCACGAACATGGGCGACTTGCGTAACGCCGTGGCGGTTCTGGGCCCCGAATTCCGCCGTGGCGTCACGCAGATCCGCGTGAACCGTTAGGGCGGCGAACGAATCTCGGCAAACGCGCTGCGACCGCCGTGACTTTGGCCCAGAATCACAACCTGACGGCCCGGCCGCGTCGCCGGATCGGTATCCGCGCCACGAGGGAGCACCCGTGAGTACAGCCGCTGAACGCGCCGCGCAGTTGGATCTCGTCGCCCGGCTCAAGTCGGCGTATCCGGAACTCCCGGACGCGCCCACCCCCGATCTGCTCGACCACGGCCGGATCACGGCCTACCTCAAACCGGTGCACGACGTCGGTGGCGAACCCGACGCACCGATGAAGTTCGAGAACAAGCAGTACGAGCAGTGGGAGGAAGCTACCTACGTCATCTGCGAGGTGCTGGCCTGGCGGGGCATCTGGCTGTCGGAGGAACGGCGGCGGATCGGCAACGTCGACGTCGGCCGGGCGCAATATCTGGGCCTGCCGTACTACGGCCGCTGGCTGCTCGCGGTGGCCCGGGTGCTGGTGGAGAAACACCACATCGGGTTGACCGAACTGACCGAGCGCATGGCCGAGGTGAAGGCGCGCTACGCCGGCGGGCTCGACGGCCGCAAACTCGAGGCGCAGCCGAAGTTCGAGGGCGACGGGTCCGAGGTCGCCCGCAACGAACACCACCGGCACGCGGTGGGCAAGGGCGATCCGCAGGTCTACGCCGGCCAGGCGGGCGCGCCGAAGTTCGCCGTCGGCGACCCGGTCCGGGTCCGGGAGTTGCCGGTGCTCTTTTACACCCGCACCCCGGAGTACACCCGCGGCGCGACCGGCGTCATCGCGACCGTGGCCTACGAGAGCCCGGCCGCCGAGGACGAGACGTGGGACCGCCCCGACGCGACGCCCGAATGGTTCTACGTCGTGCGGTTCAATCAGTCCGAACTCTGGCACGGCTACACCGGCACCGCCACCGACACCCTGCAGACCGAACTGCCCGAGCGCTGGCTCGAACCGGCCAACTGAAATCCCGAGCAGACGAAGGACATCCGCGTGAGCCACGACCACGATCACGACCACGACCGGACCGTCAAACCGATGGTCGACGAGATCACCGACTTCGAGGTCCTCGAAATCGCCCTGCGCGAACTGTGCATCGAGAAGGGCATCTTCACCGCCGAGGAGCACCGCCGCTTCACCGAGTTCGCCGAACAGATCGGACCGACCCCGGCGGCGACCCTGGTGGCACGCGCGTGGGTGGACCCGGACTTCAAGGAGCTCGCGCTGCGGGAGCCGATGACGGCCAGCAAGGAGGTCGGCGTCGACTGGATGGAGCCGACCGGCTTCGGCACCCCGAGCGACTTCACCGCCTTCGAGATCCTCGCCGACACACCGACACTGCACCACGTGATCGTCTGCGCGCTGTGCTCCTGCTATCCACGGCCGATCCTCGGCAACTCACCGGAGTGGTACCGCACCCCCAACTACCGCAGGCGGCTGGTCCGTTGGCCGCGTCAGGTGCTCGCCGAATTCGGCCTTTACCTGCCCGACGACGTCGAGGTCCGGGTGCAGGACTCCAACCAGAAGCACCGATTCATGGTCATGCCCATGCGGCCCGACGGCACCGAGGACTGGACCGAAGAGCAGCTGGCCGAGATCATCACCCGCGACTGCCTCATCGGCGTGGCGCTGCCCAAACCCGGCGTGACCACCAACGTCATCGTCGACACCCGCCCCGCCGTCCACCCGATCGGCGACTGACGTGAGCCAGAGCCCGATCGAGACCCTGGCCCACATCGTCGACCGCGGGCAGGTGTGGCCGCGGATGGCCGCCAAGTACGGCGTCGAGAATCCGGTGCCGCCGTGGAAGACCAGCCTCGACGGCCTGTGCGACGCCCTCGACCACGGCGCCTGCGCGAATGCGGCGATCCCGACCTTCAAGGAGCGCCGGGATGAGGAGGACGCACTGTCCGCGACCGTCTACGCCGACCTGCCCTACCCCGAGAATCAGCTGGTGGCGCTGGCGCATTCGCTGCTCGTCCGGGGCGTGATCGACGAAACCGAACTGCGCCAACGCCTCACCGACATCCGCGCCCGCCTCGAAGCGTGACCTCACAGGCTCCCTCGACCCCCGCGTGATCCGTTTCGTCCACCTGCTGACCCTGCTCGGGGTCACCGCCGTGCCGGTCGCCGGGTGGTTCGGCGCGGACTGGTCGGGTGGGACGACGCTGGCTGTCTACTGGTTCGAGAACGTCGCGACGTGCGCGTTCATCGCACTCCGGATCATTCTGCACCGCAGGTGGAGTCCGCGGCACGGCCACTTCCGGTACCAGGCGCCGAGTTCGGACCGGCGCGCCGAACGCGGCTCGTTCCTCGGCGGCTTCGTGCTCGTCGCGTTCGCATTCACCGCCGCCCACGGGGTGTTCCTGGGGGTCGTCCTCTTCCTCCTGAACCACAACCATCGCGGCGCGTTCGCCGCCGTCGATTGGCGCAGTGTGGGGTTCGGATGTGTCGGGGTGGTCATCCTGCTCGCCGTCGACTTCCTCGTGGGGTTGCCCGGCCTGCGCCGGATGACGTTCCTCCAACTCGAGCGCGGTGCCGACTACGGACTGGGCCGCGTCATCGTCGTCCATTTCACCTTGATCTTCGGCATGTTCGCGGTCGCGGCGACCGGGGCGCCGTCGGCGTTCTTCAGCGTGTTCGTCGTCCTCAAGACGCTCTTCACGCTGAGCACCGCGTTGCCGCAGTGGGAGCCCGAGGTGGCGCCGCGCTGGTTCAGCCGCCTGTTGAACCGGGTTCCCAACGTGCAGAAAGGACGTAGCTTCGAGGAGTTCTGGGCCGCCGACCGGGCAGCCGAACGCAAGCGCCGAGAGCGCAACGAGCAGCCGTGGAGTGCCGGCCGGCGCCGGTAAGGCAGGCTGGGCCCTGATGACCGTCCTGCCGCGCGCCGAGGGCTCCGATCCCGACGAACTGTTCACCTCCTTCGCCGCATGGGCCGAGGAGAGCGGCACGACGCTGTACCCGGCGCAGGAGGAGGCGCTGATCGAACTGGTCAGCGGTGCGAACGTCATCCTCGCGACACCGACCGGCTCCGGGAAGTCACTGGTCGCGACCGGCGCGCAGTACGCCGCACTAGCGGCCGGCCGCCGCAGCTACTACACCGCGCCGATCAAGGCGTTGGTCAGTGAGAAGTTCTTCGCACTGTGCGGGGTGTTCGGCGCGGAGAACGTCGGCATGCTGACCGGTGACGCCGCGGTCAACTCCGACGCCCCGATCATCGCGTGCACCGCGGAGGTGCTGGCGAACATCGCGTTGCGTGAAGGTGCCGATAGCGATGCGGGACTCATCGTCATGGACGAGTTCCACTTCTACGGCGACCCTGACCGCGGATGGGCGTGGCAGGTGCCGCTGCTCGAACTGCCCAAGGCGCAGTTCCTGCTGATGTCGGCCACGCTCGGGGACGTCACGTTCCTGCGTGAGGACCTCACCCGCCGCACCGGCAGGCCGACCGCGCTCGTCGCCCACGCCGAGCGCCCCGTCCCGCTGTTCTACTCGTATGCGACGACACCGATGCACGAGACCATCGGCGATCTGCTCGACACCCGGCAGGCGCCGATCTACGTCGTGCACTTCACCCAGGCCTCCGCGCTGGAGCGGGCGCAGGCGCTGATGAGCATCAACGTGTGCACCAAGGAGGAGAAGGCCGCGATCGCCGAACTCATCGGCGCGTTCCGCTTCTCGTCCGCGTTCGGGAGCACCCTGTCGCGGTTGGTACGCCACGGCATCGGCGTGCACCACGCCGGGATGCTGCCCAAATACCGGCGGCTCGTCGAACAGCTCGCGCAGGCCGGGCTGCTGAAGGTCATCTGCGGCACCGACACCCTCGGGGTCGGGATCAACGTGCCGATCCGCACGGTGGTGTTCTCCGCGCTGTCCAAGTACGACGGCACCCGCACCCGCCTGCTCAACGCCCGCGAGTTCCACCAGATCGCGGGCCGGGCCGGGCGCGCGGGCTACGACACCGCGGGCACCGTCGTCGTGCAGGCACCCGACCACGAGGTGGAGAACCTCAAACAGTTCGCCAAGGTCGCCGACGATCCGAAGAAGCGACGGAAGTTGGTGCGGCGCAAGGTGCCCGAGGGCATGGTGCCGTGGAGCGAGTCGACGATGACCCGACTGGTCGATGCCGCGCCGGAGGCGCTGCACAGCAACATGAAGGTGACGACGGCGATGATCCTCGACGTGGTGGCCAGACCGGGCGATCCGTTCGAGGCGATGCGGCGACTGCTGACCGACAACCACGAACCGCGGAAACGCCAGTTGCAGCTGATCCGCGAGGCGGTGGGGATCGCGCGGTCGCTGTTGCAGGCCGGCATCATCGAACGCGTCGACACGCCTGAGGGCCGCCGCTACCAACTCACTGTCGACCTGCCCCGCGACTTCGCGCTCTACCAACCGCTGTCGACGTTCGCGCTGGCCGCCATCGAGGTGCTCGACACCGAATCTGAAACGTACGCGCTGGATGTGGTTTCGGTGATCGAGGCGACGTTGGAGGATCCGCGACAGATCCTGGCCGCGCAGTTGAAGAAGGCCAGGGGCGAGGCGGTCGCGGCGATGAAGGCCGAGGGCATCGAGTACGACGAGCGGATCGAACTGCTCGACGACGTCACCTACCCGAAACCGCTTGCGGAACTGCTCGAGCACACCTACGAGGTGTACCTGCAGACCAATCCGTGGGCCGCCGACGGCACGCTGTCCCCGAAGTCGGTGGTCCGCGAGATGTGGGAGCGGGCGTTCACGTTCCGCGAGTACGTCAGCGTCTACGGGCTGACGCGCTCCGAGGGTGCGGTGCTGCGCTACCTGTCCGATGCGTTCAAGGCGCTGCGGTCGGGGGTGCCTGCGGCGGCGCGCACCGAAGAGGTCAGCGACATCGTCGAGTGGTTGGGCGAGCTTGTGCGGCAGGTGGATTCGAGTCTGCTGGACGAATGGGAGCAGCTCACCAGTCCGGACCAGCCGCTGGACGCCCCGGTCACGGTGCCCGCCCGCCCGCGGCCGCTCACCGGTAACGAACGCGCGTTCACCGCGATGGTCCGCAACGCGTTGTTCCGCCGGGTGGAACTGTTCGCCCGCCGCGACTGGGCCGCACTCGGCGAGCTGGACGGCGCGGCAGGGTGGAAGGCCCAGGACTGGGCCGAGGTCGGCGACGAGTACTTCGACGAGCACGACGACGTCGGCACCGGCGCGGACGCCCGCGGTCCGGCGCTGCTGATCTTCGACCGGCAACCGGGTGTATGGCGGGTGCGCCAGATCCTCGACGACCCTGCGGGAGACCACGACTGGGGCTTCGAGGTGGAGGTCGATCTCGAGGCTTCCGACGAGGAGGGTGTCGCGGTGCTGCGCCTCGTCGACGCGGGCCGGCTCGACTGACGGCCAATCACTTCCAGGCGAACACCGGCTGTTCGAGCTCGTCGACCGGGTCGGGGCGGCCCTCCAGGCACAGCCACCGCGTCTGCAGCAGCACCGCACCGGTCGGCGCGTGGATCAGGTCGTTGCCCAACGGGATCTGCACCACCGGGCGGGGACTCTCCGGGATCGTGATGAACCGCGGCGAATCCTCGCGTTGCAGTTGGTGCAACCCGACGCGGTAGACCGCCACCACCTCGTCGGGTGCGGGCCGCAGGTCCAGCCGGCCGCCACCCCAGACGACGACGGGGGTGATCACGTACCCCGACCGCGTCGGGTAGTCGTCGAGCAGGCCCAGCACCGACGAATCCGGCAGTGCCACACCGACTTCCTCGTCGAGCTCGCGCAGCGCCGCCTCCACCGGCATCTCACCCGGATCCAGCCTGCCGCCGGGCAACGCCCACTGCGCGGCGTGCGTCGACAAGCGGGAAGCCCTGCGGCACAACAGGAACGCTGCGCCACCCGAGACGTCGATCATCCGGCCGTCGAGTCCGGCGTCGGGCATCGGCCGCCCCGCGATCCAGTCGTCGACCGGTGCCGGGTCCACCCGGTCCTCCCCGATCTCGGAGTCGACCAGCACCACCGCCACCGCGGCGTGCCGCTTCGTCGGATCAGTGACAGTCCGGCGCTCGTGGCCCGCCAGGTGCGCCCGGATGCGCTCGCGCAGCGCCGCGTCATAGGTGATCGTCACCGATCCACCGTACGAGTCAGCCCCGGGACAGTTCCTCGCGGATGATGTCGACGAACCCGTCGACGTCGTCCTCGGTGGTGTCCCACGCGGTCATCCAGCGCACCTCGCCGCGAGCACGGTCCCAGTCGTAGAACCGCACGCGCTCGCGGATGCGGTCGGCGGCGTCGGTCGGCACCGTGGCGAAGATCGCGTTCGCCTCGGTCGGCTGGGTGAACGCGAGGCCGGGTGGCGACGCCTCCTCCAGGGCCGCCCGCAGCCGCCGCGCCATGGCGTTGGAGTGTGCGGCGCTGCGCAGGCCGAGCCCGTCGTCGAACAGGGCCAGCAGCTGCGCCGATGCGAACCGCATCTTGCTGTTGAGCTGCATCGTCAGCTTGCGCAGATAACTCAACCCCGTCGCCCGGTCGGGGTCGACGACGACCACGGCCTCCACCCCGAGCAGCCCGTTCTTGGTGCCGCCGAGGCTGAGCACGTCGACCCCCACATCGGTGGTGAACTCGCGGAACGGCACCCCGAGCGCGGCCGCGGCGTTCCACAACCGTGATCCGTCCACGTGCAGGGCCATCCCGCGGCCGTGCGCGCTGTCGGCGATCGCCCGCACCTCGTCGGGGCGGTACAGCGTCCCGAGTTCGGTGGCCTGGGTGATGCTCACGGCCAGCGGCTGGGCCCGGTGTTCGTTGCCCCACCCCCACGCCTCCCGCGCGATCAGCTCGGGGGTGAGCTTGCCGTCCGGTGCGGCGACGGTGAGCAGTTTGATCCCGGTGACCCGTTCCGGCGCCCCGGCCTCGTCGGTGTTGATGTGGGCCGTCGACGCCGCGATCACCGCACCCCAGCGCGGGAGCACGCTGGTCAGCGAGACGACATTGGCGCCGGTGCCGTTGAAGACCGGGTACACCTCCGCGCGGTCCCCGAAATGCTCGTGCACCACGTCGCGCAGCCGGGCGGTGTAGCGGTCCTCCCCGTAGGCGACCTGGTGGCCGCCGTTGGCGGTGGCGAGCGCGGTCAGCACCTCGGGGTGGACGCCGGCGTAGTTGTCGCTGGCGAAACCGCGCCAGTCGGGGTCGTGCAGGGAGTGCAGCGTCACCGGGACATCCTTCCACCGCCATTGACAGGCAAGCAGTCACTTGCCTAACGTGACGGGCGTGGGTGACGTCTTCAAAGCCCTGGCCGATCCCACGCGCCGGACCATCCTCGACGAGCTGGCCGACCGCAACGGGCAGACGTTGTTCGAGATCTGCGCGCGCCTGACCACCAAGCACGGGCTCGGTTCCTCACGGCAGGCGATCTCACAGCACCTCGCCGTCCTCGAGGAGGCGGGCCTGATCGAGACCCGCCGGGACGGTCGGTACAAGTTCCACTACCTCGACACCGCACCGCTCGAACCGATCCTCGAGCGGTGGCTCACGAAGGGAAGACGCGATGAGGATCAACCTGGCGAGCGTGCTCGTTGACGACCAGGACAAGGCGTTGCGGTTCTACACCGACGTCCTGGGCTTCGTCCCGAAGCACGACATCCCGATGGGGCCGGCGCGGTGGATCACCGTGGTGTCCCCGGAAGATCCCGACGGCACCGAACTCGTGCTCGAGCCCGACGGCCATCCGGCGGTGCGACCGTTCAAGGAGGCCCTGGTCGCCGACGGCATCCCGTTCACGTCGTTCGCCGTCGCCGATGTGCGGGCGGAGTTCGAACGGCTGACGGCGCTCGGGGTGCGGTTCACCCAGGAGCCCGTCGACATGGGACCGGTGACGACCGCCGTCCTCGACGACACCTGTGGGAATCTGATCCAGATCGCGCACCAGAATTAGCCCCATTCTATCGGTCGGGTGGGGACTTGCGGCAAGGCCGGGGTGATCCCTCACAATGGCTGGCTCTGACCGGAACGAGGGTGGTGAGGCGGTCATGCGGGGGTACGAGGACGAACTGCGCTCCGAGCGCGACTATGTGACGGGGCTCTACACCCGGCTCGACGGCGAACGCGTCCGCGCCAGGCAGAAGTACGGCGCGGCATTGCGCGGCGAGGGCGCGCTGGTCGAACGCGACGCCGAGGTGCGGGCGCTGGCGAAGGAGATGCAACGCCTCGACGTCGCCGACGACGGGCTGTGCTTCGGCAGGCTCGACGCCGAGTCCGGTGAGCGCCTCTACATCGGCCGCATCGGACTCTTCGACCGGGACAACGACTTCGAGCCCCTGCTACTCGACTGGCGGGCGCCGCTGTCGCGGGCGTTCTACGTCGCGACGGCCGCGAATCCCGAAGGGATGCACCGGCGTCGACAGTTCCACACCCGCGGGCGGCAGGTCCTCGACTTCACCGACGAGGTGTTCGGCAGGCCGTCCGGCGACGAACACGGCGGCGAGTCGGCGCTGCTGGCGGCGGTCAACGCACCGCGCGGTGAGGGGATGCGCGACATCGTCGCGACGATCCAGGCCGAACAGGACGCGATCATCCGCCACGACCACCCCGGGGTGCTGGTCATCGAGGGCGGGCCCGGCACCGGTAAGACCGTGGTGGCACTGCACCGCGTCGCCTACCTGCTCTACACCCAGCGGGCCCGCATCGAACGGCACGGCGTGCTCGTGATCGGGCCGAATCCCGCGTTCCTCAACCACATCAGCCGGGTGCTGCCCTCGCTCGGTGAGACGAACGTCGTGTTCATGACCACCGGAGACCTGGTGCCCGGCCTGTCGGTCACCGCCGAGGACCCCGCCGCCGATGTGAAGGGCTCGCTTCAGATCCTCGATGTCCTCGCGGCCGCGGTCGCCGACCGGCAGCGAGTGCCGGAGGCACCGATGGTGATCGAACTGCCCGACGTCACCGTGCGGATCGACCCCGACACCGCACAGTGGGCGATCGAGGAGGCCCGCGGTAGCGGGTTGCCACACAACCACGCGCGCAGAGTGTTTCGCGAGACCGTCGAGTACGTGCTCACCGAACGCGCGGTGTCCCGGATCGGCAGGGGCTGGTTGTCGCGGTCGGACAAGGGCGCGTGGGAGGAGCTGCGCGCCGACGTGCTCGAAGACCTCGGCGACAGCGCGCAGTATCAGGCCGCCCTCGACGAGCTGTGGCCGTTCCTCTCGCCGCAGCAGCTCCTGGCCGACCTGTACGAGTCGCCCGAACGGCTGCGGGCGGCGGGCGCCGACGAGAAGCTCTGGCGCGCCGAAGGTTCCGCCTGGACGGTGTCGGATGTGCCGCTGCTCGACGAACTGGTCGACCTGCTGGGCCGCGACACCGCCCAGGACATCGCCGCCGAGAAGCAGCGCGAGGCCGAAGCCGACTACGCCGAGGGTGTGCTGGAATCCATGGTCGCCCACGAAGATCTGATGGACGACGAGGACGTGCTGCTGGCCACCGACCTCCTACAGGGCGAGGAGCTCGCCGAGCGGTTCACCGAACGGGACACCCGCGATCTGGCGGAACGCGCTGCCGCTGATCGGGAATGGACCTACCGCCACGTCGTCGTCGACGAGGCGCAGGAACTCTCGGAGATGGACTGGCGGGTGCTGATGCGGCGGTGCCCGAGCAAATCGTTCACGGTGGTGGGCGACCTGGCGCAGCGCCGGTCCCCGGCGGGTGCGCGGTCCTGGGGGTCGATGCTCGATGCGTACGTGCCGGGGCGCTGGGTCTACGGCTCGCTGACGGTGAACTACCGCACGCCCGCGGAGATCATGGCGGTCGCCGCCGCGGTGCTGGCCGACTTCGCGCCCGACGTGGAGCCGCCGGAGTCGGTGCGAGCGACGGGCGTGCCGCCGTGGCGCAGGCGGGTGACCCGCAACGAGTTGCCCTCGGCGGTGGACGAATTCGTGCGCGACGAAGCCGAGCGTGAGGGCACGAGCGTCGTGATCGGTCCACCGGACGTGCCCGGGGCGGTGCCGGCTTCGGAGGTCAAGGGGCTCGAGTTCGACGCGGTGCTGCTGGTCGAACCGGAGCGGATCTTCGACGGCCCACGCGGCGCGGCGGAACTGTACGTGGCGCTCACCCGAGCCACCCAGCGCCTCGGCGTGGTGCACTGCGCGCCGCTGCCCGCCTCACTGGCAGGGTTGGTGGAACGGGTCGAAATCGGTTGACGCCGCGTTACGGTCGAGAGATGCGTTTCGTTCGTCAGTCGTTCGCGGCCCTGGTTTTCAGTTCCTTCGCATTCGCTGCTCCCGCCGTGGCGCAGCCGTCGGTGCCCACCGTCACCCAGATTCCCGAACGCCCGCAGGGTGACGGATCGACCACGTTCGTCGACAACCCGGCCATCGTCGACCCGCGCCCGCAGGGCATCGAGTCGTGGAGCCGACTGCCCGACGACCGGACGATCGTCGTGCACTTCACCAGCGGGACGCCCGAATGTCACGGTGTGCACGCCGAGGTGCAGGAGACCGCCGACATCGTCGCGGTGAAGTTGGAGCACGGAGTGCTGCCGGAGGCCGTCAACCGCGCATGCATCGCGATCGGGGTGTTCGCCAGCCTCCCGGTCGGGCTGCAGGCGCCGCTGGGAGATCGGGCGGTCGTCAGCATCACCTGAGCGGCGGGTTCTGTCGGTGGGTGCTGCTTCAATGGGGTCATGTCCTCCGGCGCACCGTCTTTCATCCCGAGCACGCCTCGGGAAGCGCAGCTGGAGGCGTTGTTCGACGAGATGTCGGAGTTGGCAGGGCAGCGCAACGCGATCGATGCGCGGTTGGTGGAGATCGCCGCCGAAATCGACGGCGACCGCCTGTGGGGTGCCACCGGGGCGCGGTCGGTCACCGCGCTGGTCGCGTGGAAGGTCGGCTGCTCGACCACCAACGCCAAAGCGATCACCGCGATCGCCGACCGCATCGACGAATTCCCGCTGTGCGTGCAGGCCCTGCGGGAAGGGCGGCTGTCACTGGATCAGGTCGGCGTCATCGCCGACAAAGCCGGCCCCGGATCCGATGAGCATTACGCCGAGTTGGCCAAATCCGCCAGCGTCAACCAACTCCGCACCGCGATCCGGCAGGAACCCAAGCCCAAGCCCACGCCCGAACCCGCACCTGAGGTCGATGAGGACGAGCCGGAACCGGAGCTCGAACCGGCCTGTGCGATCACCCAGACCTCCGATGACCAGTACACCTTCTGGCGGATCCAACTCACCCACGCCGAGTCGGCGAAATTCGAAGCCGCGCT
>NZ_LQIT01000032.1 GCF_001499965.1 Mycobacterium sp. GA-2829
GCCCGGCTCGGTGGTGACGGTGACGACCGGCGGCTCGGCCGGTGGCGGCACGGCCGACGGCCCGGGCAGCGGTGCGCTGACGGGCAGCCGGGTGGTCTCGAACTCGGTGACCGGGCCGCTGTCGGTGGAGCTCCCGGTCAACGCGTAGGCCACCCCGCCGACGGCGATCGCGGCCAGCACCGCCGCGGCCAGGAAGGCGAACTGCGGCAGGTTCGACCCGCGGCGTTCCTCGACCGGCTCGTCGGCGGGCAGATACTGCACGGCGGGCCGGGCGCCGGTCAGCGGACCGTACGGGTTGTAGGCCTCGTAGTCGTCGGCGCCGGTGTAGGGCACCGGCTCCTCGGCTGCGGAATCGGCCTGTGACCAGGCCAGGGCGCGGAAGGTCGACGAGCCGGGGGCGTCGTCGATCATCGCGGTCACGGGTGCGGCGGCGGCCATCCCCGTCGGCGCCTCGGCCGCGGCGCTGTAGGCCGCGAACAGCGCCGCACCGACGGACGCGTCCAGCGCGGGCTGCCGGGTCGTCACCACCGGGGTACGGGTGTGCGCCGAGAGCTGCTGGGTGATCAGCGGAATGCTCGCCCCGCCGCCGATCGTCACGACCGCCGAGACCCCCGCCCACCCGATCCGGGACCGCTCGAGCGCGGCGTCGAGTGCGGCCAGCACCCCGGCCAGGGGCTGCTGCAGCAGCTCCTCGAGTTCGGTGCGAGTGACGCGGATCGTCGAGTGATAGCCGGGCAGGTCGGCGGCCACGTCGACGGCGGTCTCGGCCGACAGCCGCTCCTTGGCGGTCCGGCACTGCTCGCGCAGCCGGGTCAGGGAACCGACCGCCGCGGTGCCCGCCGGATCCACCCCGCCCGCGTCGCCGATACCGGCCAGCACGTGGGTGAGCAGCGCCTGATCGATGAGGTCACCGGAGAACTCGGTGAACCGGGTGGTCTCGTCGACGGGTTCGAATCCGGCCGCGGCGTCGGCGAGCGTGATGCTGGTGCCGCTGCCGCCGAAGTCGAGCAGCGCCACCACCCCGCTGGCGGGCAGGCCGGGGTTGGCGTGCAGTGCGGTCAGCGACGCCACCGCGTCGGACACCAGGCGGGCCGGGGTGCCGTTGGGCGCGAACACGGGGTTGGCGCGCAGCGCGTTGCGCAGCGCGTAGACCGTCGAGGTGCCCCAGTGCGCGGGCACGGCGATCGCGATGTCACCCCCGGTGTCGCCGTACGCCTCGGAGACCAGCGCGTCGAGCGCCTCGACCAGCAGCGCCTCGGCGCGGTAGGAGGTGCCGTCGGCGGCGACCAGCGGCACCGGGTCACCGACGCGTTCGACGAAGCCGTCCATGACCACGCCGGGGGTGTTCTCGGCGGGTGCGCCGACGGCCGGCGTGCGATCACTGAACAAGGTCAGCGTCGAACGCCGCATCACAGGTTGACTGCCGACTCGTGCCGCAACCAGGTTGGTGGTCCCGATCGACAAGCCCAACGGGTCGCTCATCGGGTCACCACCCTAGTGGCACCCGCGCACGCTCGCCGTCAACCCCTCGTTTCGGCGGGTTCGGTGGAGGGAAAACCGTCGCATGACGTCTCTGTGGCTGGCCGGCCGCCCCGAGCAGGCCCTCCCGCCCAATCCCCTCGACGAAACCAACCGCACCGCTGACGTGGTCGTCGTCGGCGCCGGGCTCACCGGGCTGATCACCGCGGTCCTGCTCGCCCGCGCGGGCCGCGACGTGCTGGTGCTCGAGGCGTATCGCGCCGGGGCGGGCGCAACGGGTAACACCACCGCCAAGATCAGCCTGCTGCAGGGCACGAAGCTGTCGAAGATCGTCGGCAAACACGGCGCGGACATCGCCAGAAAGTACGTCGAGGGCAACCTCGAGGGCCAAGAGTGGCTGGTTCAGCGCTGCGCGGGCCACGGCATCTCGGTGCAGCGCGAGGACGCGTTCACCTACGCGCAGTCGGCCAAGGGGATCCCCGCGGCGCGGGCCGAGCTGGAGGCCTGTCAGGCCGCGGGGCTGGACGCCGAGTGGGTCGACGACTCCTATGGGTCCGAGGTGCCGTTCCCGTTCGAAGGCGGTGTGCGGCTGGGCGATCAGGCACAGTTCGATCCGATGCCGTTGCTGGACAGCCTGATCGTCGAGCTCGACGAACGCGGCGGCCGGCTGGTGCAGGGCGTGCGGGTGCAGCGGGTGTCGGGCGCCGACGACCGTCTCACCGTGCACGTGCGCACCTCGGAGGGCCACGAATTCGAGGTCAGCACCCGACAGTGCGTGCTGGCGACGGGCATCCCGATCCTCGACCGCGGCGGATTCTTCGCGAGGCTCAAACCCTCGCGGTCGTACTGCATGGCCTACAAGGTGCCCGGCGCCGTGACCCGCGGGATGTATCTGTCCACCGACTCCCCCACCCGGTCGGTTCGGTACGCGCCGACGCCCGACGGGGAGCGGTTGATCGTCGGCGGCGCAGGGCATCCCGTCGGCCGCGAGAAACATCCGTCGTCATCGGTGCAGGAACTCGACGAGTGGGCCAAACAGCATTATCCGGGGGCGATGCAGACCAATTACTGGTCCGCACAGGACTACACGCCCGCCGACGAACTGCCCTATGTGGGACCGATCCTGCCCGGACACGAGAAGATCTATGTCGCAACGGGTTTCGACAAGTGGGGCATGACCAACGGCACGGCTGCCGCGCTCGCGCTGTCGAGCACGATCCTCGGCGGCCGGATGGACTGGGCGGATGCGTTCGCCAGTTGGAGTCCGCACGAGCTGTCGGGGATCCCGAAGGCGGTGCAGGCCAACGTCGAGGTCGGCTTCAACCTGGCGAAGGGGTGGATCACGCCGGTGACGCGGATCGTCGACCGCACCCCGAAGTCCGGCGGTGTGGTCAGCGGGCCGCCGTGGGCGTTGGAGGGCCGCTGTGTGGTCGACGGTGTGGAGCACCGGGTGTCGCCGGTGTGTCCGCACTTGGGCGGCATCGTCAACTGGAACGACTCCGATGAATCGTGGGAGTGCCCGCTGCACGGGTCCCGGTTCGCGCCCGACGGCACGCTGCTCGAGGGCCCGGCGACGCGGGACCTCACGCGGAGTCAGTGACCGGTTCGTCCGGGAACACCTTGCGCATCACCGCCGAGGCCACACTGCCGACGACGATCAGCGCGATACCGACGGCGTCCGACGTCGCGTCGGACACCCAGCCGATGATCCCGGTTATCACGATGAACACCGGCAGCCAGTCGAGGGCCCGCGCCCACGAGGCGGTGCTCTCCCCCGTGGCGCGGTCGGGGTAGAAGTCGGTGAATGCCCCGGCGAAGATGATCGCGCCCAACGGCACGATCCAGGTGAACCAGAAGTTGTCGTTGTCGCCGAGGACCGCATCGCTGTAGGCGCCCGCCGCCGCGGACACCACGAACGCACCCGCCCACACCGCGGAGATCACGTAGTTGATCCGCAGGAACAGCGGGCTGTCCCAATGTTCGCGCGGTGCGGTGTCTTTCGCATAGGCCAGCGTGAAGGGGCGGCGGATCGCGAGGGTCAGCAACGCGAACGCGGCCAGCGCGATGTTGCTCAACTCGCCGGACCACAGCGCCAGCCAGTCCACAGCGGCATCGGAGGCGACGAGACCGAGGACCGCCAACACGCCGAAGAACACCGCCCCGAACACTTCGAGTGCGTGCACCGGCACACCGCGGCGCTTGCCGACCCACAGCGTCAGCAGCGTCAGGCCCAGCGCCGCGGAGGCGGCCTCCTCGAAGCGGCCGGGTCCCACGACGATCGCCATGAGGATCCACGGTGCGAGACCCGCCAACGGCGATCTGACATATCCGTCAATCAACTTCATGATCGGACCTTATGCCGCCGGGCCCCGGTTGTGTTGTGATGTCGGCCATGGGTGACATCGACGAGATCAAACGCGTGAAGTACCGGTACCTGCGCGCGCTGGACACCAAGGACTGGGCGACGTTCGAGGACACGCTCACCGAGGACGTCGAGGGTGACTACGGCGAATCGCTGGGCGAGGACCACCGGTTCACCGACCGGGCGGCGTTGGTGTCGTTCATGCGGACCTCCCTTGGTCCGGAGGTGATCACCGAACACCGCGTCGATCATCCGGAGATCACCGTGGACGGCGACGAGGCCACGGGCACCTGGTATCTGCAGGACCGGGTGATCGCGCCGGACTTCAATTTCATGCTGATCGGCGCGGCGTTCTACCGTGACCGTTACCGCCGCACGCCCGACGGCTGGAAGATCTGCGCGACGGGATACGACCGCACCTACGACGCGAGCATGTCGTTGGAGCACTTGGACTTCAAACTCAAACGCGGTCGGGCGCTGAACCTGTAGTCACTTCGCGATCGCGATCACCGCCCCGGGCCGCAGCCACCGCATGATGTCGACGAGGGTGCCGTCGGCGATGGCCACGCACCCCGCGGTCGGCCCGCCACCGGTGGTGTGCACGAAGAACGCGCCACCGTTGCCCGGTACGCGGGCCTTGTTGACGCCCATGACGACCGCATGCCGGTACTGCGGTATGTCCAGGTTCTCGGTGCCCGAACTCGGCGAGGTGTTGAACCGGCACTCGTCCTTCTTGCAGACCTGCATGGTGTTGTAGGTGGGGCTCTTCATGTCCCCGTCCCACCAGTGGTCGGGGCCGACCTGGACGTAGGGCAGCCCGCTGCCCGGGTTGGGTTCGGTGCCGAACGCGAAGTCGAGCGTGAACACCCCCATCGGCGTCTTCATCTCACCGTCATGGGTCTGCGGCGCCATCCCGTTGGCGCCGATGAACGTGTCGATGCCTGCGGCGACCGGCTGCCAGCCCGCGCCGGTGCGTTGATAGACGTCCGTCTTCGCCGACGAACCGCCAACGCCGACAACGGATATCACCTGTGTGGCGCCGCCGACCGCGGAGGCGAACCACGGCGCCGCGGCGGATGCGGCCGGTGCGCCCGCGGCCAGCAGCAGCATGGCGGCGCACAGCAGGGTCGACAGTCGGCGCATCCCCACCATCCTGGGCGGGGCGCCTCTCGTTCACGTCAACGTTCGGACACGATCGGGTCGCGACCCAGCGTCCGGTCCAGCCACGCCGACCACTCACGCTCGGCGCTGGCGATGTCGGGCGCGGTGTCGCCGTAGAGGTAGAGGCACACCATGGCCCCGGCGGTCTCGCCCATCGGATAGGCGCCGACGGCCGCGATGCCCGGCCCGGGCCGGTCGAGGCGCAGCATCACCTCCCGCGCGGTCCGCGTGTGGTGGATCCGCTCGACGGTTCCGGTGAAATCGACTGTCGGGTCGGTGTTTTCCACTCGTTCACCGACGTCGCGTCCGGCCACGCCGAGTCCGGACGCCAGCCGCGCCCACGCGTCGGCGACGTCGCCGGCCCCTTCGCTCATGACCCGTACCGTCGCCGCTCGCCATCCCGCGAAGTCACGCAGGTAGAGCCGCAGCACCTCGAAGAACCCCGGCCAGCCGTGCTCGAAGCTCTCGAGTTCGTCGTTCCAGTCGTCGGAGTCGGTGAACAGGCTGTGCACCATGCGGATCACGCACTGGTCACCGCTGCGGCTGCGGATGGTGATCTCGGTGGCCAGCGGCCCGGGGGAGCCGATGCTGCTCCAGTCGTGCTCTTCGTAGGTGAGCCGCCGTGGCGGATCCCAGCCGGTGACCACCCCGTGTTGTGATGCGCCGCAGCCGAAGTCGAAGTGCAGTGCGCCGCCGACGCGTTCGTCGACCGTGGTGGGCGCGAACCAGGCGCTCATCCCCGGACCGGTCGCGATCGCGTCCCACACCTGCTCCGGGGTGCCGGGCACCAGGACCTCCATCTCGACCCAGCGGCGTCCGTCGTCCTCCCGTATGGGCATCACGCATCCTCCTGGTTCTTCGGTAGTGGATAGGCGGCCAGCATCAGCCGGTGCGCCCTGCCGTCGGGCGCGCTGTCGTCGTGGTAGCGGGCGACCAGCGTGGTGACGGCCTCGGACAGTTCGCGGCTGAAGGCGGCGCGGTCGGCGGCGCTCCGGAACCGGACTGTGGCATCGAGCGAGAGGGTGGCCAGACGTTTGTCCCTGGCGCGCGCCTCGCGCCACAGGTCGCCGACCTCCTGTACCGCGCGAGCGGCCAACGCGATCAGATAGCTCGCCGACACCCGGTCGCGGGCGCGCCCGGGGTTTGCGGCGGCCGCCCCGAGCGCGCCGGGCGACACCACGTACGACGACGCGGTGGCCACCAGCAAGCGTTCCTTGAGCCCACCCCACTTCCGTTCCCCGGCGACGGTCACCAGCTGATGACTTTCCAACGCCCGTAGGTGGTAATTGACCTTCTGCCTGGGGATTCCGATGCGGGTCGCGAGTGCTGCGGCCGACGCCGGCTCGGCCAGTTCGGCGAGCAGCCTGCTGCGCACCGGGTCCAGCGCGACGACGGCCGCGGACGGGTCCGCGATCACCTCCACCTCGAGCACATCGCCATGGTCTTCTTGACAAAAAGTTTTGTCAAGGGCTCGGGCGGCTACGTTAGCCGGATGGACTTGGGTATCCGCCGCCGCGGCAGAGGGCTCCGTCAGATCGGCAAGGGGCTGGGGAGCCTCGATCGCGAGGTCTTCGAGGCGGTGGCCGAATCGCCGAGCCCGCTGCTCGACGCGACGATGCCGCGGCTGACCCGCGCCGCCGACCACTCGAAGCTCTGGTTCGCGATCGCCGCCGGACTGATGGCCGTGGGCGGACCCCGGACCCGTCGCGGCGCCACCCGCGGAGTGCTGTCGCTGGCGGTCACCAGCCTCGTCGCCAACCAGGGCGCCAAGCGGATCTGGAAGCGGGCGCGGCCGAGCTACCTGCTGGTCCCGTTGGCGCGGCGCAGCAAGCGCTTCCCCACGTCCAACTCCCTGCCGTCGGGTCACTCGGCGAGTGCGGCGGCGTTCGCGGTCGGTGTCGGATTGGAGACCCCGCCGGTCGGTTTGGCAGTGGCGCTGTTGGCCGGTCTGGTCGGGATGTCCCGGGTGGCCACGGGTGCGCACTACCCCGGCGACGTGTTCGCCGGGTTCGGCCTCGGCGCAGCGATCGCGGTGCTCGGCGGCCGGGTGGTGCCGCCGACGACCCCCACCAAGCTGCCCACCGCCCGACCGCTGCGGGCGCCCCCCCCCCCCCCCCCGGACGGCGCCGGGGTGGTGCTGGTGATCAACCCGGCGTCGGGCAGCGGCAGCGGGGCCCGGGTGGCCGACGAGGTCCGCGACGCCCTGCCGCGCGCCGAGATCGTCGAACTCGGCGAGGACGACGATCTCGCCGAGGTGCTCCGCGATGCGGCCGCACGCGCCGAGGTGCTCGCGATCGGCGGCGGTGACGGCACGGTGGCGACCGCCGCGAGCATCGCCAAGGCGGCCGGCCTCCCGCTCGCGGTGTTCCCCGCGGGCACGTTCAACCACTTCGCCAAGGACGTCGGCTGCGACTCGGTGGCCCGTACGGTCGACGCGATCCGGCGCGGCAGCGTCGCGTGTGTGGATCTGGTGTGCCTCAACGAGGAGCACATGGTGATCAACACCGCCAGCATCGGCGCCTACCCGCAGTTCGTGCAGACCCGGGAGAAGCTCGAGCACAAGGTCGGTAAACCACTGGCGGGGTTGTATGCGATGTTCCACACGCTGCGTCGCGGCGAACCGGTGCGGATCAGCTACGACAACGAGACGTTGCAGACGTCGCTGTTCTTCCTGGGCAATTCGACCTATCTGCCGTCGGGTTTCGCCCCGGCGCAGCGGCACCGGATGGACGACGGGCTGCTCGACGTGCGGATCCTGGAGACCGGTAAGCGATTCGCCCGGTTGCGGATCATCACCGCGCTCGTCCTCGGCCGGTTGACCCGCAGCCCGCTCTACCACGAGATGCGGGTACCGGAGTTCTCGTTCACCGCCGTCGACGGGCCGACGGAACTCGCCTGTGACGGTGAGGTGGGCACCGAGGTCGAAACCGCCACCTTCAGCGCGCAGTACCGGGTGCTGCCGGTTTTCCGTCCACTCGATTGACCCGCGGCGGGTACCAGAGCGTGCACCCGACGACGTAGGCGTAGCCCAACGCCCAGCCGGCCACGACGTCGGACGGGTGGTGCACGTTGAGCACGACGCGCCCCGCCCCGATCGTCACGACGATCAGCACGCCCGCCGCGACCACCCACGGTCGCAGCGCGGGCCGCAGCAGCGGCAGCACCACGGCCAGCACCGCCAGCACGATCACCATGGTGCCCAGGGCGTGGCCCGACGGGAACGACGACGACTGCGCGTACACCAGTGCACTCGCCGGCCGTGGCCGGTCGGCGATCGCCTTGGCGACGACCAGCAGCAGTCCGGACAGTTCGACGGTGAGCAGCAGGTACAGCGCGAGCCGCCGGTGCCGCCGCAGCCACAGCACCACGATCACGACGATGCCCGCGAGCCGTGCCACCGTCGGGCCGAACACGATGCAGTACACGTCCCAGGCGGCCACCCATGCGGGGTGGGCGATGCCGAAACGGGCGAGCGGCTCCAGGGCCGCCCGATCGGCCGCGGCCAACCACTCCCACTGTTCGGCGTACCCGATCCACATCAGGACGAAGACCCCGACGGCCAGCACCGCCGATCCGGCGAGCCACGTGCGGTTCACGAGAGCAGCGTCATCATCGCCGCGCCCGCCAGTCCCGCGCCCAGGTCAGTCCCGCCACGAAGACGACGACGGTGATCGCGACCCCGGCCACCACCGCCCGTTCCGAGACGTCGTCGACGTCCTGGCGGGTGACCATATCCACTCACGCTACCGATCCGATTACCCTCACTGGTCATGGCGGTCTTCCTGCGCAAGTTGTTCCGCATCGGCAAGCTGCCCGACGAGATCCGCGCCGAGGCCGAGGCCGAGGGGATCCTCCTGCTGTCCGAGTTCGTGCCCGTGACCCGCCGGTTCACCGGGTCGATCCCCGGTAAGCGGGCCTCGGGCAGCGTGTCGGGCTACACCGGTGCGCTGGTGCTCACCCGTGACCGGGTGGTGGCGACGCTGTCGACGGTGCCCGGGCTCGCGGGCCGCACCGTCGACCAGCGGTGGGACGCCCCGCACAGCGGTCCGGTGAGCGTCGAGATCGGCTCGACGGGAGTGCAGTTCGACGTCGACGTCAACGAGGTCGACCCACGCTGCCACGGCACGCTGTCGCTGCACTACAAGACCGAGATCGCCGACCACGTGCTCGCCGAGTTGCCCGCGCGCACGCTGTCGTTCGGTGTCCCGCCGGAATGGGTGTTCCGCGCGGTCGGGGTGCCGTACCGGCCGTGAACCCGCCGGATATTGCGCTCACGGCTGTGCCCGCACGGACATCCACGACCGTGAGCGCAATCTCTGGCGGACGCGTGAGCCGAACACTTGCCGATCCGCCGGTGAACCGCTTTCGTGGACCAGCGTGACCGCACACAAACCCCCGCCGCGCCCCGCCAACGTGCTGATCGTCCACTGGCACGACCTTGGCCGGCATCTCGGCGCCTACGGCCACTCGGATGTGCACAGCCCCCGCCTCGACCGGTTGGCCGCCGATGCCATCCTGTTCACCCGTGCGCACGCCACCGCGCCGCTGTGCTCACCGTCGCGCGGATCGTTGTTCACCGGCCGGTATCCGCAGAGCAACGGGTTGGTCGGGCTGGCCCACCACGGCTGGGAGTACCGCGCGGGTGTCCGGACGCTGCCGCATGTTCTCAGCGAAAACGGTTGGCACACAGCGTTGTTCGGGATGCAGCACGAAACGTCGTATCCGGCCAAGCTGGGGTTCGCGGAGTTCGACGTGTCCAATTCCTACTGCGAGTACGTCGTCGAACGGGCCACCGAGTGGTTGCGGGCCGCACCGCGGGAGCCGTTCCTGCTGACCGCGGGGTTCTTCGAGACCCACCGGCCGTATCCGCGGGAGCGCTACGAACCCGCCGACGCGGCGACCGTGGAACTGCCCGACTACCTGCCCGACGACGACGCGGTGCGCCAGGACCTCGCCGACTTCTACGGGTCGATCACCGTCGCCGACGCCGCGGTCGGGGAACTGCTCGACACGTTGGAGGCCACCGGACTGGACGCGAGCACCTGGGTGGTGTTCATGACCGACCACGGCCCGGCGATGCCGCGGGCGAAATCGACCCTCTACGACGCGGGCACCGGCATCGCGATGATCATCCGACCGCCGCGCGACGCGGGCATCGCCGCCGGTGTCTACGACGATCTGTTCAGCGGGGTCGACCTGATGCCCACCCTGTTGGACGTCCTCGGTGTCGACATCCCCGAGGACGTCGAGGGCCTTTCGCACGCCGACAATTTGCTGGGCGGACCGGAGAAAACTCGCGAAGTGCGCACCGCGGTGTACACGACGAAGACGTATCACGATTCCTTCGACCCGATACGGGCCATCCGGACAAAGGAATTCAGCTACATCGAGAATTACGCACAACGGCCGCTGCTCGACCTGCCGTGGGACATCGCCGAGAGCGCGCCGGGCCGCATCGTCGGACCGCGATCGGCCACCCCGCGTCCCGAACGCGAACTCTACGATCTGCGCACCGATCCGTCGGAGCGGAACAACCTGTTGACGTCGCACGACAATGGTGACGCTGAGACCGTCGCGGGCGATCTGGCGCTGCTGCTCGACGAGTGGCGGGTGAAGACCAACGACGTCATCCCGTCCGATTTCGCGGGCACCCGGATATCCGAGAGGTATACCGAGACGTATCTGCGAATTCAGGGCCGGGCGGTGACGAGCCGGTCGGCGATCGCCGCCGAACGCGGTATCGATGATGAACGCCGGTCGACGCAATAGATAAACTCATTGTGAACGAAACTGCCGGATAGCCAAGGCAAATCCGGTCCGGTTAGGCTTCCGCGCATGCCTTCGCAGCCCTCGGCATATCTGGTCCTCGCCTCCCAGCGCAGCGGCAGCACGCTGCTGGTCGAATCCCTGCGCGCGACGGGTGTGGCCGGCGAGCCGCAGGAGTTCTTCCAGTACCTGCCGCAGACCAGTCAGGCGCCGCAACCGCGCGAATGGTTCGCCGATGTCGACGACGAATCGATCCTGCGCCTGCTCGATCCGCTCGACGAGGGCAAACCGGACCTCGCGCCGTCGACCATCTGGCGGGACTACATCCGGACCGTGGGCCGCACTCCGAACGGCGTGTGGGGCGGCAAGCTGATGTGGAATCAGACCCCGCTGCTGCTCGACCGTGCCAAGGATCTCCCGGACCGCTCCGGCACCGGATTGCTCTCGGCCATCCGCGACGTCGTCGGCTCCGATCCGGTACTCGTGCACGTCTACCGGCCCGACGTGATCTCACAGGCCGTGTCGTTCTGGCGGGCGGTGCAGACCCGGGTGTGGCGCGGCCGCCCCGACCCGACGCGGGATGCGCGGGCGGAGTACCACGCCGGGGCCATTGCGCACGTGGTGCGGATGCTGCGCGCGCAGGAGGAGGGCTGGCGCACCTGGTTCGCCGAGGAGGACGTCGAACCGCTCGACGTGCCGTATCCGGTGTTGTGGCGCAATCTGACCGAGGTCGTCGCCGACATCCTCGAGCGGCTGGGCCAGGACCCCCGGCTGGCGCCCGCGCCCGTGCTCGAACGCCAGGCCGACCAGCGTTCCGACGAGTGGGTCGACCGCTACCGCGCCGATGCGCAGAGAGACGGGTTGCCGACATGACGACCACCGACGTCGACGCGTTACGCGTCGACGAACTGCGCCTGCTCGAGGCCGAAGCCGTCCACATCATCCGCGAGGTGGTCGCCGAACTCGAACGACCCGTGCTGCTGTTCAGTGCGGGTAAGGATTCGATCGTGCTGCTCCGCTTGGCGGAGAAGGCTTTTCGACCCGCACCGCTGCCGTTCCCGGTCATGCACGTCGACACCGGGCACAACTTCGACGAGGTAATCGAGTTCCGGGACCGCCGGGTCTTCGGGCACGGCCACAACCTCATCGTCGCCTCGGTGCAGGAGTCGATCGACAGGGGGCGGGTCCCCGATCCGGGTCCGGGCGCCTCGCGTAACCGACAGCAGACCCGCACACTGCTCGACGCGTTGGAGGCGGGCGGTTTCGACGCCGCGTTCGGCGGTGCCCGCCGCGACGAGGAACGCGCCCGCGCCAAGGAGCGCATCCTGAGTTTTCGCGACGAGTTCGGCCAGTGGGATCCGCGTGCGCAGCGCCCCGAACCGTGGTCGCTCTACAACGGGCGGATCAAGAAGGGTGAGCAGGTCCGGGTGTTCCCGTTGAGCAACTGGACCGAACTCGACGTGTGGCGCTACATCGCACTGGAGAACCTCGAACTGCCGTCGATCTACTTCGCCCACCAGCGCGAGGTCTTCGAACGCGACGGCATCCTGCTCGCTGTTTCGCAGTACGTGCAACCCGGCGACGGGGAGTCCGCCGCGGTGGAGTGGGTGCGCTACCGCACCGTCGGGGACCTGACGATCACCGGGGCGGTGCGCTCGGAGGCCACCGACATCGAGCGCGTGATCGCCGAGATCTCCGCGGCCACGGTGTCCGAACGCGGTGAGACCCGCGCCGACGACCGCACATCCGTTGCGGCGATGGAGGATCGGAAACGCGAGGGGTACTTCTGATGAGCACGCGCCAATTGCTCCGCATCACCACCGCCGGATCCGTCGACGACGGAAAGAGCACGCTCATCGGCCGGCTGCTGCACGACACCGACAGCCTGCCGCTCGACCACCTCGAAGCAGTCACCGACGCAGAAGGCATCGCGGATCTGGCCGCACTGTCGGACGGTCTGCGCGCCGAACGCGAACAGGGCATCACGATCGACGTCGCCTACCGGTTCTTCTCCACCGAGAACCGCAGCTACATCCTGGCCGACACCCCGGGCCACGAGCGCTACACCCGCAACATGTTCACCGGGGCGTCGAATGCGCACGTGGCGGTGCTGCTGGTCGACGCCCGCGCCGGGGTGCTGCGGCAGACCAACCGGCACGCCCGCATCGCGAAACTGTTGGGGATCAAACACTTCGTCGCGGCGGTCAACAAGATCGACCTCGTCGACTTCGACGGTGGCCGGTTCGCCGAGGTGTCGACCGAACTGCAGCAGCTCTCCAGACGCCTCGGCGGCCTCGACATCACGGTCATCCCGATCGCGGCCAAACACGGCGACAACGTCGTGCACCGGTCCGACCGCACCCCCTGGTACGACGGTCCGACGCTGCTCGAGTACCTGGAGAACGTCGAACTCATTGCGCCGCAACCCGAGCCGCGTAAGTTGCGGCTGCCGGTGCAGTGGGTGTCGCGGCCGACCGCCGACCAGCGCCGGCGCTACACCGGCAGGCTGTCGGCGGGCACCCTGAGTGTCGGGGACACGGTGATCAGCCTGCCCGCGGGGACCCGGTCCACGGTCACCGTGGTCGACACCCTCGACGATGACCGCCCCGTCGCGGTCGCACCGCTGTCGGTGTCGATCGAGCTGGCCGACGACATCGACGTCGGTCGCGGTGACGTGCTCGTCAGCGGCGCCGAGGACGCCACCCTGCCGGTGCCGGCGCGCGAGCTCGACGCGACGGTGTGCTGGTTCTCCGACACCCCGTTGCGCGCGGGCGACCGGTTGGCCCTCAAACAGGGCACCGGCACCGTGCGTGCGACCGTGCAGGCCCTGCACACCCGCCTGGACCCGGAGACGCTCGACGAGTTCGACAATCCGGTCGAGTTGGTGCTCAACGACATCGGGTCGGTGACGCTGCGCACCAGTTCGGTTGTCGTGGCCGACGCCTACGCCGACAACCGGGACAGCGGCGCGTTCATCCTGATCGACGAGTCGAGCAACGACACCGTCGGCGCGGGCACCATCATCGAGCCGCGCGAGGTCAAACCCGGCGCACAGACCCGTAACGACATCCGCTGGCACCCTTCGTCTCTGGACCGTACGCATCGCTGGGCCTCGACAGGTCAGCGCGGTGCGACCATCTGGTTCACCGGCCTGCCGGCTTCCGGGAAGTCGACCATCGCGGTCGCGGTGGAACGCGCCCTCGTCGAATCCGGTCAGGTGGCGTACCTGCTCGACGGCGACAACATCCGCCACGGCCTGTCCGACGATCTCGGATTCTCCGCCGGTGACCGCGCCGAGAACATCCGCCGCGTCGGCCATCTCACCCGCCTGTTCGCCGACGCCGGTGTCGTCGCGCTGGCCTCGTTGGTGTCGCCGCTGCGCTCCGACCGGGAGATCGCCCGCACCCTCAACGATGCGGCGAAGTTGCCGTTCCTGGAGGTGTACGTCGCCACCCCGGTCGAGGAGTGCGAAAAGCGCGATCCGAAGGGCCTTTACGCGCGGGCCCGCGCGGGTGAGCTCAAAGGGTTGACGGGTGTGGACGCCCCCTACGAACCACCCGAGAACCCGGATCTGGTGCTCGACACCACCGGTGCGGACATCGCCGACCTCGTCGCGCAGGTGATCGACCTGCTGAACAGCAGGCGCTAACCCACCCGCGCGACGACGAACACCCGACGGAAGGGGAAGAAGGTCCGGCCGTCGGGGCGCCGCGGATAGGACGCCTCGAGCAGCGGGACTAGTTCGGTGCGGAACCGCTCCCACTGCGCATCGTCGAGCCGCGCGCGCACCGGCCGCAGCGCGGTGCCGGTGATCCAGTCCAGCACAGGATGCTCACCGGTCAGCTCGTGGATGTAGGTGGTCTCCCACGCGTCGACGGTGCACCCGGCGTCGGTGAGCAGGCCGGCGTAGCCGGCCGGGGTGTCGACGACCTCGCCCACCCGGAACGGGATGTCGTGCAGCAGCGCCGCCCACGGTTCCCGCCGCGCCAGGGTGCGCACGACCTCGTGCGACGGGGCCTCGAAGTTGCCCGGCACCTGCATCGCCACCCACGACCCAGGCGCCAGTGCCGCGGCCCAGCGCGTCAACAGGTCGCGGTGTTCGGGCACCCACTGCAGGGTCGCGTTGCTGAGCACCACGTCGGTGTCCGGGCGCGGGGTCCAGTCCCGCACGTCGCCGAGGTCGGCGGGCACCCCGTTCTCGCGGGCCGCCGCCACCATCTCCGGCGAGTTGTCCCACGCCTCGACCGTCGCGTCCGGCCAGCGGCGGTGCAGGGTGGCGGTCAGATTGCCTGGGCCGCAGCCGAGGTCGACCACACGGCGCGGACGGTCGGCGTCGACGCGGGCCAGCAGGTCGTAGAAGGGCCTACCGCGGTGGTCGGCGAAGGACAGGTACACCTCGGGGTTCCACATACCCGCCGATTCTGCTCCCCCGGCGCGGGTGCCATCATCGAGTCGATGGACGAACCCGAATCGGTCCGCCGGATCTGGCAGGCGCTGGCCCTGCCCGGCGTCATCGACGTGCACACGCATTTCATGCCGAAGAACGTGATGGACAAGGTGTGGAAGTACTTCGACGACACCGGACCGCTGATCGGCCGGTCCTGGCCGATCACCTACCGCAGCGACGAACAGGAGCGGCTGCGCACGCTGCGGTCCTTCGGCGTGCTGGCCTTCACCTCGCTGGTCTACGCGCACAAACCCGAGATGGCCGCCTGGCTGAACCAGTGGGCGGCCGGATTCGCCGCCGCGACGCCGGACTGCCTGCGCACCGCGACTTTCTATCCGGAACCGACCGCGCCCGGTTATGTGCGCGCCGCGCTGGAATCCGGCACCCGGGTGTTCAAGGCGCACGTCCAGGTCGGCGACTACGACCCGACCGACCCACTGCTCGACGAGGTGTGGGGGCTGATCGCCGACGCGGGCACCCCCGTCATCATCCACTGCGGGTCGGGTCCCGCGCCCGGCACGTTCACCGGACCGGGGCCGATCCGCGCGGTACTGGAACGCCACCCCCGCCTGCGTCTGGTCATCGCTCACATGGGCGGTCCGGAGTACACCGAGTTCCTGGACCTCTGCGAGGATTTCGAACAGCTGCACCTGGACACCACGATGGCGTTCACCGGGTTCACCGAGGAAACAATGCCGTTCCCGCAGGGCGAGTACGCGCGGCTACGAGCGATGGGCCACCGCATCCTGTTCGGCAGTGACTTCCCGAACATCCCCTACGGCTATGCCCACGCCATGTCGGTGCTCACCGAGCTGCCGGACGTCGATGACGACTGGTTGCGCAACGTGTTCCATGACAACGGGTTTCGTCTGTTCGGTTCGGTAGCACGAGGAGAGGCCATGCCATGACCGACGCGCAGACCCCCGCCGGGGTTTCGCCGATCCCCGTCCCGGACGTCCCCGGCGGTGACGCGGGGGCGCGTGGCCTCCCCCACCGCGGCGACCTCACCACCCGGCAGCGCCTGATCGTCGACGCGTCGGCGGTCGCGGACCTCGCCCTGCGGACCGGGGTCGCGTCGATGGTGGGTGCGGCGATGCTGCCGTCGGTGATCGCATCCGCGGTGCGGCCGGCAACGACTCGCGCCGACACCGAACACCTACGGTTCTACGCCGAACTGGCCGCCGCACAAGACCCGGACCTGTCGTTCCCCGCACCAACCGAGCCGCCCCGTGTCTCCTCGCGGCCCGCCAACCCCGTCGCCGAGTGGACCGCCCACGGCCACGTGCACAACATCCGGTTCCGCAGCAGTTTCCAAGCGGTCAATCCGGCGCTGCGCGACCGGTGCCGCGGGTATGAGCGCAACAACATCGTCCACGCCCAGCACTGGCGCCATCACGACGGCCCGCGGCCGACGCTGTGCGTCATCCACGGCTTCATGGGCTCGGCGTACCTGTTCAACGGCCAGTTCCTGTCGCTGCCGTGGTTCTACCGGTCGGGATACGACGTGCTGCTGTACACGCTGCCGTTCCACGGGCGGCGCGCCGAGAAGTACTCGCCCTACAGCGGATACGGCTACTTCGCCAGCGGGTTCGCCGGCTTCGCCGAGGCGATGGCCCAGGCCGTACACGACTTCCGGTCGCTGATCGACCACCTCGAGTTCACCGGTGTCGACCGGATCGCCGTCACCGGCATCTCGTTGGGCGGGTTCACCTCCGCGCTGCTGGCCGCGGTCGACGACCGGATCGATGCCGTCGTCCCCAACGTCCCGGTGGTCACCCCCGACCGCACCGTCGACGAGTGGTTCCCCGCCAACAAACTGGTGGCGCTCAACCGTCGGATCGCCCGCCTGGACCCCGACCTGGAAGCGGCGGCGTCGCGGTATCCGTCGCCGCTGAACTACCGCCCGCTGGTCCCGCGGGACCGCCGGTTGATCATCACCGGGCTCGGGGACCGGTTGGCGCCGCCGCAACAGGCCGAACTGCTGTGGCGGCACTGGGACCGGTGCGCATTCCACTGGTTCCCCGGCAACCACCTACTGCACGTGAGCCAACCGGACTATCTCCGCCGGATGACGCGCTTCCTGAGCGAGTTCATGTTCGACTGAGCGTGAGGCGGAAGCTACGCAGGAGAAGTGCGAGTAGCGGCCTGCGGGACGTCAGTCTCGCGGACATCGACGGTCCAGCTCAACCCGTTTCCCGTGAAACCGGCGGGCGTGCCCTCGAGCCGTTCGTGTGCGAGCGGGTGCATCGCCTCCAACGCGGGCCGGTGCCTGCCGTACTGCGGTGTCAGCCCGGGTGCGGGCGCCTTCGCGGCGGGCCGGTCCGCGGTGCGCACCGCACATCCGCCGATGACCTCGGGACGCATTGCACCGCCGACGATGTCGAGTGCGGTCCACGTCTCGACGGCGGGCAGCGCCGCGACCCCGGCGAGCGTATCGTCGTCCACCGCCATCCGGTAGGCCGCGACATGTCCGTCGTCGCTGCGCATCCCGCGCCAGGTCTCCCGCGCCGACGCGGGCACCGGCGATGCGGTCTCGCCGACCGGGGTGACCGTCCACCCGAGTTCGCGCAGATGGTCGGTCAGGCGACGCGCGGCGATCTCGGTGGTCTGGCGCAACGGCATCCGCGCGGACCGGGCGCGCAGGGCGTCGAGGTTGTCGGCGGCGCCGACGGTCAGCGCGATCCACGTGGTGCGCGCACCGGCGGCGTCGCGGCTGACGATCCGCACCTTGTGCGCGCGGATCCCGTACCGGTCGACGTAACCGGCGAGCAGCGGCAGCGGTAGTTCACCGGACGCCGCACCGTCGACGCGCAGCGTCACCGTCGCGAAATGCTCCGAGTCGGCGGGGGTGCGGCCGCCGCGACGGTTGCGGCGCAGGATCGCGATGCGGCGCCGCAGCATCGTGGTCACGAAAAGCCCGCGCCACCAGGCGAACAGCGCCACGACGACGGCGACGGCCACACCGAGCAGCCACTTGTCGGTGGTCGACTGCCACGGGTACGCCAGCGCCGCCGGGATGGCGAACAGCAGCGCCACCGTGATCCTGGCCGTCATGAGGCCTCGTCCTTTCGTCGTCGCGTCCACACCACGGCGCCGAGCGCCGTGAGTGCGAGTACCGCGGTGCCGATCAGGGCAACCGTCCGCGGGGTGGTATCGGGTTCGGGTGGGACCGGCGGCGCGGCAACGGGTTTCGGCTCCGTGCCCGCGGCGGTGTCCGTAGGCAGCTGCCAGGTGAGTGCGGCGACGGGGTCGACGCTGCCCGCGCCGACCACGTTCGACGGTGAGCGGGGAGCGCCGTGGGCGGTCGCGGTCAGACGCTCCACCACCTGTTCGGCGGTCAATTCGGGGAACCGGCCGCGCACCAGCGCCGCGACACCGGAGACGTAGGCGGCCGCATAGCTGGTCCCGCTGACCGGGTACAGCTCGTCGCGGTCGTTGGGTAGCCCGTTGGCCAGCCCGCCGTCGGGACCGTTGCCCACCGAGCTGATGTCCTCACCCGGTGCGGCGATCCCGACCCACGGACCGGACATCGTGAACTCCGACGGCTGACCGGTCGTGGTCAGCGACCCCACCGACAGCACGTAGGGCTGCCACCATGACGGGATCGACACCGATGTGACGCCGGCCCAGTTGCGGGGATCGGCGGGGCGGCTCGCGTCGCCGAGCGGATTGGACTCACACGACGACCCGGTGTTCATGCCGGTTCGGTTGTTGCGGGCGGCGGCCAGATTGTTGCCTGCGGCGGCGATGATGACCGCGTCTTTCTCACGAGCCGCATACCGCAGCGCCGCACCGAGTTCGGTCTGGTCCACGGCCTTACCCGCGGGCAGGCAGCTGACCACCGAGATGTTGATGACGCGTGCGCCGAGGTCGGCCGCTCGCACCACCGCGCGGGCCAGGCTGGCGACGTCGGCGGCCGCCCGGGACACCGCGGGGTCCTCCCCCGGGTTCGCGGGGGCGAAGCGTGCGGAGTTCTGCCGGATCGACACGATGCGGGCACCGGGCGCCACGCCGGAGAACCCGTCGTCACCGGGCTGGCCGGCGATCAGGCCGGCGACCATGGTGCCGTGCCCGTCGCAGTCGGTGAGCCCGTCGGTCGAGCCGAGGTAGTCGCCGCCGGCTTCGACGTTCGGCAGCCGGGGGCCGGGCTTCACCCCGGTGTCGATGACCGCGACGGTCTGGCCGTCACCGCGGCTGTGCCGCCACGCCCCGGTCAGGTTGAGCGCCAATTGGTTCGGGCTCACCGCGCCGGGATCGCTGCCGGGCAGCACACCGCCGACGACGCAGTCGCCGCGCTGGGCCATCGGCTGGACGGGTCCGGCCGCACCCGAGGGCGGTGTCGCCGCCGGATCGACCTCGGGTGGGGTCACCGCCACCGCGGGCGGCGCGCCGAGCAGCGCGACCGCACCGACGACGGACAGCAGGGCGAGCGGTCGGATCACCTGTTGAGCACCCAGGTGAACAGTCCGACGAGGACGGCCATCACGGGGATCAGCGAGGCGTCCACACCCGCGGCGGCGAAGCCGACCAGGCGCCGCATCGGTAGCGAGTACGTCTCCGGCGAGGCGATCGACGGGTTGAGCGCGACGACCACCCAGACCACGACGATCAGCGCGGTCGCGCCGAGCGCCCACCAGGCGGCGTCGAACCGGTCGGTGGCCGCGAACAGGACCAGCAGCGCCACGGACAACAGCAGCGGGTGCGCCAGCAGCCACGCCTTGCAGGGCACCGAATCCCAGACGCGGGCGCGCAGCACCGCGCCGACCGCGGCGGCCGCCACCACGTACCAGGCCCACCCCGACACGTTCTGCTGCCCGACGAGCAGCAGCGAACCGGTCACGCTGAGCAGCACACCGGCGGCCAGGAACCCGGTCTGGTGCGACTGGCTCATCTGCACCCGGCGCGGCAGGTCCTCGAGCACCCGCAGCGGCTGCGCCGACGGCGTCGGATCACCGGGTGCGGGCAGCACCGGCAGCGGGAAACGCGCGCACATCGCCGACAGCTGCGCGGCCTGCACGGTGACGAGCAGCCCGGCCAGGATCAGCACACATCCGCGCAGGGTGTCCGACAGCGTCCACACCGATGCGGCGGCGGCGGTCAGCAGCACCGCCAAACCTGTTGCGGCCGTTGCGGTGAACACCGCCACGGCGCGGTCGCCGGTGGTCAGGCTGATGACCGACCACGCGGTGACGCCCGCGGCGGCGAGCAGGATCTGCGCGGCGCCGAATTCACCGGGGACGGCGAGGGCGAATGCGGCGGCCACCGCGGGCAGCGCGACGAGTCCGAGGGCACTGGCCAGCGCGGGCGCGGCGGCGCGGCTGAGCAGCGCACCGAGCACGGCCAGCACCGCCACGGCGCACACCACGATCAGCCCGATCCCGCTGTCGGTGACGAGGCGGTGCGCGACGCTGACGCCGGTGGCGACCAGCAGCAGACCCAGCACGGCGACCGCGGCGACCCGTTTGATGTGCGCGGGACCCCACCGCCTGTCCTGGGCGGCGGAGAAGATCACCGCCGCGTCGGCGATGTCCTCGACGATGCGGGGCGCCGCCGGGCCTGCCGGAACCGGTTGCAGCACGAGCAGATCGCCGTCGACGACCCCGACGGTGTCCAGCGTCGCGTCGAGGCTGAACGCGGCGCCGCCGACCGGCGCCAGGCTCAACCGTTCCGGCCGGACGTCACCGTCGTCGTGCGGGCGGGCCATGGCCTGCACGGCGGGCAGGATCTCGCGCAGCGGCAGATCGGCGGGCAGCGCCATCTCGGTCAGCCGGCCGCCGTCCTCGCCGCCCGCGAGTACGGCCACCCGCACGATCGGCATCACAGTGTTGTCGGACATTCTCGTGTTCTCGGTTCTCTCGTGTCTTCGTGGTCGAAATCGCGGGTGAGGGGTTGGTCGGGGAACCACGGGCCGCTGGGCAGCGATCCGGTCAGGCGTTCGGCGGCCGCGGCGATGGCGAACGGGGTGCCGGGCGCGAACGCCGACACCCATTCGCCGTCGAACGCCCGCGTCGGGCTCACCAGAACCCGGCCCGCGGTGGTGTCGACGACGCTCACCCCGACCTGTGTGGTGACGCGGTGCCCGTCGCGATGCTCACCGGCGACGATCTCCACGTAGGTCCGGTCGGTGCCGAACGCGGCCTCCACGACGGGGCGCGCCGACGCCGGGATACCGAGGAAGTCCAGCACCTCGGCCAGCGGTGCGCCCTGCCGGATCCGTTCGTCGGCGCGGGACCCGACATCGGTCGGCAGCGTGAACTCCGGGAAGCGGGCCGGGCGGCGTCCCGACAGGCCCGCGCAGAGCACCGGGACCAGCGCCTCGGGGTGGTCGATCTCCATCCGGGTGAAGGTCACCAACGAACCGCTGCGCAGCGCGACGACGGTCCGTCCGGCCCGCCGGGCCACTACGCCGCGCAGCAGCGCACCGCGGCCCGAGACGAACCGCAGATCCAGCCATTGCTCGGCACGGCACACCACGCGGATCCAGTCGGCCACGGCGGCGTCGACCGTGCCGTCGCCGGACAGCACACCGAGCGCTTCGAGCGCCGCCGTGGTCTCGGCGGCGAACGGGGCCCGGTCGGCCTCCTGGCTGTAGGGCGGGGTGATCGCCAGCACCCACGGCAGTGATCCGGCGCCGATGCTCTCGGCGACGAACCACGCCTGGGCGGCGGTCAGTTCAACGGCGTTGGGACCCACAGGACTTACGAACCCGCGACCCGGAAACCGGTCAACCCCACTTGGCGCCCTCGGCCTGGTCGCGGGCGCTCATCGACATGGTGTTCATCTCGTGCGTGCCGGCCATCGCCCGGTACGCGCGGACCAGTTCCTCGAGGCTGGCGTTCCACTGGGTCTGCCACGCCTGGTACGTGGTGCCCGAATCGCCCTGCCAGGCACCGGCCAGTGCGGCCTGCTCGCTGGCGATGTCGGCACCGACGGCGGCCATCGCACCGGCGAAGCTGTTCATCTCCGCGGCGTGCGCGAGCATCGCCGGGTAGTTGTACATGATCTGGGACATCGGAATCTCCTGTGTCTGGTGCGGTCGGCTCAGATGGCGGTGTAGGTGCTGGCGGCCGCGGCGTCCTCGGCGACGTAGGTGCCCGCGGCGTCGCCGAGGTTGACCTGCGCGATGTCGAGCAGCGCGTTGATCCGCGCGGAGACCTCGATGAAGCGGGCGTGGGCGGCCTGGAAGGCCGCCGAGGACTCACCCATGTGGAACGCCTGCGAGGACTGTGCGGCCTGTTCGGCCTGCGCCATGGTGCTGCGCATCAGCGCGGCCTTGGCGCCGAAGGCCGCCTCGGAGGCGACGATCTGGGGGATGTGGGCGTCGAGCATGCTCATAGCTGTTCCTTTCGGAGAAGTCGAAGTCGGTGTGTTGCAGCCGTTTTGCTCAGGTGCGCGCCCCTCCCTCCGGGCTCTCGCCGTCGGGTGGCCACGTTCCGGGCAGCATCGGGTTGACCGGGCTGTCGCCGAACGCGTCCGAGGACAGGGTCGTCAGCCCGGCGGCCCGTGTGTCGGTGTCCCCGGGTGCGGTGCCGGTGAAGCCCATCGGCCCGGCACCGCGTGCCGACGCGGCGACCCGCGGCTCCTCGACGACCGGCGGCGCTTGCGGGTCCTCCTCGTAGTCCATGTACGCGTCGGCGTATCCGCGACCTTTGACCTCGGTGGCCTTGCGGCGCCTGCGCTTCCGGCGTGCGGCCGCAGCAGCGGCGGCGGCGGCCGCCGAGGCGGCCGTGATGTCACTCGCAGGCGCCCTGGCCCCGGTCGTATCGCGCACGGTCGGGGTGAAGCCCTCCCCCGGATCGCCGCCGCGCACCGCGTACGGCACGAACGGGGCGGCGGCCGCCGCGGCCGCGGGCGCGGCCGGTGCGGGTGCGGGTGTGCCCGCCGGTGCCGGGGCCGCGGCGGGCGCGGCGGTCGGTGCGGGCACCCCGGCCACCGGCACCAGTTGCGGTTCGGACCGCGGCGCCGTCGCGGGTGCCGGTTCCTCCTGCGGCGCAGGGGGTTGCACCTCGTCGGGTTTGAGCGCGTCGATGATCAGTACCAGCCCGGCAATCCCGAGCGGGATGAGCGCGGCGAGCAGGAACGGCGAGGCGAAGATCATCGCCCACGTCGGCCACCCGACCAGGTTGGTGAACACCTGGTAGGCGACGGCCGACAGCAGCGGACCCCAAGTGACCAACGCGCCGGCCGGGTTGGTCATGAAGTCGTTGAGCAGCGTCTGCAGGTTGCCCATCGGGTCGCGCAGGAAGTCGATGATCTCCTGACCGCCCGGCACGTTCTTGAGGTACATCTCGAGCAGCTGGGTGATAAGGTTCGAATTGTCCAGCGCCGAACCGGATTCGGTCGCCTGCGCCTGGGCGCCGACCTGGGTGAGCGAGGCCATCGCCTGCCCAGCCTCGCCGACGCCGGGCGCCAGCAGCAGCGGTGCGGGTGTCGTGGTCGGTGCGGCGGCCACGGCGGCGCTCGCGACGGCTTGGTAGGTGCTCATGCTGGTGGCGGCCTGGATCCACATTCGGACGTAGTCGGCCTCGTTGACTGCGATCGGGATCGTGTTGATGCCGAGGAAGTTCGTCGCCAGCAGGACCGCGTGGGTGGCGTGGTTGGCCGCCAGTTCGCCGAGGGTGGGCATGGTCGCCAACGCGGTGGTGTAGGCGGCGGCCGCGGTCTCG
This sequence comes from Mycobacterium sp. GA-2829, assembly GCF_001499965.1. Classification (GTDB taxonomy): domain Bacteria; phylum Actinomycetota; class Actinomycetes; order Mycobacteriales; family Mycobacteriaceae; genus Mycobacterium. The sequence continues at coordinate 23,882 of NZ_LQIT01000032.1, forward strand.
TGTTGCGCCGCGGTGGCCGCGCTGTTGGCGCTGGCCTGCGCCAGCCACGCCAGGTACGGGGTGTGCGCGGCGACGTACTGTTCGGCGCTCGGCCCCTCCCACGCCCCGGCCTGGACGGCACCCAGTATGCCGGTGAGTTCGGCGGCGGCCGAGGCGTATTCGGCGCTCAGCGACTGCCATGCCCCCGCCGCAGCCAGCAGCGACCCGGGGCCGGGGCCGCTGGACAGCAGCGCCGAGTGCACCTCGGGTGGCAGGGCCATGAAGATGGGGGCGGTCACGACAACCTCTCAGCCTCGGGCGATCAGGTAGGCCGACGCGTTCATCGCGTCACCACTGAGGTAGCTGGCGCCCGACTGTCCGACGCCTGCGCCGGACCGTCCGAGTTCCTCGACGCCCTGGGCCGCGACCGTCTCGTGCCTACCGCCGTTGGCGCTGAGCTGAGCGGCCGTCTGCAGCGAGACGGCGTCGGCCGCGGGCGGGATCACGACGCCGATCAGCGGTGCGGCCGCGGCGTGGGCGGCGGCCAGCCGGGCGGTCAGCGCCTCGACCGCGGCGCTGGCCGCGGTGAGACCTTCGGGAACAACGCGAAGTGTCATCAGCGGTAATCCTTTCCGTGGGTGCGGGTCGAGGCGTTCGCCTCGATCAGCGGATTGACGAGCTGGACGAACGTCGGGGTGTCGGTGTCACCGAGCAGCATCGCCCGACCTGCGGGCAGCCTGCGGAACCGGTGGCCGCGCAACTTCCCGCTGTCCTGCGGGTTGCCCGAGAGCATGAGCGTGGTCGCCTGCAGATCGTTGAGCCTGCGCAGCAGCGGGGCCGTCATCACCGCGTGCGCCGAACCGGTGGCCCGCGCGGTGACGATCACCCGCAGCCCCAGATCACTTGCCTGGGCGAGCAATCCGATCAGCGGGGTCCACGGCCGCTGCCCCGCGTACGGTCCGCTGATCGCGGGTCCGTCGGGGATCTGATCCACGTCGTCGACGATCAGGTAGTGCGTATGCCCCTGATACGTCCAGCCGCTCAGCTCGGCCGGGGTCAGTCCGGCCGGTGGGCGGCGCTTCTCGATCAGCGCGGACAGGCCGAGCATCGCCGGGGTGATGCGGTCGATGTTCGCGGTGTACTCGTTGTCACCGAACAGCGGTTCGTCGACGAGTTGCAGACGCCGGTCGACGACGGTGAACGCGACGTCGTCGGCGGTGGAGTGCTCGCGCACCGTGCGGATGATGTGCCGCAGCAGTGTCGTCTTGCCGGATCGGTTGTCGCCGAACACCATCAGCAGCGGGTTCGCCGCGAAGTCCAGCACGACCGGGGCCAGGTCCTCCTCGCGCTGACCGATGACCACCCGGTCGGGGGCCGGGTACAGCGGTCCGAGCGCGTCGGGCGAAAGGTCGTGCGGCAGTAGCCGCACGGGCGGTGCGGTCTGCTCGGGGAACCGGGCGTTGATCGCGGGGATCAGTTCGAGCGCCGGGGCGGCGAACAGGAAGTGCTCGGCGTTCATGGTCAGGCCGCGGCCGGGCTGATCGGCGGGCACACTCTCGGCGGGGCGGCGCAGACCGCCGACGATCCGCACGTTGCTGTCGCGGCTGTCGTGGAGTTTGAGCTCCAGCCGCAGGCCCAGCCCGTCGCGCATGTTCAGCGGCACCTCGAGCCAGTTCGGGGTGGTGATCACGACGTGGATGCCGTAGGCCAGCCCGCTGTTCACCAACTCGGTCACCTTGTTCAACAACGGGTTGCGTGTGTTGAACGTGTCGGTGTTGTCGCGGCTGAACGCGTACAGGTTGTCGATGACCAAGAACACCTCGCCGTACCCGTCGGGGAACGCGTCGCCGCGCGCCCCGGCGGCCTGGCGGGCCCGCAGCAGCTGCTCGAGTTCGCCGAAGGTGCGCCGGATCCGTTCGGGTTCCAGCGGTGTCGCGACGCTGCCGACATGCGCGAGATCCGCGAGCGGCGCCAACTTCCCGCCGCCGTAGTCCAGGCAGTAGAAGGTGACGTCACGCGGGGAGTGCAGGGCCGCGGCCGACAGGATGAACGTCTGCAGCGCGGTCGACTTGCCCGATTTCGGACCGCCGTGGATGACCATGTTCGCCGCCGCCGACGTGGCGTCGAAGACCAGTGCGTCCCTGCGCATCTCGAACGGTTTGTCGATCTCGCCGAGCGGCCAGCGCCACTGCCGGGCGGGGATCGCGGACCGCTGCAGCACGTCGACGAGCGCGATGGGGTCGTCGAGCGGCGGCAGCCACAGTGCCGGCGCCTTGGGACCGTACTGCGCGAGTTGCGCACCGATCGTGGCGATCAGCTTGCGGGGTGGCGCCGCCTCGGCTTCCGGTGCGGCCGAGGGGATCACGGTGTCGGGTTCGGGCTCAACGCGCGATGCGGTGAACGGCTGCGGCTGCGGCAGCGCGCGCACGACGATCGACTTCTCCACCCGCGGCGGTTCGTAGATGCCGTCGACGTAGGTGCTGCGGAACTTGATCGGCATGGCCCCGGGTGCGGGCACCAGGAAGCCCTCGCCCTTGTGCTCGCGACCGGCCTCGATGTGGTAGGCGTCCTCCACCCCGATGATCTGACGGGAGATGCTGGGGCTGGCCACTTTCAGGCAGATGCGGTACGAGGTGTTCTTGTCGATGTCCTTGATCTTGCCGACGTCGAGGGTCTGCGACGCGAACAGGATGTGGATGCGGAACGAGCGGCCCTTGCGCGCGACGTAGTCGAACAGGTCGGCGTACTCGGGGTGGTCGGCGAGCATGAGCGTGAACTCGTCGGCGACCACGAACAGCGTCGGCAGCGGCGGCAGGTCGTGGCCCGCCGCACGGGCGGCCTCGTACTCGGTGACCGAGTTGAACGCACTGCCCTGCACCCGGCGCCCGGTCTCCTTGAGCAGCTGTTCACGCCGGGCCACCTCACCGCGCAGAGTGTCGGCGAACCGGTCGGCCAGCGAACGCTTCTCGGCCATGTTCGAGATGACCGCGATCACCTGCGGGAAGTCGCGGAAGATGTCCGCGCCGGCCTCACCCTTGAAGTCGGCGTAGATCACGTTGAGCCGTTCGGCCGAGTGGGTCGTCAACAGCGACAAGAGGATCGACATCAGGGTCTGCGATTTGCCGGAACCCGTCATACCGATCATCAGGCCATGCGGACCCATCCCGCCCTCGGCCTCGTCCTTGAGGTCGAAGTAGAGCGGTTCGCCGGTGGCGGTGACACCGATCGGCACGCGGAGTTCCTCCTCGCGCGAGCGGGGGGCCCACAGTGCGGCGACGTCGAGTGCCGAGGCGTCGGGGATGCCGAGCAGCGTGGTGAACGTGGATCCGCCGGTGGTGGTGGACCGGGCGCGGCTCGGGTTGGAGTCCCACCGCGACAGACGCCGGGCCAGGTGGCGGGCATCGGCGACGCCGAGGCGGTCGGCGGTGTCGACGTAGGGCTGCCAGCCGCTGGGCTGCCAGCGTTCGATCCTGCCGTCGGCGATCCGCAGGACCGGCCGTTCGGGGTTGGCGTACTGTTCGCGGTCCGGTGCGGCCGTCACGCGGTGCACGACCGTCACCCCGGTCAGGCCGGGCCGCCGCACCAGGTCCTCGACGTCGGCGTCGGGATCGTCGACGATCACGAGCAGGTGGCGGAACGCCCGGTCGGAGTCGCCGGGGAACGCGGGCCGGTCCGCCAGGGCGGGCGCCAGCGCGTCGCGCAGCTCCTCGATTCCGGCGGTGAGGTGACGCGCCGGTCCGACACCGTCGGTCTCACCGGGAACGTCGGTGTGCGGCAGCCACTTCAGCCACGACCAGTCGTCGGTGTCGACGTCGGGTGAGGCCAGCGCCACCCCGAGCACGCTGGGATCGTGCCACGTGACCGCCTGGGCGATCCACGCCCGCAGCGTGCCGCGCACGGCGTCGGTGTCGCCGTGCACCGCGATGCGGGAGACCTTGGTGATGTCGATACCGGCCGGGGCGTCGCGCAGCGTGCGCTGCACGTCGAGCAGACCACGGAGTGCGGTGTGCGACACCGGTTCCAGATCGATCTCGTCGGCGGTGTCCTTGACCCGCAGGGTGGCGTCGAGCGGGGTGTCGTGCAATCCGGCCCGCAGTACGAGGAAGTCGCCGTCGCGCGGATCGCGCTCCCACTGCCTGCGGGTGCCCGGGACGGTGGCCAGCAGGTCGGGCGCCGGATGCGACCACTCGAGCGCCGCGCGCTGTTCGGCGGCATGGGCGCGCACGTTGTCGCGCACCACCGACAGGTACCGCAGGTAGTCGGCGCGTTCGGCGTCGACCTCCTCGGTGCGCATCTTGTCGGTGCCGCGGTACATCGCGGTGGCCGCCAGTAGCAGCACGAACGGGAAGAACAGCATGGTCGGCGAGATCAGCCGCATCCCGGTCGCGAACAGCGCCACGATCATGCCGACGATGAGCAGCACGATCAGGTAGGGCAGGACGCGGCGCAGCAGCGACGGCGGCACCAGCCGCGGCAGTTCCGGCGGCGGTTCGATCGTGATGGTGCCCTTGCGGGTCGCCGGCGGGGGCACCCGGCGATGGGCCTCGAAGATCAGCCGGCTCATCGGTTCTCCAGACGCGCGGGGTTCGGATCGGGTGCCAGGGTGTCGTGGGCGAGCAGTGCGTCGGCGCGCGACAGCGTCGGCCCGGCCGCGAACTGCGCCAGCACCGACCACGGCACCGGGACCGGGGGTGCGGTCAGACCCAGTGCGGCCACGGTCTGGTCGGTCGCGTCGCGCTCACCGGGTTCGATGCCGTACCGCACGCCGGTGTCGCTGACCCAGAACAGCGATCCCGCGGTCGGCGAACCCGGTTCCTGGCCGACGGTCTGTACGAAGTAGCCGCTGCCGGGTGTCAGGGCGACGCGGTCGGCGGTCACCCCGTTGCCGCCCCCGACCAGATCGAGGGGGCGCACGCCGTCGGGGATCGGCAGCGCCGCACCCGAGAGCAGGTTCAGCGAACTCTGTTCGGCGTCAGCGGGTTTGGTCCACTGCGCGCAGGTCACCGGGTCGGCGGCGGCGTCGACCAGGGTGACCGGCACCGTCGGGTAGGCGGCGGTGTCGAGCACGCGCGACACCGGCAGCCGGGACACGTCGTCGGCGCCGAGTCGCGGCGGTTGCGCCAGGCCGTAGGAGTTGGTGTTGCGCAGGATCGACGCCAGCACCTGCGAGACGGGCTGCAGTCCGTCGGGCAACACGGCGTAGTAGCGGATGGTGTTGTCGGCCTCGTACGCGGAGACCACGGCGCCGACGGGCGCACCGACCGGCAACGGGAACCGCGGGGGCGCACCGGCTTCGGGGATCGCCGGCGCGGTGAGCGGCGGCGCCTCGGGGATCGCGTTGAACAACCCGGCCGCGATCGGGCGGGGCGTCACCGGGGTACCGCCGATGCCGAGGGCGTCGGTGACGGCGCGGTCGGCCAGGTCGACCGGGCTGCGCCTGCCGTCCCACAGCAACCAGGCCCCGGCGTCGTTCGACACCACGACGGCGCGGTCGTCGGCGAGCGGTCGGGCCCGCTCACCGCCGTCGGCGACCGGCCCGGCCACCACGGTGACCCCGGTGTTGGCACCGGTCGACGCATCGCACACCGTCCACACCGCATCGCGAGAGGTGTTCTGCACCATGCGTTCCGGGGCGCCGGGGATACCGACGAGGTTGCCGCGCGGGAACTGGTCGATCTCGCTGGTCTTTACGGTGGTCGGGTTGTCGGCGCGGTCTGCGATCAACCGCGCGGAGGTCAGGTTGAGCACCGGGTGCAGTTGTTCGCCGATGCGCACGTAGAGCGCCGCGGTGGAGCGGTCGGCGAGGATCGCGTCGGTGCCCGCGGTTCCCGACGGGCGGATCAGCGAGAACACGAAGCAGCCGATCACGCCGGTGACGAGGATCAGCACCCCGGTCAGCACCGCGCGCGACTGGGTGCGCAGCGGGTCGACGAGCATCCTGGTGTCGTGCAGGGCGACCCCGGAGGCGATGCGACGCATCATGAAACGCCATCCGGACACCTGGTGGCGGGTGACGAACCCGCGGCGGTAGGTGACCCGGTCGGGGTTCTCGTTGGCCGGGGTGCGGGAGGTGAAGGACCGGCGGTCGTCGGGTGTGGTCATGCCGACACCGACAGCCCGAGTCCGCGCAGCAGCGGTTCGGCCGACTTACGCACGTCGTCGACGGTGATGGTCATCAGTTCCTCGTCGGTGAAATCGTCTGAAGGCATGTGGTCCAAGCGGTATTCGCGCTCTTCCTCGGACCGCTCGACGAGGTTGCGGACGAATCGGCCGTTACCGGCGATGTCGAGGCTGCGCCGGTCGACGCCGTTGGCGTCGGGGCTCGACGATGCGGCGAGCGTGGCGAACAGCTTCTCCATCTCGTCGTGGGCGGCGGATTCGAAGACGCTGTCGCGTTTCTCGGCCATCCGCACCGCCATCTCGACGAGTTCGCCTGGCGCGTAGGACGGGAAGTCGATGCTGCGGGTGAAGCGGGAGCGCAGACCCTCGTTCGCGTCGAGGAACATGTCGAGGTCCTTGCGGTACCCGGCGATGATCACGACGAGGCGGTCGCGGTCGTTCTCCATGCGGGCCAGCAGGGTGTCGATCGCGACGAGCCCGAAGTCGTTCTTGGCGCCGGTGGACACCAGCGCGTAGGCCTCGTCGAGGAACAGCACACCGTCGAGGGCGGCGTCGATGATCGCGTTGGTCTTGGCCTCGGTCTCGCCGATGTGCTGGCCGATCAGGTCGGCGCGGTGCACCTCGCGCACGGTCTCCTTGCGCAGCAGACCGAGCCCGCAGTAGATCTTGGCGACGACGCGCGCGATGGTCGTCTTACCGGTTCCCGGCGGACCGGCGAACACCAGGTGGTTGGTGCGCTGCGCGACGGCCAGTCCGCGCTCCTGGCGGCGGATCGCCATCGCCACCGAACTCTTCAGCCGGGCCACCTGGTACTTGACCTCTTCGAGCCCGATGAACTCGGCGAGTTCGGCTTCGGCCTCGACGAGCAGGTGCGCCTTGCGGTCCTTCGCGCCGGGGTCGACGAAATCGGCCTCGCTGGGCTCGGTTTCGGGGTCCCACGGATTGCTGCGCGCCTCGATCCGGGCCGCGGTGGTGGTCACCAGCCCGAATGTCGGGTCGGTCAGCGCGATCTCGATCTCGGTGTTCTCGGGGTTGGCGGCGTAGAGCTCCTGCAGGACGTCGGCGGCGTCCTCCTCCTCACCCTGCGCGCGCAGCGTGAGGCCCTTGGCCAACCCGCCGTCCACCGCGGCGACCGCGATCGGCCCGGCGGGTTCGGCGAGGTAGGACATGGCGGGGGCGAACATGCCGAGGCGGGCCAGCGCGATACCGAGCGTGATGCGGGCGGCGTGTGCGAAGGTCGCGTCGAGCGCGGCGTCGTTGACCACCGGGGTGAGCAGCCGCACGACGTCCGACCAGCGTTGGGTGCGGTGGTGGATCGCCACGCGCAACCAGCGGGCCTGCGTCCAACCCGGGCGCCGCCCGATCAGCTCGTCGACCAGGGCGTCGGCATCGGCATAGGCGCCGGCGTCGCAGAGCGCCGAGGCGTACGCGAGCTGGAAGTCGTCGTGGTCGGTGGCACGGAACTTGAGGTACAGGCCCGTGTCGTAGTGGAAGCCGAGCGCGCCGGGGGCCATCTCGACGTGGCGCTGCAGTGCGCCCGCGGTGGCTCGCGTCGACCAGATCGCCTCGATGACGCGGGCGCTGACGTCGCCTGCGGCGGCCAGACCGGTCCACGCATCGCACTGATCGTGGGCGATGTGGGTCAGCGCCGCGAATCCGTCGCGGGCGGCGGGCAGGTCGGCGGGGCGCTGCCGGTCGTTGACCGTCAGACCCAGCGCGCGGCAGCAACTGGCAAACCGGCTGACCACGTCACGGTCGACCCGGGCGGGCGCGGTTCTCGGCGCCGCGAGCGTGTCAGTGGGCATTTCCATTGGTCGTTACGCGCGAGGACGCTCGGCCCCCGCATTCTCCCCTTAAGTATGGCTAGGCTAACTTCGGCAGAAGTTAGCATTGCACAACCTAAGTGTCGAGACGCACGCTGGTTGGCAAATCGGTGACGCCGCTCACCGCTTCGTCGCGGTGACCAGTCGTATCGCACCGATCATCGCACCGACCTCGGGGTCGTCGACCGGTGCCGGACGGCCGACACCGGCGAGGTAGTCGGCGAGAAGGGTGGGTTCGGCCGCCCACCCGCGCTCACCGAACCACTGTTCGGCGGGCGCGAGCCGTTCGTTGTAGACCAGGGTGAAGAAGGTTCCCTCGTTGCCCTCGGCCCGCTCCTCCTCGCGTTTGTACGCGAACGCCTCGGCGGGCATCGGGACCGATTCCTCGACCGCGACCCAGCTACCGTCGGCCGACATCGCGTCGATACCGGAGAACAGCGCCTCCTGCGCGGTGGCGGGCAGGTACATCAGCAACCCCTCGGCCAACCAGGCCGACGGGCGCGCGGGGTCGAATCCGGCCGCAATCAGCGCGGCGGGCCAGTCCTCGCGCAGGTCGACCGGTACCTCGCGGCGCTCCGCCGCCGGGTTCTCCCCGCGGTCGGCGAGCACCTGCCGTTTGAACTCCAGCACCTGCGGCTGGTCGAGTTCGTAGACGACCGTGCCGTCGGGCCAGGCCAGCCGGTAGGCCCGCGAGTCCAGCCCCGCTGCCAGCAGCACGATCTGGCGCACCCCGGCGGCCGTCGCCGCGGCGAAGTAGGCGTCGAAGTAGCGGGTGCGGGCGCCCTGGAAGTCGACGAAGTGCTCGCCGAAGGCCGTGTGCAGGATGTGGTCGGGTGCCGCACCGTCGAACAGCGCGGCCCAGTCACCGCCGACGGCCCGGCAGAACACCTCCGCGTACGGGTCCACCGCCAGCGGCTCGGGTTTCCGCGCCTCCAGCGCGCGGGAGGCCGCTACGAAGAGCGCGGTGGAACCGACGCTCGTGGTGATGTCCCAGGAGTCCTTGTCATGACGCACAAAACGGTTATACGCGTCAGATCAGTGGACGCCCTGTGCGGATGCGCCGGTCCAGATCCCACATCAGGACGTTGAACGGGAACTGCCGCAGCACCCGCGGCAATAGGTGGTTGACCGTGCGCAGCACGCCGATGAGCCGGTCGAAGCGGCGCTGCCGGTCGGCGTCCCACGGCAGCCGCATCTCGTCGCGGAACCGTTGCGGCAGAAAGCCGGTGGTGATCAGCAGCGCCAGCTCCTCGTTGCGCCGCTGCAGCGGGCCGGGCAGTTTCAGCCCGCGCAGCCGCGACGCCGCGATGGGATAGAGGTACTCGCGGACGGTGTCGTCGATGTGCACCTTGTTCAACGATTCCTGCCAGTACTCGTCGAACGCCGCGCGGTCGGCAGGCCACATCCCCTGCGGCACCTGCAGCGTGGTGCCCATCGTGGCGCTGTCGCGGTAGTGCTCCTCGGCGGCCTGCTCGTCCATCTCGCCGACGAAGAGCCGGTACACGTCGACCGCACCCTTGTAGAGACAGGCCGCGACCCACAGCTGCAGGTCCTTGTCGAACGCGTGGTATTTCACCGGGCTCTCGTCGGTGCTGTACACCTGCGCGTGCGCCTTGTTCACCGCGCGGCGAAACGCCGCCTTCTGAGCGTCACTCCCCCGAGTGGCGACGGCCAGGTAGGTGAACGTGGTGCGGGCCCGTTTGATCGGGTGCAGGTCGACGCGGCCACTCTCGACTCGACTCTCGAGGACGCCGTACCCGACGCCGGGCCGGGCCAGCTGCATGATCACGTTGGCCGGGCCGGCGAGCAGCGCCACGCCCATCAGTCCGTCCGCCATGCTCGCGGCCCGGCGGGCCAGCAGGGCGGGCGGCGTCTGCGCCTCGGGGCGGGCCGGTGCGCTGACCGGACGTTCGACGTGCGGAATCGGTTCGCTGACCGTCATCGGCCACCCCTTAATGTGAGAACACGTGTTTCCTGATTTTCTCCTGATGGGTCGACGGGTGTCAAGATGGACCGATGGGACAGGTCCGGCCCTATCGCGGCGTCGAGGCTCCGGAGCGCCTCGCGCAGCGCAGGCAGCGTTTCCTCGAGGGCGGCCTCGACCTGCTCGGTTCGGCCGATCACGATCTGGCCGACCTCACCGTCCGGGCGATCTGCAGACAGGCCGGCGTCGCGGTCCGCTACTTCTACGAATGCTTCACCGACAAGGACGATTTCGTCGCCGCGGTGTTCGACTGGGTGATCACCGGGATCGCCACCACGACGCAGGCCGCGGCCGCCGCCGCAATGCCGCGGGCCCGCAGCCGCGCGGTGATGTCCGACGTCGTGCGGACGGTCGCCGACGATCCGCGGATCGGCAGGCTGCTGTTCAGCTCGCAACTGTCCAACGCCGTCGTGGTGCGCAAACGCGCCGAGTCCGGGGCCCTGTTCGCGATGCTGTCCGGCCAGCACGCCAGCGCGGCGCTGCGGCAGTCCGAGAACGACCGCATCAAGGCCGCCGCGCATTTCGTGGTCGGCGGGGTCGGGCAGACGATCAGCGCCTGGCTGGCCGGCGACGTCGTACTCGCACCGGATGCCCTCGTCGACCAGCTCACCGCGATGATCGACCAGCTGTCCGATCCCCGGTTGTACTGAACACCCGTGAGAAATTGCGCTCACGGTCGTGCCACAGCGCAATTGGACAGCCGCCAATGCAATCTCCGCCATAACCAACCTGCGATGTAACCTGACTCCCAACCAAGCGGTTAATAGGGAAGGCAACGGAGCTATGCCCATCGCAATCAACGACGAGCACCACGCGCTGGCCGATTCGGTGCGCTCTCTGGTGGCGCGGGTCGCGCCCTCGGAGGTTCTGCACGACGCGCTGGAGAACCCGATCCCCAACCCGCCCCCGTACTGGAAGGCCGCGGCCGAACAGGGTCTGCAGGGCGTGCATCTCCCCGAATCCGTGGGCGGACAGGGTTTCGGCATCCTCGAACTCGCCATCGTGCTCGCCGAATTCGGCTACGGCGCGGTCCCCGGCCCGTTCGTGCCCTCGGCGATCGCGGCCGCGCTGATCGCCGCCGACAAACCGGACGCCGAGGTCCTCGGCGGGCTGGCCTCCGGTGACCTGATCGCCGCGTACGCGATCGACTCGGGGCTGACCGCCACCCGGCACGGCGACAAACTGGTCGTCCGCGGCGAGGTCCGGGCGGTGCCCGCCGCCGCGCAGGCCTCGGTGCTGGTGCTTCCGGTGGCCATCGACTCCAGCGACGAATGGGTGGTCGTCGACGCCGACCAGCTCGAGGTCGAACCGGTCGCGAGCGTCGACCCACTGCGGCCGGTCGCGCATGTGCGCGCCAACGCCGTCGAGGTCGGCGACGACCGCGTCCTGCGCAGCCTCACCCGTCCGATGGCCCGCGCGCTGATCGTCACGCTGCTGTCCGCCGAGGCTGTCGGCGTCGCCCGCTGGGCGACCGACACGGCGTCGGCGTACGCGAAGATCCGTGAGCAGTTCGGCAGGCCGATCGGCCAGTTCCAGGCCATCAAGCACAAGTGCGCCGACATGATCGCCCAGACCGAACGGGCCACCGCCGCGGTGTGGGACGCTGCCCGCGCGCTCGACGAGGCCGGCGGAACCCCCTCGGACGACGTGCATTTCGAGTTCGCCGCCGCCGTCGCCGCGACGCTCGCACCGGCCGCCGCACAGCACTGCGTCCAGGAGTGCATCCAGGTCCACGGTGGCATCGGCTTCACCTGGGAGCACGACACCAATGTCTACTACCGCCGCGCGCTCGTGCTCGCCGCCGCCTTCGGTCGTCAGGCCGACTATCCCCAGCACGTCGTCGACACCGCGACCGCCACCGGGATGCGGCCGATCGACATCGATCTCGACCCGGACACCGAGAAGCTGCGCGAGGAGATCCGCGCCGAGGTCGCCGCGCTCAAGGCGCTGCCGCGCGAGGACCGCACCGTCGCGATCGCCGAGGGCGGCTGGGTGGTGCCGCACCTGCCGAAGCCGTGGGGTCGCGGGGCCGGACCGGTCGAGCAGATCATCATCGCCCAGGAGTTCGCGTCCGGCCGGGTCAAGCGGCCGCAGATGGGCATCGCCGCGTGGCTGATCCCGTCGATCGTCGCGTTCGGCACCGACGAGCAGCAGCAGCGCTTCCTGCCGCCCACCTTCCGCGGCGAGATGATCTGGTGCCAGCTGTTCTCCGAGCCGGGCGCCGGCTCCGACCTGGCCAGCCTGACCACCAAGGCCACCAAGGTCGACGGCGGGTGGCGCATCACCGGACAGAAGATCTGGACCACCGGCGCGCAGTACTCGCAGTGGGGCGCCCTGCTCGCGCGTACGGATCCCAGCGCACCGAAACATCAGGGCATCACCTACTTCCTGCTCGACATGAACAGTGAAGGCGTCGAGGTGAAACCGCTGCGCGAACTGACCGGCAACGCGATGTTCAACACGGTGTTCATCGACGACGTGTTCGTCCCCGACGACCTGGTGGTCGGTGAGGTCAACCGGGGTTGGGAGGTCAGCCGCAACACGCTGACCAACGAGCGGGTGTCGATCGGCAGCAGCGAACCGCCGTTCCTGGCGACGCTCGACGGGTTCGTCGAGTTCGTCCGCGACGGTCACTTCGACCAGATCAGCCAGAACAAGGCCGGCCAGCTGATCGCAGAAGGGCACGCCGCCAAACTGCTGAACCTGCGCTCGACGCTGCTGACGCTGGCCGGTGGTGACGCGATGCCCTCAGCGGCGATCTCGAAGTTGTTGTCGATGAAGACCGGTCAGGGCTACGCAGAGTTCGCGGTGTCGTCGTTCGGCACCGACGCGGTGATCGCCGAGCCGGAATCGCTCGAGTTCAAGTGGGTGGAGTACCTGCTGGGCAGCCGGGCGACGACGATCTACGGCGGCACCTCCGAGGTGCAGCTCAACATCATCGCCGAACGGCTGCTCGGGCTGCCGCGCGATCCGTAACCGCGGAGGTGTTTGGGTGGTCGACGCGGCGGGAACAAGGGGCGATCACTCTCCGTTGAGTGCTGTGCAGTTCTACCGCGACGACCCGAAGGCACGCTCATGACCGTTGACTACGACGCACCCCGCCGCAACAAGGAAGACATCGAATCCGACTCGCTCGACGACCTGCCCGTGACGCGCGCCGACGCCCGCGCGGCGGTCCTCGACCTCGAGGACGCCGACCCGATCGAAGCCATCGACCTCCCCGGCGCCGACCTGTCCGGTGAAGAGCTCACGGTGCGGGTCATCCCGAAGCAGGCCGACGAATTCACCTGCACGAGTTGCTTCCTGGTGTTCCACCGCAGCAGGCTGGCCCGCGACGCGGGCGACGCGCTGATCTGCGCCGACTGCGCCTGATGCGGTAACGCCCGGGCGCAGCGGCGATCACGCGTCGGGTCGCCGGCCCGTGCGGGAGTCGCGGCCGACGTTGAACCGCTGCCGGTAGAGGGCGGCCGCCTCGGCCAGCGTCCGCTTTCCCAGCGCGGCGATCGGGCGGACGTCGGTGACCAGCGGTTCGTGGTCTGGTCCGCACCCGACGACGCGGCCGGTCAGCACCCACGCGAACCGCCCCGACTCGTGCAGTTGGGCGTACTGCCTGATCCGCCGGGCGATCCAGTCCTCCGCGGGCCGCGGCCACCACGGCTGCGGCGCGATCGCGCTCACCGACAGACCGGGCATCAGGACATCGGCTTCATAGTCACAGCTCGCGGTCGCGTGACTGTCGGTCTGCGGGCCTTCCGAATACCGCAGGAACACATCGGGTTGCCGCGTCACCAGTTCCACGAGGTCGTCGAGCGAGTCGATCACCGGCAACGGATCCGGTCCGGAGTGCATCGTCATGGCGCCGCCGGCCCGCAGTGATCGAGATGTGTTGTGATCATGGCCTTTTCCTGTGCGGTGTCGAAGCTCGGAGCCCGCCGCTTACCCGGGCTGAGTCGGCTCAAACCGTCGCGTTTACGGCGTGTGCACCCGGGTAGTGCCTTCGTACCCACCCATGGAGGAAGGAGTCACCATGGCCACCGGTGAGACCGGCTTCGACGATGTGACATTCGATCTGATCTCGGTTCAGTACCACTCCCTCAAGGCCGGACATGACTACGGCCAGTATGTCCGCGACGCCCGCAACGCCGGACTCGACGACGTCGCATCGTTCTTCGAACAGGTGATGTCGGAGGATTCCGCACGGGCCAAGCAGTGCCACCAGTTCCTGGCCAAGCTGCAGGGTTCAGCCGGTTCGTAACCTGGCCAGCGCACTACTGAGGTCGTCGAGCACCGCGGCCTCGGGTAGGTCGACGCGCTCCAGCCACGGAATGTCGGACGCCCCGGTGAGGCGACCGCCGAGGATTCCGCCGGCGATCGCGGCGGCGGTGTCGGTGTCGCCGCCGAGGGACACCGCGTAGCGCAGTGCCTCGGCGATCGGCAACCGTTGTCCGACCGCGTGGCGGACGATCTCGACCACCCCGGCCACCGCATCGACGGCGTCGAGTGACACCCCGTTCGGTCCCGGCCGCCACCGACCGTCGGCGGCGAACCGCACCGGTCGCAGTTCGATGTCGAAAGTACGCTCGCACCAGTCTATTTCGGTGCCAACCGCCGCCATCACCGACGCACCGTCCAGCGCGGCCGACGCCATCGCCGCCACGATGCATGCCGCGGCGATCGCCGGCGCCGCGCCGTGGGTGGTGCGGGAGAGCCCCGCTGTGACGGTGCGGCGCGTCGCGTCGTCGGCGATCCCCCACCCGATCGGCAGCGCGCGCATCGCCGCCCCGTTGGTGTCGCCGGTCGCGGCGTGCACCGCCCCGTCGGTGCGGAAGCGGTCGAGCGCGGCATGGGTACTGGGTCCGATCCCCCGGATGCCCGGCGCCGCGGTGGCGAGGCGGGTCAGGAAGTCCGCCTCGTCCACCACGGCCCCGCGGTCGGCGAGGTACTGGGCGACCAGCAGCGTCAGCGCGGTGTCGTCGGAGGTGGCGCCGGGTGGCCAGCCGCCACGACGCGGCATCTCGTCGATGCCGGGGCGTGGGATGTCGGCGGCCCGGCAGCCCTCCCACGGCACGCCTGCCGCGTCACCGGCGGCGTAGGTCAGCAGTGCGGCGCGGATCCGGGCGGCCACCCGTGCGGTGCTCATACCTCACCCGTTTCCCGGGTGACGTCCGGGGAAACCGGGGTCCATGACCAACGATGTCGAGAAGCGCTGGCGCGATCCGCAGACCTTCCGCTCGGCCGTCACGTACGTCGTCGCAGTGATCGCCGTCGCGGGGGTGTGCTTCGCGTTCTACGCGATCCCCGCCGAGCACTCGCTGGTCGCGGCGATCCTCGTACCCGCCGTACTGTTCGCCGGTGGCCTCGGCGCGTTCACCCAGACCTACCGGGTGTGGAAAGCCCGTGGCACCTGGCCGATCTGGCACGGGGCCGGGTGGTTCCTGTTCATGCTGTTCCTGGTGTGCCTCTCGGTGCCGGGCACCGCGATGACCGATTGAGGCATCGCCCCCGCTTATGGGGCCCCGGCGCCGTCGTTCTTGCTAGGTTCCATGGGACCGCAACACCGCGCTGATCGGAGGTGGCCCGACGAGAGTCCGGAGCCCCGACATCACGCTGCGCCAGTTGCGGTACTTCGCGGTGCTGGGTGCGGAGCTGAACTACCACCGCGCCGCCGAGCGGCTGTTCATCACCCAACCCGCCCTGTCGACCGCGATCAAACAGCTCGAACACCTCGTCGGCGTCCCCCTGTTCAACCGCAGCACCCGCGAGGTCGCGTTGACCGACGTCGGCGCATCCTGGCTGCCCCGGGTGCAGGAGGCGCTCGCCGGTGTGGACGCTGCGATCGGCGACCTCGCCGCCCTCACCGGCCGGACAGGGAACCGCATCCGGCTGGGTTATTTCCTCGGTACCGGCGCCGATCTGCTCTACCGGCTGGTGCGCCACTTCGAGGCCGCGCACCCGGAGATCACGATCGAGGCCACCGAATTCGACTTCTCCGACCCGACCGCCGGGCTGGCCGACGGCACCACCGAGATCGCCCTGGTCCGCCCGCCGCTGGACCTGCCCGACCATCGCATCTTCGTCCTCGACACCGAGGACTGGGTGGCCTGCCTGCCGCGGGACCACCGGTACGCCGACCGCGATGAGGTGGACATCGCCGACCTCCTCGAGGACCCCATCGTCTGCGCCCCGGCCAGCGCCGGGGGTTGGCGCGACTACTGGATGGCGATGGAGCTGCGCGATCGGCCGCCGACGGTCGCCGCCGTCGCCGCCACCTACGAGGCCGAGACCACCGCGATCGCCCGCGGACTCGGGATCAGTTTCACAACCGAGGCCGTCGCCCGACTCTACGACCGGCCGGGCATCGTCTACGTGCCGATTCGCGGTCATGCGCCCAGCTACATCGCGCTGGCATGGCACCCGGACGCGCTCACAGCGCAGGCCCACACGCTGATCCGGCATGTGGAAGCCGAATGGAACTTCCCGGAGGGCCACGAACGGGAGCGGTCGGCCGACCTGCACTGATAATCATGGGTTATCGCTCAGATCAGAAACCGAAACTTCCGCTGCCCGACCGCGAGGGCTTCCATTCACCTATGACCGATGCCGCCGCGCCCACCACACCGGCGAACGCGCCCTCCGCGACCCCTGACGCCGAGGACGCCAAACTCGCCGAACTCGGATACACCCAGAAGCTCGACCGCTCCGTCGGCCGGCTCGCCTCCTTCGCGATCGGGTTCGCCACGATCAGCGCCACCACCGCGGTTTTCACCGGGTTCGGCGCCGGTTACTTCACCGCGGGCGCCCCGTTCGTGTGGACACTGCTCCTGGCCGGCGCGGTGTTCTCGCTGTGGACGTTCATCGCCGCCGACCTCACCGCCAAGCTGCCCCTGGCGGGTTACTCCTACCAGTGGATCAGTCGGATCAACGGCCCCGATTTGGCCTGGTTCACCGGGTTCATCGCGCTGATGGGCTGGGTCTGCGGGATGACGGGGGTGGGTTTCATCCTGTCCGGCTACCTGGGCGGGCTGCTCGGCTGGGACATGACTCAGACCACGCAGATCCTGCTCGCCATCGGCGTGGTGTTCGTCTGCGTGCTGATCAACATCTACGGCGTGCGGTTCGCGACGATGGTCAACAACATCGGCGTCAGCCTGGAACTGGTCATCACCGTCGGCGCCACCGCGCTCATCGCGATCATCGCCTTCTCCGCGCCGGAGAACCACCAGCCGATCTCGGTGCTGTTCACCGGTGGTGAATCCGGCGACAAGGACTCCTACATGCTGGCCTGGCTGGCCGCGGCCCTCGGACCGTTCTTCGGGTTGATCGGCGTCGAGTCCGGCGCCGACGTCGCCGAGGAGACCAAGGACGCCCGGCGGGTCGTGCCCAAGACGATGTTCTACGCGCTGGTCACCTCGATCGTCATCGAGCTGGCGATGTACATCGTCTACGTGCTGGCCATCAAGGACGTCGGCGCCGTGGAGGCCAACAGCTCTGCGCCGATCGAGGAGATCATCACCCAGCAGGCCGGACCCGTCGTCACCAAGATCGTCGTCGCCATTGCGCTGACGAACATCCTGGCCTGCCTGCTGGCCAACATCCTGGTCGCCACCCGGCTCACCTACTCGATGGCCCGCGACAACATGCTGCCGTTCTCCCACGTCTGGCGCCACGTCTCGGCGAAAAGCAAGGCGCCGACCTATGCGGTGGTCGGATTGGGTTGCCTGTCAACACTTCTGCTGCTTTCCGCACTAGTCAACGAGAAGGCGTTCAACTACATCATCGGCATCGCCTCACTGCTGTTCTTCTTCGTCTACATCCTGCAGACCATCGGCCTGCTGGTCGGCTACCGGCGCGGCACCATCCCGCAGGGTGAGCCCGGCACCTTCGACCTCGGCCGGTTCCGGCTGCCGCTCTACGTCACCGCGCTCGTGGTGTTCCTCGGGGTGGCGGTGGCCCTGCTGTTCCTGCCGCAGTTCACCAGCAACAAGTGGGTGTTCCTCGGCATCGTGGCGCTCGCCGCGATCTGGTGGGCCACCGGCCTGAAGGCCCGGCTCAAGACCGGCGACGCCGGAGCCGCATACGCCAAGAACAACCACCTCTGATCCACCACCCCGTTCACTCTGCGCTGACGGCGCGGTCCACTCGCACTTCGTCGCCACCAGCGCGGAGTCAACGCACGACACTAAGGAAATCGGCATGACCACAACCGAACTCGGCACCAGCAACCTCGTCGCCGTGGAACCCGGCGCCATCCGGGAGGACACCCCGGCCGGCTCGGTCATCCAGTACAGCGACTACGAACTCGACACGTCCAGTCCCTTCGCCGGCGGTGTCGCGTGGATCGAGGGTGAGTACGTACCCGCTGAGGAAGCCAAGATCTCGATCTTCGACACTGGTTTCGGCCATTCGGACCTGACCTACACGGTCGCACATGTGTGGCACGGCAACATCTTCCGGCTCGGAGATCATCTGGACCGGCTGCTCGACGGATCCCGCAAGCTCCGCCTGGATCCCGGATACTCGAAGGACGAGCTCGCCGAGATCACCAAGAAGTGCGTGAGCCTGTCGCAGCTGCGCGAATCGTTCGTCAATCTCACCGTCACCCGCGGTTACGGAAAACGCAAGGGCGAGAAGGACCTTTCCCGGCTCACCCACCAAGCGTACATCTACGCCATCCCCTATCTGTGGGCCTTCCCGCCCGCCGAGCAGATCTTCGGCACGACCGCCGTCGTACCGCGCCACGTCCGGCGCGCCGGACGCAACACCGTCGACCCGACCATCAAGAACTACCAGTGGGGCGATCTGACCGCCGCCAGCTTCGAGGCCAAGGACCGCGGGGCGCGCACGGCGATCCTGTTGGACTCGGACAACTGCGTCGCCGAGGGACCCGGGTTCAACGTCTGCATCGTCAAGGACGGCAAGCTCGCCTCACCGTCGCGAAACGCGTTGCCGGGCATCACCCGTAAGACCGTGTTCGAGCTCGCCGACCAGATGGGCATCGAGGCGACGCTGCGTGACGTCACCAGCCACGAGCTCTACGACGCCGACGAGCTGATGGCGGTCACCACCGCGGGCGGCGTCACGCCGATCAATTCCCTCGACGGTGAGCCGATCGGCACCGGCGAACCCGGCCCGATGACCGTCGCGATCCGGGACCGGTTCTGGGCCTTGATGGATGAGCCGTCGCCGCTGATCGAGGCGATCGAATACTAGGGCAGGATCGAGTCGACGTAGCCGCCGTCGGCGCGCACCGCCGCACCGGTCGTCGCCGACGCGAACGGTGACGACAGATAGGTCACCATGTTGGCGATCTCCTCCGGTTCGATGAGCCGCTGCAGCAGCGACTGCGGGCGGTGCAGGCGCATGAACTCGCGCTGCGCCTCGTCCCACGGCAGCGACCGGTCCACGAGCTGGTACACGAAATCCTCCACACCGGCGGTGTGCGTCGGCCCGGCGATCACCGAGTTCACCGTCACCCCGCTGCCCGCGGCGTCCTTGGCGAAGCCGCGCGACACCGCGAGCAGCGCCGTCTTCGACACGCCGTAGTGGATCATCTCCTCGGGGATGACCACCGCGGAGTCGCTGGCGATCTGGATGATCCGGCCCCAGCCGCGTTCGGTCATCCCGGGCAGATAGTGCCGGATCAGCCGCACCGCGGCGAGCACATTGACGTCGAAGTACGTGCGCCACTGTTCATCGGTGATCTCCCGTGCCGGCACGGCGCCGAAGATCCCGAGATTGTTGACGAGGATGTCGACGTCCGGCAGCGCCCGCCGGAGGTCGGCCACCCCGTCCTCGGTGGTCACGTCCGCCGCGACACCGATGACGTCACCGGTCAACCGAGCATCGTTGTTCAACTGAGCGGTGGCCTCGTCGACCCGCGCCCGGTTGCGTCCGTTGACCGCGACGCGCGCGCCCGCCTCGGCCAGCCCCTTCGCGATCGCCAACCCGATGCCCTGCGTCGAGCCGGTGACGAGTGCGGTCTTTCCGGTCAGGTCGATGTTCACAACGGGTTAGGACGGCTGGGGGTGCGCGACTATTCCTTCTTGTCCGCCGGCCCCTTCCCGTCCACATCGATCTCCCGCAGCTCGCGCTTGAGGATCTTGCCGGTCGGGTTGCGGGGCAGTTCGTCGAGGAACACCACCTCGCGGGGCACCTTGTACCGCGCCAGGTGCTCCTTGACGTAGCTCTTGACGGCCTCCTCGTCGATGGACGCGCCCTCGGCCTTGACGACGAACGCCCGCAGCCGGTGGCCCCACTCCTTGTCCTCGACGCCGACCGCGGTGGCCTCGACCACCTCCGGGTGCCCGCTGATGAGGTCCTCCACCTCCGCGGGGAACACGTTCTCCCCGCCGGAGACGATCATCTCGTCGTCGCGGCCGGACACGTACAGCAGTCCGTTCTCGTCGAAGTAGCCGACGTCGCCCGACGACATCAACCCGTCGATGATCTGTTTGTGCCCGCCGCCGGTGTAGCCCTCGAACGGGAACGTGGTGCCGACGAAGATGCGGCCCACCTCCCCCCGCGGCACCTCCTTGCCGTTCTCGTCGAACAGCTTGACGCGCACACCCTTGACCACCGGGCCGACCGTGGCGGGATTCTTCTCGAGATCCTGCGGCCGGGCGATGGTGGCGAACGCGATCTCGGTGGAGCCGTACAGGTTGTAGATGACGGGCCCGATGTCCTTCATCGCCCTGGTGGCCAGCTCGGCGCCCAGCTGGGACCCGGACACGAACACGATCCGCAGCGACGACAGATCCGGTTTGGTGTCCATCTTCTCGATGTGGTCGAGGATCCGCGACAACATCACCGGCACCACCACCATGGCGCTGGCCTTGTGCTTCTCGATGTCGGCGAGCACGGTGGCCGGTTTGAACCGGCGGCGCAGCACCAGCGTCGCGCCCAGCATCATCGCGATGGTGGCGTGCAGATAGCCCAGCGCGTGGAACATCGGCGCGGGCAGCAGCGTCACCTCACCGGATTTGAACGGCACGTGCGAGAGCACACCGCCGATCGGCGCCAGCGACAGCGGCGGTTTCCGGTTGGCGCCCTTGGGAGTTCCCGTCGTGCCGCTGGTGAGGATGATGACCGACGAATGCTTGGTCACCTTGGGCGCGGGTGACTTGTCGCTGCGGGCGACGACGTCGGCGAGCGTCTCGGCGTCGCTCTCGGACGGCTCGTCGGGTTTGTCCGGGTTGGAGCCCAGCGCGCGTAGATACCCCTTCTCGGGCTGGGCCTGCGAAACCGCCTTGGAGTACTCGTCGTCGTGGATGATCAGCTTGGCGCCCTCGCGTTCGGACACCTCTTTGATCTGCGGGCCGGAGAACTCACTGTTGAGCAGGATGATCCGCGCGCCGGTGCGGGCGGCGCCGTAGACCGCGACCAGGAACCAGCGATGGTTGCGCGCCAGGATCGCCACCCCGTCACCGCCTTTGATGCCCTTCTCGAGCAGCGCGTGGGCGACGGCGTGGGCGGCCTGGTCGAGTTCGGCGTAGGTCATCTCCCCTTCGTCGTCGATCACCGCGGGACGGTTCGGGGTGCGCCTGGCGTTGAGCGCGGGGATCATGCCGAACTCACCCCAGCGCACCATGTCGGCGACGAACGCGGCCATGTTCTGCGGCGGTTCGAGCTGTAATGCACCCGCCTCGAACATCTTTCGGGCATAGTGCAATTCAGCGGCGCCGCGGTCGAAATACAGTTTGGCCTTCTCCGCCACCTGCGTCGGAAGTTCAGTGAGCTTCGGCATGTGACCACCATAAGTGACCCATGTCGCAGTCGAGGCGGGTATCAGACAGTCCCTACCATGGCTGACATGGCCGGATCCCGGGCGCAGGGGCTGAAGCTGGACATCGACGGTCGCGCGCTGACCGTCACCCATCCCGACCGGGTCGTGTTCGAGGCCTACGAGGGCCGGCCGCCGGTCACCAAACTCGACCTGGTCGAGTACTACCTCGCCGTCGCCGACGGTGCGCTGCGCGGGGTGGCGGACCGACCGATGATTCTCAAACGCTTCGTCAAGGGCATCACCGAGGAGGCGGTCTTCCAGAAGCGCGCCCCCGCCAAGCGACCGGACTACGTCGACGTCGCGGAGTTGAAGTACGCGTCGGGCACCTCGGCCGCCGAGGCGGTCATCCGCGACGCCGCGGGGCTGGCGTGGGCGGTCAACGTCGGCTGCGTCGACCTCAACCCGCACCCGACCCGGTCCGGGGATCTCGCGCACCCCGACGAACTCCGCGTCGACCTCGACCCGATGCCCGGCGTCGACTGGGAGCAGATCATCGCCGTCGCGCTGGTGGCCCGCGGGGTGCTCGAGGACCACGGCCTCACCGCGTGGCCGAAGACCTCGGGGTCGCGCGGCTTCCACATCTATGCGCGCATCGAGCCGCGGTGGCCGTTCAAGTTCGTCCGGTTGGCCGCGCAGACGATCGCGCGGGAGGTCGAACGCCGCGCCCCGGACCTCGCGACCAGCCGATGGTGGAAGGAGGAACGCGAGGGGGTGTTCGTCGACTTCAACCAGAACGCGTTCGACCGCACCGTCGCATCGGCGTACTCGGTGCGCGCGACCCCGGACGCCCGGGTGTCCACGCCGCTGCGCTGGGACGAGGTGCCGGGCTGCCGGCCGGAGGCGTTCACCGTCGCCACCGTGCCCACCCGTTACGCCGAACTCGGCGACCCGTGGGAGTCGATGGACGACCACCCCGGCCGCCTGGACGCCCTGCTCGACCTCGCCGACCGGCTCGGACCCGCGGAGAAGGCGCCCCGCGGCGCCAAACGGCAGCGCGGGGATGGACCCAAAGGACGCAGGCAGTCGGTGATGCCGCTGATCGAGATCGCCCGCACCAAGACCAAGGACGAGGCGTTGGCGGCGCTGGACACCTGGCGCGAACGTCACCCCGCCGCGGCCGAGCGGCTGCAGCCGCCCGACGTGCTCGTCGACGGGATGCGCGGCCCGAGTTCGATCTGGTACCGCATCCGGATCAACCTCCAACACGTGCCGGAGGAGCAGCGGCCGCCCCAGGAACCGTTGCTCGCCGACTACAGCCCGTGGGAGAACTACCGGGGCGCCCAGATGCGGCACAACCCGGATACCGACCGGTAACAAATGCATCACGAGTCCCGGGAATGCATGTTCTTACCAAAGGTTTAGCGGTAGCTACCCGGCGGCCTTAAATTCGCCGCATAACTTCGGTGTCACGTTGAGGTGGCAAAACAACGAAGCCATTCCAACTAAACGCCGAGGGGAGGCAGCTCATGACACTCACGAGCACGTCCACTGGTTCACACGATTCCTTCCACTACGGCAACCCATCGTTCGACTGCGACGGTGTCCGCATGCGGGCCCGCTGCCGTCAACTGGCGACGGTCGTCACGGTCACGGGCGACATCGACGCGGGCAACATGTCCTGCGTCGCGGATTACGCGAGGCGTTTCGTCCTCGCCGAGAAGCCGTTCATCCTCGACCTCAGCGGTGTGAGTTCCTTTGCCGCAGAAGCGCTCTCACTGTTCTACGAGATCGACGACCGAGCCGCCGACGCCGACGTCGAATGGTCGGTCATCGGCAGCCAGCCGGTTCTGCAGGTGCTGCGCGCCTCCGGCACGCTCGACGACATGCCGGTGACCGCATCGGTTCCGGAAGCCTTGCACCACTTCAGTGAAGGCATCCTGGCCCGGCGCCGCCTGCTCCCCCTCCTGACCAAGACAGCCTGAAGACGGAAAGGCGACACCATGCTCATCGACGTTCGTTGGCTCTCGTTCCTGCTCAAGCGCCGCCACCACGTGCACCACGTGCAAACCGCTTAGCACCCTGATTCATCCCGTATGCGCCGTCACGGTGAACACCGTGGCGGCGCATCGTTGTCTTCGGAATCAATTGTGAGACGGCAACAGGCGCTGGACCACTCCCCTGGACACTTCTTCGGGGCGGTACTGTTCCGCGGCGTACGCACCGATGGCAGTCAGCGCTCCGGTCAGCGCGGGCACCACCCACTGCAGCATCGTGAGCTGCTTCTGCGCGGCCTCGACGTCGGGCGGCGTGGCCGCAGTCGGGGTGGTGCCGTCCGTGACCGGGACGTCTATGTGCGCGGAGACCTTCTGCCCGAGCATGCGGCTGTATGCGGTGACCCCGAGCGCGGCCACGGTCAGCACGGTCTTCGTCGCCGCCATGGTGGGTACGCCCTGCTGCGCGCGCATACGACCGAGGTCGTGTTTGAGCAGACCGGCGGCACCGATCAGGTGCACCCCGATGGCCGCGGCATTGACCGGCGTCCAGCGGTCCCAGCCGGCATTCGCCACGGCGCCGGCACGGGACGGGTCGCCTCCGGCGGCGGCTGCCGGATTCAGGGCCACCGCGTTGGCCAGGGTGCCCCCGAACCACGCGGCGAGACCGATGTCGTGCATTTGATGGAAGAAGGTGGCACGGGCCATGAGAACTCCTCGAGCGGATGACGTGGAGTCCGCGCATACCCGGGGGCGCAGGCGGTAAACGACGCTCGCCCCCGGCCTGACGTTTCACGCAGGCGGTTTCCGCCAGCGCCACTGACCCGGCGTCCACTCGTGGGCGTCGGGCAGTGTTTCTCCCACCGCCTTCACCACACCCGGCCACCATTCCGGGTGATAGTCGTCGCCCGACAGCCAGCCACCCGGCGCCACCTTCGGCGCCCACGCCCGCACATCGGCGCATACGCTCTCGTAGTCGTGCCGGGCGTCGATGTGCACCCAGTCCAGCGACGCGTCGTCGAACATCCGCGACGCCGACACGGAATCGGTGATCAGCAACGCGACCGCATCCTCGAAACCGCACGCGATCACGTTGCGGTGCAACAGACCCGCGAAGGTGCCGCCGCCGAATTCGACCGCAGGTCCGTGCGCGTTGATCTGCCGGGCGCCTTCGGGACCGCTGCCGCGGCAGGTGTCGACGCCGACGATGTCGATCCGGTGCCCGGACTGCCGCACCACCTCGGCCAGCGAGCACAGGCTGCGGCCCAGGTAGGAGCCGACTTCAATAAATCGCGCCCCGGCCGGGCCGAAGTGCGCGACCGCCTCTTCCTGCGCCTGCCGCCAGCCGAACCAGCCCGGGATGTCCTCCCACCGGCGGACGGGGGTGTCGAAGGACTGTGCAGTCATGTCAGACCGGCCATTTCTCGCGGCGGTGCGCGGCGTCGAAGAACATCCATTCATAGCGCGACGTGGTGACGAAGTGCGCGCGGGCGGCGGCCGCCTCGGCCGGTGTCAGGGTGGGGCCGGTGCGGTCGGTGACGGTGAGGACCTCCGCGACGGTGGCGGCGAACTCCTCCCCGCCGTAGCTGTCGATCCACTGTTGATAGCGGGGGTCCGGTGAGCCGCGGCCGACCAACTCCTCGCCGATGCGGGCGTAGATCCAGTAGCACGGCAGCACCGCGGCCAGACCGTCGGCGAAGCTGCCGCCGTACACCGTGGCGAGCAGGTAACTGGTATAGGCGACGGTGGTGGGCGCGACCGGGACGCGGGCCAGTTCGGCGGAGTCGAGTCCGAGTGCGGGCAGCAGCGCCTCGTGCAGGGACAGTTCGACGGCGTGGACCTCGGCGGCGTGGCGGGTGAACACCGCGGTGTCGGCCGGTGTGGGCGCCTTGGCCCCGACCACCGCCAACGCCCGCGCGTAGTCCCGCAGATAGTGCACGTCCTGGGCGACGTAGTGCGCGAACACGTCTCGATCGAGGGTGCCGTCGGTGAGTCCGGAGATGAACGGGTGGGTCAGGATCGCCGAGTAGATCGGCTCGATCTCGGTCCACAACCACTGCGACCAGGTCTGCGTCATCGCCGACAACGTATCAGCAGCACGCGGTGCGGTCGTCGTGCCGGAACTGGTTCCCACCTGCACGCTTGGCGGTGTACATGGCCTGATCGGCCGCGCCGATCAGCGTGGGGATCACGGTCTTCGGGTCGCCGGCGAACGGCAGAGGCAGGCACACCGTCGCGACGCCGACGCTGGCGGTGACCTGGAACGGCACGTCCGCCACCGCATCGCACATCCGCTGCGCCCACGCGTCGATCCGATCGGCCTCGAGGACCTGGGCGATCAGGAACTCCTCACCGCCGAGCCGGCCGACGACGGCCTCCGCATCGACGGCGGTGCACAGCGCGCGCGCCACGGCGACGAGCGCGTCGTCGCCCGCCGCGTGCCCGTGGTTGTCGTTGAGCTGCTTGAAGTGATCGAGGTCGACGACGGCGACGGCCAGGTCGGCGTGCCCGGCGCTGTTGGCGCTCAGCAGGTGTTCCATCTGCTGGTGCACCGCGCGGCGGTTGAGCAGACCGGTCAGCGGATCCCGTGCTGCGCGAAGCAGATCCGCGCCGAGCGCGTGGACGACGGCCTGGACGGAGAACGGGACCGCGATGTTGAGGACCAGGATGAGCATGAGCAGGCCCAGGGCGAGCGCGATGTCGGAGGTCTCCATGGCGAGCCGGCTCGTCTGCAGCACACCGACATACAGCGCGACACCGAAGTTGTAGAGCATGTATGCGGGCGTGTGGAACAGCGCGATGTACCCGCCGGTGGTGGCGAACACCGTGCAGCCCATCAACCCGACCATCGGGTCGTCCTGTACGTAACAGGCCAGGGCGACGAACAGATTCGCCGCGAGGATGTAACCCACCGACTGTCTGCGGGTGGGCCAGCGGATCGCCCACAGCGCGGCGGCAAACAACCCGCCGAGCACCGCGAGCGCACCGCCCGCCTCGGCCGGCGCGCCGCTGGAACCGCGCTCGCTGAAGGTCAGGACGGCCGGGACCAGCGCGAGTGCCGCGGTGCTGGCCGCCAGGTTCCACCGCGCGACACTGAGCATGCCGCGCGCGTGCAGGTACCCGGTGATCCAGTCGAAGTGGTCCGGCTGCCGCCACCATCGCCGTAACCAGTCCACCGGCGATCCCCCCTTCACCACTGGCTCCGCGCGCTCGCGTGGAATTGCCGGCGGCGCACGCCGAAGCCTAACGCAGCGGGTTTGCCGGCACCGGCCGTGAGTGATTGGCCCGCCGCCGGCGCGGGTAACGACCGGGAGTGGGCTCCTGCGCGCCGGCCGACCGTTCTTTCGATGTGCTGATCGTCGGCGGCGGCAACGCGGGAGTCAGCGCCGCGGCCCGGTTGCTGCGCAAGGGGGTGGCCGGCGTCGGGCTGATGGAACCGCAGCGGGTGCACACCTACCGGCCGTTGCTGTCCTATGTCGGCGGCGGGCAGGCGGCGCTGCGCGACGCCGAACGGACCCAGCGTTCGGTGATCCCGCGCGGCTGTACCTGGTTGGCCGATTCCGCGGTGATGATCGAGGCGCCCACCCGGACGGTGTGGAGCGCCACCGGACGGCGGTTCCGCTACCGCGATCTGGTGCTGGGTACCGGCCTGGTGCCCGACACCGACGCACTGGCGGGCATCCACGCCGCCCTGGACAGCCGCGCGGTCGCCAGCAACTACGTCGACCGCGCGGAGAAGACCTGGCAGCTGGTGCAGAACATGCCGCGGCGCGGCGGGCACGCGGTGTTCACCGTGCCGCGCCCGCCGGTGAGCTGCACCGCCACCACCATCAAACCGCTGTTCCTGGCCGCCGCGCACTGGCAGCGCACCGGCCGCACCGTCGACATCACGCTGGTGGTCGACCGCCCGAACCTGCTGCCGAGCCCCGCGATCGACGCACGGCTGTCCGAACAGCTGCGCGCGCTCGGGGTACGCGTGCTGCTCGACACCGCGGTGACGGCGCTGGTTCCCGACGAGAACCGCATCGCGGTGACCGGTCGGGACGGCACCGTCGAGGAGTTGACCTACGACATGCTGCATCTGGTCCCGCCGTTCCGCGGCGCCCGCTGGCTGGAAGGGTGCGGGCTGACCGGCGAACGCCCGCACGGGCTGATCGACATCGACCCGTACACGCTGCGGCACCGCGAGTACCCGGACATCTGGGCGGCCGGTGACGCCGCGGCCGTGGAGACCGACCCGTCCGGCGGCGCGCTGCGCAGGCAGATCTCGATCCTGGCCGACAACCTGCTCGCCGCGCGCTGCGGCGAACCGCTGAGCGAGTACGACGGGTACACGGTCGGGCCGGTCACCACCGACGCGCACCGCCTGATCCCCGGGGAGTACGACCGCTCCGGTGAGGTGGCCTCGTCGCTGCCCTCGGTCATCGACCCGCTCAAACCGCGGCGCAGCGCATGGGCGTTCGACCGCTACGTGCTGCCGCGCACCTACTGGAACCTGATCCTCAAGGGCCGCCTGTAGAGCGCCGTCGGGCCAGGCCGGCGGCCGCGGACCGGACCGCGTCGGTCACCCGCGCGACGAGGGGGCTGTCGAGCTTCCAGCACTGCCAGTACAGCGGCACGTCGAGATGGAGATCCGCGATGCGCGTGAAGGTGCCGTCGGCGAGCTCGGGGGCGGCCAGCTGCTCGGGGTACATCCCCCAGCCGAGACCGGCGCGCACCGCCGCACCGAACCCCTCCGCGGTGGGCACGTAATGCACCGGCCGGATCACCACCCGGCGAAATGCCTTGCGCACCAACATGTCCTGTAATGCGTCGTCGCGGTTCCACGCCAGCGACGGCGCCCGGGCGGCGGCGGCCGCGGTGAACCCGTCGCCCAGATAGCGGTCGACGTAGCCGGGGCTCGCGACGGGCAGGTAGCGCATAACGCCGAGGGACTGCACCCGGCAGCCGGGTACCGGGGTGCGTTCGGTGGTGACCGCGCCCATCACCACCCCCTCACGCAGCAGCCGGGCGGAGTGGTCCTGATCCTCGATACGGATGTCGAACAGGACGTCGGCGACGTCGCCGAGGACGGCGGTGAACCACGTCGACATCGAATCCGCGTTGACGGCAAGCGCCACCCGCGGTGCGCCCGCCGCACCCGGACCGCCCAGTTCGCCGAGCGCCTCCGCCTCGAGCAGCGCCGCCTGCGCCGCCAGCCGTAACAGCGGAACCCCCGATGCCGTTGCACGACAGGGTTTTTCGCGCACGACGAGCACCTGGCCGACCCGCTGTTCGAGCGCCTTGATGCGCTGACTCACCGCCGACGGGGTCACGTGCAGGTGCTCGGCGGCCGCGTCGAAGCTGCCGAACTCCACCACCGCCGAGAGCGCGGCGAGCTGATCGGCCCCGAGGCGCGTCCCCGACGGTGTTCCGGTCACCATCTCAATCTAGGAACTCGGACGCAGGCGAGGGCGCAACTCGCCGTCGTTCGCGGCTCCCCTTAAGGTCGTCCCATGAATCGCCTCGATCGCTTCTTCGAGATCTCGGAGCGCGGATCCACCGTCGGCGCCGAGGTCCGCGGCGGCCTGGTCACGTTCATCGCGATGGCGTACATCATCGTGCTGAACCCGATCATCCTGTCGAGTTCGGCCGACGTCGAGGGCAACTCTCTGCAGTTCGCGCAGGTCTCGGCCGTCACCGCACTTGCCGCGGGCGTCATGACCATCCTGTTCGGGCTGATCGCCCGGCTGCCGTTCTCGTTCGCCGCGGGGCTGGGCATCAACTCGTTCCTGGCGACGACGGTCGTCGGTGAGGTCTCGTGGCCCGAGGCGATGGGGCTGGTGGTCATCAACGGTCTGATCATCGTGGCGCTGGCGGTGACCGGCCTGCGCCGGTTGGTCTTCGATGCGGTGCCGATGCAGCTCAAATTGGCGATCACCGCCGGTATCGGGTTGTTCATCCTGTTCATCGGGCTGGTCGACGCGGGCTTCGTCAGTTCGACGGGTCTGGCGTCACCGCCGGTCGGCCTCGGCGTCGAGGGGCTGGGTTCGATCAGCACCGTGCCGACGGTCATCTTCGTGGTCACCCTGCTGATCACCGGTGTGCTGGTGGCGCGGCGGGTCCGCGGCGGCATCTTGATCGGGCTGGTGGCTGGCACCGTGGTCGCGGTGCTGGTGGAGGCGATCTGGGACCTCGGCTCGGCGCAGGACAGCCCCGGCGGCTGGAGCCTGTCGGTGCCGCAGCTGTCCGGGTCCCCGTTCGCGCTGCCGGACCTCTCCCTGGTCGGTGAGTTCAGCCTGGCAGGCAGCTTCGAACGCATCGGCATCCTCGCCGCCGTCATGCTGGTCTTCACCCTCGTGTTCGCGAACTTCTTCGACGCGATGGGCACGTTCACCGGCCTGTCGCGGGAGGCCGGACTGGCCGACGACAAGGGCACGTTCCCGCGGCTGAAGTCGGCGCTGATCGTCGAGGGCGCGGGCGCCGCGGTCGGCGGCGCGTCGTCGGCGTCGTCGAACACGGTGTTCATCGAATCCGGCGCCGGTATCGAGGAAGGTGCGCGGACCGGCCTGGCGAACCTGGTCACCGGCGTGCTGTTCCTCGCGGCGATGTTCGTCTCCCCGTTGGCGTCGATCGTGCCGACCGAGGTCGCGGCCGCCGCGCTGGTCATCGTGGGCGCGATGATGGTGTCGCAGCTGCGACACATCGAACTGTCCGAGTTCTCAGTGACGCTGCCGGTGGTCCTCACCGTCGCCGCCATGCCGTTCACCTACTCCATCGCCAACGGGATCGGCGTCGGGTTCATCACGTGGGTGATCGTTCGCACCGGCGCCGGCAAGGCCCGCGAGATCAGCCCCCTGCTGTGGATCGTGGCCGCCGGCTTCCTCGTCTACTTCGCGCGCAGTTGGCTCGAGACCATCCTCGGGGTGTGAGCGGCCGGGCTCGAATGTCACCGCGACGTGCTGGAAACCCTTGACCCGCTCGGCTTTCGCCTTCCGGGTGTAGGTGCGGCGGTCGGCTGAGGTCAGCGTCACCTGATCGGTGAACGGGGTGAGCAGGGCGCGCGGATAGAGCTGATCGACCCGGACGACGTTGAGTTCGGCGCACAGCACCAGGCTGACCGAGATCAGGTACAGGAACGCGAGCAGCCCGAGCACAAGGGCGAAGACGGTGTTGGTGGCGCTGGCCGAGCTGACCGTCCGCGCGACGTATCCGGCGCCGAACCACTGCAGCAACTGCCAGACCACCGCGCCGGCGAGCGCGCCGGGCAGCACCTGCCGGTAGGTGAGCTCGCGGCCCGTCGTGGTGCGGAACGCCACCAACAGGATCCCGGTGTTGATGGCGATGGTCGCCGCCACGATGCCGGCGCGCCCGAACGCGCCGAAGTCGCCGACGGCCCGGCCGACCGCCGACAGCACCGTCGCCGCGACCGCCGCCGAACCGAGCACCAGCAGGAGCAACAGGCTCCGAATCCGCGACCGGAACGGGTCGGGGCGCACGTTGCGGGGTACCGCCCACACCGTGTTCATCGCGTTCTGGATGGCCTGGCCGACGCCGGAGCCGCCGTAGAGCGCGCCGAGGATGCCGACCACCACCGCAAGCGCACCGCCACTGAGTTGTTCAGGCCGGGTGAGCTGCTCACCGATGAGCGGGAACTGGTTGACCGTGGACTCGACGATCTGCTGCTGCAGATCCGGACGGCCGACGAGCACCACACCCAGCGCGGTCGTCAGCAGCAGCAGCAGCGGGAACAGCGAGACGAAGGCGTAGTAGGTGATCAGCGCCGCGAGGTAGCCGCCCTGATCGTCGACGTACTTGTAGACGACCGCGAGCACGTAACCCAGCACACGGCTGCGCTGCTGCAGCCTGTCGAGCCAACCGATCACCGCACCCACCCTCCGAACGTGAGTGCGGCATACCCTCCGTGACCGGCGACGACACGTCGACCCGCGTCAGCGGGCGCCCGGCTTGGCCGGTTCGACGGTGACGAGCTGGTCGATACCGCTGATCGTCAGTACCGGGAGCAGGTACGGGTTGGCGATCACGCGCATCGCGGGCCGCTCGCCGGCGTGCACCGACAGGGCCCCGATCGCGGCGCTGTCGAGATACTCGACCGCGCTGAGGTCCAACGTGACGGTCCCGCCCGCCTCGCCGGCGCCGGCGATGGCCGCACTGAGCGCCTGGATGAACGTCTCGACGTTGCTCAGGTCGATCTCGCCCTTGACGACTACCAGGGGGCCGCCGTCGTCGCCGCGGTCGGCGTTCACGCTCAGCGGGGTGACCATCAGAGGATCGCCGCCGCGAGGTGGACGGCGGTACCGTCGTCGCCGGGCCGGATCGAGACGTCGTCCATGAGCCCCTCCATCAGCGCCACCCCGCGACCGCGCCGGTTGTCGACCTCGGTGCGCGGAGTCTTCCACACCCCGGTGTCGAAGACCGAGACGTGCAGCCGGTCGACGAGTGCGGTCGCCCGCAGCGTGACGAACCCGTCAGGCCGGTCGCGGTGCCCGTGTTCGATCGCGTTGGCGACCGCTTCCCCGGTCGCGATGAGCACGTTCATCGCCTGATCCGGGCCGATACCCGCCTGGGTCAGCCAACGGCGAAGCGCGTCACGCGAACTCGCGATGTACTCGTTGCGGGCGGGGAAGACGAGGTCCAGCGGTGCGGGCTGCCGGTAGAGCAGCAGCGCGACGTCGTCCTGGTAGCCGTCCTCGGGGGCGAGCCCGGACATCAGCCGGTCGGCGACGTCGTCGAGGGCGGCCGACCGTCCGTCGGCGACCAGTCCGGCCGCCCGTTTGATCCCCGTCTCGAGCGAGGTCCGGCGCCGTTCCACCAGGCCGTCGGTGTAGAGCAGCAGGGTGCTGCGCGGGTCGAGGGTGACGCGGACCTCGTGACGCCGATCGTCGGGTTTGAGCGCGAGGGCGAATCCGCGTGCGCCGTCGAGCAGCCGGGTGGAGCCGTCGGGCCCGACGACGACCGGCGGCGGGTGGCCGGCGCTGGAGTACACCAGTTGGCCGGTGTCGGGGGAGAGCACCGCGCACCACACCGTCGTGCAGCGGGCCCCGGGCAGTCGCGCCGCGAACCGGTCGAGTCCGCCCAGCGCGGCGGCCGGACTCGGATGGTCGAGCAGCAGGGCGCGGCAGGCGCTGCGCAGTTGCCCCATCACGGTGGCGGCCTGCAGGTCGTGGCCGACGCAGTCGCCGACGATCAGCGCCACGCAGCCGTCGTCGATGTCGACCACGTCGTACCAGTCCCCGCCGACCTGCAGCGGCCGGGTCGCCGGGTGGTAGCGGACCGCGAACCCGCCGGGCAGCCGGGCCGGGCCGAGGATCGCGTGCTGCAGTGTCAGCGCGGTTTCGCGCTGCTGGTCGAGTTGGTGAACCCGGTGCAGGCCCTGACCGAGGCGGGCGGCCAGCACCGCGAGCAGGGTGCGGTCCTCGGGGGTGAACGGCCGCTGTTCGGACAATTCGATCCACAGCACCAGCACACCGCGCGGATATTGCAGCGTGATACCGGCGGTGCCGTACTCGTCGGTGACGCTGGACAGCGAATCGGCGTCGCGCAATGCGGTGATGGCCGTGCGGTGCCGGGTGGGCAGATCGGCCCACCGGACCGGTTCCCCGGCGCAGATGACGTCGGGCGCGGCGTCGTTGTCGGCGTCGCGGTCCTCGGCGAACGTCACGGCAAGCACCCGCCGCGCCTCCCACAGCCGCAGCAGTTCACCGACCGCGGCGCGCAGCGCGGCGTCGAGCGTATCGGCTTCGGCCAGTTGGGAATTGAGGGCGGCGAGCGCCGTCTCGCGCTGTACCGTGTAGTGCTCGGCGGTGACGTCGCGGAACGTGCCGACGATGACGCGGCGGCCGGTGTCGGGATCCTCGGCGGGGTTGAAGCTCACCTTGATCCACAACCGGTGCCCGTCGCGGTGGACGACCGGAAACGTGTACTCCCCCTGGCCTTGGGTCATCACACTGCCGAACGCCTCGGCGGTCTGCCGGTAGCCCTCGGGGTCGGCGTCCTCGTCCGGCCACCACGGCTGCACCGGGTCGTACGGCAGCCCCTCGGGACCGAAGCCGAGGATGTCGGCGAACGCGGTGTTGATCTCGATGACCGAACCGT
Source organism: Mycobacterium sp. GA-2829 (assembly GCF_001499965.1). Taxonomy (GTDB): domain Bacteria; phylum Actinomycetota; class Actinomycetes; order Mycobacteriales; family Mycobacteriaceae; genus Mycobacterium. Next base: position 57,596 of record NZ_LQIT01000032.1, read on the forward strand.
TCTCGTCGCAGACGAAGAACGCCTCCTGCAGCGAGTCGATCAGCGCGGTGCGCCAACGGCTGTGGTGGTTGCGCAGCCGGGCCAGGGCCACGTTCGCCCGCACCCGAGCCAGGAACTCCGCTGCGGCAAAGGGTTTCACGAGATAGTCGTCGGCGCCGGCGTGCAACCCCTCGATCGAGGCCTCCTGCCCCGCCCGTGCGGACAGCAGCAGCACCGGCAGTGCGGCGGTGCGGGATTCTGCGCGCAGGGCGGCGAGCAGTTCCAGCCCGTCGAGTCCGGGCATCATGACGTCGCTGACCACCAGATCGGGTGGATCCGTACGGATCGCCTCCAGTGCCAGCCGCCCGTCGGCCACCGCGGTCACCTCGTAACCCGCACCCCGCAGCAGCCCGATGAGATAGCTGCGCATGTCGGCGTTGTCGTCGGCGATCAGGATCCGCGCGGAGGTGGCCGCACCGCCGGTCGCGGGCACCGTCGCGGCGACCCCCTGCCCGTCGGCCTGATCCGCGTCGGGCGGCAACCAGCGCAGCGCCTCCTGCAGGTACGGGTCGGCGATCGCCGATACCCCGAAGTCGCGTCCGGCCGGTACGACGTCCTGCGGCGGCAGATGCGTTGTGCCGAAGGGCATCCGGATGGTGAACGTGGTGCCACGGCCTTCGTCGCTCTGGGCGGTGATGGTGCCGCCGTGCAGCGCGATCAGCTCCTTGACCAACGCCAGGCCGATACCGCTGCCCTCGGTGGAGCGGGCATAGGTCGTCTCGACGCGATGGAACCGTTCGAACAGCCGGGGCATCTCGGCGGCGGGAATCCCGACGCCGCTGTCGGACACGGTGACCACGGCCGCGTCGCCGTCGGGAACCACCCGCACCGTCACCGACCCCTCGAGGGTGAACTTCAGTGCGTTGGAGAGCAGGTTGAGGACCACCTTCTCCCACATGTCGCGGTCCACGTAGACGGAGTCGGCCACCGGCGGACAGTCGACGGTGAAGGTCAGACCGGCCCGTTCGATCGCCGACCGGAACACACTGGCCAGTTCCGCGGTGACGGCGGCGAGGTCGACAGGTTCGAACCGGGCCTTCATCCGGCCGGCCTGGATGCGGGAGAAGTCCAGCAGCGTGTTGACGAGCTTGGCGAGCCGTAAACCGTTGCGATGGGCCAACTCCAGCTCGTCGTGCACGCCGCCGTCGAGGTCGCCGTTGCGGCGCAGTTCGTCGAGCGGTCCGAGGATCAACGTCAGCGGGGTGCGGAACTCGTGGCTGATGTTGGAGAAGAACGTGGTCTTGGCCGCGTCGAGCTCGGCCAGCTCCTCGGCCCGCCGCTGCTGCGCGTGATAGCTGCGCGCACTGCCGATCCCCGCGGCAAGGTGCCCGGCGACCAGTTCGACGAACGACCGGTACCTGGCGTCGAGCCTGCGGTGGGAGTTCAACGCCGCCACCAGGAATCCGGCCGGATCGGCGCCCTGCTGCTGCAATGGCACCACGAGCGCCTGGGTGGGCGGATCCGGCCACACCCCGCGGGGCAGGTGCAGCGATTCGCCGTCGATGTCGAGCAGCACGGACTCCCCGTGGGCGGGCAGCGTGACCGGCCACACCGACATCCCGTCGGCCGACAGCTTCTCCGGCGCCGCGGCGTCCCCCGGCGTGATTCCGCTGGCCGCGGCCAGCCGCGCGTCCCCGTTGCCGTCGAACAGATAGGTCAGGGTGAACGGCAGGTCGTAGAGGTTGCGGCTGAGCTGTTGGGCGGCGAAGTCGAGCATCTGCCGTTCGGTGCGCACCACGGAAGGGTCCGAACCCAGGTCGCGCAGCGTCGCCATCCGGCGTTCGGCGATCACCCGCTCGGTGTCCTCGCTGACCACACACAGCATCCCGACGACCTGTCCGCCGTCGTCGCGCAGTGGGCTGTAGGAGAAGGTGTGGTAGGTCTCCTCGGAGTAGCCGGCCCGTTCGAGGAACAGCAGCAGCGCCGAGTCCCAGGTGGCCTGACCGGTGGACAGCACCGACTCGATCCGCGGGCCGATGTCGGGCCAGATCTCCGCCCATACCTCATCGGCCGGGCGGCCCAGCGCCCACGGGTACTTGCGGCCCAGGGTGTCGCGCCGGTAGGCGGCGTTGCAGAAGAAGGTCAGCTCGGGACCCCACGCCATCCACATCGGAAACCGCGACGACAGCAGAACGCTGACGGTGGTGCGCAGGCTCTGCGGCCACGTGTCGGTCGGCCCGAGTGCGGTCTGCGCCCAGTCGACCCGGGCGAGGTGTTGTCCCACATCCGGATCCGCGCCGAACAGTGCGTTCGTGGACGAGGTCAGCGCGGCCGCCCCGGCTGCCCCGGCTTCCTCATCGCCCAACCGACATCCCTCTCGCTGCGGATCGACGCACCAGAACCGGTGTGACCTCGTCACCTTAGGGCCGGTCGCCGCGGCCGCGGCGACCTTTGTCTCCATGTGCAGTCCCGTTGTGCAAGTGCAGGCTGCCCAACGCCGCTGAAAGTGAAACCCGTTCGGTCAACCTCCGCGGGTGAGCGCGGCGGGGACCGCGCGGCGCTGGGCGTCGCGGATGAGCACCGCCACGTGCAGCGACGTCATCGATTCGGCGTCGTCGAGGTCGACGCCGAGAACGCGGCCGATCTGCGCCAGCCGCTTGTAGAGCGCGGGGCGGCTGATGTGCAGCCGCTGCGCCAGCGCCGCCTTGTTCCCGGCGGCCTGCAGGTACTCGCGCAGGATGTCCATGTTCGACGGGGTCCGGTCATCGTCGTCGACCAGCAGCGCCCGCAGTTCGGTCTCGGCGAACTGCTGCACCCGCGGATCGTCGCGCAGCAGGGCGATCAGACCGCGCAGCCGGACGTCGGAGGCGCGGTAGACCCGCTGCGGCCCGTGCATCGCGATCGCGACCTCCCCGACGTGCGCGGCCTCGCCGAGGCCGTGGATGGCCTCGGTGATCTCCGGAGCCGGGTCACCGACCGCACACACCGACCGGGTGCCACCGTCGAGGCGCCGCAGTTCGGCGTGCATGCGGTCACCGAGTGCGCCGAGCGCACGCTCGGCGCCGCCGCGCGACGGGTCGAGCGCAAGCAGGGCGCCGATCTCGCCGTCGCGGCGGATCGAGCACAGTGCCGTATGGCCCGCGGCGTTGACCGTGTGCGCGACGGCGTCCAGCAGCGCGACGTTACGTTGTTGTTCTACAACGGGATCCACGGTCGAGGCACCGCGGTCGACGCGCACGACCAGGGGGAGGTAGCGGGCGGCGCGGCGCAGCCCGAGCGCATGGGCGCGTGCCGCCGCCTCGCGTTCGTCAGTTATGCGGCCGGCGAGGACATCGTCGATCAGCCCGCTCTGGGCCTGCTGGTGCAGGCCGCTGCGGTTGCGTTCGATCATCCGGTGCAGTGCCAGCGCGGCGGACGCGCGTTCGAGGACCATCGTGGCGCGGCCGCGGTCGGCGGGCGCCGCCGGGACGATCAGACGTCCCCACTCCTCGCCGCGCGGCCCGACCGAGGTCACCGCCCAGTCGCCCTCGGCGGGGCTCATCCGCGACCGCCGCTCCCAGTCCTGCAGCAGCGTGGCGGCCGCATCGCCGCCGGGCGCGACCGCGAGCGCCTGATGGGCGAGGTCCTCGAGGACGACGGGTTCGTCGAGGATCCGCGCCGCGGCGTCGACGATGCCCGCCGCCGATGCGCGTTTCATGCTGAGTTCGGTGAACGTTTCGTGGACGCGCCGGTCGAACTCGACCGCGTCGTACTGGGCGGCCACGATGCGCCGGTGCACCACCTCGGTGACGGCGACGAACTTGATCTGTCTGTGCAGCGCGATGAGTGCGAGGTCGAGGCGGGCGGCTTCCGCGGCGACCGCGTCCGGAACCGTCGCGATCGCCGTCCCGAGTTCCACGACGACGCCGACGGCACCGGCGTCGGCGAGCCCGCGCAGGTATCGTTCGGGGGCGCCGGCCAGGCCGCCGCCGGTGGTCAGGACCAGCTCGCCGCCCTGCAGCAGCGCCGACATGTCCGCCACGTCGCCGACGTGCACCCACCGGATCGGGTCGTGCCAGCGGCGGGCGCTGAGCACCTCGGGTTCACCCTGGGCGACGACCGGCAGGGCGATCACGTCGGCCACGGTCATGCTCATTTACACAATGTAGCGCCGGCGACTCAACGGTTGACAATCTGTACGCCGTGGCGCCGGGCCGACTGCGCGACACTCGACGCATGGCAGACGTAGTGCAGCATTGGTTCAACAACGAGATCTTCGCCGGCGAGTCGTCGGCCACCGCTCCGGTGACGAATCCGGCGACTGGTGAGGTGACCGGTCAGGTCGCGCTGGCCAGCGTCGAGGACGCCAACGCCGTGATCGAGGCCGCCGCCGCGGCGTTCCCGGCCTGGCGCGACACCTCGCTGGCCAAGCGGACCCAGATCCTGTTCAACTTCCGCGAACTGCTCAACGCCCGCAAGGGTGAGCTGGCCGCGATCATCACCGCCGAGCACGGCAAGGTGCTCTCCGACGCCCTCGGCGAGGTCACCCGCGGCCAGGAGGTCGTCGAATTCGCCTGCGGCATCCCCCACCTGCTCAAGGGCGGCTTCACCGAGAACGCCTCCACCAACGTCGACGTGTACTCGATCCGCCAGCCGGTCGGTGTCGTCGGCATCATCAGCCCCTTCAACTTCCCCGCCATGGTGCCGATGTGGTTCTTCCCCATCGCGATCGCCACCGGCAACACCGTCGTCATCAAGCCCTCCGAGAAAGACCCCTCGGCCTCGCTGTGGCTGGCCCGCCTCTGGAAGGAAGCCGGCCTGCCCGACGGCGTGTTCAACGTCCTGCAAGGTGACAAGACCGCCGTCGACGCCGTGCTCACCCACCCCAAGGTCAAGGCCATCTCGTTCGTCGGCTCCACCCCGATCGCCCAGTACGTCTACGCCACCGGCACCGCCAACGGCAAACGCGTCCAGGCCCTCGGCGGCGCGAAGAACCACGCGGTGGTCCTGCCCGACGCCGACCTCGACCTGGCCGCCGACGCCATGATCAACGCCGGCTTCGGCTCGGCGGGCGAACGCTGCATGGCGATCAGCGCATGCGTGGCCGTCGGCCCGATCGCCGACGACCTGGTCGCCAAGATCGCCGAACGCGCCGCCACCCTCAAAACCGGCGACGGCACCAAGGATTCCGACATGGGCCCGCTGGTCACCAAGGCCCACCGCGACAAGGTGGCCTCCTACATCGACGCCGGCGAAGCCGACGGCGCCAAGATCGTCGTCGACGGCCGCCAGGTGACCGCCGACGGTGGACAGGACGGGTTCTGGCTCGGCCCCACCCTCATCGACAACGTCACCCCTGACATGAGCGTCTACACCGACGAGATCTTCGGACCCGTGCTCTCAGTCGTACGCGTGGAAACCTACGACGAGGCCCTGGACCTGATCAACAGCAACCCCTACGGCAACGGCACCGCGATCTTCACCAACGACGGCGGCGCCGCCCGGCGCTTCCAGAACGAGGTCGAAGTCGGCATGGTCGGTATCAACGTGCCGATCCCGGTGCCGATGGCCTACTACAGCTTCGGCGGCTGGAAGAACTCACTGTTCGGCGACACCCACGCCCACGGGACCGAAGGTGTGCACTTCTTCACCCGCGGTAAGGCCATCACCCAGCGCTGGCTCGACCCGTCCCACGGCGGCATCAACCTCGGATTCCCGCAGAACAACTAAAGTCCGCCCCGAGAGTACGGTTGTTGCACGCATCGCCCGAGTAGCGGCGGCAACAACCGTACTTTCGGCGTAAGAGGAGAACTCATGACACTCACCAACGAAACCACCCTGCCGAACGGTCTGTCGCTCGACGACGCCCGCGCCGAGGCCGCCCGCACCTACGAACTCGACCGCAAGCACGTTTTCCACTCGTGGTCCGCGCAGGCCGAGATCTCGCCGATGACGATCACCGCCGCCCAGGGCAGCTACATCTGGGACGGCGAGGGCCGCCGGTTGCTGGACTTCTCCTGTCAGCTGGTCAACACCAACATCGGCCATCAGCACCCGAGGGTCGTCGCCGCGATCCAGGAGCAGGCCGCCAAGCTGTGCACGGTCGCCCCGCAGCACGCCAACGATGCGCGCTCGGAGGCCGCCCGGCTCATCGCCGAGCGCACCCCGGGCGAGCTGAACAAGGTGTTCTTCACCAACGGCGGCGCCGACGCCGTCGAGCACGCCGTGCGCATGGCCCGGCTGCACACCGGGAAGTACAAAGTGCTCAGCCGCTACCGCTCCTACCACGGCGGCACCGAGACCGCGATCAACCTGACCGGTGACCCGCGGCGCTGGCCCAACGACCACGGCAACGCCGGCATCGTGCACTTCTTCGGTCCGTTCCTGTACCGCTCGCAGTTCCACGCCACCACCGAGGCCGAGGAGTCGGCCCGCGCGCTGGCCCACCTCGAGGACATCGTGCGGATGGAGGGCCCGTCGACCATCGCGGCGATCCTGCTGGAGTCGATCCCCGGCACCGCGGGCATCATGATCCCGCCGCCGGGATACCTGGCCGGTGTCCGCGACATCTGCGACCGGTACGGCATCGTGATGATCGCCGACGAGGTCATGGCCGGGTTCGGCCGCAGCGGTAAGTGGTTCTCGATCGACCACTTCGGCGTCATCCCCGACCTGATGACCTTCGCCAAGGGCGTCAACTCCGGGTACGTGCCGCTCGGTGGCGTCGCCATCGGCCCCGCGATCGCCGAGACCTTCGCCCACCGCCCCTACCCGGGCGGGCTGACCTACTCGGGTCATCCGCTCGCGACGGCGGCGGCGGTGGCCACCATCAACGCCATGGAGGATGAGGGCATCGTCGACAATGCCGCCCGCATCGGAGCCGAGGTGCTCGGGCCCGGGCTGGCCGAGCTGGCCGCCCGCCACCCCAGCATCGGCGAGGTCCGCGGCGCAGGTGTGTTCTGGGCGATCGAACTGGTCGCGAACCGCGAGACCCGCGAACCGCTGGCGCCCTACGGCTCCAGCAGCCCGGCGATGAACGCGGTGGTCGCCGCGTGCAAGGAGAACGGGCTGCTGCCGTTCGCGAACTTCAACCGGATTCACGCCGTGCCGCCGTGCACGGTCACCGCCGAGGAGGCGCGCGAAGGGCTCGAAATCCTGGATCGGGCGCTCAGCGTCGCGGACGCGCACGTGAACTAAGTCCTCCCCTCGTCGCACGCACTGTCGCCACCACATCCGTAGGGTTGGTGGCGACAGTGCGTTCGGCACGTGCGCAACGACGCGCCGTTTCGACATCGCGGTGGCGTGGAACTATCTCCCGAAGGTCGAACCACCCGGGACAGTTCGTGAAGGGGATGCATGTCTGAGGCGCGAGAGGCGGACTTCGAGGACCAGGCCGGGTCGGAGACCGACGAGCAGGCCAACGAGCCCAGCGAGATCACCTTCGACGAGTACCTGCATCCGGCGCGTCCGCGCTCGCTGCGGTTCCGTCCCCGCGTCAAGGCGCCGTTCACCCGCCGTTCGGTCACCCAGGACGGGCCGGCCCGCGCGGACAACCCGGCTTACGTGTCGTGGCTGCTGTCGCAGTCGATGCTGGCCGACGCCAACCAGATCAGCCAGCAGTTCTCCGGGCAGGGTTCGATGTGGCAGAACCCGTACGCCACCCCCAGCCCGCGCGGTGCGGTCGACACGGCGTCGGTGTGGTTCACCGCCTATCCGCTGTCGCTGATCACCCGGCCCAACGAGTCGTTCCTCAAGGCGCTCGCCGACGACGAGATGTGGAAGGCGTTCGCCGACATCGGCATCGAGGCCATCCACACCGGTCCGGTCAAACGCGCGGGCGGCATCTCCGGCTGGCAGACCACGCCCAGTGTCGACGGGCACTTCGACCGCATCAGCACCGAGATCGACCCGGCGTTCGGCACCGAGGACGAGTTCCGCAAGATGTGCGGCACGGCCAACTGGTACGGCGGCACCATCATCGACGACATCGTGCCCGGCCACACCGGCAAGGGCGCCGACTTCCGCCTGGCGGAGATGAAATACGCCGACTACCCGGGCATCTACCACATGGTGGAGATCGACCCCCGCGACTGGGAGCACCTGCCCCAGGTGCCCGCCGGCGCGGATTCGGTCAACATCGACCCGGCGACCGAGGACTGGCTCGCCAAGGCCGGCTACATCATCGGCCGGCTGCAGCGGGTGATCTTCTACGCCGAGGGCATCAAGGAGACCAACTGGAGCGTCACCCGGCCGGTGTTGGGCGTCGACGGGGTGGAACGCCGCTGGGTGTACCTGCACTACTTCAAGGACGGTCAGCCGTCGATCAACTGGCTGGACCCGTCGTTCGCCGGGATGCGGCTGGTCATCGGCGACGCCCTGCACTCGATCGCCGATCTGGGCACCGGTGGACTTCGCCTGGACGCCAACGGATTCCTGGGCGCGGAGAAGACCGCCGCCGAGGACAGCGTCGGCTGGTCGGAGGGCCATCCGCTGTCCGAGGCGGCCAACCACCTGATCGCCAGCATGGTGCGGAAGGTCGGCGGCTTCACCTTCCAGGAGCTCAACCTCACGATCGACGACATCCGCCAGATCGGCGAGGCGGGTGCGGACCTGTCGTACGACTTCGTCAACCGTCCCGCCTACCACCACGCGTTCGCCACCGCCGACACCGAGTTCCTGCGGCTGACGTTGCGCACCACGCTGGAACTCGGTGTGGAACCGGTGTCGCTGATCCACGCGCTGCAGAACCACGACGAGCTGACCTACGAACTCGTGCACTGGTCCAACGGGCACCGCGACGACGTCTACACCTACAAGGGTGAGGAGATCACCGGCGAGCAACTCGGCGAGACCATCCGCGGTGATCTCAGCGAGAAACTCACCGGCGAGAACGCGCCGTACAACCTGGTTTTCACCACCAACGGCATCGCCTGCACCACCGCGACCGTCATCGCGGCGACACTGGGCTTCACCGATCTCGACGACATCACCGATCCGGTGCACATCGACCAGATCCGGCGCGCCCACCTGTTGATGGCGATGTTCAACGCGCTGCAGCCGGGGGTGTTCGCGCTGTCGGGGTGGGATCTGTGCGGCATGCTCACGCTGCCGTCGACCCAGATTCCCGAACTGCTGCGCGGCGGTGACACCCGGTGGATCCACCGCGCGGCGCACGACCTGATGGGCGTGAATCCCGCTGCCACCCAATCCTCGGCGGGGATGCCGCGCGGCCGCAGCCTCTACGGGCCGCTGCCCGAACAGCTCGCCGACGAGACCAGTTTCATCCGCCAGCTGCAGGCGATCCTGCGGGTACGTTCGCACTACGGGATCGCCACCAGCAGGCAGATCGACGTCCCCGAGGTGTCGCACCGCGGCATGCTGGTGATGGTGCACCAACTCGACGAGGAGGGCCGTTACCAGCTGACGGTGCTGAACTTCGCGAACGAGGAGGTCGCGGGAACGGTCCGCTCGAAGACGCTGCCGCCGGGCGCGCGGGTGTCGGACATGTTCACCGGACACGCCTTCGCCACCGTCGACGACCTGCACAGCTTCACCGTCGAGATGCCCGCCCACCACGGGATGTCGCTGCTGGTCGAGGTCGTCCCCGAGGACGAGGATTAAGCAGAGCGTGTAAACGGCCCGCCTCCGGGGCCGCGCTGACAGACTGGGCACCATGCCCGTCGGACAGTGGGTGGTCGGCGACCACCTCGGCCTGCCGATCCCGGCCACCGCGGCCGATCTGCGCGACGGCGGGGAAGCGTTCCTCACCAAGGCCTTTCGTGCGTTCGGCGCGCTCGACGACGGCAACCGGGTGGTGTCCATCGACAGGTGTGAGGAACTCGCGGGCGGCAGCACCGGCCGCAAGGTGCTGCTCGACGTCACCTATGCCGAACCCCGGCCGGATCTGCGGACGGACCTGTTCGTCAAGTTCTCCCGCGATCTCGACGACCCCGCCCGCGACCGGGGCCGCACCCAGATGGCCTCCGAGGTGGTGTTCGCCGCGCTGGCGTGCGTCCCAGGTTTCCCGATCGCGGTGCCCCGCCCCCGGTTCGCCGACTACCACGCGGACACCGGCACCGGAATCCTCATCACCGACCAGATCAGGTTCGGCCACAACGGTATCGAGCGGCAGTACGAGAAGTGCCTGGACACCGAGATGCCCGCGCCCGCCGAACACTACCGGGCGCTGGTGACCGCGCTGGCGCGGCTTGCCGGAACACACCGGTCGGGCCGGTTGCCCACCGAACTGTCGTCGGCGTTCCCCGTCGATCTGCAGGCCGCCACGGTCGGTGACCCGGTGCGGCTGACCCCGGACCGGTTGCAGCGCAGGCTGATCCGGGTCGTCGAGTTCGCCGGAAGCCACCCCGGGCTGCTGCCGCCCGCTGTCCGGGACCCCGACTTCCTGGCACGGCTGACCGCCGAGGCGCCCGCGGTGCTGGCCCGGGAGGACGCGATCTGGCGGGCGCTGCACGACGCGAAGGACCACATCGCGCTGTGCCACTGGAACGCCAACGTCGACAACGCGTGGTTCTGGCGCGACGGCGACGGTGTACTGCAATGCGGGTTGATGGACTGGGGATGCGTCAGCCAACTGAACCTGTCGATGGCGCTGTGGGGTGCGCTGTGCGCGGCCGAGACACCGCTGTGGGACACCGAATTCGACGGTCTGCTCACACTGTTCTGCACCGAGATGACCGCGGCGGGCGGGCCCGAACCCGACCCGGCGCTGCTGCGCAGCCACCTGCTGCTCTACATGGCGCTGATGGGGCTCACCTGGTTGTTCGACGTGCCCGCCCGCATCCGGAACCGGATCCCCGACGCCGACGCCGACGCCACCATCACGCGGTTCGATCCGCGCATCCGCGCCGACGAGGGACTGCGCGCCCCGCTACAGATGTTCACCAATGTGCTGAACCTCTGGCGCACAGCGGATCTGAGCCGACACCTCGAGGCGCTGGACTAGCCGCCGTTCGCGGGTTCGACGCTGTCGAGGCGCATGACGTGGCGCAGCATCCCGACGAACACCGGCGGATACGCACCCACCCCGGCATCGGTGAGCCACTTCTCGGCGGTCTCCGGTTGTTCGAGCCAGCGCCGCGCGCTGGCCTCATCGACGACGTCCTGCAGGAACATCACCTCGTGCGGATCGTCCAGGGCCCGGAAGATCCACACGTCCTCGATCCCGTTGCGGCGGAATAGGTTCTGTGTGCGGTTCACCTGGTCGAGCAGGATGTCGACATCGTCGACGACGGTCACCCCGGCGATCACCACCGCGGGCGCCCTGGCCGTCCAGTGGTCGGCGAAGTGGCGGTGCTCGATGAGCCTGCCTGCGAAGACGGCGGGTAGATCCTCCACGCCGACGGCGTCGAACCAGTCGAAGAAGACGTGCGAGCGCAGCAGGTCGGCGACGGGTGCGGTGGTGCGCAGCGCCATGGTGACCAGCACCCGGTCGGGTTCGCTGATCGAGGTGTGGACGAAGACGTGATGCGCGCCGAGAGCGGCGAGTTCGGTGCGGCGCCGCTCGAGCAGCGGGTACACCCGTGACGGGTCGGCGACCCGGTAGTCCGACGCCAGGACCAGCGAGCCCGCCACGCCGGCGGTCACCTCGACTTCTCGCGGCACGGCCATCATCGTACGAGACGGCGGTCCCGGGTTCACCCGGTCGCGTTCGGCTTCATCGGCGGACAGCTGCCGTCCTCGCGGGCGGTCAACTCGTAGTGCCACAGCTCGTTCGCGTACACCTGGCACAGCCCGAACCGCGGCCCGTTGCGCGACATCCACGCCGCCGCATCGGGTCCCCCGACGTCGACCGCCCGACCGACCACGTGCATCGACGTCTGCGGGGACGCGACGAACTGCCTTGCGGCGTCGACGCTGCCGTAGGTCCGCACCCCGTCCTCGAACAGCCGCTGCTGGAACCCCAGCGACCGCCACCCCGAGTTGATCTGGACCTCGACACCGTCGGCCGCCGCCGCACGGGTGGCGTCCTGCACCGCGCGCAGCAGGGCGGGGTCGAGCCTGCCGACGACCGGGTTCTCGACGTCGAAGGGAGTCAGCTCCGACTGATCAGGCAGGTACCCGCCGAAGGTGTCGGTCGCCGCCGGGCCGACCAGGGTGTCGTCATCGGCGGGCTGGGCGTACGCGGGGCCTGCGCACAGCACCGCGCAGGCGGCCGCCACACCCAGGCCGAACCCGATTCGCGCCACGTTCACCCTGCCACCATGCCAGCCTCCGGGTGCGGTGCGCGAGCCCATTACGATCTCCACCATGCCGCCGGGACCCCAGCCGAACGGTGCCGTCCGCTCGCGGTCCACGGCGCTGGCCTTGTTCGCTCTGCTCCTCGCACTGGCCGCACTGGCACTGTCGGGGTGGACGTGGTGGCAGGGCCGCGCGCCCGGCTACGACCCGGCCGATCAGGCCATCGCCAAGGACACCACGTGCCGGGCCTACCAACAGGTGCGCACGGGCGTCGACACCAACACCCATCTCTCACCCCCTGGCGGCGATGCCGACGTCACCAGCGTGCTGGCGGTGGCGGCCAACGCCAGGGTCGCGCTGCTCGGCGGCGGTCAGTACCTGCTCGACACCGTCACCCCGGCCACCCCGCCCGACCTCGCAGCCGCGTCACGCGACTTCGGGATGACGCTCATGCAGTTCGGCGCTGCGGCCGTCGCCGGCGCCCCCGACGACGATCCGGACCAACAGGCCCGCAAACGCGACCTCGACGGGCTGGAAGCCACCCTCGACGGGATGTGCGGCTGAGTCAGCCTCTGGTGGTGCGGAACCGCTGCCGGTAGGCGCCCGGGGTGATCCCGAGCTCGCGGTGGAACAGCCGCCGCAGCGACGTGCTGGACCCGACGCCGGTGCGCTCGGCGATGTCCTCGAGTGAGGCCGGACTGCCGGTCAGCAGGTGGCAGGCGGCCTCGAGCCGCACCCGGTCGACGAAACGCTGTGGGGTGTAACCGGTTTCGGCGTGGAAGAGCCTGCTGAGATGGCGCGGGCTCACGCCGGCGGCCGCGGCGAGGTGGTCGAGCGAGTGGTTGGCCGCGGGGTCGGCGGTGACGGTGTCCATTGCCGTGCGGACGACGGCGTTCATGGTCGGGATCGTCTCGGTGCGCACGCTGAACTGGGACTGGTCCCCCGGGCGTGCCATGAACACCACCAGTTCGCGGGCGACCTCTCTGGCGGTGGTGGCGCCGTGGTCGCGTTCGATCAGCGACAGTGCGAGGTCGATGCCCGCGGTCACGCCCGCCGACGTGGTGTACGGGCCGTCGGTGACGAAGATGGCCGCCGCGTCGACGGTGACGTCGGGGAACCGGGCTGCGAGGTGGCGTGCCAGCCGCCAGTGGGTGGCGGCCCTTCGCCCGGCGAGCAGTCCGGTCGCGGCGAGCGGGAAGGCGCCGGCGCAGATCGCGACGGTCCTGGCGGCGCGTGCGGCGAGGGTGCGCACGGTGTCGACGAGCGCGCGGTCGGAGATCGCGGCCTGCCAGTCGGGGGTGCCGGGCACGAGCAGCGTGTCGATGCGGGCGGGTACGTCGGCGGCGACGACGTCGACGCCGAGCCGGGCGCCGGAATGGGCGGTGACGTCCTTGCCGGTGATCGACGCGTGGGTGATGCGGTAGCGGGCGCCGACCCGGTTGGCGGCGGTGAACGCGTCGACGGGTCCGGTGGCGTCGAGCGTCTGGATGCCGTCGTAGAGCAGCACCACGACGTCGTGTGCGGCCTGGCGGATCACGTCGTCAGTCATAGCGCGTCCGCGTCCCGATGTGCACGTTTTCGGGCCGGTTGTGTACGGCGCGTGGCCCGCCGCGCAGCCGATAGTCGAGGTGACCGACCCACTAGAGAGGACACACCGATGACAGACACCATCGCGGGCGTGCGGATCCCGGACAGCGCACTGGCACGGGAGGCCACCGAGCTGATCCGCGACACCACCAACGACCTGATCTACCACCACTCACGGCGGGTGTACCTGTTCGGGAGCCTGCAGGCCCGCGTCCTGGGGCTGCGGCCCGATGACGAATTGCTCTACGTCGCAGCGCTGTTCCACGACACCGGGCTGGTGCCGCCCTATCGCGGTTCAGCGCAGCGGTTCGAGATGGACAGTGCCGACGCCGCCCGCGACTTCCTCACCGCACGCGGGGTGACCGGTGAGCCCGCCGACGTGGTGTGGACGGCGATCGCGCTGCACACCACGCCGGAGGTGCCCTACAAGCTGGATCCGGTGATCGCGGCCACCACCGCCGGGGTGGAGACCGACGTGCTGGGTCTGCGGCTCGACGCGGTCGGCGAGGCTGCCCTGACCGCAGTGACCGACGCGCATCCGCGACCGGACTTCAAGCGGCGCATCCTGGCTGCGTTCACCGAGGGGTTCCAGGACCGGCCGGACACCACGTTCGGCACCGTCAACGCCGACGTGCTCGAACACTTCGTGCCGGGGTTCCGGCGCATCGACTTCGTCGACGTCATCAAGAACTCGGCGTGGGCCGAGTAGCTAGACGTAGCGGTCGCGGCCGGCCAACGCCCCCATGACGATCTGCACGGCGTAGACGGCCAGCACCGCGATCCACGGCACCGTCCAGCCGTTCGTCAGATCGTGCAGGAACCCGAACGTGAACGGGCCGAGCCCGGCGAGGAGGTAGCCGAAGCCCTGCACCATCCCGGACAGCTGGGCGGTGTCCTCGGTGGTTCGGGCGCGCAGCGCGATCACGGTGAGCGCCAGCGAGAACACGCTCATGCCAAGGCCGACGAGCACCGTCCACAGCAGCGGAGCGGCGGCGGGGTCGACGAGCAGCCCGATCACCCCGGCCACGCCGACCACGCCCAGCCCGACGATCCAGCCGCTCTGGTTCGGCGAGCGGGCCGCCAGCGGCGAGACGAAGATGCTGATCGGGACCGCGATCAGCGACATCAGCCCGACGAGCAGCCCCGCGGTCGACTTGGCCACACCGTTGTCGATGAACACCTCGGGCAGCCAGCCCATCATCACGTAGGCCAGCAGCGACTGGCAGCCGAAGAACAGCGTCACCGTCCACGCCAGCCGGTTCCGCAGCAGCGACCGGCCCTTGACCGCCGCCGTCGACGGCTGCCCGCCGCGTATCCCGCGGGACGCCGGGACCCAGAACGCCAGGGCGGCCATCGAGACCGCCGCCCACGAGGCCAGCGCGATCCGCCAGTCGTCGAAGACGCCCTCGAGTGCGGGTGTGAGCGCGGACCCCAGCGCGCCGCCGCCCTGCAGCGCCGCGGTGTAGACGCCGGTCATCAGGCCGATCCGGGCGGGGAACGAACTCTTGATCACGACGGGGATCAGGACGTTGGTCAGCGCGATACCGCCGGTGGCGATGAGCGTGCCGCCGAGGACGACGTAGGGACCGTCGAGCACGCGGATGAGCAGACCCGCGCTCAGCACGAGCAGCGACGTGCTGATCGCGCGGCTGAGCCCGATCCGGCGGGACAACCAGGGCGCGGCCAGACCCGCTGCGGCGAAACACAATCCGGGCAGGGTGGTCAGCACCCCGGCCCAGGTGGCGCTCGCGCCCATGGTGGTGCGCATGTCGCCGAGCAGCGGGCCGACGCTGGTGATCGCGGGGCGCAGGTTCAGCGCGGTCAGGATGACGGCGATCGTGAGCAACACCCCGCCCGCGGCCCGGGTGCCGGGCGCGTACTCGGCGACTGCATTCTCGCCGGTTGTGGAGTCCACGCGCGTGTTGCCGTTCACCGCGGTATCGTCCCATACATCCCATGATTGGATGAATCGGAGGTTGCGGTGCCGCTGGCCACCACGCGTCGCGCGGGCCTGGTCGACCAGGTGATCGCGCAGTTACGGGATTCCGTGTCGTCCGGCGAATGGCCGGTCGGGACGCGGATCCCGACGGAATCTGCGCTGGTGACCGCGCTCGGGGTGGGCCGGAACACGGTGCGCGAGGCGGTGCGCGCGCTCGCCCACAGCGGGATCCTGGAGGTCCGCCAGGGCGACGGTACCTACGTGCGGGCGACCAGTGAGGTCTCCGGGGCGCTGCGCCGGTTGTGCGGATCCGAACTGCGGGAGGTGCTCGAGGTGCGCCGCTGCCTCGAGGCCGAAGGCGCCCGGTTGGCGGCCGCGGCGCGCACCGACGCCGACCTCGCCGAGATCCGCGATCTGCTGGCGCGCCGTGACGCCCTCGACGACCACGACGCCTTCGTCGTCGCGGATGCGCGGTTCCACTCCGCGGTGGTGCGGGCCTCGCACAACGCGGTGCTGACAGAGTTGTACCGGGGACTCAGCGAGGTGGTCACCGCCAGCGTCGCGGCGACGGTGAAAACCCATGCCTACCCTCGGATCTCACATGACGGACTCGCCGAGGCCATCGCCGACGGCGACGCCGAGCGGGCGGGCCGCGAAGCCGGCGGATTCCTCGGCGAACTCATCGAGGAGCTGCCGGACCGGTAAATCGCCCTGCGGCGCAGCGTTATTCGGGTTCATCGTCGTTGTTGTTGTCGGTGAGGTAGCGCTGGGGGTGGAAGTGGTTGTTGACGCGGGGTTGGCCGGTGTCCTGGTGGGCGGGTGGGATCC
>NZ_LQIT01000033.1 GCF_001499965.1 Mycobacterium sp. GA-2829
GGGTGGAAAAGTAGGACACCGCCGAACACCCTTTAACCGCGGCCCTCCGACACCAACCGGAGGGCCGCGGCATTTCCGCGTTCAAAGCCTTTTCGGATCAATCGAATAGCGTGGGAACGGCCGAATGGAATTGTTTTTCCATTCCCAGCAGGATTTTCTTCCGCTCGATTCCGCCGCCATATCCGGTCAGGCTGCCATTCGAGCCGATCACGCGGTGGCACGGCACGATGATGCTGATCGGATTGTGGCCGTTGGCCAATCCGACCGCACGTGAGGCGCCCGGTGCGTCGATCTGCCGCGCTATTTCCCCATACGACCGGGTCTGCCCGTAGGGAATGGTCAGCAGGGCTTCCCACACGCGGCGCTGGAATGCGGTCCCGACGAGGTCGAGCTGCAGATCGAACGTCGTCAGCTCGCCGGCGAAATACGCGCTGAGTTGTTCGACGGCGTCCGGAAACGCTGTCGGGTCGGGTTCCCAGCCTTCCCGGCTCGGTTCGTACGTCTGATCGGTCATGCGCAGGTGCATGAGCCGGCCGTCGCGGCCCGCGAGGGTGAGCATGCCGACCGGGCTGTCGAGCGTGCAGTAGCGGATCGTCATTGGGGGACCTCCTTCGGGGGCCAATCGTTGACGGGGTGGTCGAGCGCCGTCCACAGGTGCTGGGTCGCGTACGCCCGCCAGGGGCGCCATCGGGTACTGCGGTCGGTCAGGGCGCGGGGATCATCGGGCAGCCCGAGGTGCCGGGCCGCGGTCAGCACGCCGAGATCGGTGACGGGGAAGGCGTCGGGGTCTCCGAGCGCACGCATCGCGATCATCTCTGCCGTCCATGGTCCGATACCGGGTAGGGCGAGCAGCTGCCGTCGCGCCTCATCCCAGTCGCACCCCGGGTCCAGCCGGACCGCCCCGCTCGCCAGGGCCGCGACCAGGCCCCGCACCGTACGCTGCCGGCTCCGCGGCACCGCCAGATGTGCGGGGTCGATGTCGGCGAGCTCCTCGACGCTCGGGAACACGTGGGTGAGCCCACCGTGCGGATCGCTGACCGGGTGCCCGTAGCTGGCGACCAGGCGTGCGGCATGGGTACGCGCAGCCTTGAGCGAGACCTGCTGGCCCAGCACGACGCGGACCGCCAGCTCGGCCTCGTCGACCGTGCGGGGGATGCGCTGGCCGGGCGCCTTGCCGACCAGCGCGCCCAGCTCCGCGTCGGCGCCGAGGACGTCGACGACGGCCTGCGGGTCGGCGTCGAGGTCGAGCAGGCGGCGGCACCGGGCGATGGCGCTGGACAGATCCCGCAGATCGTCGAGGTGCAGGGCGCAGTCCACGTGGGTCGGCAGCGGGGTGAGCGCCACGATGCCCGTCCCGTGCGGCAGCCGCAGCGTGCGCCGGAACGCGCCGTCGCGGAACTCCTCGACTCCGGGGATCGCGCTCGCGGCCAGATGCCCGAACACGCCTTCCGCGGCGAACGGCGCCCGCACGGGCAGGCGTAACGCCAGGACACCCGCCCCGGCGGCGCCGAACCGGTGTCGCGACCGTTCCCGCAGCGCCGTCGGTGGCGCGTCGAACGTCGCCTGGACTGTCTCGTTGAACTGCCGGATGCTCGAGAACCCGGCGGCGAACGCGACGTCGGAGAACGGCAGCTCGGTGGTCTCGATGAGCACCCGCGCGGTCTGGGCACGCTGCGCCCGCGCCAGCGCCAGCGGGTTCGCACCGACCTCCGCCTGCAGGATGCGCTGCAGCTGACGCGTCGTGTAGCCCAGCCGGGCGGCCAACCCCGTGACGCCTTCGCGGTCGACGGTGCCGTCCGCGATCAGCCGCATGGCCCTGGCTGCCACGTCACCGCGAACGTTCCACTCCGGCGAGC
Source organism: Mycobacterium sp. GA-2829 (assembly GCF_001499965.1). Taxonomy (GTDB): domain Bacteria; phylum Actinomycetota; class Actinomycetes; order Mycobacteriales; family Mycobacteriaceae; genus Mycobacterium. The sequence continues at coordinate 1,857 of NZ_LQIT01000033.1, forward strand.
CGGGAGACGCGTCGGGCCTGCACCGTTTGCAGGCACGGAAACCCGCCGCCTGGGCCGCCGCCGCCGTCGGGTAGAACCGGACGTTGCGGGCGAACGGCGGCCGCGCCGGACAACTCGGGCGGCAATAGATCCGCGTGGTGAGCACCGCGGTGACGAACCAACCGTCGAACCGGGCGTCCTTGGACTGCACGGCCCGGTAGCAGCGGTCGAAGTCGTCGAACATGCCCTCAGCCTTACACGCCGCCCCTGACACCACCGGCGGAAAACGGACATGGGCGTGGCCGACCACACATCCGGCGAGAGCCTCCGGCCGCCATGCGCTTACCTAAACTCGACGGCATGAGCGGCAGTACCGGAGAGATGGTTCACGACGGACTGCTCAGGATCGAGGACTGCCTGGACGCCGACGGCAATATCGTTCTGCCGCCGGGTGTCACGCTGATCTCGCTCATCGACCGCAACATCGCCGCGGTCGGCGACGCGGTTGCCTACCGCTACCTCGACCACACCGGCGCCGACGACGTCCGCGCCGTCGAACTCACCTGGGCCGAACTCGGCGTGCGGTTGCGCGCGATCGGCGCCCGGGTGCAGGAACTGTCCGCGCGCGGGGACCGCGTCGCCATCCTGGCCCCCCAGGGCCTCGACTACATCGCCGGATTCTTCGCCGCGATCAAGGCCGGCGCCATCGCGGTGCCGCTGTTCGCCCCCGAACTGCAGGGGCACGCCGAACGCCTGCACACCGCACTCGGCGACGCCCGCCCGACCGTAGTGCTCACCACCGCGGCGGCGGTGGCCGCCGTCGAGGAGTTCCTCGCCGACCTGACCGACCTCCCGCGGCCGCACGTCGTGGTGATCGACGAGATCCCGGATGCGGCGGGGGAGGCCTTCGTCGACACCCCGATCGACGTCGACGACGTCTCGCACCTGCAGTACACCTCCGGTGCGACCCGGCCGCCGGTCGGCGTGGAGATCACCCACCGCGCGGTCGGCACCAACCTGCTGCAGATGATCCTGTCCATCGACCTGTTGGACCGAAACACCCACGGCGTCAGCTGGTTACCGCTGTTCCACGACATGGGTCTGTCGATGATCGGCTTCCCCGCGGTCTACGGCGGGCACTCCACGCTGATGTCGCCGACGGCGTTCCTGCGGCGCCCGCAGCGGTGGATCCGCGCCCTGTCCGACGAATCGCGCCGCGGCCGCGTCGTCACCGCCGCCCCGAACTTCGCCTACGAGTGGACCGCCCAGCGCGGGCTGCCCGACGACGACGAGGACGTCGACCTGGGCAACGTCATCCTCATCATCGGATCCGAACCGGTATCCATGGCCGCCATCGAGACCTTCACCGCGGCGTTCGCGCCGCACGGGTTGCCCGCGACCGCGTTCAAACCCTCCTACGGGATCGCCGAGGCGACCCTGTTCGTCTCGACGATCGCCCCGTCGGCGTGCGCATCGGTGGTGCACGTCGACCGCGACCACCTCACCCGCGGGCGGGCGGTCATCGTCCCCGCCGACGCCGAAAGCGCTGTGCCGCAGGTGTCGTGCGGTCAGGTCGCCCGCAGTCAGTGGGCCGCGATCGTCGACCCGGACTCCGGTCGCGAACTGCCCGACGGATCCGTCGGCGAGATCTGGTTGCACGGCGACAACATCGGCCGCGGCTACTGGGGTCGGCCCGAGGAGACCCGCGAAAGATTCTGCGCCGCAATCACACCGGGGGTGAGCACCCACACCGATGGAGTGGCGGGTGACGCGCACTGGTTGCGCACCGGCGACCTCGGCACCTACCTCGACGGGGAGCTCTACGTCACGGGCCGACTGGCCGACCTGGTGGTGATCGAGGGCCGCGGCCACTATCCGCAGGACATCGAAGCCACGGCGGCGGAGGCGTCGCCCCTTGTGCGGCGCGGCCACGCCACCGCGTTCACCGTGCCCGATGAGCAGCTGGTGATCATCGCCGAGCGGGCGTCGGGCACGCGCCGCGCCGACCCGGCAGCCGCCGCGGCGGCGATCCGCGCCGCGGTGCGCGCAACGCACGGCATCGACGTCGCCGACGTGCGGTTCGTGCCCGCAGGCGCCATACCGCGCACCACGAGCGGCAAGCTGGCCCGGCGGGCCTGCCGCGCCGAGTACCTCGACGGGACCCTGCGCGGGGCCTGATCAGGCCAGCAGCGCCAGGCGGGTCGGTTCGTCGTGGCCGCGCAGCGTCACGGTGTCGCCGAGGGCCCAGTGCGGGCGTTCGGAGTCGGTGGCGGCCTCCACGGTGTCCGACGAGGCGACCAGTCGGTGCGGCACGGTCTTGGCGAGTTCGCACAGCCGGGCGGCCTCGTTGACCGGCTCGCCGATCACGGTGTACTCGAACCGCTCCTTGGCGCCGACGTTGCCCGCCACCACCTGACCGGCCGCCACGCCGATGCCGGCCTGACATTCGGGCACCTCGTCGGCCAGGCGTTCGGCGATCGTCCGCGCGGCCGCGAGCGCCTCGTCCTCGGGGTGGTCGAGGCCGACCGGCGCCCCGAAGACCGCCAGCACCGCATCGCCCTCGAATTTGTTGACCAGGCCGCGGTGGCGGTCCACCTCCTCGACGATCACCTTGAAGAAGCGGTTGAGCAGTTCGACGACCTCCACCGCGGGGCGGCTGGTGACCAGTTGCGTCGACCCGATGATGTCGACGAAGACGACCGCGGCGTGGCGTTCCTCGCCGCCGAGTTCGATCTGCTGCTTCTCGGCGGCCAGCGCGACGTCGCGTCCGACGTGGCGGCCGAACAGATCGCGCACCCGCTCACGTTCGCGCAACCCCTCGACCATCTTGTTGAAACCCCGTTGCAGCTCACCGAGTTCGGTGCCGTCGAAGACCACCAGCTCGCACTCGAGGTTGCCTTCCTCGACCTGTTTGAGCGCCGAACGCACCACCCGCACCGGCGTGGCCGTCAACCACGACAGCAGCCACATCAGCACCCAGCCGAACACGAGCGCGAACAGCGCGAGGATCATCACCGCGACAGCGAACTGGGTGGGGGACAGGTTTTTCAGCGACAGCGTGATCAACGCCGCGAGCAGGATGCCCAGCACCGGCACGCCGGAACCGACCGTCCACACCAGCATGGTGCGGCCCATGATGCCGTGTGCGAGGCGGCGCGGTGGGCGGCCCGCCTCCAGCGCCTGCGCGGCGACCGGGCGCAGTGCGAACTCGGTGAACAGATAGCAGCTGGCCGACACCACCAGGCCGGGGAACACGATGCCGAGCGCGACCTTCGGGATGAAGTTGGTCTCGACCAAGCCGTAGAGCGTCGTCATCACCACCGCGCCGACGCCCCACAGCACGAGGATCACACGGGTCAGCCGCCACGGTGAGTAGAAGGTGTTGCGCTGGTCGTCGCGGGTGGGAGCGCGCTCCTCGATAGCCCAGCGCACGTTGTTGATGACGCGCAGCGTCGCCCAGATCACCCCGACGATGAGCGCGGCGAGGATGTAGGAGGGCGCCACGATCCAGGTGATCCACCAGACGTCGCCGTCGAACACGCTCGGCACCGGGAACGTCACGGTGACGACGAGCAGCGATATCCCGATGCCGATGAAGTTGGCGACCAGCACGAACGTGGTGAGGATGATCTGGATGCGCAGCCGGCGGCGGTGCTGGGTTTCGGAGGTCTTGCCCAGCAGCCAGGAGCCGTAATCGGGCGTATCGACGATGTGCCCGCTCTGCCGGGTGATCGCCTCGAGGACCCGGCCCATCCGCTGCGTCACGCTCGACTTGGCGTTCATTGTGCCGACAGCCTAATTTGCGCGGGTTCGCAGACCCTAATGTTGAGCGGGTGCGTCTCGTCATCGCCCAGTGCACGGTCGACTACGTCGGCCGGCTGACCGCCCATCTGCCCTCCGCCCGCCGACTGCTGCTGATCAAGGCCGACGGCTCGGTCAGCGTCCACGCCGACGACCGGGCGTACAAACCGCTGAACTGGATGAGCCCGCCGTGCCGGCTCACCGAGCAGGCCGGTGACCCCCACCCGGTGTGGGTGGTGGAGAACAAAGCCGGCGAGCAGTTGCGGATCACCGTCGAGGACATCGAGCACGACTCCAGCCATGAGCTCGGCGTCGACCCCGGCCTGGTGAAGGACGGGGTGGAGGCCCATCTGCAGAAGCTGCTCGCCGAACACGTCGAACTGCTGGGTGCGGGCTACACGCTGGTGCGCCGCGAGTACATGACCGCGATCGGTCCGGTGGATCTGCTGTGCCGCGACGAGTCCGGCCGTTCGGTGGCCGTGGAGATCAAACGCCGCGGCGAGATCGACGGCGTCGAACAGCTCACCCGCTACCTCGAACTGCTCAACCGTGACACGCTGCTGGCGCCGGTGAGCGGGGTGTTCGCCGCCCAGCAGATCAAACCGCAGGCCCGCACACTCGCCACCGATCGCGGAATCCGTTGTCTCATACTCGATTACGACAAGATGCGCGGTATGGACAGCGACGAGTTCCGGTTGTTCTGAACCCCTAGACTGCTGGTATGCCCAGACGCCGTCCCCCGCCGCGGCGGACGCGTCCGCTCGCGGGAGTGTTCGAGCAGCGACGTATCGAGACCGGACCCGACGGCTACGACTACGAAGTGCGGCCCGTGGCGGGCTCCCGCGCCACGAAGACCTACCGCTGCCCGGGCTGCGATCACGAGATCCGGCCCGGCACAGCGCATGTGGTGGTGTGGCCGGCCGATGCGGGGCCGACGGCGGTCGAGGACCGCAGGCACTGGCACACGCCGTGCTGGACGCACCGGGGCACCAGGAGCCCGACGCGGAGATGGTCCTAGGTGATCAGTGCTCGCCGTCGGCGGCCGGTTCGACGAGCTCGATCAGCACACCGCCGCCATCCTTGGGATGGATGAAGTTGATGCGCGAGTTCGACGTGCCGCGCCGGGGTGCGTCGTAGAGCAACCGGACACCCTGTTCGCGCAGCCGCTCGCTGAGCGCGTCGATGTCGCTGGTGCGGTAGGCCAGCTGCTGCAGGCCGGGGCCGCGCTTGTCGATGAACTTCGCGATGGTCGAGTTCTCGTCCAGCGGGGACATCAGCTGGATCTGCGCGCTGCCGACCGGGGCGCCGCGCACCGAGAGCATGGCCTCGCGGACGCCCTGCTCCTCGTTGACCTCTTCGTGCAGCACGATCATGCCGAGGTGGTCGTGGTACCACTTGATCGCCGCGTCCAGATCCGGCACCGCGATCCCGACGTGGTCGATCGCGGTCACCAACGCGGTGACCAGGGCGGGCCGGGCATCGATTTGGTCGGCAGTCATAGCTGAAAGGTAACCTAACGGCATCGGTTCCGAATACTCCTGGTCCGCTGTATAGCCCCGCCGGAACCGCCCGAAACCTGTCTGGAGGTAGTGATGACGACGTCGGTGATCGTTGCTGGGGCCCGCACCCCGGTGGGCAAGCTGATGGGTTCGCTGAAGGATTTCTCCGGCACCGATCTGGGCGCCATCGCGATCAAGGCCGCGCTCGAGAAGGCCGGTGTCGCGCCGTCGGCCGTCGAGTACGTGATCATGGGCCAGGTACTCACCGCCGGGGCCGGGCAGATGCCCGCCCGTCAGGCCGCCGTCGGCGCGGGCATCCCGTGGGATGTGCCCGCGCTGTCCATCAACAAGATGTGCCTGTCGGGCATCGACGCGATCGCGTTGGCGGATCAGCTGATCCGCGCCGGTGAATTCGACGTGGTGGTGGCCGGCGGCCAGGAGTCGATGAGCCAGGCGCCGCACCTGCTGATGAACAGCCGCTCGGGCTACAAGTACGGCGATTTCACCGCGGTCGACCACATGGCCTACGACGGTCTGCACGACGTGTTCACCGATCAGCCGATGGGCGCGCTCACCGAACAGCGCAACGACGTCGACAAGTTCACCCGCGCCCAGCAGGACGAGTACGCCGCCCAGTCGCATCAGCGCGCCGCCGCCGCGTGGAAGGACGGCGTGTTCGCCGACGAGGTGGTCCCGGTGTCGATCCCGCAGCGCAAGGGCGATCCGCTGGAGTTCGCCGAGGACGAGGGCATCCGCGCCAACACCACCGCCGAATCGCTGGGCGGGCTCAAGCCGGCGTTCCGCAAGGACGGCACCATCACCGCCGGTTCGGCGAGCCAGATCTCCGACGGCGCCTGCGCCGTCGTGGTGATGAACAAAGCCAAGGCCGAGGAGCTGGGCCTGACCTGGCTCGCCGAGATCGGTGCGCACGGCGTGGTCGCCGGGCCCGACTCCACGCTGCAGAGCCAGCCGGCCAACGCCGTCAAGAAGGCGATCGCCAAGGAGGGCATCACCGTCGATCAGCTCGACGTCATCGAGCTCAACGAGGCGTTCGCCGCGGTCGCGCTGGCCTCGACCAACGAGCTCGGCGTCGACCCCGACAAGGTGAACCCCAACGGCGGGGCCATCGCGATCGGCCATCCGATCGGCATGTCCGGCGCCCGGATCACGCTGCACGCCGCGCTCGAGCTGGCTCGCAAGGGCTCCGGCTACGCGGTCGCCGCGCTGTGCGGTGCCGGCGGCCAGGGCGACGCGTTGATCCTGCGGCGGCCCTGACCTCGCAGCGTCGTCTACGACGGCTTGTAGTAAAGGCGCGCGTTTTCGGGCACAATGGCGGCCATGTCTGGCGTTCTCGATCTGCGTAGCCGTATCGGTTGGCTCCATCTCGTCGGTCTGCTCGAGGCGGTGAGCTGGGTGGGCCTGCTGCTCGGGATGTACTTCAAGTACCTCGGCAGCCCGAGCACCGAGATCGGGGTCAAGATCTTCGGACCGGCCCACGGCGCGGTGTTCGTGGCGTTCGTCGCGGTGGCGCTGTTGGCCGGGTTCAGCCTTCGCTGGCGGCTGGGCACATGGTTGCTGGCCGGGGTGGCGAGCATCGTGCCGCTCGGCACTGTGATCTTCCTCATATGGGCCGATCGCACCGGTCGGATGGGTGCCGCCAACACTCGTCCGGCGCTCGCTCGGCCGGGTCACCCGGCACCCGAAACAACGTGACAGACTTGTCTGCGTGACACGTCCACGACCTTCCATCGGGCCGGCGCTGGCCGGTGCGGTTGATCTGTCCGCGCTCAAGCAACGTCCCGCCGCCGAGTCGGCCGGACCCGCCGGGGCGGGTGGCCCCGGCGGTGTCGAGGTGACCGAGGCCAACCTCGAAGCCGAGGTGCTGATCCGGTCGAGTCAGGTACCTGTCGTCGTGCTGTTGTGGTCTCCGCGCAGCGACTCCAGCGTCGCGCTGGGGCAGACGCTCGCGGACCTGGCCGCCGCCGACGCAGGCAAGTGGTCGCTGGCGACGGTCAACGTCGACACCACCCCGCGCGTCGCGCAGATGTTCGGCGTGCAGGCGGTGCCGACGGTGGTCGCCCTCGCCGGGGGTCAGCCGATCTCGAGTTTCCAGGGTCCGCAGCCGGCCGATCAGCTGCGCCGCTGGATCGACTCCCTGCTCGAGGCGACGGCAGGCAAGCTGTCGGGCTCCGGGGATCCGGATCAGCCCGAGCAGGTCGACCCCGAGGTCGCCCAGGCGCGCGCCCACCTCGACAACGGCGACTTCGACGCCGCGCTGAGCGCCTACCAGGCGATCCTCGACGCGAACCCGAACCACGTGGAGGCCAAGGGCGCGGTCCGCCAGATCGTGTTCCTGCAGCGCGCCACGACGCAGAGCCCCGATGCGGTGGCCGTCGCCGACGCCGCCCCCGGCGACGTCGACGCCGCATTCGCCGCGGCCGACGTCGAGATCCTCCAGCAGCAGGTGTCCGCCGCGTTCGACCGGTTGATCGCTCTGGTCAAGCGCACCGCGGGCGACGACCGCACCCGGGTGCGGACCCGGCTCATCGAACTGTTCGAGCTGTTCGACCCGGCCGACCCCGAGGTCATCGCTGGCCGGCGCAACCTCGCCAACGCCCTCTACTGACAGCCGCTGACTCTGCGCTCAGGGCGCGAAAGCTCGAGTGAGCGACGCCCTGGGCGCAGAGTCAACGCAGGTCAGGACAGGGGTGGGGCCGTCGGCGGTTCCTGTTCGACGGGCGCCTCGGCGGGCACCGGTTCGAACCACAGCGCCGACAGCGGCGGCAGCACCATGACCGCCGACGCGGGCCGTCCGTGCCACGGGTCGTCGGTGGCCTGCACCGCGCCGTAATTGCCGATCCCGGCGCCGTTGTAGTCGGTGGCGTCGGTGTTGAGCACCTCGCGCCAGGTCCCCGCGTGCGGCAACCCGAGCCGGTACTGGCTGTGCTCGGAGCCGGAGAAGTTGAACACGCACGCCAGTACCGAACCGTCGTCGCCGTAGCGCAGGAAGCTCAGCACGTTGTTCGCCGAGTCGTTGGCGTCGATCCACGAGTAGCCCTCAGGGCTGGTGTCGTGTGACCACAGCGCGCGGTGGCTGGTGTAGATGCCGTTCATGTCCGAGATCATCCGCAGGATGCCGGTCGAGTAGCTCTGCTCGTCGAGCTGGTACCAGTCGACGCCGCGTTCCTCGGACCACTCTGCGCGCTGGCCGAACTCCTGGCCCTGGAACAGCAACTGCTTACCGGGGTGGGCCCACTGGTAGGCCAGCAGCTGGCGCACACCCGCGGCCTTGCGGTGGTCGTCGCCGGGCATCCGGCCCCACAACGTGCCCTTGCCGTGCACCACCTCGTCGTGGCTGATCGGCAGCACATAGTTCTCGCTGAACGCGTACAGCATCGAGAACGTCATCTCGTGGTGGTGGTAGCTGCGGTGGATGGGGTCACGGCTGACGAACGCCAGCGTGTCGTTCATCCAGCCCATGTTCCACTTCATCGAGAAGCCGAGCCCGCCGAGGTTGGTCGGGCGCGTGACACCCGGCCACGACGTCGACTCCTCGGCGATCGTCACGATGCCGGGGCTGGCCTTGTGCACGGTGGCGTTCATCTCCTGCAGGAACTGCACCGCCTCCAGGTTCTCCCGGCCGCCGTAGACGTTCGGCGTCCATCCGCCCTCGGGGCGGGAGTAGTCCAGGTAGAGCATCGACGCGACGGCGTCGACCCGCAGCCCGTCGACGTGGTACTCCTGCAGCCAGTACAGCGCGTTGGCCACCAGGAAGTTGCGGACCTCGGCCCGGCCGAAGTCGAAAACGTATGTGCCCCAATCCAACTGCTCACCGCGCCGCGGGTCGGCGTGTTCGTAGAGGGGGGTGCCGTCGAACCGGCCCAGCGCCCACGAGTCCTTGGGGAAGTGGGCGGGCACCCAGTCCACGATGACCCCGATACCGGCCTGGTGCAGCCGGTCGACCAGGTAGCGGAACTCGTCGGGGGAGCCCAGCCGTGACGTCGGCGCGTAGTACGAGGTGACCTGGTAGCCCCACGATCCGCCGAACGGATGCTCGGCCACCGGCAGCATCTCGACGTGCGTGAAACCGTTGCCGAGCACGTATTCGGTCAGCTGGTCGGCGAGCTCGACGTAGGACAGCCCCGGCCGCCACGACATGAGGTGCACCTCGAGGGTGCTCATCGGTTCGAACACCGGATTCTTCGCCGCGCGCTCGGTCATCCACGCGTCGTCGGACCAGCTGTAGGTGCTCTTGGTGACCCGCGACGCCGTCTGCGGCGGCACCTCGGTGGCGAACGCCATCGGATCGGCGCGCTCGCTGACCACGCCGTCGGCGCCGTGGATGCGGAACTTGTAGAGCCCGTCGACCGGGAAGTCCGGCCAGAACAGCTCCCACACCCCGGTGGAGCCGAGCACGCGCAGCTGCGCCTCGTTGCCCTCCCAATGGTTGAAGTCGCCGATCAGCTGCACACCCTTGGCGTTGGGCGCCCACACCGCGAACGACACCCCCTCGACCACCCCGTCGGGGGTTTCGAAGCTGCGCGGATGCGCCCCGAGCACCTCCCACAGCCGTTCGTGGCGGCCCTCGGAGAACAGGTGCAGATCCATCTCGCCGAGCGTGGGCAGGAACCGGTACGCGTCGGCGGTGCGGTGGATGTGCGGCTGTTCGCCCCCGTGGTCGTAGCTGACCTCGAGGCGGTAGTCGATCAGCCCGGTGAACGGCAGGGTCACCGCGAACAGGCCGGCCTCGAGGTGGGTGAAGACGTGGCGCTGCCCGCCGACGACGGCGGCGACCTCGACCGCGTGCGGACGGTAGGCCCGGATCACGGTGTGGTCGTCGTACTCGTGGGCGCCGAGGATCGAATGTGGATCGTGGTGCTCACCGGCGAGTAGCCGGTTGAGGTCGGCGGTGTGCGGCCGCAGCTGCGGGCTGGCGGTCACGGTGGTGTCGGTCAGTCGCTCGGTGTTGGCCATGTGCGTGTCACTCCCTACGCAGTAGGTTGAGTCGTCGGTCTGCGGGCACCTGGGGCATGTTGAGCACATGCGCGACCGCCCGTGCGGGCTCGATGCGCACGTAGTTCGACTGCCCCCATTGGTATTCCTCTCCGGTGATCTCGTCGCGGACCCAGAACCTGTCGTAGGGCTCCATTCCCAATGCGCCCATGTCCAACCACACTGTGGCCTCTTCGGGCCCGAATGGGTTGAGCGTCACGACGACGAGCACCTGGTCACCGGTGGTCGGGTCGAACTTGCTGTAGGCCAGGATCGCGTCGTTGTCGGGGTAGTGGAACCGGATGGTCCGCAGCTCGTGCAGTGCGGGGTGGACGCGCCGGATCTCGTTGAGCCGTGTGATGAACGGTTCGAGCGATTCACCATCGGCCAGTGCGGCATCGAAGTCACGGGGGCGCAACTGGTACTTCTCGGAGTCCAGGTACTCCTCGCTGCCCTCGCGCACCGGACGGTGTTCGAACAGTTCGTATCCGGAGTACACGCCCCAGACCGAACTCATCGTCGAGGCGAGCACCGCCCGGATCGCGAACATGCCGGGCCCGCCGTGCTGCAGGCTCTCGTGCAGGATGTCGGGGGTGTTGACGAACAGGTTGGGCCGCGCGTAGTCGGCGTGTTCGGCGATCTCCTCGCCGAACTCTGTCAGCTCGCTCTTCGACGTCCGCCACGTGAAATACGTATACGACTGTGTGTAGCCGAGTTTCGCCAATCCGTACAGCCGAGCGGGCCGGGTGAACGCCTCGGCCAGGAACAGTACGTCGGGGTCCTCGTTCTTGATCTCCCCGATCAGCCACGCCCAGAAGTTGGGTGGTTTGGTATGCGGGTTGTCGACCCGGAACACCTTGACGCCGTGGGAGATCCAGTACCGGACGACCCGCAGCACCTCCAGGTACAGACCCGTCGGGTCGTTGTCGAAATTGAGCGGGTAGATGTCCTGGTACTTCTTCGGTGGGTTCTCCGCGTAGGCGATGGTGCCGTCGGGCAGCACGGTGAACCACTCGGGATGGTCCTTGGCCCACGGATGGTCCGGTGCGCACTGCAGCGCCAGATCGAGCGCGACCTCCAGACCCTCGTTGCGGGCCGCGGTGACGAACTCGTCGAAGTCGTCGATGGTGCCCAGATCCGGGTGCACCGCGTCGTGCCCGCCCTCGTCGCTGCCGATCGCCCACGGGGATCCGACGTCGCCCGGCCCCGCGGTGACGCTGTTGTTGGGGCCCTTGCGGTGCACCTTGCCGATCGGATGGATCGGCGGCAGGTACACCACGTCGAAACCCATCCGGGCGACGCGGGGCAGCGCCTTGGCCGCGGTCGCGAACGTGCCGTGCACCGGGTTGCCCTGGCTGTCCCAGCCGCCGGTGGAGCGGGGGAAGAACTCGTACCAGGAGCCGAAACGCGCCAGCGGACGGTCCACCCAGACGCCGTATTGCTCGCCGCGGGTGACCAATTCGCGCAGCGGATACTGATCGAGCAGCGCGGTCACGTCCGCGGCCAGTGCCGCGCCCGCGCGGTAGTACGGGTCGCCGGGTGTGCGCAGCCGCTCGGAGGCCTCGATCAGCGGGTAGCGGTCCTGGCGGGGGACGCCGGTCGCCGCGCGCTCGAGCAGCCGGGCGCCGACGAGCAGATCGTTGTCCAGTTCGGACTCGCTCTGGCCGGCGTCGAGTTTGGCCGTGACATTGTGACGCCACGTCGCGATCGGATCGCCCCAGCCGTCGACCCGGTAGGTCCACAACCCGACCGCGTCGGGCACGAACTGGCCGTGGAAGACATCCGGTGTGCGGCCCTGGCTCATCGGCAGGGTCTGCGGTTTGACCCGCTGTGCGGGCGTCACCACTTCCTCGATGGGCACGGCCTGCGGCGCCCGATCGGCGGTGACCCGGCCGACGGGGGCGTCGCCGAGTTCGGGATAGCTCGTGCCGTGATAGCGGACCACAAGCGTGGCGGACACGGCGTCGTGGCCTTCCCGCCAGACCGTCGCCCGGACCGGCACCACTTCACCGACCACCGCTTTGGCCGGATACCGGCCACCGGATACCACGGGCGCGACGTCGTCGATTCCGATACGGCCGGCCACCACCACTCCTCTGACTGTCTTCGCGGCCGTCATCGTCGTCGTTGCGGCCACTGTGTCGGTTCGTTATGTGTCTCCGCGCCCTATACCCACCGTAGTGCGCGACCCAACCCGAAGCAGGCCGACCAATCACCGAGACGCTGCACGGGTTGGCGGAGTCAGTAAGGTTGAGTCGCGTGAAAGCCCTGCGCAGGTTCACCGTCCGAGCCCACCTTCCCGACCGGCTAGCCGCGCTGGAGCGGCTTTCGGTCAACCTCCGCTGGTCATGGGACAAACCGACCCAGGATCTGTTCGCCGACATCGACCCGAAACTGTGGCAGCAGATCGGCTGCGATCCGGTCGCACTGCTCGGCGGGGTCTCGCCGCGCCGGCTCGACGAACTCGCCCGCGACGAATCCTTCGTGCGCCGCCTCGACGGGCTGGCCGCCGATCTCGACGACTACCTGGCGCGGCCGCTGTGGTACCAGCAGCAGCTCGAGAACGGCGCGGAACTGCCCAACGGCATCGCCTACTTCTCGATGGAGTTCGGCGTCGCCGAGGTGCTGCCGAACTACTCCGGCGGTCTGGGCATCCTCGCCGGCGACCACCTCAAGTCGGCGTCGGATCTGGGCCTGCCGCTGATCGCCGTCGGCCTGTACTACCGCTCGGGCTACTTCCGGCAGTCGCTGACCGCCGACGGCTGGCAGCACGAGAACTATCCGTCGCTCGACCCGCAGGGGTTGCCGCTGCGCCTGCTCACCGACGCCGCGGGCGAGCAGGTCCTCGTCGAACTGGCGATGCCCGAGGACGCCACACTGCGCGCGCGGGTGTGGGTGGCGCAGGTCGGGCGGATCCCGCTGCTGCTACTCGACTCCGACATCCCGGAGAACGACCACGATCTGCGCGGAGTCACCGACCGCCTCTACGGCGGCGACCAGGAACACCGGATCAAACAGGAACTCCTCGCCGGGATCGGCGGCGTGCGGGCCATCCGGGCGTTCACCGAGATCGAGGGCCTGCCCGCCCCGGAGGTGTTCCACATGAACGAGGGCCACGCCGGTTTCCTCGGTGTGGAGCGCATCCGCGAATTCATCGACGCCGGACTGGATTTCGACACCGCGCTGACGGTGGTGCGGTCCTCGACGGTGTTCACCACCCACACCCCGGTGCCCGCGGGTATCGACCGGTTCCCGGTGGAGATGATCAAGCGGTACTTCGGGGAGTCGCATCTGCTCGCCGGTGTCCCGCTGGACCGCATCGTCGGGTTCGGTGCCGAGGACGACCCGTCGAAGTTCAACATGGCCCACATGGGGCTGCGGCTGGCGCAGCGCGCCAACGGGGTCTCGCTGCTGCACGGACGGGTCAGCCGCGAGATGTTCAACGAACTGTGGCCGGGTTTCGACCCGGGAGAGGTGCCGATCGGGTCGATCACCAACGGTGTGCACGCGCCGACGTGGGCGGCGCCGCAGTGGATGGAACTGGGTCGCGAACTGCTCGGCACACACGATCTGGCGCAGCTGCGCGAGACCGACGCCTGGGAGCGGCTGCAGGAGGTGGACCCGGGTCACCTGTGGTGGATCCGGTCGCAGCTGCGCAAGGCGCTCGTCGAGGACGTCCGGGTGCGGGTGCGCAGATCGTGGCTCGAGCGGGGTGCCGCTGAAGCCGAATTGGGTTGGATCGCAACGGCTTTCGATCCCGATGTGCTGACCATCGGGTTCGCCCGCCGGGTGCCCACCTACAAGCGGTTGACGCTGATGCTGCGCGATCCGGCGCGGCTGGAGAGGCTGCTGCTCGACAAGGAGCGGCCGGTGCAGCTGATCGTGGCGGGGAAATCCCACCCGGCCGACGACGGCGGCAAGGCGCTGATCCAGCAGGTGGTGCGGTTCGCCGACCGCCACGAGGTGCGGCACCGCATCGCGTTCCTGCCGGACTACGACATGTCGATGGCGCGGCAGCTGTACTACGGCTGCGACGTGTGGTTGAACAATCCGCTGCGCCCGCTCGAGGCGTGCGGCACGTCGGGGATGAAGAGCGCGCTCAACGGCGGGCTGAACCTGTCGATCCGCGACGGCTGGTGGGACGAGTGGTTCGACGGGGAGAACGGGTGGGAGATCCCGACCGCCGACGGCCTCGCCGACGAGAACCGCCGCGACGATCTGGAGGCCGCCGCGCTCTACGACCTCGTCGAGCAGTCGGTGGCACCGAAGTTCTACGAGCGCGACGAACACGGCATCCCGATCCGCTGGGTCGAGATGGTCCGCCACACGCTCAAGTCGCTCGGCCCGAAGGTGCTGGCCTCGCGGATGGTGCGCGACTACACCGAGAAGTACTACGCGCCGGCCGCGCAGTCGCTGCGCCGGACCGTCGCCGACGCAGACGGTTCGGCGTACGGTGCGGCCGCCGAACTGGCCGACTACCGGCGCCGGGTGCAGAAGGCGTGGCCGAAGGTCGAGGTGACCGAGGTGGACAGCTCCGGGCTGCCCGACACCCCGCTGCTCAACTCCGAGCTGACGCTGACCGCGACGGTGGCGCTGGCCGGGCTGCAGCCCGACGAGGTGTCCGTGCAGGCGGTGCTCGGGCGCGTCGACGCCGGCGACACGCTGCTCGATCCGCTGACGGTGCCGATGGCGCACACCGGTGCCACCGACGACGGCAGGCAGGTCTACACGACGACGACACCGCTGCCCGTCGCCGGTCCGGTCGGCTACACCGTGCGGGTGCTGCCGCACCACCGGCTGCTGGCCGCCGACAACGAGCTCGGCCTGGTCACGTTGGCGTGAGCCTGGTCCGGCAGATCGGCGGCGGACCGTACGCGCTGGCCGCGGGCGCCGACGGCGCGATGTGGGTGACCCTCGTCCACGACGGGGCGATCGCCCGGGTCGGCGCCGACGGCGCCGTCGACCGCTTCCCGGTGGCCGAGGGTTCGCGGCCGTCGCTGATCACCTCGGGCCCCGACGGCGCGCTGTGGTTCACCCGCAACGGCGACGACCGCATCGGCCGCATCACCACCGCGGGTGAGCTCACCGAGTTCGCGCTCGGAGAGGGCAGTGCGCCGTTCGGGATCTGCGTCGGCGCCGACGGGGCGCTGTGGTTCACCGAGATGGGCGTCGGCGGCATCGGGCGGATCACCGTCGACGGTGAGGTCAGCGGCGAGGCGTCGGCACGCGGAACGCCGTCGATGATCACCCGCGGCCCCGACGACGCACTGTGGTTCACGCTGAATGCGGGCAGCGCGATCGGCAGGCTGCATCCGGCGGACGGGCTGACCATCCGCGAGCTGCCGACCCGCGGCGCCGGTCCGGTGGGTATCACCGCCACGCACGACGACGCGATCTGGTTCACCGAGATCCTCGCCGACAAGCTGGGGCGGATCCCGCTCGACGGGGCGCTGCAGGAGATCGACATGCCCGGGAAACCCCATGCGGTGGTGGCCGATCCGTCCGGCGGCGTGTGGGTCAGCCTCTGGGGTGCCGATCAGCTGGCGCGCATCGGCTTCGACGGTGAGGTGGAGACCTTCGACCTCCCACGCGGCAGCGAACCGCACGGGCTGGCCATCGGTCCCGACGGGGCGCTGTGGGCGGCGCTGGAGTCCGGATTCGTCGTCCGCGTCCCGGACTGAGGGCTAGGGGAACCGGGCCAGGCACCGCTGCTCGTCGCCGAGCACCCCGACGCGGAATGCGTCGATCCGGGAGAACCCCGACGGCACCGAATCGCCGTTGACGTCGCCTGCGGCCAGTCCGTTGGTGAGGATCCCCGACACCGCCTCGTCGAGATCGCCCGCGGTGAGCACGATGCCGTTGCCGGGAGCGGTCTCCCGGGACAGCGCCGTGGTGGCCACTCCGGTCAGGCATGCGGTGCGCAGCGCCGCCTCGGCGGTGTGGAGGTCGAGCTCGCGCTCGTGCTGGACGGCCTGCAGGTAGCGCGACATCAGCACCGAGTAGGCGGTGTTGTCGCCGGTGGCCAACCCGTTGGTGTCGACGAACTCCTGCCGTGCGCCCATCTCCTCCAGCGCGGGCAGGTCGACGACGAGGGTGTTGGTGGCCGGGCAGTAGGACACCGGTGGGCTCGGCCGCGCGTCGGGGCAGGTGTCGGCGTTCGCGGCGGTGAAGTCGAGTTCCGGTGGGCGGGCGGGCCGGAAGACGCCGTTCAACGCGTCGACGACGTCGCGCACCGACTGGGTGGTCACCGGCAGTTCGCCGGTCTGGTCCTCGGGGAGCAGCACCGGCAGATCGCCGCGGCGCTGGCCGATCTCGCGCAGGTCGATCGCCGCGCAAGAGGCGGGTCCGTCGGTGAAGCCGAACTGGAACGCCGACACCCGTTCGAACGCCGACCCGTGTTCGTTGAGCCCCGACAGGTCGTCACCCTCGCTGAACAGCGGATCGCGGAAGGCGATGACCGCCGCCAGCACCCCGTTGAGGCCCTCGCCGGTGCTCAGCGTGAACCGCGGCGAGGACCCCTCGGCCACCCAGCGCATGTACGCGCCGGCGAAACAGTCGGCCTGCTGTTCGGCGACCAGCACCGGGGTGCCGCGTTTGTTGAGCTCCGCCTGGTGTCCGACGGCGTGGCCGTATTCGTGGGCGAGCACCAGCGCGACGCCCATGTCGCCGTTGGCGGCGCGCAACGCGGGCAGCAACTCCCCGCGGTCCCAACCGATGGTGTTCTCCGGCAGGCAGAAACCGGCGTTCACCAGGCCGACGGTGTCGGCGCCGCAGAAGACGCCGTCGTAGCTGTCGGAATCCCAGGACACCAGCGCGTCGACCGGGGTGAACTCCGCACCGTCGAAGGTCTCCGGAAACGCCTGCGCCCAGAACTCCTCGATGTCGCTCACCGCGGCGGCGGCCAATGCGTCCATGTCGCCGCCGTCGGTGTCGGTGACGTCGCGGCTGGGGTCCTCGGCGTCGGGGCGCAGCCCCGTCGGACCGTCGGTCGCGGCCATCCCGGCCACGCGGAACGGATCGTCGAACACCGAGACGGGGCGGCCCTGCAGGGTGGTCGAACATCCTGCCACCAGCGCCGAGGCGAGGATCGCGGCCCACCACACCCGCCGTCGGCTCATGCTGGCGCCTCCCGTCACTTCGCTGGAAAGGATAGTGAGGTCAGGCGTCGGCGCGGAGCCGTTCCAGGGCGGCGCGCACCCGCACCGGATCCGTGGTCGCCCAGAACGGCGGCAGCGAGGCCCGCAGATAACCGGCGTAGCGGGCGGTGGCCATCCGGGAGTCCAGCACCGCGACCACCCCGCGGTCGTCGATGCGGCGCAGCAGCCGGCCCGCACCCTGGGCCAGTAGCAGCGCGGCGTGGGAGGCGGCCACGGACATGAACCCGTTGCCGCCGTGCGCGGTGATCGCCCGCTGCCGGGCGGTCAGCAGCGGATCGTCGGGCCGCGGGAACGGGATCCGGTCGATGAGCACCAGCGACAGCGACGGGCCCGGCACGTCGACGCCCTGCCACAGCGACAGCGTGCCGAACAGCGAGGTCTGCGGATCGTCGGCGAAGCGCTCCACCAGCGCCGAGGTGGTGTCCTCGCCCTGGCAGAGCACCGGGGTGTCGAGGCGCTCCCGCATCACCTCCGCGGCGGCCTTGGCCGCGCGCATCGAGGAGAACAGGCCGAGGGTGCGGCCGCCCGCGGCGGTGATCAGCGCCTCGATCTCGGCGAGTTGTTCGGCCGATCCGGTGCCGTCGCGCCCGGGCGGCGGCAGGTGCGCGGCGACGTAGAGGATCCCGGCCTTGGCGTGTTCGAAGGGTGACCCGACATCGATGCCCTGCCACTTGGTGTCGGCCAGCCCCCAGGCGCGGGCCATGGCCTCGAAGTTGCCGCCGACCGTCAGCGTCGCCGAGGTCAGCACCGTCGTCGCGTGTTCGAACAGCCGGGTGCGCAGCAGGCCGGCCACCGACAGCGGCGCGACCCGCAGGATCGCGCTGACCGAACCGGACGGGCCGTTCTCGTGGTCCAGCCACACCACGTCGTGGCGGTCGGGGATGGCGGGGACGAACGAGTCGATGATCCGCTCGGCGGTGTCACGGACGTCGGTCAGCGCGGTCACCGCCTCGGTGCGCGCCGCGGCGGCCTTCGGATCGCTGGGCGCGGTGTCGATCGCGGTGCGGGCCCGGTCGGCGGCGTCGCGCAGCGTGGTCAGGTAGGTGGCCAGTTCGTCGTCGAGGCGGTCGATGCGCCCGGGGGTGCCGTCGTGGATCGCCGAGGACACCGTCGCGACCGCGGCCTCGAGCCGTTCGGCGAGTTCCGGGTCGACCAGCCGGGCGACCCGGCGGTGGGCCACCCCCATCGAGGTGGCCGACAGCTCCCCGGTCGCCACCGACGTCACCCGGTCGGCGAGTTCGTGCGCCTCGTCGATCACCACGGCGCTGTGTTCGGGCAACACCGCGGCGTCGGACATCGCGTCGATCGCGAGCAGCGCGTGGTTGGTGACCACGACGTCGACGTCGGCGGCCTTCGCGCGGGCCTTCTCGGCGAAACAGTCGGTGCCGTACGGGCAGCGCGAGACGCCGATGCATTCGCGGGCCGACACGCTCACCTGCCGCCAGGACCGGTCGGGCACACCGGGACGCAGTTCGTCGCGGTCACCGGTCTCGGTGTCCGACGACCACGCGGTCAGCCGCTGCACGTCGCGGCCGAGCGCGGTGGCGGCCACCGCGTCGAACAGTTCCTCCTGCGGCCGGTCGTCGGGCGCATCGCCGATGCCGGTGGTCCCATTGTGGATCTTGTTGAGGCACAAGTAGTTTCCGCGCCCCTTGAGTAACGCGAACTTCGGTTTGCGGGGCAGCGACGGGGCCAGCGCGTCGGCCAGTCGAGGCAGGTCCCGATCGACGAGTTGGCGCTGCAGGGCGATCGTGGCGGTCGACACCACGACGGGGTCGGCGGCGGTCATCGCGTGGGCGATCGCGGGCACCAGGTAGGCCAGCGATTTGCCGGTGCCGGTCCCCGCCTGCACCGCCAGGTGCTGACCGGTGCCGAAGGAGCGTGCGACGGCCTCGGCCATCTGCACCTGACCGGAGCGTTCGGCACCACCGACGGCCGCGACGGCGGCGGCGAGCAGATCGGTGACGGGCGCGTTCGAGTTCGCGCGGGTCTTGGTCACTGCCGGGAGTGCCCGGCGGGGGCGAGCACGCGGGTCGGAATGGCGGGTTCGCCGCGGGAGAGTTTGAGCCCGTCCCACGGCAGGCTGCGCAGCCCGGCGGCGACGCGCTCGCGCGCGGCGGCCAGATCGAGGTCGGCGACCGGTTCGCCCGCCCGCACCAGCGGAACCGTCAGGGGCCGCAGGTCATGACCGGATGGTGCGGTCGCGGGTTCGTCGAACGGGTGCACGATCTCCTCGACGACGGTGCCGGACGGTTTGGCCACCCGCGCGGCGTGTTTGCGGCCGCCCTGGGATGTCTTGTGCGTACTGCGTTTCTCGACGGGGATGCCGTCGACCTCGACGAGTTTGTAGACCATACCCGCCGTCGGCGCACCGGATCCGGTCACCAGCGAGGTGCCCACCCCGTAGATGTCGACGGGTTCGGCGCGCAGCGCGGCGATCGCGAACTCGTCGAGGTCGCCGGACACCACGATCCGGGTCTTGGTGGCGCCGAGGCCGTCGAGTTGGGCGCGGACCTGCCGGGCCAGTACGCCGAGGTCACCGGAGTCGATGCGCACCGCCCCGAGTTCGGGGCCCGCCACCGCGACGGCGTTGGCCACGCCCGCGGTGATGTCGTAGGTGTCGACCAGCAGGGTGGTGCCCGCGCCGAGCGCCTCGACCTGGGCGCGGAACGCGGCCACCTCGTCGGGACCGTCCCCGGTGGTGTGCAGCAACGTGAACGCGTGGGCGCTGGTGCCCAGCGCGGGCACCCCGTGCCGGCGCTGCGCCTCCAGATTCGAGGTGCCGGCGAATCCGGCCAGGTAGGCGGCCCGCGCGGCGGCGACGGCGGCCTCTTCGTGGGTGCGCCGCGACCCCATCTCGATCAGCGCGCGGCCCGCGGCGGCCCCGGCCATCCGCGCCGCGGCGGCGGCGATCGCGCAGTCGTGGTTGAAGATCGACAGCGCGAGCGTCTCGAGCAGCACGCATTCCGCGAAGGTGCCGTGCACCGACAGCACCGGCGAGCCGGGGAAGTACAGCTCACCCTCGGGGTAGCCGTCGATGTCGCCGCGGAAGCGGTAGCCGGCGAGGTAGTTCACGGTCTCGTCGTCGAGGAAGGTGCCGACCGCGGCGAGTGCCGTGTCGTCGAAGGTGAAGTCGCGCAACGCCTCGACCAACCGCGCGGTGCCGGCGACCACGCCGTAGCGGCGGCCCTCGGGGAGCCGGCGGGCGAAGATCTCGAACGTCGCGCGCCGATGGGCGGTGCCGTCGCGCAGTGCCGCGGCCAGCATCGTCAGCTCGTACTTGTCGGTCAGCAGCGCGGCTGTCACAGCTGCCACCGTAACCGGTGAGGTGCCCCCGGTATCCTGGCGACATGGTCACACCGGCGAAAGCCCCGGGTACCCGCGAGCAGCGCGACGTGGCTACGGTGCCCCAGCAGGACGAGGCCACCGATTCCCCCTGGGTCACGATCGTCTGGGATGATCCCGTGAACCTCATGACGTACGTGACCTATGTGTTCCAGAAGTTGTTCGGCTACAGCGAACCGCACGCCACCAAGCTGATGCTCCAGGTGCACAACGAGGGCAAGGCCGTCGTGTCGGCGGGCAGCCGGGAATCCATGGAGGTCGACGTGGCCAAACTGCATGCGGCGGGCCTGTGGGCGACCATGCAGCAGGATCGCTGACGAGGCCGCTGGAGTGCGCAAATGGAAGCGTGTGCAGACCCCCGACGGCGCGAGGTTCCGGTCGGCGCTGGAACCGCATGAGGCGGCGCTGCTGCAGAGTCTGGTGACCTCGGTCAAGGGTATGCTCGACGAACGCGAATCATCGGCTCCCGCAGACGAACTCGAGGAGATCACCGGGATGCGCACCGGGCACTCCACGCCGCCGCAGGACGCCACGATGAAACGGTTGCTGCCGGATTTCTTCCGCGCGGCGACCGAGCACCCCGCAGGCTCCGGCACCGCCGAGAGCCTCAACAGCGCGTTGCGCAGCCTGCACGAACCCGAGATCCTGGCCGCCAAACGCGATGCGGCGCAACGGGTTCTGGACACCCTGCCCACCGGTGGCGGCCGCTTCGAACTCGGCGAGGACGATGCGCACGCCTGGGCCGCCGCCGTGAACGACGTCCGGCTGGCGCTGGGGACGATGCTCGACATCGACGCCGGCCTCGACGACCTGCCCGCCGACCATCCGATGGCCGGGCACGTCGACGTGTATCAGTGGTTGACGGTGCTGCAGGAGTATCTGGTGCTCAGCCTGATCGGGAAGCCGCTGCGATGAGCGGATCCATCACCGACGTCGCGGGCATCCGCGTCGGCCAGCACGACCGCCTCGACGCCGACGCCGAACTCGGCAGCGGCTGGGCCACCGGCACCACCGTCGTGCTCACCCCGCCCGGCACCGTGGGCGCGGTCGACGGCCGCGGCGGTGCGCCCGGCACCCGGGAGACCGATCTGCTGGACCCGAGTAACTCGGTCCGCCACGCCGACGCCATCGTGCTCACCGGCGGCAGCGCCTACGGGCTGGCCGCCGCCGACGGCGTGATGACCTTCCTCGAGGAGCAGGGTCGCGGGGTGGCCCTGGACGGGGGGACCGTCCCGATCGTGCCCGCGGCGGTGATCTTCGATCTGCCCGTCGGCGGGTGGGCGTGCCGGCCGACGGCCGAGTTCGGGTACGCCGCGGCCGCCTCCGCCGGGACCGAAGTGGCGGTCGGGACGGTCGGCGCCGGGGTCGGCGCCCGCGCCGGTGTGCTCAAGGGCGGCGTCGGAACGGCCTCGATCCGCCTGGACTCCGGGGTGACCGTCGGGGCGATCGTCGTCGTCAACTCCGCCGGTGAGGCGTTCGATACCACCACCGGGCTGCCGTGGATGGCCGAGTACCGGCGTGAGTTCGGTCTCGTCGAACCGCCCGCCGACCAGATCGCCGCCTACGCGGGGCGCCACCAGGAGCTCAGCCCGCTCAACACCACGATCGCCGTGGTCGCCACCGACGCCGCGCTGAGCCCGGCCGGCTGCCGCCGGGTCGCGGTGGCCGCCCACGACGGGCTGGCCCGCACCCTGCGGCCGTGTCACACCCCGCTCGACGGCGATACGGTGTTCGCGCTGGCCACCGGTGCGGTCGAGGTGCCACCGGACCCGACCACCCCGGCGTCGATGACGCCCGAGGTGCCGCTGATGACCGAGATCGGCGCGGCCGCGGCGGACTGTCTGGCCCGCGCGGTGATGGTCGGCGTGCTGGCCGCTGAGAGCGCGGCCGGAATACCGACGTACCGGGACCTGTTGCCCGGAGCGTTCGGAAGGGAGTGAGAACTTTGTTGACGATTCGCGCCGACCTGGTCGACGCCATGGTGGCGCATGCCCGCGCCGACCATCCCGACGAGGCCTGCGGTGTGCTCGCCGGTCCCGAGGGTTCGGACCGGCCGGAGCGGCACATCGCGATGCTCAACGCCGAGCGGTCGCCGACGTTCTACCGGTTCGACTCGATGGAACAGCTCAAGGTGTGGCGGGCCATGGACGAAGCCGACGAGGTGCCCGTGGTGATCTACCACTCGCACACCGCCACCGAGGCCTATCCCAGCCGCACCGACATCTCGCTGGCGCAGGAACCCGATGCGCACTACGTGCTGGTGTCCACCCGCGACCCGGACGACTACGAACTACGCAGCTACCGGATCGTCGACGGTGTCGTCATCGAAGAGCCGGTCACCATCGTCGAGCAGTACTGAGAGAAGGAAACCCATGGCTGTCACTGTGTCCATCCCGACCATCCTGCGCACCCACACCAAGGGCGAGAAGCGTGTCAGCGCGTCGGGCGCCACGCTCGCCGACGTCATCAGCGATCTCGAGGCGAACTACTCCGGCATCTCCGAACGGCTCGTCGACCCCGACAAGCCGGGCAAGCTGCACCGGTTCGTCAACATCTACGTCAACGACGAGGACGTGCGCTTCTCGGGCGGGCTGGAGACCACGATCTCCGACGGGGATTCGGTGACGATCCTGCCCGCCGTGGCAGGTGGGTGACCTTGGCGCGATACGACTCGGTGCTCGAGGCCCTCGGTAACACGCCGCTGGTCGGCTGCCCGCGGCTCTCGCCGCGCTGGGATGACGACGACAACGGACCGCATGTGCGGCTGTGGGCCAAACTCGAGGACCGCAACCCGACGGGGTCGATCAAGGACCGCCCCGCGCTGCGGATGATCGAACAGGCCGAACGCGACGGGCTGCTGGCGCCCGGTGCCACGATCCTGGAGCCCACCAGCGGCAACACCGGGATCTCGCTCGCGATGGCCGCCCTGCTCAAGGGCTACCAGATGATCTGCGTGATGCCGGAGAACACCTCGATCGAGCGCAGGCAGCTGCTCGAGCTCTATGGCGCGCGGATCATCTTCTCCCCGGCCGAGGGCGGTTCGAACACCGCGGTCGCCCACGCCAAGGAACTCGCGGCGGCCAACCCCGACTGGGTGATGCTCTACCAGTACGGCAACCCCGCCAACGCCGATGCGCACTACTACGGCACCGGGCCCGAACTGCTCGCCGACCTGCCCGAGATCACCCACTTCGTCGGCGGTCTGGGCACCACCGGAACGTTGATGGGCACCGGCCGGTTCCTGCGCGAACACGTGCCGGGCGTGCAGATCGTCGCCGCCGAACCCCGCTACGGCGAAGGGGTGTACGCGCTGCGCAACATCGACGAGGGGTTCATCCCCGAGCTGTACGACCCGGAGGTGCTGACCACCCGGTTCTCGGTCGGCTCATTCGACGCGATCAAACGCACCAGGGAGCTGGTCACCAAGGAGGGCATCTTCGCGGGTGTGTCGAGCGGAGCGATCCTGCACGCCGCCCTCGGCATGGCCGCCAAGGCCGTCAAGGCGGGTGAACGCGCCGACATCGCGTTCACGGTCTGCGACGCCGGCTGGAAGTACCTCTCGACCGGTGCGTACGCCGGTAGCCTGGACGACGCCGAAGACGCGTTGGAAGGGCAGCTATGGGCGTGAGCCCCGGGTATCCCGCCGCTACTCCTGCGCCGCAGCAGAAGCGGCCCGCCTGGGTGGTCGGCGGTGTCACGATCGTCAGCTTCGTCGTGCTGCTGTACGTCATCGAGCTGTTCGATTCGCTGGGTAGCCACCGCCTCGACGACAACGGCATCCGGCCGCTGGAGGCCGACGGGCTGTGGGGTGTGCTGTGGGCGCCGCTGCTGCACGCCAACTGGCAGCACCTCGTCGCCAACACCGGCCCGGCGCTGGTCCTCGGCTTCCTGATGACGCTGGCCGGATTGTCGCGGTTCATCTACGCGACCGCGATCGTGTGGATCCTCGGCGGCCTTGGCACCTGGCTGATCGGCAACATCGGCGCGCACTGCCCGTACGTCGGGGTGCGCTGCGAGGCCAACCACATCGGCGCCTCGGGGCTGATCTTCGGGTGGCTCGCATTCCTGATCGTGTTCGGGTTCTTCACCCGCAAGGTGTGGGAGATCGTCGTCGGCGTCATCGTGCTGTTCTTCTACGGCGGCATCCTGTTCGGCGTGCTGCCCGGCACCCCCGGCGTGTCCTGGCAGGGCCACCTGTGCGGTGCGGTCGCCGGGATCATCGCCGCCTACCTGCTGTCCAGCCCGGAACGGAAGGCACGCGAACTGCGCCGGTCGCGCAGCGCGCCGCCGTACCCGCTGCCGTGACCGACGCGACCGACGACCGGATGCGTCCGGTCGGGATCTTCGACTCCGGGGTCGGCGGGCTCACCGTGGCCCGCGCGATCATCGACCAACTGCCCGACGAGGACATCGTCTACGTCGGCGACACGGGCAACGGACCCTACGGCCCGCTGTCGATCCCGGAGGTGCGCGCCCACGCACTGGCCATCGGCGACGATCTGGTCGGCCGCGGCGTCAAGGCCCTGGTGATCGCCTGCAACACCGCGTCGGCGGCGTGCCTGCGCGACGCCCGCGAACGCTACGCCCCGGTGCCCGTGGTGGAGGTCATCCTGCCCGCGGTGCGGCGTGCGGTGGCGGCCACCCGCAACGGCCGCATCGGCGTCATCGGCACCGCGGCGACGATCGCGTCGGGCGCCTACCAGGATGCGTTCACCGCCGCCCGCGACACCGAGGTCATCGGGGTGGCCTGCCCCCGGTTCGTGGACTTCGTCGAACGCGGGGTCACCAGCGGCCGTCAGGTCCTCGGCATGGCCGAGGGCTACCTCGAACCCCTGCAGCGCGCCGACGTCGACACCCTGGTCCTCGGCTGCACGCACTATCCGATGCTCTCGGGATTGATCCAGCTCGCGATGGGTGACCACGTCACGCTGGTCTCCAGCGCCGAGGAGACCGCCAAGGATCTGCTGCGGGTCCTCACCGAACTCGATCTGCTGCGCCCGCATTCGGCCGCCCCGGCCACGCGGGTGTTCGAATCCACCGGCGATCCAACG
The DNA here is from genome assembly GCF_001499965.1 of Mycobacterium sp. GA-2829. Classification (GTDB taxonomy): domain Bacteria; phylum Actinomycetota; class Actinomycetes; order Mycobacteriales; family Mycobacteriaceae; genus Mycobacterium. The sequence goes on from NZ_LQIT01000033.1 coordinate 27,681, forward strand.
GCTTTCACCACCCTGGCGGCACGGTTCCTCGGGCCGAGCCTGGACGGGGTGCGCCCGGTGCAGCGTCGCATCGATGCGTGACCCCGCCGTGGGGCGAATGGGCGCCGCAGCAAGGCTGTGACAAACCGGCCATGTTTTCGTCAAGGGCGGATTGGGCATGGCAAGCTAGTGGGCGTGCGAATCACCGTACTCGGTTGCTCCGGCAGTGTCGTCGGGCCTGATTCGCCGGCGTCCGGGTACCTCGTCACCGCTCCCGACACCCCGCCGCTGGTGCTCGATTTCGGCGGCGGTGTCCTCGGCGCCCTGCAGCGCCACGCCGATCCCAACGCGGTGCACGTGCTGTTGAGTCACCTCCACGCCGACCACTGCCTCGATCTGCCGGGGCTGTTCGTGTGGCGGCGCTATCACCCGACCCCCGCCACCGATCGCGGCGTGGTCTACGGCCCGGCCAACACCTGGTCCCGGTTGGGTGCCGCGTCCTCACCCGAGGGCGGCGAGATCGACGACATCTCCGACATCTTCGAGGTGTGTAACTGGTCGGACAACCACGCGGTGCAGATCGGTTCGCTGACGGTGCTGCCTCGGCTGGTGTGTCACCCGACGGAGTCCTACGGGATGCGGCTGACCGATCCCTCCGGTGCGACGTTCGTCTACAGCGGCGACACCGGGTTCTGCGATCCGCTGATCGAACTCGCACGCGGCGCCGACGTCTTCTTGTGCGAGGCGTCGTGGACGCATTCATCGGACCGCCCGCCCGGGTTGCACCTGTCGGGCACCGAGGCGGGCCGGGCGGCAGCCCAAGCCGGTGTCGGGGAACTGCTGCTGACCCACATCCCGCCGTGGACGTCGCGTGAGGATGTGATCAGCGAGGCCAAGGCGGAGTTCGACGGCCCGGTGCACGCGGTGGTCGCCAACGAGTCGTTCGACATCACCAAGCGCTGACGGACCCACCCGATAGGGTTGGCGCGTGTCCAGACGAGAAGACGGTCGGCTTGACGACGAGTTGCGGCCGGTCCGCATCACCCGCGGTTTCACCTCCCATCCCGCCGGTTCGGTGTTGGTCGAGTTCGGGGAGACGCGGGTCATGTGCACGGCCAGCGTCACCGAGGGGGTCCCGCGCTGGCGTAAGGGTTCGGGGCAGGGCTGGCTCACCGCCGAGTACGCGATGCTGCCCGCGGCCACGCACGACCGCTCCGACCGCGAGTCGGTCAAGGGCCGTGTCGGTGGGCGCACCCAGGAGATCAGCAGGCTGGTCGGCCGGTCGCTGCGTGCGTGCATCGACCTGAATGCGTTGGGGGAGAACACGATTGCCATCGACTGCGATGTGCTGCAGGCCGACGGCGGCACCCGCACCGCGGCGATCACCGGCGCGTACGTCGCGCTGGCCGATGCGGTGACCTACCTGTCGGCCGCGGGGAAACTGTCCGATCCGCGGCCGCTGTCGTGTGCGATCGCGGCGGTCAGCGTGGGCGTGGTCGACGGCCGGGTCCGGGTCGATCTGCCCTACACCGAGGATTCGCGCGCCGAGGTGGACATGAACGTCGTGGCCACCGACACCGGCACGCTGGTCGAGATCCAGGGCACCGGCGAGGGGGCGACGTTCCCGCGCTCGACACTCGACAAACTCCTCGACCTGGCGATGGCGTCGTGTGAGCAGTTGTTCGTCGTCCAGCGCGAAGCCCTGGAGGCGCCGTATCCGGGGACGTTGCCGGAGCCGACGTCGCCACCGAAGAAGGCGTTCGGAAGCTGACCGAGCTACTCGTTGCCAGCCGCAACCGCAAGAAGCTGGCCGAACTGCACCGGGTCCTCGACGCCGCTGGGGTGTCGGGGCTGACGCTGCTGTCGCTCGACGACGTCGCGCCGTTCGACGAGGCGCCCGAGACGGGGGCGACGTTCGAGGAGAACGCGCTGGCCAAGGCGCGGGACGCGTCCCGGGCGACCGGTCTGCCTGCCGTCGCCGACGATTCGGGTCTCGAGGTCGACGCGCTCAACGGGATGCCCGGGGTGCTGTCGGCGCGGTGGTCCGGCGCCCACGGCGACGATCCCGCGAACACCGAACTGGTACTCGCCCAACTGCGCGATGTGCCCGACGAGCGGCGGGGCGCGGCCTTCGTGTCCGCGTGCGCGCTGGTCGACGGCGACCGGGAGGTCGTGGTGCGGGGCGAGTGGCGGGGCGCGATCGTGCGGGCGCCGCGCGGGGAGGGTGGCTTCGGGTACGACCCGGTCTTCCTGCCCGACGGCGGCGACCGCACCGCGGCCGAGTTGACGCCGGCCGAAAAGGACGCCGCCAGCCATCGCGGGCGGGCGCTCGCGCAGCTGGTCCCGGCGCTGCGTGCGCTCGCCGGCTGACGTCACGCCCACGCGAGTTTTAGATAGACAACCTAATGGGTAGCATCCCCGTCGTGGCTCGGCATGGTGGGGAGACGACGGTGGCGCCTCGGGTGCGTCCGAACGTGCTCATCGCCGTGCTCGCCGCGGCAGGCATCAGCGTGTCGCTGATGCAGACACTGATCATCCCGCTCATCCCCGAACTGCCGACGCTGCTGCAGACCGGTCCGGCCAACGCGTCGTGGGCGATCACCGCGACACTGCTCACCGCGGCCGTCGCGACCCCGCTGTTCGGCAGGCTCGGCGACATCTACGGTCCCAAACCGATTCTGATGACCTGCGCGGCGCTGCTGACCGTCGGATCGGTGACCGCCGCGCTGAGCACCTCGCTGATCCCGGTCATCGTCGGCCGCGGGTTGCAGGGCTTCGGCATGCCGATCATCCCGCTGGGAATCAGCGTCCTGCGCGCGGCCGTCCCCGCCGACCGGGTCGGATCCGCGATGGGCATCATGAGCGCGTCACTCGGCGTGGGCGGGGCGCTGGGCCTGCCGCTGTCGGCGGTGATCGCGCAGAACTTCAACTGGCACGTGTTGTTCTGGTTCGCCGCCGGCCTCGGCGCCGCGGCGTTGCTCGCCTTCGCAGTGCTCGTACCGCCGGTCGGGTCGCGGTCCTCCGAACGGGTCGACCTACTCGGCGCACTGGGCCTGGCCGGCGGGCTGACCACCCTGCTGCTGGCGATCTCGAAGGGGCAGACGTGGGGCTGGACCAGCGCGACGACGCTCGGCCTGTTCGCCGCGTCGCCGATCATCTTCGCGGTGTTCGGCTGGTGGCAGCTGCGCACCCCGGCGCCGATCGTCGATCTGCGCACCACGGTCCGGCGGCCGGTGCTGACCACCAACCTCGCCTCGGTCGGCGTCGGGTTCGGGTTGTTCGCGCTGTCGCTGGTCGCGCCGCAGGTGCTCGAATTGCCGACCGAGACCGGGTTCGGGCTCGGGCAGTCGATGCTGCACGCCGGGTTGTGGATGGCGCCAGGCGGCCTGGCGATGATGGTCTCCGCCCCGATCGCCGCCCGCGTCGCCGCGGTGACCGGACCCCGCATCACGCTCGTCATGGGATGCGCGATCATCGCGGCCTCCTACGTCGCCGGACTGTGGCTCCTGGACAGCCCCGTCGAGGTGCTGCTCCTCAACGTGCTGATCAGCGTCGGCGTCGGGTTCGCCTTCGCCTCGCTCCCGGCGCTGATCAACGCGGCGGTCCCGGTGGCCGAGACCGCGGCCGCGAACGGGATCAACGCGTTGGCGCGGTCGCTCGGCACGTCGATCTCGAGCGCGGTGATGGGGGCGGTGCTGGCCGCGATGACCACCACGCTCGGCGGCCGGGTGCTGCCGTCGCTGGAGGGTTTCCACACCGCGCTGATCATCGCGGCGTGCGCCGCGGGTGTCGCCGGGTTGATCGCGTTGGCGATCCCGAAACCCGCGGTGGCCCGTGCGGCCGAGCCCGAGGCGGAGCCCCCGGTGCGCGACCTCGAGGCCGTGCTGACCCGGCTCGGGCGGCATTCGGCGCTGGGCACCTACGCCGACGGGACGTTCGTATCCCGCCGGACCTATGTACTGCTGTCACACCTCGACGAGGTGGGCGCGGCGTCGGTCGAGGAGATCGCCGACGCGCTGGGCGTGGACCCCGGGACCGTGAGCAGTGAGGCGTTCGTGATGCTGCGCGACGGCCTCGTCGCACCGGTCATCGAGGAGAGCGCACCCGCGTGGTCGGGGCGTACCCCGCGCTTCGCGCTCACCGACACCGGCCGGGATCGGTTGTGGCGGCAGCGCTCTCACAAGGTGGCGGGGTTGCGCCGGGCGGTCGGCACGTGGGACGACGCGGAGGTCTCGGCGCTGGTCGGCTACGTGACGCGGTTGACCGACGACATCGACGAGGCGCACCGCGGCGTCACACGCCGAAGCGCTCCCTGAGGCTCTTGGTCTGGTAGTGCTCGACGATGATGCCGAGCAGCGGGATGGTGCCCGCCAGCAGCACCCCGATGGTCTTGCCGATGGGCCAGCGCACCTTGACCGCGAGGTTGGCGGTGAACAACAGGTAGGCGAAGTACACCCAGCCGTGGATGGGCGCGACGATCCACAGGAACGGCCAGTCCACCTTGACGATGTACTTGAGCACCATCTCGGCGCACAGCACGATCAGCCAGATGCCCGTCGCCCAGGCCAGGATGCGGTAGTTGCGGACCGCCTTGGCGATCGTCTCGATCGACACCCCGGCGGGCGCGGTATCGGGCGTCTCCGGTGCGGTCATGGTGTGGTCCTGCCTTCGTTGTCGGCTTCGGCGAGTTCGGCGAGGTAGGCGTTGTACTCGCGCAGCGCGGGGTCGTCGTCGGGGGCGGGGGAGGTCTGCGTCGTCCGTTCCGGTAGCAGGTCGGCGGGGATCTCGGTGACGGTGGCGCGCGGTTCCGGCGGCGCCTCCTCGTACCGGACGAACTTGTAGTACGCGTAGACGCAGAAACCCGCGAACATCGGCCACTGCAGCGCGTAGCCGAGGTTCTGGAACGAGCCCGTCGTCGACTCCCAGCGGGTCCACTGCCACCACGCCAGCGCCAGGCAGCCGGCTGCGGCCGCCACGACCAGCAGGATCAGCGCTGGTCTCCTACGCCGTGTAGTGGACACGGCTCCACGGTACCGCCTGGTCCTCGGGTCGACGAACCGCGCGGGAGAGCCGGGACGGTACGATGGCGACGCTGCGGGCGTGGCGAAACTGGTATACGCGCGGTCTTTAGGTGTCCGTGCTCGAAAGAGCGTGGGGGTTCGAGTCCCTCCGTCCGCACTCCTGTGTCACCGGCCAGGCACCATGGCCTGGTGACACTTCTGCACAGGCTGCATTCCTATGCGTGACCGCGACGAGACGGGCCGGCCCCGCAACAGCCGCCCCCGCGACGCACTCGGCCGCCCGCTGCCGCCGGGCAGCGAGGGGGTGCCGCGCATCCCCGACGATCTGCACCTGCCCCCGGCCGAATCTTTGGTCTACGCGCAGGAACTCGTCGACGACGGCCGCGCCTTCCACGCCCACGAGGTGCTCGAGGCGGCGTGGAAAGACGGTCCCGACGACGAACGGTCGCTATGGCAGGGCCTCGCGCAGCTGATGGTCGGGATCACCCACATCCAGCGCGGCAACCCCGACGGCGCCCGCGCGCTGCTGCGCCGCGCGACCGACCGGCTGGCCGACGCCCCGGCGCGCTACAGCGTCGACGTCGCCGGGCTGATCGCCTACGCCGAGACGCTGCAGGCCGACCTCGACGCGGCGCGCGACATCCCCACCGACCGGTTGCGCCCCCCGCTCACCCGCTGAAACGCCCGCTTGCTTACGCGGTTAAGCGATAAGCTCGCTCTCGCCATGGAGAGTCAGATATCCGCTCCCGCATCCGCTGCCGCCCCGGCGGCCATCCGCAAGGCCGTCGCCGGCGCGTCGATCGGCAACGCCGTCGAATGGTTCGACTTCGCCATCTACGGATTCCTCGCGACGTTCATCGCCGCGAAGTTCTTCCCCGCGGGCAACGACACCGCCGCACTGCTCAACACGTTCGCGATCTTCGCCGCGGCGTTCTTCATGCGGCCCCTCGGCGGCTTCGTGTTCGGCCCCCTCGGCGACCGCATCGGCCGCCAACGCGTGCTCGCCGTGGTGATCCTGCTGATGTCGGCGGCCACGCTGGGCATCGGCCTGCTGCCGACCTACGCGAGCATCGGCGTCGCCGCACCGCTGCTGCTGTTGTTCCTGCGCTGTCTGCAGGGCTTCTCCGCGGGCGGCGAATACGGCGGCGGCGCCGTGTATCTCGCCGAATATGCCCGGGACCGCAGCCGCGGTCTGACGGTCACGTTCATCGCCTGGTCCGGGGTCGTCGGCTTCCTGCTCGGCTCGATCACGGTCACGGTGCTCCAGGCGCTGCTGCCCGCCGCGGCGATGGACAGCTACGGCTGGCGCATCCCGTTCCTGATCGCCGCACCGCTGGGCCTGGTCGGCCTCTACATCCGGTTACGCCTCGACGACACCCCGCAGTTCGCCGCGCTATCGGAGACCGACCGTGTCGCGGCGTCGCCGCTGCGCGAGGCGGCCACCACCGCGTGGCGGCCCATCCTGCAGGTGATCGGGCTGTTCATCGTGTTCAACGTCGGCTACTACGTGGTCTTCACGTTCCTGCCGACCTACTTCATCAAGACGCTGGAGTTCGGCAAGACCGCGTCGTTCGTGTCCATGTCGCTGGCCAGCCTGGTCGCGCTGGTGCTGATCCTGCCGCTGGCCGCACTCAGCGACCGCATCGGCAGGCGCCCGCTGCTCATCGGCGGCGCGGTGGCGTTCGTGATCCTGGCCTACCCGCTGTTCCTGCTGCTGAACTCCGGGTCGCTCGCGGCGGCCATCACCGCGCACTGCGTGCTGGCCGCCATCGAGTCGGTGTACGTCTCGACCGCCGTCACCGCAGGCGTGGAACTGTTCGCCACCCGGGTGCGCTACAGCGGGTTCTCGATCGGCTACAACGTCTCGGTCGCGGCGTTCGGCGGGACGACGCCCTATGTCGTCACCTGGCTGACCGCCTCCACGGAGAACAACCTGGCCCCGGCGCTGTACCTCATCGTCGCCGCGGTCGTGTCGTTGGCGACGCTGTTGACGCTGCGGGAGTCCGCCGGTCGGCCGCTGGCCGCGACCACGGCCGCTGACGTGCGACGATGAGCGGGTGAGCGGTAGGGGAGCGGCGCGGCCGACGAAGGCCGACGTGGCCCGCATGGCCAACGTGTCGACCGCGACCGTCAGCTACGTCCTCAACAATGTTGAGAGCCAACGGATCTCACCGAAGACCCGGGATGCGGTCCGCAAGGCCGCCGAGACGCTGGGTTACCGGCCGAACCTGGCCGCGCGCAACCTCGCCGTGGGCGGCAGCGGCGTCGTGCTCTACATCGTGCCCCGCATCGCGCTCGGCGAGCTGCCCATGGAGGTGGGCAGCAGGCTGACGACGGCGTTGGCGCGCCACGGCATCGTGCTGTCGCTGCAGTTCGAGACCGACGACGACCGCAACGTCGTCGATGCGATCAACGACCTCAACCCCGTCGCCGTCACCAGCGTCTTCCCCCTGACCGGTGCCGCACTGGCCGCCGCCGACGCCGCGGGCATCCCGCAGATCCACGTCGGCAGCGCGCAGCTGCGGGCCCTCGGCGATCTGCACCTGTCCATCGGCGCGCTGCGCGTCTCGCACCTGCAGGAGCGGGGCCATCGCAGATTCGCGTTCGCCTACTCCGACGTCGACAAACTGCGCCCGCTCGGCGACTACTGGCTGGCCGGGCTGCAGGCAGCCGTCCGCGAGTGCGGACTGCCCGAACTCGCGGTCGGCACCGTCGCGACCGACGGCAGCAACGCCGCCGCGGTGGTACGCGGATGGGTCGACGCGGGTGTCACCGCGGTGTGCGCGGATAGCGACGAGACGGCGTTCGTGGTGCTGCACGGGCTGCGCGCGGCCGGGCTGCGGTGCCCCGACGACCTCGCGGTCATCGGGGTCGACGCCCGCCCCCTCGGCGCGGTGAGCGGTCCGCCGCTGACCTCGGTCGGCTTCGACGCCAAGGAGATCGTCGACTTCGCTGTCGCGGCGATGATGGCCGAACTCGGCTACCCCGTCGAGTACCAGCCGAACAGCCGCGACATGGCCCGGTTGATCCAGCGCGCCTCCACTTGAGGCGTTACATCCAAACCGAAATTTGTTGCTTCCGGCCACGCTTACGCGTGTAAGCTGCCTCTCGCGTACAGAGAGGCGGATTACCGTGACCGTGAGTGCCAGCCCCGACGTGTACTTCGACCCGTACGACGTCGAACTCAATGCCGACCCCTACCCGATGTTCAAGCGTCTGCGCGAAGAGGCGCCGCTGTACTACAACGCCCAGCACGACTTCTACGCCGTGAGCCGCTACGACGACGTCTGCAAGGCGCTGGTCGACCACGAGACGTTCAGTTCGGCGCGCGGTGCGATCGTCGAACTCATCAAGGCCAACATCGACATCCCGCCGGGCACGGTGATCTTCGAGGACCCCCCGATCCACGACGTGCACCGCAAACTGCTCGCGCGCATGTTCACCCCGCGCAAGATCAACGCGCTCGAACCCAAGATCCGCGAGTTCTGCGCGCAGAGCCTCGATCCGCTCGTCGGCGCGGACGGCTTCGACTTCATCACCGACTTCGGAGCGCAGATGCCGATGAAGGTGATCAGCTCGCTGCTCGGCATCCCCGAAGACGATCAGGAGATGATCCGCGACTACGGCAACGCCCAATTGCGCACCGAGGCGGGCAAACTCATGTCGGCGGCCGAACAGGGCATGGTCACCGGGGAGGTCTTCGAGGCCTACATCGACTGGCGGAAGGACAATCCGTCCGACGACATCATGACCGAACTGCTCAACGTCGAGTTCACCGACGAGACGGGTACCGTCCGCCGGCTGCGCCGCGAGGAACTGCTGGTCTACCTCAACGTGGTGGCCGGCGCGGGGAACGAGACCACGACGCGCCTGATCGGGTGGGCGGCCAAGGTCCTCGCCGAACATCCCGACCAGCGGCGCGAACTGGTCGAGAACCCCGCTCTCATCCCGCAGGCGGTCGAGGAGCTGCTGCGCTTCGAACCGCCGGCCCCGCATGTGGCGCGCTACGTCACCCGCGACATCGAGATCCACGGGCAGGTCGTCCCGGAGGGCAGCGTGATGATGATGCTGATCGGCGCCGCCGTCCGCGACCATCGCCAATTCCCGCCCGACGGCGACGTTTTCGACATCCACCGCGAACCGCGTCAGCACCTCGCGTTCAGTGTCGGCACGCACTACTGCCTCGGCTCGGCGCTGGCCCGGCTGGAAGGCCGGATCGCGATCGAGGAGATCCTCAAGCGGTTCCCGGAGTGGGACGTCGACATGGCCAACGCCGCACTGTCGCCGACGTCGACTGTGCGGGGCTGGGATTTGATGCCGGCGATCTTGCGGTGACCGCCACCGCGCTCGTCGTCCCGAAGGACTGGGACGAGATCACCCCCGACTGGATGACGGCCGCACTGTCGGCGCACCACCCCGATGCGGTCGTCGACACGGTCACGGTCGAGCTGCGCGACGACGGCACCAACCGGCGGGCCCGGCTGCGCCTGGGCTATTCCGCGGGTTCGGGGCCGCAGACGGTGTTCGTCAAGGCGGTCGATCCGGCGCACCGTGACCTGGTCCGGCTGACCAGCGGGCTCTTCCACGAACCGCGGCTGTTCACCTCACGCGTGGACCTGCCGCTGGAACACCCGACCGTGTACACCGCGCTGATCGACGAGGTGGCCGAGGACTTCATCCTGGTGATGGAGGACCTCACCGCCCGCGACGCCGATCCGCGGGATGCGACGCGCCCGCTGACCGTCGAACAGGCCGCGACGGGTGTGCGGGGTCTGGCGCGGATGCACGGCAAGTATTGGGGGACAAGGGTTCTCGAGGAACCCGCGCTGGACTGGCTGGAACCGTTCGTCCCCTGGGACGGGATGGGCGCCGCACCGCTGTCCGAAGCGCAGAAGCGCCTCGGCGACGACGCCCCGGACGCGGTGCTGGCGTTGACCATCGGCGAACTCATCGACGACATCTGGAAGCCCTACATCCGCAGCCTGACCAAGGCGCCGCAGACGCTGCTGCACGGCGATCCGCACATCGGCAACACCTATCTGCTGCCCGACGGTGAGGTCGGCTTCCTGGACTGGCAGGTCGCCCGCCGCGGCAACTGGTCGCTGGACCTGGGCTACTTCCTGCAGGGCGCGTTGACTGTCGAGGACCGGCGCAGCAGCGAACGCCACCTGCTCGAGGAGTACCGCGACGCACTGGGCCTGCCCGCCGACGAACTGCCGTCCCTCGGGGAGATCTGGCTGCGCTACCGGGCGTCGGTGGCGCACGGGCTGACACTGTGGATGTGCACCGCGAGCGCGGGGGAGCTGTGGCAGCGCCCCGACATCGCGATCGCACTGGCGCAACGGTATTCGGCGGCCTACGCCGACCTGCAGACCAGCGAGGCGATCGCCGACATCGACACCTAACCGCGCCGCCACGGGCCGGGCAGCAGGCACACCGACACCGCGGAGATCACCGACACCCCGATCATGTACGCGGCGATCGAGTTGCTCGAGTGCGTCGCGGCGTAGAGCGCCGTCGCGATGGTCGGCGCGAACGCCGATCCCACCACCGCTGAGAGCGTGTAGCCCAGGGACACACCGCTGTAGCGCACATCCGGGTCGAACACGAGGCTGAACAGCGACCCGGTCACGCCGGCGGCCGGAGCCATCGCGAACCCGAACACCAGCACCACGGCGAGTAGGAACAGTCCTGGCCTGCCGGTGTTGATCAGCGCGAACACGGGCAGCACCGAGACTCCCATGGCCACGACGCCCGCGAGGAAGACCGGTTTGCGCCCGACGGCGTCGGAGACCCGGCCGAACACCGGATACATCACGACCGCCACCACGGCCGCGACGCAGACACCGAGAAGGGCTGCTGTGCGGTCGATTCCGGCGACAGTGGTGGCGTAGGAGACCAGATAGGCGACACAGATGTAGGCGAACACCCCCTGCGACAGATACGCGCCCGCCACGAGCAGGATCTGCCGCCAGTGCCGCCGCACCGCCACCGCGATCGGCAGGCGGACCACCGCCGCACGGGCCTGCACGGCGGCGAAGTCGGGACTCTCGGCGAGCGTGAGCCGGATCGCCAGCCCGATCGCGATCAGTACGGCGCTGGCCAGGAACGGAATCCGCCACCCCCAGGCCAGAAACTGGTCGTCGGGCAGCAGGGAGACCAGGAAGAACGCCAGCGTCGCGGTCGCGGTCCCCGCCGGGGCGCCCATCTGGGGGAACGCGCCGTAGAGCCCCTTGCGGTCGGCGTCGGCGTGTTCGACCGCCATCAGCGTCGCGCCGCCCCACTCACCGCCGACCGCGAAGCCCTGCGCCAACCGCAACAACGTCAACAGGATCGGCGCGGCGACACCGATCTGCGCGTAGGTGGGCAGCGCGCCCATCAACACCGTGGCGACGCCCATGATGAGCAGCGAGTACACCAGCATCCGCTTGCGGCCGATGCGATCGCCGTAGTGGCCGAACACGATTCCCCCGAGCGGGCGGGCGACGAAGCCGACGCCGAACGTCGCGAACGACAACAGCAGTCCGGTCGCGGCGGACACCTCGGGGAAGAACAGCTTCGGGAATACCAGCGCGGCGGCGGTGCCGTAGATCAGGAAGTCGTAGTACTCGACGGTTGTCCCGATGAAGCTCGCCGACGCGACCCGCAGCGGCGACGTCCTCACTGCGGCGGTCGCACCGGTGGCTGCCATGGGTGGACATTATCGGCCGATCCGCGGCCGGGCAAGGTTCCTCACACCCGCATGCGCAGAGGACGATTCGCGGTCTCGCGCATCGTCAGGATCGTGGCCAGCGAGACGACGGCCGCCACGATCACGTAGTAGGCGGGGGCGAGGTCGTTACCCGTGCGGTCGGTCAGCCAGGTCGCGACATACGGTGCGGTGCCGCCGAACAACGCCACCGAGGTGTTGTAGCCGATCGAGTATCCGCTCGAGCGCACCCGGGTGGCGAACAGTTCGGCGCCCGCGGCCAGTGAGCCCGCGACGAACACCGCCTCCAGTGCCGACAGTCCGGCATGTCCGGCGATCGCGCCCAGCAGCGTCCCGGTCTTGAACAGCGCGAACAACGGGTAGGCGAACACCGCGAAGCCGACAGCGCCCGCGATCAGCAACGGTTTGCGTCCCAGGCGGTCCGACAGCGCGCCCAGCGGCAGGATCAGCACCAGAGCCACGACACTGGCCACGGTGATCGAGACGAACGAGTCGGTCTTGGTGAAGCCGAGCGTCTCGGTCATGTAGCTCGGTAGGTAGGTGAACACCGTGTAGAAGCCGACGTTGTGGATGATGACCAGCCCGGCGATCTGCAGGATCTGCTTCCACGACGTCTTCACCGCGTCCCGCAGCGGGGTGGCCGACACCTCACCCGATTCCTTGAGCTCCTCGAAATCCGGTGTGTCACCGAGGCGTAACCGGATGTAGAGGCCGACACCGCCCAGCACGCCCGCAATGAGGAACGGGATGCGCCACCCGTAGGAGTCCATCGCCGGTTCGCTCAGCACGGTCTCCAGCACGGTGACCGTGATCGAGCCGAGCAGGAACCCGACGACCACGCTCCAGACCAGGAAGCTGACCACGAAACCGCGGTGCCGGTCGGGGGCGAACTCGGCGAGATAGCATGCCCCGCTGCCATATTCGCCTCCCGCGGAGAAGCCCTGCACACACCGCAGCAGGAGCAGCAACAGCGGTGCCGCGACGCCGATCGCGTCGTAACTCGGCAGCAGACCGATGGCGAACGTGGACGCCGACATCAACAGGATGACCAGGGCCAGCACCTTCTGGCGGCCGATCCGGTCGCCGAGCGGTCCGAAGAAGAAGCCGCCGAGGGGCCGCATGAAGAACGCCGCGGCGAAGATGGCGAAGGTGTTCAGCAGTGCGGCGGTGTCGTCGGCGGTCGGGAAGAACTTGTCGGCGATGTAGGTGGCGAGGAATCCGTAGATGGCGAAGTCGAACCACTCCACGGTGTTGCCGATCGCCGCACCGCGCACTGCGCGCCGCACTTCGAGCGGTTGCGCCTCGCGGTGGCGTTGTCCGTCGATGGTGGCCATGGCTACTCCTCGATCGCGACGTCGACCTCAGTGGGTTCGAGCATTCCCGATCTTGTGCCGAGCTAACCGCCTAGGTGAGCGGGGCGAAGATCGGCGTCGGGGCCGGCCGGCCGCGCAGGACGACCTCCCCGCAGGCGGTCCAGCGGCTGCGCTCCCGCGGGTCGGCGCGCTCGGAGACCGCCCCCGAGCACAGCACCCGGGCGTCGGAGGACTTCGCGTGGTCGGCCAGGCGGGCGGCCTCGTTGACCGCGTCGCCGATCACGGTGTACTCGTAGCGGTTCTCCGCGCCGATGTTGCCGGCGAACACCGGGCCCGCGGAGACGCCGATACCGAAATCCAGCGGTCTGCAGCGTAACTCGGCGGCCAGCGTGCGCGCGGCGACCAAGGCGGCGTCGGCGGGACGGTCGATCGCCAGCGGTGCGCCGAACACCGCGAGCGCGGCATCGCCCTGGAACTTGTTGATGAGCCCGTGCGCCTCGTCGACCACGGCGACGACGATCCCGAAGAAGTCGTTGAGCAGTTCGGCGACCCGTTGCGGCTCCCGTGCGGTCGCCAGCCGTGTCGACCCCACCAGATCGACGAAGAGCACCGCCACCTCCCGCACGTCGCCCTGCCCGCCGGTCGCCTCCTCGGCCCGGCGCACCACCTCCGGCCCCACGTGACGGCCGAACAGGTCGCGCAGGCGGTCGCGTTCCCGCAGGCCGAGCACCATGCGGTTGTATCCGCTCTGCAGATGCCCGATCTCGGAGCGGTCGTAGACGTCGACGAGCCGCCCGGCGCCGCCGCGCTCGATCTCGCCCATCGCCTCGACCACGTCGCGGACCGGGTCCGAGATCGACCGGGACACCACGATCATCGTGCGCAGGCCGAGCAGCACGGCGACCAGCGCGAGCACCAGCACCGGCAGGTCGATCGCCGCGGCGTCCCCGGCCAGCACGCCGAACCGTCGCAGCGTCACCAGCGCCACGATGCCCGCGCCGGGCAGCGCGATGCACACGATCCACATGAAGATCAGCCGCCCCCGGACGCCGGGTACGGATTCGGCGTGCGCCACCTCGGGGGTCAGCACGGCCATCAGCGGGCGCAGGGTGCGCTGGGTGAACAGGAATCCGGTGCAGACCGTCGCGGTGCCGCCGAACATCGCGGCCGTGACGAGTACGGCGAGCGGTTCGGAACCGGCCCGTTGGTTGAGGGCGACGAGGACGGCGACCGCCACGGCCCAGGGGGCGAGCAGCACCGTGGACAGCCGCGCGGTGACGTTCAGCGCAGGACCCGGACGGTCGCCCGGACGTCGCCCCTCGGCCCAGCGCCGGAATGCGGGTGCGAGTGCGACGGCGCCACCGGTCGTCGTGATCAGCGCGCCCGCCACGAACAGGGTCGCCACCGCGACCAGGTTGTGCGTGGTCAGCAGCACCTGCGCGCCCGCGACCCGCTCGACACCGAGCGTGACGACGATCGCGGTGACCTCGGCGGCGGTCAGCAGGAACGCGACCGCCAGACCCGCGGTGTACCTGGCGCGCACCCGCCGGGCGGTGTCAGTCGCTGGCGGGAAGGGGTTTGGCCTCTTTGAGGTTCAGCGGGGTGCTGCCGATGGACAGGGTGCCCGCACCGGCTTTGGTCACCAGGACCTCGGCGCCGTTGTCGTCGACGTAACGCTTACCCATCACGTTGCCGTCGGACAGCGCGGGATCGATGGTCAGGTCGGACGCCTTCTGGCCGTCCAGCGGCACCATCGGCGCACCGCCGGCGCGGAGATCGTCGAGGCTGTCGGCGCTGCGCACCACGATCACCTGGGTGTCACAGACCTGGCTCTGCAGGCGGGTGCCGTTCTTGATCATGCGGGCTCCTTCGTGGGCTCGTCGGCGGCGGCGTGGAATTCACGGATCAGTTCGCGGCGCAGCACCTTGCCGGTGGGGTTGGTGGGCAGCTCGTCGCGGAAAACCACCCGGTCGGGGGTGCGGGATCCGCGCAGGTGCTTGCGGACGTGGGCGCGCAGCTCGTCGGCGGCGGGGTCGGTGCCCGGGGCGGCCACCACCACCGCGACGATGATCTGTCCCCACCGCGGATCCTCGGGCCCCACGACGGCGACGTCGCGGACATGCGGGTGTTCGACGAGCACGTCCTCGATCTCGGCGGGCGCGATGTTCTCCCCGCCGCGGATGATGGTGTCGTCGGAACGGCCGCCGATGAACAGGTAGCCCTCGTCGTCAAGGGAGGCAACGTCTTTGGTGGGGAACCAGCCGTCGGCGTCGAGAACGGATCCGATGTCGGTGTACCGGCCCGAGACCTGTTCACCCCTCACGAACAGCTCTCCGGTCTCACCGGGACCGAGGACGGTGCCGTCCTCGGCGCGGATCTGCACTTCGATACCCGGCACGATCTGGCCGACCGAACCGAGCCTGCGCGCGACGGCCGCGTCGTCGGCGGCGAGTGCGGCGCGGTGGTCGTCGGGTCCGAGCACCGCGATCGTCGAACTGGTCTCGGTGAGCCCGTAGGCGTTGACGAAGCCGACGCCGGGCAGCAGTTCCAGGGCCCGGCGCACCAGCGGCAGCGGCACTTTGGAGCCGCCGTAGGCGAGGTTGCGCAGCGTCGGCAGGTCCACCGGTTCTTCGGTCAGCGCCGAGACGATCCGGTCGAGCATCGTGGGCACCACGGTCGCGGTGGTGACGCCTTCGGTGCTGACCAGCCGGATCCACTCGCGGGCGTCGAAGTGCCGCAGGTACACCATCTTCCGGCCCGCGTACAGGTTCGACATCGCCGCGCCCACACCCGCGATGTGGTACGGCGGTACACAGATCAGCGCCGCGTCGTCGGGATCGGCGGAGGCGAACTCCACGGTGCCCGTCACATAGCTGGTGAGGTTGTTGTGGGTCAGCTCAACGGCTTTGGGCCGCGATGTGGTGCCGGAGGTGAACAGGACGACCGCCACCGCGTCGGGGTCGGCGAACTCGGCCGCGGGTTCGGCGGTGCGTGCGGCGGCGAGGAACTCCTCGGAATCCATCACCTGCTTGCCCGCACCGGTGACGACGTCGCGGTATTCCGCGTCGGCGATCACGAGCGCGTCGGGCAGTCGGGCGATGAGTTCGTGCAGACCGTCGCGGCTCAGTCGGTAGTTGAGTGGGGTGAACGGGATCGCCGCGCGTGCGGAGGCGAACAGCAGCAGCGGCAGCAGGGCGCCGCCGGTGCCGACGTAGGCGACGTGCGCGGCCCCCGAGGCGGCGATGACCCCGGCGCCGCCGTCGGCGAGTGCGGACAGGTCGGCGACCGAGAGGCGCAGATCGTCGGACACCACCGCGGTGCGGTCCGGATCCGCGGAGATCGACATCTCCAGCAGCAGCGAGATACTCATGGCCTGTCCACTTTTTCGTCGACGAAGATGTCGAGGGTGGGGTTGTCCCCACCACCGTAGCGGGACAGGTCGGTCACACCCGCCGAAGCGAGCACTTCGGAGTCGATGAAGCACTGCGCGGTGGTCTCGCCCGCGGGCCGCGACAGGATCTCGACCGCGGCGTCGGCCATGATCTGCGGATCGCGCGCGGATTCGAGGGCGTCGGCGCCGATGTTCGCGACCGCGGCGGTCGCGATGTAGGTCTCGGGCCACAGGCAGTTGAACGCGATGCCCGGATACTCGGCGGCCCAGCCCAGCGACAGCAGCGTCATCCCGTACTTCGACAGCGTGTACGCCGGATGCGCGCCCAACCAGTGCGGGTTCATGTTCAGCGGCGGGGCCAGCGTCAGCACGTGCGGGTTCGACGATTCGCGCAGATGCGGCAGGCACGCCTTGGTGAGCAGGAAGGTGCCGCGGACGTTGATGTCCATCATCAGGTCGAACTTCTTGGCCGACAGTGACTCGGTCGGCTCGGTGGCGATGGCGCTGGCGTTGTTGACACAGATGTCGACGCCGCCGAAGTGCTCGACCGCCGTGGCGACCGCGCGCGCCACGTCGTCTTCCTTGCGGACGTCGCCGACCACGGCGACGCCCTTGCCGCCTGCGGCCTCGACCTCGGCGACGGCGGTGTGCACCGTGCCCGGCAGTTTGGGGTGCGGTTCGGCGGTCTTGGCCAGCAGCACGACGTTCGCGCCGCGGCGCGCCGCGCCGAGCGCGATGGCCAGGCCGATGCCGCGACTGCCGCCGGACACCACCAGGGTGCGATCAGCCAGCGTGCGCGGGCTGGTCATCCCTTCTTCGCTGGGCATGGGCCTCCTCGACTCGTCTCGATGGTATTGCCATTCTCATTTTCTGCAAGTGACGTATCCATCTATTGTGTCGCACTCAGCGACGCAGGTGGGGTGCGGGGTCTCCCGGTGTCCCGCGATGCGGCCCGGAACCCCCGCCACGTGCGTCGAGCCCGGCGCCTTCCCGGTTCCGGTATTGGCATTCTCATTTTTTGCAAGTACGTTATCCAACGATGAGCGACCGCGTACAGACTTCCTCGGGCCTCCCGCTCGAGCCCGTCTACGGGCCCGACGACCGGGACGGCGAACCCCCCGCGCCGGGCACCTATCCCTTCACGCGCGGCAACTTCGCATCGGGATACCGCGGCAAGTTGTGGACCTTCCGGCAGTATTCCGGTTTCGGTACGCCGGAGGAGTCCAATCGCCGCTACCGCTACCTGCTCGAACAGGGCGGCACCGGCCTGTCGGTGGCGCTGGACCTGCCCACGCAGTGCGGATACGACTCCGACGATCCCGAGTACGGCGAGGAGGTCGGCCGGGTCGGCGTTGCGGTCGATACGCTGGCCGACGCGGAGATCCTGTTCGACGGCATCCCGCTGGACAAGATCAGCACCAGCTTCACCATCAACGGCACCGCCGCGATCCTGCTGGCGTTCTACGTCGCCGCCGCCGAGAAGTCCGGCGTGCCGCGGAGCAAGCTCACCGGCACCATCCAGAACGACATCCTCAAGGAGTACGCCTCCCGCGGGACGTGGATCTGGCCGCCGGAGCCGTCGCTGCGGTTGATCGCCGACACCATCGAGTTCTGCGCCGCGGAGGTGCCGCGGTTCAACGCGATCTCGGTGGCGGGTGCGCACTTCCGCGACGCCGGCGCCAACGCGGTGCAGGAGATGGCGTTCACGCTCGCCGACGGGGTGACCTACTGCGACACCGTCGTCGAGCGCGGCCGGATGTCGATCGACAAGTTCGCCCCGCAGATCTCGTTCTTCTTCTACACCCACGGCGACTTCTTCGAGGAGATCGCGAAATACCGTGCGGGGCGGCGCCGCTGGGCCACGATCGTGCGGGAGCGCTACGGCGCGACCACCGACAAGGCGTCGATGTTCCGGTTCGGCTGCGTCTCCGGCGGCGCGTCGCTCTACGCCCCGCAGGCGCAGAACAACGTCGTGCGGATCGCGTACGAGGCGATGGCGTCGGTGCTCGGCGGGGTGCAGTCGATGTTCACCGCGGCGTGGGACGAACCGTTCGCGTTGCCCAGCGAGGAGTCCGCGACGCTGGCGCTGCGCACCCAGCAGGTCCTGGCCTACGAGACCGGGGTGACCCGGGTGGCCGATCCGCTCGGCGGGTCCTATTTCGTGGAGGCGCTGACCGACGCCACCGAGGCCAAGATCATCGAGATCATGCACGACCTCGAGACCCACGGCGGGATGGTCCGTGCGATCGAGGACGGCTATCTGCAGGGTCTGATCGCCGACGAGGCGTACAAGCTCCACCAGGAGATCGAGTCCGGTGAACGCCCGGTGGTCGGGGTGAACACGTTCGTCACCGACGAACCGCCCCCGGACATCGACACCTACGAACTCGACGCGGAGGGCCGCGATCTGCAGCTCAAGCGGCTGTCGAAGGTCAAGGCCGAACGCGACCCCGATGCGGTGGCCGCGACGTTGGCCGCCCTCTCCCGTGCGGCCGAAGGTGACGACAACCTGATGCACAAGCTGATCGACTGCGCGAACGCGTATTGCACGGTGGGGGAGATGGTTTCGGCGCTCAAAGCGGTGTGGGGCGAGTTCCAGCAGCCTGTCGTCTTCTAGAAAGGGGGTGTTCTGATGCCCACTCGAGTTCTCGTCGCGAAACCCGGCCTCGACGGCCATGACCGTGGTGCCAAGATCGTGGCACGTACGCTGCGCGATGCCGGCTTCGAGGTCATCTACACCGGGATCCGCCAGCGCATCGAGGACATCGTCTCGATCGCGCTGCAGGAGGACGTCGCGCTGGTGGGGCTGTCGATCCTCTCCGGTGCGCACCTCGCGCTGACCCGGCGTACGGTCGATGCGCTGCGGGCCGCCGACGCCGGTGACATCGCCGTCGTGGTCGGTGGCACCATCCCGCAGGCCGACGTGCCGAAGCTGCTGGAAGCCGGTGCGGCGGCGGTGTTCCCGACCGGCACACCGTTGGAGACGCTGGTCACCGAGGTGCGCAAGCTGACCGGTGAGGTGGCGCAGTGACCCGGCCGTCGCCGAACGTGCGCGTACTGCGACAACTCGGCCGGATTTTCGCACTGACCGCACGTTCGGCGAGGGAAGGCTGACATGAGACTCGGTGTGATGATCGGCGCCGAACGCGGCGACATGGCGCGCAAGGTCACCAAACTCGTCTCAGACATCGAATGGGCGGAGTCCGCGGGAATGGACACCGCGTGGATGCCGCAGGTGCCCAACGACTTCGACTGCCTCACGATGGTCGCCCTGATGGCCGCCCACACCTCGCGCATCGAACTGGGCACGGCCGTGGTGCCGCTGCAGGCCCAGCACCCGATCGCGCTGGCGCGCCAGGCGCTGTCGGTGCATGCGGTGGCCGCGGGGCGCCTCGCGCTCGGCGTCGGCCCGTCGCACCACTGGATCGTGCGGGACATGCTGGGCCTGCCGTACGACAAACCCGCCGCCTACACCCGCGACTACCTCGAGGTGCTCAACACCGCGCTGGCGGGTCCCGGTGACGTCGATGTCGAGAACGACTCGTTCACCGTGCACAATCCGACTGTGCTGCAAGCGGATACGCCGATGCCGGTGCTGGTGGCCGCGCTCGGACCGGTCATGCTGCAGCTGGCGGGGGAGCTCGCCGACGGCACCGTGCTGTGGATGGCCGACGAGAAGGCGATCGGTGAGCACATCGCGCCGAAGATCACCAAGGCCGCCGCCGACGCCGGGCGTCCGGCGCCGCGGATCGTCGCCGGTATCCCGGTGTGCCTGTGCGCCAACTCTGAGATCGATGCGGCCAAGGAGCGGGCCAACCGCATCCTCGCCGAGGCCGAGACGTCGCCGAACTACCAGCGCCTGCTCGACCGCGGCGACGCCCGCAACGTCGGCGACCTGTGTGCGGCCGGTGACGAGGATTCGATTCTGGCGCGGTTCAAGCAGTTCGCCGACGCCGGCGTGACCGATCTGTCGGTGCGGTTGCTGCCGATCGGGGAGACCCGCGACGAACTGATCGCCTCGAAGTACCGGACGCGTGAGGTGATCGCCGAGCTCGCCAAATCAATACGATGAGCGGACCGCTCGCCGGCATCCGCATCCTCGAGGTCGGCGTCATGCTCGCCGGCCCCTACGCCACGATGATGCTCGCCGACCTCGGCGCCGAGGTCGTCAAGATCGAGCCGCCCGGCGGCGAGATCTCCCGGCAGGTCAGCGACAGCTACTTCGCCAGCCTGAACCGCAACAAGGACAGCATCTGCCTCGACCTGCAGTCCGACGACGGACAACGCCGTCTCGGTGAGCTGGTTGCGGAATCCCATGCGCTGCTGGTGAACATGAAGCCGTCGGTGATCCGCAAACTCGGGCTCACCTTCGAGAACCTGCGGCGCTTCAATCCGAAGATCGTCTGCGTCGCGATGACGGGCTTCGGCCTCGACGGCGGCGACGACCCGGCGTTCGACTACGTGATCCAGGCGGCGACCGGCGTCGCAGCCATGACCGGAGACCCCGACGGTCCGCCGACGCTGCCCGGCTACTCGTCCGCCGACAACTCGACGGGGCTGACCGCCGCGCTCGGGCTGCTGGCGATGATCGTGTCCGGTCGCGGCGGTCAGGTCGACGTGTCGTTGCGCGATGTGATGCTCTCGCAGCTGAACTACCGCGCCGCGGCCTACCTCAACGACGGGGTGGCGCCGCGCCGTCATCCCAACGGCGCCCACTCGTTCTACGTTCCCGCGCAACTGTTTCCGACCGCCGAGGGGTACCTCGCGCTGTTCGTCACCCACGACGGGTTCTGGCGGTCGTTCGCCGCGGAGGCCGACATCGAGGGCTATCCGACGATGGCGGAGCGGGCGGCGCACCGCGACGAGGTGCTCGCGCTCGTCACCGCCGCGTTGAGCAAGGACACCGCGGCGGGGTGGGAGACCCGGCTGCGGGCGCTGGGGATTCCGGCCGCGGCCGTGCGGGACCTACCCGACGCGCTCGAGCGCACCCCCGAGGTTTTGGTCACCGCCGGTGAGTTCCGGTTGGTGGGCAGCCCGATCCACATCGCCGGCTACGAACCGGATTACCGTCCGCCGCCGCCGTTTCCACAGCCGGAGACCGGTCAGTCGTCGTAGGTGACCGCCACCCGCGCGGTGTCCGGCACCGCCTGGCAGGTCAGCACATACCCGTCGGCCACCTCGTCGTCATCGAGCGCGTCGTTGACCCGCATGGTGGCGGTGCCCTCGGTCAGCTTGGCGATGCAGGTGCCGCAGTTGCCTGCCTCGCACGAGAACGGCGGCGCCATCCCGGCCCGGCGGGCGCTCTCGAGCAGCGTTTCACCGGCCGCCGGCGTCACCGTCACCGTCTTGCGGTCGAGCACGATGGTCACCTCCGCGGCAGGCGTCGCGGACATCGGTTCGGCCGTCATGTGACTCCTTCGGCATGATGATTCTGATAAACGGAGAACTCTATTCTCCCGAAATGATAGGCTCTTCTCAAGAGCAGTTTACGGCGTCCAGGAGGGTCCGGCGGCGGTGAGTGATGGCCGAGGCATGACCGATGCCGCTGCCCTCGCATTCGGCGATCGGGAGTACACACTCGCCGATCTCGACGCCCTCGCCGGCGGGATGGCTACGGCCCTGGAGCTGCGCGGGGTCCGCGCGGGGGACCGGGTCGCGATCATGTCGTCGAACCGCCCAGAATTCGTCGCCGCCCTGCGCGGCATCTGGCATCTCGGCGCGGCGGCGGTGCTGATCAGCCCGGCGTGGAAGCACACCGAGGTTGCCCACGCACTGCAGCTGACCCGGCCCGGCTTCGCCGTCGGCGACCACCCCGTCCTCGCCGAGCACATGCCGATGCTGCACCTCGACGAACCCGTCGCACCGGGGCGTCGCGAATTCGATTCGCCCGAAACGGATTCCGATGCGCTGTTCGTGTTCAGCTCGGGCACGACGGGGATGCCCAAGGCGGTGCGGCACACGCACCGGGCGTTCGCGGTCGCGGTCCAGCACTGGCGCGATGCGCTGAAGTTGTCGGCCGCCGACCGGATGCAGATCATGACGCCCCCGTCGCACATCCTCGGACTGCTCAACATCGTCATGGCGCTCGAGACGGGTACGTGGATCCGCCTGCACCCCCGCCTCGACATCGACACGATGCTGCACCACATCGAGGCCGACCGGATCACCATCGAGATGGCCGTCGCTCCGATCGCGCTCGCGCTCGCCGCGCACCCGAAACTCGAGAGTTACGACCTGTCTTCGCTGCGCTACGTCATGTGGTGCGCCACGCCGGTCACCACGAGCGTCGCCGACGAGGTGACCCGGCGGGCCGGGGTGCGGTGGGTGGCCGCCTACGGCACCACCGAAGTGCCGGTCATCGCCGCCAACCCGGTCGCCGGCGCCCGGCTCGACACCGTCGGCAGGCCGGTGCCCGGTGTAGGGGTGCGGATCGTCTCTCTCGACGACGGGACGCCGGTGGGGCCCGACGAGGTCGGGGAGATTCAGGTGCGTTCGGATTCGGTGATGGCGGGCTACCTGCCGCGGGCGGCGACGGCGGCGGCGTTCGCCGACGGCTGGTACCGCACCGGCGACGTCGGACGCCTCGACGCCGACGGTTGGCTGCGCATCACCGACCGCTCCAAGGAGATGATCAAGGTCCGTGGCTTCCAGGTGGCGCCCGCCGAGATCGAGGCCGTCCTGCACGGCCACAACGCGGTCGAGGACTGCGCGGTGTTCGGCGAACCGCATCCGGTCGACGGTGAGGCCGTGGTCGCCGCCGTCAGCGTCATCGGTGACGTCACCGCCGAGGAGTTGATCGAGCTGGTCGCCGAGAGGCTGGCCTCGTACAAACGTCCCCGCCGGGTCGTGTTCGTCCCGGCCATACCGCGCTTACCTTCCGGGAAGGTTCTGCGCCGAGTGCTGAAGGAGCAGCATGGATGTACGCCTGAGCGCTGAACAACAGCAATTACGCGACGCCGCAGCCAAACTCGCGGACGATCTCGGGCCGGGGTCGGTCGCCGACCTGGCCGACGAGGCTAGGCGGGCGCGCCTGGAGAGGACCGTCGAGTCGACGGGCTGGCGGGCGCTGCGGTCCGACGGCGCCTCGGGCGTCGAAGTCGCCGTGGTGGCCGAGGAATTCGGCCGCGGCCTGGTCGACGTGCCGTTCCTGGGCCCCGCCCTGTCGGACGATCTTGCCAGGCTGCTGGGGCGCGCCCCCTCGACGCCGGCCGACAGCACGAGCGAGGTGGACCTGACCGCGAGTGCGGCGGGAGTCGCCGAGTCGCCGGCCGAGCTCGCGGAGCTCTCTTCCGAGGATGCGCAGCGGTGGCACGCGCTGGCGCTGGCGACGACGGCCGCCGACATCCTCGGCGCGGCCCGCGGTGCGCACGCGCTGGCCGTCGACTATGCGAAAGTGCGCGAGCAGTACGGCAACTCGATCGGCTCCTACCAGGCCGTCGCGCATCTGCTCGCCGAGGGCCTGGCGCTGATCGAGGGATCGGTGTCGATCCAGCGCCACGCCGCCTGGGCCGTCGACGAACTACCCGGCGCCGAGGCGGTGCGCGCGGGCCGCTACGCCAAGCTCTACTGCGCCCGCGCCGCCCGTACCGTTTGCGAAACCGCGATCCAGGTGCACGGCGGCATCGGCAACACCTGGGAATGCCTTGCGCACGTGTACCTGCGACGTGTGCTGACTTCGAGCGAATTGTGGCCGGTACGTCTGGAGGACATCGATCTTGGATTTTCGTGACTCACCCGAAGAGGCCGCCTTCCGCGACAGGCTGCGGAACTGGTTGGCCGACAACGCCGGACAGTTCGCGGTCTCCGGCGACGACTACTGGACCCGGCAGGGGGAGTGGCATCGGGCCCTGTACAGCGCGGGGTTCTTCGGCACGTCGTGGCCCCGCGAGTTCGGCGGGCAGGACCTGCCCCCGGTGTACGACGTCATCGTCGACGAGGAACTCGCCCGGGCCGGCGCACCGCCGCGCCCGAGCCTGGGCTACCTCGTCGTCGGCCTCGGCCACCACGGCAGTAAGGAACTCCAGCAACGGTTCCTGCCCGGGATGATCAACGGCACCGAACGCTGGTGCCAGGGTTTCAGCGAGCCCGGCGCCGGATCGGATCTCGCGTCGTTGACCACCACGGCGACCCGCGACGGCGACAACTACCTCATCCACGGCCACAAGATCTGGACCAGCTACTCCGACATCGCCGACTGGTGTCTGGTGCTCGCACGCACCGACAAGGACGTGAAGCGGCACAAGGGCATCTCGGCGTTCATCGTCGACATGCACCAGCCCGGGATCGAGCAGCGGCCGCTCAAGATGATCAACGGCGTCACCACCGAATTCGGCCAGGTGGCGTTCGACGGCGCCGTGGTACCCGCCGACCAGATGATCGGCGCACCGGGGGAGGGCTGGGCGCTGGCGATGACCGTGGTCAGCCACGAACGCGAACCCTCGACGCTCGGATACTCCGCCCGGTACGGAAAACTGGTGCGCCAGATGGCCGCCCGCGTCGACGGCAGACCGCCGGAGGATCTGGTCTGGGCCGCGGTGGAGGCCGAGATGCTGCGCCTGCATGTGCGGCGGCGGCTGTCCGAACAACTCGACGGCATCACCCACGGCCCGCAGGGCTCGCTGGACAAGCTGCTGATGACGTGGACCGAACAGTCCGTCGGGCACGCCGCGCTCGCGGTCAGCGGCACCAAGGATCCGGACCTGCTCAGCGCGTACCTCTACAGCCGCGCGCAGAGCGTGATGGGTGGGACGTCGCAGATCCAGAAGAACATCATCGCGTCGAGAATCTTGGGCCTGGGAGTGCGATGAGCGCTCGCGCGAAGAGCAGAGGAGTTTGTATGTACGACATGCCGGACGAGATCCAGGTGACGGCGGACGGGCCGCTGCGGATCATCACCCTCAACCGCCCGGATGCGCTCAACGCGGTCAACGATTCACTGCACTGCGGTCTGGCGCGGCTGTGGCCGCAACTGAACGAGGACCTCGACGCCCGCGCCGCGGTGATCACCGGTGCGGGACGGGCGTTCTCGGCCGGCGGCGACTTCGCCTACCTCGAGGAACTGGCCGGGGATGCGCAGCTGCGGCGCAAGACGATCCTGCACGGCCGCGAGATCGTGCTGGGCATGTGCCGCACCCGGATCCCGGTGGTGGCCGCGGTGAACGGGCCCGCCGTCGGGTTGGGCTGCAGCCTGGTCGCGTTGAGCGACATCGTCTACATGGCGCCGACGGCGTACTTCGCCGATCCGCACGTGCAGGTGGGCCTGGTCGCCGCCGACGGCGGTCCGCTGACGTGGCCGTTGCACATCAGCCTGTTGCTGGCCAAGGAATTCGCGATGACCGGCACCCGCATCCCCGCGCAGCGGGCAGCGGAGCTGGGCCTGGCGAACCACATCGTCGATGATCCGGTGGGCGAGGCGATCGCGTGCGCCGAGAAGATGATGCAGATGCCGCGCCAGGCGCTGGAGGCCACCAAGCGGCTGCTCAACATCCATCTCGAGCGGGCCGTGCTGGCGAGCCTCGACTACGCGAACAACGCCGAGGAGCAGTCGTTCCTGACCGAGGACTTCCGCACGATCGTGACGAAGCTCAACGCCAAGAAGAACTGACTCACGCGAAGTCAACGCGAGGCGATCAGCTCCTCGGAGCGCTGGACCGTGCCGGTGATACCGCCGGCGTCCTGGCCCGCCAGCAGCACCGCCGCGCGGGCCATGGCCTCCGGCGGTTCGACCATCTCCGGTGGGATCTCCATCCCGGCCCCGCCGGCCTGCCAGCCCTCGGTGAGCACCACCCGCGACGGGCTCAGGCAGTTGACCGCGATGTTGTCGGCGCGCAGATCGGCGGCCAGGCCGAGGTAGAGCCGTTCGGCGGCGGCCTTGGACACCCAGTAGGCGTTCGCGCCCTGATCGGTCATGGTCACCCCGGTGGTGGTCACCGCGATCAGCGAGCCACCGCCGCGCGCCCGCACGTGCGGGATGACGGCCTTGGTCACCAGGAAGACGCCGGTGGTGTTGACGTCGAGGCAAAGTCGCCACCGCTTGAGCGGGGTGGACTCGATGGGTCCCAGCCACAGCACCCCGGCGTTGGCCACCAGGATGTCGATGCCGCCGAACTCCGAAACCGTCTGCGTGACAGCGGCTTCGACCGACGCCTCAGAGGTGACGTCGCACGCGACCGGCAGTGCGCGCCCGCCCGCGGCGGTGATCGCGTCGGCGACCGAACCGATGGTCCCCGGCAGCCTGCCCTCGGTCTCCGAGCGGGCCGCCACCGCCACCGCGGCGCCGTCGGCGGCAAGGGCCTTGGCCACCGTCGCGCCGATACCTCGACTGGCACCGGCGACGAAGGCGACCCGACCCTCGAGCGACCTCATTTCGGGGGGAACCGCAGCGCCCCGTCGAGGCGGATGATCTCGCCGTTGAGGTAGTCGTTCTCCACGATGCTCTGCGCCAGCTGGGCGTACTCGGTCGAGCGGCCCATCCGCTTCGGGAACGGCACTTGCGGACCCCAGTACTGCTCCAACTGGT
This sequence comes from Mycobacterium sp. GA-2829, assembly GCF_001499965.1. Classification (GTDB taxonomy): domain Bacteria; phylum Actinomycetota; class Actinomycetes; order Mycobacteriales; family Mycobacteriaceae; genus Mycobacterium. The sequence goes on from NZ_LQIT01000033.1 coordinate 54,613, forward strand.
CGGCGGCCTTGCCGTAGGCCGGGGTGTTGATGGTGCCCGGCGCGATCGTGCACACCCGAATTCCCAACGGAGACAGGTCGCGTGCGGCGACCAGTGTCATGCCGAGCACACCGCCCTTGGCCGCCGAGTACGGCAGCTGGCCGATCTGACCCTCGTAGCCGGCGATCGACGCGGTGTTGATGATGACCCCGCGCCCGCCCTCCTCGAGCGGCTCGGATTTCGCGATCGACGCTGCTGTCAGCCGCATCACGTTGAACACCGCGGTCAGGTAGAACTCGACGGTCTTCTTGAAACCGTCGAGGTCCAGCGGTGAGCCGTCCTTGCCGATCAGCCGTCCGCCGCTCGCGGGTCCGCCGTGGGTGTCCACCGAGATGCGCAGCGGCGCAAGCGCTTCGGCTTCGGCGATCGCGGCGTTCACGGACTCCTCGGAGGTCGCGTCGGTCCGCACGTACCGCACGCCGAGTTCCTTCTCGAGTGCGGCGCCCTTCTCGTCGGCCAGATCGGCGACGACCACCTTGGCACCGGCGGTCTGCAACCGGCGCACGGTGGCCTCACCGAGCCCACCAGCACCTCCGACGACGATCGCTGAGCTGCCGACGATTTGCATACGGTTCCCCTTCTTGCAACTAAGACTCTCGTGCTGAGAGAATAGTATTCTCATACGTCGCCGAAACGGAGTCAATCCATGCCTGAAGCCGTCATCGTCAGCGCGCTGCGCACGCCCATCGGCACCGCGATGAAAGGCACCCTCCGCGACACGGACGCCTACCAATTGGCCGAGCACGTCGTGAGAGCCGCCGCCGATGACCTCCCCACGGCCCAGATCGACGACGTCGTCCTCGGCGAAGGCCTCTACGGCGGCGGCGTCATCGCCCGTCACGCCGCCATCACCGCCGGTCTCACGTCGGTACCCGGGCTGTCGAACAACCGGCACTGCGCGGCAGGCCAGGCCGCCGTGCAGAGCGCCGCGGCCGGAATCCGCGCCGGTATGGATCACCTCGTGATCGCAGGCGGCGTCAACTCCGCCTCCACCTCACCGCGTTTCACCCGGCGCGCGAACAGCGCCAAGGACGCCGCGGTGCTCGACTGGTTCCCGCCCACCCATCCCGACCGGGCCGACGCCCCGAACATGGACATGTCGATCACGGTCGGGTGGAACGCCGCGGTGCGGGCCGGGGTCAGCCGCGAGGAGATGGACCAGTGGGCGTTCGACTCGCACCGCAAGGCGATCCAGGCCATCGACGAGGGGCGTTTCAAGGAGGAGATCGTCCCCATCGACACGCCCCACGGCGTCTTCGACACCGACGAACACCCGCGCCGCGACACCAGCCTCGAGAAGCTCGCCGCCCTCAAACCGCTGCACCCGGAGATCGAGGGCTTCTCGATCACCGCGGGGAACGCCTGCGGCGCCAACGACGGTGCCGCGGTACTGGCCCTCGCCAGCGACCGGCTCGGCCTGCCCGCGCTCGGCACGGTGCGCGCCTGGGCCTCGGTCGGCGTCGACCCCGCGTTCACTGGACTCGCGCCCGTCGAGGCGATCCCCAAAGCGCTGAAACGGGCCGGGATCTCGATCGCGGACGTGGACCTGTTCGAGATCAACGAGGCGTTCGCCGCGATGTGCGTGGCGACGGTCAAGATGCTCGACATCGACCCCGCGAAGGTCAACGTCAGCGGCAGCGGCTGCTCGCTCGGCCACCCCGTGGCCGCCACCGGCGCCCGCATGCTGGTCACGCTGGTGCACGAATTGCGCCGCCGCGGTGGTGGTGTCGGGGTGGCGGCCATGTGCGCCGGCGGCGGGATGGGCTCCGCGACCGTGATCGAAGTGCCCGGCAGTTGAGTCGGTGACGCCTAGGCTGGGGTGCCCATGGACGTAGACGAGCTCATCGCGGCGGCCCGCAACGGGTCCACCCGCGCCGCGGGCCGGCTGCTGAGCCTGGTCGAGGGCGCCCGCCGCGACGACGTGCTCGCCGCACTCACCCCGCGGCAGGCGCGCGTCATCGGGTTCACCGGTCCGCCGGGTGCGGGCAAGTCGACGACGGTCGCCGCGCTGGTGACCGCCTACCGGCAACAGGGCCTGCGGGTGGCGGTGCTGGCCGTCGACCCGTCCTCGCCCTACAGCGGCGGTGCACTGCTCGGCGACCGGATCCGGATGGCCGCCCACATCAACGACCCCGGTGTGCTGATCCGCTCGGTCGCCACCCGCGGCCACCTCGGCGGCCTCGCGGCCGCGGTGCCCGCCGCGATTCGCCTGCTCGCGGCGTTGTCCTACGACCTGATCATCCTGGAGACCGTCGGCGTCGGGCAGTCGGAGATCGAGATCGCCGCGATCGCCGACCCCACCGTCGTCGTCCTCAACCCCGGCGCCGGTGACGCGGTGCAGGCGGCGAAGGCCGGTCTGCTCGAGGTCGCCGACATCGTCGTGGTGAACAAGGCCGACCGTGAGGGCGCCGATCAGACGGTGCGTGACCTGCGCGGTGACATCAGCGTGCCGATCCTTAAACTCGTTGCCGCACAAGGCGACGGCGTCCCGGAGTTGGCCGACGCGATCGACGCCCACCACCGCGACGACACCCCGCAGCGGCGCACGGCACGGGCCAGGACCCAGATCCTGTCGCTGGCGCACACCCTGCTGCGGACCCATCCCGACCTCGACCGGCTGGCGGGTCTGGTCGCCGACGGCACCCACGACCCCTACGGCGCGGCGGCGGGGCTGTTCGCTAGTCCTCTGCGCGGCGCAGCACCGCCAGCACCGTCAGTGCCAGGATCTTGAGATCCAGCCACAGCGACCAGTTCTCGATGTAGTAGTTGTCCCATTCGGCCCGGCTGGCGATCGAGGTCTGGCCGCGTAGGCCGTGCACCTGCGCCCACCCGGTCACGCCCGCCTTCACCCGGTGTCGTTCGCCGTAGCGGCGGATCTGCATCTCGAACAGCTCCACGAATTCCGGCCGCTCCGGGCGGGGTCCGACCAGGCTCATCTCACCCTTGAGGACGTTGATGAGCTGGGGCAGTTCGTCGAGTGACGTCTGGCGCATGAGCTTGCCGATCCTGGTGCGGCGGTCGGCGCCTTCGACGCCACCGGGGGCGGAACCGGCCTGGAGTTCGAAGTGCCGATCCGACTCGCGCGGTGGCCGCATCGAGCGGAACTTCAGGCAGTCGAACGGCTTACCGTCGCGTCCGACCCGTTGCTGCGCGAAGAAGATCGGGCCGGGTGAGCTCAGCCGGACCAGCAGCGCCAGCGTCAGGAACACCGGGGAGATCAGCAGCAGCGCCAGCGCGGCGACGGTGCGATCCATCGCATGTTTGATCGCGAACTGCCAGCCCCGCGGATTGACGTCGTGCATCGCCATCAGCGGTAGACCGCCGACGTGTTCGACGTGGGCGCGGGATCCGACCGCGTCGAAGAGCCGGGGGATCACCCACACCCGCATGCCCAGCCGGTGGGCGTCCCGCACGGCGGAGATCAGCATGGAGTCGGGCAGTGGGCAGAACGACACGATGAGGTCGGTGGCGCCGGTCTTGAGCGCGACCTCCTCGAGGTCGGCCGGACTGCCGACCCAGGGCACGTCGACGCGGATCACGTCGGGCATCCCGTCGCCCGCGGCCGAGGACGGGTCGTCGAGCAGGCCGATCGGGCGCATGCCGTACTCAGGCAGCTCCTGCAGGTGGTGCATCAGCTGGTGGGCGATGGGGCCGTCGCCGATGATCAGTGTGGGCATCGCGGCCCGGTACCGGCGCCGCAGGCTGCGCTGCACGACCGAGCGCAGCAGCCGGACCGCGGGCACCAGCACCGCCGCGCACAGCCAGCACCGCAGTACGAATTCGCCGACGACCGCCTTGTCCGTGAACAGAAGCAGCGGCATCAGCAACGCGCAGGCGGCCAGCGCGACCGACGATTCCACCGGGTGGATCTCGTCGAGGAAGTTGCGCAGCAGGCGCGGGCGGTACAGCCCCCGGTGGGCGAGCAGCGCGATCAACAGCGGAACGAACAACCACGCCATCCAGCCGGCGGTGGACGACGACTCCGGGGTGGTCGACGTCTCCAGGTACTGGGCGAGCGCCACCGAGACCGACGCGGACACCACGTCGAGCAGCACGGTGATCGTGGCGTGGACCCGAGGCAGGATCACCAGCTCGGGAATCGACCGGCGGCCCTGCCGGGCCGGTGGCGCCTCGGGTGCGGCTTCCAGTTGACCGACCGGCATGCGCAGCGTTCCCCCGTGAGTAGATCGTCCGCCCGGCACCCGAGCGAACTGATCTAGCCATTCTGCAGTGGCGGAGTCAAGTGGACGCGGGTTCGCTCAACTCGGCAGTGATCGACCCGTCGCCGCGGCGTGACCGGCGCGGACGCCGAAGACCATGGCAGGCCCGAGTGTTCCGCCCGCCCCGCCGTAGGCCTTACCCGTCGCCCCCGCCATGGCGTTGCCCGCCGCATACAGCCCGGGGATGGGTGCGCCGCTGACGTGGAGGACCCGCCCGTCGCGGTCGGTGCGGGGACCGCCCTTGGTGCCCATCGCGCCGACGGCCACCGGCACCGCGTAGTACGGCGGGGTGTCGATGGGACCGAGGGTCTGCAGCGCGGGGGTGGCGGCATGCGGATCGCCCCAGTAGCCGTCGTAGGCGCTGGCGCCCCTGCCGAAGTCCGGGTCGCGCTCCTCGGCGACGTTGCGATTCCAGTCGGCGAGCGTGCGGGCCAGGCCGTCGGCGTCGATGCCGGTCTTCTCGCCGAGCTCCTCCAGGTCGGCCGACTTCGCGTACCAGTCGGGGGCGGGCCCGTCGGGTTCGACGGCGAGGAAGCCGTACTTCTTGAGGTGCAGTGAGTCGAAGACGATCCAGGCCGGATCGTTGACGTAGCCGTGTTTGGGGTCGAGGTACTGGAACGCCCCGGCCATCGAGTTGTACTCCGCGGCCTCGTTGACGAATCGTTTCCCCGCCCGGTTGACGATGATGCTGCGCGGGCGGGTGCGTTCCAGCCGGACGCTGCGGCTGCGGGGGTGCCCGCCGATGGTGTCGCCGGGGATCTGCACGATCGGGACCCACCACGCCTCGCCCATGTTGGCCAGGTCGGCGCCGTGCGCCATCGCCATCCGCAGCCCGTCGCCGGTGTTGTTGGGCGGGGACACCGGACCGTGCATGGGCCCGCGCAGGAACGCCTCCACCAGGGTGCGGTCCCATTCGAACCCGCCGGTGCCGAGGATGACGGCACGGCGGGCGTGGACGCGGATCTCGCTGTCGGGCTGCCGGATTCGCACACCGGCGATGCGGCCGTCCTCGGCGATCAGTTCGACGGCGCGGGAGTCGGTGTGCGGGGTGACGCCCGCGTCGAGCAGACCCTTGAGCAGGCCGGCGATCAGCGCGGTCCCGGCGACGCACGGGTCCTCGAGCGTCTCGTCGACCGAAGCGTGGATGCGGGCGCGGGTCTCGGCGTCGATGCCGACGTTGCTGAAATCGGCGGGGAACGAGGTGATCCGGTCGCGCCACGGTCCGAGCCTGGCGAGGTCGAACGGCGCCGCCGACAGTGAGCGGCCGCCGCCGGGGCGGCCCCCGGGCAGTTCGGGCTTGTAGTCCGGGAAGCCCTCGGCCACCGAGAACCGCAGACCGCTGTGGGCTTCGACGAATTCGAGCATCCGGGGTCCGGTGTGGACGAACGTCTCCACGAGGTCGGTGTCCATCACGCCGAGCGACTGCGCGCGCAGATAGGCCAGCGCGTCCTCGACGGTCAGCTCGTCGCCGGCGCGGTCGTGGGCCGGGATCCACACGATGCCGCCGGACACCGCGGTCGTCCCGCCGACCGTCGGGGCCTTCTCGTACACCTCGACCGCGGCGCCGTTCGCCGCGGCGGCCAGCGCGGCGGCCAGGCCTGCGCCTCCGCTGCCCAGTACGACGACGTCGGTCTCGTGGTCCCAGACGCTCACTTCGGTCCTTCCTGTCAGGGTGTCGGGCACGTCCGCTAGAGGATGGCGGCGAGCTCCTCGGCGGCCGCGATCACCGCGTCCTTGCCGTCCAGTACGACGTCCTCCCGGTGCGAGATGAGGTTGATGCACGTCGCCGGTGAGGGCGGGCGCCTGCGCACCGGCACCGCCAGCCCGAACGTGTTGGGTTCGACCTCGCCGTGGGTGATGACCCAGCCCTGCCGACGGGTCAGGGGCACCAGGTCACGCTCACCGGGGCGCGGCGGCATGCTCGCGAGCAGGGCGATGCCGGCCGCACCGCGGTCCAGCGGATAGCGGCTGCCCTCGTGAAAAGACAAGTGGTAGTACACATTCGTCGGCGAGATCACCGCAACGGCGACCTGTTGATCCCCCTCGGCGACGAGGAGCGAGACGGTGGTGCCCAGCGTGTCGGCGAGCCCACGCAGCACCGGGACGCTCAGTGCGCGCACGTTGTTGTCGAACGACGAGCCGAGCAGCGCCAGCCCGGCGGCGGGCCGGTAACGGCCGTCCTCACCCTTGGCGACGTAGCGGAACTGGGTCAGCGTGCCGAGCAGTCGGTAGGCGATGGTGCGGTGCACGCCGACGAAGTCGGCCACCTGCTGCACGGTCAGCCCGTGCGGGGCGGTGGCCACGGCCTGCAGCGCCGACAGCCCCCGCGCCAGGGTCTGCGACCCGGCGGCGAGTTTGTCGGGCATCTTTCCCGTTTCTTCGGCGCCGCCCGCTCCCTTGACAGACGTCATCGTGAGAGTGATGCTCTAAACATAGTGCACATTAGTGAGCGATATTAGCACGCAGCACTACCGCAAAGCGAGAATGGTATTTCCGACGTATCCGCCAGTAGAGGGGAGAGCAAGGCTCCGTGGCCGAACATGAAAGCGTGTGGAGCGACCTGCAGGGCGTCGCGTTCTCGCAGGGCTACCTGGACGCGGGCGGGGTGCGCACGCGTTATCTGCACGCCGGGGACACCCGCAAACCGCCGCTGGTCTTCCTGCACGGCTCCGGCGGTCACGCCGAGGCCTACGTCCGCAACCTCGACGCACACGCCGAGCACTTCTCCACGTGGTCGATCGACATGCTGGGCCACGGGTACACCGACAAACCCGGCCATCCCCTCGAGATCCGCCACTACGTCGACCACCTGCGCGCCTTCCTCGACGCCATCGGCGCCGAGAAGGCCTACATCAGTGGGGAATCGCTGGGCGGGTGGGTGGCCGCCCGGCTCGCCGCCGATCATGGCGACCGCGTCGTGCGCCTGGTGCTCAACACTGCGGGCGGTTCGCAGGCCGATCCCGAGGTGATGAAGCGCATCATCACCCTGTCCATGGCCGCCGCCGAGGATCCCAGCTGGGAGACCGTGCAGGCGCGCATCAAATGGCTGATGGCCGACAAGAGCAAGGGCTACGACGACATCGTCGCCAGCCGCCAGCGCGTCTACCGTCAACCGGGCTTCGTCTCGGCGATGCGCGACATCATGGCGCTGCAGGACCCCGAGATCCGCGCACGAAATCTGCTCGGTCCCAAAGAGTACGGCGCGATCACCGCGCCGACGCTGGTGGTGTGGACCACTGACGATCCCACCGCCGACGTCGAGGAGGGTAGGCGGATCGCCTCGATGATCCCCGGTGCGCGCTTCGAGGTGATGCCCGGCTGCGGGCACTGGCCGCAGTACGAGGATCCCAAGACCTTCAACCGGTTACACGTCGACTTCCTGCTGGGGCGCTGATGACGGGAACAGACACCGACGTCCTCATCGTCGGCGCGGGCCCGGTGGGGCTGACGCTGGCGAACATCCTCGGCCAGCAGGGGGTGCGCACTGTGATCGTCGAGGAGCGCGCGACGCTCATCGACTATCCGCGCGGTGTCGGACTCGACGACGAGGCGCTGCGCACCTTTCAGTCCATCGGGCTGGTCGACAAGGTCCTGCCCCACACCGTGCCGAACCAGATCCTGCGGTTCTTCGACGGCGACCGCAGGTTGCTCGCCGAGATGGCGCCGCCGGACGCGCGGTTCGGCTGGCCCAAGCGCAACGGCTTCGTCCAGCCGATGGTCGATGCCGAATTGCACGCCGGTCTGGCGCGATTCCCGCACGTGGAGGTGCGTTGGGGAAACAGGATGGCCGGATGCGAACAGACCGACGACGGTGTGACGGTGCGGTTGGAGGGGGAGTCCGACCCGGTGCGCGCCCGGTACGTGGTCGGCTGTGACGGTGGGCGCAGCGCGACGCGCCGCCTGATGGGGGTGTCGTTCGACGGCACCACCTCGCCGACGCGCTGGCTGGTGGTCGACATCGCCAACGATCCGCTCGGCCACCCCAACAGCGAGGTGGGCGCCGACCCGGCCCGGCCGTACGCGTCGATCTCGATCGCGCACGGTATCCGCCGCTTCGAGTTCATGATTCACGCCGACGAGACCGACGAACAGGCCGAGGACCCCGCCTTCATCCAGCGCATGCTCGGGCTGCTCGTGCCCTACCCCGAACGCGTCGAGATCATCCGGCACCGGGTGTACACCCACCACTCCCGCATCGCGGGCGCCTTCCGCAAGGGCCGCATGTTCCTGGCCGGAGACGCTGCCCACCTGATGCCGGTGTGGCAGGGGCAGGGCTACAACAGCGGTATCCGCGACGCCGCGAACCTCGGGTGGAAACTCGCCGCGGTCGTCAACGGCCGTGCCGGCGACGCGCTGCTCGACACCTACGACGTGGAGCGCCGCAAGCACGCCCGCGCGATGATCGACCTGTCCACCATGGTGGGCCGGGTCATCTCGCCGACCAACCGCCGCGTTGCCACGTTGCGGGACAAGCTGATCCGCGGTGCATCGGTGCTACCGACGCTCAAGCGCTATGTGCTCGAGATGCGGTTCAAGCCGATGCCGCGCTACGAACAGGGTTCGGTCTTCCACCCGCAGGCGCCGTCGCCGACGTCGCCGACCGGCACGCTGTTCATCCAGCCGCGCGTGGACACCCGCGACCGGCAGAACGTGTTGCTCGACGAGGTGATGGGGACCGGCTTCGCGGTGCTGTGCTGGAACAACAATCCGCGTGCGCTGCTCGGTGACGAGGTCTTCGACCGGTGGAAAGCGTTGGGCGCCAGGTTCATCGCCGCCCGTCCATCGACCCAGCTGCACTGGACCGGACACGACGATTCCGACGTCACCGTCGTCGGCGACCGGACCGGCGCACTCAAGGGCTGGTTCGACGCGCACAACGAGTCGGTGCTGTTCCTACGGCCCGACCGCTGCATCGCCGGCGCCTGCATCGCCCAGCGCGCCCCCGAAGTGAGCACCGCCCTGTTCTGCGTGCTCCATCTGACGCAGGGAGGAGGTGAGGGTCACCATGGCGCAGATCGCCCTGTGCTGCATGTCGCACAGTCCGCTGCTGAATCTTCCGGGACCGTCGCGGGAACTCCTTGACGACATCGAGTCCGCACTGGCCGTCGCCCGCGACTTCGTCGCCGAGTTCGACCCCGAACTCGTGGTCACGTTCTCACCGGACCACTACAACGGGTTCTTCTACAAGGTGATGCCGCCGTTCTGCGTCGGCACCTCCGCCCAGGGCGTCGGGGACTACGGCACCCACGCCGGACCGCTGGACGTGCCGGAGCGCCTCGCGGGCGAACTCGCCACCGCGGTGCTCGAAGCCGGTGTGGACGTGGCGATCTCGGCCAGCATGGACGTCGACCACGGCACCGTGCAGCCGCTGCAGAACCTGTTCGGCGACGCGGTCGCGCGCCCCGTCGTCCCCGTGTTCATCAACTCCGTCGCCACCCCGCTGGGCCCGTTGCGGCGCGCCCGCGCACTCGGCACGGCGATCGGGCAGTACCTCGCCGGCCTCGACAAGCGGATCCTGGTGCTCGGCTCCGGCGGGCTGTCCCACGATCCGCCGGTGCCGACGCTGGCCACGGCGCCACCCGCCGCGCTCGACCGCATCGTGCACGGCGCACCGATGAGCACCGAGGCGCGCATGGCTCGGCAGGCCGCGGTGATCGACGCCGCGCACGCCTTCGCGCACGGGGAGAGCCCGCTGCAGCCGCTCAACCCGGAGTGGGACGCGACGTTCCTGGAGATCCTCGACGAAGGCTGGCTCTCAGACCTCGACGGGTGGTCGAACGCCTTCATCGCCCGCGAGGGCGGGAACTCCGCCCACGAGATCCGCACCTGGGTTGCGGCATTCGCGGCACTTGCGGCCAACGGTGACTACCGGACGGGGCTGCGCTTCTACCGCGCCGCCCCCGAACTGATCGCGGGTTTCGCGGTCCGGACGGCGGTGCTGGCATGAACTTCGACAAGCAAGTGGACGTCCTGGTCGTCGGCTCCGGCGGCGGCGGGATGACCGCCGCGCTGACCGCCAACGCGAGCGGACTGGACACCCTGGTCGTGGAGAAGGCCGCGCACTTCGGCGGATCCACCGCGCTCTCGGGTGGCGGGATATGGGTGCCCGGCGCCCCGTCCCAGCGCAAGGCGGGCTACACCCCCGACCCCGACGAGGTCTTCGACTACCTCAAGCGAATCACCGACGGATTGGTCAGCGACGCCCGGCTGCGCGCCTACGTCGACGCCGCGCCGGAGATGATGGAGTTCCTCGAGAACCTCAGCCCGTGGTTCGAGTTCGTGTGGAAACCCGGCTACGCCGACTACTACCCGGAACTGCCCGGCGGTTCGCCGCTCGGCAGCACGATCAACGTCCCCGCCATCGACCTGCGCCGCCTCGGCGACGAGGAAGAGCATCTGCTGCAACCGCTGGCGTTGGCGCCCAGGGGAATCTGGTTCGCACCCAAGGACCTTCGGCTCTTCTACCAGGTGCGGCAGAACTGGCGCGGTAAGGCCGTGCTGCTCAAGCTGATCTGGCGGATGGTCCGGGCGCGGGTGTTCGGCGACCGGATGGCCGCGATCGGCCAGTCGCTGGCCGCGCGGCTGCGCCTGGCGATGAAGCAGCACGACGTGCCGCTGTGGCTCAGCGCGCCGATGACCGAACTCATCACCGGACCCGACGGTGAGGTGGTCGGCGCGGTCGTCGAGAAGGACGGGCACCCCGTCCGGATCGGGGCGCGCCGCGGCGTGATCCTCGCCGCGGGTGGCTTCGACCACGACATGGAGTGGCGCCGACAGCATCTGCCGGTCCTGGAGAAGGACTGGAGCTTCGGCAACCCCGCCAACGTCGGCGACGGGATCCGCGCCGGCGAAAAGGTCGGCGCCGCCACCGAACTGCTCGACGAGGCGTGGTGGTTCCCGGCGATGTGCTGGCCCGACGGCCGGCTGCAGTTCATGCTCAACGAGCGGATGATGCCCGCGCAGTTCGTCGTCAACGGCGACGGTAAGCGCTTCATCAACGAGGCCGCCCCGTACATGGACTTCGCGCACGCGATGATCGAAGGGCAGAACTCCGGCGTGACGCACATCCCGTGTTGGCTGATCACCGACATCCGCTCGTTCCACCGGTACGTCGTCGGCGGGCACCTGCCGATCCCGAAGGTGCCGTTCGCGCCGGTGCCCACCGGCTGGAAGGTGCCGCGGGCCTGGCTGGACTCCGGAATCGTCAAAGAGGCCCACTCGTGGGAGGAGTTGGCGGGCAAGATCGGCGTCCCCGCGGAGAACCTGCGCCGGACCGCCGAACGCTTCAACGAACTCGCGCACAAGGGCCACGACGACGACTTCAACCGCGGGGACAGCGCCTACGACAACTACTACGGCGACCCCACGCTGCCGAACCCCAACCTGCACCCGCTCGGCAAGCCGCCGTACTACGCGTTCCAGATCATCCTCGGCGACCTCGGCACCTCGGGCGGGTTGCGCACCGACGAGCACGCCCGGGTGCTGCGCGACGACGACTCCGTGGTGCCCGGCCTCTACGCGGTCGGCAACAACTCCGCGGCGGTCATGGGCCGCAGTTACGCCGGTGCGGGCGCGACGATCGGGCCCGCCATGACGTTCGGCTATGTCGCTGCCAGACACCTTGCAGCACAACCCGAATCCACCACGGCTACAACCCAGACCAGGGCCGACACCCACCGGAGGTAGTACATGAAGATCTCGCTGTTCTACGAATTCCCGCTGCCGCGGCCGTGGTCGGAGGATGACGAGCACCAGTTGTTCCAGCACGGACTCGACGAGGTGGAACTCGCCGACAAGGCCGGTTTCTCGACGGTGTGGCTGACCGAGCACCACTTCCTCGAGGAGTACTGCCACTCCACTGCGCCCGAGATGTTCCTCGCCGCGGCGAGCCAGCGCACCAAGAACATCCGGCTCGGGTTCGGCGTCATGCACCTGCCACCACCGATCAACCACCCCGCGCGCATCGCCGAACGGGTCGCGACGCTGGACCATCTGTCCAACGGTCGGGTAGAGTTCGGCACCGGTGAGGGTTCGTCGGTCGCCGAGCTCGGCGGTTTCAACATCGACCCCGCCGACAAGCGCACGATGTGGGAGGAGGCCCTCGAGGTCTCGATCCGCTGTATGACCGAGGCCCCGTTCACCGGGTTCAAGGGTGAGCACGTGGAGATGGCGGCCCGCAACGTCATCCCGAAACCGCTGCAGCAGCCGCACCCGCCGGTCTGGGTGGCGTGTACGCGGCCCTCCTCGGTGCAGATGGCGGCGCAGAAGGCCATCGGCGCACTGAGTTTCGCCTACACCGGTCCGGAGGCCCTCAAGGAGCGGGTGGACGGCTACTACCGGGAGTTCGAGGAGAAGGGCACGCCGGTCACCCCGGCGATCAACCCGAACCTGCTCGCGATCGGCGGCGACTTGTCGATGATGGTCGCCAAGACCGACGAGCAGGCGCTCGACCGGCTTGGCATCGGCGGCGGCTTCTTCTCGTTCGGGATCATGCACTACTACCTGACCGGTATGCACACGCCCGGACGCACCGGGGTGTGGGAACTGTACGAACAGGCGGTGAAGGAGGATCCGACGCTGGCCTACGGACCCGGCCGCGGCGCGATCGGATCGCCGGACACGGTGCGCGAGTTCCTGCGCGGCTACGAGGCCAGTGGCGTCGACGAAATCATCCTGCTGCTCAATCCGCGCAGCCACGAGGGCACGATGGAGTCCATCGAGATCATGGGCAAGGAGATCCTGCCCGAGTTCATCGAGCGCGACGAGAAGGCCGTCAAGGACAAGGCCAAGCGGCTGGAGCCGGTCATCGAGAAGGTGGAGGCGCGCCGCCAGCCGTCGGACGCCCCGCTGTTCGACGAGACCTACTCGTTCGGCGGCCTGCCCACCGGCCGCGGCGGCAAGTTCACCGCGGGCGAGATCCCGGAGGCGATGGCCGAGATCAACGAGGGCCGGGTCAAGGCCGCCGAACAGGAGAAGCAGGCCAAGGCGGTCAAGGAAGCCTCGGGCTAAGTGGCCGGAATCGAACAACTGTGGCGCTACGACGGTAAGCGGGTCGTCGTCACCGGCTGCGCATCGGGTATCGGCGCACACCTCGTGCGGGAGTTGGGCGAACTCGGCGCGCATGTCGTCGGCCTCGACATCCGGCGACCGGCAGTCGAACTCGACGAGTTCGCGGAGATCGACCTGTCGGATGAGGCGTCGATCGACCACGCCACCGCCGCGATCGGCGGGGACATCGACGTGTTGTTCAACGTCGCCGGTGTCTCGTCGGGGATCGGCGACCCGCCGCTGGTGGTGCGGATCAACTTCCTCGGCACCCGGCACTTCACCGAGGCGCTGCTGCCGCGGATGCGGCCGGGTTCGGCGGTGGTCAGCGTGTCGTCGCTGGCGGCAGCGTCCTACCTGGACAACGCTTGGGTTACGGCGGGTCTGGTGCGCACCGCCACGATGGACGACGGAATCGCCTGGTGCGACGCGCATCCCGAGGCGCTCGCCGACGGCGGCTACCGGTTGGCCAAGGAGGCGCTGATCCTCTACACGATGCGCAGCGCCGGACCGCTCGGCGCGCGGGGGATCCGGATCAACTGCACGGGACCGGGTGTCACCGAGACCCCGATCCTCGACCAGCTGCGAACCGCGTACGGACCGGCGTTCCTCGACGACATCCCGAAACCGCTCGGCCGGGTGTCGGATCCGGAGGAGCAGGCGGCGGTGCTGTTGTTCCTCGGCAGCGGTGCGGCCAGTTACATCACCGGCCAGATCATCTGGGTCGACGGTGGAAACCTCGCGGGCCGGGTGGCCGCGACTGTAGACGCTTCAGAAGGGATGTGACGTGGCCACACTCGACGAGTTCCGGCGTGCGGGGGAGGCGGTGCGCAACTGGGGACGCTGGGGTGACGCCGACGAACTCGGCACGCTGAACTTCATCACCGCCGACAAGGTGGCCGAGGCGGCGCGGCTGGTGCGGCACGGCAAGGTGTTTCCGCTCGGGGTGGACTTCGGGTCGGCGGGTCCGCAGGGGGCGTTCCAGTACCGGCCCAACCCGATGCATGTGATGACGGTCGACGGCGGTGACGCGCACACGCTGGTGCAGTACGGTCCGCCGTGGCTGAAAAACACCGTCGCTCAGCAGTTGGCGGGGTATTTCGTCGACAACCCGTTCCGGTTCAACGACGACATGATCATCATGCCGCTGCAGGCGGCGACGCAATGGGATGCGCTGTCGCACGTCTACTACGACGACAAGCTGTACAACGGTTTCCCGGCGGAGTCGGTGACCAGCCAGGGGGCGTTCCACTGCGGAATCGACAAGGTCGACAGCAAGGGCATCACTTCGCGCGGTGTGCTGCTGGACATCGTGCGTCACCGTGGGGCGGACGTGTTCTGCTCGCACGGTGACCCGATCACGCCCGACGAGCTCGACGAAGTCGCTCGCGCGCAGGGTGTTTCGATCGGCAGCGGGGACATCGTGCTGATCCGCACCGGGTGGTGGGACCGGTTCCTCGAGGCAGGCGACGGCACCGAACCCTATGCGGGGCTGGACTGGCGGTGTGCGGCGTGGCTGCACGAACGCGAGGTGGCGGCGATCGCGGCGGACAACCTGATGGTGGAGGATCCGGTGTCCGGGGTGGAGGGCACGATCCTGCCGATGCACATGTTGTGCCTGCGCGATATGGGTCTGATGCTCGGGGAGTACTGGGATCTGGGTGCGCTGGGCGCCGACTGTGCGGCGGACGGGGTGTATGAATTCCAGCTTGTCGCACCGCCGTTGCGGGTGACCGGTGCGGTGGGTGCGCCGTTGAATCCGATCGCGATCAAGTGACGGCCGGGACGGTGGGCGAGTCGCCGCTGGTCGTCGGGCTGGGCGGCACGCTGCGGGCGAACTCGTCGACGGAGCGGGCGGTGCGGTACTGCCTGGAGGCCGTCGAACGCCAGGGCGGCCGGACCCGGATGTTCGCGGGGCCGGACCTCGACATGCCGATGTATGCGCCGCATCAGTTGGAGCGGACGCCGCGCGCGTTGGAATTCGTTGCGGCGCTGCGGGATGCCGATGCGGTGGTAGTCGGGTCGCCGGGCTACCACGGGGCGATCTCGGGTCTCGTGAAGAATGCGCTCGACTACATCGAGGATCTGCGGGAGGACCCGCGGGTGTACCTCGACAACACGCCGTGGGGTTGTATCAGTTGTGCGTACGGGTGGCAGGCGGCGGTGAACACGCTCGGGCAGTTGCGGTCGATCGGCCATGCGTTGCGGGCGTGGCCGACGCCGCTCGGGGTGGCGATCAACTCGGCGGATCCGATCTGGGATGACGGCGGGACGCTCGTCGATGAACCCGTGCGCAATCAGCTCGACCTGCTGGCGAATCAGGTGCTGACGTTCGCGCAGGCGCACCGCACGGCGAAGTAGGCGTCTGCGCGCCGTGCGCGCTCCGAGGCGGCGCGGATCGCGGCCTTCAGGAGGTAGTTGCTCCGGAAAGGTGTTCCTCCGGTGCGCGTCAACAGATGTCACGCGGCCGCCGGAGCGGTCAATTCCGTTGTGCTTCAGGCATGTTGACGGCGCCCGGACTCGGGTTAGTTGTCACTCGGTGGGGCTTTGGGTTCGAAGGGTGTGTACCACCACCAGTCGGCGCGTTCGCCGCTGGGCCCGGGATAGGGGTCGACCTTCGGGGGCGCTTGGGTGGGTGGCCGCGCCAGCGACCCGTCACGCATGATCCGGCCTCGGCTGTCGGTGACGACGAGTTGGTGGGCGGGTCCGGTGATGGTGATGATCCCGCGGTGATGCGCCCGA
>NZ_LQIT01000034.1 GCF_001499965.1 Mycobacterium sp. GA-2829
GACCGGCACCTCACCCCACGTGAGCCAGCCCATCCCGGCCCTCACAACACAATAGGAAGAAAATCCGGGGTAGTTCAGTTCCTTCATGTTGAATAACACCCGACGATAAACTGGCAATAACAATGACTTGCCCAGCATTGACCCCGTTGTCGCATACATAGTTTCGAGCGTGTCGCCGATTCCAGGTAGCGGCCGGTGCCCAGGTGGGCGACGATGTCCCGATTCAGCGCTGGTTGGTGATCGAAGTTGACGTCCTCTAACGATTTGCGGGTCGGAAAACCGGCCGAGCGGATGCGAGTCGCCGCACCGGAGGCCTCGCGGGCCGCGCCCTCCCTGGATAGCACCGCCGCGAGGTACTCCTCGTGGGTCCAGCCGGCGTCGCGGGCTTGCTCGGCCAGTCGGGCGGCGGACTCGCGGATGCGCGGTGCTTTCAGGGCCTGGGCGCAGTGCAGACGGCCTTGATCGGGTCCTCGGCCATACTCACGCCACGTCGCCATCGCAAGTCACTGCGCCGGTGGCGAAGTCGACGCCGAATGCGCGGTCATAGTCGGCAGCCAGGTCGCGCACCAAGTGATCGCCTTCGGTCGGTGGTGGGCCGGCTTAGAACTCACGGCGCAACACCGCGGCGGTCGAGACGTGGGCGGGATCGGTGAGTGCTTGTCGCGCCGCCCAGCAGCATTCATGGGTTGACAGCAAGCCGGCCTGATCGGGTCACCGTCACCCGATCAAGGGTGGTGATCACCTCGACCAGTT
This sequence comes from Mycobacterium sp. GA-2829, assembly GCF_001499965.1. Lineage (GTDB taxonomy): Bacteria > Actinomycetota > Actinomycetes > Mycobacteriales > Mycobacteriaceae > Mycobacterium. The sequence continues at coordinate 754 of NZ_LQIT01000034.1, forward strand.
GGCCGATCGCGCCCGGATCCACGGAGTAGTCGTTGCCGGCCACCCGCACGTAGTAATTGCGGCCCAGGCGCACCGAAGAAACCGACTGCACCACTGGCGGCACCGGTGGCAGCGCCAGCATGTCAGCTCGATCGCGCGCGCTGCGGTGGCCTAAGTAGCGCGATGCAGAAGGACACGGCGGACAGCATGCTCACCGCGAACGCGAGAAGGAACCACCCGATCCGCGGCGGATGATCTGCCCCACCACCGTAAGAAATAACACGAGCTTCGACCGGCCGGGCGCAGAGTCGCCATCAGCACGTCGTGGGCGGTCGCCGTCTCTGGCGAGGGCTGAAACAAACTGGGGTAGCCGGCGCCGGGTGTCCAGCGCGCGTTCGACGTTTTTCACCGGCGACGGCGCGGCCATCCGCAGCAGCCGCCGCAGCCCGGGCCGCATCGCCGCGAGTTGTTCGGCCTGCGTGGCGAACACCCGCACGTCGACCGCGGCGCCGGCGTCGACGAACGCCGGGTACCCACGGACCGTGTGGCCACCGCTGGCGTTCTCCACCGTGCGCGGCAGTTCGTCGAGGTCATCCGGCCACGAACGCAATCCGCTGCGTTCCAGACCGTCGGCCACCGCGCGGGCCACCGCCGCCCGCACCGGCGCCGCGAGCTGCTCCTGCAGCGCTTCCAGATCCTTACCGCGCGCGACCTCGGCGCCGTCGCGCTCGACCGCGAACGTCACGCGCAGGTGGGCGGGGATCTTCTCCAAGTCGAACGCGTCGACCGGCACCGTCACCCCGGTGCGCCGCCACAGCTCGTGCTGCAGGCTCTCCAACAACCGCCCACTGCCCGGGTCGATGGTGCGCAGGACGTCTCGCGCGGTGTCCGGCACCGGAACGAAGTTGCGCCGCAGCTCCTTGGGTAGCGACTTGATCAGGGCGGTGATCAGCTCCTCACGCAAAGCCGGTACGTGCCAGGCGAATTCGTCGCCACCGAGGCGGGCCAGCACCTCGACGGGCACGTGCACGGTGATGCCGTCGTCGGCCGCACCCGGTTCGAACCGGTAGGTCAGCGGCAGCGCCAGATCCCCGGCCTGCCACTCGTCGGGCAGCTCGTCGGTGCCGTCGGCACGCAGCAGATCCTCGCGCGTCATCGTCAGCAGGTCGGGCGTCTTGTGCCGCTGTTTACGCCACCACGCGTCGAAATGCCGTGCGGAGACGCCATTCTCAGGGATACGCGAGTTGTAGTACGCGAACACTTCCTCGTCGCCGACCAGCAGGTCACGCCTGCGCGCCCGCTCCTCGACCTCCTCGAGTTCCGCACGCAGCCGGGCGTTGTCGCGGAAGAAGTGGTGCTTGGTCTGCCAGTCCCCCTCGACGAGGGCGTGCCGGATGAACAGCTCGCGCGCCAGTTCGGGGTCGATCTGCGCGTAGTTGACCCGGCGGCGCGCGATCAGCGGCAACCCGTAGAGCGTCACCCGCTCGTAGCCCATCACCGCACCGCGTTCGGCGTCCCAGTGCGGCTCACTGTACGTGCGCTGCACCAGGTCCCCGGCGATCCGCTCGACGGTGTCGGGGTCGATGCGGGCGCCGATGCGGCCGAACAGCCGGCTGGTCTCCACCAGATCGGCCACCACGATCCACCGCGGCGGGCGTTTGGTCAGCACCGAACCCGGCGCCATCACGAAGCGGGTGTTGCGGGCGCCCTGATAGTCGCGGCCGTCACCGTCGCGCAGGCCGACGTGGGACAGCAGCCCCGCCAGTAGGGCGGCGTGCACGCCGGCCGGCTGGGCGAGTTCGTCGGATTCGCGGATACCGAGGTCGCGATGAGCTGCTCGGCGGCCTCGGGCGCCGCGTCCTGGACGCTGCGCGCCCGCTCGACGGCCCGGCGCGACTCGAGCAACGTGGCATGCCCGTTGACCAGCGTGCGCGCGAGATTCACCAGCACGGCCTGCGGGTCCATGTCGAAGACACCCTCGCGGGGATCGGGTGCGGGGGCGTCGTCGGCGGTCATCGGACTCCTTGGTGGTCGTAGGCGTGGGTCATCGGCTCACCTGACGGCCCCACCTCGTCTGAGGTCAGTGACGTGGCGGCGGACAGGATCCGGGTGACGGTGGTGTGATGCACCCCGTGGGTGCGGCCGATGGTGCTGGGCGGGATCCCGGCGTCGCTGTCGGCGAGGATGCGGGCCACCAGGTCGGTGTCCTTGGAGGTGACGCCCGCGGACACGAGCGATATGGCGGCATCGCGCCACGGCGCGACCGGCCCACCACCGCCCGCAACATCACCGGTAACGTCCACGTCGTTGGTAGCAGCTTCGCATTCCTTTTGCATCACAACGTTTTCCGTCGCCTGGGCCATCGTTGCTGGGTCACCGCCGCGCCGCCCCACCGACAGCAGACACAAGGTCGCCTGCGCGATGGCGACATCGATCGCGCACGGCCACAGCCAGGCGATCGATTCGGGCATCCCGACGGTGACCGCGAGGTCGCGCAGCGCGGTGAACGACAGCACGAACGCGCTGCCCGCCAGCGCGAGGGTCATCAGCACCGCGCACCAGTACACGGCGCCGCCGACGCGGCTGCGCACCAGCAGCGCCACCGAATGGGTGGCGGCGAGAAGCACGATCGGGGGCACCAGTGCCGCGCCGGCCGCCAGCAGCACGGTGCGCGGCTCGACGACGAGCACGGCGTGGGTGACGTTGCCGGCGATCGACATCGCGGTCGCCACGATCAGCCAGCCCCAGAAGAACCGGGTCGCCGCCGGGGAGGTGCCCGCGGCACCGCCCGCGATCGTTGAGCCTGTCGCCCTCGCCGTTTCGCTCACCGCCGCCGCCTGCCCGGTGCCTCGCCCACGCCCCTCAGCCTAAGCGCCGCACCACCCCGCTCCGGACGGGAATCACCGCGACGGGTTCGCTGCGCAATGTCGAGACTCCGCAGCGACGGCCAGAAATTGTGCACAGACCCCGGTGCGGACGGCCGTAGGCTGCCAGAAGGCAACGAACGAGGTGGAGATGTCGCTGACGCTGGCCGATCTGGACACCTGGGATCCCGACGCGATCCACAGCGTGTTCCAGGCCGCGACCGACCGCGCCACCGGGGTCCGCGACGCCGCCGGGCAAATCGGCGACGTCATCGCGAGCACGCCGTGGGTCGGCGACAGCCACGACGCCGCCGTCGCCGCCACCGGCCGGGTGCGCGCCGACCTGCTCGACCACGGCGCCGAATGCGATGCGGTCGCCCGCGCCGCCGCACTCGCCGAAACCGAAGTCCGCGAGATCAGAGCGGAATGGACACGCCTGCAACGCATGGCCGACCGCTGGGGCATCAGCATCGACGTCGCCTCCGGGGAGCTGTCCTACCTGCCGCCGGCCGATCCCGACGACGCCGCGGAGATGGAGCGGCGGATGGACATCCTCGAAGCCGAGATCGCCGACCTGCTCGCCCGCACCGCCGACGCCGACGAGAACCTCGCCGCCGCCATCCGGGTGGCCGCGGGCCTGGACTCCCTCGACGGGCTCAACGCCGAACTCGCCGACAACCCGCCGGTGACCATGGACGCCGAACAGGGCAGCGCCGACGTCCAGGAGCTCTACACCAGCGGCACCCTGAGCCCAGAAGCGCAGGCCCGGCTGAGCGCCGCGACCACGTTGACCCCCGAGCAGCAGGCCGCCCTCGAGCAGGGCGACCTCGTGCTGCCCCGCGAGCAGATGGAGTACTTGGCGGGCCTGTCGCGCGGGCTGGGCGGCAAGACCACCGAGGAGCTGCGGAGGTTAACCGCCGCACCCGGCGGCGACAAGCTCACCTCCGCGATGCGGCTGGCGACCAATCAGCACGTCAGCGGCGACGCCGCGGGCCGGGGCGCCGCGGTGCGCGGCGAGCTGGCCAACGCGCCGGCCGCGCTGCGGGAGGTGCTGCAGGATCCGGTATCGCGGGTCTCGGAAGACACGTGGAAGTGGCAGTTGGCCAACGGCGGTCACGGATTCGATCCCCGCTCCATGTTCACCGACTGGGCCGGCATGAAGGATCTCGCGGCGATCCTGAACCACGGTGACCCCGCGTTGATGCGGGGCAGCGACCTCGACGTCGGGCTGCTCGGCAAGTCCGAAGAAGCCCTCAGGCTCATGCACACCGGCACCTGGGGCGACACCGCCCCGTTCGCCGACGACATGACCACCGACCTGCAGACGATGCTCGGCGTCGCCGGACGCGACCCGGTCGCGGTGCACGACGCCCTGGTGTCCTACGATGCCACCGGAAAACCGGTGTACGACAACGAGTTCCTCGGCAACCTGATGACCCATCAGTGGACCGACGGCAGCACCGCGGTGGCGAACATGCTCACCGGCATCCCGGACACCGCGGTGATGAGCGACCCGGCCGATTCGAGCCAGCTCGCGGTGGCCACCCGCGCTGGCGAGACCACGCACGCGTTCGCGCAGTACGCCGCCGACCACCGCGACCAGCTGCTCGACATCCCGGGCACCGGCGGCAAGTCGCTCGGCGAGGTCAGCCCTGACCTCACCCGCGCCCTGGCTGCGGCCAGCGTCCCCTACATCGACGACATGCTCGAGCACAACCGCGACGACACCGCCGGGTTCGCCGAGCTCGACGATTTCAACGACCCGGGCAAAACCCGTATGCGCGACTTCTTCGGAGTCATCGACACCGATGATTTCGCCGCCCACACTCTCAACACGGCCGCCTACGCCGAGATGAACCAGTACCAGGAGGACTTCGCGCGCCACGTCGGCGGGGACACCGAGTACTCGGCCCTCAAATCGGCCGGCGCGCTGCAGGGCGTCGTCGACGTCGGCGCCAACATCGCCGCCAACGACGCCATCGCCGACCAGAACGCCGCGGCGCAGCAGGCCTACGAGCACAAGAAGCTCTGGTACGACGCGGCCACCCGGATGCCCCAGTTCGGCGACATCGTCGACAAGGTGGGCAAGGTGCCCGGCGCGGACTCGGTGCTCGAGGAACTCGTCCTCGGGAAGGCGCCGGTGCCCATCGACGCCGAGAGCGTCACCCTCCTCAACGACGCCGGCCTGCGGCACACCCTGGCCAACAAGCTGCTGCGACTTGGCGCCGGCGACACCAGCGTGCTGACCGACGCCGGTGTCGTCAGCCCCGACGGCGGCATCGTCGCCTACGACTCCGGCGCGGTGACCGACACGGCCATCAGCGACGCCATCGACCGCTACCTCGACTCCATCGGGTGGACCACCAACACCGCGCTCGACGGCTACAACGACCGCTACTCGAAAGTGGTCGAGCAGCACTACCTCGAGCGGGAGTAAGGAGCGCGGGCTCCGTCCCGGGCCGCGCGGGTCCCGCTCCTCGAAGGAACGCTGGCCGGCAGACATCGATCGCCGTGACGCGCGCGCGGTGCCGTCGCGCGGACCGTAGCAATACCGACCGTCGGTGCATTCAAAACAGCACTTCAGCGAGCGCACCGCTATGAAACTGTAGCGATATGGCGGTTCGATAGACAATTGCTACGGTTTATTGCTGCGTTTTCGTTCGTCACGCCGACAGGCGCCACCGAGAGACAAGGAGCGGCCCGTGACCGCACGCACCGTCGCCACCGCCGCCGCGGCCACCTTGATCGCGCTCGCCGCCGCGGCGTGCGGCACCCAGTCCGCCACCACCCCGCCGGCGGCCGTCTCGGTGGTCGCCGACGCCTCGGCGTGCGCGCCGGCCACCTCGGCGCTGGAAGAGATCCCCACCCGCGTCGACACCGACCCGGCCATGTCCATCCCCCGCCCGGCCGGCTGGGAGCGCTTCACCATGATGGACAGCGATCTGGTGCGCTACATGCTCGTCAACCGCGACCTGGTCGCCGACCAGTTCGCCCCCAACGTGGTGGTCACCATCGAGTCGATCCCCGGAAACGAATCCGCGGACTCGGTACTCACCAAGAACCGCACCGCCATCGAGACCCTCGGCGGGGCAACAGATCTTGCCTACACGCCGACCACGGTGTGCGGGCAGCCCGCCGAACGCATCACCTACACCGGCGCACCGCAGGGCACGACCCCGGCGCGGCCCATCATCACCCTGGCCACGGTGATCCACACCGGCGGACGGACGTTCGGGATCGCGGTCACCGCTCAGGCCACCCGCCCGGACAACCCCACCTACCAGCGCGACGTCGAGGCGATCCTGACCGGCTTCCAAGTCTTGGCCGCGACCACCGCCAACCCCGCCTGACCCGCACCCCGAGATCGGAGTCCATCATGATCGGCCTGGCCATCCTGCTGTGCCTGCTGGGCGCCGCACTGATCTTCTTCGCCTTCACCCCGAAGCTGTCGTTCTTCCTCGAGGAAGGCTGGAAGTTCCGCGACAAAAGCGGACCCTCGGAGCCCTACGTCGGGGTGAATCTTCTCGGCCGCTTCGTGCTGGGCGTGGTGGGCATCCTTGCGGGAATTGGCTGCCTGATCGCCGCCATCACCGACGCCAACACCGCCGAGGCCAGGGCTGACGCGGAGGCCGCGGCCGAGGCCGCCCACCAACGGTGCGAAGACGTGCTGCTGCCCCGCTTCAACGACACCATCCAGTGGGACGGCGCGGTCGTCGCCAATCCCGACGAGGTGCGGGCGCTGGCCCGCGAACTCGGCGTCGAGGTCGAGATCACCCGCCGTGCCGACTACGTCCACCACGACCAGCCCGCCGACGACGTCGACGTCAAGGACCCCGCCAACCCGCGCACCGACAAGACCGCCGTGTTCTACATCGGCGGCCCCCACAGCAGCTTCGGCGTCGGCAACACCGACAAGTGCTTCTCCTACACCCCCGACCCCCACTGAGTCACAGCACCAACCGAAAGGACAACCATGTATCCCACCTACGCCCATCAGCCCGTCTTCACCGTCAGCACCACCAAGCACACCGGCCTGCTGCTGATGTGGATGGACCAATCCGCCACCGTCGCTGGAACGTTCGAGCAGTGCGACGCCGCGCTCCGGCAGGCCCAAACGCGCAACCTGCTCGCCAGCTGGTGGAGCCCGCTGTCGATGCTGCTGCTCAATTGGTTTGCCCTGCTGGCCAACTGGTCGGCCCGCAAGACCCTGCACCGACAAGCCGCCCGCGCCCGCGCCATGGCCGCCCATCCCTCGGCGCAGCCCACGCATCCGTACCGGTACCCGGCCGGCTTCCCGCAGTATGCGCCGATGCCCGCCCAGCCCGCCGGCTACCGGGCCTGATCCCCGCCGATGCTCCGCCGACTCGCGACACTGCTCGGCCTGGCGGCCGCCGCGGCGGCACTGACCGGACTGATCGCCGGGTATCTCCCGATCACCCGCCACAGCCTGCTGATCGTCGCGTCGGCCTCGCCGTACCTGATGCTCGGCGCGCCGATCGCGGCGGCGCTGCTTCTCGGGCGAGGCTGGATCCTCGCCTCGCTCGCCGCGATCCTGACCGCGCTGCTCGTGACCATTCAACTCCCCCTCTACGCGGGTGCGGAGGTCGTGGAGCCGTCGATGGGTGTGCGAGTGATGACGTCGAACCTCGGGATGGGGCAGACTGATCCGGCCGCGCTGACCGCGACCGCGCAGCAGTCCACTGACATACTGGTGCTGCAGGAGATGACCGGCGAGGCGGCCGAGGGGCTGTCGGCGGCGGGCATCGACCGGACCTTCCCCCACCGGCTACGCAACGCCCGGCCCGCCGCATGCGGTGTCGGGATCTGGAGTCGATACCCGCTCAGCGAAGTCACCGCCGCGAGGGGTATTCGCTGCCGAACCTGCGGGCGCGGCTGCAAATGCCCGGGGCGGCCGTGGCGCCGACGGTGGTCGCGATCCACATCGCGGCGCCGTGGCCGCAACCGATCGACGGGTGGCGGAATGACCTGGCGCGGTACCCGGCGCTATTGCGCTCTCCGGCAACGGGACCCGGCGCGATGATCGTCGCGAGCACTTCAACGCCACCCTCGACATGGGGCCGTTCCAGTAAGTGCTCGCTGAGGGGTACGGGGGCGCGGCCGAGCAGGTCGGCACCGGCCCGGCGCGCACCTCCCCGAATCGAGAGGGGCGGCCCGCGGTCTTGGGCACCGACCATGTCCCGCTGCATGACGCCACCGCGACTTCAGCGCCCACGGTGGCGCAGTAACGACTCGGATCACCATGCACCATGCGTAGCGGTCATCGTTCGGGCATAGCAGCGGGCAGCGTCAAAGACCGTGCAGGCAGTGTCTGCACTGGCGCAGGCGAGGTTGTTTCTCGAAACCGGATCGACGGCGACGTGGTTCAGCCCGGCGGATATGCCGGGGGTGGGTAGTTGCCCCGCAGAATCCAGGCCAACCAGTTGATTCCGTACTCCAGTTCGTCGCTGGCGTCATAGTCGGGATAAGGGTCCATGGCGAAGTCCTCCAACTTCGGCTCGGGGGTGATTGCGTAACGACCTAACTACTATGCGGTCGGCGTTGCGCCACGGCTTCGCCAGGGTCGAGGTCAGGACGCCGCCGCCCGCCGCCCGACGTGCGTGTAAGAACACCGGCAGCTTGGTTCATTCAGGAATAACGCCGACGCCGTCGTTCAGGTGTGCCGTCGACCAGGTATGTAACGGTGAGGTCATCGATGTCAGTTGCGATCCGCTTCCAGTGCTGCGCGGACATCGAACAATGCGCGGCGAGAGGCCTCGTGCTTGGACGCGTACTCATGGGATAGCGCCACGCCGAGGTAGAAGCCCAGTTCGTCGAGGAGAGACGAAGTTGGAAGATTTGCAGTTGCTGGTGGGTCCGCAGGTCGCTCACGGGGCGGGGCCGGGCGCTCATCCGCGAGCAGGTCATCGAGGAACATGCCGCTGTGGCTGGGTGAGTGTTCCATTCTCAGGCCTCCTTCGCCTTGCCGACCGCGCTCACCCTACTGCATGAGCGGTGATATCGGACGGTTTTCGTTCAAGATTAGGTGACTCTATTGCGAGTGCGCCAAAACAACGTCGGTGCCGCGTCTCGGGCGACATCGACGTACCTCGGCGTCCCCCATTCGTCTCGGAGACTCGCTTGACGAGTGCTGCGCGACTTCGACGTAACTGGCGCGGCGGCTGTGGCCGTATTCGGCGTCTCGCCGTCGGTGGGTCATGGCGGGTCATCGCCGATGAGGGTATGCCCGCCGGGGGCCTCGACACGTGTCATATCGTGACGGTCATGGACTTCGCGATGTCGGCAAAGGCGCAGGACTACCACCAGCGGCTCACCGATTTCATGACCGAGTACGTCTTCCCCGCCGAGGCGGACTGCCACCGCTACCGCGAGGAGGCTGGACCGAAGGACCACACCGTCCCGCCGGTCGTCGAGGACCTCAAGAAGCTGGCCAAGGAACGCGGGCTGTGGAACCTGTTCCTGCCGTCGGTCTCCGGGCTGTCGAACCTCGAGTACGCCGAACTCGCCGAGTTGTCCGGCTGGAGCATGGAGATCGCCCCCGAGGTGATCAACTGCGCCGCCCCCGACACCGGCAATATGGAGACCCTGCACCTGTTCGCGAACGAGGAGCAGCGCAAGCAGTGGCTCGACCCGCTGCTCAACGGTGAGATCCGCAGCGCGTTCGCGATGACCGAACCGGCCGTCGCCTCCTCCGACGCCCGCAACATCGAGACCACGATGCTGCGCGACGGCTCCGACTACGTGATCAACGGCCGCAAGTGGTGGATCACCGGCGCCGCCGATCCGCGCTGCAAGATCCTCATCGTCATGGGCCGCACCAATCCCGACGCCGCGAGCCATCAGCAGCAGTCGATGATCCTGGTCCCCGCCGACACCCCTGGGGTCGACATCCAGCGCTCGCTGCCGGTGTTCGGCTGGCAGGACCAGCACGGTCACTGCGAGATCGTGTTCGACAACGTGCGGGTACCCGTCGAGAACCTGCTCCACGAAGAGGGCTCCGGGTTCGCGATCGCCCAGGCCCGCCTCGGACCCGGCCGCATCCACCACTGCATGCGGGCGCTCGGTGCGGCCGAACGGGCGCTGGCGCTGATGGTCGACCGCGTGCAGAAGCGCGTCGCGTTCGGCAAGCCGCTCGCCGAGCAGGGTGTGGTGCGCGAGGCGATCGCCAAGTCGCGCAACGAGATCGACCAGGCACGGCTGCTGTGCCACAAGGCGGCGTGGACCATCGACCAGCAGGGCAACAAGGCCGCGCACGTGCTGGTGTCCCAGATCAAGGCCGTCGCCCCGCAGGTGGCGTGCGACGTCATCGACCGCGCGATCCAGGTGCACGGCGGGGCGGGCGTGTCCGACGACTTCCCGCTGGCGCGGCTCTACGCGTGGCACCGCGCGATGCGGCTGTTCGACGGGCCCGACGAGGTGCACATGCGGACGATCGCGCGCGCGGAGTTGGGTCGGGAGAAGTCGGCGTTCGCGGCGGCGGTGACCCGCTAGTGCCGTCAACCGGCAGCGAGCTGTCCGGGGCGTGGAACTTCCGCGACGTCGCCGAACAGACCGGCATCGCCCCAGGGGTGTTCTACCGCGCCAGCGAGTTGTCCCGCCTCGACGACGACGGCCGGGCGGCGCTGACCGGTTACGGGGTCACCGACGTCGCCGATCTACGCTCGGACCGCGAGGTCGCGCGTCGCGGGGCGGGTCAGGTCCCGCACGGCGTCGACATCCACCGGTTGCCATTCCGGGAAGTCGGTGCTCATGCGCCGCACGAGCAGGGCTTTGAGCAGATTCTGGCGGAGAACACCGAGGGTGCGGAGGATATCGCCGCGGCGGCCGCGCGGTACATGACCGAGGAGTACCGAAAGTACCCCGTGATGGCCGGTGCGCAGGCTGCGGTGCGCCAGGCAATTGCATTGATCGCCGACCAGCGGACGGTACTCACCCACTGCTTCGCGGGAAAGGATCGGACCGGGTTCACGATCGCCGTTGTTCTCGAAGCTGCGGGAATCGACCGAGACGCGATCATGGCCGATTACCTCCGCAGCAACGATGCCGTCCCGCTTTTGCGCGAGCAGATCCTGGAGTCGATCCGCGCCCGCGCCGCCGCCCAGACCGACGAGATCGTGACATTCGCCGAAGCCAACTTCGCCGACGAGGTGCTCGGGGTGCGCGAGTCGTACCTCGACGCCGCTCGTGACGTCATCGATGACGAGTACGGCTCGATGAAGACCTACCTCGATGCCATCGGCGTGACATCCGATCAGATTCGACGGTTGCGCGCCCGACTCCGATGACTTGTGGGGGCGCCAGTCACCGGATGGTGTCAGCGAGCGCGCTGATCCGTGCCTGACATCCGTTGACGAGGTCGAGCACGATGTCCCGTGTGGGGCGCAACTCGGTGAACGACCCCACCACCTGTCCTACGAAGAACGTCTCCAACTCCAGGGCCCCGGCGTGGCCGGCCGCCGCCGCCTCGTCGATGCGGTGGAATGCCTCGTTGACGAGCATGGGTTGAAGCGGCATTGGGAGCGCTGAGATCTCAGAAGCGCTGTCCCACTCCTTGTGATAGGCGCTGCGGAGCTGTCGGGCCGGCTTTCCCGTACGCAGCGCGGATCTGATGGTGTCGCTGCTGCGCGCCGACAGGAATTTCCGCTTGACCGGTAGCGGGGTGATGTCCTCGATGCTGTTCAGCCACACCGACCCACACCACACGCCGGAGGCGCCCAACGCCAGACCGGCCGCCATCTGCTCCCCCGATGCAATGCCGCCGGCCGCTAGTACCGGCCGACCTCCTGCAGCGGAGACCACCTCGGGAGTCAACACCGTGGTGGCAATGGTGCCGGTGTGTCCACCGGCTTCGGTGCCCTGAGCGATCAGCAGATCGACGCCCGCGTCGATCTGGCGGTGCACATGCCTCCCCTGTCCGACGAGAGCCGCTACGACGACATTCGCTCTACGCGCACGATCGACGAGCGATTCAGGTGGGGTCCCGAGCGCGTTGGCGATGAGAGCGATCGGATGGGCGAAGACGACGTCGAGCAGAGCTTCGGTGCCCGTGGGATTGAGGGCGGCGGCGATGTCATCGTTGATCGGGGCCGAAACACCCGGGGGGACTTGTGGAATCTCGAACTTTTCGAGGAGACCCTCGATGAACCTGCGATGGCCATCCGGAATCTGCTGCCGCAGGCTTTCGACGAGATCGTGCGGATCACCAACCGCTACCTTCTCCGGCACGAGAAGGTCCACGCCGTAGGGTCGCCCGTCTAGCTGGCCCTCAATCCACGTCAACTGCGCATCCAGCTCGTCGGGTGTATAGGCGGTCGCCGCAAGAACACCCAAACCACCGGTCCTGCTGACCTCGGCCACCACGGCGGGTGATCTATTGAATCCGACCAGCGGATGTTCGACACCCATGAGATCGGTGAATGGCGTTCGAATACTCATGCGAGTCCCTTCCACGTCGCCTTCAAGCTAACGTATACCAAGACGAAGTTCGTCCGAAAGTGTGGGTTTCGTCGCTACCCGGCATATCGGAAGTCCTCTTTTTTTCGGACTGTTATCGTTCGGTAACCCCATCAACCCCGCTGGTGACCGCGGTGAAGATTCTGCCTGCAACGCAATCACCTCTCGCAGCTGACCCCCGGGTTGCCGCGATCGGCGCGAGATGGATCGCCTCGGAAGAGCTCACCGTCGAGCCGCGGCATCCGCGCCGCATGCATCATGTAGCCGCGTCAGAAAGGTCTAACATCATTGAGCACCTTGACCACTCTCGCCGTCGGCAACTTCATGGACCCGACGTATTGGCTCGGAGAAAACGGCCTTTTCGCGTCGGCGGTACAGCCCGGCATCCTGATCATCGTCTTTGTGGAGACTGGGCTGTTGTTTCCGTTTCTTCCCGGAGACACGCTGCTGTTCACCGGCGGCTTCATGGCCTCTGCAGACAACTCCTCCTTGAGCATCGCGACGCTGGCGCCGACCGTGGCGGTTGTAGCCGTTCTCGGTGACCAGTGCGCGTACTTCATCGGTCGACGAATCGGTCCAGCGTTGTTCGATAAGGAGGACTCCCGCTTCTTCAAGCGGCGGTATGTCACTCAATCGCATGCGTTCTTCGAGAAGCACGGCCCCAAGACCATCATCCTGGCGCGGTTCGTACCGGTCGTGCGGTCGTTCGCGCCAGCGCTCGCCGGCGTCTCTGCCATGCGCTATCCATCCTTCCTCGGCTTCGACATCCTTGGCGGAGTCTTGTGGGGCGGCGGCCTGACGTTAGCGGGTTACTTTCTGGGAAGCAGAGTTCCGTTCGTTCACGACCACGTCGAACTCGTCGTCCTGTTCATTGCGCTGATCTCGCTGCTGCCCGGGGTTCTTTCCGGAGCGCGGACGATGGCGAGGCGATGGCGCGATCCGGACAGGAGCGAGCCGAAGTGCCCGTGAGGCCCGTCGTCAGCGGGCGAATCGTGTGAGTGTTTCTTACTGATCGAGAACCGTCACCACTCCTGTGCATCCGTTGACTTCAACGAACTGTCCGTCGCGGAGTCTCTCGCACGCATCCTCGGTGCCCACGACCGCCGGAACGCCGAACTCTCTAGCAACGATCGACGCATGCGACATCAGCCCACCGATGTCGGTGACCACAGCCGCCGCTGCGGCGAAGAAGGGCGTCCAACCGGTGTCGGTCGACCTCGCGACAAGCACTTCACCCGGCGCTAAGTCGTCGTCGGGAGTGCGCAGGATGCGAACCGGCCCACGGGCGACGCCGCGACTGGCGGGCACACCTCTGACGGTGCCGCCGGGTGTGGTGCCGGCGATGGCGTCGGGGATCATCATCGGGTGCGTGAACCGCAGCGGATAGTCGAGTTTCGCGAGCCGCTCGCGCTCGCCTCGCCGACGGTAGACTACCCAGGACATACCCGAAGCTGGACCGAAGAGCTCTTCGTGTCTCAGGTAGAAGACGTCGTCGACCGCGTACAGGCGGCCCTGGGCAACCAATCGGTTCCCCCACTCGCGCAGCGCAAGGCGTAATTGGTGCGTAAGCCGCATGACTGCATCCCGGCACCTTTCCCGTTGCGAGGTGGTGGACCGGCTGAGCTTCGACAGTCCCGTCCGTACCGGCCCGTGACTCGTCACGACGACAGCGCCGGCCCGAGCGTCCCGCGCACCAGCGATCGCCCGCAGCAGCAGCCACGGCGCATCGGCGTACACGGGGTTCGCCAGTTCGGTTTCACCGGGCCCACGATGGCCCGCCTCGTCGAGCAACTCCGCGACCTGCCGAGCGAAATCCGGATCACGGCGCCGCAGTTCAGGCCAGCTCGCTTCATCGATGCACCCGTCGAGTACTGCGGCCGCGTTCGGCCGTCCGGTGATCGAAGTCGCCAACCTTAAGACCCCTTGCAGTAGACGTGAGCTGGCAAGAGCCCTGGAATGTGCGTTGGCTTGGGTAACCGCCTCAGTGCCATAACGTCTTTCGAGCAATGCGCTTGGAGCGCTGACCAGGAACGTGCACAACAGACCAACTTTCCAGCCCTCGATGCAATCGTCCCACAGCGAGTCGATGCGCGCGCACAGGCGTTCATCGCTCATCTCGGTGAGTGATGTTCTGTGCGCGCACACCTCGTCTGCCCGCTTCTCGAGCTCGGACACGGCCGACGGGATGCCCGACAGCCGAGGGCCGGAAGTCACCGCGAACCTCAGATACTCGAGTACGTCCTTCGCTGTCGTGCGGGGCCTCGTGTATCCCTCGGGGTAAGCCTTGCCGTTGATCTGATGGTCGTAGTCCTCTGGCGTCTGCCCCGGGATGCCGGCGGCCATTTCGCGCAGCACGCTGACGTTCTGGTAGAAGCGGTGACCGAAGATGGCGAGTTGGCGTCGCCGGACGTTGTCACGGATCCGCTCGTTCAACGGGAGCAACTTGGCCACCTGATCGGCGCCGGTGAACAAAGCGTCGCCGATCAACTCGAGCGACAACGGTGTCATGGGGCCTGGAAACGCTTCGGCGAGATTGGCGCACGTCCATTCGGGATACGCGGGATCGGCGCGGGCCGTGTCGAATTCGCCACGCGCGTCACCGGTGACCACCTCGATCCAGCGACCGTCGGAGCCCGCCTGCGCGGCGGGATGGGGCCGGGCCCTGTCCAGCTTCAACGGGCGACGGATCTCCCTCATTCCCAGCACGAAGTGGCTGGTGGCACTGCGGCCTTGATCGGCCATCGCCTCTGCCGACGAGTAGCCCACTTTGAACTTGAAGTCTTCCTTCAACCGGGTGGTGTCGGCGATCGGCCAGTGCAGGAACATGTCGAACAGTTCGGGCGCCGAGCGGGCCACCGGGGCGACCCGGGCCAGGGTTCGCACGGCGGGAACCAGAAGTCTCGGCGGTGTCGGCAGACCCGGCCGACCGGCCAGGCGCGCAACCTCCTCCCACGTGAGAATGTCATCCGCCGCAAGGTTGACCGCACCGACTGAGGTCACGTCGCAGGCATGTGCGAAGAAACGGCCCACGTCATCCTGGTGGACCATCTGAATCTTGGCCGCCCCGCCCAGCGTGGGAATCGCCGGCTGTCGGTACACGTTTGCCGGCGCATTGCGCGCATCGCGTCCCACGACAACGGTAGGTCGGACACGTACTGCCTCAATTCCGCCATCGACGATGATCTGCTCGGCCACGGCCTTATGCCATTCGTAGACCAAGCCGTAGGCTGGCTTGAGCTCTTCGTGCTCCAGCCAAGGTTGGGGGTGGTCCGGGTGCGCGCCGTAGGCCGTGACCGATGACGCGAACACCATACGGCTGCAGCCGGTGTCGGCCATGGCGCGCAGGACGTTTCGGGTACCGCCGATGTTGATCGGCTCCGCGGCCGCATGCGTGACCGAACCGCTCAGCGCCCACGCGAGGTGCACAACCGTGTCGCAGCCCGCCATGCCACGGTGTACGGATTCGGCATCGGCGATGTCGCCCCGCACGAACCGGGCACCCCTGGGGAGGGCATCCGGCTCGTGGCGGGCGAACACGGCGACGTCGTGGCCGGCGCGGGTGAGCCACTTCGTGGTGGCGATTCCGAGGGCACCGGTTCCGCCGGTGACCAGGACGCGACCGTTCGTTGACATGTGGTCAGCCGTTGGTGGCGTCGTCGAAGGAGGGCACCTTGCTCTCGCGGATCCGGTCACCGAAGGTTTCCAGCCAGCTGAAGCCCAGCCGCACCGTGCGATTGTCGCCGACTCGGCGGGTATGACCGGCTTGCGCACGATACCCACCCCACCGGGCCGCGGTGAATTCCGACAGCTTGCCGCCTTCTTCCAGATCGAAGGTCCACTCCTGGCCTGTCGAGGCCTTCCAATGCGCGCGCTGTGCCCAATCATCGTCGCCAAGGTCGATCCCGCCGGTGACGCCACTGTCCATGACGACCGCGCCGTTCTGGTCGCCCACACCCGCGAAATTGAAGCCGTTTCGACCCAGGCACAGATGCCCCCACTCGATCGTTCCGTCCTCGTACTCGTTGGCGAAGGCTTCCCACCCGAGCTGAAGATCTTTGAACACCCGGAATTCTTTCCAGTCGTACCCCGCGGGCCAGTAAGAATGGTCATAGAAGACGAAGCCCTCGACGTCGTCACCCAGGACCTTGCCGCCGACCTTGTACAACTCGCTGATGTAGAGGATCGGCTCCTTCTCGTCGGGCGCGAAGATCTGCACGCCGGGACCGACAAGTTTGCCGTCGAGGCTAAGGAGATCACCTTCCCGCCATTCGAACTCGCCAGGTGTCGCCTCGAAGCGGAAGGCTCCACCCGAGTCGCCCACCTTCTCCATCATCGCTCCGTGCAGCAGCACCCGATCGTCGGAGTACTCGCGTTTCACCTCTCCGCGCACGGTTTTTGCGGACACCGGTTCGATCGACACCGAGCCGCCGCGGGCATTCATCAGCCACAGCCCGGCCGTCATGGGCCCGATGAACTTACGTTCGAAGACGTGCAGAGTGCCGTCCGCTTCGCGCCACCCGCCGTAGAAGTACACCACCTGTTCGGTGAGGCCGAAGGGAGTGTTGAACGGGTGATGCACGCTCACGTCCGGCGCGTAGGGCGCGGTCAGCGCGCGGTGCTGAAACGACCCGATGTCTGATGCCATATCTGTTCCTTCGCTGTAGGGGGTTCCGGTCGGCGGGATCCGATACTGCTGAGCACCGTCAGCGACGTGCCGAAGTGACCTAGACCACCGCGAGCTTATTACCGACACATTGTGTTGGCAATAGTGTTCCGGGGTAATGTTGGGCCGTACTCCAGAACTCCTGAAGGGATTCCAGTGCCCGACACCGCGCACGGCGCCGACGAGTCCGGCACGGATGGGGCGGCGGGCACGGCCTCACGACCGCGCCGACGCCGCCCCGGCGGCGGCCGTCGCCGCGATCCGGCCATCGACGCCCGAGTGCTGCACGCAGCGCGGACAACATACGCGGAATTCGGTTGGGCCGGATTTCATTTCGATCGCGTCGCCAAAGTCGCGGAGGTAAGTCGCGACGTGCTCTATCGGCGCTATACCGACCGAGAGGCCCTCCTGATCGATGCGCTCGCCGATGCTGTTTTACCTACAGTCGGCGGCCCAGGATCGATCCGCGAACAGTTGATGCGGTACGCGCGCGACATCTATGCCTACTTCACGTCACCGGAAGGCATCGCGAGCCTGCGCATCCATCTCGAGGCGGCGCAATTCCCGGACCTGTACCGCACCTACCGCGCCCGAGTGGTCGACCCCAACTTCGACGTCAACATCACCGCCCTCGATGACGCGGTGCGCCAGGGGCAACTTCGCGAGATGGCCGATCCCGTCGCGATTCTCGAGTCCGTTGGCGGCGGCATCCTCATCCATGCGCTCTACAGCCAGCACGCCGGAGCCTCACGTGCGGCGGAACGCGTGAGTCCCGATCACCTCGAGTCCGTACTACGCAATTTCGTCGAACTGGCACTCGACGGCGACCCGGTTCAGTGACCGCGACAGCGACGCCATCCCGCCTCCCGCTACGGTACATAGGGTTAACCAGGTTGACCTGATTTGTTCGGGCGTGGAAGCAGAGGATCAAATGGGTACGAAACCCTTGTCGGGTAAGACCATGTTCATCTCGGGCGGAAGCCGTGGCATCGGCCTTGCCATCGCGAAAAAGGTGGCAGCCGACGGCGCGAACGTCGCGTTGCTGGCCAAGACTGCGGAACCACATCCACGACTCGAGGGCACGATCTACACGGCCGCAGAGGAAATCGAGTCCATCGGCGGACACGCCCTGCCCATCGTCGGTGACGTCCGCGATGGCGACTCGGTTGCGGCCGCCGTCGCCTCGGCGGTGGAACAGTTCGGTGGCATCGACATCTGCCTCAACAACGCCTCGGCGATCAACCTGGGGTCCATCGAGGAGGTGCCGCTGAAGCGGTTCGACCTGATGAACGGTATCCAGGTACGAGGCACCTACGCCTTGTCCCAGGCGTGCATCCCCCACATGAAGAGCCGTGAGAACCCCCACATCCTCACGCTCTCCCCACCGCTGCGGCTCGAAAACCACTGGCTCAAGCCCACCGCATACATGATGGCGAAATTCGGTATGACGTTGTGCGCATTGGGGATCGCTGAAGAGATGCGTAGCCACGGTATCGCGTCGAACACCCTGTGGCCCCGCACGACGGTGGCCACAGCCGCCGTGCGGAATCTGCTCGGTGGTGACGAGGTGATGGCGCGATCGCGCAAACCGGAGGTCTACGCCGACGCGGCCTACGCGGTACTGAGCAAGCCGGCACGTGAATACACCGGCCACACCCTGCTGTGCGAGGACGTGCTCGTCGAATCTGGCGTGCCGGATCTTTCGGCCTACGACTGTATTCCGGGCTCCGAGCTGGAGGTCGATCTGTGGGTGGACACCGTCAACCCGCCGGGCTATCGGCAATGAGCCATCCCGCCGCCGCACGGCAAGTGGTCAAATCAGCTGGTCGCTGATCGGCTGGCGGGAACGCTGCCGGGACACGGTCTTGGGGCTGACCCCTCAGCCGCGGCTCTCGCCGCGCGAACAGGCAAGCAGTCGCCCGCGTGGAACCCCGCCTGAGTGGTCGTTGCGACAGCGTCACGCGTATTCGAATGCTATAACCAGGTTGATGGTATCGTGTTGATCACACAAACCGATAGCGGTGATCCAGGTCACAACGAGGCGCTCCTGGGTGGGTGGCGCCGTCTCGCCGCACACTTCCGGAAGGACGAGTCATGGAGCGCCTCAGCGGCCTCGACGCGGGCTTCCTCGCGATGGAAACCGCGAACGCCCAGATGCACACACTGAAACTCGCGGTCTTCGGCCGGGACGACGGCCAACCGGTGGACACCGAGTGGTTCACCAGCATGCTCACCGAGCGGATAACGCTCGTGCCGTGCTACACCCAACGCATCGTGCGTACGCCGCTCGGCCTACATCGTCCGATACTGGTGCACGATCCGACGTTCGATCCCCGGCAGAACGTTCACGTGATCAAGGTCGAGGCGCCCGGGGGGCGACGGCAACGGGACGAGGCGATCGCCAGAGTGTGTGGCAGCGCACTCCGGCGCGATCGGCCGCTGTGGGAGGTGTGGTTGTTCGAGGGCTTGGCGCACGGCGAACTCGGCTGCCTTCTCAAGCTGCACCATGCGCTGGCCGACGGGCGCGTGGCCGCGAATCAGATACGAGTATTCAGCGACCCGTCGACGAAACCGCCGGCGCGGTCAACCTCACACGGGTCCCCTGGCCGGTCCGTGATCGCTTCCGCGCTGCTGGACCGCGCGGAGACGATGTCGGGGATCCCACGGCTGATCCGCGACACCGCGCGGAGCGGTCGCACGACGCGCAACATCCGCCGAGACAGCACGGTGAGTCCGCCGGGATTGCTGGCAGGTGGCCCGAGGACCCGCTTCCGTCGGCGGATGGATGCACAGCGCACGTTCGGAACGATCTCCGTCCCGCTGGCCGAGATCATCGCCACAGCGAAGGACCACCGAGTTACGGTCAACGACGTCCTGCTGGCCGCGGTCGGTGGCGCTGTCCGCACGTATCTCATCCGCAGAGGTGAGCTGCCGCGCCGTTCGCTGACCACCGGAATCCCCGTCGACACCTCGACGGCGGCCGACACCGGTGCCCTTCGCGGCAACAAATGGGCATACTTGGTCACCACGCTTGCGACAGACATCGGGGACCCTGCCGCGCGACTTCAGCAGATCCACCGAACCACCGCGGTCGCCAAGACACTCCACGCGGCGCGTGGCGACCTGCTCGAGAGATGGTGGGAGTGCGTGCCCATGTCGCTGGTCCGAAGTGTCGCGTCACTGGGTTCAAGGCTGGGCGTGCTACGACTGGCACCGCTGCCCACACTAGGCGTGTCCAATGTGAGGGGTCCGAGCGACCAAGTCGAGATCGGCCCTGCGTGCGTGAGGCAGTTCTACTCCGTAGGCCCGCTGATGGACGGCGTCGGACTGAACGTGACCGCCTGGAGTGTCGCGGGCCATTTTCATATCGCGCTGTGCAGCGCGATCAACATCGTCGAGGATCCCGAGGAGCTGCTGGACGCTCTTCACCACGAATTACGTGTGCTCCGCGATCCTGCCGACGAGCCCCACCGGACGCTGGCCGCTGTGTCCTCCCCGAGGCAGTCGGCATGACGGCGGGCCAGAGTCGAATCCACGAAGCGGTCGGCACCGCCCGCATCTTCTCGCGGGTCGGCGTGCTCCCCGTGGCGTGGCCGTGGACCTATGTGACGCTTGCGAGGGCAATGCGGCGCTACGGCCTATCGCCGGCGGCCACCTTCGCCGCGGCCGCTATTCGCAAGCCAGATCACGTCGCTGTCATCGACGAGCGCGAATCGCTGACCTGGTCGCAGGTGGTGACGCGGTCGTCGACGCTTGCTGCGCGGCTGGTCGAAAGGCATGGCGATTCATTAACCGTGGCGTTGATGGCGCGCAACTCGGTTCCCTTCGTGGAGGCGGTCGTCGGCTCGCTCATGGCGGGCGGTCGCGTTGTCCTGCTCAACACCGGCTTCGGTGCACCGCAGCTGGCAAGCGCCGTAGCCGGCGAGCGCAGCGATCTACTGATTGCCGATGCCGAGTTCGGCGAGCTGTTGGGCGACATCCCCGAGGAGCTTCCGAAACTCGTCGCCGCTACCGAGGCGGGTGCTTCGACGGACACCGTCGACGGCCTCATTGACTCGGCACCGGATGGGGCTCGGGTGTTGCCGAAGAGGCCCGGCCGGATGGTGCTCCTCACGTCCGGCACCAGTGGCGCGCCCAAGGGCGCGGAGCGGGGCGGGACATCATCGGGTGTCGCGACGTTGGCCGGCTTCTTCGATCGGATCCCGCTCTCGTCTGACGACGTCACCGTGATCGCCGCACCGATGTTCCATGCCTGGGGCTTCGCGGGGTTGACGCTGTCGTCGCTTCGCGCGAGCACCGTGGTGGTAAGTCGGCGTTTCGATCCGGAATCCGTTCTGGCGCAGGTGCATCGGCATCGAGCCACCACCATGTGGCTGGTGCCGGTGATGCTCGAGCGCATCATGGCACTCGATCCGGCTGTGCGGCGCAAATACGACCTCTCCAGCCTGCGTGTCGTGGCGTTGTCAGGATCGGCGGTCCGCCATGAGGCAGTGGTCGGATTCATGGACGAGTACGGCGACATCGTCTACAACAACTACTCGTCGACCGAAGTGGGCTGGGCGGCGATCGCAACGCCGCACGACCTGCGGTCCTGTCCCGGGACCGCAGGCAAGCCGCCACGCGGGACGGAACTGAAGATACTCGACGACCACAACCGCGCTGTGCGCGACGGCTCTACCGGCAGGATCTTCGTCCGCAACGACAGCCTGTTCGAGGGTTACACCGGCGGCGGAGGGAAGGCGGTCGTCGACGGGTACATGGAGACCGGCGACGTGGGACATCTCGACGTCACCGGACGCCTATACGTCGACGGCCGATCTGACGACATGATCGTGTCCGGCGGAGAGAACGTCTACCCGAGGGAGGTGGAGATGGTGATCCAAGAACACCCGTGCGTGGTCGACGTGGCCGTGGTCGGGGTGGCCGACGACCAGTTCGGGCAGCGCCTGGACGCGTTCGTGGTCGTCACCGACGACACCGACCCGGCGCGGGTCGCCGACACGCTATGCGGCCACGTGCGGGCAAATCTCGCCCGGCACAAGGTGCCGCGACATGTATATGTTGTCTCCGAACTGCCCCGCAACGCGGCCGGCAAGGTGGTCAAACGGGACCTGACCGCGATGGTGGGTGACGCCTGATGATGTATGAACGCCTCAGCGGGTTGGACGCTTTGTCTCTCCACATCGAGAGCGGCGCAATGTCCTCGCATGCCCTCGGCGTGCTTGTCTTGGATCCATCGACCGCACCCGGTGATTTCGGCGTAGAGGATGTCCTCCGCTCCCTCCGCGAAAGAGCGCCGGCCTCACCCGCCTTCCGGAAGCGGCTTATATCGAAGCCGTTCATGCTCGGGCAGCCGATATGGGCGGAAGACCCCCAGTTCGATGTGTCGCACCACATCCATCGCGCTTCGTTGCCCGCTCCCGGTGGTCACCCTGAACTATCTGACCTCGCCGCCGACATCGCCCGCTACCCACTGAGTCGGCGTCGCCCCCTATGGGAGGCCTGGGTGGTTGACGGATTGGCCGACGAGCGGCTGGGGTTGATCATCAAGGTGTCTCACGCACTGACCGACGGAGTCGGCGGTATCACGTCGCTGCTGCCGCAGTTGATGACCACCGACCCGCGGGAGGGCTTTTCGCTGGTCGCGGTGGATGCGCCGTCGACGGGGCTCCCGTCGGATCGCCAGGTCATCGGCGATCTTCTCCACGAGATAACGGAGAACACGCTCGCCGGCATCAAGTTGGTCGCCAAAGTGGCGCCTAGACTGGCCAGGTCGGCGGTGACCGGCGTCGCCGGTGCGCTGACCAATCCCACGCGACGCTCACGCAACTCGGACGAGGATGACACCGCCCGCGAACCAGCAAGCGGTGTGCCGCGCACGATCCTCAACGAACCGCTCACTGACCGCCGGAGTGTGGCGATGGGGACGGTGGCTCTCTCGGACATGAGGAAGATCGCCGAACACTTCGAAACCACGGTTAACGATGTTTACCTGGCCTGTCTGTCCTCGGCGCTCAGAGAGTGGCACCGCTGCCACGACCGCATACCCGATGGGCCCCTGGTCGGATTCATGCCGATCTCGACGCGCACAGAAGGTGACGATTCGCCGAACAGTTGGACCGTCGCACTGATCAAACTGCCCATGCAGGGCAGTGATACCACTCAACGCCTGCAAGCGATCACGTCCACCACTCGGCGTCTCAAGAAGTCTCGACGCTCGGCTTCGCCGGTGAACGCCGCCGACGTCACGCAACTGATACCCCCCTTGGTGGCCCGGACTGCTGCGACGGTGTATGTCGACTGCGAACTGGGGCGGCTGCATGCGCCGTTGTTCCACACACTGGCGTCGAACGTCCCTGGGCCGGCCGCCGATATCTACGTGGCCGGCGCTCTGGTCGAACGGATGCACGCCTGTGCCCCGTTGTTTGCGGGCGCGAATCTCAGCATCGTCGCGGTGTCGCACGGCGACCGATTCGATCTCGGCATCACCGCCTGCCCAGATAACGTGCCGGCGGTCGACGAGATTGCGACGTCATTCGAAGAGGCTGTCGGCGAACTCCTGGCGAAAGTCTGAGGCTCGAATGAGCTCGACACTCAGCGCCCGCGCCGATGCCGGTGCGAGCTGTGCTACCTCACTTCTGAGCGTATTCGCTGATCCGCCGTGTCGCGTACGCGAGCAGTCCGGGGGCGAACCGCCGCACTCTCCAGAGCACTTTCGTCGTGAGATCGGGAAAGACGAAGGCGCTCTGGCGACGCCGCCGCAGCGACGCGTCGACAGCGTCGACGACGGTTTCCGGCGCGGTGGTACGGGAGAGCTTGCGCATTCCGTCTAAGAGCCCGTTGGCGAAGATGCCGTCCAGCATGGGAGTCGCCACCGCGGACGGGCACACCACGCGAATCCTGATGCCCGTTCCGTACAACTCCATCGCGAGTGTCTCGGTGAAGCCGACGAGCGCGAACTTGGTGGCGACGTAAGCCCCCATTCCAGGGGTGGGCAGGAATCCGGCGAACGACGCGTACAGCACGAGGTCGCCCGAACGCTGCGCCCGCATATGGGGAACGACGGCCCGTACCCAGTGCACCGTGCCGAGGTAGTTCACGTTGGTGATGCGCTCGAAATCCGCGGCACTGACATCCACGATGGCGCCGGGAATGGCGATGCCCGCGGCGTTGACGAGACGGTCGACCGACCCGAAACGTTCGATCACTGCCGCGGTGAGCGCGCCGACCTGTTCAGGGTCGCTCACATCGCACGGCGACGGAAACACACCCGGTGTCTGCGCCAACTGGTCGAGTCGCTCGCCGGGCAGATCCACTGCGATCACCGTCCACCCGGCCGTCGCTTGCCGTTCGACGGACAGGCGGCCCATGCCACTGGCCGCGCCCGTTACCACCGCGACACGTGTCATCGCCGCGCAGCACCCGCCTCGGCCCAAACCCTACGAGCGTGTGCAGCAACGGAATCCAGTGCGTCATCGGCGCTCTGGAGGATGCCAGCGTACGCCTGGAAACCGTGCCAGACGCCCGTGAATGTTTGGTCAACCACCTCGACACCGAAGGATCGTGCGCGTTCGGCGAAGCGGACGCTGTCAGGCGTGCTCGGATCATCGTCCGAGATCTGCATCAGGATCAGTGGCAGTCCGGTCAGATCGGCCAAGAGAAGCTCACGCGCCGGATGGTCGGGTGTCGTACCGGCCAGGTAGCGCGCCGCCGCCACCGCGAGGAACTCCGGCGTCAACGCCGGATCGTTGTTCTCAACGGGATAATTGGGCGACAGATCGACCCACGGACACAGCATCGCCAGCATCCCGGGAGGTTCCAGGCCCGCCTCAATGGCCCGCAGGGCAAGCCCGACCGCGAGCCCGCCTCCTGCGGAGTCGCCGGTGACCACGACGTCGCTCGGCGCTATCCCCGACGCGACCAGCGCCTGAAAGGCGGCGAAGGCGTCGTCCTCAGCCGCCGGCCACGGATACTCGGGGGCGAGCCGGTAGTCGAGCACGTAGACGGGGCATCCGAGCCGCATGGCGACCTGCCCGCCGAGGCCTTGGTGCGATTTCGATGATCCGAAGACGTAAGCACCTCCGTGCAGGTGGATGGCCGCGCGGGTGAGGTCGGGGGCACCCCACGTCACGCGGCGTCCGGGCACGTTCCCCAGTGCGACGATTTCGACCGTGGACCCCTTCGGCGGCGGCAGGACCTTCGCCAACTGGTCAGTGGCGAACCTCTGCAGCCGCAGCGGTGTTCGCGCGTCGAGCAGCGGACGCCCGCTTAGCCTCGTGATCGCCCTCATGGTGTTGGCCGACAATCTCGGCATTGAATCCTCCTGCGCTGTCATAGATGAGTTCGTACTCGTCCAGGTCGGGTTCGCGGAGCTCATTCGTGTGTTCGTCGACTGCGAAAGGCCACAATTCGATCCGCCCGTCACCGTCCAGGTACCAGCTGTTGCAGTCGCCGGTTGCCCACACGGTCGTCGCGATGGCGGCTGCGATCCGCGCCTCGAACCGATCGGTGGCCGCCACGGTCGGATGCAGTGCGCGCGCGCCGGCAAGGGTCGCCTTCTGCAGCGCGCGCACCAGGAACGCCGCCTGCGCTTCGGCCACCGTGGCGATCGAACTGTTGGCCAGCGGACTGTACGGGCCGGTTGTCAGGAAGAGATTTGGGAATCCGGGGACCATGACGCTGCGATGGGCGCGTGCGCCGTTGCTCCACGCCTCGTCAAGGGATTCACCGTCGATGCCGCGGACGTTCATCGGGCGCATGTAGGCGTGCGCGTCGAAGCCCGTCGCATAGACGATGACGTCGAGTTCGTGAAGTACGCCGTCGCCGGTGATGATGCCACGGTTCACGATCCGCTCGATGCGGTCCGTGATGAGCGCGGCATTCGGACGCTGGATCGCCCTGTAGTACCCACCGGAGAGAATCGTGCGCTTGCACAGGATCTCATAGTCAGGCGTCAGGCGTTTGCGCAGATCCCTGTCGCGGACGGTACGAAGGCCGTGGTGCGCGGCGAGCTTGAACAGTTTGCGCATGACTCCGTCGTAGCGCGCCGCGTTGCCCAGCGGGACGAACAGCTTCGTGTAGCGACTATGTCGACGCCGCGCGATGGCCGGAACGCGCTTATGGAGTTCGACGCTTCGCCGACTGTAGCGGAGGTTGGGGAACGGGATGATCCACTGCGGGGTGCGCTGGAAGTGCACCACACGCGTGCCCGACTCGGACAATGCCGTGACGATCTGGACGCCGGTCGACCCGGCGCCGATGACGCCGACGCGCAGTCCGGACACGTCGAGACCTTCAGGCCAACGGGCGGAGTGAAAGGACCGGCCTGCGAAGTCGCCCATGCCCGCGATGGTTGGCAGCGTCGGGTGGTGGAGGTAGCCGGTGGCGAGCACGACGGCGTCGTGCCGCCGCGTGCTTCCATCGGCGAGTGTCAGGGTCCATGCCCCGTCGTGCCAGTCGGCGCCCGTGACCTCCGCGCGATACTGAATGAGGTCGGAAACACCGAAAGTTCGCGCGGTATCGCTCAGGTAGCGGTGAATGTTCTTCGCGTCGGCGAACAGGGTTGGTGATGTGCTATTGGGAGCAAACGAGTAGCAGTACATGCGCGCTGGTGCGTCGCAGTACAGGCCGGGATACCGGTTGTCACGCCACGTACCGCCGAGATCGTCGGCCTTTTCGTAGACGGCGATGTCGCGACATCCGGCGTGTCGCAAATACATCGCGGCGGCGAGTCCGGACAGACCGGCGCCGACGATACCGACGGAGTGGGGTACCACCAGGCTCATCACGGACTCCTAACTCCAAATTCATGACGGCGGGGAGGCCCCGACACGTCAAGATGTCGATGTGAGTGCCTTCTCACCTCCGCCATGATGCGGATCAGCGAGTCAAGCTGAGGCCGGCGGTCCACCGCCATGCCTGCGGTGAATCGTCGTGAGGAACCGATCGACGGCGGCGACGGTCGCCGCCGTGCGGACGCTGGGCACTGCCTCCCACATATGTTGTGCCCCAGGCAGTTCGGCGAATACGACCGGTTGGCCGGACACCTTGCGAAGTTCCTCTGCGAAGGTACGTGCGGTCGAAGGCGGGGTGAGAGTGTCGATTGAGCCGTGCAGTACGAAGAACGGCGGCGCATCCTCCCGGATCCAGTGGATCGGCGATCCCTCGTTCCACAGACTGGGAGCCCTCTCGGGCGAGGCCCCCATCACGATCTTGGTGAGGAACAATCTCTGCTCCGGAGGCGCCTTGTCGCTTCGGTCGAGCAGGTCGTAGACGCCGTAGAACGGGACCGCCGCCGTCACCGAGGTATCCGCGTCTTCGAAGCCGGGCTGGAACACCGGCTCGTTCGGGGTGAGGGCGGCCAGCGCAGTCAGGTGTCCTCCCGCCGAACCGCCGGTCAATGCCACGAAATTCGGATCCCCGCCGTAGTCGGCGATCTCGCGTTTGACCCAAGCCAAAGCGCGCTTGACGTCGACGATGTGAGCCGGCCAGCGCGCGGCCGGCGCCAGGGAATAGTTGATCGCCACACACACCCAGCCCCGCTCGGCCATGTGCGCCATGAGCGGATAGCCCTGCCCGCGCTTACTGCCGGCAACCCAGGCGCTTCCGTGAATCTGGACGAGAACGGGCGCCCGGCCATCGCGCGGCAGGTCTTCGCGATGCCAGATGTCCAGGTTGTTTCTGACGCCCGCCGTCCCGTACGACAAGTCGGCGTGCCGCAGATACCGGCGACGCTCGCTGAACCTGGGGAACCACGTGTCCTGCAGCCGCATGGGTGTGTCCTGTCGAACGGCCTCCGGGAGCGTCGCTTTGTAGTCTGAGCCGAGTGCACCACTCAACGCCTGGTCGAGGACGGCGGCAGTAGCCAGGCCCCGGCGACGCGCACGGCAGAGTCCGAACCACGAGGTCGCCACGGCCGTGAGCGCCCACCGTCCCCGTCGCCGACGTATCGCGCGAGGCCCCACCATCAACGCGGTCGCGGCTTCACCGGCCATCAGATGAAGAGGAAACTCACTGGCGAACAGGCTGATTGAGGCCAGCGGCACCACGGACCCCGCGGACGACAGACGCGGCAGGATGCGCCGGAGCACACGATCGACCGTCGTCGAGTTCCCAACGGCCGCAGCTAGTGCACTGAGCGCGGCCAACGCGATCGCGGAGGCCACTGCCCGCTCTCCATTACGCGATGTTCGTGTGAGCGCTTTGGTACGACGCGAAATCATCATCCGCCTTCGGGGAGGGCCTGCAGTTCGGTGACGAGAAATTCGATGTTGTCCTTGGCGCGCTCGGCCAGTGCCGGCTCTATACGTCCGCTGTAGTCCACGATGGACGCATAGGTCAGGCCGGACATGGCGTACTCCGCCAGCGTCTCGGCGACCTGTTCGCGAGTCCCAACGAAGAACGCGAGATCACCGACGGCCTCTGGTGGAACCTCGTCCACTGCGGCATTCAACTCGTCTGCGGTTGCACGTCCTGGCGCCGCGTGTCGGGCGTAACCCCAGTCGTCGCCCAGCGGGTGCACGTAACCTCTCGCGCGCCACTGCACGCCTCGGTCGGCGCCGAGCAGCATCGTGTAGAAGCGGGCGACTCGGCTCTCGCACAACTCGCGCAGTGTCGCTTGATCTTCGGCGATCAGGCACAGGGCCACACCCGCCACGTCGATCCGTTCGATGCCGCGTCCGCAATCCTTCGTCGCTGCCCGGAATTGCTCGACGTCATGCCGAAAGCCGGGCACTCCCCCTCGATGTCGTTTGAGGCTCGTCAGCATGCCGTCGGCGCACCCGCCGAGCACCTCCCACGGCGGACCCGGTGTCGACCACACCGGCGGCGGACGATCCCCGTACGGGCGGATCGGCATCCGACCGCCGTCCAACCGCCAATACTCGCCGTCGACGTGCACCGGTGCGCCGTCCGAGTCCAGGAGCGCCCGGAGGCAGCGCAGGCTGTCGATCTGCCTGCCCAGTGCGCCCTTTCGGGAATAGCCGTAGCCGGCGAGCTGTTTCACCTCGCCTGCCCCGAGCGCTAGCACGACGCGCCCCTTGGTGGCATGATCCAACGTCAGCAGCGTTTGAGCCAGCACCGCAGGTCCACGACGCACGGTGTCGTAAGCGCTGACCACCAGCTCGATGCCGTTCGTGGCCTGCCCTGCAGCGGAAATCACCGGTGCGGGATCCGGGAAGCCCATACCGATGCGATCACTACCGAGGCGTCGTCCGGTCACCGCCTCGAGTACTTCCGGGTCGTAGTAGCCCTGCATCTGACTGGTGAAGAAGCTGGCGCGATGTCCTCGACGCTCGGCGGCGACGGTCGCCGACACACACACGTCGAAGGTCTCGAAGTGCAGATTCGGTGTCCCGCACTTCATCGGACCGGCGACGGTTGAGCCCAGTGCGTCAGCACGCGACGCTGATCCGGAAGTCGCTCATCTTGGACAAGCTCGGTTCACGGGTGGCGTAACCCCTGGCGTCGCCGTCGATCTTGATCGTCCCGCCGACCACGCTGGACTCGGCCGTCCCTTGCAGCCCTTCCCAGAAACTGCCCGTGAATCCACCGACATCGCGGATGATCAACGACTTGGCGGCTACCCCGCTGGCGTTGTCGAGCGTGATATCGATTCCGTTCGCCGGGCTCCCGATGGCGATTTTCGTCAGGGTGTTGCCCAAGGCCTGACACTTCACGGCGGTCTCGGTCAACTCGGGCTCCGAAGCCACGACCACCGTCGCGGTTCCGGGCTGCAGTGCGCCGGCGGGCAGTGGAGGCGGGCCTTCTTCGGACGAACACGCGACAACGCTTAGCAGGACCGCGCAGGCCGGTACGCACAGATGGCTGCGCATTGGACGACTCCTCTCAAAGTGACGTCTATGCGACGTGCTCGGTCCATCAGCGAGCGGCCGACAGCAGTTCGTCAACCGATCCGACGTTTTCTTCACGGAAGCGCTCCATGAACGACTCCCCCCACGAAAAGGCGACTTTGACGTCGCGGTCGTCGCCGTGGCGTGAAATCCGGCCGGCCTGAGCGCGGTAACCGCCCCACCGAGCCGCCGAGAACTGCGACATCTGACCACCCGGCTCCAATTCGAACACCCACGTACGGCCATCATGTGCCTGGTACCCGATCCGCTGTGCCCAGTCCGCGGGGTCGGGGTCGACGCCGCCGGCAGTGTCCACGTCCATCACCAGGGGACCGTTCTCGTCAGCCACCGCAACGAAGTTGAACCTCTGCCGGCCGATCGCGACCTGTCCCCATTCGACGTGACCGTCGGCGAATTCGGTGGCGAAGGCCGACCACGACAGCTGAGTGCCGTTGAAGATCTGGTATTCCTTCCAGTCCCGGCCGTGCGGCCAGTACCCGTGGTCCAGGAATACGAACCCTTCGACATCCTCGCCAAGGACCGAACCACTGACCTTGTATAGCTCACTGGTGTAGAAGAACGGCTCATTGTGGTCGACGGACGCTATCTGGATGCCGGGGCCGACCAGGGCGCCGTCGAGCTGGAGAATGGTGCCCTCGCGCCAGTGCATCGCGCTCGGCGTCAGCCGGTAGTCAAGTCCCTCTTCCGGTGCGCCACCGGCCTTTCCGAGCAACGAGCCGTGCAAGTGATGCTCGGTGGCCGAATACTCCCGCTTCACTTCGCCGCGGACCGTCTGCAGGGACTCGGGCGCCAGCGTCACCTTGCCCGATCGGTTGGTCATCATCCAGAGACCGGCCGTCATCGGCCCGCAGAACTTTCGTTCAACGATGTGCAGTGCGCCGGACTGGTCGCGCCACCCACCGTAGAGGTACATCGACTCCTCGGTCAGCCCCAGGGGCCGCGCGGTCGGCAGGTGCACAGCCAGGTCCGGCTGGTAACAGCTGACGGACGTGGCGAAATCGAGATCGCCGACCACGGGCGCTGAAGTCATCTCGTGTATCTCCTCAGATGTCTCTTTTATCGAGCGGACGTCGGGATCTGCCAAGCGACGTACTTCACGGTGGTGTACTCGAGCAGGCCTTCCCAGCCGACTTCGCGCCCGACCCCGGACTGCTTGTATCCGCCGAAAGGTGCTTCGTTACTGGACGCGGTGGCGTTGACGCGCACCTGCCCCGCACGGATGCGGCTCGCCACCCGCAACCCGAGCGTCGTGTCAGCTGTCCACACCGCGCCGACCAGCCCGTAAGGACTGTCGTTCGCGATCCGCACCCCTTCATCGGGGTCGCCGCTGTACCGGATGACAGCGATGACGGGTCCAAAGACCTCCTCGCGAGCCACCGTCATGTCATTCGTGACGTCGGTCAAAAGCGTTGGCTGCACGTAAAATCCGCCATCCGGGACGCCGTCGGCTCGTCGACCTCCGAACGCGATACGCGCGCCTTCGGCGGCGGCGGCATCGACAGTGGCTTCGATGCGGTCCCGGGCTACCGCCGAGATGACCGGGCCCATCACGGTCGACGGGTCATCGGCCGGCCCCACCCGCACCTGACGCATGGCTTCCGTCAATGCGTCGACCACACTGTCGTGCAACGCATCCGGAACGAGGACTCTGGTCAGTAGCCCACATCCCTGACCGGCAAGGGTGACGAACCGCATCACTGCCGCGACCAGCGACGGCACGTCGGCATCGGGAAGCGCCAGCAGGGCTGACTTCCCGCCGAGCTCCAACAGGGTGTGCTTGAGGGTGGCGGCAGCCGATTGGGCGATGGCACGGCCGACCTCCGATGAGCCGGTGAACGCCACCATGTCCACGCGCGGGTCGGCCACCAGGGCCTGGCCGACTTCGGCACCGCCGGTCACCACGTTGAGCACCCCTGCGGGCACTCCAGCTTGCGCTGCCAGTTCGCCGAGCAGCAGTGCGCAGCTGGGCGCTTCGGGTGCCGGCTTCAGCACCATGGTGTTACCGGTCGCCAGCGCCGGTGCCACCTTCCACAGGTTGAGCAGGTGTGGGGCGTTCCACGGGGTGATGGCGGCAACCACCCCCCACGGCTCGCGGACCACGCGCTGGCCGGTGACGGGCGGGCCGGGCAGCTGCGGGAGAGTCCGACCCAGTTCAGAACACGCCTTCGCCACCATGTCCCGGTAATGGTCCATCGGGCGGATGACCTGGCCCGGCCCGGCCACCCGGCGGCATGTGCCCACCTCGGTCTCGACGAAGTGGGTGAAGTCCTCGGTGTGCGCTTCGACGAGGTCGGCCAGCCGAATCAAAACTCGGCCACGTTGCTCAGCCGACATTCCGGACCAGTCGCCGCCGTCGAACGCGCGACGCGCCGCAGCGAGTGCCGCATCCGCGTGCGCCGGACCGCCGAGCGGCACAGTGCGCGCCACCTCACCCGTCGAGGGATTCACGACGTCGAACGTCGCGCCGACATCCGCGATCAGGTCACCGTCGATGAGCAGACGGGTGCCGACCGTGTCGAGCGACGTCACTGCGGCGCCCCTGCGGTGAAGACGACGGGCATGCGCTTGACGCCCCGCATCATCAACGGACCGTGCGGTTCGTAGGTGTAGTCGTCGGCCAGTGCCAGGTCGGGGAGTCGGTCCAGCAGCACCTCGAGCACGATGGTGGCCTCGAGACGCGCCAACGAAGATCCGATGCAGAAGTGCTCGCCGAAGCCGAACGTCTGGTGATTTCGGTTGCGCGCGGCAGGGCGGTCCATGTCCCACTCGTAGGGGCGCACGAGCCCTTCAAGGCTGCGGTTCGCGTGCCCGACCGCGTTGCACACCAGCGAACCCGCCGCGATGGTGGTTCCGGCGAGTTCGACGTCGACCGCCGCCTTCCGAGGCACCCAGTACAGCGGCGGGTCGTAGCGCAGTGTCTCCTCGACGACGTTCGGGATGAGCGTTCGATCGGCCTGGAGCCGCTCCCATCGGGACCGAGCCGCAAGCAGCTGATGCAGCATCGACCCGATGAGATTGGCCGTGGTGTCCGTTCCCGCGAGAATCAGCATCCGCACCAGCGCGACCAATTCATCAGTGCTGAGCCGGTCTTCGCCGTCATGGACCTGGATCAGGTGACTCAGCAGGTCGTCGCCGGGGGCGTCACGCCGCTGGTCGATGATGTGCAGGACATAAGCGCGGAGGTCGGGATCAGACGCTGCGTAGCCGGTGGAACCCGGACCGGCGGCGGTGATCGCATCGTCCGCCCACTGGACGAACTGCGAGCGATCGCCGGCCGGGATGCCGACCAGTTCGGCGATCACCATGGCCGGCAACAGGAACGCGAACTCCGCACACATGTCCGCGGTGCCGCGGGCGATGAAGCGGTCGATCAGTTCGTGGGCGATGGCGTAGGTCGGGCCCTCGAGCTTCTTGACCGCCCGCGGCGTGAACGCCTTGACGACGAGCTTGCGCATTCGCGTGTGCTCGTCACCGTCGAGGTGCACCAGGCTGGGTTGGGTGCCGGGCTTCGGCGGGCGCAACTCGCTGCGGAACGACGCCGAATCCTTGAAGACGGTCGCCACATTCGCAGCGCCGGTGATGACCACCGCACCGCCAGGAGCGCGTACCACCGGGCAACGTGCAGCGGCCTCGCCGAGCGGCGTATAAGGATCCTCGACGGGCGTGAAGGGATCGAACTGCGCCGCGGTGTCGGCGTTTTGTTCAGGCATCTGTGTCCTCGCTGACGGAGATCGCGGATTCAGGGCAAGCCTCGGCACCAGCCACGGCCTGCTTCAGTTGGTCACCCTCAACGAAGGGTTTCAGGACAACGCAGAAACCCTCCTCATCGGGTTCGTAGACGTCTGGTCCGTGGGCGTAGCACTGCCCATGGCCCATGCAACGCTCCGAGTCGACAGCTACCTTCATGGCGCCGCCGCTGCCACCGCCGGCGCTCCCACTCGGGCGCGCAGGTCGGCTTGTGTGGCCGGAGTCAAGCCCCGCTTCGTGATCAGGTCGACCGCGCGGTCGACCATCTCCGCATTGGTCGCGGTCGGGTACGCCCACGGGCAGTCGCCTACCCCCACGCGGATTCCCAGCCCGCGGTCGAGCGCTCGTTCCCAGAGCCGTTCGCACCTCTCGACCGAGCTCATCGCATAGGGCACAACGACGGTCTCATGGTCGATGTCGTCGGGGATGCGCGAGATGAGGAAGTCGATCACATCTGGGTCGGGGTCGTTGTTAGACACCCATCGATCCGAGAAGAACAGCTTGATGTTCAGCGGCTGGCGGAGCACGCCGATACGGGCGGCCAGCGCCACCCAGCGCATGTCCGCAGCGTTGAACACCGCGATGTTCGGCACCAGCCCGAGGTCAGCGAACCGGTCCAACTCCGGCGGGTACGGTGGGTTGGAGTTGTTGGGATCGTCGGGACCGAAACTCACTACGCCGAAACGGTTTTCGTCCTCAAGCCACAGCACACGCTTGATGTGCTGCACGGGATCGAACGGCGTCAACAGGAGCCTCGTCCCGGTCGGCGGGCGCTCCGCCAGAGCCCAGATGTGGTCGAGGCTGCCGTGGTAGCTTGGATATGCCAGCGGGTCTACGTCACGAGCGGCCGTCGAGAGAACCGCACGCGAGACCTCATCGTCGACCCAGGCCTGCTTACCGTCGTCGTATCGGGCATGGAAGTGCACCACGGTGGCGCCGTGCTGGATGCACTCGACGACATTCCGCGCGGTCTCCTCGGCGCCGTACGGCACGTGGGGATTGTCGTCTTTGCTGACCACTTCGTTGACGCCGACCTCGAGGTACACCTTGCCCTCATCGCGGAAGCTCATTGTGCTCCTCCTGTTGTGTCGTCAGCCGCTCGATGTGCTGAAGCTCGTTGTAAGTACGCAATTTCCATTGGCCGTCGGAGTCAACGGCGATGCGCGTGAGAGAGCCGTAATGCGGTTCGGTGAGTGGCACGCGCGTGCCGCCGAGGGCCCGTTCGACGCAGGTCCTGATGACGCCACCGTGACAGAACACTGCGGCGATACCGGAGGAGGTTGTCACAGCGATTCGTTCCACTGCAGCGATCGCGGCTCGACGGAAGTCGGCGAGGGGACCTGCCATGTCGGGTTGTGCCATCAATTCCCGCCATCGGTCCAAGCGAGGGTCGCCCTCGGCGATCATGTCCTCGATCGGGATGTAGAAGTCCGCCCCGTTGTCGAACTCGGCCAAGTCGTCGTCGACAGCGGCCCGAAGGCCGAGTTTCTCTGCGGTGGGCGCGGCGGTCTGACGCGCGCGTTGCATATGGCTGCTCGCGATGGTGCGAACCGGCAGGTTGACCAGCACCTCGGCAACGGCTCTCGCCTGGGCGAATCCGGCCTCGGTGAGTCCGGGATCCGGGTTGGCAACGCTTTCGATCCGGTTCGGAAGACCGTGCCGGATCAGCACCACTTCGACGGACCCGCTCATCGGCGCACCAGCAATGCCGCGCCCGCGGTGGGTCCACCGCCGACTCCGACGGCCACCGTGTTGGGCTCGCCCGCCTGCCGGTCGCCGCCGCGGCCCGCCAACTGCACACATGCCTCGTACAGCAGGCCGCAGCCGTGCAGCCGACCGCCCGACAGTTGACCGCCGCCGGTGTTCAGCGGAAGTGGTCCGTCGAGTGCGATCTGCTTGCCCGCCGAGAGAAACGGGCCTGACTCGCCCTTCCCGCAGAAGCCCAGAGCCTCGAGCCACATCAAAGGTAGGAAGGAAAAGCCGTCGTAGAGCTGAACCTGGTCGACGTCGGCGGCGGTGAGGTCACTGCGCTCCCAGAGGTGTGCGGCGGCGTCCCATGCCGCCATCTCGGTCCAGTCGGGCCACTGATCCCACAGTGGTCGGTGCCGCATCGCCCAGCCGATCGACTCGATGCCGATGGAGGGGTGCGGCCCGTCGTCGGCGGTATCGACGTGGGATACCACGAATGCGACGGATCCGTCGCACGGAACGTCGCAGTCGTACATGCCGAATGGCGTCGAGATTATCCGCGCACCGAAGTAGTCCTCGAGCGTCATCGGTGTGCGGTACACCGCGTTGGGATTGCCGCTTGCGTTCTGCCGGTTGTTGACGGCGATCGTGCCCAGATGCTCTCGGTTGGTGCCGAATTCATGCATGTGCCGTTGCGCGTACAGAGCGATCCAGTTGACCGGCGAATGGGCGTCGAAGGGCGCCAGCCACCTTCGGAATCCCGACACCGCGGCATCGGCCCCACCGGCCAGTGCCGCGGCCCGCCCGGCGGCGCCTTGGGCGGACGCTTCTCCGACAGTGCGGTATACGAGGACATGACGGGCGAGCCCGGTAGCGACCGCGAGAACCGCCGAGAAGAAGCCGCCGAGTTGACCTCCCTCGGGCCCCCCGTACTTCCAGTTCGTGGATAGCCCCAGAGCTGCGTGGACTTCGTCAGCGCCCGGCCCGGAAAGTCCGGGGGTGTCGAATCCTCCTCCGGGGAAGGTGGCCAGCCCGTCGATCTCATCGCGCGAGACGCCGGCGTCGGCAAGCGCGGCCAGGCATGCGTCGACGGTCAGAGCCATCTCACTGACTGGTAGTCGCCGCCCCACCGTGGAGGACCCGAAGCCTCGGATCACCGCATGCTGCTCCGGACGTGTCATCGTCTGCTCCCTTCTGCGGACGTGAAGAGCGGGGCGAAAAGTTCATCGCTCAGCGCCTCGAACATGACACGCACCCGCATTCCGATCGCGACGTCATCGACGGGGGTGCCGACGATACGACTGACGAACCGCAGACCGGGTTGTTCGTCGAGTTCGACCACGATGACCGCATACGGTTCGGTCAGATGCGGCAGCCACGGCTGGTGATTGACCGTGAACGAGTACACGGTGCCGTTCCCACTGACGGGTTCGTAGGCCACGTCACGTGACAAACAGCGGTGGCACACCGGATTCGGTGGGTGTTGCCAACGTGAACAGGGCCGGCAGCGCTGCATGCGCAGCGTGCCGTCGGTTCCCGACTGCCAGAACTCCAGCTCATCGGGAGTGGGTGCCGGCCGAACGCGCGTCATCGACCGATAATCCGCCCAGTCGTCTCCCAGGCATTGATGGCGGGCGGGAAGAATTCGTTGTACGAGTGGTAGACCACCGGTGTCCGCGTTTCACCCGCGCGGCGAAGATATCCCTCGGAAGAGCGGTAGAAATCATGCCCGGAGGCCTGGTCAGGTAGTTCACCGTCATCGACGGCCGACCACTCCCAGTCGACACCGTCGACCTCGTAGTACATGTGCTCTGGGAACGTGTCGGGCTTGTACTTGATGTCACGCGCGGCGACATCTGAGGTGCAGTGCAGCACCTCGCCGTCGCCGGTGGCGATGAGCGCGAAGTTGAATCCGTTCGCGCCGTAGCAGATGTGTCCCATCTCGACCGACCCGTCCGAGAACTCGGTGCCGAACGGCGTCCAGGCGAGCTCGACGCCTTTGAAGAAGTCACTGTTGCGCCACGTGACCCCCGGCGGCAGATAACACTGATCCAGCCAGAGGAAGCCTTCGGCGGGGTTGCCGAACGCGGTGCCGGAGACGCGGTGCTGCAGCGAGGTGTAGAACAACGGTGTCGGACCGCTGGGGACGTATACCTGCATGCCGGGGCCGATGCGCCGGCCGCTGAACTGCAGTTCCTCGCCCTCGTGGTAGGTCAGTTCCGCATCGGTACGGCTGAATTCGAACGGTTGCCCGGTGGCGTATCCGGGCTCCGCGGGCTTGCTTCGCATGCGATAGACGTCATCGGCGACGGTGGTTACAACCGGACCGCGGAAAAACTCTCGGCCCTCCGGCATCGCGACCTTGCGCAACGCCCCATCCCGAGATTCGTTGCACGTGAAGTGCATTGATCCCTCGAGACCGAGCACTGTGCGGTATGCGAAGTGCAGCTTGCCGTCGGCGTCGCGGAAGTTCAAGTAGAACCACGTGCACGACAGTGACAAACCGAAGTAGGTGCGCGTCGGATCGCCGTCGGCGGCGGCGGGCTCGTAGGTCCCGACAATGGTGCGATGTCCGTAATCGCCCTTCGTTGACATGGTTGCGCGCTCCTAACGCTCGTTGTGTTCGTCGTCGATGATGCGCACCGCGCCTGCGGTGCCGTCGACCTCTACCAGTTGGCCGTTGGTCAATCTCTGTGTCGCCGTCGCGGTGTTCACGACGGCGGGAATGCCGAATTCCCGGGCCACGATGGCGGCGTGTGACATCGGCCCGCCCACGTTCGTGACGATCGCCGCCGCGCAGCCGAAGAACGGTGTCCAACCCGTGTCGGTCACATTGGCGACCAGCACCTCCCCCGGCTCGAAGTCGTCATCCGGGTGCGAGAGAATGCGGACGGGCCCGCGCGCCACTCCCGGTGACACGGCTTGACCGGTGATCAGGTCGTCGCGCACCGCGCTGACGTCTTCCGGTGTCCAGGGTTGGGTGAAGTGCACGGGATAGTCGAGCGCAGCCAGACGCGCCCGCTCGGCCCGGCGGCGTGTCACCAGATCCTTCGAATCGACCGGTGGGTAGTAGATCTCGTCCATTGACAGATAGTGGACGTCATCCGCAGACGTCAGCGTGCCCCGTGCGGCGAGCCGCCGGCCCCATTCTCGGAGCGCCAGCCGCAACTCATAGGTGATGCGCATGGAGACGTCGCGCCCGTGCTCGCGGCGCTCCATGGCGCCCACCGCCAGCCGTGTGAGCGCTCGAGCCAGAGGTGAGCGGGACTCCGCAGCCGGCGCAGGGGCCGCAGTGCGTATGCTGCCAACGACCGCGCGCAGCAGCAACTCCGGAGCATCGGCGAACACCGGGTTGCTCAACTCCGTCTCCCCGGGACCGCGATGCCCGCAATCGGCGACCAACTGATCGAACTTGGCGGCGAACGCGGGGGCGTCGCTGCGCAACTTGTCCAGGACGACCTCACGTGGACTGTTCTCGATGAGTACGCGGAGGTGGGCGTCGGCGGCGAGGACGTCGGCCAGTTCACGCACTCCGCGCAGCAACGCGGCGCTACGCAGGTTTTGCGTGCCCGCACGAACGTTCATCGCGGCGCGCTCGCCGTACCGCTGCGTGATCAGATTCATGGGAAGACTCACCATGAAGGTGTTCATGTTGTTGAGGTCCCACGCGCGGACGACGAGGTCGCAGACCAATTCGATGCGCGACAACAACTGCTCGTCGGTGAGCGCGGCCAGATCGCCTCTTTCGGCGATCAACTTGTTGGCACGCCGCTCCATGTCCGCCACCTCGCGGCCCAGGCCTGCGATCTGAGGACCGCCCTTGAGTGCGGCTTTCAGCCCGGCCACGGCGTCGTTCACGGTCAACGGCGGATGACGGTAGCCCTCCGGCAGCGGGGTGCCGTTCATCTGCAATTCGAAGCTCTCGGGCGTCTGGCCCGGTACGACCTCGGCGAGCCTCTTCATCACTGTCATGTTGTTGTACAGGCGATGCCCGATGGTGCCGACCTGTTTGGTGCTCACCGTGGTGATGAGGTCACGATCCATCGGAAAAAGGTGGTCGAGCATGTTGGCGCCGCTGAACAGGATGCGGTTGGCCAAGCCGAGCGAGAATGGCGTCATCGGCCCTGGGAAGGCCTCCGACAGATTCGCCGCGCTCCACTCCGGCAGCTGCGGATCAGCTGTCTTACTGTCGAACTCGCCCGTGTACTCGGGCGGCATGATCCGCGTGGCAGCGCCGTTGGAACCCGATGTCACCCGTGGGTACACCGTAGGCACGGCCAGCCGGATCGGCTTGCGAACGGACCGGGTTCCGACGGTCCACATGCTCGAGGACCAGTCGGTCATGTCTGCCACGGCGTCGGCTGAGGAGTAGGCGCACGTGAAGCCGAATTCCTCGCGCAACCGGCGTGTGTCACCCTTCGGATAGTGCAGGAACAGGTCGATGAGGTCGGGTACCGAACTGAATCGCTCGGCCTTCCCCAGTACACCGGCGACAGTCTTCGCGAACTGCTCGCCGGAGTTCACGACGGGACGTCCCACGATGCGGGCCATCTCGGTGAATGTCAGGGCATCGTCGGCGTTGAGGTTGACGGTGCCGGTCGGTCCGCCAAGTGCGGCTTGGGCACAGAACCGGCCGACGTCGTCTACGTGGATCAGCTGCATACGCGCCTCGGGTCCGGGCGTGACGACGACCGGCTGACGGAAGATGTTGGCCGGCGCGCTCCAGGAGGAACGTCCGACGATGACGGTCGGCCGGACGTTGACCGCCTCCACACCGGACTCGACGATCATCTTCTCCGCGCGGACCTTGTTGCGCTCGTAGTGAAACGACGCGGCGGGACGGGGGGTCTCGTCCTCGGTGAAGGGCTGCGGGTGATCGGCGTGACCTCCGTACACGGTGATCGAGGACGCGAACACCATGCGGCGACAGTCGTGCTCCGACATTGCCCGCAGCAAATTGGTGGTGCCGCCGATATCGATGCCCTCAGCGACCTCGGCGCTCTGCATGGCCGACACCGTCCACGCGAAATGGACGATCGCGTCGCAACCGGCGACAGCGCGGGACACCCCGGCCGCGTCTTGAATGTCGGCGGCCACGTACTCGACTCCCGCGATCGGAACCGCGGGGGTCCGGCGGGCCAGCACGACGACGTCGGCCCCTATGCGCTTGAGCCACTTGACGGTCGCCGCGCCGGCTGCACCGGTGCCTCCAGTGACCAGAACTCGTCCCGTCATCTCACCTTCGCAATCTCACCCAGCACGAATAAAGCTAACCTGGTTATATGTTATTCCGACTGTGGCATGAAGCACAACCTTAGCCTCTGACCGAGATTACGTGACGCAATCCGTCCGGAAAGCGTGCGGCCGGTACCTGCCATGCCCTGGTTATACGATTACCGTGACGGAGGTCACTCACCACTCGGCGGCACGCAATGTCTCGAAAGAATCCATCGTTGATGTCGGCGTCTACGGACGTTTCAGCCCGCCAGTGCAGGACGCGGTCGAGTTCTCGGCATCGTGCGAGCAGATCGGCCTCGACCTCGTCGCGTTCACCGACCAGATCGCCGGCAACCTCCCGAACGAGGTGTGGGCGGAAACCGCGGCGGGCAAATACCTTCGGCGGCAACACAACTACCTTGACGCGTCAACCGTCATGGCGCTACCGGCCGCGGCGACGTCGCGCATCGAACCTCTATCTGGGCGCATCGATGTCGTACGGAACGTGCCGTCGAGGCTCGCGCAGACGTTCGTCACGCTGAGTCACGCCGCGCAGGGGCGAGCCTGGTTCGCACTCGGCGCGTCGGATCAAGAACCTCACCGAGTTCGGACACTCGCGGATGGGATCCGCAGCCACCCTCGTTGGCTGAAGAGCTCTGCCAACCTCGACCGCTTCACCAAGGCGTTGAGGGGCGTAGAGCCGGGCTCCAGCGCTCAGGTTTGGCTTGGCGGCGGGCAGGAAACGACGTGACGCTACGTGTCGCTCACTGACCGACCGGCCTGGTCGCTGACCGTCAGTCGAGCAGTCCGTGAATTGCACAGACGCGTCGGCACTCGCCCGCGTCGGTGAAGATCACCCCCACCAGACCAGCCGTCGTGGCGCCGAGGACGTTTTCTTTGGAGTCGTCGAAGTACAGCAGATCACTCACTGCACATCCCATGCGCTCGGCAGTCAGCACGAAGATCGCCGGATGGGGTTTGCGGATGCCTACCTCTGACGAATCGACGATCGCATGGAATCTGTCCACCGGCAAGACACCGCTGTTCCACCACGATTTCGCTTCTTTGGCATTGTTCGTCAGCAGACCAACCTTGACGCCCTTATCGGTCAGTTCGCCGATCAACGAGACCATCTCGGGCCGGACCCGTTGACCGGCAGCCAAGCATTTCGCTAGCCGACGAATGTCGACCGACACCCCGTGACGTTCCTCAACATCTCGGCACGCGAACTTCAAGAAGTCGCGCACCGTGCGATCACCGGTCTCCACCTGCGCGAAGACCGGGCCACGCAACTGTTCGACGAACGTGTCGGTGGGCACCCCGAGTTCGCTGGCGTATTGGCGACAGTCTTCGAATGGGTCGACGGTGAGGACGCCGCCCATGTCGAACACGACGGCGCAAACCGACTGGCTCTGGGAAATCGACGGCACCTCACTCACCGGGGTGCATTGGCTTGTGCAGCCTTGATTCGCTCCGCCGCCCGTATCAGTTCCTCGAGTCGCTTCCGCTCCGCATCGACGCCTGCGGCCTCAGTCGCAGGCGTGTTGGCGCCGTCGGCCAGCACTTCCTCGGCTTGGCGAATCCGTTCACGGGACGCCTTGATCTCCTCGACGAGACGTTCTGACGCCTCGACGACCGTGAGCAGGTCTTCGTCGTCCCAATCGGACGGCCCCAGCATCTCCTCCGGCGGGATGGGAGCCACGGGGTCCTGGCTCATTTCTCGACGCGGGGGAAGTTGAACACCTTGCGGGCGTTGAGTTCGACGATCTTGTGGACGTCCTCGTCGGGGATCTTCATGAAAACCTCCTCGGCGATCTTGCGACTGTTCGGCCAGTTGGAGTCCGAATGCGGATAGTCGCATTCCCACAGGATGTTGTCGATGCCGACCTCATCACGGTTGTGGAGGCCGTGCCGATCCTCGATGAAGCAGGAGTAGACGTGCTGGAAGTACAGCTCGGACGGCCGCCGCTCCTGATTGACGTTCTGGTAGAAGCGGTGCCGCTCCCACACATAGTCGGCGCGCTCGAGCATGTAGGGCACCCAACCGATGCCGCCCTCCGACAGCGCCACCTTCAGCTTCGGATGCCG
Source organism: Mycobacterium sp. GA-2829 (assembly GCF_001499965.1). GTDB lineage: Bacteria > Actinomycetota > Actinomycetes > Mycobacteriales > Mycobacteriaceae > Mycobacterium. Next base: position 43,344 of record NZ_LQIT01000034.1, read on the forward strand.
GTGGAAGACCGGCGAGAAAAGCAGGTCCGTCAGGGCGGACATCGAGTTGGTACCGAACAGGGTGATGCTCACGGCCATCGGGCCCTCCGGCGAGGGCTTCGGGGATTGTCCCGACGTACCGAAGTGCATCGACAGCGGCAGGTCGTACTCTTCGGCGACCGAGAACAGCGGATCCCAGTGATCGGTGTGGATCGACGGCAGACCGAGTGGTGCCGGATTCTCCGGGAAGGCGATGGTCTTGGCGCCCTTGGCGAAGGTGCGGTGCACCTCGTCGACGCACAGTTGCACGTCCCACAGTGGCAGGACGACCAGCGGGATGTATCGGTGCGGCGCCGCGGCACACCATTCGTCGAGGATGAAGTCGTTGAACGCCCGCACACACGCGAGCGCAACGTCACGATCGGCGCCCTCAAGGAACACGGTGCCCGCGAAACGGGGGAAGGAGGGGAAGCAGAGAGCGGCTTCCACCCCGTCGAGGTCCATGTCGGCGAGCCGCTGCACCGGGTCGTAGCACCCCGGCAACATCTCGTCGAACCGCGACGGGTCGATGCCGTACTCCTCGGGCTTCTTGCCCGCGACGGCGTTCAGACCGATCTGAGGGTAGGTCTTGCCCTGGTACTCCCACACCTGGCTGGGCGCGCCGCCCTTGGCGCGCGGCACCTCCACGATGCGCGGGCCGAGCTCGGCGTACTTGGCCGGCAACCGATCGGCCCACACCCGGGGATGCTCGATCAGATGGTCGTCCACCGAAATCAACTGCATGTGATCCTGCAGCGGCATGGTCAACTCCTTCTAGATAACCTGGTTAGTCAATACCCTACCCGTTTCGTGGGCTTGGGAAAGGGTCCAATGGCGCTAGGCGGCCCGGCGCTCGAGGACGTGCACCGCGCACGCGCTGCCCAGGCCCAGGACATGGGCCAGCCCGACGCGAGCGCCGTCGATCTGGCGGTCACCGGCCTCACCCCGCAGATGCGTCACGACCTCGTAGATTCCCGCGATACCGGTGGCACCCAGAGGGTGTCCCTTCGACAACAGCCCGCCCGAGATGTTGACCGGTGTTCTGCCGCCGCGCCACGGCGCCCCAGAATCCAGGAAGTCCGCAGCGCCGCCGGGCTGGCAGAGTGCGAGGTTCTCGTAGTGCGCCAGTTCGGCGGTCGCAAAGCAGTCGTGCAACTCCACCATGTCGAGGTCGGCGGGCCCCAGCCCGGCGGCCTCGTATGCCTGATGAGCGGCGTTCCGGGTGATCGTGTCGACGTCCCAGCACGCCTCCGCTTGTTCGACCCAGGGGTCGCTGACGAGCACCGACGCGCTCACCTTGACCGCCCGTGCCCGGACGCCGGGGTCGAGCTTGTCCAACGCCGAATCGGTGGCCAACACGACCGCCGCTGCTCCATCTCCGGTAGGCGAGCACATCAGCGCGGTGTTCGGATACGCGATCACCTCGCCGCCGGCGATCTGCTCGAGGCTGAACTCCTTACGGTACTGCGCCAACGGGTTGAGCGTCGAGTTCAAATGGTTCTTCTGCGCCACCTTGTAGAAGTGCTCGACCGAGGCCTCGGAGTTGCGCGCGAGGTACGCGACACCCGCCTCGGCGAACACCGACGGCATCAGTGAGCTGCCCATCACGCCTTCGGGATCGACGACCGAACCGTCCCGACCGCGCGGGGTGAACTCCGAGCCGCGCGGTTCCTCGCCGGCTGCGAGCAGCCCGCGCTTGCCGAGCTGCTCGCAGCCGACCGCGAGCGCCAAGTCCGCCTCACCAGCACGCAGAGTGAGCAGGGCGGTGCGCATCGCGGTTGCGCCGGTGGCACACGCATTCGACACGTTGTAGACGGGCGCTCCCGTCTGGCCGATCTGGTGCATGATGCGCTGCCCCACCCCGGTGATAGCTTCAAAGACGTTCCCCACTGCGACCGTCTGCATCTGCCCAATGGTGGTTCCGCTGTCGGCCAGCGCAGCGCGCGCCGCGGCCGCGCCGAGATCGACGACGTCGGACTCGGGAAAGCGACCGAACTTCGTCATCGCTGCACCGACGATCCATACCGTTTCGGTCATGACTGCTGCACCTCGAACTCGTATCCGATGGCTTCCACGCCTCGACTGTCGGTCGCGACCCGGCGCGTTCGCAGCACTGCCCGACGCCCGATCGTGGCGACGACGTCATCGACCGCCCCGGAGAGATTGGTTCGCACATAACCGCCGCCGATCAACGCCACGACGCCGCTGACGAACGGCGTCGGAACGCCCTGGGGGCCGCGATGGACGACAGTTGCGGCCGTTACCACACCGCTGTCACCCAGATCTTCGCGCGCGCCGAAATCCGCTGCCCCGCAACGAGAACACGCCGATCGGCGAAGCAGATAGATGGCGCCGCATTCGGCGCACCGGAAGCCCGCAAGGTGGGGGTGGTCTCCGAGAACCAGGTACTCGGCGACAGGTACGACTTCAGATGTGACCGGAGCACTCACGGTGTGTTCCTTTCGACGTCTTCGGCCAGTTCGAGTTTGACCGTGGCGGTACCCGAAACAGCCATTCCGCCTCCGACGCGCGAGATCGACAGTTCGAGCTCAGCGGTGGTGCCGGCATCGGTTGACTGCACGGATGTGATCGCCCCACCGCACACCAAAATGTCACCGGGCCAGACCTGTTCGGCGAATCGCACGGCGATACGACGCACGCTTTCCGCGCCGAAGAGGTCGACACAATACGTTCCGAGGTACCCCGCTTGCAGCATCCCGACACTGAACACTCCGCGCATGCCTGCGGTCCTGGCGAATTCGGGATCGTGGTGGATGGGGTTGAAGTCGCCACTGGCACCCTGGTATCGGACGATATCGGTGTGTGTCTGCGGACCGAAGGTGCGGTCCGGTAGCCGCGTCCCAGCGACCGCGTCGTCGAATCTCAGGCGGGTCGTCACAACACCCCCCGCTCGATCACGGTTGCGCGGGCCTCCGCCGCGACCGTCGAATCGGGCCGCGTGAATCGGGTGAGTACAACGATGACCGTCATCGCGCCACCCCGACTGCTCCGCTTGTCCGTCACCGATTCGACCGATGTCTCGGCATGCAGGCTGTCGCCGGCGCGCAGCAGCGGTCCGACGAACGTGTACTCCTGACCTCCCTGCAGCACCCGTCCCAGGTCCAGGCCCAGGAGCGTGGCCAGGGGTGGGTCCTGCGGTTCCCAGTGCATGCTCGAGGCCAGGAAGGTCGGCGGCACAGGTGGATTGGGGCCATCGTAAATGGCGCCAGCTGCACCGGTCGCCGCAGCGAACTCGCGGATCTTGCCGCGTTCGATCGGCATGTCGTAGCTGAACAGCACTTTTCCGACGAGGCTCTGCGCCGGATGGGTGGTCGTGGTGCTCATTGCGCAGGCCGGTGCCCGGTCATGTCGGCATTAGGCGCCGCCTTGGCGAGCAGTGCGGGCATCTCCTCGTTGAGCCGGTCGATGGTCCAGCGTTCGTCGCTGCGAATCTCCGGACCGTAAGCCCATCCCTCGACCACGGCGATCGTACCGCCGATCGCGGCGAACACCCGACCGGTCACCTCACGGGCGGCGGGGCTCGCCAGCCACAGCACCACCGGTGAGACACCCTCGGGCGCAAGGTCTACCTTTTCGGCCATCTCGCGTGCGGCGGGAAGGTCGTCGGTCATCCTCGTCAGCGCCGTCGGGGCGACAGCGTTGACGGTGACACCGTAACGCTGTAGCTCCATCGCGGCGATCAAGGTGAATCCAACGACACCCGCTTTCGCCGCACCGTAGTTCGTCTGCCCCGGGCTGCCGAACAGGCCCGACGGCGAGGTGGTATTGATCACGCGAGCGTCGTTGGACTCGCCGTTCTTGGCGCGATTGCGCCAATACTCCGCGGCGTGCCTGGTCGGCCCGAAGGTGCCCTTGAGGTGGACGGCGATCACCGCGTCCCATTCGGCCTCGGACATCGACGTCAACATCCGGTCGCGGAGAATCCCTGCGTTGTTGATCAGGACGTCGAGTCCGCCGAAGGTATCGACCGCCTGGTGGATCAGCGATCTCGCGCCGTCCCACGTGCTGATGTCGTCGGTGTTGGCGACTGCCCGCCCACCCGCTGCGGTGATTTCATCGACCACCTGCTGGGCGGCTCCGGCGGACCCACCGCCACTACCGTCGCGGCTGCCGCCGAGATCGTTGACGACAACGGCAGCACCCGCCGATGCGAACGCCAGCGCGTGCGCCCGCCCGAGACCGTTTCCGGCCCCGGTCACGACGACAACGCGATCAGCCATATCCGACTGCACTGTCGAGCTCCTTTGATTGCGAGATTAGGGTTATTGTGTTGCAGACAAAGTCTTTTCGAAATCATCGCGCACCTGTTTGCGCAAGATCTTCATCGCTGAGTTGCGTGGGATCTCATCCGTCATCTGCACCCGGACCGGGACCTTGTATGCGGGCAGCTTCATTCGCGTCCACGCGATCAGGTCATCTTCCGAGACATCCCCGGCGGCAACCACGACGGCTACCGGCACCTCGCCGAGACGGTCGTCGGCCACGCCGAAGACCACCGCCTCGCGAACGCGCGGGTGTGATTCGAGGCAGTCTTCGAGCTCGGCGGGGAAGATTTTGAACCCGCCACGATTGATCACGTCGTCTGCGCGCCCATGGATCCACACGAAGCCGTCGTCGTCCACGCTGCCGAGATCGTTGGTCCGCACCCACTGACCGTCGCCGCCAGATGCCTGTGCGGAACGCACCTGCAGGATTCCGTGTTCCCCGGAGCCGAGCGGATCGCCGGTCACGGGATCGATTACCGAGACCTCGACGCCCGGATGGGTCCGACCGACGCTGCCGCGCTTGGTGTCCTTCCACTGATGCCAGTCTTTGAGTGACCAGCCTGTGATACCACCGGTGAATTCCGTAGCGCCGTAGCTCAACAGCACAGGGCAGCCGTAGGTCTGCTCGAACTCCGAGGCCAGGTCCGCGCCGGTCGGCGCCGCACCCGCCCAGACCGCCTTGAGGCTCTCGAGCTTGGCGGGTTCGATGGCGGCGTCGAGCACCATGCGCAGCGCAGCAGGCGGCAACGAGACCGATCGTGGTTTGAACTCCGCCACCGCATCGGCCCACGCGACCGGCTCGAACTTGTCCTGGAGAAGCGCACGCCCACCGCCGCTGAGCGCCGTGATGATCGCCCAGAGCCCGCTGATGTTGGTCGACGGCAAGGAGATGATCTGCACTCCACCGCCGCGTACACTGCCGGCCCGCGCACTGCCCGACATGTAATGCTCCTGTGCGCCGCGGAGAGCCTGTTCGATCTCGGTGTACCGCAGCGGGATTCGCTTCGGCGGTCCAGTGGTGCCGCTGGTCGGCATCAGGATGGCGACGCCCTCGTCGAGGTTGGCAGGCTCCAAGGACGGCGACGCCTCCACCACGACGTCCACAGCAGGAGTGTCGCCGGTGGTGACGTCCACACGAAGTCCCAGAACACCCGATTCCGCGACGGCGGCGCGAAGCGGTTCGCGCGCCCAGTCCTCCCCATCAGCCAGAACTGCCGCAGGCCGTACCGCCGTCACGTCGGACCCAACAGTTTCGTCGGGCATTACGGGATTCAGCACGACGAGGGGCCGTTCGGTGGCGAGCACCGCGGTCACCGCCGCGACGAGGCCTGGGCGATTGCGCATGAAGATGCCGACGGGGCTACCCCTGCGCACACCGTGATCGGTCAGCAGCGCGTCGATCGCCTGTGCGGCCTTCCCGAAGGCTTTCTGACTCCGCCACGCGCCGCGGTAGCACAACAAGGGTTCGTCTCCGTCAGCTTGCATCCGCTGCTGCATCGTCTCGATCAAGTTCATTCAGACACCCTCACCATGCAAGGCATCGCCGCTCGCATCTGGCTAATTTATATAACCAGGTTACATTAACAGGACGTGGGCACTCCCCGGAAGATCATGTGGGGAAGTGGTCGTATCCAGAAGTAACGGAAGCTCTCAGGTGATGGCGCCGTCGATCTTCATCTGCACGAGGTCATCCCAGCTGTAGCCGAGATCGAGCAAGACTTGATCGGTGTCGGCGCCGAGTTGGGGCGCCGGCGCGGGATCCGCCTGCGTGGCGTTGATCAGCACAGGTGGCCGGGCGACCGTGACCGTCGCGCGTTCGTCGATCGGCATGGCCGTGACGTAGTCGTTGGCAACCACCTGAGGGTCGGTGCGGGCCTCGCTCGGCGACTGGACGATCGCCCATACGCCGCGCTGACGACTGAGGAGCTCCCGCCACTCGGCTGCCGTACGCGCGGCGAAGATGCCGTCCAACTCTTCGATGCACGCCCTGCTGTTGTCGCGGCGGGCGGCCGAGTCGAGGAACCGCTCGTCGCTCGCCAGATCGGGGCGACCGATGACTTCCATCAGCGGCGCCCAGAAGCGGTCGGACTCCAGCATCACGAGGGCGACGAACCGCCCGTCCGACGTCCGGTAGGTGTTGCTGAGCGGATTGTGCGCCGAGGTGTGGTCACCCCGCGGCATGGCATCGATGTCGAACAGCGAGGAAGCGGCGATATGCGGCGCCGTGGCCCACACCGCCGCCCCGAGCAGGCTGACGTCGACCACCTGCGATGCACCGGTCCGTTCTCTGGCGAACAGGGCTGCCGCGACGCCACCGGCGGCATACATCCCCGATTGCAGGTCACCGAAGGCGGCGCCCGGCATCGGTGGCGGGTAGTCGGCACCTTCTGGTGTGCTGACGTACGCCACTCCCCCTCGTGACCAGTACGAGGCGAGATCGAATCCACCGGTATCGGCCTCGTCGCCGTTCGGCCCCAGCCCGCTGCCGCGCGCGTAGACCAGGCGCGGGTTGACCTTCTTCAGGTCGTCGACGTCCACCTTGAGCTTTTTACGGACGGGCGCAAGGTAATTGGTCAAGAAGACGTCTGCGGTCTCGACGAGTCGATACAGCGCCTCGCGTCCCGCGTCCATGGTGAGGTTGATCCCGACACTGGACTTGTTGCGACTGAAGGTCTGGAACATGAAGCTGACCGGTTGCTCGCCAGGCGGAGTCAGCGCCGCGCTGACTAGACCGCGCATCGGGTCACCATGCGACGGGTGTTCGATCTTGATGACCTGGGCACCCCAATCTGCCAGCGCAACGCCGCAGGATGGGATGAATCCCCAAGTCGCCAGCTCGACGACACGTATCCCGTCCAAGACACCGGGCATGCGGCTCTTCCCTTCATCCGACTGTGTGGGCACAATGGACTAACCACGTTAATGGAATCACGAGTAAGCATGTGCAGTCGACGAGAGGTGTGCAATGGCGCGGGTCGCAGGCAAGAAGGCGTTGGTATCGGGAGCTGCCCGCGGACAGGGGCGCGCGCATGCGATTCGTCTGGCGGAGGAGGGCGCCGACGTCGTCCTGATCGACATCTGCGCCGACATCCCTGGAGTGGGCTACCCGATGGCCACCCCTGAAGACCTCGAGGAAACGGTACGACTGGTCGAGAAGTTCGACCGCAAGGCGATTCCGGCGGTTGTCGACGTGCGGGACCGGCCCGCCCTGCAAGAAGCGGTGGCCGCGGCCGTCGATACCTTGGGCGGACTCGACGTGGTGGTGGCGAACGCCGGCATCTGTCCCATCGGCGCGGGGTACCCCGTGACTGCGTTCGCGGACGCCGTGGATGTGGACCTCATCGGCGTGCTCAACACGATTCACGTCGCATTGCCGTACGTTACGTCGGGTGGCTCCATCATCGCCACCGGATCCGTCGCGGCCATGCTGCCGAATGCCGTCAGCAATCCCGGCAACGGTCCGGGAGGTGCGGGTTACGGGTTGGCCAAGCAGTTCATCGCCGACTACGTCGTGGTGTTGGCACGTCAGCTCGCAGCGCAAGGAATCCGCGTCAACGCGGTACACCCCACCAATTGCAACACCGACATGCTGCACAGCGCGCCGATGTACAAGGCGTTCCGCAAGGATCTCGAGCTGCCGACCCGAGCCGACGTGGAACAGGCCTTCCCGCACATGCAGTCGATGCCCATCCCCTATGTGGAACCCGAGGACATCGCCAACGCAGTGGTCTATCTCGCCTCCGACGAGTCGCGTTATGTGACGGGTCTGCAGCTGCCGGTCGACGGTGGCGCGCTACTCAAGATCTAGGGTCAGTGACCCTGCCGTGCAGGATCTGCTGCACGAACGCCGTCAATTGACGAGCCACCGCGGCGTCCGTGGGTTCCACGGCGCCGAGCGGGGGCGACGCCAAGGCGCAAATCATGACGGCACCGCCGAGGGCCTCGATCACCGCCGATGGCGACACATCCGCATCGATGCGGCCGTCTCGACGCGCCTGTTCCAGGACCTCGACGGCCTTCGCGAGCTGTGGTTCGACGACGCGGTTCCGATACTGCTGGAGAATCGCCGGATGCTGCGGCCCGTCGACGTGCACCCGCAAATTGGCGTAGCCGTCGCCACCCGCGAAGTACCTGAATAGATCGTGCGCGAAGGCGATGAGTGCCTGTTCGGGGGGCTCGTCGGCAGCAAGCGTCGGAATGCTCTGGTCAGCCAAGGCGTCCAGAAGCAGTGCCTGCGCGTCGGTGTATCGCCGGTAGATTGCATCTTTGCTGACTCCGGCGGCCTTCGCCACGCCGTCGAAGTGAAATCCGGCCCAGCCGTCGCGCGCGTAGAGCGCCCGTGCGGCGCGTCTTAACCGATCGTCGATAGATGGATCGCGTCGTCGACCCGCGCCCGGTTTACGACTCGACCGGCGAGTGGTCGGAGTCGCGCTCACCGAGAGGGCCGTTACGTCGTCTGTCATCGACGTCCTTTCGTCCCTTCAAGTTTAGCCGGAACCGGCTATTTGCCGACGGCGCACGTCGGTATTAAGGTAGACGTGGGTCACAGTTCGACCCGGTGCGAAGGGAATTGCATGCTCGAGCGGCAGCCAGGACAGCGGCGGACGCGTGCCGCGCTCACACCCGCACGCTGAGTTCCGCAGGCGTACCAACAGAAAGAACACGATCAAGCATGAACAAGGTCATCGTGACCGGCGCCGGCTCGGGCATCGGTAGGGAGTTCACCCGGTTGTTCCTGGAAGACGGCTCGCATGTGCTGGCGGTGAGTCTTCTTCAGGACGAACTGGATCAGCTGCCCGTCGATTTCGCATTCGCAGCGACGCGGCTGCAGACGCTGCAGATGGATCTCGCCAAGCCCCACGCCGCGGCGGCGCTCCTGCAGTGGTGCCACGACAACGATTGCTTCCCCGACGTTTTGGTCAACAACGCCGGTTTCGCGTGCTTTGGTGACGCCGTCGATCTCTCCCCGCAGCGGGTGGCCGCCATGTTGGAGTTGAACATCGTCACCCTCACCATGACGTCCATGTTGTTCGGTCGTGAGATGAAGCAACGCAGGCGGGGCAAGATCCTAAACGTCGGCTCGACGGCGGGCATGGTGCCCTCGATGCGGTTCGCGTCGTACGGCGGCAGCAAGGCCTACGTCAATGCCTTCACATATGCGCTCGCGGCCGAACTCAAGCCGTTCGGCGTCACCGTCACCTGCCTGACACCAGGAGCGACTCAGACCAAGTTCGCCCAAACCGGCGGCATCGACGCGTTCGGCGGAAAGTCGATGTTGCACAGCATGTTCAAAAAGAACAAGGCCGGATCACCCGCGCAGGTGGCTCGTGCCGGTTATGACGCGCTGGCGGCGGGCAAGAACAACGCTTTAGTAGGTACCGGCTCGAAATTCGCCGTGCTCGCATCACGGCTCGTCGCCCAGCATCGCCTACCTCATCTGGTGAAGAATCCATGATGTCGACGCCGGCGGTGGGCACGCCGTCGCACTTACACCCGCGACGGCTGTCACGCGGAGTGTGGGTCGCCGCGCTCGCTGAGGTCATCGTCGCCATCGTGGTTGCGGCGATCCTCGTTTGGACAGCCCGACCGGGTCACTCGGCGGCCGGAATGCCCGGCATGCACTATCACCACTCTCCGCCGGTTACGTGGACTACAGCATTTCTCGCGTTGGCCGCGGTCGCTGTCACCGTTCTCGTCTGGCAATTGGTCACGCGAGCACGGGTGGCCGCCGCCATCGCCGCCATCAGCCTCGCTGCGGTCACCACGACACCCGAGGTGCGCACCATCGCGTTGCAGTCCCATCTCTGCGCGATGATCGTTCTCGAAGCGCTCCTCGTTGCCGTACCGCTTCTCGCGCTGGCGGCGCTGCCACCCCGCGCGACTCCGAAAAGCTCGGCCAAACAGACATTCTGGTCCGTCGTGGTGGTCATCGCCGTCGGCCTAAACTCGGCACTTCTGATGACGCTTCACCTGCCCGCCGTGCATGACCGCGGCGCATCACTGACCGCCTTGCCCGCGTCGGTCATCCCCCTCACGGCGGCAGTGGGCACCGCATACTGGGCCGCCATCCTCCTCACCGTGGGCCGCGCCCCTCATTCACTGCGCCGGGGCGCCTTGATCGTCGGTCAGGAGGTGGCTGCCGTCCTCGGCCTGGCGGCCCTCATCTGGCCACCGACGACCATGGGGGGCAGCGGTGTCCTCGGTCTGTCCTCGACGCTGGATCAGCGCCTGGGCGGGCTCGTCATGCTGATCACCTGCGCCGCTGTGGCGCTGCCCATGCTCAAACGTCTCGATGCGCAGACACCTTCGCAACAGCTGAGAACGGAACACGATGTCCACTGATGTAGCGAGTTCGAACGCACCCCTTGCGAACGACACCGCAACCGAACTGATGGCGATGCTCGACGCACAGCGCGCGGATTTCCTCAAAGAAGGACCACCGTCGGCCAATGTGCGCCGCAATCGGATCGACCGGTTGACCCTCATGCTCACCGAGCACGCCGACGAGTTCTCCGCGGCGCTCAACGCCGACTTCGGCAATCGGCCCCACGTGGTGAACCTGTTGTCCGACATCGTCGGATCACTGCCCGATCTCGCCGCGAACCGCCGCAACCTCGAGGTGTGGATGCGCCCGGACCGGCTCAGGTTGTCGGGACTCGCCGCGCTACCGACGGTCGTCGAGAAGAAACCCCTCGGCGTCGTGGGAATCATCGGACCGTGGAACTTCCCGATCAGTCTCGTGGTTCAACCCGCCGCGTCGGCATTTGCGGCGGGCAACCGCGTGATGATCAAGTTTTCCGAAGTCACGAGCCGCACGGCTGAAGTCTTCGCCGCTGCGGTCGAAAAGTATTTCGAGGCAACCGAGCTCACGGTCGTCACAGGAGGCGCCGACGTTGGCGCGGCGTTCAGCGCCCTGCCGTTCGACCATCTCTTCTTCACGGGCTCTCCCGGCGTCGGCGCACTGGTGGCCGCTGCGGCGGCCAAGAATCTCGTCCCCGTCACTCTGGAACTCGGAGGCAAGAACCCGGCCGTCATCGCGCCGGATGCCGACGTACCCGCGATGGCCCGTCGAGTGATGGCGGCGCGGCTGGCTAACGGCGGCCAGATATGCCTGTGCCCCGATTACGTGTTCGTTCCAAGGGCCAAGGTAGAGGCGTTCATCTCGAATGCGCTGGCGACGGCGCGAGAGCTGGCGTCGGGAAGTGGCGAGAACGGATTAACAAGCATCGTCGACGACAAGAACTTCCGCCGCGTCACAGGTCTGATTGCCGACGCCGTTGCGCATGGCGCCACCGCGCACGAGGTGGGCGTCCCCGCCGATGAAGCGGCCCGCCGTATCCCGCCGACCGTGCTGACCGGGGTTACCGACGCCATGCGCATTGCGAGCGAGGAGGTCTTCGGGCCCGTGCTTACGGTGTTGCCGTACAACTCCATCGACGAGGTCTGTGAGTACGTCGCCAGCCGACCGTCTCCGCTCGCCGCCTACTGGTACGGACCGAAGCAGTCCGGTCTCGACGAGTTTCGCCGGCGCACGCAGAGCGGTGGCATGACGGTCAACGACTTCGCGATGCACTGCGCCATGATGGCGGCACCCTTCGGCGGGGTAGGCCACAGCGGCTCAGGTGCGTACCACGGCAAGACCGGTTTCGACACTTTCAGCCACCGACGCACCATCACCACGAGCAAGCTACCGTTCAGCTTCGCGAGCATACTCACCCCGCCGTACTCGCCGATGCTCAAGAAGGGCCTCACGGCATACATCGGATGGGTGCGTCGAGCGGCCGCTCGACGCCTCGGTCGCCGAACCGGCAGTTGACACACCGTGGCCTGCTGCCTCTTGATCGCCGCACTGCTCACGCGAATGAACGAGTGGCTGCACCGACGTGGATTCCTTCGGAACCACGCCACTCCTCGAACCAGCCTGTTCCCGGCCACGCACCCGACCTCGACCGGAGGTAGTACGCCATGAGTCTCGTGCTCGACAACGCACTCCGAGAATCGGGAGATGACTCTTTCGAATTGCCGCAGCGGACCCGATTCAACGGTCCGGTGGCGTCACACCGACTGCGCCGCTCGCTGGCGCTGTATGTCACCGTTGCCGTACTCGGCGGTCTGCCAGCGATTCTCGGATCGGCGCTGCCCTGGCAGGCACTCGGGCTGGGCGTCGTGCTGCCGGGCGGCGGGTTCTTGGTGTTGCGATGGTGGGCGGTGCTCGGCATCGCCCTGACGACCGTCCTTTTCGCCGTGGCCTTCCTGCTGTGGTTCGCCACCGGAAACGTACCTGCACCTGTTTTCATATGGCTGGGAGCGGCCTTCGTCGCGGCGGGCATCGCGGTCGGGCACCCGCAACCGGCGTCGCCATACGGCCCGCTTCTCGCCGCCTTGGCGATCGTCGCCGTGATCGCGGCGCTGATGGTCCTGCGCAGGTTCAGCGCTGTACGTCGCGCCCGCCGCGTGCGCGCCGAGCGTGCCGCCTACCTTCCCGCTGAGCTCCAGGCACTCGATCGTCGGCTCGAGCCGGAGGTGACGGGGCCTCGCGAGCTCGATGACACCCAGATCGGCCATCTGCGCTGGCTGCTCGCACTCGGCCTGCGGCCGGTCGACAGCTTTGACGGTTTCGACGTCATCGAGCAGTTCCATCCAGCCGTCGGCATTGCGCTATAAGATCAGCCACGTTTAGTACGCGCTCGCGCAGGTGCAACGCCGCTACACGCCCAACTTCCACGGCTACCTCTCCGAGGCGCAGGAGAGACTGATCGAGCAACTGACCGTACCCAAGGTGTGGAAGTACTGGCGGCTGGAACGACTTTGGGGTCGTTTGAGCACCTACTACGATCCGGCGGGCTTCGAGAACATCATGCTGACCGGTTGGTCGGGGATCTGCCTGAGCACCTTCCACGCGAACACGGGTAGCGACCGGTTCGTCACCCCAGGATCACTCACGCTCACCCTCGGCAACCCGAAGAAGACCTACCGTCACGACACTCATTCGTTCAACGACTCTCTGATGTGGAACTTCGGCCGTTCGCCGCAAACGGCGTTCGCGTGCGAGCCCGATTGGACGTACTCGGACATGCAACTTCTATGGCGTCAACAGTGTCGCGTCCCACGACGCCGCGTTCGGTACCGAGCACCTCAGTGAGCTGAGTCAACCGTTCCTGCGCGGGTTGCGTGAAGAACTCATGAGTCCTGCCGGGGACATCATCCCGTTCCGCTCCGACTACACGGGTGTCTCCATACCGTTCGGCGGCGAGTTGGTGTACTTCCGAGCCGCGGGGTGGATCGCACCGGTCTACCCGCAACTGGCCCAAACGCTCTGGGCCATCGCCTGTTACGAGATCCTCAAGATCCACTCCGGGGGCGTCGAGGAGTATCTTGCGAAGCCGTTCCCCCTGGATGCCGGTAACTACCGGAGCACAGGGCTGTTCGCGCGTGCGATCATCCTGCTGGCTGCCCGTGAATTCGGCGACACGCAGATCGCCGATGCCGCCGAGCGGGCCATGCTGGCGCACAACGACGCGGTCGAAATTTACGGTATGCGCCGCTTTACGAAGGGATCGACCTACGCCAATGCGCTTGCAGCACAAGCACTTCTCACCCGACGCGGGGACTGGAAACGACTCATCACAAGCCCGCCGGCCGAGAGCGCGCTCAATGGCCCGCTGCTCAAGCATGTCCGGCTCGATCAAGCCACGGTCGCACAGGCGATCAGCTCGGGAAGCGACCTCCGGCTCGTCCTGCATGGGACACCCGAGCTCACGCCCACAGATGACGTTGCACTAGAAGTGACTCGACTCCAGCCGAATACGCGATACACCGTTGACATCGACGGTCGGCAGGCGGACCTGGTGGCCGACGGATCCGGCGCTGCACGTCTGACTGTTCGTGTCGTGGGCCGTGCGGAGATAGTCATCACTCCGTCCCGGTGATCAGCCGCATCGCCCGCGTTGCATCGCCCGCGTTGCACCGCGGGCGATGCGCTCGACGTCTTCACCTCAGGAGATAGTCGACCAGTCCGGTGGCGTAGAAGTCGGCTGCGGCCGCTAGGACGCCTCGCTTCGACGGCGGTGTGGCCATCACGTGGTTCATTACTCCGCCGGCGAGGCAGTCCAGTAGCAGATTGACCGGGGTGTCGGCCGAAGTTTCGCCCCGTGAGATTCCGCGGCGGACGATCCGCCGCGCGGCATCTAACTGGGAGCGCCGTAGCGACTCATATTGCGCCGACAGCACCGGCGTTGCCGGCGCCTCGTGGGCAAGGCGTTGTGCGGCTCGGCCGGCGTCACCGAGGTAGAGACCGAGCAGCTGGCGTGCCAACGCGATCAGATCTCCACGCAACGAGCCGGTGTCGACGTCGGCCAGATGCCCCATGTGCACCTCGAGCGCGGCAGTCAACAGCCTCTCCTTGTCCGGCCATCGCCGGTAGATCGACGCCTTTCCCACCCCGGCCCGCCGAGCGACCGCGTCGATCGTGAACCCCGACCAACCGTCTTCCCCGAAGATCGAGACGGCTGCGCTCAATGCGCGCTGATCGACGTCAGGGTCGCGGGGTCGACCCATGGCTGTCACGTTGACCGGACTCGGCATCAACACCTCTTGCGGACGAATTTCGTTCAGTATATCTTCGGCTCGAAATACGGTACTAGATTCGTCCGTAACGCGGATCCCCCCGTTTCAGACACCGCGAATCGAGGAGCAGATGACCACTGCCGACCCATCCATGTCGATTCGCGAGCAGGCGCACGCGTGGATATGTGAGCACTGGCGCGGCACCGATGACCGCAAGTGGCGTACGGCGTTGGTCGAGGCCGGTTGGGCGGTGCCCACATGGAGCACCGACAGCGGCTATGGGCGTGGACTCTCCCGCGCGGACGCCCAGGCGGTCGCTGACGAGTTCGCCACTGCGGGCGCCCCCGGCGCCGCGCTGGACCTACGCTCGTTCCGCGCGTTCCCTTGGTTGCACCTACTCGGTGACCCGCTCAAGGCGTTCGGGTCTCAAGCAATGAGAGACGAGCTGCTTCCCAAGCTCCTGAGCGAAGAATGGGCGGTCGGCTGCCTGCTCTACAGCGAACCGGGTGCGGGCTCCGACCTGGCCGGCCTGCAGACGCGCGCCGACGCCGACGGTGATGAGTACGTGGTCAACGGGCAGAAGAGCTGGACCACCCTGGGCCATGAGGCCCACTTCGCCTTGCTGATCGCCCGCACCGACTGGGATGTCGTCAAGCACGCCGGGTTGAGTTTCTTCGTCATCGACATGGACTCCCCGGGCATCGAGGTACGCCCGATGAAACAGATTACGGGTGATACGGAATTCAACGAGGTCTTCCTGACCGACGTACGCGTGCCGGCGTCCCGGATGCTGGGTAACCCGGGTGACGGGTGGAAGGTCATCCAAACCGCGCTGGCGGCCGAACGCGCCGGAATGGGCGGCGAGGCGTTGGCGTCCTCGGGCGACGCAACACTGACCGATGCGGCAACCGATCTCATCGAGGCGGCGCGGGCGGCCGGACGCGACAACGATCCCATTGTCCGCCAGGAAATAGCGAAGATCCTTTCGTGGCGACTGAGCAACACCTGGACCGGGCAAAGAGCCCTGTTCGAGGCGTATCGCGGGTCGTTCGCGCTGGCAAACACCGGGAAACTCGCCATGTCACGGATCCTGCACAGTGCCGGTGACCTCCAGTACCGACTGCAGGGCCGGCAGTCACTGGTGTACGACTACGACCACCCACAGGACTACCCCGTCGACCACGGGCTGATGTTCGCGTTCATCAATTCAATCGGCGGCGGATCGGATCAGATCCAGCGCAACATCATCAGCGAGCGAGTTCTCGGTTTACCCAGAGGATTCGAGCCCGACAAGGGTGTCCCGTTCCGCGACGTCCGCAAGGGCGGCACCGCCCAGGGCACGCATTGACATCAGGAGAGCATCATGATCAAGGACTTCACCGAAGAACAGCGCGAACTACGCGCCACCGTCCGCCGCTTTCTCGATGAGCACTCGGCCGAAACCGACGTCCGCGCGCAGATGGACACCGAGCGCGGCTACGACCCGAAGGTGTGGGACAGGCTGGCGAACCAACTCGGCGTACACGCGCTGGCCATCCCCGAGCAGTACGGCGGTCAGGGCTTCAGCTGGGTCGAACTCGGCGTCGTCATCGAGGAGATGGGCCGCGCTCTGCTGTGTGCCCCGATTTTCTCGACTGTCGTCCTCGCCGCGACAGCGATCCTGGAATCCGGCGACGAGGAAGCCAAGCAGCGCCTGCTGCCGGGCATCGCCGACGGCTCGACAATTGCCACCCTCGCACTGCCGGATGAAGGAACCTGCGTCGAGGCCACGCTCGACGGAGACGCGTGGACGTTGACCGGCAAGGCCGACCTCGTGCTCGATGGACATGTCGCCGACCTATTCGTGGTGCCCGCCACGACGACCGACGGCGTGCGACTGTTCACCGTCGACCGGTCCGCCACCGGGATGACCGCCACCGCAGTGCCGACTTTGGACCAGACTCGCAAGCTCGCCGACATCTGCTTCGACAGCAGCTCGGCGACGCCGCTCGGCGGCGCTCCGGCCGAAGAAGTGGTGGCCCGAACGCTCGACCACGCGGTCATCGGCCTTGCGCTCGAGCAGGTAGGCGGAGCTCACGCGGCACTGGAGATCTCGGTTGAATACCTCAAGACCCGCGTGCAATTCGGCCAACCCATCGGTTGCTTCCAGGCGCTCAAGCATATGGCCGCCGACATCTTCGTCGAGGTCGAAACCGCCCGATCCGCCGCCTATTACGCGCTTTTCGCGCTAGCTGAAGGGACTGACGAAGTCCCCGCTGCCGCGGCGCTGGCCGCCGCATATTGCAGCGATGCGTTCGTCTCCACCGCACACCAGATGATCCAATTCCACGGCGGCATGGGTTTCACCTGGGAGCTGCCCGCGCACCTGTAGTTCAAGCGCGCCCGCTCGAGTCAACTCCTGCTCGGTGAGCCGCAGCAGCACCGCGAGCGGTTGGCTCAGCTGATCGGACTCTGACCGCAACGGTGCGCGGTAGCGTGGGCGCGTTCTCGGCCCGCTGCTACCGCGACCCGCTTGCCACCGCCCAGCTCGGTTGACGCTTCTCAGCGAATGCGGCGAGCCCCTCGCGACCCTCCTCAGAGGCGAAATAGCCGGCCGAGACGCGTTCGAGATCGCTGAGCTCTGCTTCCAGCGCGGCGATTGCCGCGTCGGTGCGGCTGAGGCGTTTAGTGGCCGCCAGGGCATTCGGCGCGGCCAGGTCGAACGCATCGGTGATCTGCTGCACCGCGCCGTCGAGCTCATCCGGTTCCGCCACGACATCCACCAGACCCGCTTGCTGTGCCCACTGTGCCGACACGGGCGTGGCCGTGAGGTAGAGCCGGTGCAGTGCCGCCGGCGACATCCGCGGCCGCATGACCGCCGAGATGACCGCGGGCACGACGCCGATGCGCACCTCGGTGCACGCGAAAGTGATTGCGCTGCTAGCGATCACAACATCGCATGCGGCGACGAGACCCAGGCCACCTGCCCGCGCGACCCCGCCAAGGGCCGCGACAACCGGCTTCGGCGACCGCCAGATCTCGACGACTATCTGCGAGACAGTCGGAGTTCCGTCAGCCGGCGCGGCGCGGTTCTCCTTGAGATCGGCACCGGCGCAGAACACGGAACCGGTGTGACCGAGGACGATGCTCCGGACACGCGGATCAGCAGCGGCCTCGCGCAGCCCCTCGTAGAGCTCGGTGCGCAGCTGCCTCGAGAGCGCGTTCCGATTGGCCGGCGAATCAAGGAGCAATCGCGCGACGCCACCGGAGCGTTCTACCCGCACGACGCTCATGCGCCGCGTCCCGCCTCGGCTTCCTCGGCGCGCGTCAGACCAGCGAGTCCGATGAGGTCTTCGTGCAGTTCGAACCACACCGTGTGATAGCTGTCGACAATAGGTTTGGAGACGAAGCCGTGATCGCCTGCGGCGACCGCATCGGCGGCTTTGACCAGACGAATCTTGTAGTGGCTCAGCCGTGGCGCGGCCTCGGCAATACGATCGAGCAAGGGGAGAACCTTCTCGTGCAGCGCTTGTAGCCGCTGCAGCACGCTGTCGTCGTATTCGGCATCGGCATGGTCGTTCGGCTCATCGGGCCCGCGGGTCTGCCAATCCGTGATGATCGTCTTCAGGTCAGCGTTGTAGTCGGTGAAAGCGCCGTAGATCTCCTTCACCGTGGCGGAGTCCGCTTGATCGCGTTCGGCGGCAACGAGTTCGGTACACCGCTCACGTCCGCTCGTGGTGATCCGGTAGCCCATCGGGGTGGGTTTGAGGAGCTCACGCTGAGCGAAGTCGTCGAGCTGGGCCGTCACCTCCGATGGGTCGGCGCCCAGGCTGCCTGCCACGGCGTCGGGCGAAACCCGTCCCTTGATCGCCACGAGGCGAAGGATGGTCAACTCGTCGGTCATGCGTTCATTCCTCCGTATTCAGTCCGGCCGACTCGGCGATGACTGCGCGATGCGTTCCTGGCGCACCGAGCAAGGTGGCGTTGCTGCGCGCGCGCCGCAGATACCAATGCGCCGAGTGTTCCCACGTGAATCCGATGCCACCGTGAATATGTATGCACGATTCCGCCGCTGTCACCGCGGCGCGGGTGGAAACCACGAACGCCAGTTCAGCATCGACGAGCGTGCCGGTGTGAACCGCCTGCTTCAGCACCGCATCGGCGAGTTCGGTATCGAGAAGGACGTCGGCGCAACGATGCTTGATCGCCTGGAAGGAGCCGATCGGTGCGCCGAACTGGCTGCGAGTCTTGGCGTACTCGACCGTCATCTCCAGGCACGCCCGCGCCACTCCCAATTGTTCAGCGCCGACGGCCAGCAGCGCGCGACGATGAGCCGTGGCGAGCAGCTGGTGCGTCGCTTCCGGGTCGGCCAACTGTCGTGCCGCGGCATCGAGTCTCACCTCGATCAACCCCCTACCGGGGTCGAATTCGTCGGCGGCGTCGAACGCGATGTCCTCGACCTCGAACAGCGCGACCCCGGCGCCGGTGGCCGCCGGCGCGATCACCCGCGACGGAGACGGCGAAGCGGCCACCGCCCAGGCGGTACCGCGCACGTGCCAGCCACCGTCCTCGGTGGAGGTCGCCGAGACGTCGTTGGATGCAGTCGCCCACGAGCCGTCGCGCCCCGCGATCACCACGGCCAGGTTCGGCTCGACCACAACGCCGCTCAGCGTGGCGCCCAGTACCGCTGACTCCAGAAATGACGACTTCGCCGCTCGACGTCCGATCTCCTCGGCGACCAACACCATTTCGAGCTCACCCATACCGAGGCCGCCGCGATCATCGTCGACCAGTAATCCCGAGAGGTCGAGTTGATCAACAATGTCCCCGCCGTTGGCGGCGGTGAGGGCCTCGCGGGTGGTCGCCCTCAGATCGTCCAACAGCTCTGCGTTCATGTCCCTCTCCTCCAGCCTGACTGGAGAAAAGTATAACCAGGTTATCTCAAACGTCGATAGGCGGTCAGCCGATGAGATCGAGCAGTTCTCGCTGCCCCTGATTCTTCAGCATCTTCTCCGTGGTCTCTTCGAGATGGCGCCTCCAGAGCAGTTCGGCGTCAGCCGCTTTGCCGTCTTCGACGAGACGCACCAGCTTCCGGTGCACTCGGTGAGCGAGTTCGCTGTCAGAGCGCTTCTGCAGCTCATCGCCGGCGTGCTGCCAGACGGCCTGAGTATGAGCCGTCGTGA
The DNA here is from genome assembly GCF_001499965.1 of Mycobacterium sp. GA-2829. Classification (GTDB taxonomy): domain Bacteria; phylum Actinomycetota; class Actinomycetes; order Mycobacteriales; family Mycobacteriaceae; genus Mycobacterium. Next base: position 63,376 of record NZ_LQIT01000034.1, read on the forward strand.
TCTCCGACATGATGTTGGCGAACAATGCAAGCGTATTGCTGCCCGAGAGTTCGACGACCAGAGTGTGGAAGTCGGCGTGCACCTTGCCCCACCGGCGTGAGTCATTGATGGTGTTCGATTCGAGTTCCAACGCTTCGCGTAACCGTTGGATCGTTGTCTGCGTGGCATTCTCAGCGAGTAGCCGCACCGCGGGCGGTTCGATGATGGCGCGGGCGCGGAAGACGTCGAACACAGTGGTGTGCCCGTACTGCAGCAGTCCACCGGCCTGGCGCGCCACCGGCTCAGGTCGCGGAGCGTTGACGCGGGCGCCGCCTTTGCTTCCGCGTCGAATCGTCAGCAGCGACTCGGACTGCAGGATGCGGATGGCCTCACGCAACACCGGTCGTGACACGCCATATTGGGCGAGGAGTTGCGCTTCGTTGGGCAGGAAGTCCCCGTCGTGAAACTCGCCGAGTATGATTTTGCGGCGGATGTTGTCGGCGACCAGCTGACCCGCCGTCGGGTGTGAAATCGCATCGCTATCCGGATACACCCGATGATTGTCGCATCTAAAGAGGAATCCTGGTTAGCCTAATGACCCATCGGCGTTTCTCACCCTGTCCAGGAACGTCCGTAACACCGGGAGGGGGTGCTCCGCGGCAACGATATCACCGGGCGCGACGGTCATCGTTGACGGATCGCGATGATCCACCGTCCGCCGACCGCGTGCCTCGTCGGTGCCGGTCTTGTACACCTGCACCGAGCATCGTTCGCGCGCCCACCCCAACAGGACAGCCAGGTTCGGATCGCCGTCCTCCGACGGACGGGTCAGTGGCAGCAGGCCAGCGTAGATTTTGCCGCTGGAGCCGTCGACGGTGACCTCCGTTCCGCTCAGGTCCTGCAACGAGCCCTTGCCGCAGCCCACCACGCACGGTGTGTGCAGTTCTCGGCTCACGACCGCCGCGTGCGAGGTCGACCCGCCCTGTTCCGTGATGACGGCACGAGCGGCGATCATGCCACCGACATCGTCGGGACTCGTGGTCTCCCGTGCCAGAACCACGTCCTCGCCGTCGTCGAAGGCATCCTCGGCGGAGTCGCTGTCGGTCACCACCCGCCCGGCCCCCACACCGGGACAGGCCGGCAACCCACTGGCGACGACGGTGGCCTCGGCCAGCGCGGACGGCTCGATCACCGGTGTGAGCAACGTGTCGAGTTGCGCGGGCGTGACGCGGTCGAGCGCCTCGGCGGCGTCGATCAAACCCTCGCGCTGCAGCGCAACCGCGATGGCGACCGCGGCCTGAGCGGACCGTTTCGCCGTGCGCGTCTGCAACAGGTAGAGCTTGCCGGCCTCGACCGTGAACTCGATGTCCTGAACGTCGGACCCGTCGCGCTCCAGCCATTTGGCCGCATCGAGCAACTGGCTGTGGATGTCGGGATGCTGCTCGGCGAGCGCCGTCAGCGGCAGTGGGTCGAACTTCCCACTCACGACGTCCTCTCCCTGCCCGCGTGGCAGCCACTCACCGTAGGGAACGTTATCTCCGGTGAGCGGGTTGCGGCTGAAGAGCACCCCGGTTCCGGACTGCTCGTCGAGATTGCCGAAGACCATCGCCTGGATCGTCACGGACGTCCCCGGCATCTTGCCCTCGAGATGATGGTGGCGCCGGTAGGACACCGCTCGGGCCGAATTCCACGAGGCGAAGACGGCGACGACCGCGGCGCGCAGCTGCTGCAGCGGATCCGACGGGACGTCGCCACCGGCCGGGTCGACCACCTGACAGAACAGTTCACGGAATCGGCGGTGGGTGTCCGCGGCAAAGGCGGGACCGCACTTCTGGGCGAGGATCTGCTCGACATCATCGTTGATGCCCAGGTTCAGCACCGTATCCATCATCCCCGGCATACTCGCCGGCGCGCCACTGCGCACGGAGACCAGGAGCGGAACAGGGCCGCGCCCGAAAGTGTGGCCAGACTCCGACTCGAGCCAGGCCAGCCCGTCGAGGATCTGCGGCCAGGCGCGGGCCATCAGGTCGTCGGCGTCCTCGAAATACTGCTTGCACGCATTGACGGTGACATTGAAGGCCGGCGGGGTAGGCAGGCCGGCGGCGCGGATCTTCGACAGGCCGTGCGCCTTGCCGCCCACCGTCATGCGGGGGTAGATCCGACTACCGTCGAGGCGGACGACGAGCTGCCCCTCCTCGATTCCATCCGCGACCAGGGCAGCCGCCGAAGCGGACGACGGAGAGCTCACTATGACTCCTCTGTGCAACGTGATATCACTAACATATAACCAGGTTAGTAATTAGTGTGCCAAGTGCGCGCCCGACTGTGGAGGAGTGTGATGGATACACAGCCACCCTCGATCGAAACCTTCGTCGAGGAGGCGAAGACCTTCCTCGACGCGCACGCCGAACACCGTCCCGACGGCTTTCCCGACGCGATGTTCGCCCAGTTCCGCTACATCGCCGACCCGGAAGCGTGGCGTCAGGACTGCGTCGCTTGGCAGAAGAAGCTCTACGACCACGGATTCGCCGGCCTGACGTGGCCGACCGACGTGGGAGGGCGGAACCTTCCGTCCGAGTACGCGCTCGCATGGGCGGACCTGGAATCGGAGTACGACGTCCCACGCGGCTACTTCGGCGTCACCCTGGAGATGGTGGGTCCCACCCTGCTGGCCGTGGGCACCGCCGAACAGCGGCGGCACTGCAACGCCATCCTGCGCGGCGAGGAGCTGTGGTGTCAGCTGTTCAGCGAACCGGGTGCGGGCAGCGACCTCGCCGGCGTCGCGACCAAGGCCGTGCGCACCGAGTCCGGCTGGCGCGTCAACGGCCAGAAGGTGTGGACCTCCGAGGCCCGCCACGCCCAGTACGGATACCTGCTTGCCAGGACGGATCCGTCGCAGGCGCGCCACCGCGGGCTCACGGCGTTCGTCGTCGACATGTCGGCTCCCGGCGTCGACGTGCGGCCGTTGCAGCAGATGACCGGTGGGGCCTCATTCTCCGAGGTGTTCTTCGATGACGTCGACCTGCCTGAGGAAGCTGTCCTCGGCGAGGTCGGCGGTGGTTGGGCCGTCGCGATGACCACCCTGGGCTTTGAGCGGTTCTCCAGTTTCGGACGGTCCCTGGGACGGCTCGTGCGTCAAGCCGCAGACCTCGGCTGGGGCGATGTCGCCGCGCGGGAGAAGTTCGTCGACGCCGTCATCGACCAACGGGCACTGGCTGCATTTGAGGCCGGGATGCACCGGCGGCTCGTCGCCGGTCAGCCCCCCGGACCGGAGGCCGCCTTGGCGAAACTTGCCACCGGCGCGGTGGTGTCGAAGCTCGCCGACGCCGTCTCCAGCCGGCTCGGCAACGCGCTGTCCAGGTCCAACGCGGGTCTGGACGATTGGCGGCTGGTCGTGCTGTCGGCGCCCGCCTTCCACATCGCAGGCGGCACCGACGAGATCGTCAAGACGATGGTTGCCGAGCGCGTGCTCGGCTTACCGAGGGGATGAGCGGTGGCAATCGAGTCGCAATCGGTGACCATCATCGACGCGTGGGTGCAACCGTGGCTGCCTGACACGGTGGCCAAGATGCCTGAGCGCAACTTCACACTGGCGGACCGCATGGAGCACGGCGCTCGACTGCGGTCAGGGATGCCGCTGGAGACCTTGATCGACGAGATGGACGCCAACGGTATCGACACGGCCCTGTGTTCGGCGGGACCGCTGATCCCCAACGAGGATGTCGTCGACGCGGTACAGCGCTACCCCGATCGCCTGATCGGGATAGCCACGGCGAATCCGTGGTCGGTCGACGGTGTCATGCCCGCGGTGCACACCCTGCGCCGGCTGGTCCATGAACACGGCTTCAAGGGGCTCAAACTCGAGCCGTTCATACTTGACAAGCTGCCCACCGAACCCCAGTGGTATCCGCTCTATGCGGCGTGCGTCGAACTCGACGTCACCCTTCAAGTCCAGGTCGGCGGCACGGGCCCGTCGACCTATACCTCAGAGACCGGCCGACCTGGACACATCGACCGCATCGCCATTGACTTCCCAGAACTGCGCATCGTCGCCGGCCACATCGGGTGGCCGTGGACCGACGAGATGATCGCGGTCGCCGCGAAACATCCGAACGTGTACATCGACACCAGCGCTCACCTGCCCAAGTACTACCCGCCGGCCTTCACCCACTTCCTGCGCACCTACGGCCGACGCAAGTGCATCTGGGCCAGCGACTGGCCGATTTTGACGTTCGAGGCCGCGATGGCAGGACTCGAGGAACTCGAGCTCAAGACGGAGGTGCGACAGATGTTCATGCACGACAACGCCGTCGCGGCGTTCGCGCTGAAGCCGGATACCGGTAATGGTTGATACCGATTCCGCCGCGGTTGCGCCGAGCACCGATGTGGCCCTGCAGGGTCTCACCATGTCCCTGCAGGAGGCGATCGAGACTCAACGGGCCATCCGGCGCCTGCACCCCGATCCCGTGGACGATGCGCTACTGCAACGATTGTTGGAGCTCGCCGTAAAGGCACCCAATGGCGGCAACGAACAAAAAGCCGCCTTCGTCGTGGTGACGGACGCGGCGGTGCGGGCTCAACTGGCCCGGTTGAACCGCACTGGTTTTCCGCTCATGTCGTTGTACTACCGCCGGCGGAATCGCAGCGACACGGCATGGGCGCGCACCTGGAAGGCGATCGAGTGGCAGCGCGACCACTTCGCTGACATACCCGTCGTGATCGTCGTGTGCTGGTCGGGGCGAATCTGGCGGCGGCCGGTGATGCTCAACTCGGCACCCTACGCATCGGTGTACCCGGCGACCCAGAATCTGCTTTTGGCGGCGCGCGCCGTCGGCCTGGGCGCAGGCTTCATCTCCCTTCCGCTGTGGCGAGTGCGCAAGCTGCGCCGCATCCTGGGCATGCCCCGCAGCGTCACACCGGTCGGTGTCATCCCACTCGGATGGCCACGTGGTAAGTACGGGCCCAGCACGCGCCGACCGATCGGCGAAATCGCGCACATCGACCGCTGGGGCAACCGGCCATGGCAATAAAGGCCGTCCCCGGCGCCTACGCACCCACCGCGGCGTGGACCTTGACGCCCGCGCCCTGTCACGCCGCTTGCCTCACGCCCAGAACTTTTATATAACCAGGTTAGAGATTTGGAGGATCTGTGCCCGTACTCCCCAGCGAGGTGATCACCGGTAGCGAGCCCTATCAACGGGCCCGCACCAGGATGAGCGCATTGCTCGCCGAGATCGAGCAGCAGCACGGAATGGTCATCGGCGGGGGATCCGCCGCCTCGGTGCAACGCCACCGCGACCGCGGCAAGCTCCCGGTGCGAGAACGCCTGGCGCTGCTGGCCGACCGGCACGGATTCATCCTCGAGCTCTCCCCCCTTGCAGGCTGGGGCACCACCGATCCGCTGGGCGGAGGCATCCTCACCGCGATCGCCGAGATCAACGGACGTGCCGTCGTGGTCATCGGCAACGACCCGACCGTCCGCGGTGGCTCACTGTCCCCGACGTCGATCACGAAGACGCTTCGCGCGATGGACATCGCGGAGTCCAACCGTCTCCCGGTCGTCACCCTGGTCGAGTCCGGCGGCGCCGACCTCGACAAGCAGGCCGACATATTCGTTCCCGGCGGCGAGCAGTTCCGTCGGCTCACCGAACTGTCCGCCGCAGGCATCCCCACCGTGTCGCTCGTATTCGGCTCCTCCACGGCGGGCGGTGCGTACCTCCCGGGCATGAGTGACTACACCATCTTCGTCAAGGACCGCGGCTACGCCTTCCTCGGCGGGCCGCCGCTGGTGAAGATGGCCATCGACGAGGACGTCACCGAGCAGGAACTCGGCGGCGCCGACATGCACGCGCGGGTCTCCGGGCTCGCCGATTACCTGGCCGCCGACGAGGCCGACGCCATCCGGCAGGCCCGTTCGGTGATCTCCCGGTTCGGGTTCCCGGACCCTGTGCCGGGGGGACCGGCACCCGTCCACGACCCCGACGAGCTGCTCGGCATCGTGCCCGAGGACCCGAAGACCCCCTTCGACATCCGCGAGGTGATCGCCCGCATCGTCGACGGGTCGTCATTCGACGAGTTCAAACCGTTGTACGGGCCGAACCTGGTAGCGGGTTGGGCCGAGTTGAACGGCATGCCGATCGGCGTGCTGGCCAACAACGGCATTCTGTTCTCTCCGGAATCGCAGAAGGGCGCGCAGTTCATCGAACTGTGCAACCAGCTCGGCACCCCGATCCTGTTCGTGCAGAACATCACCGGCTTCATGGTGGGCTCGGCGGCCGAGAAGGGCGGCATCATCAAGGACGGCGCCAAACTCATCAACGCCGTCGCCAACTCCCGCGTCCCGCACGTCACCCTCATGGTCGGTGTCAGCTACGGGGCCGGGAACTATGCGATGGCGGGCCGTGCGTACCGGCCGCGCCTCGTCCTGACGTGGCCGACCCACCGCATCGCGGTGATGGGCGGCCGGCAGCTCGCCGGCGTCATGTCCATCGTGCGGAAGCGCTCGGCGGAGTCCCGCGGTCGCGACTTCGACGAGGCGGCCGACCAAGCCCAGCGGGCCGAGGACGAAGCCCGCATCGAGTCCGAATCCACCGCGCTCTACGCGACCGGTCGCGTTTGGGACGACGGCATCATCGATCCCCGGCACAGCCGCGCCGCACTCACCGTCGCTTTTGCGATGTCCCGCGTCTCCACCGACCGAGCCCGGACCCGGCCGCCGAGCGGTTTCGGCGTCTTCCGCTTCTAGTGAGGAATCCTGTGCATCGCCTGTTGATCGCCAATCGCGGTGAGGTCGCCAGCCGCATCGCACGTGCCGCACGCGCCCGCGGTGTCCGCACCATCGGGTTGTACTCAGATCCCGACGCCACACTGCCCTTTCTCGACGACGTCGACGAGGCGGTGGCACTGCCGGGCGAATCGGCCACCGACACCTACCTCAACATCAACCTCGTGCTGGACGCCGCGAGGCGGACGAACGCCGACGCGGTGCACCCCGGCTACGGGTTTCTCGCCGAGAGCGCCGAGTTCGCCGCGGCCGTCACGGCAGCAGGCTTGACGTTCGTCGGGCCACCGGCCGACTGCGTCGCCGCCATGGGTTCCAAGGTGCGCGCCAAGGAACTGGCCCGCAAGGCGTCGGTGCCCGTGCTGCCGGACGCGGTCATCACCGGCGACGCCGTCGACCTGGGAACGCTCGGCGACAGCGTCGGCTACCCGCTCCTGGTGAAGGCCAGCGCCGGCGGCGGCGGGCGAGGCATCCGGCTGGTCGAATCCGCCGACGATCTCGCCACCGCGGTCACCTCGGCGCAGCGAGAAGCGAGGGCCTCCTTCGGTGACGAGACCGTATTCCTCGAACGTTTCCTCGAGGGTCCGCGCCACATCGAGATCCAGGTCTTCGGCGACACCCACGGCAACGTCGTGCACCTCGGCGACCGCGAGTGCTCGGTGCAGCGTCGCCACCAGAAACTCCTCGAGGAATGTCCGGCCTCGCTGGTCGATTCCCAACTGCGGGCGGCGATGTCGTCCGCGGCGGTGAGGTTGGCCGAGGAGATCGGCTACGTCGGGGCCGGCACCTGTGAGTTCCTGGTTCAAGGCGACGAATTCTTCTTCCTCGAGATGAACACCCGCCTGCAGGTCGAACACACCGTCACCGAGGAGGTGAGCGGCCTCGACCTCGTCGCACTGCAACTCGACGTCGCCGACGGAGCGGCGCTGCCGTTCGGTCAGGCGGACGTCACCTTCACCGGCCATGCCATCCAAGCACGGGTGTGCGCCGAAAACCCATGCGCCGGATGGCTGCCCAGCACCGGCCATGTGCACCGTTACTGGCATCCGGACGACGATGGTGTCCGGTACGAGGACGGCATCGCCTCCGGAGTCACCGTGAGCCCGCACTACGACTCGATGATCACTAAGGTGATCGCGAAGGGCTCCACACGCACCCACGCGATCGCCGCGCTCAGCGGAGCGCTGTCGACCTTGGAGCTGCACGGCCCGGCCACCAATGTGACTGCCCTGCAAACGATCCTCGCGGACGCCGACTACCGCGACGGTGACGTGACGGTCAACTGGCTCGAGCAGCGGACAGACCTCGTCGCCGCTCCTGCGCTGTCCCCGCACGCGGTGGCCGCCGCCGTCGCCGCGGCGCTCGAGGCCGGACCGGACCGGTTCGCGCTGCCCGCGGCGTGGTCGAACATGCCCCGCCCACCTGCGCAGTGGAGCATCGCCGACGACCACGGCGGCACCCACGCGCTGTTCTACCAGCCCTCCGAGCACCCCGGCGGCCGGTTCGTCACCTTCCGACTGGACGACGAAGAGCACGCTGTGCGCCTGCTCGCGCGGTCCGGGAGCCGGTGGCGCATCGAGGTCGATGGGACGGCACAGGTCCTGCGGTTGGACGCCGACGGTGAGCTCGGCTCGGACGCCGCCGTCCGGGTCTGGGTCAACGGATCCGACGGGCAGACGGCCTTCACCATCGATTCTCGATTCACCGACTCGAGCATCGACAGCATCGTCGGCGGCCCCACGTCACCGATGCCCGGGACGGTGCAGTCCGTGCACGTCACCGTCGGACAAGAGGTCTCGGCCGGTGACCGGTTGGTGGTCGTGGAGGCGATGAAGATGGAGCACGTGATCCGCGCGTCCGCCGACGCCGTGGTGGCGCAGGTGCTCGTCGAGGCCGGCCAGGCCGTGACGGCCGGACGTGTCCTGGTGGAACTCGAGGACCGTTCATGACATCCCGTCCGGTTCGGGTCGCGAACTGTTCCGGCTTTTTCGGTGACCGCGTCGTCGCGGCCGCTCAGCTTCTCGACGCGGGGGAGCCACTCGACGTACTGACCGGAGACTGGCTCGCCGAGCTCACCATGTCGATCCTGGCCAAGAGCCGGTCACGCGGACGCGCCGGCTTCGCGGGCACCTTCGTCACGCAGATGGAACAGATCCTCGGCCGGTGCCACGAGCGCGGTGTGCGGATCGTCTCGAACGCCGGCGGCATCGACCCTCAGGGGTGCGCGGATGCCGTCCGCGACATCGCCGACCGCCTCGGTATCCCGATCACGGTGGCCGTGGTCGACGGCGACGACCTGACCGGCCGCATCGAGGAACTGCGCTCGGGCGGCGAGGCCTTCCGCCATCTCGACACCGACGAGCCGTGGACCGGTGCGGTCGATGACGTGGTGTCCGCGAACGCCTACCTCGGCGGGCACGCGATCACCGCGGGGCTGCGGGCGGGCGCCGACGTGGTGATCACCGGCCGCGTCGCGGACGCCGCGGTGGTCACCGGCGCCGCGGCCTGGTGGCACGGTTGGGGCGCCGACGACTTCGACGCCCTCGCGGGAGCCACCATCGCGGGACATGCCATCGAGTGCGGGACTCAGGTCACCGGTGGAAACCTCGCGTTCTTCACCGAGATCGCCGACCTGACCGAACCCGGCTTCCCCGTCGCCGAGATCGCCGAAGACGGCAGCAGCGTTATCACCAAGATGAGCTCCACCGGCGGTGCGGTGACGGTGGACACCGTCACCGCGCAGCTGCTCTACGAGATTTCCGGTCCTCGCTACCCCGTGCCGGACGTAGTCGCCCGGTTCGACACCGTCCACCTCAGCCAGGTGGGCCCTGACCGCGTTCAGATCTCGGGGGCCCGCGGCGAAGCCGCGCCCACGCACGCCAAGGCACTGCTCACCTTTCCCGGCGGCTTCCGCAACGCCATGACGCTGGCCATCACCGGCACCGACCGGCACGCCAAGGCCGACCTCGGGGAAAGAGCCGTATGGGCGCAGATCCGCGGAGGCCGTGAGCGTTTCGCCAAGTCGCACGTCGAGGTCGTCGGCGCCAGCCTGGACTCCAACGCGCCGAACGACCAGAGTTACCTGCGGATCTCGGTGTCCGACGCCGACTCCGCCGCGGTCGGTCGCGAGTTCTCCTCGGCGGTCGTGGCCACAGCTCTGGGGAGCTACCCGGGGCTGTATCTCACCACGCCGCCCACCCCGGCCAGCGAATATATGGTGGGATGGCCGACGCTGGTCGACGTCTCCTGGCTACAGCCCCGTGTCCGCCTCGGCGAGACCCTCCTCGACGTGCCGGCACCGAGCACCACGCAATCGCTGACCGTCGACCGACCGCGTGCCGCGGCGACGACGCACGGCCTCGCAGACACCCAGCTGACCGGCATCGAGGTCGGTCGCTACCTCGGCGCCCGCTCCGGTGACAAGGGCGGCAACGCCAACCTGGGCCTGTGGGTGCGCGACGAGCGGCACCTTCCGCTGCTCGACTACCTGACCGACCCTGCTCGGCTCCCGCAGATCTTCCCCGAGTTCAACGGACACGAGATCCGCGTGTACCCGCTGCCCAACCTCTTGGCGGTCAACGTCGTGGTCATCGGGCTGCTGGGCAACGGCGTCGCCGCGTCGCTCCGCGAAGACCCGCAAGCCAAGAGCCTCGGTGAACGCTTCCGCGCGGTCCGCGCGGAAGTCCCCGCCGCGCTGCTGCCCGAACTCATCGCCACGGAGGCCTGACATGCAATTCACCGGAGAACACGACATGTTCCGCGCCAGTGTGCGCGAGATGCTCGCCAAGACCGTCGAACCTCGCTACGAGGAGTGGGAGGAGCAGGGCCAGTTCCCCGGCCACGAGCTCTTTCCTGAGTTCGCGAAGCTCGGTCTGCTGGGATTGGAATACGACCCCACCTACGGCGGTGAAGGCGCAGACCACTGGTTCACCGTCATCGCCTGTGAAGAGTTCGGCCGGTTGCCGGGCAACGGCATCCCGATGGCCTACAACGTGCAAGCCAACATGGCGACCCCGTCTCTGCACGCCCACGGAAGTGACGAGCTCAAGCGGGAGTTCCTCGTGCCGGCCATCGCGGGTGAGCAGATCTGCTCGATAGCGGTCACCGAACCGGACGCCGGATCGGACGTCGCGGGGATCCGCACCAAGGCAGTTCGCGACGGGGACGACTGGCTGATCACCGGAGCGAAGACGTACATCACCAACGGAGTCCAGGGCGATTGGCTGTGTCTGCTGGTGCGCACCTCCGACGACGGCGGCTACCGCGGCATGAGTCAGGTGATCGTGCCGACGAAGAGCCCCGGTTTGACCGTCAGTCGCTCGCTGAAGAAGCTCGGCAACATCTGCTCGGACACCGCCGAGCTGACCTTCGACCGAGTCCGTGTGCCGGTGCGCTACACGATCGGTGAGATCGGCCGAGGCTTCCAACAGCAGATGGAGCAGTTCCAGACCGAACGCATCAGCGCGGTGTACCAGGCCGTCGGCCAGATGGAGACGGCCATCGAACGCACCGTCGGCTATCTCCAGGATCGCCCCGCCTTCGGCGGCAAGCTGATCGACAATCAGTACCTGCAGTACAACCTTGCCGAATTGGCGTGCGAAGTGGATGCCCTGAAACGGTACGCGCATTCGTGTGCCGAGCTCATCGTCGCGGGCGCCGACGTCACCCGCCGAACCAGCAGCGCGAAACTCCTCGCAGGCAAGTTGATTCGTCGGGTGGCCGACACCTGCCTGCAGTATCACGGTGGCATGGGATACATGGCCGAGACGTGGACGTCCCGCTTCTTCCGCGACTCCCGACTGCTATCGATCGGTGGCGGTGCGGACGAGGTGATGCTGCGGGTGCTCGCCCGCGATGTCACCGCCAAGACCTTCTTCACAGACCCCAAAGGAATGAGCTGACATGACCGCTGCCGAGACGACGACCTCACCACCCGAGCAGGGCGAGCGGGTGCTCCTCGAGAAGGACCACGACAGCCACATCGCCCGCATCACCATCTCGAATCCCGCCAAGAAAAACGCGATGGCGCCCGAGGACTGCGAGCTGATGGGCCGCTACCTCGACGACGTCGCCGAGGACGACGCCATCAAGGTAGTCATCGTCCGCGGCGAAGGTGGGGTTTTCACCACCGGTGTCGACCTGAACCGCGCCTATGGCTGGTACAGCACACCCGGCGACGACCGGCGCCCGAGTCAGCGCCGTCGGTTGACGGTGGACCGCAAGGGCCAGCGCATGTTCCACGAATTCATCGGGTTCCCGAAGGTCACTGTGGTCCAGCTCGAGTCGTTCGCCCTCGGCCTCGGCTTCGAGCTCGCGCTGTCCGCCGACCTGGTGGTCGCGTCCCGTCAGGCGAAGGTCGGGATGCCTGCGGCCCGCTTCCTGGGACCCGTCCTCGGCAATGTCGCGCTGTTCCTGCACCGGCTCGGGCCGGTCGTCATGCGGGATCTCATGCTGACTGGGCGAATGGCGGAAGCCGCAGAGTTCGAGTCAATGAAACTGTTCACCCGGTTCGTCGACGAAGCCGACGTCGCCGCCGAAACCGAGGCGTTGGCCGCACAGGTCGCGAAGATGCCCGCAGACGGCATCACCATCGCCAAGGAGGCCTACCGGCTGGTGGAGGCGAGCTCGGCGCTCGGGCTCGAGGAGACCACCGCATACCTGTTCCACAGCTACGGCACCAACCTGCGTTTCGAGCCGGACGAGTTCAACTTCGTCAAGGAGCGCAAGAAGAGCGGCACGAGCGAGGCTTTCAAGAAGCGTGACGAACACTTCGGAACGGGGTCGGCACAGTGAGCAATGAGACGTACACGCGCAGCATCCCCGACAAGGTGCTCGTGATCGGCGGCAGCCGGGGCATCGGCCGGTCGACGGTGGTCCAACTCACCGCCGCGGGCATCCGGTGCGCCATCGGCTACGTCGAGAATGACACCGCCGCCAAAGAGACCCAGGAGTTGGCGGCTGCCACCGGTGGGCCGGAGCCGACACTGGTGCGTGGCGACCTGGGCAAGGACGCGGCGGGTCTGGTCAACGCCGCCATCGATGCTCTCGGTGGGCTGGGAGGACTGGTCACCACGGCCGTGCCCATCGTCGCCGGCCGAACGCTGAAGGTGACCCGGGAAGAGTACGATCGCGTCTTCGATGTGCAGGTCTGGGGCCTGTGGGAGGCGATCCGCACCGCGCTGCCCGAACTCGAGAAGGTCGGCGGTTCGGTCGTCGCGGTCAGCAGCCTCGGCGCCAACCATTACGCCCGCTACTACGGCGCGATCGGGCCCGCGAAAGCCGCGATGGAGAACCTGGTGCGGTACTTCGGCGCCGAGCTCGGGCCGCGCGGTGTCCGCGTCAACGGCATCTCGCCCTCCCTCGTCGACAACCCGGGACACGGAGGCGAGGACCTCATCGCCGGCGTTGCCGACATGCAAGCCGCCGTGGCGCAGAAGACGCCGCTGCGCAGGCTTGGTCATCCCGATGAACTGGCTTCCGTCATCGTTTCGATGCTGTCGAGCGACTTCCGATTCGTCACCGGTCTGACCGTCCCGGTCGACGGTGGTTACAGCCTGCTCGCCTGACCGGCACGCAGACACGAAAGGTCCCTGCACACATGCGGTTTCGTCTTGACGAGGCAGAGAGCAAGCGGCGTGACGAACTGCGCGCCGGCATCGACGAGTTCAGCGCCGAGGACATGGCGGCGATGCGCGCGGAGATGGCGGAGCTGGAGAGCGACCGCCAAGCCCCAACTGTTTTCCATCCGTGGCTGGTCAAACAAGATGTCATCGGCCTCGGCTGGCCCGCGCCGTCGGGTCGCCCGGCTACACAGACGGAGCGATTCGTCGCCCATGAAGAGATGGACTCAGCGGGCCTGCCGACCTATGGCCTTGAACAGGCTGAGGCGGTGGGCTGGATGCTGGCCACCTTCGGGCCGCATGAGCTTGCGGCAGAACACCTTCCGCATATCTTGGATGCCACGTGGAGCTATGCCGGCGGCTACAGCGAACCCGAGGCCGGAAGTGACATGTTGGCCCTGCGGACGAAGGCCACCCGTGGCGACGACGGCGACTTCGTGGTCAACGGCCAGAAGATGTGGACCTCGGGTGCTCATCTGGCGGACTGGATCTTCACGTTGGTGCGCACCGACCCCGAAAGCACACGTCACCGCGGTCTGTCCTTAGTCATGGTCGATGCGACCGCTCCGGGTGTCACGATCCAACCCGTGCGGGTCATGGGCGGTTGGCGCGTCAACGCGTGCTTCTTCGACGATGTGAAGGTCCCCGCGCGCAACCTCATCGGTGAAGAGGGAAAGGCCTGGACGATGATGTCGCAGGCGCTCGACATGGAGCGCTCGATGAGCTTCGGCGGCCGCGAGGCTCGACTCCTTCTCGCCCGCTACCTCGACCGGATCGCAACCCGAGGCATCGAGCTCGACGACGCCGCCTACCGCCAACTGGGTGAGTTCATCATGGAGTTGCAGGCCGAACGACTGCTCGGCCAGCAGGTCGTAGCGCTCGGTGAGCGCGGCGAAGCCGCCAGTGGTGAGGCGTCGATGAGCAAGCTGCATGGGCCGGCGGTGGCTCAGCGCGTGGCACAGTGGCTCGTCGACCAATTGGGTGCCGACGCGTACACCTGTGGCAGCGGGGACACGCTTGCGGAGGATGCCGAGCATTTCCTCCGCGCGTCGACGGTGTTGTCGATCATCGGCGGCACCAGCGAGATCCAACGCAACATCATCGCTCAACGCGGACTCGGGTTGCCGCGCGGTTAACGGAGAAGGGCGTCGGTTGTGGATCTCGGTTTGAAAGACAAAGTCGCCCTGGTGCTGGGCGCCACCCAGGGTATGGGTCGAGCCACCGCGATGCGTCTAGCGGCCGAGGCCACTCATCTCGTCGTCTGCTCGCGCGGTCACGACACCGGTGACCGTGACTACGACTTCACAACGAAGCCGGAACTGGAGGCGGTGGCGGCCGATGCACGTGCTGCCGGTGCCGCGTCCGCGTTGGCCGTTCCGGCGGACCTGACCGAGCCCGGCCACGCCGAAAGACTGCTCTCCGCAGTGGGTTCCGAGCATGGCAGGCTGGACGTGCTCGTGAACACAGTGGGCCTGTGCGAGCTCGGTGAGTCGCCCGTGGAGCCGGACGAGCTGTGGGAACGGTCGTACCAGTCGGTCCTGATGACCTCGGTGCGCGCCTGCCGCGCGGCGATACCGCTGATGCTGGAGTCGGGGGGCGGTGCCGTCGTCACCACGTCCGCGATGTCGATGCGGCACTTCATCCCGCGTCTCGCGCATTACTCGGCGCAGAAGGCCGCGCTCGCTCACTTCACCAAGAATCTTGCACGCGAGTACGGTCCACAGGGCATCCGCGCGAACGCCGTCTTACCCGGCATGATTGTGAACGAGCAGATCGCCGAGAAGCGGCGACGGTGGATGGCCGAAACCGGCGGCTCGGAGGACGATTATTTCGCCGAGGCCAACGCCCGTTGGCACCGAGCCACCTGGGGCACTCGGCTAGGCGCTCCAGAGGACATCGCCGATGCAGTCGCGTTCCTGGTCTCTGAGCGTGCGAGCTACATCAACGGCGTGCTGCTCAACGTTGATGGCGGATCCGAGTATTTCTGACGGGGGCGCCGATTCCCCCTCAGATTCATCGGACGGTATGCCACTCCGCGGCCTCCGGCGACCGCCGAACATCCGCGACGACGATCTGAAATCGGCTGCTGGACTGCTCGATCTGCTGGTGCCTGAATCGTTCAGCCCCGATCAGCTGATCTTCGGCCAAGGCCTTCCGGGTGATCGCGTCCACATCATCGAATCCGGTGTCGTCAAAATCAGGCGCTCAGACCTGGGCGGACGCGACCGTCTCATCGCGCTTGCCGGGCCCGGCGACATCGTCGGTGAGTTGGCAGTTCTGGATCCGGGGCCGCGTACGAGTTCGGTCGTCGCCCTCGATTGGGTCGAGACCCGGTCGCTGGACCGGAGCGCACTACGCGAATGGATCGCGGGTGATCCTGCGGCCGGCTCGGTGTTGCTGCAACTACTCGCTCGACTGGTGAAGCGCCAACACGACAGGTTCGCCGAGCAGCGAAAGCATGACACCGAGACGCTGGTCGCCCGAGTGCTGGTGGATCTCAGTGAACGGCTGGCCGTCGTATCGGATGATGGATCAATCGCCACACCGCCTC
Source organism: Mycobacterium sp. GA-2829 (assembly GCF_001499965.1). Classification (GTDB taxonomy): domain Bacteria; phylum Actinomycetota; class Actinomycetes; order Mycobacteriales; family Mycobacteriaceae; genus Mycobacterium. The sequence continues at coordinate 79,307 of NZ_LQIT01000034.1, forward strand.
TCACCGATGCTGAACTCGCCGACCTCGTGGGCACATCGCAGGACGAGGTCGCCACCGTCCTCCGCTCATTCGCGGACAAGGGGGTCATCGCCTTCGAGGGAGCCACCGTCGTGACATGTGACCGAGACGAGTTGCGCCGACATTCCGGGCTGGACCGTCCGTAACGTCCGCGACGTCAGCTCGGCCCGACGGGCGTGACCGTTCCGCGAGTGCCGTCGACTTCCACGATGGTGCCGTTCTCGAGATCGAGCGTCGCCCGGTTCGTCCCGACGACGCAGGGGACGCCGAATTCCCTTGCCACGATTGCGGCATGAGAATGCAGCCCTCCGATATCGGTCACCACCGCGGCGACGCACCCGAAGATCGGCGTCCAGCCCACGTCGGTGACATGGACCACCAGTACGACATCAGGGTCGACGTCGTCGATCTCAGTGCTGGAGTGAACGACCTGCACCGGTCCGCGGACGATACCGGGCGAGGCCCCGACGCCTTGGAGCGCACCGGCATTCGTGATGCTACCGGTGCCGGCGTTCAGCGGTTCCCAGCGCAGAGTAAACACGGGCGGAAGGTGCAGGGCAGACAGGCGCGAACGCTCGGCTCGCCGAGCCGGTATGCGCTCGGCGAACAACTCTGGCGCGGCGATCTCTTCGGGGGTCAGGTAGAAGACGTCTCCTACCTCGTCGAACACACCCGCGTCGACCTGCCGTCGCCCGACCTCGCGCAGCGCCACCCGCAGAAGGTGGGTGCTCCGCACGGCGACATCCTTCGACCGCTCACGCCTGCGCACCGCGGAGTTGAGCACTCCAACCGCGCGGCGTGAAACACCCGACAGCGGGATGTGTACGCCGGCTTCACGAGACGGGCCGTCAAGTGCTTTGCGCACCACCTCGAGCAGCTGAGCAGGCTGATCGCCGTACATCAGGTTCGCCAGTTCGGTCTCTCCCGGGCCACGGTGACCGGCGTCGTCGATCAACTTCCAGAATGCCTGGCCGAACATCGGGTCGACATCGTCGAGTTGCTTGAGCAGGTCTTCTCCGCGCTCATCGCGCAACAGCTTCTCCACAGATGGCTGCGCTCGCGCCATGTCAACGAGATGACGAACCCCTGACAGGAGGGAAGCGCTTGCAAGACCCTCGGTTCCACCCCGCATCGCACCGAGGTCGATTTTGGGCGCGACTTTTCGCACCAGTGTCTGTGCTGCCGATGCGACCAAATTGGTCGTGGTGCTATAGGCCCACGCATCCAGCGTCAGCTCACGAGCCGAATCGATCAGCGTCAGCAGCGCATTGCCGTCGAGGTCCCGCAGCTCATCGCTCGACAAGTTCATGGAGCGAACGCGGCTTTCGATATCGGTGACCCGGCGTCCGGTGCCGGCCATCCGCATGGCTGCGTTCGGGACGCTGAACGCGGAACGGACGGTCTCGACGACGGAGTGATGATCGTCGACACCGCCTGTCATACGGGGAATGCCGAGGATGTGCTCGTCGACCTCACGTGCGTTGGTTCCCGGCATGGCGGCGGCCATCGCGTGCACGACGGACAAGTTGGTGTAGAGGCGATGGCCGACGGAGGCGATGCTCAGCGTGCGCTGGGCGGCAACGATATCTTCGTCGCGCATACCCAGCACCTCGACCTGAATGGCTCCTGCGAGCCGGAGCGCGTCGCGGCCGACGCTGAGTGACATCGGCGTGAGGGTGCCGCCGAACGCCTCGCCGACGTTGGCCGTCGTGAGCGTCGGATAGCGGTCGTCGACGTAGTCGTCGAACTCGCCGCGCAACCCCGGCGGCGCGGGGTCGACGCGATGTTCATGGGGCGGAGAGTGATCGCGCGTCCAGCGGTGGTCCGGCGATGGGGTTCTCCATGGTGTCGGCACCTTGGCGGTGCCCAGGTAGGTGACTGCCCTGACACCGGCCCGCGCATCGGCCAGCGCCGACCGCGAGTCGTGCACCGGCGTGTATCCCCACTCGTTGACCAGTCGGTTCGTGTCGAGGGTGGGCATGTAGCGGAAACCGTCGAGATCGGCTGGGCTGAGTTCCAGGAGATCGGCGCGCCACGCGGCGCCGGCACCCGACTTGAGCGCCTTGAACGGCAGTCGGATGAGCGGTTTGCCGAGGATCTCGGCGATCTCGTCGATCGTGATGCCTGTATCGAGCGGCCCCACGTTGACGACGCCGGTTCGGTTGCCCAGTGCCGCTTCCGCGTGGAATCGCCCGACATCGTCGGTGTGCAGGAACTGCCAGGGCCGCATCTCCCCGGCGGGAGCGACCAGCATCGGATGGGCGAGGAACCGGAACTCGTAGTTGTCCATGTCCCGACCGGCAACGACGCACGTGCGCGTGATGACAGCGGGAACCCCGGACTCGTGGATCATCTCCTCGCACAACGCCTTGTGCTTGGCGTACAGCACGTCGGGGTGCGGCCGCAGAGGATGGTCTTCGGGAATCACCTCCGGATTGTCCGGCCACGGCCCGTAGGCCAATGTCGACGAGGTGAAGACGAGGTGGTTCGCACCTGTGGATTCCATGGCGCGCAGTACGTTCCGCGTCCCGCCGATGTTGATGTCCTCGACGCCCGTCGACGATCGAAGTGGGGCGAGCAGGAAGGCGAGGTGGACGACGGTGTCGCACCCCTGCATGGCACGCTCGACGGCCTCGGCATCGCGAATGTCACCGCTGATCGACGAAACCCCGGGGATGTCGACGGTTCGGCGCGCCAGCGCCACCACATCGGCGCCTCGACGCACCAAGTCCCGGCAGATCACGCGCCCGAAGACTCCGCTGGCTCCGGTGACGAGTACTCGCATGGTCACATCCTCTTGAGAGAGTTGAGTTCGAGCGGGTCAAGAGCGCTAGACGCGACTGGGGAAGACTTCCTGCCACGCCCAGTGCCGCTTGAGGGGTCGTGTCTCGCCGACGCGACGGATGACGCCCGTGTGACCGGACCAGCCGGGACGCGCGGCGGAGAAGTCCACCATCTTCCCGTTGGGGTCGGTGACGAACTCCCAGGGCTGGCCGTCACCGACGTCAAACGCGATGCGATCAACGAATTCCTCGTCACGCCAATCGATTTTGGCTTTCACCGACGGCGAGTTCACCAGCACGGAGTCCGCGGAAGACACGGCGACGAACCTGAACCGATCCTTGCCGATGCTCATGTGACCCCACTCGATGGAGCCGTCCTCGTACTCGTTCGCGAAGACGTTCCATCCGCCCTGCAGGCGCATCCAGATTGCACTGTTGTTCCAGCCCACGCCACACGGTAGGTAGCTGTGGTCCACAGCGAAGAACCCGGTGACGGGCTTTCCGAGCATCGTGCCCTCGGCGAGGTACGGCGTGGACGTGTAGAAGCACGCTCCCACTTCGCCCGGCACGCCGCCCTCCCCCGCTTCCGTACGCCACGGCACGTAAACCTGGAAGCCGGGCGCGGCAAGGGTGCCGCGGATGTCGAGTAGCGACTCCTCGGCACCTTGCTCGCGCCAGACGAAGTCTCGATCACCAAGGCGAACCTCAAAATTGGCGCCACGCGACGACCCGCCGACGAACGTCTCCCGTCCGTCGACGAGGCCGCGTTCGACCTTGCAGCCCTTCGCACCCTGCGCGCTCGCGGGATGCACACGCAGCCCGGTGTTGTCGGCGGCCATGATCGAGATATCACGGGTGGTGTACGTGATCGCCTTGCGAATGAAGGCGAACTCGTCGCCGTCCTCGGTGTGCATGATGCCGTAGAAATATGTGCCCTCCAGCGGCAATCCGAAATAGGACTGGTGCAGGAGGTGCTGGCTTGCTTCCGGGCGGAAGAATCCGACAAGCGGCTGGTGACCGAAATCTGCGCGGCGGGGGAAGCTCTTCATCATTGTCGACGTCCTCTCCAGGCGATTAAATGCACAAAATGCAGTTAATTGCCCGCACGCTACTCCCCCAATGTCAGTGCGAGCAAGAGCCAGCCAATCAGCTCGGCGGGCGCCTTCCCTCCAGTAGGAAGTCGACGAGCCGTTCTGCCTCAGACCGAGCGTTTCTGATCCGCTCCGGAAAAGCCATCTGGGTGTAGAGACCTTCGATCATCGTGGCGCCGGTGAGGCTGCGGAGAAACTCGGTCGACGCGACGTCGGCTCTCCACTCCCCACGTGCAACCCCCCGCGCGAGTACCTCTGTGGCGCTGCGTAATCGGACAGTGTTGATCTTCTCCCACTCGATCCGTAGGTCTTCGTCGTCCCGGCTGTCGAGCACGATCCGGACCGTCGCCAAACCCTGCACGCTCGAAAAACCCTCCAGCAGCTGCTGAGCCACCGAGACCAGCTGATCTCGCGCGCTGCCCACATCGGGGACGTCTAGACTCGCATCGAAGGTCCGCACCGCCGCCAAGAGCAGCGCCTCTTTCGTAGGCCAGCGTGAGTACACCGCCGGCCGGCTGCATCCAGCGGTCTTCGCGACCAGGTCAACGGTGAAACCGGCCCGACCGTGGGTCGCGTACACCTGCAGCGCAGCGCTCAGCACTCGGGCGTCCATGCCCACGTCCCGCGGTCGGCCCGGGCCGGTCCCGGCGATCCGACGCACGCTCATCCGCGCATTGTTCCACGCGAATCACCTACTCCGAAGTGTCGACCCCGGCCCCGCGCTGATGAGACGACCGCTCAATCACCTTCGCGGACCCACCGAGGGAGCGTGAAACCCCGGTCGAACTGCCACAGATCTTTCACCTTGTCGCGTTTCGACGGATCCGCCAGCGTTCGCGCAGTATCGGCCAGCCAGTGGGTCGGATCAGGCATCTCGGATGTCCACGAGCGGATCCTGCGGGAGTACAGCTGACAGTCGGCTTCTATCGTGAATCCGTAGCCACCGAGAGCCTGATGTATGGTGCTGGCCGCCTGCCGAGATGCGCTGCGCGCTTTGGCCGCCGCCATGACTGCCGCGGAAAGCGGTAGTACGCCATCGTTTTCGGCGAGATACGCGGCATGCCGGGTCAACAGGTCGGCAGCCTGCACTGCGGTCGCCGCCTCGGCTAGCGGGTGAGCCACTCCCTGGAAGCTCCCAACCGGCACCCCGAACTGCTTCCGGTCGGACACATATGCAACCCCGTACCGGATCAGCGCCTGGGCCGCACCGACCAAGCGCGCCGCCTCCAGAAGGAAGCCCCACGCGCGGAGGTCATCGGCGTCTCCATCGATCGGCTGCACCGTCGCCACCGAGACATCCACCAGGACCAACGGCTCGGATGCCGCGCTGATCCGAACCTCGGTGGGGGCGTCGACGATCCCGATCCCGCCATCAGTGGCGACCGCGACCCTCGGAACGCCGGCGGGTACCGTGGCGCGGTCCACGCCATTGGCGATCCCAGTTTCGCCGAGGACGATTCGGCACGGTGTCACGGACACGAACGGCACCGGCGTCAGATGGACGCCGAGGCTCACCGCGGCGCGCGTCACGAGAAGAGGTTCGGGCGGAAGATCCCAGAGACCGAGCTGCTCGAGCGCCTGCTGCAGCCGCCCGAGTCCGTCGGTGGACTCGGCGGCATGCCGTTCGTCGATGGAGCGCAGCACATCCGGCGCGGAGTACTTGACCAGGACCGCGTCCAGCGCTTCGGCGAGCTCATCGGCCTCCGCCGGCCAACGTTCATCGAACATCAGTGTCTCCGAGCCTTCGTGACCAATTACACCAACCAGGTTATACTATTCGGCGTGCCTCATGACACCACCGCGCCGACGCCGGCCGGTCTCGACGCACTCGACATCGATCTGTCCGACGACGATGCCGCGTTCGCCACGGAGTGGTCGAGCTGGCTGGACGACCATCTGCCCGCCGTTCACGCGAAGTACGCCGAAGCCCGCAGTGCGGCCGACAAGCACTCGCTTGCCCGGCAGTGGCAAGCCGAGATGGCCGAAGGGCGCTGGGCGGCGATCACCTGGCCGCCCGAATACGGCGGCCGCTCCGCGACAGCCCGGCAGCAGTTGCTGTTCTACCTCTCTTCCGCCGAGCGGCGCGTGCCACCGCTCGCCGGCCGCATCGGCCTGAATCTGTGTGGTCCGACGTTGATCGCACACGGCACTCCCGAACAGCAGCAACGCTTCCTGCCTCCGATGCTCGATGGCCGCGAAGTCTGGTGTCAAGGGTTTTCCGAGCCCGGCGCCGGTTCTGACCTCGCTTCGCTGCGGACCAGGGGCGTCGTCGACGGCCATGATCTCGTCATCACGGGGCAGAAAATCTGGACATCAGGTGCCCAGGTCGCGGACTGGATGTTCGCTCTGGTGCGCACGGACCCGGAGGCGCCGAAGCGGCGGGGCATCAGTTTCGTGCTGGTACCGGTCGACGCCGACGGTGTCGAGGTACGACCCATCCGGCAGATCTCCGGGGACGCCGAATTTAACGAAGTCTTCCTCGACGAGGTCCGAGTGCCGCTGAGCAACGTGGTCGGACAACTCAACGAGGGCTGGAACGTCACCCGGACCACCCTCGCCAACGAGCGGGCGATCCTGTTCATGGGCCAGCAGATGGCCTTGTCGGCGACCCTCCGCAAGGCCGTCGCGATGGCGAAGACGCCCGACCCCAACGGTGTTCGAGCCGCCGACGACCCGCATCTGCGCGACCGCATCGCGCAGGCTTGGATCGACGTGGAATTGGTGCGCCTGAACGGTATGCGTAACTTGGCGAAGGTGCTCTCCGGGAAGGAACCCGGTCCGGAGGGAGCCATGTCGAAGCTGTTCGGACAGCACGTCGAGCAGCATCTGCACGAGCTCGCCCTCGACCTCGGCGGTGAGTTCGGCATCCTCGATCGCGGCGCCGCCGACGCTCCGAACAAGGGCAAGTGGGCGCTGGGCTGGCTGCGGACGCGCGCCTCGACCATCGGCGGCGGTACCTCCGAGATCCAACGCAACGTGCTGGCCGAGCGCATACTCGGGCAGCCTCGAGACCCGTGGGCTGACGCATAGATGAAATTCGAATTCACTGAAGAACACGATGCGCTGCGCGCACTCCTCCTGGATCTCTGCGGCGACGAGACGACGGGCCGCGCGGTCTACGACTCGGACGACATCATCGACAGTCGACTGTGGGAGTCCTTGGGCCAGTTAGGATTACTGGGCGTCGGCGCACCGGAGGTATACGAGGGCGGCGGCGCGGGACCCGTCGAGCAGACCGTTATCGCCGAGGAACTGGGCCGCACTGTCGGCGCCGTGCCCTTCACTGAACACACTGCCGCTGCCAAGGTCGTCGCTGACTTCGGTTCCGAGGACCAACGCAAGCGGCTGCTCATCCCGCTGGCACGAGGGGAAGCCGTTGGCGGCATCGTGCTTGCCGAATCCGGCGGCGTCACCGCCCGACGCGACGGCTCACAGTGGCGACTCGAGGGTGCAGTACCGCTGGTGCCCAACGCCGCCGCGGCAACCCTGCTCGCCGTCGTCGTCCGAGTCGACGACCAGGCGCAGTGGTTCACCACCGAGGCCGCAGCCACCACGGCGCTGCCGACAGTGGACCGGTCGAGACCCGCCGCTGCGGTGGAATTCGCCGGATCGGAGGCAGCCCTGCTGCCCGGAACCGGTACGAGTACCCGTCCGCGCGACCTGCTGTTGACGTTGGCCGCGGCGGAGGCGGCCGGCGCCGCGTCATCCGCTCTTGATCGGACAGCCCGCTATGCGACCGAGCGGCACCAGTTCGGCCTGCCGATCGGCACTTTCCAAGCGGTCAAGCACCGACTCGCCGACATGCTGGTGCTCGTCGAGAACGCGCGGTCAGCCGTTTATGGCGCGGCCTGGGCGTTCGCAGAGGGCGGACGAACTGACCGTTCGGCGGCTCTGGCGCAGGCTGTCGCCACCCAGAATGCCGTCTCGGTGGTCAGTGACGCCATCCAGTTGCACGGCGGTATCGGCGTGACCTGGGAGTGTGACCTGCACCTCTATCTGCGGCGAGCCAAGGCGCTCGAGCTCACCTACGGGTCTCCGACCCGGCACCGGGCCCGCATCGCCGCGAGCCTGCTCGACAGCTGAGCCCTCGGCCTCGGTGCACGCAGTGAGAGCTGCGACGGGACGCCCGCGCGATCCCGAGATGGAGGACCGGATTCGGCAGGCCGCGTGCCGCCTGTACGGCCGCGTCGGCTGGGCGGGCTTCAACATCCAGGCGGTCGCGACCGAGGCACGCGTAGGGAAGTCGTCCATCTATCTGCGGTGGCCGGACCGGACCGCTTTACTGCTCGACACTCTCCAATTCCACCTCGATTTTCCCTACCACACCGACACCGGCAGCCTGCGTGGCGATTTGCTGGTACTGAGCCGCACCATCTTCGATCTCCTCGCCAGCGATGTTGGTGACGCACTCGTTCGACTGAGCGCCGAGGCCCGCTCGGTGTCCGAGTTGGCTCCTCGATGGTGGGATTTCACGGCCGCTCAGGTGGCCGTAATTCGCGCGATCGCACAGCGCGGGATCGACCGTGGGGACCTCCCGACCGACGCCGCCGTCCCCCTTATGCTCGACGCGCTTTTCGGCGGCCTCCTGATGCACCAGATCGCGGCCCCGTCGACCCACCTCGACAGGACGGGCTATGGGTCAGACAGTTACCCCGTGGCTCTCGTGGACATGGTGCTGGCTTCGGTCACCAGACGCTGAGTGGACTCACTGGGACTGCGAGGTCGACGAACGCTCGTTCAGTTCGCGGGCGAGCTCGCGACGCAACACCTTCCCGGTTGGCGACACTGGCAACTCGTCACGCAAGACGATTCGGTCAGGCGTCCGCGATCCGCGCAGCCGGGCCCGGACCCACTCCCGCAACTCGTCACCCGGCGGGTTGGTGTCGGGCTCCGGCACCACCACAGCCACGATGATCTGACCCCATTCCGGGTCGTCAGCACCCACCACAGCCACGTTACGTACCGACGGGTGCTCGACGAGCACGTCTTCCAGTTCCGCCGGCGCGATGTTCTCGCCGCCACGAATGATGGTGTCATCGCTTCGGCCGTGGATGAACAGGTAACCGGCGTCGTCCTGTGTTGCGAGATCGCGGGTCGGGAACCAACCCTCCGGGTCGAGCACCGAACCGATGCCGGTGTAGCGGCCCGAAATCTGAGGGCCGCGTAGGAACAGTTCACCGGTCACGCCGGCCGGCACGGGCTGACCGGAATCGTCGCGAATCTGAACCTCGATGCCAGGTACCGGTCGCCCCACCGATCCGAGCCGTCGTGCGGCATCGTCGGAGTGTGCATCCGCGATCGCGGCCCAGTGGTCGTCGGGGGTCAAGATCGCCACGGTCGAACTGGTCTCGGTGAGCCCGTAGGCGTTGACGAATCCGACATGCGGTAGCAGCGAGAGCGCCTTTCGTACCAGCGGAAGTGGCACCCGGGAACCACCGTAGGCCAGAGTTCGGAGCGAGGTCAGCTCTGTTGGGTGCGAGTCCAGCGCGGAGACGATCCGGTCCAGCATCGTCGGCACGACAGTCGCCGATGTCACGCGCTCCTGATCGACCAGGCGAATCCACTGCACAGGATCGAAATTCGGCAGGTACACGAGCCGACGCCCGGCATACAAGTTGGACAGCACCGCTCCGACTCCGGCGATGTGGTAAGGAGGCACGCATACGAGAGCCGCGTCCTCCGGTGTCGCCGAACCGAACTCGACCGTACCGGTCACGTAGCTGAAGAGATTGTCGTGCGACAACTCCACCGCTTTGGGACGGGCGGTGGTGCCCGAGGTGAAGAGGATTACCGCAACGTCGGACCCGTCTGGCGTTGCCGGTGAAGGCTCGCTCTCTGCGGCGCGGCGAAGGAACTCTTCACTGGTGAGCACGTCGACGCCGGCCGTCGGATCGACGGCATCCAGGTATGGCGCGTCAACGACCACCAGTGGCGACTGCAGTCGGGCGAGGAGCTCGTTGAGCGCTGTGCTGCTGAGCCGGTAGTTCAACGGACAGAACGGAACTGCGGCAGCCGCACTGCAGAACAGCAGGAGCGGGAGCATTGCGCCACCAACACCGATGTAGACCACGTGGCGGGCCCCGCTGCTTCGGACCGTTCCTCCACCGCCAGCGGCGAGCCGATGCAGATCGTCCACCGCCCATCTGACATCGGCGTCTACGACCGCCAAACGGTCCGCGTCACTGGAAGCCATTTCCATCAGAAGCGAGAGAGTCACCAGTGAGATTCCTTCTAGACGAAAACACTAACCTGGTTAAGCATAACAAGTTGGGGACGCGGGTATCCGAACACGTCCCAAGATCGAAACTGGGTGACACCATGAGATGCGCGACGAACGGAGAACGACATGAAGCGCCAGCCGAGACGGGTTCCGTCGCCGCGGATGAGTCACCACATCGTCGAACTCGACGACGGTCACCGTGTCGGTGTCATGGTCGGCGGGAGTGGGGTCCCCCTGGTTTTCCTTCACGGCATTGCGCTGAACACTCGCGTCTACATGCGCTTCCTGAGTCGACTGAGTGCGCACGGTTTCCGGGTGATAGCGATCGATGCGGCTGCGCACGGTCGTACCGCCCCACTGCCGGGAAAAAGCTTCAGCGCGAGTGTGGATCTCGTGGCACGCGCCATGGACGCTCTAGGAGTCCGGCGTGCGGTGGTGGTCGGCCACTCGATGGGCGGGCGCGCCACCATTGAACTGGCGGCGGCGTGTCCAGACAGGGTGGCCGCAGCAGTTCTGCTCGACGCTGCGGCCGGCGACGCTTTCGATGCGAGTGCCAAAAAGGCTTTCCAGTCGTTCATAACCCTGCCGGTCGGCGTGGTGGGCGGCCTGTACGACACCACCGTCGACTGGTGGCGATGCTCTGATTGGCGCGAACGGCGTCTCTACGGGATATCAATGGCAGCAGCTCTCGGACGATGGGGCCGACGGCCCCAGTCCTTGGCGGGCGTCATGCGAGCTATCGCCGGCTCCGCGCCGACACAAGAGCTGCTGCGTCAGGCGCGTACGAGCAATGTTCCGTTCATCGTCGTGCACGCGGAGAACGACCTAGTCGTCCCTCGACACAACGCCGAGGCAACGGCGCGGCATTCGAACGCCAAGCTCCACGTGGTCCCGCGCGCGTGCCACTCATGGATGATCGCGGATCCGCAACGGGGTGCAGATACGCTGGGCACGCTGCTCTCGCAGGAACTCCCAAAGAATCTCCGGCGTGACGCGGTCTCATTCCTGGCTCCCGACGCCTTGGTGACTTCGCTGGACGCTCCCGCCCGCGTCAGTTGACTCACTTCGCCAAGTCCAGGACTTCGTCGAATCCCCGCTCCATGCACTCGACGAAGACCTCACCGTCCGGTATGGCGCCGACGTTCGACTGCACAGCCACGTCGACGTTGGCGGCGTACGACACCAGGGTGAGATTCGTGGGCACTGCGCCAATGGGACCGTAGAGCAACAGTTTCGCGATTTCAGCTCCACAGATGCTGAGTGGCACCGGCGGTCCTGGCACGTTGCTGGTACCGAGGTCCAGACCGCGTGCCATGCCGGCCTTGTACACCGGTAGCACCAGCTGCGGCGGCATTCGCGTGAGGACATCCGCCAACGAGGTGAAAAGGTTCAGTCCGGGATCCCGGCGCGCGATGTCAGATCTGTCGTGGATCAGCTGAATCCGCCTCACAGGATCTGACTCCCCCGCAGGCACCGCGAGTTTCGTCACCACCCAACGGTTACCGGCCTCGCCTTCGGTCTTCTCATCGCGGATGTTTATCGGCATGATCATCGTCAGATCTCCGACGTCGACCCCATGACGCTCGTGATAGATCCGCATGCCGCCAGCGACCGCGGCCACGAAGGCGTCGTTGAGCTTGCCGCCTCCTACTCGGCCAGCAGCTTTGAGATCGGCCAGCGGTCGGCTGATGAGGTCACACCGCACACTCAGCGACCGATTGGTGGTCAGCGCGCTCCGTTGGGCCGAGCCGCCGGCCATCACCTGCCCGATGCTGCGGACGGCTCGCACCGCATTGACCGCCGATGTCGCGGGATGACCGGCCGCGGAAGCCACCCACCCCGCCGCAGCCCGAACAGTTCTTGCGCCGAACCGGAATTCGTTCTGCACTCCTTCGCGGGCGAGGTCCAAGGCGGTCGGTCGTTCCGGCAGTGGCGCGGCCGGTCCGGCGACGTCGTCTTCGGCCATCCCGTCGAACAGGGGAGCCAGCATTGCGATGCCACCGACGGCGTCAGTCAAGGTGTGACTGGCCTTGAACAGTAGGGCCGCGCCTCCGTCGGGTAACCCCTCGATGACCGTGATCTCCCACTGCGCACGGTGTTTGTCCAAATCTTGGACTTGTTGCACCTGCACATAGTCGAGGAGGTCGCGCAGCGAGGAGGCCGGTGGCAACGCCAGCCAACGCAGGTGGTAGTTCAAGTCGAAATCAGGATCCACGACGTAGCGGGGGGCCGAGATCCGCAGCGGTACCTCGACGACCTTCTGGCGGAATCTCGGTACGAAGCGCGTCAACAACTCGACACGTTGAGTGAGTTTTTTGCGGTCGGGGGGCGACTGGAGGAGGAAGAGACCGACCCCCGCCGTGCGCATGCTCGGGTCGGTTTCGAACGCGTGCATCAGAGCATCGGTGCCAGACATGAACCGGCCGTAGTTGAAGGGCTGAGCCACGCCGCCTCCCCTGTCCAGAGCATCACGCCCGCCATAGCGGACGGTGTGCGTCCCGAAAAGGTCGTGTACGACCTCTATCGCAAAGGTAACCCGTTGAGGAGGCGGAGAAACAAGGAATGGTCGGCCTACTCCGGCCGGCGCCGCCATCATTACGGACGGAAACCGTACAAAAGGGGGCACGCGCCGACGAGCACGCCCCTATCCGCTCACGGGGACCTCGCCGAGTACCGCGCCACGAGTTCCTGCTTGTACAGCTTGCCGGTTTCAGCTCGTGGCAATCGCTCCTCGAACGAGATCGATCGAGGACACTTGTAATGCGCCAGGCGACCGCGCAACCATGTGAGTAGTTCCGCGCTGAACTCCTCGGTGGCGTCGGAGTGATCGGTCAACTGCACCACCGCCTTGACCGCTTGCCCCATCTCCGGATCCGGGATGCCGAAGACGGCGGCGTCGAGCACTTTCGGATGACCTATGAGCGCATCCTCTGTCTCGCGGGGATAGATGTTGACGCCACCCGAGATGATCATGTGGGCTCGCCGATCCGTGAGATACAGGTATCCCTCCTCGTCCAGGTAGCCGACGTCTCCGACGGTGACCCGGCCCCGGCGATCACGATTCTCAGCAGTCTTGTGCGCATCATTCAGATACGTGAACGGGAGGCCTCCGTCGTAGTAGATGTCGCCGATTTCGCCCGGAGGGAGTTCGGTTCCCTCGTCATCGAGGATGTGGGGGGTGCCGACCAATGGCCGCCCCACCGACCCGGGATGTGACAACCACTCCTCTGCGCTGATGAAGCTTGTTCCGGCTCCCTCCGACGAGGAGTAGAACTCGTCGATGATCGGACCCCACCAGTCCAGCATCTGTCGTTTGATCTCGACGGGGCACGGGGCCGCCGCATGCACCACACGGCGAAGACTCGACAGGTCGTAGGCGTTGCGCACCTCGGGCGGCAGCTTCAGCATCCGCACGAACATCGCCGGAACGAAGTGGGCATGGGTGATCCGGTATCTCTCGACCGCGGCCAACGCCTGACGCGGATCGAACTTCTCCATGACCACCACGGTCCCGCCCAGCGACTGCACCGACAACGACCAGTAGCTGGGCGCGGTGTGATACAGCGGTGCCGGCGACAGATAGACCGACTCGCCGTCGATGCCTACCGCATCGAAAAGGGGCGTCAGCAAGCAGGGCGACGTCGCCGGACTCGTATGCGTCAGGGCGCGCACGATCCCCTTCGGGCGACCGGTAGTACCCGAGGAGTACTGCAGTAAGTCACCCTCGACCTCGTCGGCGATCGGAGTGGGCGGGTGTTGGGCCACGGCTCCTGGATAGCGCTCCCATCCGCCGACATCGGCGTCGGCGATCAACCTCAAGGCGGGCAAGCCACCGGACAGAAACTTCGGCAACTCCTGACACAGCGCACGGGTGGCGCGCGAGCCGATTACCGCTTTCGCGCAACAGTCGTCGACGATGTAAGCGGCTTCTGCCGCCGTGAGAAGTGTGTTGACCAGCACGTAGTACAGGCCGGACCGCCTGGCCGCCCACATGACGGAGTGGATGTGGGCGTTGTTCTCCATGATGACCGCGATCACGTCGCCTTCGCGCAGTCCGGCGGCGCGAAACGCATGCGCCAACCGGTTGGCGGCCTCCTCGAGTTCGGCGAAACTGATCGATGTTCCGGACGGATGCAGGATCAGAGCGGGCTTCGACGAACCGACATGTTCGCGGATCTGCACGGTTCAGCCGCCGGAGACCTCGAGGACTCCCTCGGCGATCAGGTCGTCGACCTGACCGTCGGCCAACTTCAGGATCTCCTTACAGATGTCCCGGGTGTCGGCACCCATCAGGGGCGCCCGCCTCAACTCAGGTTCGGGCAGCTTCTCGAAGAGGGCCGGGCCCATGTCGACGTCGAGTGGCGCGTCGAATCCCGGCTGAACGAGATGTCCCAGCTGCCGCCGGAAAACCAATTGGGGGTTCCGCAGAAGATCGGCAACGTGGGCGGCCGCACCCGCCGGCACCCCGGCGGCCTGTAAGCGGTCCTGTGCCTCCCACGGCGTGAGCGGACCGATCCACTCCTGGACCGCGGCATCGAGGTCGGCCCGCTTCGCGACCCGCTGGGCGGCGCTGGCATACGCGGGATCTTCGGCCAGGTCGGACCTGCCGATCGCCTCGGCCAGGGCGGCCCACTGAGCGTCCCCGTTCACGTCGATCGCGCAGTACGCATCCTCGCCGGTGCAGGCGTAAACGCCCGACGGAGCGTCGAATTCACCGACGTTGCCGCGCGCGACCATCGTGCCGGGTGTCAAGGACTCACGCAGGTAGTCGGTGGCGAGCTGACTGAACACTGTTTCCATCTGCGCGAGACTGATCTTGCAGCCGGCGCCCGATCGCTGCCGGGCGATCAGAGCCGCCATGACAGCAGTGACGCCGACGCGGGCTGCGGAATGGTCCGGGTACACGGTCATGTCGTCGCCGAACGCCTCCGCGGAGTCGGGGTGCCGCCACAATTCGGTCAGGCCGACAGTCGCGCGCACCAAGGGGCCGTAACCCATCTGCCTGCTCCACGGGCCGGTGCTGCCCAGTGCACTGCTCTCGATGCTGATGATGCCCGGATTGATCGTCCGCAGCGCCTCGTGATCCAGACCGAGCGACTCGAGAGTGCCGGGCTTGAAATTGCTCAGAACCACATCGGATTCGGCGACCAGCTTCTTGAAGATCTCCTTGCCGGCGTCGCTGCGCAGGTTCAGCCCGATGCTGCGTTTCCCACGGTTGCCCAGGGCCGAGGTGTAGCTGCAACTGGTCGGCTGGTCGAACTGGCGCAGCCCGTCGATGAACGCACGGTTCTCCACCTTGATGACCTCGGCGCCTTGATCAGCGAGCAGCCGCCCGGTCTCCGCCCCGACCACGATGACGCCGAGGTCGAGGACGCGTATGCCCTCGAGCGGACGGTTCCCGGAAACTGGCCCGGCGTTGCGGTGCTCATGGGACCCTCTCCGCTGCTCCGAGAGTACGGCAATGGTGTGCTCCCCGAGCTCCGGGGCGCGGTGCCTGAATCCTGCACGGTATGAGTCGATCTCGACGAAACCGTTCGCGACCGCGGCGGTCACGCCCGGCGCTACTTCGGCGCGGATGAACGAGTTGCGTTCGCGGACATGCTCCGAGCGGAGCACCTCCTGGGCCGTGTGCAGCGCGGCCACGGCGATACCCAATTCCGTTGCCTTGGCGACGATCTGCTGACGGCTCTGATCGGCGAACAAAACGGTCAGGGCATCGCGGATCTTGTCCCAGTTCATCAGGCGAGTGAACATCTGCTCGTACGACGGGTCCGCGAACTCTTCCGGCTTCCCCAGCCAACCGAACAACGCACGCCACTGCTTGGCCGACGCGATGAACATGCGCACATGGCCGTCTGCACAGGGGAAGATCGGGTAGAGCATCCTGCGGTCCGGACGCTCGTGTGGGGCGTTGACCTGCGGCTGGCCCATGGTCGCCGAACCGCCCACGCCGAACCCGGGATCGAGGCCCCGCAGCACCAGGTCGAAGATCGAGCAGTCGACATGGTCCCCGTGTCCGGTGGCCCTGGCCCGGTAGTACGCCAGCAACACGGCGAAGGCGGCTTCGACCGCGGCCGTTTCGCTGGCCAGCTCGCCCGGCGGAACCAGTGGTTCCCGGCCCGGAGCCCCGGACCGGGTCAGCGCAGCCGACATAGCCGTCAGCACCGGCTCGGTGGCCTGCCACGTTGCGAAGGGGCCGTCTTGGCCGAAGTTGGTGATGGAACCGACGACGAGGCGTGGATTGCGCTCGCGCATGCGCTCGGGGCCGATGCCCAGAGCTTTCAGATGGCCCGGCGGGTACGACTCCAAGACCACGTCGGCGCCGTCGAGTAGCCTCAGCAGCGCCTCGCGGTCGGGCTCGCTCGTGAGATCCAGGACGATGCCTCGCTTGTTGTAGTGCGCGGTCGCGAATCGGAGGCTGTGCCCCTCGTGCTGTGGCTCTTGCCGACGTGAGGGCACACCCTCCGGAGGTTCGACGAGGACGACGTCAGCGCCTAGGTCGGCGAGGATTCGTCCGCTGACGCCGGCGACGCCATCGGTCAGGTCAATGACGCGGACACCGCTGAGTGGGAGGTTCTGATCAGGCATCTTCGCCCCTTCTGTTCGCCGTGGCTACTGCTGGTCGTTTTCTCCGCGCGGTATCGCGGTCACCGGTTCTGCCAGTGCGGCTTTCGTTTCATCGCGAATGCCGTCATGCCCTCGATCGCATCCGCACTGGTCATCAGTTCGTCGACGACATCCGTGGGAGCTGTGACGGCGTCCACAGTGTCGGCAACGCCTTGCGTCTCCAGCATCAGCTGCAGGGACAGCCGCACCGAAGTGGGCGATCCGGCGAGGATCTCTTCGGCAAGTTCTCGAGCCACTTGCAGCGCCTGGCCGGCCGGCGCAATTCTGTTGACCACGCCGAGCTCCCGCGCTTGTTCCGCGCCGATACGGCGACCTGTCAGGATGAGCTCGTTGGCGACGTTCTGCGGAATGGCCCGAGGCAGTCTGACTAGGCCGCCCGCTCCCGCGATCAGCCCGACCCGCACCTCGCTCAGCGCGAAAGTGGCCGACTGGTCGGCCACGACCAGGTGGCAGGCCAGGGCGATCTCGAAGCCGCCTCCCATAGCGAACCCGTTGACCGCGGCGATCACCGGCTTGGTCAATCGCCGGCTGGTGAGGCCGGCGAAACCGTTGAGCGGCACGTACATCGGCTTGCCGCTCGCGCTGTAGACGAGGTCGTTGCCGGCACAGAAGGCCTTGTCTCCGGACCCCGTGATGATCGCCACCCACAGATCCTTGTCGGCCAGGTAGGCGTCGAAGACATCGTCGAGTTCTTCGTGAGCCGGCGGATGCAGGCAGTTGCGCACCTCGGGGCGGTCGATGGTGATCTCCAACAGGTGTCCCGCCCGGCGTACCTGGACGAACTCGTAGTCGTCGCGCAGCGTGGGCGTGCGCGGCGGCAAAAGTTCTGCGGCTTTGGCCTCGCTGATCGTGACCCGGTTGCCCCGACCGGTGGGAGTCACGAAGATCGGCCGCCCGACCGGGTCGTCGGCCTCCTGAAGCAGCGTCATCAGTTCGGTGTCGCCCGCATGGACCATCGCGATAAATCTCTTGTCGTCGGCGATGAGACGACCGATCACGATGCCGGTCTGGCCACGGCGACTGTGCTCGATGGTGAATGTCTCGATCGTGGCCCACCCGCGCGGGCGGGGCTCATGGCGCGGTGCATCCGCAGCATCGATGTCACGCTGAAGGCGATCGCTGGCATCGGGACGGAGCTCCGTCGGGGTCGTGCTGTACACGCCCACCGAGGTCTTGGACAGGACACCGCCGTTCGCGGAGACGAGCGCATAGCTGCCGGGTTTGTCACGCAGCCGTGCCACGGCCTCTGCGACCGCGTGCATCGAGTAGTTGTTGCCTGGTCCCCCGAAGAACGGCAGACCGCCCGTGAGCGTGAAACCACGCGGGTCGTCGGGCGAGAGTCCCAGAGCCTCGGTGATGTTGGTGACTGCGATCGGAAAGCACGAATACAAGTCGATGAAGTCAACGTCATTCATCCCGATACCCGCGACCTCCAGGGCGTGGCGAACCGCCATCGGGGCAGCGGGTGCGGTCTCGAGACGGGCGCGTTCGAGAAGGTCCCTCTCCCGCAGGTCGGCCTGGCCGTGCAGGAACACCCACTTGCCCTCATCGATACCCAGTCGGCGCGCCGCGCCCACCGAGGTCAGCAGCACAGCGGCTGCCTGGTTGACGAGGTCACGAGCGACTACGAAACGGGTGTAAGGCTCGGCGATTTGTCGATTCCGCTCGGTCACGGTGACGAGCTCGGCCGCGGTGCGCACTTCGGGTGCGGTCGAGTAGGGGTTCGCAGAGGCCACCTTGGTGAACGGGGCGAACAGCTCACCCATCGCGGCCTTGTACGCTTCGCGACTTTCGCCTTTCGCCGACCGCCGTGCGTTCTCCAAGAGGGCGTACTGCACGGGCGCGTTCACCAGTCCGTGGTTGGCCTGCTCCATCGTGACGAGACCGCGGAGGCCGAACCCGCGGTCCTCGAAGACGCCGTCCGGATCGTCGGGGTCATCGGAGAAGTCCGGTTTGTTCTCCGACTTCGCGAGATGTCGGATAGTGGAGATGGCCTCGGCACCCGTCAGCAGCACGATCTCGGCGTTGTGGTCTACGATCTCGCGGCTGAATTCGGTCACGAGATGCTGTGGTGACTGTCCTCCGGCGATTTCGAGTACGGCGCGCTTCGGCGTCACACCGAGGCGCTGCGCGACCGATAGCGTGAACTTCGTCGACTTGCCCAGGGGGGCGGGCGCGCCGGGAGTCGAGTCCTCGAACTGGCGCGTCGCAGCAATCGTGTCGATCGCACCGATCAGGCTGTCGAAGTCTGCTCCGGTGTCGATTAGCGCGGCGCGCGATGCGGCCACCGCCAAGTCGATCGGTGAAAGCCCACGGTAATCGTGGTCGTCCACCCTCTCGGCGAATTGCCCGACTCCGACGATGACGGGCGTGCGCGGGTCGACTTCGGTGGTGGTCACGGTCATGCTCCCCAATCATTTGTGCCGCAGATGGACGGAGCCGACTCCAGCACCCGGTGGCCACATGGCGGTGACGTTCCAGGCGCCGAAGCGACCAGGCCCTAATACCGACGAATCTCGTCCGATAACCCCATCGTAGGAGGCAGTCGTCGCGCGTCGCAAGCCTGCGCTCGTCGCGCGAGGGCCGCGAACGTGCAAGCAGTTCAGGAGGTGTCCAGTTCGATGGTCGCGACTACTCGCCGACCGTGGGCGACTTCGACCCGCCGCCCCTCGGATACCCGGTCGAGAATCTTCCCGCGCGCGAGCGCAATTCGGCTACGTTCACGCGCAAGGTTCCGCTCGGCAGCGGTTCCAGATGACCTTCGCCGTCACTTGCCGACCGGATCACTGCGCACGGCCGCCCACGGCGATGAACATGCACGCGTTCACCCGGTCGAAGCGTCAGCACCATGGTGACCACGTCGCTGCGCAACTGACCGACCCCGATCACTCGTCCACCGCCATCCGCCAACGGTGGTCGCGTATCAGTTGAAATTAGAGCCATGATGTTCCCCCGTCGTGCGCGGCGGCCGCACTCAAATGCAGCCCGTCGCGCACGGATCGGGAGGAATCCGCTCCTCCACGGCACCCTCGGGAGCCTCAGGAGTTCTCGGCAGTTGTTGACCATTGACGACCGCCGAGTCCTGAGTGAGGTCTACGTCGTGGTCGAGGCTCGGGGCAATGGGGGCAAATCGGCACAGAAGCGTGACAGCGAGGCCGCAGGGGTCCTCGACCGGCTCAGCGACGGCGGGCGTGGCCAGCACGACGCTCGCGCACATTCCACCGGCGGCAACCGCCGCCGCGGTCATGAATCGCATGCTCATCCCTATCTTTCGTCGCATCGGCTCAGCCGCCGACATGCTGTTGTCAATCGCTTGCCGGCAACGGCGCAGCCTGCTTGAGCACCAACGGCGTCTGCCCCACCGCGAGCGTGCCCACGCCCGCACGAGTGACCAAGACCTCTGCGCCGTCGGGTGTCGTGTACCTCTTGCCCATCAGATTGCCGTCCGACCAGGCCGGGTCGATCGTCGCGGCGCCCGTCGACTCAGCGCCCAGAGGGATCATCGGGACACCGCCGGCCCGCAGATCGGCCAGCGCGTCGGTTGCCCGGACGACGATCACCTGCGTGTCACAAACCTGGCTTTGGAGCCGTTCGCCAGTCTTCACCACAATGTTCTCCTCTTCTTTGGGCCGTGGGCGCCGCGCCCCGTGGTGTGAGCGTCCTCGACGAGTGCCGGCAATGGTCGCTTCCGTAACGGTCGACACGCAATGCGATGACCAGGTTATACTATTTGTGTGAGCCAGGACACTCCGCCGCCGGTAAACCCAGTGGGCGCCATCCCGCCGCTGCTCGACCGTGGCACGTTCGCCACGGTCCGCACGACGTCCGCCGCCACGGGAGGTCGGTCCCGGGGGGCGCAATCCCGGCTGACGGTCGTATCGAAGGCTCGGTCGCACGACGTGACGGTCCGCACCGACCGTGTCGCGGCCGGCGGTCCCGGTAGGCCCGTGACATCGCTTCGGCTGGCGCACTCCGCCGGGCGCTCATCGCGAACGGGTGCAGCGGGGCTGAACGCGGTCAGCAGGACCGAGTGCGAGCGAGGCGAGGCGCGGACTCCACCGTCCAATGACGTCCAGTACCTCCTGTCTCAACACCGCGTCATCGACTTTCTGGCGTTGGCTCGCCGGCAGAAATGGGATTTGAAACCGGTGCTGCAGGCGACGGGAATGGTCTCCGCCGGCCAACACGCTCATTGTCTCGGCATCACCAAGTCGGGCCTCACCAGGCTGCTCCGGGAACTCTGGCGGTCGACCGGCGACGACCTTCTCGGATTGGGCACGCACCCGGTACCCCGCGGCACGTTCCGGATGCTTGGATACGCCCTGTCGAGCAGCCCCGATCTGCGCTCGGCCTTGGCACGGTACGCCCAGTTTCGCTCGGCGGTGCCCGGGGTCCCCGCCATCACCTGCGTGGACGACGGCGAAACCGTCACGCTCGCAATCGAGTCGCACGGCAGCGGGCGCGCCGATCACGCCTACACCGAGGCGATGGTCGCCGTGGGACACCGCATCGTCAACTGGGCGATCGGCCATCCGCTCCCCCTGATTGAGGTGCAGCTTCCGCGGGTCCAACCGTCCGATGCCGCCCAATCGGAGGAGTACGAATCTCTGTTCGGTGCACCGGTGCGGTTCTCGACATCCCAGGCGGCACTGCTCTTTGCCAGCCGGTCGCTTGGGGAGCCCCTTGGCCGGACCTGTGAAGAGGTCGAAACCTTCCTGGACAATGCGCCCTTGGGGCTGATGACCGAATGCACCGCACAGCCAAGCCATGCCGAGCGGGTGCGCACCTTACTGAAGGCATGGGTGGGTTGTCGGGGGGCGAGCGCCGACGACATCGCGGCCCAGGTCGGCATGAGCCGGCAGACGCTCCACCGGAGACTGCGCCTGGAGAACACCTCGTTGGTAGACATCAAGAACGAGGTGCTCCGTGACGAGGCGCTGCAGAGCCTCAGCAGAGGCGAGGAGACCATCGCCGCGCTGTCGCAACGCCTTGGCTTCTCCGAGCCCGCAGCCTTCACTCGAGCCTTCCGACGGTGGACGGGCGTACCGCCGTCGGTGTACCGCACCCGAGGCGTCATGCTCGGCACTGCAACCACGCAATGAGGCACGTAATACACCCGTCACGACCTTGTGACATTGGTATAACGTGGTTAGAGTAATCGCACTCGACTCGTATCCGCGGCGGGCTGTGCCGTCGTTGGCGGGCCGCAGGTTTCGGCGGATGACCGGATATGGGGTGAGGATGGTTAGCGAGAGCGCGTACCGCGGATGGTCACTGAGAGCAGCGCGCGTCATCGCGGCTATCGCCTGCGCGATGGCCACCTTCGCCCCGGCAGCGAGGGCCGCCCCGACCGTCGAGAACCTCTTGGTGCCGTCGGCGGCGATGGGCCGTGATATCCCGGTCTCCTTCATGGCTGGCGGCCCGTACGCGGTCTACCTACTCGACGCCTTCAACGCCGCGCCGGAGGTGAGCAACTGGGTGACTGCCGGTAACGCCATGACCATCCTGGCAGGCAGCGGATTGTCGGTTGCGGCCCCAGCCGGCGGCGCGTGGAGCCTCTACACCGACTGGGAGCAGGATCGAAGCCGGCAGTGGGACACCTTCCTCTCTCGTGAGCTGCCCGATTGGCTGGCAGCCAACAAAGGACTGGCGCCAGGCGGACACAGCGTCGTCGGCGCCTCCCAAGGAGGGACCGCCGCGCTCACGTTGGCCGCATCCCATCCTGATCGCTTCCGCTACGCGGGCTCGATGTCGGGATTCGTTACACCCTCGGCGACCGCGATGAACGGCGCCATCACCGCTGGGCTCCAGCGCTACGGCGGCGTCGACACCCGCAACATGTGGGGGTTGCCGCAGCTTGGCCGCTGGAAATGGCACGACCCCCACGTCAACATCAATAATCTCATCCGCAACAACACCCGAGTCTGGCTCTACAGTCCCCGGTCGGTGGTTGCGAGCGACCCGGCCGCCATGCTCGGTTACGCCGATCAGGCGCAGGGCAGCAACCTGCAGTTCATGGAAAGTTACCGAACCTTCGCTGGCGCGAACGCTTCCTTCCAATTGCCGACGGACGGCGATCACGGCTGGCCGTCGTGGAGCTCTGCGCTGCAGGCGATGGTGAGCGACTTACAAGCCCATCTCAAGTAGACCCCCATCTCGATCAAGCGGAGTGGACTGATGCCCATGAAAGCGACCCGACAGCATTGCGATTCACGATCGGCTACGTACGCGGGTCGCGCCCACCGTGGATCGGTATCCGTGGTGAAATGGGGGGCGGCCGCTGTTGCGGTGGCCGCCACCACCGGGCTGCTTCTGAGCCCGACTGCCTCCGCAGACGAACTATGTGGTTTCACCCTGACTGCACCTGAGGTCGCGCATATGGCCTATGGCGTCGACCTTGTCACCGCGACGTTGACTCCGGGGAAGTGCCCAGGCAAGACGGCGGTCAACTCGGTAACGGTGTGCGTCGCGGCCGCCGGACAGCCCGGCCGCTGCAAATCCGAGCCTGGAAACAACGTCGCCAAGATCTTTCTTGAGCACACAGCCCGTGGGGCCGTCTACACCGCGACAGGAAAAGGCTGCTCTCGCTACGGCGATCCCATTCAGTCCACCTGCGTCACCTACGGGCCGGCGCAAGCGACCCTGTGACCGCTGAAGCAACTGCTATCGAGACATCGCAGAGTCCCTGACTGCAACGCCAGCCGGTTGAGGCCGCCGCTCGAGACGTGAGATCGCGAACGGTCTTCGACCATTACACGTGCCCGAACGCAAGTGGCGGGTGGCAGTTTCGACGATGTGGACCTGCTGCACCGGGGTCGGCGGACCGCACGTCGACATGCGCAGCTGTGGCCGGCCTGGGTACCGCGCTGCCAGACCGGCTTGCTCCTGTGAGCCGACAACGACGCGCCACACGTGAAACTACGGTATCACGAGCGGCTTTAGCCGTGCGTTACGCGTCAGCGAAGGGCGTATCGCGCTTTGCGGGTCTGTGGACCAACACCGCCTGAATGGTCAGCAGACCTCGGATCAGCCGCCCGCATCGCTTGCCGCATGACGGCTCCATAGCTGCCGCCGTTCACGCCGTACGGCATGAAGGCGAGTTGACGATCCCGGTGCCGGCGGTACAGCCGAACGCCGGACTCGAGAGTAAGAAGTGCCACCGCGAAGCGGCCTAGGTGACCGAGTTTCAACGTGCCCCCTTGTGATCCGAAGGGGTCGCCGGCGATGTCTCAGCGCCTCTCGCCGCAATCGCGGTGCGATCTTTCCAGAACTGCCGAAGCTCGAGCAGCCTGCGGTCAAACCTGTGGTATGCGGGCTTGTCGGGCTCCTGTCGATGGATCATGACCATGGCGTCCTGCCAGACCGCGAAGAACAGCAACCGCGCCATCATCTCTTTAGCGATCGGCTTACTCAACGCGCGCAGCACCGGATTCTTGACTCGAGGCATGAAGAAGGTGCCGTACAGGATGTGTGAATCCTTGTCGCAGGGTGTGTGGCTGAGGATGTATGCACCCTCGCCCGCCGCCTCAGCGGCGGCTTTCGCCACAGCCACCCAGAGTCGCGGAAGTAGTTTGACCGAAGCATCGCTGCGATCGATGGGCTGTTGCGACGGCGCGATCGTGTAGAGGTGGATCCCGGAACCGTAGGGTATGGACCGGACGTCTCCGCTGGTCATAGCGTCGACCAGCAGCCCGGGCAACTCGCCGCGGCGGTAAGCGCGCTTCACATCCGCCCATTTCGGATAGGACAGCCTGTCGTAGAAGTGTGCGATGAACTCGAGTTTGGTGGCGTCGTGGACGAGGATCTCGGAATCTCCCCAGCTGCCAAAGCCGTGCAGCGCGCTGAAATGTGCGGCGTCAGGCCCGTTTTCCATCAACGGTTTGCCTGCAAACGGCAGCTTGAAGCGAATGTGTTCGAAGTAGACGTCGTCCTCTCGCAGCCCCGCCTCGGCCAGCGCGTCGGGTAGGTCATGGTCGGGAACACTTGGACCGTTCCACAGGAAAATCGTGCCGTACCGCTCGACGACCCGGTACACCTGCAGGCAGGCTCGGGTCTTGAGGCGCCCCTCAATTCCCGGGATGGCGACGACCTTGCCTGCGGCGTCGTACTGCCATGCGTGAAACGGGCAGCGCAGCGTGTCGTCGATCACCTCGCCGCCATAACCCATGTGTGCGCCGAGGTGTCCGCAATGCGCGGACGCACAATGCAGTTCGCGGCCCGAGTCGCGCCAGACCACGATGTCGCGTTCTAGGACGCGCAGCGGAACAACCTCGGCCACCGCCACGTCCGCCGAGAACGCCACCTGCCAGTACGACGCGGGGTATTCCGGGTTGAGAACCGAGTACATCTGCTCAGCCTCGGCCTGGTCGCCGACTGACGGCTGCATCCGCAGGGCGTCGCCGACTGCCGGGTCGATCTCCGTCGTCATAGCGTCTCCTGAACTGTGTTGGGGTGTGGCGCGGGTCACCTTACTTAAGCAGCATCAGTGATGCTTGTCAAGCTACATTGATGCTGCTTGCAGGACGGCCGATGCCTCTTCGAATACGTTCCTCATTGATCGGCTGTGCCATCATCTGCTCCATGGAAGGCTCCGACCCCGAACTGGCGAATCAGCCCCGCGGCCGGTCCCGTCGACGTCCGGCCGAGGTACGGCAACAGCTGCTCGAGGCGACTGAGCGCGTCGTGATCGAGAAGGGGCTCGCTGTCACCGCTCAAGACATCGCGTCTGAATCCGGTATTCACAGGACTGTGCTTCAGCGCCACTTTCCCGACATCGGGGAACTGATCCGCGAAGCCGCGCTCCGACCGTTTCGCGAATTCCTCGCGGTCATGCAGTCGCGCGCCGAGAAGGGACAGCCGGGCACCGACGTACCGACGTGGGACCTCACACGGGACCTCGTCGCCGAGATGACCACCAATTTCCTACGACACCGCGCCTTCATCACGCGGGTTCTGGCCGATCGCTCCGTTCTCGGCGACGCCAATTGGGCAATGCTCCAGCAGACGCTCGACACGTTGATCGACAGCCTGGCTCCGCTCACCGAAGAGCAGATGCGGTCGCGCGGCTTCACCCCGGAATCGATGCGAATCAAGTCTCGACTTGCTCTCGCGATGATCGCGGGCATCGCGAGTCACGGCGACTGGATTCTGCCCCAAGCCGAAGACTCGCTTCCATTCGATCGGCTCATCGACGAGATATGCGATTTCGCGCTGTACGGAACACGGTCGGAATCCGCAGCTGCAAAGAAACGCGATCGCAAGCCGCCACAAAACCACACCGATGTCTAGCGACCCACCGCGTGTGGCCGGGGAGAGTTACGATAGGACGTCACGCTGGGGCTCAGACGTTTTCGCGATTCCCCAAGACCGCCCGCCCTGATCGATCGCGCAACGTCACGACCGAATACTTGCACGCGCCCGCCGTGCGGTGTAATCACCCGCTGTCGCCGCAGATGCGCGCCACGAAGAGGCCCCTGCGTACGCAGCGGGATCGCGGCCGTTGGCGATGGAGGGCGTCAGCTCCTAATTGTTGGTCAACTCAGTCTCTTGCGTGATGAAGGCGCGCATCGAGTCTCGATCCATGAACTCGGCCTCATCACGGACAAGCACCTGGCCCTCTTCGGTCGCGTACCAGGCCAATGTCTCTTCCAAGTCGCCTTGGCTGTCGAACCAGAATTCGGTGCAGCAGTCAAAATTCAGCTCGGGAATGCCAGGCACGGGCGTCAGGTAGTTGCGCACGTACTTGCGAAGTTTTGGCAGCGTGCGCCGAGCGAGCGGTGCGTGACCGGACTCGTAGCGATCCGCGAACTCCTCGTGGGTGAAGTCGTCACGTCGGCGGACCAACAGAATGAGCTTCGGCATCAGCTCCGCTCCGCCGGTTGAAAGCTAATCGATACTGTCTCAATCATGGTGTCGCAGACACTGTTTGAGCACCTCGGCGATCTCTTGGGCGAGATGCTGCTTGGTCCAGCCTTCCTGCAGACCCCGCACCAAAGTGGGTAGAGCTGCCTGCACCTCACGGGTCGGTCCAGGAAGGGCGATCACCCGCGTCCACTGGACTTGGCCAACTCCTACTCGCACGTGCGGCTTGACGTGGCGCCCGTGGCCAACCGCGTACGTCGCCAGCACCGCTGTCGCCAGATCGGGATCACACCGCTGCAGCGACTCGATCGTGCGGTCCTTGTCTTCGGCCCCCACGCCACCGGTCGTGATGACCACGCCGAAACCGTCTGATACGAGCCGCAATACGCGGCCGACGATGGCGTCCTCGTCATCGACTACGGCGCCCGCAGCCGTGACTTCGAAGCCTGCGCCGCCCATGACGTCGACCACCGCCGCGACGTTGGTGTCCTCGATATTTCCAGCGACCACCTCTGGGCCGGTCGACACGACCGCCACGCGCGATGACACGTAAGTGCGTAGCTGTTGGTCGATCCGCTCTGCTCGAGCGAGAGTCTCGTCCACCTCGTCGGGCGGGGTGCCGATCATGCCGATGACTCCACGGGAATGCACTGACGCATCGTCGGAAAGGGTCACGCCACGAACATCCGCTAACGCCGATAGTAATTCAGATTGTCGGCCAACAATATTCGCCAATTCCATTCGCGGTTGCAGAACGTCGAAGACCACGTGGTCGTCGCGCGCGTCGGTGACGAATACCAGATTCGGGCCGAGCTGTAACGCTTGGGCCGCAGTGGCGGCCAGAGAGCGCAGATCTGTGTGGTGCAAGGTGATTCCGCGCACCCAGACTTCGGTTTTGTCCAGCAGCTCCACTTCAGGCATAAAGCACTCAGCTCAAGGAGACAGTCGGGAGACCACGCTGTGCCAGCCATTTTGGCATGCGCACCTTTTCGACGTCCTCGATCACCCGCGGGGCAGCCTCGCGGAGCTCCTGCGCGAGCGATTCCGAAACGTGCAAGGCACCGGGCAGGTTGTCGTAGACGAGGACGTTGTCCGACTGCGCGATCGCCTTGCCCCGCGCGACGGCGTCGGCCAGACCGTCAGTCACCTCGGCCAGATTACCGATCCAGCACCCCGACGGGTCCTGCTCCAACCAGTCCATCACCTTCCTGCTGGTGACGAAGGTGGGCACGCCCTTGAGGAGGTAGATGTACGGGACACCGCCGGCCATGTAATTGATGACAAATGCCTTGATATTGGCGTTCTCGCCCATCATGTATTGCCCCACCATGCCACGGATCGACTCGGGCATGAGCACCGCATAGAGCGCAGGGTTGTCGAGGTCGAGCCAATCTGCGTTGGCGTAGTACAGGACATCAAACGGTATGCCACCCGCGTAGCTGTAGATCGTGTTGCCGTGACCGTCGAACACAACGGTCACGTCCTTCACTTCGCTCATCAGCCGGATCAACACGGCATAGTTGCGGAAGATGTCGGTGGCAACGCGCTGGTCGAGCAGGCCGAGATCGTTGTCCGCGTCGACGTCGATGACTCCCTCCGGGCTGGTGTTGAGTACCACCGTCGACACATAGCGCTGCTGCACGTAGTGGCTGTCGAAGACGGCGCGGGCCACCAGCTGACCGGTTCGTGGGCCGTAGCCGAAGTGATACGCGGACCTCGTCTCCAGCCGCGTGTAACCCATCCCGAACGGCTTGTACAGGCGGTCGACCATTCGATGGAGGTAGCCTTCGCGCATCTCTGTGACGTGGGTGTGGATGAAGTGATCCCCGTTGAACAGTTGTCGGGTGAGATACATAGGCCCGACGCGGGTTTCGATCTCGACACCCTGACCGATCTGCGGGCATTCCTTGGCGTCGCCGAACCGGCGTTCCAAGTCGTAGATCTTCATCCAGTCGGGATTCTCGATGTGGCCCATCGATTCGGCGATCCGCAGTCTGACCTTGGCACCCGTCGTCTCCTGCACATACTTCTGGATTTCTTCCAGCAGCGCTACGTAGGCCATCCCCGAGAGCGCAAAGCCATGCGGGTTGGCGAGCAGGTTGACCTTGTCCCCGCGTTGGATCTTGGACCAGTCGACCGACTCGAGCCTGGCCCGGGTGCGGCCGCGCACCTCGTCGAGATCAGTGGGCCCGAAACGGGCTTCGGGTGCCCAAATCGGTTTGGGAAGCCAGGGTGTGAGCTCGCGGATCGGCAACGTGACGATTCCGTCGAGCTCAGCCGCTCGCGTTGTCACCACATCTGCCGGCGTGCGCCCGTTCCACGTCGGATACAGCGACGGCGCGGGAATGGCAATGGTCATGATCAGGCCTCATCCATCTTGAACATCATCGCGTTCACATCTTTTTGCATTCGCATGTGCGGATAGGCGTTCGCCAGATCGGGATCGACCTGACCGTCGGCGCCCACGAAATTCATGAGCCTGCCCGGAATTCCGTACCACTGGTAACCGTTGCGCGGGTTTCGTGGGGCATCGCCGTGTCCCGCGGCGGCCAGCAGCCGCAGGATCGGGTCAAGGCAAATTTCCGCGCAACCTGTTCGCGCCCCCGTCTTGATGGCGACGTCCTCCGGTGTGTGTGCTCCGTCGAGAATGGCCGCCGCCAGCTCACCCGCAGTGGTGTCGGTACAGACGCAGATCAACATGTCGGGCAGTACCCCGCACTGCATGCACAGCTGCCCGATCTCATCGGCAGACGCCTCGGGCTCGAATCTGCCGACCTCGAACGGTTCCTCCAACGGACGCATCACAATCGCGTCGTCCGGGCACAACTCCATACAGTTCTGCGCGTTGTAGCAGACATCGTCCTGCACGACGGCGATGTTTCGACCGGGACCCGGTTCGTCGGGACGTCTCGGTCGCATGGTTATCGCCACCGTCGGGCAGGTCAGCACGCATTTGTTGCAGCCTGTGCAGTTGTCTTCGACGATCGCCGCGACCATCGTGATGCGTTTCGCCATCGACTTTCTCCCATTCCACCTTAATCCGGATTAAGTGCAAGGTAATTCGGACGGTGGTCGTTCGTCAATGCCGCTGACGGTCCACCCACCACCCCCGACGTACGCGAGGAACATGTCCACCAACCGGTCGCTCAGGTCGAGCAGAGTCGATTCGGCCAACCCCGTGTCCGAAGCCACCTCGACTCCGAACAAGCAGCTGGTCAACAACTCGACCGCGACATCGAGGTCCACATCGCGACGCACTTCACCACGGTCCACGCCCTTGGCAAGGACATCGCGGACGAACGCGTCCCACGCTCCACGCGCCCGCTGTATGGCGGACTTGACCCTGACAGAGTCGTGGATATGCAAGACGGCGTCGTTGAGCAGACGCAAGCGCGGCGTCGGCATGGCGGCCCACCGGTGTAGCCGAGTGCGAAGTCGCACCTCGACAGAACCCGACGGTTCATCAGTTTGCGCCAGGTCTTCGACATACTCACGAGCAGTGACCTCGAGGACCTGTTCAATCAACTCTGCGCGGCTAGCGAAATGGGTGTATAGAGCCGGCGTAGTCAGACCTGCGGACTTCGCAATATCAGCCAGGGTCAGCTCGGCGAAGCCTCGGCTCGCGGCGACTTGCTGGGCGATCCGGATCAGGTTGGCCTTCCTGCCACCGGCAACCACCGTCTCGGTCGCATGCGTCTCCGCCAGAAAGCGCTGGTGTTCGGGTTTTCGGGTCGTCTCGACGCGACCCAGCGCCAAACCCGCGAGGTTCCAGCAAAATTGCCCCAATTCATGACGCGGTATCGGTTGGTCCGCATGCAGCCGGTACACCGTATGGCTGAGTACGGTGCCCGTCAGGACCTGAGTTACCGCCTCAGCGGACATGTTCGGTACAGACTCGCCCCGCTGAATCGCACGGTCCAGCGCCGTCTCCGCGTGAGCGATCATGGACCGCGACACGTCGGTGATCCACTGCCGAAACGGCTCCGTTTCATCGTGGAATTCAGTCGTCAACCGCATCAACGCCGCACCGTCCGGCGACACGTACAGCTCCATCAATGCACGACAGAACTGCGCCAGTTCCGTCTGCACGTCACCAAGATCTGCGATCGCGCCTGGCAGGGGAATCGAACGTAGCGCGTCCATCAGCAGATCGACGGGCGACGCCCAACGCCGATACAGCGCAGCCTTTCCGATCGACGCCCGCGCCGCAACGTTGCTGAAGGTGACGTAGGACTTTCCGGACTCGCCGTAGATGGACCGGGCGGCTTCGAGCGCGCGCCGTTCGACCTCGGGATTCCGAGGGCGGCCGGCCCCTTGCTGGCGCCGAGAGTTGTTGTTTCGCAACGTGCTCGGCGACACTGACGTAGTCATCTATCCGACACCCGACGGAGCCGTCAAGGTCACGAACGCCCGCCCTGGCGCATAGGGGGCCTCGTCGAGAGTGATGGACCGAAGGCCGGGCGCCGCGCGGCGCATCGTGGCGAGCACGTCGGACAGCACACTCGGCGTCACCTCCTCGCGCGCGTCGGCGCCGACTTCGACGATGACTTCGTCTGCCTTGATCCGGCAGCGCACCACCTGCAGCCCCGTACGCGCCCGCAATACGTTCTCGCCGCGGTCGATCGCCCGCAACAGCTCTGCGGTGACCGCGGTTCCGGTGTAGAGCCGACTAGCCAAGCAAGGCGCCGCGGGCAGATCGTGCCACAGCCTCCCCCGCTGCCGCGCCAGCATGCGGATTTCGGCCTTACTCAGGCCAGCCTCGACGAAAGGGTGCCGAACGTCGTGCTCGGCAGCGGCCGTCAGCCCAGGCCGGTACTCGCCGAGGTCGTCGGTGTTGGCGCCGCTCATCACCGCCCAGTCGACACCGCGCTCGCGGGCTGCCGCACTGACCCGATCCAGTTCGGTGTAAAGGTTGGATTTGCAGAAGTAGCAACGGTTTTTCGGGTTGGCCAGATAGTCAGGATCCGCGAACTCGCGGGAGTTGACCAACTCGAGCCGCCAGCCGAGTTCGCGCGCCGCCTGCCGGACCCGCTGTGTAGCCGATGGCGGAACAGCCGGGGATACCGAGTGTGCGATGATCGTCGTGTTCGGCCGCAACTCATGTGCGACGTCGGCCAGCAGGAGGCTGTCCACACCACCGCTGCAGGCGACCACGCGGCGCGGTGAGCTATCCAGCACCTCGGCGACCGCGTCGAACTCGGCCGGCCCTTTCATACGACGACTTCCATGTGCAGATCCCACAGCGGTGCATCGAGGACCGCGCGGCCGATGTCCACGATGTGCGCGCCGAGATTGGCGATGCGCCGCAGCTGAGTCGCGTTCACCCCACCTGCGTAGGCGAGCAGGACGTCCGCGCCGCACGCGTGCATCGCAGAACTGACCGCCTCGAGATCGGCCAGACGACCGGTGTCGACCATGACCACTTCCGCACCGGCGTCGGCCGCCTCCAAGGCCTGTGCGACGTCGACGACCTGGACGGAAACCGGTCCGTTGTCCAATCCGCGTGCCGCCGTCACCGCGGCCGGCACACCGCCGAGCATCGCAACCTGATTCTTGCCCACGTAGACGAATTCGCCGTCGAGGAGCCGGTGGGACAAACCCGCTACGTCGAGACCGGCGCGCAGCACCGGCTTGAGCTGGGCGGGCAGCTTCTTCCAGCCGCCG
This sequence comes from Mycobacterium sp. GA-2829, assembly GCF_001499965.1. Lineage (GTDB taxonomy): Bacteria > Actinomycetota > Actinomycetes > Mycobacteriales > Mycobacteriaceae > Mycobacterium. The sequence continues at coordinate 111,571 of NZ_LQIT01000034.1, forward strand.
CAGACCACGCGAAGCCCTGCCGGCGCTTCGGCCTTGATCTCAGACCCACGCCGAGCGACCCCGCCCGCGAACCCGAGAACCCCCATGACGTGATCCTCGGCCACAGAGATCTCCCAGGCACTGCCCTCGATGTAAACCAGCGGCTGCCCGCGGTCGGCCGATTCGCCCTCGACAGCGAGGATGTCCCATCGTCCAGCCGGATCCGCAGATGCCGGGTGGACCAGCGCCGTTCCCGCCACCAGTCCGGGCTCCGTCGGGCTGACCACCGCGCTGTACCGCCTCGTCAGGCCGCCAACCAGCTCCGCAGTGATGCGCCGCGGCAAATTCGAAAGCGACTCGCCTGCCGCCACGGGCTTCTTCAGACTTGCCCGCGACATGTTGTCGCGGAGCGACGTAAATGCCGTCATTGTGGTCAGTTGCCCTTCAACTTCGCCTAGCCGGTCCTGCGACGGAATCGGAGACCCGCTTGATAGAGACTGTATCGGTCCGTAATCTAGTGCACAAGATGAACGCCATGGACGAACCCGCGAAGAACACCGTTTCCCCGGCAGCCGACACTTTGATCTACGACCGCGATCGGCTGGCCCGAATCGGCCTCCCGGAAGCAGTGTTCTGCTTGAACAAGAGCACTGCCGACGTGGCACGTATTGTCGAGAGCCTCCTCGCTGATGGAGTCGGCCCCGTGCTGTTCACCCGCATGTCGGAGCAACAACGGCAATTGGTCTGCGAGAACACCCACGCGATCGTCGACTATGACGCCTTATCGCAGACGGCATTTCTCAACGGGACGCTGGGGAAGCGGAACGCACGAGTAGGCATCGTCGCCGCAGGCACGTCAGACCGATCAGTGGCGGCAGAGGCGCAGCGCACACTGCAGTTCCTCGGTATCGAATCAAGTCTTCACCTCGACGTGGGCGTGGCTGGGCTGTGGCGGCTACTCGAACGCGTCGACGACTTGCGCCGTGAGCAGGCGTTGATCGTGGTCGCAGGCATGGACGCTGCACTGGCTTCGGTAGTCGGAGGACTCGTGGCGTGCCCCGTCATCGCCGTACCGACATCGACCGGCTACGGCGCCGCGCGCGGCGGCGAAACCGCACTTAACGCGATGCTGGCAAGCTGCGCCCAGGGCGTCGTAGTGACCAACATCGACAACGGATTCGGTGCGGCGTGCGGCGCCGCGCGGATCGTCGGCCATTCATGAGCTGCACGCTCTACATCGACTGCGTCGGCGGGATCGCCGGCGATATGTTGCTGTCGGCGCTGATCGATGCGGGAGCGTCACTGGCCGATATTCTCGCGAAGCTACCCGTCACCGGTGTCGGTCTCGACATACGTGCAGTCGAGCGTCACGGCATCGGCGCAACAGCGTTGACCGTGAACGCTCCCCACGAACACGCCCATCGGCGGATTCAGGATATTCGCGCGATCATCGACTCCAGTTCGATGCCCGCCGGCGCGAAGGCACGAGCCCACCGGGCCTTCGAGGTGCTTGCGGTGGCCGAGGGCCACGTGCACCGCATTTCACCCGACGACGTGACGTTTCATGAGGTCGGGGCGCTCGATGCCATCGTCGACATCTGCGGTGTCGCACTGGCGTTGGACCAGCTGGCGGTCGGTGAGATCGTCTGCTCACCGCTTCCCATGGGCCGCGGAACCACCCGCAGCGCACACGGCGTACTTCCCCTGCCGGCGCCGGCCACCTTGGAAATCCTCCGCGGCAGTCCCGTGTACGCGATTGACGTGGAGGGCGAAACGGTAACGCCGACGGGGGCCGCCTTGGTGAAATCCCTGAGTGATCGGTTCGGCTCGATGCCATCGATGACGCTGTCGGTCATCGGTATCGGATCGGGCACCGCTGATTGGGGGGCAGTGCCGAATGTGGCGCGCGCGGTCCTCGGTACACCAGATCCAGCGCAGCCGGATCCTGGTAGGGCGGCATTAGTCCTGGAGACCAATCTCGACGACATGCTGCCCGAATGGGTGCCCAACGTGCTACAGGCGTGTCTGGATGCCGGTGCGCACGACGCCTGGACGACGCCAGCGGGCATGAAGAACGGCCGACCCGGAATCATGCTCTCCGCCCTGGTTTCCACATCGCACGAACGCGCGGTCGCCCGTGCGCTGCTGCGGCACACTACCACTCTCGGGGTTCGGGTCCGGCGGGTCGAGCACCGATGGGCCCTGGAACGGCGTTTCGAATCAGTCAGCATCGACGGTCATCAGATCAGCGTCAAGTTCGGCACGCTCGACGGCGAAGTCGTCAACGTGAAGCCGGAACACCGGGACTGCGTCGCTACGGCTGAGGCGACGGGACGCAGCGTCAAGTCGGTGTGGATCGAGGCACTCGCAGCAGCACATCGGGGAGACACCAACCGGTGAGCCTGCGGCAGGACACCATTCCAACGATTCATCCCAACCTACGGAGTAACCAAGATGGCCAACGCTGAACCAATTCGACTGGGAACAAGCGGACTGCAGATATCACCAATCGTTCTGGGGTGCATGAGTTTCGGTGATCCCAGTCGCGGTCGGCATTCCTGGGTGCTCGACGAGGACACGGCGCGACCACTGCTGATCGCGGCCATGGAGGCCGGCATCACAACTCTGGACACCGCGAACGAATATTCGAGCGGATCGAGTGAAGAGGTCATCGGCAACTTCGTCGCCGACGTCGGATCCCGTGAACAATTCATAATCGCTACGAAGCTCTTCGCACCAATGCGCCCCGGCCCCAACGGATACGGACTCTCACGCCGTGCGGTTATGGAACAAGTGGATGCATCGCTGCGTCGCCTGCGCTGCGACTGGATCGACCTGTATCAGATCCACCGCTTCGATCCCACGTCACCGATCGAGGAGACGATGGAGGCACTGCACGACGTGGTGAAAGCCGGAAAGGTGCGCTACATCGGCGCCTCATCGATGTGGACATGGCAGTTCGCCCGCATGCAGCACACCGCAGAGCTTCACGGCTGGACGCGCTTCGTTTCCATGCAGGACCAGTACAACCTCGTGCAACGCGAGGAAGAACGCGAGATGCACCCCTACTGTCTGGCTTCCGGAGTCGGAGTGCTGCCGTGGTCACCATTGGCTCGCGGTCGGTTGACCCGCGACTGGGATGATGCGTCGACGGCACGTGCGAGCAAGGACGAGTTCGGCAGGTTCTTGTACCGTCAAGCCGAGGAATCCGATCGCGCCATCGCCGCTGCCGTCGCAAGGATCGCTGAGCAGCGCGGTGTTTCGCGCGCACAAATCGCGCTCGCCTGGGTGCGCCAACAGGCCGCGGTGAGCGCACCCATCGTCGGGGTCACAAAACCCCACCATCTCGACGACGCCGTCGCCTCGCTGCAGATTCGCCTCTCTCAAGAGGAACTGACAATGCTGACCGAGCCCTACACTCCTCGACGGCCCGAGGGCTTCTAGTCAGGCCCGCAACGCGCACCAGCTTCGGACAGTGGCCTGTTACCAACTCATTTCAGGAAGGTTCGAATGGCGATCAGCCGAATCGATTACGTGTCGGACGCCGAGCACCGCATCCAACCCAGCGACTTTCTTGAAGCACCGTCGTCGGCGGCGTCGGACTGGCAAACAAGCTCCCCATGGTTCGACGACGCGGGATGGGTGCTCCCCCTCGGAGGCTTCCTGATCCGCACAGAAGGACGGACAATCCTCATCGACGCCGGGATCGGACCCAATATCGACATCCTCGACCACAGCGGCCAACTGCTGACCTCGCTCGGCCAACTCGGAACCGCCGCCGACGAGGTCACCGACATCATCCTGACGCACTTGCACGTCGACCACGTCGGGTGGATCGCGCCGGCCGGTGAGCCGGTTTTCAGTCACGCCCGCCATTACTGTCACCGCGCCGACTTCGACCGCCTGGGCAGCGACACAGGCAGCAGTCCGGCGATGACGGGGGTGCACGACGCCGTGAAGGCGGTGTCCGACCTTCTGAATGTGGCCGATGGCGACCAGACCGAGATCACCTCGTCGATATCGTTGCGGCTCTTCCCTGGACACACGCCAGGCAACTGCATCGTCGACGTCGACACCGCTGAGGGACCGGTTCTGCTTCTGGGCGATACAGCGCATCACCCCGTGCTGCTCGTCGAGGACGGGTGGACCGACCGGCTCGATGAAAATCCTGCCGAAGCGGCGCGGGCGCGCGTCCGGGTCGCCGAGGAGATGGAGCGCACCAACGCCGTGGGGCTGGGCGCACATTTCCCGGGAGTTCGCGGAGGACGCATCACACGTGATGCGTCTGGCAAACGACAGTGGCGCCCCACGGCGTGAAGCAGGGCGCCCGCGCCTCGCCAATGCAATCCGTGCCAGTCGACCCACGCTCGCGCGTTCGGTTGACACGCTGCGCAAGCGGCTTGCCTGCACCGGCACCACACGGTGTTGAACACTGATCCTGGGACTCGTGCTCACGAGGCACCGCGGCGGCTCAGGAGATCGACATGAGTGAGGCAACACAAAAGGGGCGTGGTCGTCCGCGCGACCCGCAATTGGAGACGCGCATGTACATAGCGGTTGCCGCGTGTACGCCCGGACGGGATGGGGCCGGTACGAGCATCGAATGGGTTGCGCGCGAGGCGAAAGTGGGGAAATCATCAAACTATCGGCGGTGGCCTGACGCCGGCGCCTTATTGGTCGACGCACTCGCCGCGCAGATCCAGTTGCCAGTCGAGATCGACACGGTTCTGTCCGAACTGACCTCGTCATACTGGCCCGCGCGCTGTCCGCCTTGTTCGTCAGTGATAAGGGCGAATCGATCGTGCGGTTGTCGGCGGAAGTGGCGTCGATTCCGACGCTATGGCCGCGATGGCGCGCTTTCGCCGATGCACTTCTCGCGGAGAAGGGACCGGTCGTGCGCCGCGGCATCGACCGCGAGTTGCGAGCCGCTACCGATGTCGGCGTGTTACTCGACATGGTCTTCGGAGGCCTGCTGCTGCACTATCTCGCCTCGGCCGACCGGCGGGCACCCGCGGTACACAGCGACGAGGACTACCCGCAGATGCGCGTCGCCGCTGCGATCCGCACCGCAGCAACAGATCTCACCTGATAACTCTTTGCGGTACGCTGGGTGTCCGTATAACGTGGGTCACATCCCATGGGATGTGGCGTGCAATGCGCATCACTGCCCGACACTCAACGGCGGCTCTCGGCATTGACGCTGATCGAAGCATTCGCAAAATCCGAATCAACAGACGGCTTAAAGGTGCCGACCGAGCGCTTCCGCGATGGCGTTCGCACCGCGGGCATCGACGACGACGGCGAGATCCCGCATCTGTCAGCCACATTGATCCGCAAGTACGTCGACGATCTCGATCTCCTCGGTCTGCTCGAGGGCAGATCGTGGCGGTTCGAGCACTGCCGTGTATTCACGATCCCGTCTGAAAGGATGCTGTTGTGGCACGCTGGTATCCGTTGGAACCGGTCGATGTCGACTTCTTCGCATCGGCACCGCTCGTGTTCTCGTATCGAAGACGATTCGCCGCGACACCTGAACAGGTGTGGAAATCGCTCACGTCGAACGAATCGGTTGCCGCATGGGGTACGTCAATCAAGGCCATCACATGGACCTCACCCTCTCCGTTCGGTAATGGGACTACCCGCCAGGCGGCAGGCCTGGGCGGAGCCGCCCTGCGGGAGCGCTACTTCCGCTGGGAGGAGGGGCACCGCCACTCATTCTATGCGTACGAAGCGAACATGCCGTTCTTCAAACGCTTCGCCGAGGACTATGTAGTCGAACCCTACGACGCTGCAACGATGTTCACGTGGACAGCGGCTGTGGAGCCCACAGCGCCGTTTGCGCTGCCCCTCAAAATGCTCTCCCCGCTTCTGAAGAAGCTGTTCGAACGCATCCCGAACGAGGGTCAGCGGTACTTCGGCGATGCGTGATACAGACCGATGCGAGTACCACCGCGCGTACCGTTGTGTCGATGCTTCTGCCCTGTCCGCGTCCCTACCGTCGGCGAGATCGAGGCTCGCTAGGACTCGTCGGGGTGCTTTGGCCGCATCTACGCGTCTGGAGGCGATCCCCTCACCCTGACATCGAAGCAGCCGTAGCACGTCTCACGCATATCGGCGGCTACCAGTGGACACTCGCCGATCGAGAGCGAGCTGACGATCACGACACCGTCCTCGGAAGTCGACCCGTCGGCCTCGTTCCCTGTGCCGAAATTGAGCGCAGCCAAATTATTTGCCTGCCGCGCTCTGGGGGAACATCCCGCTCCGCACCAGCGAGTTCGCGCTTTCGAGAGTCGAGATTTCTTCGTCAGACAGTTCGAGGTCCGTCGCGGCGACGGCGTCGTCGATGTGGTGTTCCTTCGTCGCACCGACGATGGGCGAGGCCACGATCGACTTGCTCGAGAGCCAGGCCAAAGCAACGCGTGACATCGGCTCGCCTCGTCCGTCGGCGACCTCTTGCAGAGTCTGGACCACCTGCCGATAGGCGGCTTCGTCGCGGTCGTACAGCATCGTCGCCATCGGGTCGTTGCTCGCACGCTCACCGGAACCCGACGCCTGCCACGGCCGCGCGAGCCGGCCGCGTGCCAGCGGGCTCCATGGCAGTATTCCCAGACCGGTAGCCGCACAGAGCGGCGCGATCTCGCTTTCGAGATCGCGGACCATCAAGTTGTACTGCTGTTGCAGTGAAACGAATTTCGTCCATCCGTTGCGCTCGGCCGCCCGCTGCATCAACGCCAGCTGCCAGGCCATAAGGTTCGACGCACCGATGTAGCGAGCCTTACCCGCCCGCACGACGTCGTGCAATGCCTCCATGGTCTCCTCGATCGGCACGGTCGCATCGAAACCGTGCAGTTGATAGAGGTCGACGTAGTCGGTGCCGAGGCGGCGCAGGGACGCGTCGATCTCATGAAGGATCGCGACACGGCTGAGACCGCCGCCGTTGCGTCCCTGGCGCATACGCCCGAAGACCTTGGTGGCGATCTGAAACTCCTCGCGCGGAGCCAACTCCGCGGTCAGAGTACCGAGAATCTCCTCGCTACTGCCGTCGGAGTAGGCGTTCGCTGTGTCGAACGTCGTAATGCCGGCCTCGTACGCGCGCCGGATGAACGGTCGCGCGTCGTCGACACCCAGCGTCCAACTCGGGTAGCCGCGCTGCGGATCCCCGTAGGTCATCATGCCCAGAGTGACGGCGCTCAGTTCCAATCCGCTGGCCCCGAGTCGTACGGTCTTCATTCCTGTGTCCCTTCCTGCTCTTCTGAAAGAGCTGTGTTCTCAACCGGCATCCACCGGCGCTCACCATTTGAGTCGACGACGATGCGTCCCCCGCGACCGCCAGGGAAGTGCGCGCCGATGCCGACTGCGTCTCGGCGAACGATTTCCTCGGCGATCCGAGCCCGCGCGCGGGCGGCTTCGTCGCGGTCCTCGTCGAGGTTGTCGAACCAGTCCTCTTCGACGAGCAGCACCGGATGGTGCGCGGTGTCGCCGAGTAAGAGGACCGGGCCCTGCCCGGTGCTCACGTCGACAATGCAGTTCCCCGGTGTGTGACCGGCGAACAGGCGCAACGCAATCGAGGACGTGAGCTCCGTGCGGTCGCCGTCGGCGAGGACCAGGAGGTCCGACACCGTACGCACGGCGGTCTCGACCCCGGCCATAACCGGGTTGGTGTCGCCGACAGCAGACAGCCAATCGAAATCGGCTCGGTGGCAGTGGTGTCGGGCCTTGGTGAACACGGGGGTACCGGCCGGTGCGACCCAGCCGACGTGGTCGCCGTGCAGGTGCGTAAGCACCACGTCGGTCACGTCCTCGAGAGCGACATCGAGTTCAGCGAGAGACGTCAGGAGACGACCGCTGTGCTCGTGTCGAACCGGTACCCCGACCTGATCGCCGATATCGTCGGGAACGTACGGTCCGAGGCCGGCATCGACGAGAATCGTCCGGCCCTCCTCGCGCAGGAGGAAGCCACCCATCGGTAGCACCCATCCCGCCTCGTCGAACCACGGTGGCGACGTGGCCCAGCCATCAGGCGCGGATGGCGGCGGCTGGAGAAGCACGTCGGGTACCGTGCCGATTCTGGCGTCATCCACGTAATCGATCCGGTCGACGGTCATCGCACGTCTCCTTGGTTGACGAGGCCAAGCACTTTCAAACCAGCGGGATAGGCCATGATGACCTCCTTCGTGATGTGGGGAATCTCGCCGTCGCGACCGATCTTCTGGTCGCGGACCGCCGCCTCGAAGCGCTGCGCCGAGAGCGTGCCGCCGTCGTGCGGGATGTCGGGCCGGCGCCAGAACTCGATCATCGGAAGGATCGAGGCCCGCCGTTGCTTCTCCGGAAGCGTGCGCAGGGCCGCTTCGACGGACTCGACCCACACTCCGTAATCGACCACGCGGTCGATCGGGTATCCGGCGTCGACGAGCCAGTCGACGAACTGATCGAGACCGACGCCATCGTCGTGGACGTTGACGACATGGTAGGTGGCGAAGTCGTGCGTTTGCTCACCCAGTGTCGCAATGGCTTCCGCGGTGAAGTCCACAGGGAGGCCGTCGAAGTGTGCACGCTGACGGCTGCCGTCGCCGGCCGGTTCGTAGAACGTCTCCGGGGCGGTGCCGGTCGCCAGCACGGTGAGCATCAGGCGGGTGATCCGGTCCGGCAGGTTCAGCTGCCCCACGTACTTAGTGCCCGGCAGGATCATCGACGGCCGGAACACCGCCACCGGTAGCTTGCAGATCTCGTGTGCCTCGCGGAGCAGTACCTCACCACCCCACTTGCTGGTGGCGTACCCACTGGCGTATCCGTCGTCGAGCCGCCTTGTCGCGCTGATGATACGGATGTCGGCGTCCTCGGTGAACACGGCCGGGTCCACCTGGTCGGCGACACCTCGCGTCGATACATAGGCGTAAGGCTTGCGCCTGGTCGTCACAGCTAGGCGGATCAGTTCGGCGGTACCGGCCGTATTGGGGCCGAACAACTCGGCGTATTGCAGTGCATGATTGACCAACGCAGCGGGGTCGACGATGAGGTCGACGGTGTCAGCGAGGCGCCGCCACGTATGCTCGTCAAGTCCGAGATTCACCTCAGCCTTGTCGCCGGCGAGGACTAAAAGGTGACCTTCGGCGAGTTCTCGGTAACGGTCGACGAGCCGTGCATCGCCTCCGTCGAAGACCGCGTCAAGACGTCGCCGTGCCGCCGCATCGTCCTCGCCCCGCACCAGACAGATCAGCGTGCCGTCGACACGCGACAGGCGCTCGAGCCATTCCAGAGCGACATATCTGCCCGTGAATCCTGTTGCCCCCGTTAGCAGCACCGTATGAGCCTCACCATTCGCCAGAGGCAGATCGCGAGCGTTTCGCAACGTAGCCTCGTCGATGAACTTGTCCAGTGTCAGGTCGTGAGCGTGCGCGACAGTCGCGCCGCGGCCGTGAACCGCTTCGAACGTGACCTGCCCTGCGGTCGCACCGCGGTGTTCCTCGATGTAGTCCGCGATTGCACGGAGGTCGTTGACGGGACCGATGATGAAGCCGACCGGGACGTCAACGTCGATTGTCTCGCGCAACACGTTGGCGAACGTCACCGCTGACAGCGAGTCCCCACCGATATCAGTGAAGTTCGAATCGGGTCTTACGACAACGTCTGTGGAACCGGTAAGCGCGGACGCGGCGGCAAGCACCGTCTCGAGCACGGATCGGCCACCTGCAGCGCGCCGCATGTCCCGCAGCGCGGTTTGCTCGCCGTCCGCGAGGTCGGCGTACAACTGCTCCAGTCGCTGGCCGTACCGTTCCTCCAGCTTGCGGCGTGCGGGTTTTCCGATGGCCGTCAGCAGCCCGTTCTCCACGGTGAACGGGACGGTCTCCACGATGAACGCCCGAGGCAGCTCGAACGGTTGCAGCCCGGCGTTCCTGGCGACCTCGCGCAGCGAATCACCGATCAGCGACGTCAACTCGTCGCCTTGGGAGTCCGACAGTGCAGCCTCGGTGGGGACGACGACGGCCAGCAGGTACGCGTAGGCACTGTTGCCGTATACGTAGATCTGCTCCACCAGTGGGCTGTTGCGGAACTCGGCCTCCAACCGGGACACGGCGACGAATTCGCCCTGGGCCAACTTCAGCACATCGTTGCGACGCCCGAGATACTGCAACTCATCTGGCCCCGTCTCCTCGAAGACGTCACCGGTTCGGTAGTAGCCGTCCGCATCGAAGACCTCCGCGGTCACGTCGGGCCGGTGGTAATAGCCCGCGAACAACAACTCGCTCTTCACGACGACCTCACCGCGGGGATGCGGTCGATCGCTGGAGAGGTAGCCGAGTTCGGGCACGTCGACGAGCTTGTAGTCGGTGACGGGCGGACGACGGACACGGCCGTCGACGATCCAGCCGTGGCATTCCGTGGACCCGTAACCGACCATCAGCGGCATGTCCAGGAACGCCTCCACCCAGTTGCGCGTCTGCGCGGACATCGGCGCCGAACCCGTCGTCGCCGCAACGTAGCGGCCGCCGAGGACGCTGCGTCGCTGCTCGGCCATGACCTCCGCCTCTGCCGCGGCCGCGTCGCCCCCGGCCTGGACGCGGCGGTCGACTTCGCGGCGCACCTCCTGACGAAGCACGTCCCACACCCGTGGCACGAGACCCAGTTGAGTCGGGCGAACCAACGCCAGATCCTCGAGCAGTGTCGACTGGTCTTCGGAAGATCCGAAGTAGGCCGTCCCGCCGGCGCCGAGTGCTCCGTAGAGGGCGTAGCGACCGCCGTTGTGGCTCATCGGCACGGAGTGCAGGATGATTGTCGGCAGGGCTGGGCCGACGTTGAAGTTGTCGGACATCGTCGTCTCCAGCCACTGGTTGGCCACGACGTGCTCGGTGTGCATCGCCCCCTTAGGGGTGCCAGTGCTCCCCGAGGTGTAAATCAACAGGCGCAATGGATCCGGGTCGTCGAACATCGCCCACCCGACGGGCAACCGGTGGTTGGCCCATTGGATCACCTCATCAAGGGTCGCCACTCGGGTGCGGCTCCCCGTCCCGGCCAGCCGAGCGCGGGCCGCGTCGAGGGCGTCACGATGGTCGTCGATGTCCGGGTGATAATCGAACACCACTACGCGGTCCGGACCACCTTCGGCGCTGACAACGTCGATCATCGTCGCCAGGTGATCGACACTCGCCGCGAAGACCGACGGACGCGTCTCGGCGATCACGGCTCGCAGGTCAGACACCGACGCAACGGTCTGCAACGGCACCGAGACCGCGCCGAGCTTGAGCAGCGCGAGGTCCACGGTGGCGTAATCGACGCTGGGAAAGCCGAGCGTGCAGACGCGATCGCCCGGCTGGACGGGTTCGCCGGCGAGTCCGGTCGCTACTGCGCTCGCGCGGTCCCAGAGCTTGTGGTACGTCACCGTCTCGAACCTCGGCAGCCGTTCGAGGACGGAGCGCCCGGTGACGGAGTCCGTCCTCCGCCGCAGAGCGCGATATCCCAGCGCCGGGCGATCGGCGTACGCAGCCATGACGACATCGACGATGCCGGACAACGGCGTCGCCGGCCGATGGATCGCCTCGGTGACTGCGACGTCGGGACGCGCGGCGGCGAACTGCTCGTCGTTCCGGAGGAGATCTGCGACCCGCCGATCGAAGCGCCCTCGTCGAGCATCCGTCCACATGACGTTTCTCCCGTCCTGAGTTGAAGCGGGGCGATCGCCCCGGTTAAACTCGACTATACGGGGCGCCTGCCCCGTTTCGTCAACGGCAGGATGTGTGAGATGGCTCAACCGGGACGATCCCTGCGCGCCGACGCCGCGCGCAACCGCGCCCGCGTCCTCGAAGTGGCCTACGAGGTGTTCGCCACCGAGGGACTGTCGGTGGCTCTCGACGAGATCGCCCGACGGGCCGGCGTCGGACCGGGCACGGTGCACCGCCACTTCCCCGCCAAGGACGATCTCGTCCGCGCCGTCGTCGAGGAACGTCTGCAGCGCCTCATCGCCGAAGGACGTGCCCTGCACGACGACGGAGATCCCGGCACGGCGCTCTTCGACTTCATGCGGTCCATGGTGCTGACGCGGGGGGCGGCGGACCGCGGCCTCTCGTTTGCGCTGGCAGGCATGGGCACAAGCGTCAGAGGCGTGGTGCCGGAGGCCGAGACGGACTTCCTCGACATGGTCGACGATCTGCTGACCGCCGCACAACGCGCCGGCACCGTTCGGCCGGACATCGGAGCCCGAGATGTCAAGACACTGCTTGTCGGATGTCAGGCCATGCACGCGTCCGACGTTGCGGCGGCACCCCGCCTCCTGGACGTGATGTTCGCCGGGATGCGCGCACCGACTCGCGACTGACTACCCCCCAAGCGCTGCAAACGAGGCGGCATTGACCCGTCGCGGCCGCCGTGTCGGCACGGTCACGTCCAGTCGCCCTTGCCCAGGCCCCTCTCCATGAACCGACCCATGGCCGAAACCGCGACTCGGCGCGGTAGAAGTCGGGTGTTGATGAGCGTGAACACGCGGTTCGGCCAGCCCGGCATCACCATCTGCTTACGTCCGATCGCGCGCAGTGTCTCCGACGCAGCGTCTTCGGGATCGGCGATCTGCCAGCGCGGGTAGTCGTCGAGAGCGGCACCCTGGGTATCCATCAGACCCGCGGACATCACCAGGACGTCCACGCCCGCGCGCCGCACCTCATACGACAGCACCTCGCCCAGCACGATCTGGTACGCCTTATTCGCCGCGTAGGCACCTGTATACGGCGCGGGCACAAGTCCGGCACCCGATGCGACCAGCAATACCGCGCCGCGACCGCGGTCGACCATCGGGTTCACGAACAAGTGCACCAGCTGCAGGTACGCCCGTGCGTTGATGTCGATCATCGCGTTGTGCACGTCCAGGGGCATGTCCAGGATCTTGGGCGTGTCCTTCGGCGTGTACATATGATTGCAGACCAGCACGTCGACGTCGACGTCGGCCACCTCGGCGGTGATACGCGGGTAGACGGACAGATCGGCCAGGTCCGCGGCGATCGAGCGGACCTCGACACCGTGCCGAGACGTCAAATCCGCGGCCCTTTCCGCCAACTCCTCCCCGAGGATGTCGACGAGAATGAGATTGATTCCCCTGCTGGCGATCTCGCGGGCAAACGCGAAACCCAGACCACACTCACCGGCACTACCGGTGACCAACGCCCACGACCCTGCGTATCGGTCGAGCGGATGTGACCGACTCATCACATCTCCAACAGCGCTCGGCCGTCCAGCGTGCGGATCGGACGCCCAAGCTCTTCCAGCAGCGGCAGCGACTTGCAGACCCGTCCGTTGGGCCCGTCTCGATCACCGGTGACCAAGGCAAACGCCGCCTCGGCCATCGCCTCGACGGGTTCGAGAATGCCCTCGCCTCCGATGGCCTCTTCGCTCATGGTGGCCTTGACGCCTTCTGTGAGAACCGCTTTCAAAGGCGCGAGAGCATTCGACACGATGGAGTCGGCGTAATACTCGGACGCGAGCCCCTCGCTGAGCCGGTTCAGCGCTGCTTTGGAGCCGCCGTACGCGGTGCCCTGCATGTGGTACACCGGATCCGGAGGCGGCGTCGTGGGAATATCGCCCGAGAACGACGTGATGTTCAGAATCCAACCGCCGCCCCGCTCCTTCATCGCCGGAATGACGCGCTGGCACAAGTCGAACGGCGCGAAATAGTTGATAGTCGTGATCAGTCGCAGCCGTTTCTCGGAGATCTGAGTGATCGGCGCAAAGATCGACGTCGCCGCGTTGTTCACCAGTATGTCGACCGGCCCCAGGTCAGCAACCACACGCTCGAACATCTCCGCACGGGACTCCGACGACGTGAGATCCACCTGGAACGGCACCGCCCGTCCCCCGGCGGCCTCGATGTCGGCGACGGTCCCGCGCAGCGTCCCCGGAATGACGCCCTGCGCCGGCTCGTCGAGGCTGCGCGCCGCCACGGCGACCATCGCACCCTCGCAAGCCAAGCGCGTGGCTATGGCCGCGCCGATCCCCCGGCTGGCGCCGGTGACGAGGGCGACCCGCCCGTCGAGCGGCCCCGTCATGCCAGCGGCTTCTGCGTGACGAAGCGTCCCTCGGCCACCGGCGGCGGCCACAACGTCGAGGGCAGGTCGGCGTAGCGGAAGTGCTTGGGCATCTCCATGCTCGGAATACTGATCCGGTCCATGAACGGCTTCGGCGCCTTCCCCGACTTGACGATCTCCATGAAGGTGTGCGCGGTAGATCCCAAGTCGAACCAGTCACGCTGCCAACCGATTCGGAGCTCGCCGTCGGTATCTCGCACGACTCCGAGCCAGCTCCCCCCGATCCCGCGGATCTCGTACTCGTTGCCGTCCTCGTCGGGCAATCCGGACAACTGCTTCCAGAACCCGACGACCATCCCGTTCTCCTCGTCCATAACGGTGGCCATGTAGTCGTAGTGCCACCCGTCGAGGCCCGCCATCTCGGTGCCCAGCGCGAACTCGCGGATCTCCTCGCGGCCCATGGCCATGAAGTGCTCGTCTGGCGTGAACATCCAGCCGTACGTGGCGTCCAGTGCGTAGCAGTCGGCCAGTGGACCCCAGTCCTTGGTGCGCTCGGCCACCCGGTTCACCTCGAGCCAATTGGCCCAGAACTCCTTGAGTTCAGCGCGCGTGACGTTGTCGCTCACACGGTTTCCTTCCATCGGTGTGACGTTCAGTACTGGCGGTAGCGCCGTTGTACGTGGTCTTGGCGAACCCGGATTTGCTCGCGTCGTTGCTGCGGGGAAACGCGCGCTGAAGCCGCCACGTGGTCGCCGACGTCGGTCACCCGAACCACGCGCGCGGAAACCGTCGGGAGCCGTTCGGCCGGCTCGGGATATGTCCACCGCATGGCCATGAATCCGCGTCGGAGCCGCGTCGTGTCAACCCAATTGGCCACGCCGGGATCACGATGTGCGATCACGTAGCGGTAGTGACCGTCGTCGTCAGGGACCGCCTGAGTCCCGTTGAGACTACTCACGTGGTTGGCGAAGTCGTGCGACTCACCCCACACATTGGACAGGTGGAACCCCATGTACGCGGGAGGCTCGAACACCTCAACATCGATAACCAGCGCCTCATCCTCTGCGAGGTCGTAGATGCCGCCCGCGTAGACGTTGGTGCTCTGGCCGCCGCCGGTGGCCAGCGAGGCCCCCGCGGGGGCGTTGAAACCGTTGCGCGGCATAGAACCGTCACCGGCGCCGTGGGCTTGCAGTACGACGTCGTAGAACTTGTTCCAGAAGCGTATCTGGTTGTCGACGATCTCACCGATGCGGTGCATCGCCGTGACGGCGGCGGCCGGATTGAGGGCCGGCGGATGCTCACCGACCTTGTCCAAGCGGTGAATCGACAACTCGGGCGACTCCTCGCGTTCCCAGTCGTGGAACAGGAACCGGACCGCGACGTATTCGGCGTAATAGGTGTTCCCGCTGCGCCTCGAAACTCGTCTCGTGGCAATGAAGTTGCCGGTGTAGTCGGCAGGACGCTCCGGTGCGAGCAAGATCGCGACGGTCCCGTCCTCGGCGACGTCGAGGTCGCTGGAGTCGAGCGTGCCGGTGTTGCCACGCACGCCGGGCTGCAACTCGGCGAGGTCGCCGCTGTCACCGGCGTAGCCGGTGTGCGCCTCGATGATCACGTACTGCGGTGCGATCGGCCCCGACACGGCCCGCGCGCCCCGGCGCCAGTGCGTCGTGTCGGCCACGCCGCCGGCGATGACATGCGTGTACCGCCCGTTGATCGGCGTCGACAGGTACATCGCGTCCGAGTTGTCGATCGTGGCCTTGTCGAGCAGGTGAATGCTGCGCCGGAAGTACGGGAACTCGGGATTGCCGTGGAACGCCCGCTCGATAGCGGAGTGCACGAACCCGAGCAGATAGCGATAGCCCTCGGCGGTCTCGCGCGGATCGAGATTCGGCGGGGCGTGTAGCTCGCGGGATTCCAGTGCCTCCCGCGCCCTGCCGAGCTGATCGAGCATCGCGTCCCACGCGGCGCGTAGTTCGTCAGGCACGATCGGTCTCCCATTCGAAGCGGTCGAACAGCGGTGCCAGATGGGTGCGGATTCCATCTCCCTCGAGCCCGAACTCCTCGAGGCTGTAGCTGTGTCCGGATCGGTACTCGCGACCCGTCTCGGCCGCCAACGCCGTGTCCAGTTCCGGGACCATGGTGACGCCGATCTCGGCGTACGCGCGCCGAACGGTGCCCGCGGGGTCCGTGACGAGGTCTCGGTAGTCGATGACGGCACTGGGCACCTCCGGATGTGCTTCGAGGACGTCCAGCGGGTGCATGTAGTAGTGGTACGACGATTCCACGAACGACTGGAACGACCTGTGCATATCCTCCTCCGATCGTTTGCGCGCCGACCAGGCGAACTGCATGAGCTTGAGGAAGCTCGGGATCGTCTCGTGCGGGTTGCGCACCGGCACGACGAAGCGGGCGTCGGGGAACACTTCGATGAGGCTCTCGACCCGGCCGCAGTGGATCGGCGCCTTCGACAGGTGCATGTCGGCTCCGTTGAGCACCAGCTGTCGGCGCACGCACTCCCGGTAGAACCGCATGACGCGTCGCCGTTTTCGGGCCGGCCACCGGTCGTCGACGTAATAGAAGTCCAAGTCGTCGACGTAGGGGTACTGCACGACCCAGAACCCGGACGCGGCCGACATCGTGAGGAGGAACTCGTCCTCCTCGGCTGCGAACAGGCCCGATTCGTGCACGCTGTTGCTCCTGCTGAACAGCCGCTCGTCGAGGGCGTCGATGCGCCGACGCAGCCGCCCCCCGAACCGCTCGTCCCACCTCAGCACGGTCCGCAGCACCTTCTTCTCGATGAGCGAGGGGAAGAACATCTCCCACAGCAGCACGTACGAGGCCCGCGGGTCGTTGGCCATCATGCGGTGCAGATACGTGGTGCCGCTGCGGGCATGGCCCACGACGAAGATCGGACTGCGAATCTCCTTGCGCCGTGACGCTGGAAACACCAACGGGTCGAGCGCGAACGTCACGGTGTGCAGCACGGCGAACAAGGGAACCACCACGCACAGCGTCCGATACGAGTGGCGGCGACGCGCCGGTTCCTGCTCACGACGGACCAGTCGGATCATGGTCCACCACGTCCGAAAATCGAAGTAGAAGACGTTGTCCATCACGGGTTCACCTTGCTGATCACCTCATCGGCGAAACGCTCAAGCCGCGCGATCTTGCCCTCGATCGGCTGCGTGTCCTCGCCCTCGATGTACGGATTGCGGAAGCCGATCACCACATCTGTCACGCCCCTGTCCTCGAGTCGCCGGCAACCGTCGACCGAGCGCGCGTCCGGGGTGACCGCGTGAATCTCGAAAGGCTGGTCCGCCCTTCCCCGTTCAGCGCGTATCGCGTGCAACTTGCCGATCATCGCGTCGAGAAGGTCGTTGGGACCGCCGGCGTGCATCCATCCGTCACCCTTGGTCACCGCCCTTCGCAGGGCCGACTCCGAGTGCCCGCCGATCAGCAATGGAACCGGCTGCGTGGGAACGGGACAGAGCTTGAACGACGGAACGTCGTAGAAGCGACCGTGATACTCGAAGAACTCGCCGGACTCCAACCCACGGAACACGTCGATGGCCTCGTCCATCCGGGCGCCCTTGTGGGCCGGATCCACACCGGCCATCAGATAGTCGTCCGGGAACGGACTCGTGCCGATCCCGATGCCGAGCCCCAACCGGTTACCGGTCAGCTTCGCGACCGAGAACGCCTGCTTCGCGGCCCACACCGGCGCACGCAGCGGGAACTTCACCACGAATGTGTTGAACCGGATGCGCTCGGTGATCGCCCCCAGATGTGCTGCCAGAACGAAAGGTTCGATGAACTCCTTCCCCTCCAGGAAGCTGCGGTCGCCATCGGCGGTGTAGGGATACACGGCATCCGAATGCTCGGGATAACCGATTGAATCGGGAATCGTGAAGCCCTCGTAGCCCGCCGCCTCCGCGGCCACGGCTAAGCGCGGCAGGTACTCCGAGCGCGTCATGGTGTCGCTGAAGGTGAACCTCATCAGTCCGCCATCTCGAAACTCCCCGCGAGCGCCCGCAGCGGAAGGTCGGCACCGGTGATGCATCCGGGACGAGCCTCGACGACGGCCCGAATCGAGTTCAGCGCAGGCAGTCCCGTGACGGTCATCCCCACGGATGCGAGCGCTTCCGGCGACGAGAAGTCGGTGCCGGGCCGCGGCAGGATGAGGTGCTTGCTGTAGATCGCCGGATCGGCGTCGATCTTGGTGATGTAGCAGCCTCGGATCTTGATCTCGGGATCAGTCTTCGGACTCATGGCGAGTTCGATCACCGACTCGATCCGCGGTGCTCCGTTGACCTTCCCGATGTACTTCAGTCGGCAAGCGCCCAACGACCCCTTCGGCAGGAACCACCAGCCCAAGTCGATGCTCTCCGTGCACGCACCCAGCTCGTAAACGAACTCGGGCGGCCCGTCGAGTTCGACGCCGAAGCAGTCGGCCAGCAGGTACACACCGTAGGCGTAGACGCGAGTGCCGATCTCCAGCATCCCCGGTAGTTCCGGGTCGTCCAGCGGGCGCGCGAATCCGCAGTTCTCCCAGCATCCTACGGAGTAATGGCATGACGCGTCCGTCGACTCGGTGACGCTGACGTACTTGATCTCGGCGGTGTCACAGCTGTGGATGACACTGAGAATATGGCACAAGCCGGGGTTCATCCCGGTGCCGTAGAAGGTCGATCCGCCCCGCTGGCAGGCGTCTTCGAGCACCTCGCGCTCCGAACGTCCCGACGGGTGCGAATTGTTCTGTTCGCGGTGGTGCCCGGTGATCCAGTCCGCCGTGGTCACGATGGTGAGTCCCGCGCTCAGCACTCGCTCGTAGAGGTCGAGATCGGGGAACACGCCGTGGAACGTGACGACATCCGGTGCGGCCGCGATGATCTCGTCGATCGTTTCGGTCGCCGTCACCCCGACAGGCGGCAAGCCCGCGATCTCGCCCGCATCCCTGGCGATCTTCTCCGGGCTGTAGTAGTGCAATCCGATGAGTTCGAGATCAGCATGGTCTCGAATGCGTCCGATCATCTCGGATCCGACATTGCCGGTGGCTACCGGAAACACCCGAATCGGCTCCCTCATCGCTATTCCTTGTCGTCCACGTGTGTCTCGCGTCATCGCTCAGCGAGCCGATACCTGCCACTTGGGGACCATCCGCGCGCTGGTCGACCTAGCCGCATCTGATATCCGCGACGACGACAGCCGCACCCTCCTGCGCTCTTCTCCGTGCGGTCGCCGCGCCGATGCCGCTACCCGCACCGGTGACGTGGCCACCTCGTCCGTGAGTCGATCCGTCATGCCGACCCCTCACAGCACCGTCAACGGGATCGATCGACGCTCTATGAAGCTCCACATCGAGCCGCTTCCGAACTTCGCCAACGTGATCTCCTTCGACTCCGGCGCCGGTTCGTGTCCGTCGGTGATCCGGGCAGTCCACCGGTCGTGGTCACCGACCACGTCGACATCAAGGGTGGGACTGACCGCGCGGACGATCGCCTGAAGTGGGCGGACTTCCTCCGGGACGACGAGGGAGATCCACGCTGAATCCTCATGGGCCGGCGACGGCGTCACGGAGACGGTGTGGTGCCCGAACGTCGCCGTCACGTAGGCCGCCGGATTCAGCAGGGGGTGCAGTTCCAGAACGCGCATCGCGCCTTCGGCGTCGGGCTTCACGCCGAGTGCGTCCCGCAGGCGCTCAGCGGCGAATGCACTCCACCCGGTCAGCTGGGCAGTGAACATGGAACGTGCCTTCGGCGATTCACAGCGCAGTTGCGCCCGAAGATAGCCCAGTGCCAGCAGATGCATCTCGACGCACATCTCGTCCGCGAGACGGACTAGCGCGGAGTGTGAGAATACTCGGAAATCGATGTCGCCCCGGAGATCACCCGTGTAGTTGCCTCGGCCGTCCTGCGTGCGGTCGATCAGCTCGAGTTCCAAGGTCGCGATGCGGGTTCGACGCATCTCCTCCAGCCCGCCCGGTTTTGCAACTTCCGGGTGTTCGTCGTCGATGGTCGCGGTCCACGCGCAGTAGGGATGGCGATTGGACGGCACGCGAGGCAGCCGGTGAATCGGTCGCACGTGGGCGCGCCGATTGGTCGCACTGGCCGTCGCGTCGAAAGTCGGGTCTTCGATCGTGTGACACATGCCGTGCACGTAGTCCTCACCCATCGGCTCGAGATCGACGAGCGCGCCGCAGTGGTCGAGCCGGAACTCACCGTGGTATTTGTTGTCGACGGGCCGAATCCTCGACCAATTCGACCAGCTTCGTTCGCGATGCGTCGCGGACCTGGAAGCTTTCGATCGGGAGATAGGGGTCGACAGAGCAAAGCGGATCGGTGCCGCGCTCCAGACCGTGGTAGTACTCGGCGAAACGATCGTCGATCTCGTCGCGGAACTTCTGCCCGATGAGGCACGCGGTCGCGTGCAGATCGTCAAGTCGGCGAAGAAGTCGGGCAGGTTGATCTCGCCGGCATCGCCCCGGTCGGCCGTCATCGTGCGTACTTCGGCCTCGATGCGGGCGGCGTGCCCCTTCATCTGCTCGCCGCGCAGCGCGGAGTTGTGCAGCATCTCCTTGCGCCGCTCACGGCTGGCGTCGAACACCACGCCCTCGCCGAAGATCGGCGTCATGAACGGGTAGGCCTCGGCTTGATTAAGATCCTCATCGGTTGAGCGGAAGAAGAACTCGTTGGCCTCGGCCCCGGTGAGCAGGATGACGTCCCTGTCTGCGAGTCGGAACATGCCGACTTCACCACACTCGTAGCGGACGCGCTGCATCAGCCCGAGTGGGTCGGTGCGGAGCTCCTCGAGATGACCGAGTTCCTCCTCGCCGCCGGACACCCGTGGGACTGCTGCACTGGTCATTGCGGGTCCCCGGTGGTTATCACCGACGGCCGCCTGCAGAGAACCATGGAAACGGCGTCGTTTAATTGCTCGGCGACCTGGAGGTAGCCCCCTGCCGATGATCGCGCGTGCATCATCGCGCCGCTGAACAACAGGTGCAGCGTCGTCGTGACGGCCGGCGGATATCCGGGTCCGAGAGAAGCTGCGATTCGTCGACTCACCTCCGAGGCGATGTGGACCCGGACCTCGTTCACCGCGACGTTGTCGGCCATCAGCGCGATGGTGCACGCGTCGGCGAGGTGCGGACGGTCCGCGATCAGCAGTGCCAATTCGCGCAGTTGCGCCTTCACGCGGGCTTCGGCCGACTCGTTGACGTCCGTGAACACCGCCGCTTCGCGCACCAACCGGAGGTAGACCTCGGCGATCAGTGCGTCCTTCGACGGAAAGTAGGTGTAGGCGGTCGTCGGCGAGACCGCCGCCCGCGCGGCGACCGAACGAACGGTCAATTCGCCGTAGCTCGATTCGCTCAACTCCTCGATCGCCGCGGCGACCAACTTGCGCATGCTCCGCTCAGATCTCACGTTGCGACGCCGTGGCGTGACCGGCGCTGCCGGTTCACGCACCTCGTTTCCGGACACGTGTTCAGATTAACCAGTCAGGCTTCGACAGGCAATAAGAATCGCGATTCAGACCCCTACAGGACAATTTGGGTGCGCCAGACAGTTTCAGCGCAGTACGAGCCGTCCGCTGGCACAAGTGTGCGAACACCTTTGTTGAACACGTGTCCGCCTCACCTCAAGGCCGGTGAACCGCGTGCACCTCCTTGATGCCGTGCAGCCATCCAGACGGCAGCCGACGCGGCTCACCCACCAACCGGATGGCGGGGATGCGGTCGGCTATCCCGTTGACATCAGCGCGAGGGTGGCCGAGGCGCTGCCCCGCTGCGCTTCGAGCGCCTCCGAGTTCGAGATCGCGGCGGGCGGTCCGCTGAAGGCAATTTCGGAGCGGCCCACCTGACATTTTCGCTGGCCGTTGTCGTGGGCCGGTCCCGCTTGACCATCTCCCACTCATCCGATTTCTGCTGGGTTCACCGTGGGCGTCCGCGTTCACCATGGCCGACACCACGTCGCCCCGCCCGGTCATGCCCTGCCGAGTTCCCTCGTCGAAGTTTGGATCCGAGAGCACGCTGAACACCGGCCATGGAACCCTCACGATTCGAAGACTCGCCGCGTGAAAACTGACGTATCGGCTGTCCCTGACGGCCATGCTCGTCCATGTCGTGCTCGATCACCGACTCCGAGCACGCGCCAATTCCGCGAGCCGTCTGCTCGGTGTTGGCGGGGCTAACCGGGACGCCAGACAGCCGCGAGGGCGCACCAACCACTTGCCCACGACGCGAATGCGCACCCCGCCATGCCCGTCCATACACCTAGGACGAAGTGACGACTCCTTCATGACCTCATGGCCAAAATGCGCCGCGAACTGCCGAGTGCGACGCCGATATTCAGCCGACGACGACCAGGAGATCCCCACCGTCTACTTGGGCGGTTTGCCCGACAGCGACCCGGGTCACCGACCCCGACTTCGGCGCGGTAATGGCGGCTTCCATCTTCATCGCCTCGATGGTCGCAATGGGCTGGCCGGCGTCGACCGGGTCTCCCGCCGCCACTGTCACGGTGACAACGCCCGCGAACGGGGCGGCGACATGGCCGGGATTCGACCGGTCCGCCTTCTCCGCCGCCGGCACGTTGCTGTCGATGCTGCGGTCACGCACCTGGATGGGTCGCAGCTGACCGTTGAGGATGCACATCACAGTGCGCATGCCGCGCACGTCGGGATCCGAGACGGCCTCCAATCCGATGATGAGTTCGACACCGCGCTCGAGTTGCACGCGGTGTTCCTCGCCGTGTCGCAACCCGTAGAAAAACTGGTTCGCCGACAGTTGCGAAGTGTCGCCGTAGCGGTCCCGGTGCTGCTGAAATTCTCTCGTCGGGCCGGGGAACAGAAGTCGATTCAGCGCTTCCTGCCTCTCGGTTCCCGGCCGCGCCAGAACCGCTTCGTCCTGGGCCGAAAGGGTTTCGGCCGGGCGGCCGAGCGAGCGTCCCTCGATCGCCCTCGTCCGCAGCGGTTCCGGCCAACCGCCGACCGGTTCACCCAGTTCACCGCGCAGAAACCCGACGACCGAGTCGGGTATGTCGAACTTCGTCGGGGCGGAGGCAAATTCTTCGGCGGTAGTCTCGGCTCCCACCAGCGCGAGTGCGAGATCGCCGACGACCTTACTGGAAGGCGTGACCTTGACGAGGCGTCCGAGCACACGGTCAGCCCCGGCGTAAGCGTCTTCGACCCGTTCGAATTGATCGCCGAGACCCAAAGCAACGGCCTGCTGGCGTAGGTTCGACAGCTGGCCGCCGGGTATCTCGTGCCGGTACACCCGCCCGGTCGGCGCAGGTAGTCCAGATTCGAACGGCGCGTAGACCTTTCGCAGGGCTTCCCAGTAAGGCTCGAGATCGCACACAGCATTCAGCGACAGCCCGGTGTCGTAATCGGTGTGCGCGGCTGCCGCGACGATGGAACTCAGCGCCGGCTGACTGGTCGTTCCCGCCAGCGGCGCAGATGCTCCGTCGACGGCGCTCGCCCCAGCCTCCCACGCGGCGGTGTAAGTGGCGAGTTGTCCACCGGGCGTGTCGTGGGTGTGCACATGCACAGGAAGATCGAAACGCGACCGCAGCGCGCCGACCAGAATACGCGCCGCGTGCGGTCGCAACAGCCCCGCCATGTCTTTGATCGCGAGCACATGCGCACCAGCATCGACGATGCTGTCGGCCAGCCGGAGATAATAATCGAGGGTGTACAAATCCTCCGCAGGATCCGACACGTCACCGGTGTAGGACATCGCTACTTCGGCGACGGCGGTGCCGGTTTCGCGCACCGCGTCTATCGCAGGCCGCATCGACTCAACGTTGTTCAACGCGTCGAAGATTCGAAAGATGTCGATACCGGTGACAGTCGCCTCCTCGACGAAGGCGCGGGTAACCGTGACCGGATACGGGGTGTATCCGACGGTGTTGCGACCGCGCAGCAACATCTGCAGGCAGATGTTGGGAACGGCCGCCCGAAGCGCTGCGAGTCGCTCCCACGGGTCCTCTTTGAGGAACCTCAAGGCCACGTCATAGGTGGCGCCACCCCAGCATTCCAGTGAAAACAACTGTGGTGTCAGCCGCGCGACGTGCGGTGCGACGGCAAGTAGACCGGTGCTGCGGACCCTGGTGGCCAGTAGCGACTGGTGGGCATCGCGGAACGTGGTGTCGGTGACGGCGACGGCGGGTTCGTCGCGCAGCCAGATCGCGAATCGGTCTGGCCCCAGTGCGGTGAGCCGCTGCTTGGTCCCGGCAGCCGGCTCTGTGCGTAGATCGATGTCCGGTAGCTTCATGCGCGGATACACCGCTGACGGTCGCGCGCCGTGGGGCTGGTTGACCGTCACGTCGGCGAGGTAGCGCAGGATGCGCGACCCGCGGTCAGCAGGGGTGCGCGCGGTCAGCAGGTCGGGGCGCTCTTCGATGAATGCGGTTGTCACGAGCCCGGTCTCGAAATCGGGGTCGCCGAGCACCGCTTGCAGGAACGGAATGTTCGTGGCGACGCCGCGGATGCGGAACTCGGCCAGCGCGCGGCGCGCGCGACGCACCGCCGTGGTGAAATCCCCTCCTCTGCAGGTGAGCTTGACCAGCATCGAGTCGAAATGGGCGGTGATCTCGGCGCCGACGGTGGTACCACCATCGAGCCTGACGCCGGCACCGCCCGGGGTGCGGTATCCGGTCACGCGCCCGGTGTCGGGACGGAAGCCGTTGGCAGGGTCTTCTGTGGTGATCCGACACTGCAACGCCGCGCCGCGCGGTACCAGGGTGTCCTGGCTGAGGCCGAGGTCGGCCAGTGTCTGGCCCGCCGCGATACGCAGCTGGCTGGCGACCAGGTCGACGTCGGTGATCTCCTCGGTGACCGTGTGCTCCACCTGGATCCGCGGATTCATCTCGATGAACACGTGCCGGCCGCGTTCATCGAGGAGGAATTCGACGGTGCCCGCGCAGGTGTACCCGATCTCACGGGCGAAAGCGACAGCGTCGGCACAGATTTGCGCACGCAACTCTTCGGCGAGATTGGGTGCCGGCGCGAGTTCGATCACCTTTTGGTGGCGGCGCTGCACACTGCAATCCCGCTCATAGAGGTGCATGACCTCCCCGGCAGTGTCGGCGAGGATCTGCACCTCGATGTGGCGAGGGTTCACCACCGCCTGCTCGAGGAACACCGTTGCGTCGCCGAATGCCGACTCCGCTTCGCGCGACGCCGCCTCGATGGAGTCACGCAGCGCCGATGGCTCGACGACTCGGCGCATACCCCGGCCTCCACCGCCGGCGACGGCCTTGACAAAGAGCGGGAACTCCATCGTCTCCGCCGCTGCCACAAGGTCGTCGGCGCAGTCCGACGGCGCCGAGGAGGTGAGCACCGGCAACCCGGCTGCGCGAGCCGCGTCGATTGCCCGCGCCTTATTCCCCGCCAGCTCGAGGACCCCCGCATCCGGGCCGACGAACGTGATCCCTGCGTGCGCGCACGCCGCCGCCAATTCCGGGTTCTCCGAGAGGAATCCGTACCCGGGATATATGGCGTCGGCTCCCGCGTGACGCGCAACGCGGATGATCTCATCGACCGACAGATAGGCCCGGACCGGATGTCCGACCTCACCGATCTGGTACGACTCATCGGCCTTGAGGCGATGGGGCGAGTTGCGATCCTCGTACGGGTAGACAGCGACGGTGTCGATGCCCAACTCGGTTGCCGCCCGAAACGCACGAATGGCGATCTCGCCGCGATTGGCGACCAGAAGTTTCTTGATCATGCTGTATGCCTTGCGTTGGTGACGGCAGCACAGCGCCCGTCGAGGGAAAGGGAAGCGTCAGTGTCGGCGGCGAGACGCGAATCGGCGCGGGGACCGTTGGCGCAGAACACTGTGCGTGAAGTTGAGTGGATGTTCGGGAGGGCTGCCCACGTCAGGTTCTGGTGTCGGCAGAACTGCGCCCCTATACCCAACAGTTCCGCCACGCGCACAATGGGCGTTCGCTCGCACGGATCGACTCGGGCGTCGATCTTCCGCAAGACTACCTCAGCGACATGGCCTTTCAGACACGCCAGCGACATGCCGAAACGGACAGCGACGTCGTCTTCTGCGGGACCACGGTACGGTATCCACGACAAGAGCAACTCGACGATCTCGCGAACCTTGCGGTCAAGTCGCTGCCCAGCAGGCGCGGAAGCGGGTTCCTCGATGGCTTGGGGCGAGAAGGACACAGCGCTATCCCAGGGCGTAGACATGGCCGGTGTGCACGCCCTCGACCGACTTGACGTACGCCTGCGCGACGTCGGCGGCGTCGACGCTCACAAAACCGGGGAAAAACGAGCCGTATCTTTCCAACGATTCGGTCAGTACTGATGGACTGACGGCGTTGATTCGGATACCGCGCGGCAACTCAGTTGCCGCGGCAGAGACGAATGCTTCGAGGCCGCCGTTGATGGTGGACGAGATGACGCCGGTGGCAATGGGTTCCCGTGCCAGCACGCCGGTGATCAGGGTGAAGGACCCACCGTCGCTGACATGGTGCAGCCCGCGCAGGACCAGGTTGATCTGTCCGCCCAACTTGTCGGCGAATCCTGTCGCGAAATCTTCCGGTTGGGCCGCGGGCAGCGCCACAAAGGGCGCTCCACCCGCGGCACAGACCACGGCGTCCAGGCGACCCACCGTGTCGTACATGGCGGCGATCGAGCTGTCGTCGCGCAAGTCCACGGCGATGTCGCTGGTGCGCGATGCCTCCACGACAGCGTGGCGCTCACGGAGTGCGGAGACGACCGCGCGGCCGACGGTTCCGCCGGCACCGACAACGAGAACCTTCATCCGCCGACCTTCATCCAGGTGTCGCTGGGTGTGTAGCCATGGGGGAACGGATCGGTTGGATCGAGCACCAACTGATTGAACGACGTGATCCAGCACCGACCCGAGATGCTCGGAACCACCGCCGGATATTCACCCAAGGTGGCCGTCTCTTCGACGCGGGAGTCGAAGGTGGAGCCGATGAGCGACTCGTGGCGGAACAGCTGGCCCGTCTCGATCTCGCCTCGTGCGTGCAAGACCGCCAAGCGGGCGGATGTCCCTGTGCCACAAGGCGAGCGATCGACCCGACCGGGCGAGACGATGACTGCGTTGCGCGAGCGCAACATCGGCTGCCCGTCCTCGTCGGTTTCGCGTTCCAGTGGCCCCATGAACTGCGTCTGCGTGATACCCGGGATGTCCGGGTTGGCGGGGTGCGTTACCTGAAGCTGTTGGGCGGCGGCAGTTTTGATCCGCTGCCCCATCTGACACAGCGCGTACGCTTCGTCGGGGTTGAGGTCGAAACCGACGTCGACTGCATTGACCAGGACGTAAGTCATGCCGCCATAAGCGATGTCAACCCGCAGTGGGCCGATGCCTGGTACGTCGATCTTCGCGTCAAGGTAGTAGACGAATGCCGGCTGGTTGTAGAGCTTGGCTCGAATCACCTTGCCGTCGCGGCACTCGCAATGCACCCGGATCAGACCGGCCGGTGACTCCAGCACGAGCTCGGTGACGGGTTCCTGCATCGGCAGCATCCCTGTTTCGAGCAGGACAGTCGCCACGCACATAGTGTTGGAGCCCGACATCGCCGGGTATTCGGTGGACTCCAGGATCACGTATCCCAGGGATGCCTCAGGATCGTTGGACGGCAGCACAATGTTGGCGTTGTGCCACACCGCGCCGCGAGGCTCGAACAGGAGCAGCTCGCGCAGTTGGTCGAGGTTTTCCTCCAGATAGACGCGCTTGTCGAACATGGTCTGTCCGGGCACGTTGCCGACGCCGCCGACCACGACCTTTCCGGACTCACCTTCGGCGTGGCAGTCGACGACGTTCAGCATGCGGCTGAACTTCATTCCGGTCTCCATTCGATGTCGTTCGGCCGGCGGGCGCTTCCGATGCCGCCCCCAGTAGGCTAGCGGACGATCCATCAAAGGTAAATGCCCTTGTCCTTTAATTCTCGGGCTCCGACGGCCTCAAGCGGGTCTAGACCGATATCGATGCAGGTGCAGGCAGCAATCTCGGTCAAGTGCCGCCGCGTTCCTGAAGCAAGGCTTCCCATTTAAGGCTATTTTGACTTACCATTGTCGGGTATCTGATTTTACGAAGGGTGTTCAGGATGGCTCATGGGTTGAAGGGCGTTTACTCTGCGGTGGCGACCCCGTTCACGCCCGATCAGGATCTCGATGAAGCGGGTCTGCGGGCGTTGGTTGATAGGACGATCGAGGCTGGTGTGCATGGTCTGGTGCCTTGCGGATCGACCGGGGAGTTCTCGACCCTCAGCCGCGCCGAGCGCGAGAGGGTCGTCGAGATCGTCATCGAGCAGAGCGCAGGGCGCGTCCCTGTCGTTCCGCAGACCGGTGCCACGAGCACCAGGGAGGCGATCGAGATCTCGAAGCACGCCGAGAAGGCCGGGGCTGAGGCCATCATGGTCGTTGCGCCGTACTACGAGCCCTTCTCGGTCGACGAGACCAAAAAGTACTACGCCGACGTCGCCGGCGCGGTCGGCGTTCCGGTGATGGCGTACAACCTGCCTGCTGCCACTGGTGTGAACCTCACCCCGCGGATCCTTGGCGAACTGATCGATCAGGTGCCCAACGTCAAGTATGTGAAGGACACCAGCGGTGACTTCACCGCCGCGGCACAACTCATTCACGAGTTCGGCGATGCCGTCTCGGTGTTCGTCGGTTGGGACACCCTCTTCTTCGCCGCCTTGATCGAGGGTGCGGCCGGCTCGGTCATCGGTGCGGCGAACGTTGTCCCCCGCGAACTCGTCGCCGTCTACGACGCCGTGCAGGCAGGCGACCTGTCGGGCGCTCGTCGTCGGTGGAAGGCGGTCTTCCCGCTGATGAGCACGTTCGTCAGCGGCGGCTACAACGCCGGCATCAAGGGCGGGTTGGAACTGATCGGCGCGTCCGCCGGGCCGCAGCGAAGCCCTGGCGCCGACGTCGACGGCGAGCGCCTCGTGGCCCTCCAGAAGAACCTGGCCGCGCTGTCGGCTTCCGTTTCGTAACGGCCTCGGGCCCAACTCATCAGCGGCTGCGGGGACTGAGAAGCGACGGTCTCCGCAGCCGCGGTGGCGAATATGCGAAGGTGATGGGACATGACTGAGCCGGCGACCGAGTGGACCAACTGGGTGGGCAACAGGCGCTGCACCCCGGTCCAGCGCACACGGCCAACCTCGGTGACCCAAGTCCGAGCCGCGGTGCTCGAGGCACGCGATGCCGGCCTTCCTGTTCGCGTCGCCGCCAGCGGCCACAGCTACACCGACATCTGCACGACTCCTGGCACCTTGGTCGAGTTGGCGGGGTTCGCAGGCATCACGGACATCGACTTCACCCGCCACAGGGTGACATTGCGCCCCGGAACGCGCATAGAGCACATTGGCGACCCGCTGTGGGAGGCCGGCCTGTCCCTGCACAACCAAGGCGACATCGAGGCCCAGCAGATCGCTGGGGCGGTGTCGACCGGAACTCACGGCTCCGGGCTAGGGCTGCAGAACATGTCGGCGGCAATCACCGCCCTGGAACTGGTCACCGCCGACGCCACCGTGCTCAGATTGGACGAATCCACTCCCGATGCGCTGGCAGCGGCACGCGTTTCGGTCGGCATGTTGGGCGTCATCACCTCGCTGACGCTCGATGTCGCCCCCTCGTTCAAGATTGTGGAGACGGTGCACCATTGGGCATACGACGAGCTGATCGACCGGTGGGAGCACGGCTTCGCCGACCACCGGCACTTCTCGTTCTTCTGGTGTCCGACGTCGACCGCCAACGAGCTCTATGACCTGGAGTGCCCATCCGGTCTCGATATGCGCGATATGGCCAGAGTCAAGATCTGCGACCCGGCACCCGTCGACGCCGTCGACGATATGGCCGTCATCGGATCGCGGACCGGCCGTCCCTACCGTATTTATCCACAATTCTGCGCGCCCAACCTGCACGAGCTCGAGTACATGCTCCCGTTCGAGCGCGGCTTGGAGGCGTTCGACGTCGTCCGTAGCATCGTTCTGGCCGATTCGGAATATGGAGTGTTCCCTGTGGAGGTCCGCGCCACCGCCGGCGACGACGCCTACCTGTCTCCCAACTACGGCACCGACTCGCTGGTCATCTCGGTGTCCGGTCAACCGGGGCGGCATTACGAGCCATTTCTCCGCCGAATCCATAACGCGCTCAGCTACTTTGACGCACGTCCGCACTGGGGCAAGCTGCACTATTTCACGCGCGAGGAGTTGGAGTACGTTCTTCCCCGGCACCCCGACTTCGTGCGGGTTCGGCGCGAACTCGACCCGGGTGGGATGTTCCTCAACGACAGCCTCCGGGCGCTGTTCGCCTGAGCGAACTGGCAGGGATTCGATCGTCGGCCGACGGGACTGATCTCCTGACTCCTCCGCGGCCGTCCGGCGTGCCGGTCGTGTGGACCGTATGCGCACCCGTTGCGGTGTGCTCCGCAACGGCCGACCCATGCGACGACGCGCCCGAACACCAGAAGCCGGCGTCGGGCGCGCGTCGAGGACATCACTTAGAGACGATCGCCGAAGATCGTTCGGTGCCAGTCCTTTCGGGCTGTCCCGGTGATGTCAGCCATCACGTGCTTGACGTTGGTGTACTCGTCGAGCGAGTAAGCGGACATGTCCTTGCCGTAGCCGGACTGCTTGTATCCGCCGTGCGGCATCTCGCTGATGATCGGGATGTGATCGTTCACCCACACGCAACCGGCGGCGATGTCGCGCGAGGCGCGCTGGGCGCGGAAGACGTCGCGCGTCCATGCCGACGCCGCGAGCCCGAACGGGGTGTCGTTAGCCAGAGCGATACCCTCGTCGTCGGAGTCGAAGGGCAGCACCACCAGCACAGGCCCGAAGATCTCCTGCTGCACAACCTCGCTTTGCTGGGCGGCGCCGACGATCAACGTCGGCTCGTAATAGCAGCCACGTTCGAGGTCGCCCCCCGGGATTGCGCCGCCTCGAACCACTTTCGCGCCATCGGCCACCGCCCGCTCGACGAAGCCTGCGACGTGCCGCTGTTGACGCTGCGAGACGAGGGGTCCTTGATCGGTGGACGGGTCAAGCGTGTCACCCAGCCGCACGGTGTCCATCAGATCGCTGACCGCAGAGACGAACCGGTCGTATAACGGACGCTGCACGTAGGCACGGGTGGCCGCCGTGCAGTCCTGCCCGGTGTTGATGAGCGCGCCCGCAACGGCACCATTGGCAGCCGCGTCGAGGTCGGCGTCGTCGAACACCACGAAGGGCGCCTTGCCGCCGAGTTCGAGGTGCAGCCGTTTACCGGCGGCCGCGGCGGCGATACTGTGGCCAACCGGCGTGGACCCCGTGAAGGACACCATGCTCACCGTCGGATGGGTAGTCAGGGCAACGCCCACCGTCAGACCCTTTCCGGTGACCACGTTGATGACGCCGTCGGGAACACCCGCTCGGGTGGCCGCCTCGGCGAACAACAGCGTGGTGACCGGGGTGATCTCCGCGGGTTTCAGCACGATGGTGTTGCCGGCGGCGACGGCGGGCAGGATCTTCCAAGCCGCCATCTGGAGTGGATAATTCCAGGGAGCGATCGAGCCGATGACACCGATGGGCTCACGGCGGATCGACGAAGTATGGTCACCGGAGTACTCCGCGCTGGCCTTCCCATCGAGATGCCTTGCGGCACCGGCGAAGAATGCTACGTTGTCGATCGAGCCCGGGATGTCAAATTCGGTCGTCAACTTGATCGGTTTACCCGCCTGGGTGGTCTCGGCCTCGGCGAGCTCAGCGGCTACCGATTCCAACTCCAGAGCCCACCGGTGCATGACCGTCGAGCGCTCGGCCGGGGTGGACCGAGCCCAGTCGCCGAACGCCGACCTCGCCGAAGCCACCGCCGCCGCGACGTCCTCCCCAGACGACGCGGGGCCTTGCACGACGGTTTCGCCGGTGGCGGGATTGATGACCTCCACCACTTCCGCGTCCGCGCTGCCTCGGCGGCGCTCACCGTCGATGAACTGACAGGCGAAGGTATCGCCCATATCAGAACTCCCTGTCTCGGTGGTTGTTTCAGATGCGTCCATCGATCATGACGTGCTTGACCCGGGTGAACTCGACGAAACCGGCCTCGGCGTTCTCCGTACCGATGCCCGAGTGGCCGAACCCGCTCACCGGTAGGTCTGGACCGAAGACTAGATGGTTGTTGACCCACACGGTGCCGAAGTCGAGTTCGTTCTGCACACGGGTGGCCACGCCGACATTGGTTGTGAACACCGACGACGCGAGACCGTAACGGGTGCCGTTGGCCTTGGCCAGGGCATCGGGCTCATCGGTGAATTTCTGCACAGTGAAGACGGGGCCGAAGATCTCTTCGGTGACGATCTCGTCTTCCTGATCGGCGCCCACAATGATGGTCGGAGGTAGGAAGTAGCCATCACCAGTCGCGCGCTTGCCGCCCAGCACAATCTCTGCCGATTCGGGCAGGTTCTCCAGCTTCGCGATGACGCGGTTCAGCTGCGCGGTCGAATTCAGCGGCCCCATAGTGGTTCTCGGGTTTAGAGCATCCCCGACGACGAATTGAGCGCAGCGCTCCTTGAGACCGGCGACGAACTCGTCGAACACCGAATCCTGAACGATCACACGGGTGGCCGACATGCACTCCTGGCCGGTGTTGTACAGCCCCGCGCCCGCGATGGCATCCATCGCCGCGGGCAGGTCGGCATCGGCGAACACCAGCACCGGCGAGTTGCCGCCAAGTTCCATGACGGCCTTCTTGATGCCGTCGGCGGCCGCAATGCCCACCTTGCGCCCGGTCTCGATCGAGCCGGTGAACGAGACCACGTCGACCTCAGGATGACGGGACAACGCGTCACCGACCACGGCCCCGGTGCCGAACACGATGTTCAGGACGCCGGCAGGCAGGACTTCGCCGGCCAGCTGTACCAGCAGAGCCGTCGAATACGGTGTCGTCTCAGCGGGCTTGATCACCACGGTGTTGCCGGTGATCAGCGCCGGGAAAATCTTCGCGACGGCTTGCAGCAGCGGATAATTCCACGGGGTGATGCCAGCGACGACGCCGAGAGGCTCGCGCCTCATCACCGAGGTGATCCCCTCGAGATAGTCGCCGCCGGCCTGCGCTGACAGGGTTCGGCCCGCGCTGGAGAAGTACCGCATAGCGTCCAGGCAGCCCGGGAGCTCGTCGTCACGGACCGCTGAGACAGGCTTGCCGGCGTCGATCGCCTCGAGCGCCACCATCTCCTCGAACTTCTCCTCGACGGCGGCGACCACGGCCAGCAACGCCTGCGAACGGGCCGAAGGCGGCGTCTTCGACCACGCCTTCTGCGCGGCCCGCGCCGCGGCGACCGCGGCTTCGACATCCTTGGCTGTCGAGGCAGGCACCGCACCGATCACACCGCCGGTGGAGGGATCGAACACGTCGATCGTGTCGGTGGACCCGGCGGCCGTCCACTGGCCGTCGATGAAGTTTCCCGTGACTGTCTTAGCGAATCCGGCTGCGTAGGAACGCTGTTCGTCGGCAGACCAGGCGTGCTGTGCCATGTGAGTATCCTCTGTCTTGTCGTCTTGTCGTCTTGTCGGGTGGTGGGTCGGTCAGTCAGGCGCCGGCCGGTAAGAGCCCCGGTAGTTCATCGCCCGCTCGAAGAGGTCGTCGCCGAGTTCCTCGGCGGCCAGGTCGAGGGGTGCTGCGTTGCGGACCTGTCCGGGATATCCGATGAGCTCACGCACTTCAGGAACCATGTAATAGGCGCCGGCGACAAACGTTGCGAGAACGTCGAAGCGGGCGCGATCGTTTCCGTGCAGCGCCACCACGACGCTCGGCAGGTCGGCGCCAACGAGTTCGTCGAGAATTGCGCCGAGTTCATCGAGAAGGTCCGCCCTGGCAGCGCAGGTCCGTTCGAGCCACTCCCCCGAGGTGTCTGCGTCGCGCAGGGACGGCATCTCATCGGTCCCAGGGATGAGGACGTCCGCGATGTCGAGCAAGACGCTCTTGCGCACGTCGGTGAGCGTGGTCATTGTGCGGTCTCCTGCCAGCGCGCGTTGGCGACGAGGTGCTCCGCGGTGCGAAGCGCCATCGCGACGATGGTGGCGGTGGGATTCACCGCGCCTGAGGTTGGCATGGTGCTGCCGTCGACGATCGCCAGGTTGGGCACGTCGTGAGCGAGGCCCCACCGGTTCACGACCGACGTCGCGGGGTCGTTGCCCATCTTCGCGGTGCCGAGCAGGTGGCCGGGCTGATCCGGCCACAGGTCGGTACGAATGGTCTTGATGGCGCCCGCGGCCTGATGCGCTTCTTCGACGCGGTCGAGGTTGAAGCCGATCAACCGGCGGGTGTTCTCCGACATCTTGTAATGCACTCGCGGCGCCGGAATTCCGTTCGAGTCGACAAGCACGTCGTCGAGCGTGACGGTGTTGGTGTCCTCGGGCATGTCCTGAGAATTGATGGCCCACTGCAGACTGTTGCCAAGTGTCTCCCGCATGCGACTGTGCACGGCCGCACCCCATTGCTCCCCCACGGGCGCGCGGTCGTGCAGCGAGAGTGCCCGCAGTGGCCCGCCGGTCGGCATGACCTGCCACTTGGCACCGCCGACGAACCCGCGCGACACATCCGTCTCATAAAACTCGAGGGAGTGGATGGACTGCCCGGCCGGACCCAGCCAACTGTCCATCGGCTCGTCGTAGACGCCCGTGACCTCACCGTTGGGGTGAAGCATGAGGCGCTTGCCCACCAGACCCGACGAGTTGGCCAGACCGTCCGGCGCACCGGCGTGTGCCGAGAGCAACAGCAGGCGAGGTGTCCCGATTCCGTTCGCGGCCAGAACAACAAGGCGGGCCTTCTGCTCATGCTCGACGCCCGCGGCGTCGAAGTACACGGCTCCGTCGGCACGACCACTCCGGTCGACGGTGATCTGACGGACGCGAGCATTGGTCCGCAGCTTGGCCCCCATCTTGATCGCTGCAGGCCAGTGCGTGATGTCGAAGGAGGCCTTGGCGCCCTCCGGGCAGCCGGTCTCGCACGTCCCGAACCTCACACACCTGGCCAGCTCGCCCATCTTCTGCGACGCGATGGCATTGGGCGACGGCCACCAGTGCCACCCCAACTTGTTCATGCCGCGAGCGGCACGTCGACCGACCTTTCCGATCGGGTGTGGCGGTAGCGGAACCTCCATACCGGCCGGGTACATCGGATCGCCTTCGACACCGGCTACACCGACGGCCCGATCAACCTTGTCATAGAAGGGCGCCAACTCTGCATAGCTCAAAGGCCAGTCGTCGCCGACTCCGTCGAGACTGCGCATGCGGAAATCGGACGGCAACAGGCGCATCCAGTGGCCGCCGTAGAAGATCGAACTGCCACCGACTCCGCCAATCATCACGGGATGCAGATCGCTGTCATCCACGGCGAGCGGATAGTCCTCGACGGTGCCCCGGATGTTCGGGTCATGACTCCAGCGCTGCTGCGAGAGGAGCTCCCATTCCTGCTTGTCGCCCGGGAATTCGCCGTTGTTGAACCACCTGCCCTGTTCGAGGCAGACTACAGAGAAGCCGTTGCGGGCCATCTCGTGAGCGACCACGGCGCCGGACGGTCCGGCGCCGATGATCAGGACGTCGGCACGCTCGGTGGCGGCGGACTTATCAAGCTCGGACATCATGGGTTCTCTTTCAGGGCTGGTGCACACTCGGCCCCAAGACGTCGTTGGGGCTGGCGAGACGAGCGGCAGTCATTAAAGGTTACCTAGATTGGCCTTTTAAGGCAACAGTCACTTCTTATGCTTGCTTGTTCGAGCGGAGCGCCTTGAAGTGCTCGGCATGGACGTGATCGTCGAGCACACGACGAGCCGCGGTACCGAGGCGGACCGACACCACGAAGACTCGGTCGAGGTGGGCTGCCGACGACGCTGCGACGCGAGATCACAGGGATCCAGCGGACCAGTGCCGATCGCCGCAGGCATCGACGCCGCGCCCGTATCTGAGACCGTGCGCGCGGGATTCAGCAAGGATGGGATCGAACACCGCGGCCGTGTCGACGGATCGGACACGCGAATCAAACCGCGGCGTATATCTCAACCATCAACTCGCCATCGGAGTCCTCGGTGAGTCGACTTATGCACCGGCGCGCTGCCGGGGTGCGGAACCACGGCGCCGAGGACAGTCAAACAGGCGCAGTATCACAACCGAACGAGCATGGGCCCGGCACATGCGGGCCACCCGCGCCTGATCGTGTTATGCCGACGAATAAGTCTGCGGCACTGCAAGTCATGGCGGTTCGACATGGCACTTGAGGTATTGCGCGACGTGGTCAACCCAGGGCAGGCCGGGGTTGGTCGTGACTTGGAAGCCGAAAGCGCATTCGTCACTTAGGCTGTCGACCAAGACGACGATGCGCCGGCCGACCGGGTCTGCTACCGCTCGACCCACAGCTCTTTGAAGTTCCAGTTGCCGAGCGGCCATCCACTGACGTCCTTTGCCAACCCACCCACCTGACTCGACGTGGCGTCGATGATCGGATAGAAGACCGGGATGACGTTTCCGCCGCGGTCATAGTCGATCTGCTGCATCTGATGCACGTACTCGGCCTGTCTGCCGGCATCCGAGGTCGTGACGGCCGATTCATAGAGACGACCGTATTCGGCGTCGTTGAAGAAAGTTGCGTTGAACGGCGCGCCGGGAACTGTGGCACCTGCCGCGTTCGCAAGATAGGGAACGTAATACCAGTAGTCCTGTGCCATGTTGGTCGTCTTGAGGTAACTGTTCGCGAAGAACGTCGTCGCGTTCTCGAACTGCACGCTGATATCCACGCCGGCCTCTTTGGTCTGCTGAGCCAGCAACTGCGCGACACTCCGCTGAGCCGGCACCACATCATTGGTGATCATCGTCAGGCTCAGGCGATCGTGACCTGCCGACTTCAACAACGAACGCGCCTCGTCCAGGTTGCGCTCGCGCTGCGGAAACGTCGTGCTCGCCGGATCGTATGGCGCGAAAACGTCGTTGGCGACCGTCCCGTATCCCCCGTACACCACGTCGTTGATCTGCTCACGATCCACCAAGAGCCGGAACGCCTGCCTCACTCGAACGTCATCGAATGGAGCGGTGTTGGTAGGCAGAGTGATCGGCGCCCAGCCTCCTGTCTGTGAGATCGTCAGCACCATGCCCGCTGCCTGCAACTGCGGAACCGCCTGTGCAGAAAGATAATTAATCGCATCGACCTGACCACTGAGCAACGCATTGACTTGAGTGATCTCATCGCTCATGTTCAGCACCGTGACGGCATCGAGATGCGGTTTGCCCTCATCCCAGTAATGCTCGTTCCGCACGAATGTGCTCTGGGCACCGGGCTGGAAATCCTGGAACCGGAACGGCCCGGTGCCCACGACGTTGTCCTCACGCCACGACCTCGCAGCCATGAAGTAGAAGGGCAACCCTGCCAGCGTCTCGACGAGGATCGAGAACGGCTGCTGGAACACCAACTGCAACCTTCGCGCATCCAACACGCGCGTGGCAGCGAAGTCGATCGGACCGATCGTCGTGGCACCCTGCAGGTTGCCGTCCACGATCCGCTTGAAATTGAACAACACATCATCGGCAGTGAACGGCTGGCCATCATGAGCCACGACGCCCTTGCGGAGAGTGATCACGTAACTCTTGCCGGTCTCGTCGGCGATGATGCTTTCGGCCAGAACATATTTCACCTTGCCCTCGTGATCGAGCCCAACCAAAGGGTCGTACAGTAAGGGCAACCGTGCGTAGTCGCAGTTGGTGGTCCCGATATGCGGATCGAGAGTGTCGGATGCTGCGCCGCCGGATCCACCCAGCGTCAGTGTCCCACCACGCTTGGGAGGACCCGCGGGGGCCTGACCGCCGGACAGATCGGCGCTCCCGCACGCTGCCGTCGACCCCAGGAGCGCCGCTCCGGCAAGGCCCATCGACGTGTACTTCAAGAGGTCACGCCGACTGAAGTTTCTTCCGAGCGGTCCGGGACCGCGTTCGTTCACGACGATACTGCTTCGGCGATGCTGCACAGTCACCTGCCGCCTTTCGGGTTCCGTTCCTACAGACACTGTCTAAGCGCTGGCACGCATCGCCGGAATATCGGCGAGGAGGCGCTGCGTATAAGGATGGGTCGGGGAATCCAGCACCGAATCAGTCGATCCACACTCGACGATCACGCCGCCCTCGAGCACCATCACCTCCTGCGCGATACTGCGCACCACGCCGAAGTCGTGCGTGATGAACAGCAGCGATAACTCACGCTGCTCTTGCAGGGCGCGAAGTTCATCGAGGATCGCGGCCTGAACTGAGACATCCAGGGCCGATGTGATCTCGTCGCAGATCAGCAACTTAGGCCCCACGATGAGCGCGCGCCCGAGCGAAACGCGCTGTCTCTGACCGCCGCTGAGCTGGTGTGGGAACTTGTTCAGGAACGACGGTCCCAGCGATACGGCCGACAAGGTGTCGTTGACCCGCTTTACTCGCTCAGAGCGGTTGAAGTCGCAGAACACCTTCAGCGGTGCCTCGATGATCTCGCCGACAGTCTTGCGCGGATTGAGCGAGTTGTAAGGACTCTGGAAGATGTACTGCATGGCCCGACGCTGCTGGTCGGTGCGGCTGGCGGTGCGCTCCGGGAGTCGTTGCCCCTCGAACGTGACCGTCCCCGACCAGTCAGGGTGCAGACCGATCAACGATTGCGCCAAAGTGGTTTTACCCGAACCAGATTCCCCGACAACGGCAAGGCAGCAACCAGTTCTCAGACTGAAATCCACACCCCGAAGGACGGTCCGTGTTCCGTATTTGGCAGACAGCCCCTGACTGCTCAGCGCAACCTCGTTCGACGAAGACGCGGCGGCTGTCACACCGCCGGTGATGCCCGGCGCCTTGTCAACCGACGGGATGGCCTTCAGGAGCGCCATCGTGTACGGGTCTTTCGGATGCTCGAACACCTCGCGGGTGGGACCGCACTCGACGATCGAACCCTTGCACATGACCGCGGTCTGGTCGGCGAGTTCGGCCACCACGGGTAGGTCGTGACTGACATAGACGGCCGCTACACCTGTCTCCTCCGCCAGTCGGCGCACTGTCTCGAGGAAGTGACGTTGAGTGGTCACATCGAGACCGGTGGTCGGTTCGTCGAAGATGATCAGTTCTGGACGCGCGGCAAAAGCCATCGCGATACCGACCCGCTGCTGTTGACCACCGGACAACTGGTGCGGGTACGAGTCGAGCACACGTTCTGGGTCCGGAAGACGGACCG
This sequence comes from Mycobacterium sp. GA-2829, assembly GCF_001499965.1. GTDB lineage: Bacteria > Actinomycetota > Actinomycetes > Mycobacteriales > Mycobacteriaceae > Mycobacterium. The sequence continues at coordinate 150,768 of NZ_LQIT01000034.1, forward strand.
ACTCCAGAAGGCCGAGCACTGTGGAATGCTTATCGGCACCTTTCGGCAGGCACTCCGGGTGCACGGTGAAGACCTCACGCAGTTGAGCGCCGAGCTTCATCGCGGGGTTGAGTGCGCTGGCGGGATCCTGCGGCACGTACGCGATGATGCGTCCCCGAACATCCTGGAGTCCCGCAGCGTCGAGCGCCAGTATGTCTCGCTCGCCGACATGCACTGCGCCACCGGTGATCTTCAGGCCGCGTCGCGTGTAACCCATCAAGGCAAGGCCCGCGGTGGTCTTCCCTGAGCCGGATTCACCGACCAGTCCGAGCACCTCGCCCTTGCGGAGTGTGAACGAGACGTCGTCCACGATGGGTGTTCCGCTCTTCTCGAGCGAAACGCACAGTCCCTCGACGCGGACCCGGATCTTTGAGTCCTGCCGGGTGTCAATCGCTTCTGTCGTCATGCTTGCTTCTCCACAACTGTGCCGAGGGAGCTGGACAGGACCGCATCTTCACCGCGCTCTTCGCCCAGCGAGGCCCGGGCGATCGCGTCGGTGAACATGTTGATGCCGACGGCCAGTAGGGCAATGAGCAACGCGGGCAATGCCATGCACCATGGATTGGTGTAGAGCCCCAGTCGATTCTCGTTGATCATCAGGCCCCAGTCGGCCGCAGGTGGTTGGCGGCCGAAGCCGAGAAAGCTCAATCCTGAGATCATGATGACCGAGTAACTCATTCTGAGACCTGCTTCAACCATCAGCGGAGTCAACAGATTGGGAAGAATCTCGGAAGTGATGACCTTGAACGGCCGCATCCCCCACAACTGGGCGACCTTCACGAAGTCGCGTTCGGTGACATCCTGCGCGGCTGCGTACACGACGCGGGCGACCTGCGGGGCGTGTGACATCCCTACGGCAACGACGAGCAGCCAGACTTTCGGTCCGACCACACTGAGCAACAGCAGCGCGAAAATGATCTGGGGAAGCGCGAGCACGATGTCGACGACCCGCATGATTACGGCATCTGTCTTGCCGCCGACGTAGGCCGCCATCAGACCAGCCACGGCGCCCACCGCGAGGCCTATCGCCGTCGCGGCCAGAGCAAGCAGGATCAACGCCCACCCGCCGTGGAGCACTCGCGAGAGAACATCGCGCCCGAGATTATCCCCGCCGACAAGGTGGCCGACGCCGGGCGTATTGAACGTCGCGGTGACGACCTCCGTCGCCGAGTATGGTGCGACAAACGGTCCGATGACGGCGACCGCCAGGACCGCCAGCAGGATCGCTGCCGCGGCACGCCCACGACTGCTGCGCAGCGCACCCGCCAGAACCAGCGACATGCCTGCCCGCCGACGTACCGGATCCACTGAGAATGTGGAGTTTTCGAGGTTATCTACCATCTCAACGGCCTTGCCTCTTGCGCGGACTGACGAGAAGAACCAGCAGGTCGGTGGCTATATTGAGCACGACATAGAACACGGCGAGCAGCACCACGATGAACTGAATGACGGGGACGTCGCGGGTGTTGACCGCGTTTACCAGCGCCAGACCCAGTCCCTGGTAGTTGAACACGGTCTCCACGAGAACGATGCCGCCGGCGAGGTAGAGCAGGTTGAGTCCGATCACCTGAATTGTGGGTGCCATCGCGTTCGGAACGGCGTGGCGGAGAAGGATTCGGTTACGGCTGACGCCCTTGAGCGTTGCGAGTTCGACGTACTCGCTGTCGAGCGCCTCGATCGTGGCTGCCCGCATCATGCGGAACACATAGGGCGTCACGACGATGACGAGAGTCAATACCGGGAGCACCAGTTGCATTGGCCGCTCCCATGCGTGAATCCCCGGAGGTAAGACCGACACCGCGGGAAACCAGTGGAAGATGGCCACCGAGAAGGTGAGGACGACGAAGACGCCGACGACGAATTCGGGCAGGGCGCTCGCCACCAAAGCCACCACGGAAAGGCCGTGGTCGACCGGCTTGTCCCGGCGCAACGCGGCCCACGCTCCCAGCGCGAGACCCAGCAGCGTCGAAACCACTGCAGCGACCACGACGAGCACCACGCTGTTCTCAAGCCGCGGGAGCAGGTAGTCGGTGACGGGCTGGCCGTTGGCAAGCGAGTTGCCGAAGTCCAAGCGGATCGCACCGGTCAACCACTGCCAGTACCGGCTGAGGATCGGATCGTCGAGGTGCAGCCTTTCAGTGAGCTCGGCGATGCGCTCCGGCGTCGCGCTCTGGCCCAAGATGGCGCTGGCCGCGTTGCCGGGCAGGATCAGCGTTGCCCAGTAAACGATCGCGCTGACCACGACGACCGAAAGGACGCCAGATGCGAGCCGGGCTGCGAACATGCGCAGGACCGGGTGGCGGCGCGAGAACGATTGTTTGGGGTCAGCGGGCGCCTGGGCGAGCGGTGTTTCGAGAACAGTCATGCTGTCGACCTCTGCATCGAGTCTGGACGGTGTCTCATCGGGCGAGCCTCATCGTGTGTGGAGCGTCACTGTCCGTTGAAGGATAGCTCAATATGCCTTTATCGGTAAGAGGAATTTCGAGACGTTACGTCGGATTCACAATTGCTTGCTCGACGGCGGCGCTGCGCACATCGCGTCAGTCCACGGTGCTCGTCAGGTGCCGCACCGCATCCGCGTATCCGAGGCTTCTCCGGCTGAACATGTCGCCACCGTTGATCCATCGATCGACACGGTCCAAGAATCCAGGTCGGTCGCCGGGCCCGCTCGATGTCGAAGTGGGCGTGTCCCCGCGTCCTGTCATGTCGTCGCGACCGGACCTCATGTCACTGACCCGAAACCGACGCTCTCACCTGACGGCGCGTCGGCCATGGTGAGGGTCGCGTCCAGGTCGGAGGCGTAGACCGAAACCTTCTGACCATCCTTCAGTGCGGCATAGTGGTTCGGCTCCACGACCACCACGGGCGGCGCGATTTGGTAGAGCTCAGCGGCTACGACCGCACCAACGCAGAGCACGTAATCCGGTTCGGCGAGGACCACGGCTCGGGGGCCGCAGCCGTTCGCCCATGCCTGCGCGAACACCTGCGCGTTCGTGCCCGATCCGCGCGACTCCTGCATGACCAGCACGCGGCCTGCCAGGCATTCGCCGCGCTGCGGGTGACTGTGGTGGATGATGATCCCGGTGTCCGGGTTCAGTCCACCCCACGCATTGAGCGGTTCGGACAACTTCAAGGCTCGGCCCTCCCCCGCGCCGGCAACGAGAGCAGATGCGGTGATGGTTCGTTCAGTAGCCGGCATGCGCCGCCACCTTCCCTTCGACGGCTGACTGGACACATGCATCCAAGTCGGCGAACAACACGTCGACGCCGATGTTCTTCGGCGCGTACCAGGCCCATTTCGCCGAGTTCGTCATGATCAGTCCGTCAACCCTGCCGAGGATCGGTGTGTTGTAGGTGCACGTGTCTGTGACGATGCGAACGCCGGCGTCCGTGAGCACCGACGCGATGCCACGCTCGGAGATGCTGTCGTAGACCCACCGCCCGGCGTTGACGTAGAGCGGTGTGCGCGCATTGATCCGACGCCCGTCCAGCATCCCGACGAGTTGGTCGAACTCCGCGATCGAGAAGTGCGGGGTCCCGATGCAGACGGCACCGAGGGTGCCCTCGTTACGGGTGGACAGCTCCGCCCAGCCGCGGCGGAGGTCCTCCATGGTCACCTGGACAATCTGCTGTGGAGGACCGCCGCCGAACGCGTCGTCGAGATTCGGCGCCTCCGGCGTGACCCCGACGACATGGAACAGTGCGACAGATCCCGTCGATGCGGTTGCTGCTCCGAACGCCTTCAGCTGATCCTCCGTCGCGCCGCCGAGACCGTCAACGACCGGGATGCGCCCGCCGCACCACTGGCCGACCAGATGTCCCAACACGGCAAAGAAGGACTCTCGCGTAAGGGCCTCGTCCGGCAGACCCGTGACATCGATGAGGACCTGGCCGCGCCGCCCTTCATCGGTGTGCAGGCCCGCGAACGGCGCCCGTCCGACGATGGCCGCGGCGATATCGACGAAGTCGCCGTAGCGCTGCGTGCGCGCACCGAGAACACTGTTGGCGAAGACGATCGCATTGGACTCCCCCCATGCGATGTGCGCGCCGAATCGAGGGCGATCCCGCAGGAGATACGGTGCACAGGTCCATGTCGGGGTGCAACCGAGTCTGGTGTACAGCTCCATCAGAGTGCGCGCGTTGTCGGCGAGCTCGGTGCTGCCGCTCCAGTATTCGGGATGAAGTTGATCGATGGAGCCGACATTCAGAGAAGTCGGCACACTGACCGTCGCTGCACCGTCGACCAACGCACGGGCGAACGCGATCGAGATCGGCCCGATGTATAGGCAACCATCGACGTGTGCGCTTTCGATATCAACCAGTCGCGATGCGCCCATGCTGCGGGCGACGGCGACAAGCACGCGCATCGCCAGCGCGGCCCCATCCCCGTGATCCCCGGCGAGGTACCGGTCATCCGACTCGGAGAGCGCGAGGGGTAGCGACTTCATCCGCCTGTCCTTCCAGCGAGCGGCCCGCCCGCTAACACCGTTAAGGTTAGTTCAATTGACCATTGACGGTGTGTCATTATGCCTAGAATGGCTTAGGTAGATGCGTCGGTGCAGAGACAGTGCTCCGTGCGCGGCGAGGTACCTCGCCGGTAACGGCGACGCAAACTATCATTTCGGCTACTGGACCGGGCGGGTAGGAGGCAGACGTGCGGGAGTTCCAACCTGTTCGGACACGCAGTGTCGCCGGCGACGTTGTCGGCCAGATCGTAGACCGGCTGAAGTCCGGTGAACTCATCGTTGGCGACATCCTCCCCGGCGAACGGGTGCTCGCCGCGCAGATGGACGTCTCACGACCGACTGTGAGTGCGGCGATGGCGCGACTCGCCGACGCAGGTGTGTTGAGGCGGCGGCCCGGGCGCCAGGGTAATGCCGAGATCATTTCCATCTGGATACCCGAAGACCTCGTAGAGAAGCCGGCGGCCGTCGGCGAACTCGAGGCCGACGACATCTTCCGCGTACTCGAGGCCCGCAAGACGCTCGAGCCCCGTATTGCGCAGCTGGCCGCGTTCCGTGCGACCGACGACGACTTCGCGGCGCTGCAGAACTCTATCGATCTGCTCGCCGCCAACAGAGACGACATAACCAAAGCCGAGCAGGCGGAACTCCTTTTTCACCGCATCATGTGGCGGACCGCACGCAACGCGTCGCTGCAGTCGATGATGCTCGGGTTGGAGAAAGAGCTCGCGCCGATCCACGACATGATGCTTCGCACTCCCGAGGACTACGCCGCGGGCATCGAACTGCACACCGCTACCCTCGCAGCGCTCAAGCGGGGCGAACCGGCAGAGATCGAAGAGGAGATGTATCGCCATCTCGGACACTTCGAGGCGATCGTGGTCGATGTTCTACAGCGCACGCCGCACCGGCAGATGCCTGCGTTCCTACTCGCCGGAACCAACTAGGCGAGTCGGTGCGGTGTAACTACGGCGTTAACGCGGTCTCATTTGCTCCGGCTTCGAGATAGTGGTTCGACACCTCCGTAGCGGACGGGTCGGCGGCAGTCGGCAGAGGGCAGCAGCTCCCATTCGGCGAACCGCTGTACAAGCGGATCGTCGCCGTGGACCGATTCCGACCGCACACACCAAATGCACCACCCGGTCGCTACGTCGCACGAGCCGTGATCGCCGGCAGGTAGCGAAGGTCGCGATTCCGGCCCGGAGTTGGGTCAGCACGTCGATTACCCCGGATCACGAGTTTGCCTACGCGCACGTGTTCTGCATGCCCCGGTGACCTCTCGGGCGAGCCCAGCCGGCGAACGGAAAGTTCGCATCACCCAGGAACCCTGACACATCTACCGATTCGGTCACCGAGACCTTGCTCCCCTTGGTCGAGACACCGCTCGAAGATCACCGCGCGATCAGATGAGCAAAGCCAGGATTCATGCCGCTGCTTATCAGATCACCTCGAATCGGACCGGCACGGCGCTCATCCGCGGCATGCGTACCACCCGGTCGAGAGTGGCCTCGGTACTCAGCAGATCGGCGACGGAGCCGAATCCACTGTTGCGTTCACCGCCGGCTGCGCTGCCGAAGCCGTGCGAGATGGACACGACCCCGCGCCGCAACGATGGGTCCGAAGCGAGCTCGACGTCGATCGCACCGTGGGCGGAGACCAGACGCATCACTTGCCCGGGTTGCGCGTCGAGACCCTCGAGGTCTTTCGGATGAAGGTACGCCGGGTTACCTGTCGCTGTCTTGGGGAGCTCGTGGCACATGCTGTTATAGACCTGTCCGGTGCGACGGCAGATCATCAGGTGCGTGAATTGACCATCCTCGCCGAACTGACCTTCGACTCCGACGGTGGAATTGAGCAGCGTATCGATCTCGTCGGCGACACCGTCAGGCATGAGCAGGATCCGGTCGTCCATGCCCTCGAGCTTCGGTAGCACTTCGACGCTGGCGAACTACTCGAAGACCTTGCCGCCCTCGTGGGCCATCATCTCCGCCAGCGGTACCCGCGTGGACCCATCCGGATACACCATGCCGATGAACTCGGTGGGCGACGGCAGGTCGTCGAGGTCCAATTCGCCTCCGCGCATGTGCATCGACGTGCCCAGCCGCTTGGCGAGTGCGGCCAGATAAATCCATTCCTCGCTCGCCTCGCCCGGCGGGTCGACGACCGGCTCGGCGAACTGCACAAAGGGTTTGTTGTAAAGAAAGTCGTTGAAGCCGTTCAACTCGGGATGTTCGAGGCCGTAGCTGGCAGGCAGAAAATAGTCGGCGAGCGCGACGGTATCCGTCTCACGCACTTCGACACATACCAGCGTGTCCAGTGACTGCAGCGCTCGCGCTGTCTTTGCCCGATCGGGCCAAGACGTCAACGGGCTGCCGCCGAGGACGATCAACGCCCGAATCTGACCTTCGCCTGGAGTGAGTATCTCGTCGGCGAGCGTGCTGGTCGGCATCTCCTGAAAAAGCTGAGACGCCCCGGATGGCCTGGCACGCTTGGTGTTCGCGTCCGGGTTGATGTGATCAGGCATGAACCCGCGAGGAACGACAGCGGCCACCGACGGCAGGTCCGCCATCAGCACACCCAGGTTTTCGTTCACCTCCCCCGCGCGATTGAATCTTCCGCACACGACGTTGATCGCATAGATCAGGTGTTCGGCGAGGTTGCCGTGAGGCCCCATATCCGGACCCGTCGCGCTCGAGACGGTGCCGCGCTCGACGGCCGTGAACAGATCAACGGCACGCTCGATGTCCGCGGCATCCAGCCCGGTGCGCCTCACGACGTAGTCGAGCGTGAACGGACGGAGCGCCGCGCGCAACTCGTCTATACCTGAGACGAACTCGTCGCAGAAGTGCCTGTCGTAACGCTTCGTGTCAACGATCAGATTGAACACGCCCGCCAAGAGCGTGGCATCCTCGCCGGGGCGGATCTGCAGATGCAGATCCGCGAGATTGGCAGTCGCCGTTCGCCGAGGATCCACCACAATCAGCTTCAATCCGCGTTGCTTGGCCTCCTTGATCGCCGCGGGCCGATAGCCAGGCGCAGCGCCGGGCACATGCAGACCCGAGACCACGACGTTGTTTCCGATCATCATCGCCACGCCAGACGATTCGAAGTCGTGCACTCCGCCACCCCACAGACCCGCGCGGCCGACGGCGATGATCTTGGCCGGCTGATCGATGGTGACCGCCGAATAAATGTGATGGGAGCCGATGCCGCGCATGAACGCGTGCGCCGCGGGCATCGTTGCCGTCTTGAACGAGACCCCATTGCCGCAGTACATCGCGATGGCGGTCGGGCCATGCTCTCGCCGCACGGTATCCAGCCGCTCCGCGATCTCATCGAGCACTACCGACTTCTCGGTGCGCACGAAGTCGCCGTCGCGGCGCGCCATGCTGTAGATCATCCGGTTCTGCGCCGCCAACAGGTGGTGAAACTGCCGTCCCTTGGTACAGCTGAACCCGCGGCTCATGGGGTGATCGGGATCGGGCCTCATATCGGTGATCACGTTGTCGGCCACATGGGCCTCGAAACCACAGAACGCTGTGCAGATCGTGCAGAACGTTTTCTTCTTCGTCGTCATCGGTTCTCCTCACATGGGGATGTCTGTTGTGGCGATGCGCGAAACGTCTGCTGGCAGGCCTCGGCGCCGCACCGTGACGGCAATGCGCGAGGCAACAAATCGATGGACACTGCGGCGGGGCGGGACTCCGCGAGCCTGGCGTCGGAACGAACTCGCTGACGTAGCCGTGGGTCTCCGTCGGCATCACACGACCTCCCCGATCGCCTCGTCGACCCTATACCGCCGTTAGGAAAACTTTGTTATTTTAAAGCGCCGCTGGTCGATCTCGGACTGTCTTATGCCAACCCGCTGACGACCGTCACTACGCACTGGGAGACGAGGTCCATGAAGACGAAGGGCGCCCTGCTCTGGGACTTCAACCAGCCCTGGCAGATCGAGGAGATCGAGATCGGCGACCCCCGTAAGGACGAGGTCAAGATTCAGATGGAGGCGGCCGGAATGTGCCATTCCGACCACCACCTCGTTACCGGCGGCATTCCCATGATGGGTTTTCCCGTCCTCGGCGGCCACGAGGGCGCGGGCATCGTCACCGAGGTGGGGCCCGGCGTCGAGAACCTCGCGCCCGGCGACCACGTGGTGTTGTCCTTCATCCCGTCCTGCGGCACGTGCCCGTCGTGCCAGGCGGGTTCGCGTAACCTCTGCGACCTCGGCGCGGGCCTCCTGTTCGGCCGGGCGGTCTCCGACGGCACGTTTCGCATCACCGCCCGCGGACAGGACGTGTACCCGATGACCCTGCTGGGCACGTTCTCGCCCTACCTGGTCGTACATAAGACATCAGTGGTGAAGATCGACCCGTCGATCCCGTTTGAGGTCGCCTGCCTCGTCGGCTGCGGTGTCACCACCGGCTACGGCTCCGCGGTGCGCACCGCCGACATCCGGCCCGGCGAGGATGTCGCAGTCGTCGGACTCGGCGGCGTCGGGATGTCCGCTCTGCAGGGGGCGGTGAACGTGGGCGCGCGCTACATCTTCGCTGTCGACCCCGTCGAGTGGAAGCGCGACCAGGCTCTGAAGTTCGGCGCCACGCACGCCTACGACACCATCGAGGCGGCAACAGCGGGTGCAGCCGAGGTTACCGCTGGCGGGATGGCCAAGAAAGTCGTCGTCACGGTCGGCGAGGTGCACGGCGAGGACATCGACTCGTGGCTCGGCATCACCGCGAAGGGGGGCACCTGTGTACTGACAGCGATGGGTCGGCTCGAAGCCAACCAGGCGACGCTCAACTACTCGATGCTGACGCTGCTCCAGAAGACCCTGAAGGGCTCCATCTTCGGTGGCGCCAACCCGCATTACGACATTCCGCAACTCCTATCTATGTATAAGGCGCGCAAGCTGAACCTGGACGACCTGGTCACCCGGCAGTATCGGCTGGAGGAGATCAACGAGGGTTACCGGGACATGCTCGAAGGCCGCAACATCCGCGGCGTCATCCGCTTCACCGACGCCGATCGGTGACGAGACGAAGGAATCGACATGACGTGGGATTTCTGCCCCGACACCGAATTCGCGTGCAAACTCGACTGGATCGAGCAGTTCGTCGACGAGGAGATACTCCCGCTGGAGCCGCTGCTCCCCGAACTGCTGCCAGCGGAGGCCGCGCGCCTGCTCGACCCACTCAAGGAGCAGGTAAAAGCGCAGGGACTGTGGGCGGCGCACCTGCCGAAAGAACTCGGCGGCACCGGGTTAGGACAGCTCGCACTCGCGCAGATGAACATGATCACCGGCCGGGTAGGCGCTGCGATGGAGGTGTTCGGCAACATGGCGCCGGATTCCGGCAACGCCGAACTCCTGGCAGACGGCGGAACACCGGAGCAGAAGGAGCGGTGGCTGTGGCCGAATCTACGCGGCGACATCCGCAGCGCCTTCGCCATCACCGAACCGTGGGTGTCCAGCACCGACCCCACCCAGATCCAGTCCACCGCCGTGCTCGACGGTGATCACTGGGTGCTTAACGGCCGCAAGTGGATGATCACCAACGCGTCGGTCGCCGACTTCATCATCTTCATGGTGCTCACCGAACCCGAAGCACCGATCCACCTTCGTTATTCGATGATCATCGTCGAGCGCGGAACCCCCGGAATGACCATTCTGCGGGACATCCCCTCGATGCACGACCCCGTCATCGAGTACGGGCGCCTCGGCAACCACGCCGAGATCCTCCTGGACGACGTGCGGGTTCCCGAGGGGAATCTGATCGGGACCCGGGGCCACGGCTTCGTCCTGTCCCAGGTGCGCCTGGGACCCGGCCGGTTGCACCACGCCACCCGCTGGCTGGGCGAGGCCGAACGCGCCTTCGACATGATGTGCGAACGAGCGCATTCACGCTCTTCGTTCGGCAAGTCCTACACCCGCCATCAGATGGTCCAGGAGTACATCACCGACTCCCGCATCGAACTCGAGACGGCCAAGCTGCTCACCCTGCGCGCAGCGTGGAGATTCGACCGCGAGGGCAATCAGGGCGCGCGTAGCGACATCGCGATGTGCAAGGTCTACAACGCCGAGGTGGTGCACAACGTCGTCGACCGCGCCCTACAGGTACACGGTTCGCTCGGGTACACCTCCGACATGCCCCTGGAGTACATGTACCGGATGGCCCGGATGGCCCCGCTCGTCGACGGTGCGAACGAGGTCCACAAGGTGACGATCGCCAAGGAGGAGCTCAAGCGCTATCAGGGGGTTGAGGGGTGGCCCACCGAGCATGTGCCGACCCGGTTGAAGGCCGCACGAACCCGCTTCGCGCATCTGCTGGAAGCGGGCGTATGAACACGACGTCGGTCGACTTCGACGTCGCGAGGTTCACCCGCTGGCTCGATGACGCCACCGGTGAGCGCGCCGAAATCCAGGTCGAGGCCATCCGCGGCGGCGGCAGCTGTGAAATGTTCCGCGTCGACCGGCTTGGGAGGTCGTGGATGGTGCGACGGGCCCCGCAGGCGGCGGTCTCCGACACCGCACACCAGGTAATTCGCGAGGCGCGCATTATGGAAGCACTTGGCGGGCAGGGTCTCCCGGTTCCTGAGGTCCTCGCCCACAGCGACGATCCCGCCGTCCTGGGTGCGCCGTTCTTCGTGATGTCGTTCGTCGAGGGCGGAGTCATCCGACGCGACGGCCTCCCAGCGGCATTGGCAGCCGAGCCGCAGTCGCACGGAGCCATCGGCGAACAACTCATCGACACGCTCGTCGCCCTGCACGCCATCGACTGGAGGCACACCGCGCTAGCCGAGCTGTCACACCCCGACGGGTTTCTGGAACGTCAGGTCGACCGCTGGCTGAAACAGTTGGACAGCTACCGCGTTCGAGAGCTCGACGGTGTCGACCAGCTCGCGGCGTGGCTCCGCGACGACATTCCCGACAAGGGCGACCTGACGGTAATGCACGGTGACTACAAGCTGGACAACATCATCTGGGCGCCGGCCCCGCCGCCGCGGATCGCATGCCTGGTCGACTTCGAGATGACGACGGTCGGCGACCCCCTCATCGACCTCGCCTGGGCGATGATCTTCTGGCCCGAACCCGGCAATCCCATCGGACTGGCCGATCCCGACGGACCCAACGGCATCGATCGCGCACACTGCCAGACGCCGGAGGCCCTGGTGCAGCGGTACGCGCAGGCGACCGGGCGCGACATGTCGACATTCGACTGGTACCAGGTGTTCAGCGCGTGGAAGCTTGCGATCGTCCTCGAGGGCTCCTACGCCAAACACGTTCGGGGGGAATCCCGTAACCCGTTCCACGAGCTCTTCGGCACCATCGCCGACGGGCTTCTCGATCGCGCAAGGAGTTTCGCCCGATGACCGACCCACTCTTCAATATCGCCGGCCGCGTCGTCCTGGTGACCGGCGGCAGTCGTGGCCTCGGCGCGGCCATGAGCGTCGGCCTCGCCGCCCGCGGCGCGCGCGTCGTGATCGCCAGCCGGAAGCTGGAGGCTTGCGAGAAGCTGGCCGCACAGATTCAGGAGAGCGGCGGCCAAGCACACCCGCTGGCCTGCCACGTGGGTGACTGGGCCTCCCTCGACGCCGTCGTCGACGCGGCGGTACAACGCTGGGGCAGGCTCGACGGTCTGGTGAACAACGCCGGCATGAGCCCTCTCGCGCCATCGCTGCTGGAGACGTCGGAGACGTTGTTCGACAAGGTGATCGGCGTCAACCTCAAGGGTCCGACGCGCTTGACTGCGCTGGCCGCCACCGCGATGTCCGGCACCGGAGGCGGTTCGATCATCAACATCAGCTCACTGGCGTCGGTGAAGCCGACACCGATCACCGCCGTCTACGCGTCGGCCAAAGCCGGGTTGAACGCACTGACGGCCGCGACGGCGCAGGAGTACGCGCCGGCGGGAGTGCGCGTGAACGGAATCGTGTGCGGCACCTTCGACACCGACGCGGCCTCCGGGTTCGTCAGGAACGCGGGCCTGCTGCCCGATATCGTCCGGCCCATTGCGCTGGGGCGTGTCGGCCGCCCGGACGAAGTCGTCGGCGCGGCCGTCTACTTCCTCTCGGAGGCGTCCAGCTACACGACGGGAACGCTGATCACGATCGACGGCGGCGTCGCGGGATGACCGCATCGAAGGAGCGCGCGGCGCCGATCACTGCGGCCGACCCGCACCGCGCCATCGCGCGGTTGACGAGTACGGGACGGCCGTTCGAGGTCGGCACCCGTGAACTGGGCGGCGCGCCATACCGGACGTACACGCACGCTTCTGCGACGCTGCTCGACATCCTCGCGATAGGAGGCAACCACGGCGACACCGATTTCATCGTCGCCGACGGCGCACGGTGGACGTTCCGGGAGTACTTCCGTGCCGTCGACGCGGTGGCGCGTGCGCTGCAGACCGACTACGGTGTGACGGCTGGGGACCGCGTCGCGATAGCCATGCGCAACTGTGCGGACTGGCTCATCGCCTTCGCGGCGATCTGCTCCGTCGGCGCGGTCGCGGTCCCGACCAACAGTTGGGGCTCATCCGAGGAACTCGAGTACACGCCGCTCGATTCCGAGGCGTCGCTGCTGTTCGCTGATCTGCCGCGGTACAAGCTGGCCGTTGGAGCGCTGCAAGGCAACGGAATTCCCGCCGTCCTCACCGATGTCGAAGGCCTGCCGGAGGCGAGCGACAACGGTCCGCGCGCGACACCGATCGGCGATGTCGTCCTCGCGCACGAGGGACCGACACCCACACCTCCGACCCTCGGTCCGCTGGACCTCGCGATGCTGCTGTACACCTCCGGAAGCACCGGCAAACCCAAGGGGGTATGTTACCGGCAGGTCGTCGCCGGACAAGCCCTGATGAACATGTTCCTCATCGGCTTCCTCTCTCTCGAACTGGGCGGAACCGGCGTCGGTGCCGCGAGCAGCGGGACCCAATCTGATCTCATCACCGTGCCGTTGTTCCACGCCACCGGGCTCTTCAGCGGGCTTCTACTCCCGTGCATGCTCTGCCACAAGATCGCACTCATGCGCAAGTGGGATGGACCGACCGCGATGGCACTGATCGAATCCGAGCGCATCGCCGGGATCTCCACCGTTCCAGCCATTCTGAAGGACCTGCTGACCCATCCCGACTACGAGCGACACGACATGTCGTCGATCACGCGCGTGGCTGCAGCCGGTGCGGCGACCCCGGTGGACCTACCGGGGCTCTTACAAGAAAAGCTCGAAATCGCCTCGCGTGCAGCGAGTTTCGGGATGACCGAAACGGCCTCCGTCGGTGCTACGATGAGCGGACCCGTGTTCGACCTCAAGCCCACGTCCTGCGGAATCCCGTCGCCGATCATCGAGATCCGGATCGCCGAATCCGCGGCGGACGCAACCCACGGTGACGACGGCGAAGTGCAGCTCAGAGGTGTGACCGTCACTCCGGGCTACTGGCGGATAGAGGCGGCGACCCGCGAGGCGTTCACGGCCGACGGCTGGCTTCGAACGGGCGACCTCGGGACCATCGACGATGACGGCTTCCTGCACATCACCGGCCGGATCAAGGAACTCGTCATCCGCGGCGGCGAGAACATCGCGCCGATCGACATCGAGAACGCGGCCTACCGGCACCCGTCGGTCAGGGAGGTCACCGTCGTCGGTCTGCCGGACGAGGCCATGGGCGAGGAACTGGCGATGGTGTGCCACCCGCAGGAATCGGCACAGCTAGACGAGGCGACGCTGCGCGCGCACCTGAAGGAGCACCTGCCCGCCCACAAGGTGCCGAGGGACATCACCATCACGCCGCACCCGTTGCCGCGCAACGCCAGTGAGAAGATCCACCGGCTCGCGGTGCGAAACAGTCTGCTGGGGGCCTAGCTGTGGGTCCACTGTCTGGAACACGCGTTGTCGAGTTGGCCGGCATGGGCCCCGGCCCGCATGCCGCCATGATGCTCGGCGACTGGGGCGCCGACGTCGTCCGGGTGGTGCGACCGGGCGCCGACGGAGCGCCGGACGACCTGCTCGGCGAGTCCCAGCTGCGCAACCGCACCGTGGTCGCAGCAGACCTGAAGGATCCGGAACAGGTGCGCTCCGTACAAGAACTGATCCGCCACACCGACGTGCTGATCGAAGGGTTTCGTCCCGGCGTCGCCGAGAAGGCGGGCCTGTCCCCCGATGCGTGTTGGACGGTCAACCCGCGCCTCGTCTACGCACGGATGACGGGCTGGGGCCAGGACGGCCCGCGGGCCCACACCGCCGGGCACGATATCAACTACCTATCCGTCACGGGAATGCTGGACGCGATCGGTGCGGCCGATCGTCCGGCGGTGCCGCTGAACCTCGTCGGCGATTTCGGCGGCGGGTCGATGCTGCTGCTCTCCGCAGTCCTCGCAGCGCTTCTGGAGCGTGGCCGATCCGGCGCGGGGCAGGTGCTCGATGTCGCGATCGTCGACGGGGTGACCACTCTGGCGCAGCAGATCTGGAGCATCCGCGCGATGGGCGCTTGGGACGAGAACAGGGTCAGCAACATCCTCGACGGTGGCTCACCGGTCTACGGAGTGTATGAATGCGCCGACGGCCGCTTCCTCGCGGTCGGCGCGATCGAGCACAAGTTCTCCAGACTCTTCTTCGATGGCCTCGGCCTCGACACGGCGGAGATTCCCGACCGCGACGACCGGGAACATTGGTCCGAACTGCGCCGAATCATCGGCGAGACCGTCAGGACTCGAACGCGCGACGAGTGGTGCGCCCTGTTCGACGGGACGGACGCCTGCGTCACACCGGTGCTGACGATGAGCGAGGCGGTCCACGACCGGCAGGTGAAGGCCCGCAATCTGCTCGGCGACATCGACGGACTGCATCAGACACTGCCGCCGCCGATCTTCAGCAGAACCACGTGTGACGCGCCCGAACCACCCAACTCGCGGCTGATGTCGGTGGCGGACGCAGTGGCACGCTGGAACGCGAACTGACAATCACGTCCCGCTTCGTCTGCGCGAGATCTTGTTGCGCAAGCGGGACCTTCGGAGTTGAAAATCGAACAGTTTCGTCTCCCTGCCCGCGAAGGGCGCAGACGCCAACTGTGCCAGCGAGATCGGCAACGCCGAATACACCACCGAGCGAGCGTGGCTGAGGGTGATGAATCCGTTCCTACCCTGGTAGTTGCCCATTCCGCTGCGTCCGACGCCGCCCAAGGGGAGCTTGCTGGATATCACGGTCAGCATCGTGTCGTTGGCGTTCACCGATCCACTGCGGGTCCGGTTCTGAACCTGCTGAAAGCGGCGGTTGTCCGGTCCGAACCAGTAGAGCGTGAGCGGATGCGGCCTGGCGCTGATGTAGTCGATCGCTTCACCCAATTTGTCGTAGGTGTGGACGACGAGGACCGGCCCGAAGATCTCGTCCGACTCGACGCCCGTGTCCTCGGTGGCGTCGGTGAGAACAGTCGGGGCGATCTTACGCGTGACGGGATCGTCGGGCTCTTCCCCCGGTGGCACCATGCGGTGCACGGTGACGCCGAGGGCTTTCGCGTCGCCGATGAGGTCGACGATACGAGCGAAGTTCTTATCGTCGATAACGGAGGTGTACTCGTCGTTCGTGGCCAGCGTGGGATTGTTGGCCTTCCACCGCGTCAGCACTCCCTCAACGAATTCATCGCATCGCCCCGCGGGTACGAACGCGTAATCCGGGCACATGCATACCTGTCCACCGTTGGCCATTCGCCCATCCGCGACACCCTGAGCGGCAGCGGTGATGTCGGCGTCGATGTCGACGATCACAGGATTCTTCCCGCCGAGTTCGAGCGTCACCGGGGCGAGGTTCGCGGCCGCGTCCTGCGCCACCGACGCGCCGACCTGGGGCGACCCGGTGAAGAACGCGTGGTCGAAGGGCAGCTTGGCGAACTCCGATCCCGTGACCTGATCTTTCGTGATAACTGCGAACTCCTCGGCTGCAAAGTACCGCGGCGCAACCCCGGCGAGGGTCGCCGCGGTCGCCGTGGTCACCGAGGACGGCCTGATCATGACCTGTTGCTGGCCGCGAAGGCCGGTCCAGCCGGCACGATGCAGAGCTTGAGCGGTAGTTCCACGCGCCCATGACGCCCACGACTCCCTTCGGGTCGTGCCGGATCCCCATCCGAAGCCCGGCCAACGACATCAGCCGCGAGGGCTTCTCGGGCCGCATCCACTTCTTGAGGGCGGTGCGCTGGTGATCGACATCGCCCATGCAGCCGACGATGTCCGACGCCAGCGACAGCTGGTGGGGTCGCGTACCGAAGTCCTGCCTTAGGGCGTCGCAGAAGTCATCAGCGTGGGCGAGCAGCATGGCCTGCAGACGCAAGATCCGGTCGATGCGCACCCTCGGCGCTCGGAGTGCCCTCGGCGAGGAAGGCGGCCCGCTGTGCGGCCAGCAGCTCCGCCGCGGCGCTCATGCCGTTGCCCGCGCGTGACGCGATCGGGCGTGGTATCGCACGGGGAGGTTCTTGGCACCGTGAATCCAGCCCGATCGGACGAGCTCGAGGTCGCCGGTCATCTCGATGTCGGGAAGCACGTCGGCGATCGCGTTGAGCATCAGGCCGACCTCCATGCGAGCGAGGTTGGCCCCAATGCAGTAGTGCGCCCCGGAGCCACCGAAACTCACATGCGGGTTCGGGTTTCGAAGGATGTCGAAACGATGGGGGTCGGTGGAGACGTCCTCGTCGAAGTTCGCCGAACCGTAGTAGATGGTGATCCGCTGGCCGGCCGCTATGGGAACGCCATTGATCTCGGTGTCCCGTGTCGCGGTCCGTTGAAAGCACTGCACCGGGGTGGACCAGCGAATCACCTCGTCGACCGCCGTCGCCGGCCGTTCGCTCTTGAACAGTTCCCACTGGGCGCGGTCGGTGAGCAACTGGGCCATGCCGAACGTGATGGCGTTTCTGGTCGTTTCACCGCCCGCGGTGGCAAGCAGCATGACGAAGAAGCCGAACTCCGTCTCGTCGAGCGCCTCGCCCCGTTCGTCGTCGGTCACCAGTCGGGTCACGATGTCGTCAGCCGGATTCTTCCGACGGTCCTCAGCCCACTGATACGCATAGCCCAGTAGCTGGGCACTCGCTTCCCTGGGATCGTCGGCATCCGGATCCTCGCTGTTGAGCATGGAGTTGGTCCAGGACAACACCTTTTCGCGGTCGCCCGGCGGAACTCCGATGAGATCACCGATAGCCTCCATCGGCAGCTTGGCCGCCACGTCGTCCACGAAGTTGCCGCAGTCCTTCTCCGCCGCCGCGTGCACGATGCGGTACGCCGTGTCACGCAGCCTGTCCTCCATGGCCGCCACCGCGCGCGGCGTGAACAGACGCGATATGAGGCGGCGCAGCCGGGTGTGCGACGGTGCATCCTGGTTCAGCATCATGATCTTCGTCAGACCGACCTGCTCGGGTGTGATGTCCTCGGGCAGCCTTGGGATCGACGTGTTGATGTAGCTGGACCACAGTTCCGAGTCGCGCGAGACGGCCTTGACGTCGTCGTACTTGGTCACCACCCAGAACCCGCCGTCGTGGTAGCCGCCGGTGCCGGGGTTCTGCGCGTTCCACCAGACCGGCGCGGTCCTGCGTAGTTCCGCGTATTCCTTCAGCGGCATGCCTTCGGCGTGCACGGCGGGGTCCGTCAGGTCGAATCCCGCGTTGAACGGACACTCTCCCGTGGTGCTCATCAATGGTCCCTCCGAACGCGGCGCAGGGAGTGCGCCGCAACCCGAGCTTAAAATAACATTGATTCCCAGGGCGGGAAAGCGTGTTACCCGCGCCGCGAGGGCCGTCGTCGTGACGTCGACGCGCGGTCGTTCGCTTCGGCGCGCACCGCGGCGATCACCCATTCGACGAGTCGACGAAAGTTCTTGTCGACCTTGACGAACTCGGCCTTGGTCTTCGGCGAGTCGCTCGACTCCCTCAAGGCCCGAACCTCCACGAGCGAGTGGTTGATCGTCATGTTCGTCAACCCCCGGCAGCACTCGATCGCCAGTGTCCGCGGGATACCCGCTTCCAGTGTGGCCTCGAGCAGTGCCTCGACGTAGCCCGTCACCGCGGCGCGATCGTCGGTCGTCATCAGATCGGTGATGTACGGATGTGCGCAGAGAGCGGCATTCAACGCCAGGCACCAGCTCAGCGCCGTCTGCTCCCAGGTCTCGAACTTCTTGAACTCCAGCCGCAACTGGGAGAAGTGACGCGCGACCAGGGCCCTGGTGAGTTCCTCCTGATTTCCGACCTGTTGATACAACGTGCGCGGCGAGATCTTCAGATCGGCAGACAGACGGCGCACGTTGAGCGCCGACGGGCCACCCGAGTCCAGCAGTTCGAGCGCGCGGCTGAGGATGTCCTCCGCCGGAATCAGCGGCTTGGCCATCGATGCATCGTACAAGTAGCTAACGCATGGATGATTCGTCGATGGCAACCCGTGGATGGGATCCACAACCGCCAGACGATCATGCGCCGGCGAGTCGCCGGCGCATGTGCGTGGTTCACGTCGATGACCACTAGCTAGCTAGTGGACCTCGCAGCGTCGCCAATCTGATGAGAACAGGGCTCGACAGATCATCAGAAGTGCCGATAGTCCTCGCTCCACGGCCATGACTCATCGGTCACGATACCAAGGGATATAGCGCTGAACAGGGCTGCCGAGACGACCTTCACGGCAGAGACAGCGATAATGCACGTGCTCGCGGCAAGACCGTGCGTTCTGGCGCGAGGCACGCCGTTAGCCCGGCCGTGCGCAAGGACAGCTCGCCTCATACACGACTATCGATCAGAGACCTGCGGTCGTTGATTGATCGGATAACCGGAACGCTATCTCGGTGCGCCTAGCTTTCTCGTCCCGGAAGGCTGCCGCCAGCTCCCGGGCCATCTCTGAGATCGGATTCTGTGCGCTCGCCATGCTGACCATGCTGATTCGATCCACGATGCCGTAGAGCCGATCGAATGCCTGAACGGCGATCTGGGAGGGAGTTCCGGTAAGAACGTAGGCGTCCCAAACTTCGTTTGGGATCCGTGCGGCCATCTCGTCATACCGTTCTGCGGCCTGGAGCGCGGCCAGCTCCGTTTGCACGTCCTCCCACCCGTGATGGGCCAGCATGGGGCGGTAGTCAGGTACCGAAAGATAGTATGCAAGACGATGCTTCGCTTCAGCCGTGGCAGTTTCGAGCTCCTCGTCATTGCGTCCCGCCGTGACGACAACCGGTGTATTGACCACGAAGTCATCCATCGTCTTCCCCACGGCCGCCCGCGCCGCGGTTAGGGCGGGCACAGTTACCTCACGCAGGTACGCGGCACTTTGAAACCCGATCAGGTGCACCCCGTCGAAGGACTCGCCTGCGACAGTGACCATCTTGGGTCCGACCGCAGCGAGATAAAGTGGCGGAGGCCCGTAGTCGTGGCGCGGGGGCGTGAAGTTGGGCAACATCAACGTGTGCCGGTAGAACGGCCCACGATGGTTGAGCGGTTCACCGCTGTCCCATGCCGCCCACACCGCGCGCACGGCCGCGGCATAGTCGGCCATACGGGCCGCCGGTCGGCCCCACGGCATCCCGTAGCGTTCCTCGACCTGCAATCGTGTGCTGGAACCGAGGCCGAGAATGAATCGTCCTGCCGTGTATCGCTGCATGTCCCATCCCAGATGCGCCATCGTGATCGGCGATCGCGAACTGGCAACGGCAATTGCCGTTCCCAATGTCACCCGCTTGGCGGTCTCGGCGATCCGAGAAAGCTGCAGGAACGGATCATGTTGGACCTCACCGGCCCAGAGTGCGTCGTAACCGATGCGCTCCAGATCACCCGCGATGGTCGGCAATTGCTCGAGCGCGATCGCGTCCCACAGGAATGCGTCCAGGTGCATGAGTGATCTCCTTCGTCGAAACTCTCCATCACCCTAACCTGGTTACACGATTGACTTCGTTGATTTGTCGAAATGCTCCGGTGGTGCAGGTCTTCATGGATGTTGTCGGCCACGGCCGCGATCAACGCGTCGTTGTCACCGGCCTTGCGTAGATCGGTGTCGGCGTGACATCGAGATCGGCTCAACCTCCAACTCGAAGTCCGAGGTCATGTTCCATTCGTCGTGGACTGCCCGCAACCGGTCAGCGCAACAACCTCGGACAAGCCGTAGATCACGTGGTCGGCGTCGTTGACTGGCACGGCCGTCTTCAGCCGTGCCAGCAATGCGGTACCGATACCCGAACGAGCCGGCGGCGTGATGTCATGCATCGGCGTATCACCGACGAGAAGTGGGGACTCAGGCTCGCACCCGGCCTTGCGAAGCGCGTGCGGAAGATGCCTGGGTCGGGCTTACACGATTGCGCCGCTTCAGAACTGGTCCGCCCATCGATCAACTGTCCCAGCCCGAACTTCTCTACGAGACCGTCTATCTGCTCGCTGTCGATGTTGGAGACGATGTGGAGGAGGTTGTCTTGCCTCGCAAGCGTGTCAGCGTTGCGATGCAATCGTCGCGGAGGCGCGCACCGGCAATAGTAGCCGCGTACTGAAGGTCGACCAGCGCTTCCACGTCGTCCCGACTGATTCGAGTCCCCATCAACTTTGCAGTGGCGGCGAAAGCGGCGACGAACAGCGCTCGATGCGGGTAATACCGAGCACAGGCGATCGTGCTGTACGCACTCGCGAAGCCGTGGCGGTATGCCGCGCGCAGTTCGGCGTCGAGCATGCTCACCTCGCATAGCGTCGCGAGGTGTCGCAGCTGAGTCAGGTGCGCATCCCGCGGCGCGTGGTCGTCGAACAGCGTTCCGGCGAAGTCGATAAACACCGCGCGCAGTTCAGCATCGCGAACGGCGGTCACGGAATGGTCAGCGCAATCTTGCCGATGTGTCCGGCCGACTGCATGAATTCGGCCGCCTTGGTGACCTCGGTCCAGTCGAAAACGTCGCTGATGTGCGGCTTGATCTTGTGCTTGGACACCAACGCATTCATCTTTACGAAATCAACTGCGCTTGCCACCGTGATCCCGACGATGCGAATGTTGTTCAACATCGTGTCGGTGATCGGAATGGGTGCCATCTCGTATCCCGTCAGCACGCCGACCACCGCGACCGTCCCAGCCATCCGGACGGCCCTGACCGAATGGGCGAGTGTCTCAGGCCCACCGATGTCCACGACGAGGTCGGCCCCGCGCCCACCCGTGATTTCCCGGACCGCGCTCTCCCAGTCAGGATTCGTACGGTAATTGATCAGATGTGTCGCACCGAGCTGCTGGCCGATCTCGAGTTTCTCATCGGACGATGACGTGAGAATCACCGTGGCGCCGAGCGCATGCGCGAGTTGCACGGCGAACAACGACACGCCTCCCGTGCCTTGCGTGACGACCACGTCTCCCTCGCCGACATTGCCCTCGATCAGCGCACCCCACGCCGTGACCGCTGCGCAGGGCAGCGTCGCCGCTTCGAGGTCGGACAGATGGGCCGGGGTCGTCACCACACTCTGCGCGCTGGCGACCCGGTACTGCTGTAGCCACCCGTCGCACGAGTCGCCGGGCATCTCCGCCTTCTTCTCGGGGGTGGGTGTGCCCTCGTACCATCCGGCGTAGAACACGCTCGTCACCCGGTCGCCGACGGCGAGATCGGTGACACCTGGGCCTACGGCGACAACTTCACCCGCTCCGTCGGTCATGGGAACCCGCGGCCAGGGACCCCAGATCAGGCCTTGCAGGTTCACCGTGTCGTGGTAGTTCATGCTGGTGGCGTTGACCTTGACCAGCACTTCGCCGGCGCCCGGTGTTCCGACCGGCCGCTCCTCCTGCACGGGCGCGGCGAACTGCTCCTTCATAGCCATTGCCTGTTGTGTTTTCGGAACGTTCATGCGATACCCGCTTCCTCGCGTAGTTGTTGCCATTTCTCTTCTGCAGCAGAATGTTCAGTCGGGAGGTGCTTTCGATCTCCGGCAGGTCCGAAGGACTCAGACGCCACTCTTGTGCTAGATAAAATAACGATGTGATCATAAGGTGTGTTCGTGACCGCGCCCAAGCGGGTGAAGCGGTGAGGAGTGATGGTGAAGGCGCTGAGGTGGGACGGACCACGAACCGTTTCCGTAGCAGACGTCCCGGACCCGACGTTGATAGACGAGGATTCCGCGATCCTAGAGGTCAGCTCGTCGGGAATCTGCGGCAGTGACCTGCACACGTACAGTGGCTATGAGTTCGCCCCCGATCCCGGCTTCATCCTCGGGCACGAAGCCGTCGGTCGGGTGCTCGAGGTCGGCAGCGCCGTACGCACCATCGAGAAAGGTCATCGCGTCCTCGTCCCCGCGTCCGCGGGGTGTCTCACATGTCCATCGTGTTCGGCCGGATGGACGATGGGGTGCCTCGACGGACATGGTACGACGTACGGCATCGGCATTGGGCACAGCGGCCTGCAGGCGCAGTACGCCGCGATCACCGGCGCCGATCGCAATCTCACGAGAATATCCGATGCGATCAGCGACGACGCCGCTGTCGTGCTGACCGACAATCTGCCGACCGGATGGAACGCGGTACAGCAGGCCGAGGTCCGTCCCGGTTCGGTCGTGGCGGTTGTTGGTCTCGGACCCGTGGGACTTAGTGCAGTGATGTCCGCGGTGGCGTGTGGCGCCAGCCGCGTGCTGGCCATCGACCCACTGCCCGACCGTCGCGCCGCCGCCGTGGAAGTCGTCGGCGTCGGCGTGTTCGCCGACGACATCGTCGAAGCGGTACGGGATTTGACGGACGGCCACAACGCCGACTGCGTCGTCGAAGCGGTCGGCGCGGCGCCGACCATCACGACGTCCATCGGACTGGCGGCCGTCGGCGGACACCTCGCCATCGCCGGCGTTCCCCCGCTGACCATGGAATGGCCGATCATGCACGTGTTCGCACTGCAATTAACCGTTCGCCAAGGAGCCTGCTCAGTACAGCAGCAATTGCCGCCACTGCTCCGGCTGGTCGAAGTTGGCAAGATGCGGCCAGAAGCGCTGGTTTCACATCACTTTCCACTCACCGAGGGGCCACTCGGCTATACCACGTTCGCGTCGCGCGAGCCCGGCACGCGGAAGATCGTGTTCAATGTCGAGCAGTGAGGTCACCGAATCGACCACAGGTAATCGGTGCAGACCTTGAACGGATCGGCCTGCTGGCGGGTCCGTTCGGTGCGTGGCGAGATCCCTGCCGCGGTTAGAAGCCCTGCGGTCGGTCCCATCACCGCAAGCCGATACCTCTTTCGGCGACTCGCGTTACCTGGAATCCGTTCGACGAGATGTCGGACCTCGTATTCCCGGCTTCCGCGCAATTCGCCACGACCCGCCCGATGCCCCCGTGGAGTGCAGCACGCTGCTGACCCATGAGTTCGCCAGCTCGGTGTGGACCATGGTCTACCACATACCGAGCTACCAGGACTGGATCATGTCCACGGATCTGAGCCGGGCGTAGGAGACTCACCAACTTCAGCTGAAGCTACTTGCAGACCGGCAAACCGGGATAATCGAATCTCCTAGGACCACAACATGGATTCGCGCTCGACACGCTTCGCGAGCGCTACCCGGGCGCGATCCTGAACGCCACCCACCGCGATCCTGCTGCGTGCGCGACATCGGTGGCAGCCTCGCGTTGTATCTCACCGAACACACCATTACCAACCCGGGCCTGCTGAAGTCAGGGCATTGGCAGCGAAGATCATCAAGGGATTCGCGGACGGACTGGTCGCCGATTGTCACAAGCACATTGGGCCTGACTATGCTGCACGTCGCCTACCCAGACCCGGTCGCCGATCTGATCGCGACCGTGTGCGCCTTGACGAGCGGATGGGACGATCTCTCCCACCTGCGGTCGACGCGGTCATGGCAGAGCATGCGACAACAGCACTCAACCGTGTCATGGTGTACACCGTTACGCTGCATCGAATTTCGGTCTTGACGTCGCAGATGTCGACGACCGTTTCCAGGCATATCGTGACTCCTTTGGGCATCGAGATCGATTAGCGTCAGTACATGCCTGTGACGGACCCACGACATCTCTCCGCGGCCGAACGGGAAGGTCTCGCTACGACTACACGAGTGCCGCTCCAGGTCCGTCGAGATCGTCCGAATGCTGTAGGCGGTCGTCTCGTTCACCCTGTACACGTTCGGCGGCCGAACGAACCTGAGTCGGGAGCGGATCCTGCGGGGTGTCGAGCAGGAATTCGCCGTCTTTTACCGAGCTGAACCCTTCCGAGTACAGGTACTGGACGCGTTCGGCGACCGCGACTGCTCACAATAGCCGCGGAGACAGCGTCTGGCCGGACGAATACTCCCGCGATGAACTTCATGACAGCCCGCTCTGGGCGCCGACGGTTCGCGCTTCTGAATCGGAACTCGAGTCTGCCACGCGGGCGGTAGCGTCACCCACAATTTGTGAGCTTGTCCAAAGTTACTGTGCGCTTGGTCTCCGCTGCCGCGCTGTGCAGCTCGGGTCGGCTGTCGCGCTTTGCGTCGCAACCTCTTCGGATCCGCCCTGCCATCGAAGGCCGTCGACGAGAAGATCGACCAACCGACCGGACACAGCGTGTTGACTTTCGTCGGTGATGATCTGCGCGATACCGCCGAGCGTCATGAGGACATCCTGCGGGTCGACGTCCGCGCGGACGGAGCCCTCGGCGATCGCGGCGGTCATCAACGTACGCATTGCCGCCAGGAGGTGCCCGCGCGTCTGCATGCGCAGATCGCCGGCATCGGCGAGGACTGCACGCAGCGATCCGGCCATCCCCTCTTTTGTCAGGAGGTGTTCGAGGAAGTCCTCCATCCACATTCGCAAAGCTGCCAGGGGCGGGTGTTGCTCGAGCAGCGCGGGAACCGACTCGCATAGGCGCTCGCTGTCGGCCCGGTACACAGCCTCCACCAGATGCTCGCGTGTAGGAAACCGTCGGTACAGGGTCCCGATCCCGACCCCGGCCTCTCGCGCGACGGCACGCAGCGACGTGTCGCGCCCCGCCCGAAAGGCCCGCGCGGCCGCCATCAAGATGCGCTGCTCGTTGTGCTGCGCGTCGGCGCGTAGGCGTCGGGCGTCGTCCACGGACATCACCTCTCGTCTCGACATTGCAAGCGGAGCATAATCCGCTTATGGTTGAAGCGGAGCGTGCTCCGCTTATTGTATCCACGAAGGGGCGATCCTCATATGACAACGACACTGGACGGCGCAGTCGCCGTGATCACGGGGGCGAGTAGCGGTATAGGTGCGGCCACGGCGAGACGACTGGCTGCGGAAGGGGCGACCGTCGTCGGATTGGCACGGCGCGCCGATCGGTTGTCCGCGGTCGCCGAAGACGTTCGAGGCGCCGGCGGAACGATGGGTGTCGTGGCCACCGACCTCACCGAACGTGACAGCACCGACCAGGCGGTGGAACGCGTCGTCGCCGAGCACGGCCGCATTGACATCCTCGTGAACAACGCAGGCGTCATGTACGTCGGACCGGTGGCGGACGCCGGTGAGGGTGAGTGGGAGCAGATGATTGCCACGAACCTGCATGCGGTCCTGAACATCACACACTGCGTACTGCCTCATCTGACGGCAGCGGTCAACAGCTCGCAGCGCGCCGTCGCGGACATCGTGAACGTCAGTTCGACGGCCGGCCGGGTGGCCCGGCCGGGCACCGCCGTCTACAGCCTGACCAAGTTCGGCCTCAACGCGTTCTCGGAATCGCTGCGCCAGGAGTTGCTGCCGCGGCGCGTGCGGGTCGGCCTGGTGGAGCCGGGCGTCGTCGACACCGACCTGCACGCGAATCTCGCGCCGGGGGTTCGCGAAACCATCGCACAAAGGGGCGATGCCGTGAAGATGCTGAAACCCGACGACATCGCGGACTCCATCTGCTACATGGTGACGCGCCCATCGCACGTCGCGCTCAACGAGATACTGGTCCGGCCCACTGATCAGACGTGGTAGCCGTGTCCCCCAACGATTCTGGAGAGACCGTGAATTCGGGCGTACTCAATGATCTCATCGACGAGCAATCCACGCTGGACGCCCTCGTCGCGAACCTGACCGATCGTCAGTGGTCCGCACCGTCCGCCGCCGTCGGCTGGCGTGTTATCGACCAGATTGCGCACCTCAGCTTCTTCGACGACGTGGCATGTGACTCGCTGTCCGGTGACGGTGAGGCGAGATTCGCCGATATCGCAAGCCAACTTCGTTCCGGCGCGGGCCGATACATCATCGAAAGGCCGGCGGGCGACCGGACTGGCCCCGCCGTGCTAGCCGACTGGCGGCGAAACAGAGCCGCCATGCTGAAAGCCTTCCGATCGATTGATCCGAGCACGAAGGTGCCGTGGGGTCCGAACCAGATGTCGGCTGTCAGCCTGTGCACCGCCCGGCTCATGGAGACCTGGGCACACGGCCTCGACTGCTTTGCCGGCCTCGGTGTCGATTCCACCGACACCGATCGTCTACGCCACGTATGCCATCTCGTTCATCGCTCCATTCCGAACGCTATGCGACAGGCCGGCGTCACAGCGCCGGGTTCTCTCGACGACCTCGTCGTCGAGTTGGTCAGCCCGGCTGGAGATCCGTGGATTTTCGGCCCCGAGTCCGCCTCGAACCGCATCGTAGGATCGGCGAGCGAGTTCGCACGCGTCGGCGTCCGCCGGATGCCACTTAATGAGACGAACACGCTGACCGCCGACGGGCCGCTCGCGCAGTCGGCCATCCACAACCTAAAGGCCTACCTGTGACCACCAGCCGGTCGTACCCGCTACTCAGTGACATCCTCTCCACAGCCGTATCGCGTCACCCGGATAGGTCCGCAATCGTCGGTGACGGAGTGGATGTCACCTACGGCGAACTCGATGAAAGGATCGGGCGCGCGGCTGGAGCGTTGGCGGCCGCCGGAGTCCGACGGGGCAGTCGCGTAGCCGTGCTGTCGAAGAACCACCCCGCCGTGGTCGAGATCTTCCTCGCCGCAGCGGTTCTCGGCGCGGTGATCGTACCGCTGAACCCACGGTCGGCGGCCAAGGATATCGCTTTCCAGATCACCGACGGCGATATCGGTTTCGCGCTGGTACACCGGGATGTCGAACCGCTCGCCCGCGACGGCCGGCTGTTGAACGGCACCACGTGGTTTTGTGGCGATCATTGGGACCGCGTCGTCCGAGTGAGCGACCCGTACCGGGGTGACCGTGGCTGTGCCGACGACGTCGTTCTGCAGCTCTACACGTCCGGCACCACAGGCCGACCGAAGGGTTGCCTGCTCACTCAACGAGGCTGGCTGTCGAACATCAGCGCTTGGGCGCACGCCACGCACGCGTCGAATGACGATGTGGTGTGGCCGCTGCTTCCGCTGTTCCACGTTGCCGGCCTCCACTTCATGCTGACGACCCTCGCCACCGGCGGCACCTACGTCGTCGACGGACCGTGCCCGCCTGAGCGCTTCTGGGAGGTGGTGCGCGCCCGATCCGTGACGGTCACTTCGCTCTACCCGAATGCCACCGCCCTGGTAGATCATCCCGACTCGACCGCTTCGTCGGCGACCCTGCGCTTCGCGATCGCCAACGGCGATGCCGAGGACCTGGCTCGTGCGCTGCCGCACGTTCTTCTCGCAACCACCTATGGCTCAACGGAATTGGGCGGCATGTCACTTCTCGCAGTCGGCGAGGACCATCGCCGCGGCAATGCCGTGCTGGGGCGGCCACTCGTCGGCATCGGCGTCGCCGTGCTCGACGAGGACGACCATCCCGTACCGACTGGGTCGACGGGTGAACTCTGCTTCCGCACACCGGCCGCCACGATCGGATACTGGAATCTGCCCGACGAGTCGACCGCCTTGGTGGAGAACGGTTGGTTGCACACGGGCGATCTCGGACGCGTCGACGACGACGGGGTGTTCTTCTTCGTCGATCGAAAGAAGGACATGGTCAAGCCGGGCGGCGAGAACGTGTACTCGATTGAAGTCGAAACGACGCTGTGCGCACATCCCGACGTCGCCGAGTGCGCCGTCATCGGCGTACCGGACGATCGCTGGGGCGAAGCAGTGAAAGCGGTTGTAGTAGCTCGGGCGCCGGTGACGGCCCAGGATCTCGACCGCTGGTGTATTGAACGCATGGCTGGCTACAAGCGGCCGCGCTGGTATGAGTTCGCGGACCGATTGCCCCGCAACGCCACCACCAAGGTCGTCAAAACGGAACTGCGCCGGACTCACGATCCGAACACATCGGTTCGGTTGCCAGAGCGGTCGTGAGTAATCCGGGCATTTAATCTGGTTCAGCCAATCCCCAGGAGCGACTCAACCACAACGACCGAATGTACTGATGAGATGGACACTGGCGAAGCTGCTGCACCTTAACCAGTAACTCCATTCGATGACCGCTGCCGCTACCGAAGTGCGTGCGCGTCCAGTCCGACATTCGTACGCTCTGTAAACACCCGGCCTCCCACGACTGTCGGATAGACCGGGCAGGCGACTCCCTACTCGGTAACCCACGCACATGGGTGAGCGGGATCCCGGCCCCGCAACTCCCGGCTCATGCCGACGGTCACCTATACCGTCTAGACGGGGTCGAATCCTGCTACCAACCAACGACCGTCGACCTTGTCGAGGGTCACTCGCACCACCGACGTGGTGTCGGTCGGCGGGTCCGCGCCGATCGTCGTCGTCTGATTGACATACACGACTAGCACCGCATGGTCGCGATCCGCTGATACCGGGGCGACGGCGGCGACTTTCGCGGTGGCTGAAATCTGGTCCTTCTTTGCCCCGGGAATCACCACGTCTCGCACGAGGGAACTGTATGACTCCCGGAACTGGTTGGTCATGAGCTTGCCCGCCGCGTCGAGCTGCGGCTCCACGCTTTCGGGACGGTAGGACAACATCGCAACCGCAGCTTCACGGGCGGCTTGGACGGACTCGACCCGCGCGACATTCTCGGCCCGACGGGTGGCGTCCTGCCACTTGGCGTATGCGCCGACGAGGGCCACGGCCATCACGAGCACCGGGAGGATCACATAGGCCACCGTGCGTACCCAGCGCCGCTCAGTCATCGGCGCCTTGGCCGCCGACGTGGGCTTCTCCGACGTGTCGTCGTCGACCTCGTCCTCCGCGGCGATGGTTGGTGCGTCAGCGGCGCTGACGTCGGCGGGGTTCACGGAATCGGTGTCCGAAGCACTGAGCTGGTCGACCCCTGATGGGGCGGCTGCATCGGCGCCTGTGCTGGTTGTGGCGTCATCGTCCGGTTCGGCGGGACCGGTCGACTCGACTGGTTTGCGTCGAGTCGGACGGTCATGGGTAAGTGCGCTCAGGGGTGATTTCACGGGACGAACTCCACGTTGGAGACCTTGATCTCGTTGTCCTTCTCTTGCACGGTCAGTCTCATCCGCCACGACCGCAGCTGTTGCTCAGGCGCCTGAGCGGTGGCGGTCTTAACCTTCACCGCCACCAAAGCCTGTGCCTCGGTGCCCGATTCGGACTCGAGGGCCGCCTCGGTGATCGTTCCCTCCGACTTAGACTGCGCTTGTTTGACCACCTCGACGAACGGTTGCGCCCGCTGGGCGAAGTCATCATGGAACGGCCCCGTGGCGCCGGCGAGGATGCGTTGGATGTCGGCGTCTGCCTGCTGCCAGTCGATCGTCGTGAGGTTGAGCGCTCCCTGCCGTGCCACCTGCAGAAACGCTTGACGGTCCTTTTCGGCATTCCGCGACTGATAGTTCTGATAGACCAGCCAACCACTGGTGACGGTGACGGCCAACAGCAGGACGATCCCGACCGTTAGAGCGGCCGCGACCGAGGGCATAAACCTGCCGCGCCCACCGCTCCTCTGCGGAGGTTCCCCGTCCGTATCCCGCGGTTTCTCCGTGCGGGCAGCGGACGCCTCCGGCGCCGATGCGTTCGTGTCGGCGGCATCCTCGGCGTTCGCAGATTCTGCTGCCGCGTCTCTCGCACCGATTTCTTGTCCGTTGGTCGTCGCCTTGTCGTCGTCGGCTGTCACGGCGTGCCCTTTCGAGGGAGCATCATGTCTTGCAAGGTCTTCTCCTCTGCTGGCTTCGCCAGTTCGCTCTGGGTGTACACCCGGCCGTCGGGTGCGGTGTACATTCCCGTCGCGGGGTCGTACGGCACCACGGATATGGGCGGAAGTGCAGGATTGGGCCAGCTCGTCGAGGGCGGCACGTCCGGGCGAGCCTGGGGAATGTCCTGCCCTGACAGCGTAGCGTTCGGGTCACCCTTCCAGTTGAAACCCTCGTTGAGGGGTACGTACTCTTCGTCGGAATTGCACATCTTCGCCGTCGGTGCGCGCTTACCGGGCTTCCGGACACACGGCGTGTTACGGACGCCACGAACATTGAACGCGGAATCCTGTGGCACCCGGCAGTAGAGGTCCTCCGCCGGGCGTTCGGGGGCATCGACCATCGACGGCGAACGCTGCTGGGATGCAGGCAAGTATCCGGTCCGGCATGGTGGCGGGAGGTTCAAGTTGAGATTGAACGTCGACCACAGGCCCCGATAGGGGAGATTCGAGTTCATATTCGGAACCGCCAAGGCAGTACCCCACGCGGCCCCTTGCGGCACTATGACCAGCAGCTGCTCGATACTCGCGTTGTACACCAACGCGAGATTGCCGGTGCTGACGAGATTGGCGAGCAGGATCGGCAGTGAGGGCTGGAAGCGGTCCAGCAGTTGTCGAACCGAATCGGCGGCAGGACCGCCGCGCTGTAGCAGCCCGCGCACCGCCCCGTCGTTGTTTTTCACCTGTCCGGTCACGTCGGCGAGACTCCCGGCCCAGCCGCTGATCGAGTCGGACGTTTCGATCTGTGTGTCGAGGATCGGCCTTGATCCGTCGATGAGGGCGGAGATCGACTGGAGCTCCTTTCGTGCGTCAGTCGCCAGCGCCGTGGAGCCCTTCACCAACCGGGAAAGATCAGGTCCCAGACCGCTGAAAGCCGTCGCGCTCTCATCGACGACGGTGCGGAGACTGTCTTGCGGGATGGCTTCCAGTCCGGCGTTGGTCTGGTCGAGCAGCGAGTTGATGTCCGGTGGCACCGAGGTTCGACTCAGGGGGATGACGTCGCCGTCCTTCAATGGCGGCGCGTCCCCTTCAGGCAACAGCAGGACGAACTGCTCACCCACAGCCGACTGACTGTGAACTTCAGCCCTGAGCTCGGACGGAATCTTGACGTCGGACCGCAAGTCCAACTTGGCCTCAACGCCGGTGTCGGTGAGGCGGACCTCCTTGACTCGGCCCACCTCGACACCGCGATACGTCACGTTGCCGCTCGCGTACAGACCTCCGGTCGACGGCAACTGCACCGTCACCGTGTACTGCCCGACGCCGAACAGCAGTGAGGGCAGTCGGATGTAGCCGAAGGCCATCACCGAGCCCGCCACGATCGCGACGACGGCGAAGATGGCGAGTTGGATCTTGATCTTCCGGGTGAGGCGCATCGGTTACCGTCCTTGATCAGCCTGGTACGGCACGACGAGTGGGTTGGCAGCGGTGTACGGGCTGGGCTGTTGCCCGATGGTGCGTCCCCACTGCATCTCCAGCTCGGTCAGGTCGCCCTCGAAGCGAGTACCGGTGAAGAAGCTCTGGTCGAGCCGGCTGAGCGTCAGATCGAAGACGCCGGTGAGGTTCGCATAGTCGCCGCGGACCCAGTTCCGGACGCCAGGGCGGTACCAGGGGTAGGTCGCGAGGTAATCGAACGACCGCGTCAAAGCCGGCCCGGCGTTGGCCAGGGACTCGAGTATGGGACCGACGTTCTTCAACTCGTTGACCAGGCTCTCCTTGGTCTGGTTGACCGAATCGGCCGTCACCGCACTGAATTTTCCGAGTTTGTCC
Source organism: Mycobacterium sp. GA-2829 (assembly GCF_001499965.1). Taxonomy (GTDB): domain Bacteria; phylum Actinomycetota; class Actinomycetes; order Mycobacteriales; family Mycobacteriaceae; genus Mycobacterium. The sequence goes on from NZ_LQIT01000034.1 coordinate 183,013, forward strand.
AGTGCGTCGACGAGGTGACCTCGCTGCTCGTTGAGCACGTTGAGGGCGTCGGGAATGGTGTCGATCGCACGGTCGAGGATCGGTTCCTGCGCGGCGAACTGGCCTGAAAGCCGGTTGAGGCTGTCGGTGGCGGCGATGATGTCGTCGGTCTGCTCCCGCAGATGTCCGATGAACGCGTCGATTTGGTCGATCAGCTTTCGAACATCGGTCTCTCGCCCGTCGAACGCGACGCTGAGCGCTTTGGTGATTTCCTGGACTTGGCCCAGCCCGCCTCCGTTGAGCAACAGTGAGACCGCGGACAGCGTCTGCTCGGTTGTCGGATAGCTGTTTCCGGACGACAGGGGGATCAGGGACCCCTCGTGCAACTTCCCCTCGGGTGGAACATCTTTCGGCGGAGACAGCTCGACATGCAACGACCCCAGGAGGCTCGTCTGGCCGACGGTGGCGATGCTATTGGCGGGCAGATCGACATTGCCGTCGAGAGCGATGGTGACCAACGCATGCCAACTCTGACGCTCGATCTTGGTGATGTTGCCCACGGTCACATCGCCGACCCGTACACGCGAGTTCTGCTGGATGTTGGTCACATCGGGCAACTGCGCCTGAATTGTGTAGGAGTCACCCTCGCCGCCCGCGGTTCCTGGCAGGGGCAGTGAGTTCGCGCCGCGCCAGTCGCATCCCGCGCTCAACAGCACGGCGGTGCCGACGACGGAGCTGACCGCTGCGCGTGCGATTTCCCTCACGGTGTCCCTCCCGTCGGCAGGAGCATCCCCTGCAGCCCCTGGCTGGGATCGGCCTGCGTCGGATCCGGCGGAAGTGCCGCGCCCGGAGCCTCTGCGCCGGGGGCTTCTGCGGCTAGCGCAGGCCCGTCGGGCGGAGTCGCTCCCTGCGCAGGCGCCGGCGGCGGAATGTAATCCGGCCGCATCCAATCCTCGCTGTAGGTGATCTCATTCGGCCGCGCTTGGGCGCCGACGAAGAGGTTCTCCCCCAGTGGCGGGAAGTTGTAGGACCGGTTCTTCAGAATGGGCGCCAGATACTGCACGCACAACTTGGCCGCCTGTTCGGCGCCCAGTCGTGATGCAGCTTGAATGGCGCCGCACAGGAACGTGATCGGGTCGGAGAAGTTCGCCAGCACGATCGCACCCGATATGGCCTGCTGCGCAGGCTGAAAGATGTTCACGAAGTTCACGAACAGCGTCGGACCGATGTGTAACAGCTGTTCGACGTCGTCGATGCTGTTGTTCAGCGCGGTGGTGACGGACGCGAGCTTGTCGCTCGACGTGCCGATCGTCTCCCTGTGGTCGTCGGCGAATTGCTGGACGTCTCCAACGACGTCGTTCATCGCGGCGAGTGCATTGCCGACCTCGTTGTTGCTGTTGGAGACCAACGAGGTCACCGTTGACAGGTTCTGATTGAGACCGCGCAGCACTTCGGTGCTGTCGCGCAGAGCCGTCACGACGAGGGCGAGGTTCTTCACCGTCGAGAAGAGGTCGTCGCTGTGATCGCCGAGAGCGGAGAACGCCTGCGACATCCGGATGATCGTCTCGCGGATATTGGCGCCCTCACCGCGCAGATTGTTCGCCGAGGTGTTGATGAACGCGCCCAGGGTGCTGACCCCGCCGGCAGCGGTCGGCTGCAGCGCGGTGGTGAGTTTCTCCAGCTGCTGCCGGAACTCGTCGTATTCGACCGGCACCGCGGTGCGGTCCTGGGGAATCACAGCGTCGTTGACCATTTTGGGACCGCCGGTATAGGCGGGGGTGAGTTGGATCGCCCGTGACGTCACCAGCGACGGGGACAGAATGACCGCTTTGGCGTCCGCAGGAATCGGATATTTGCTGTCGATCCAGAACGTCACCTTCACCCGCTGCGGCTGCGGTTCGATCTGTTCGATCTTGCCGATGCGCACGCCCAGCAGCCGCACTTCATCCCCGGCGAACAACCCGTTCGTATTGGCGAAATACGCCGTGAGATGGGTGCGGTCGGCGCCGTCACGGACGCGGACCACCGTGAACGTGGCACCGATGAGAACTGCGACCAAGAGCACGGCCACACCGAGGCGAGCTCTGTTCCTGGTCATCAGGGGGCTCCGTTCGTCGATGCCTGATCAGGCCCGGGAAGTTGTGTGGGCGGGGCATAGGGATCCACCGTCGGCGGTGTGGTGGGTTCTGCACCCGCCAACCCGGGAGCGGGCAGTGCGGGGGGCCCCGGCGGGGGACCTCCCGGCGCCGGTGCCGGCGGTGGCTCCCGGTACGGATAGCAACCGGGGCCCGGCGCGGGCGCACCGGGAGCACCGCACTGCTGGTCGCCGGGATTGCCGGTGATCGCATCAGGGATCGTCAGACGCGGGTCTCCGCCTTGACCGGTGCGCGGCATCGGCATCGGCAACGCCGGGGTCGCCTTCTGGCCGGTCTGCGGGTCGGTGCGCTGCGAGGGCAGCACCGTGCTCGGATCCAGACCGAGGTCGGAGAACGCGGCCTCGACGAACGGCTGGACGAACTGTCCGGGCAGCAGGTTCGCGAGATAGGCCTTGAAGAACGGGCCGGATCCCACCGACTCGCCCAGCGACATCGCGTAGGCGTTGAGGTATTTCAGGCTCTTCCGGATGTCGTCGCGGTGGTCATCGAGCAAGGTCAGCACCACGTTGAGCTTTTCGAGCGCCGGCTTGAGTGTCTCGCGGTTGTCCCCGATGAAATCCTTGAGCTGCATACTGACCGCGGTGATGTTCGAGGAGATCTGATCGAGCGCGGCGCTCTGCGAGCTCAGTTGAACCAGCAGCGCGTTGGTGTCGGCGACGAGTCCGACGATCTGCCCGCTGCGCTTGCCGAGCACGTCGCTGAACCGTCGGGCACGCTCGAGCAACTCGCGGAGTTGCTTGTCGCGAACGCCGAGCGTCTCGGAAAAGCGTCCCAGGCCCTCTACGGCCACCTTCAGGTCTGGCGGTGTGTTCGCGAACGTTTCAGCGAGCGTGGCGAGCGAAGTCGACAGTTCGTCGGTGTTCAATCCGCTGATCGTCGTGGTCAGGTCACCGAGTGCGTCAGGCAACTGATAGGGCGACGTGGTGCGCTCCTCGGGGATGGGACCCGACAGCTGCCCCTCACCTCGTGGCATCACTTCGAGGATCTTCGCACCGAGCAGTGTCCTCGTCTTGATCGCCGCTTCAGTGCGATCGCCGAGGCGCAGACCTCCGTCGATCTTGAAGGTCACGCGCACGCGCGGACCATCGAGGTCGACACTGCTGACCTGCCCGACCCGCATGCCCGACGCCTGTACCGGCGAATCGGCGCCGAGCCCGCCCGCCTCGGCGAAATACGCGGTGTAGCTCTTGCCGCGGTCGACGAACGGCAGCTTGTCGAAATACAGCGCACCGAGCACCAACGCGGCGGTAATACCGATACCGACGACACCGAGGAGAAGTGGGTCTCGTTCGAAGAGGGACGGCTTTCTCATTTGGGTGTGCATCTCCCTGTCGACTGGCCGGCCAGCTTGATGAACACCGGTTGGCCCCCCTTGCCGTTGACCTTGATGATCAGGTCGCACAGATAGAAGGCGAAGTAGTCGCCGTACAGGCCGAGTCGCGACAGCGCCTTGTAGTCATCGGGCAACGTCGCCAGCACGTTGTCGACATAGTCACGATCGTCGGCGACGATGCCGGCGGTCCGGTCTGTTTCATGCACCACCTTCTGCAGTGGCTTCCGTGCCGCGGACAGCAGATCGGCGACCGAGCCCGCCGCAGCGTTGGTGTAGGCGACTGAATTGCTGATGTCGACCTTGCGGTCGGCTAGGCCGCGGATGAGTTGAGAGAGTGCGTCGACCGCCTTGCCGAACTTGTCGCCCTGCTGGCTCAAGGTGCCGAGCACAACGTTCAGATTGGTGATCACTTCACCGATGAGCTGATCGCGGTCTGCCAGTGTAGAAGTGAACACGGCGGTCTGCCCGAGCACAGAACTGATCGTCGCCCCCTGTCCCTGAAAGGCCTGGATCAGCTGACTCGACAGTGCGTTGATCTGGTCGGGGTCGAGCGCCTGGAACAGCGGGCGGAACCCACCGATCAGGGCGTCGAGGTCCAGTGCGGGAGAGGTGCGCGACGTGGGGATGGTGCCGTCGACGGGAAGCCGCAACGGTGAGCCGGCACCTTCCTCGAGCGCGAGATAGCGATCACCGATCAAGTTGTCGTAACGGATACTCGCCCGGCTGCCCTCGGTGAGCACCAGCGAATCGTCGGTGCTGAAACGAACCTTGACCGTGGAGTCGCTCTGCAGGGCCATGCTCTTGACCTTGCCGACCTCAACGCCGGCGATGCGCACGAAATCACCGGGGTTCAAACCGGTCACCGAGGTGAAGACGGCGTTGTACGTCGTCTCCTTCTGGAATCGCAACTGGGCGAATACGGCGAGGAGCGCGAAGAGGCCCAGCAGGCACACCACCACGAAGGCGGTGAGGCGCACGACGGCACCACCGAGGTTGTCTCTCATAGCTTTCTCACCCCTTTCGAAACGAGCTGAAGATCACGGCGACGGCGCCGGGCCGGGTGGCGGCCCGTACAGCGGTGGCAGCGGAGGCGGCGGCACCGGCGCCGGTGACAGCGGTGTGGGTTGTACCTGTGCCGGCACGGCCGGAGTGAACGGTTCGGAGCCCGGCCTCGGAGCCGGGTCGCGGGGCGCTCCGGGCGGCGGAGCCGGAGGCAGTCCCGGGAACAGCGGAGTCCCGTCCGGCGCGTACAGCGGAGCGCCGTGCGGCGGCCCGTTCAATGGGGGCGGAGCGGTGTTGCCCTGATTGCGCACGCTGGGCGGTTCGGGGGCCGCCCGGGTCACCGGGAAGTAATTCGCATATCCGGGGAAACCGATACCGGGGTTTACTCGGATGTCGTTTCCGGTGCCCCAGCCCGTATTGGTGATCAGTTGGCGGATCGGGTACTGCTTGGTCGGATCCGGTAGCGAACCACAGCCCGGCTTCCCTCCTGGACCGCCCTTGGCTCCGACGATCGGCAGGTTCTTCGGGAAGTTGTACTTGTCGTCGCCGAGTACGAGCGATGCGTCCAGGATCGCGGACTTGCCGTTGGCGCCCAGCGCCTCTGCGAGTCCGTGGTCGATCAGCCACTTTGCTCCGGTGAACAAGCAGGTGTAGGTCGGGTTGTACTTGAACAGCAAATCCGTCGTCGGTGACAGGACGTTGACGGAGTTGACGAGATTGTCCTTGTTCGGTGCGATGAGCTGAATGCCACTGTCGGACAGCCCGATGGTGGACAGAAGTAGGGCGTCCAGTGCTTGGGCGTTCTCGGTGATTGTCGTCGCGGTCGTCGAAGCGTTGTCGAGGGTCTCGATGATGTCTGGCGCCGCGGCCGAATACGCGTCATTGAAGCCCTTGAACGACTGCCAGTCCGCCTTGATGAGGTCCGCCCGCGAGTTGAGGACGCTCAGGACCTCGTTGGCATCGGTGATCGCCTGGCCGATCTGCGGACCCTGCCCCCGCAGGCCCTCGGCCAGCGCGCTGAGCGCCCCGTTCAGTTTGTCGGGTTCGACGTGCTGCAACACGTTGAGGAGATTCTGGAAAACGGTGTTGACCTCGACGCTGACATTCTTCGACTGGATCACCGCACCGGCTGAGATACGTTGCGACGTAGGGTCTTCCGGGTAGATCAGATCCACGTACTTGGCGCCGAACGCCGTGGTCGCGCGGATCCGCGCCTCGATGTTGGCGGGAATGTACTTGATCTGATCGGGCTCGAGTTCCAGCTCGAGCCCGACCCGACTGCCGCCCCCACTGATGTTGGCCACCCGACCCACCGGCATACCGCGGAGCTTGACGTCAGCGCCGGACTCCATCACGAGACCGGCTCGATCCGACGTGAGCATGACCGGCACCGACGAACGGAAGGTGCCACTGAATAGGCCGGCGGTCATGACGGTCACGCCGATGACGAACACGAGGAACAGCGCGGTCCACCAGCCCGGCTTGATCTTCGACAGTCGCTCTTCCATCCGTCAGCCCGCCAGGTTGAAGTTGCCGGACTGCCCGTAGACGGACAGTGAGATGACGAGGGTGACGACGACGACCACGATCAGCGACGCGCGTACCGCGCGTCCGACGGCTTCGCCCACCCCGGCGGGTCCGCCCGAAGCCGTGTAACCGTAGTACGTGTGAATGACCATGATGGCGGTCGCCATAACGATCACCTGGAAAAACGACCAGATGAGGTCCGTCGGGTTGAGGAAGGTGTTGAAGTAGTGGTCATAGACGCCGGTCGACTGACCGCGACTGATTGTGGTGGCTCGTGCTGCGACGAAGGCCATGGTGACCGCGACGCAGTAGAGCGGCACCACGACGACGAGTCCGGCGATTAGCCGAGTGGAGGCCAGGTATGCCACCGTGCGAATCCCCATGACCTCGAGTGCGTCGATCTCGTCGGCGATGCGCATCGCACCCAACTGCGCGGTCGCCCCGCCGCCCAGGGTCGCGGACAAACCGATTCCGGTGACCAGTGGGGCGATGATCCGCACGTTGAAGTAGGCGGAGGTGAACCCTGTGAGCGCCTCGACGCCCACATTGGCCAGCAGCTGATAGCCTTGGACGCCGATCAGCGCACCGGCGGACAGCGTCAAGAAGCCGACGATGACGATCGTGCCGCCGATGACGGCGAGTGCGCCGGTGCCGAGACTCATCGCCGCCACCTGGCGGAACACCTCGAAGCGGTAATGCCTCACCGCGTCCACCGTCGCCAGACCGGTGCGGACGTAGAAGGCCGTCTGTTCGCCGACGCGATTCCATCCCTGCACCCACGACCGGGCGACGCGGCGGACCCGCGGTGCGGTACCTCGGGCGACCGTCACAGCGTGGCCTTTACGCCCACGGTGGTGGCGAGAAGATTGATGACGAAGAGCGCGACGAAGGACAGCACCACCGTCTCGTTGACCGCCGTGCCGACCGCCGCCGGGCCCTGACCAACCGAGATGCCCTTATAGCAGGCGATGAGGGAGGCAGCCAGGCCGAACAGCGCCGCCTTGATGCACGAAATGAGCACCTCCGGCGTGCCGGTGATCACGGTCATACCTGCGACATACGCCCCAGGGGTGACGTGCTGGACGAAGACGGAGAAGAAGAACCCACCGATGATCCCGACGACCGCGACGACGGCGTTCAGCAGCAAGGCGACGAACGTCGCGGCCAATACTCGCGGAACCACGAGCGCCTGAATGGGATTGAGGCCGAGAACGCGCATGGCGTCCAACTCCTCGCGTATCGTCCGTGCGCCGAGGTCGGCGCACATTGCGGTGGCCGCCGCGCCAGCAACGACCAATACGGTCACCAATGGTCCGATTTGGGTCACCGCACCGAACGCGGCGCCCGCGCCGGAGAAATCGGCGGCACCGAACTCGACGAGGAGAATGTTCACCTCAAACGTTGCGAGGACCGTGAACGGAATCGCGAGCATCATCGTCGGCACGATCGATACGCGGGCGACGAACCAGGCCTGCAGCAGAAATTCCCGCCATGCGAACGGCCGCTGCGGCATGACGTACAAGGTTTCGAGAGCGACGGCGAAGAAGCCGCCTACCGCGCGAATCGGTTTCACGACGGGAGCGATCTGGGTCAACCGAGAACCTCTCTTGGCGCCGGCCTCGCGCGTGCCCGAGAACTTCCCAACGGCTAGAGCGCGCAACAGCAATGTGAACTGGCTTCCACACGGTATGCGGATTGGACGCATTGCACGATGACCCCGCGTCTCGCCTGACTTGATTGACCGTCTCAAACTCCCCGGAAGCCAACAGAGCCGGTACCACCCGCACCGTCGAGCCAATCGTGGCAAGTGGCTCAGCCAAGGGCAGAACTCAGACGATAGGGTTGGCGAGTGGAGTGCGCCTACACGGGCGGACGATTCCTGCTGCGGAAGGGTGGCCGAGGGCCAGATGAGCGAGGCAAACGTCAGTGCCGGCCGCCCTCGCGATCCGTTACTTGATGAGCGGGTCTACGCGGCCGCTCGAAATGTGTACGGCCGGTTGGGATGGGCAGGTTTCAGCATCGAGGCGGTGGCACGCGAAGCACGGGTGGGCAAGTCGTCCATCTACCTGCGCTGGCCGGATACGACCGCGCTGCTGTTGGACACGCTGGAGTCGGCGGTTCACCTGCCCTTCAATACCGACACCGGGACGCTGCGCGGCGACCTGCTCGTGCTCGCCCGAAGCATCTTCAATTTGCTCATCGGCGAGAACGGTGACACCGTGCTCCGGCTGTCGACGGAAGCGCGGATGGTGCCCGAGTTGGCGGCTCGATGGGAACGCTTCGTTGCCTCGAACGTGGCCGCGATGCGACGCATCATGCGGCGCGCGGTCGGGCGCGGCGAGTTGCCGGCCGGCACGTCGGCCGCTCTCCTGCTCGATGCCTTGATCGGCGCGTTGATGATGCGTTGCCTCACCACTCCCCCGGACCGTCGTGACCGGCTCGCCCGACAAGCCGAGCGTTATACCAGTTCCGTGGTCGACCTCGTACTGGCCTCCACGGGACATACGGAGGGCTAGCTGGCCGGGCCCGCCTACTGGGGCTGCCCGTAAACCGCTACGACCACACTGCGATCGAGGCTGTTCTCGGACCAGACTCCCAGCGCGGTGTATCGGCAGTCCTGCATGATCGCGCGATAGCCCGGGTTGTGCCACCACTGATTGAGCACTTCGAGATTGTTGATCGCCAGCGCGGGATTGATCGCCACCGTTTCGGCGACCGCGCCGCGGAACCCGGCCCGTTCGGCTCGCTGCTGCGCTGAGGAACCGTCCGAGCCGATGTCACCGCTGAGGTTGCGGTCATCTCGCACGTTGAGCGCGTGCACGCGTGCCGCTTCGTCGAGGCGGCCGTCGCGCTGCGGCTCGACGACGCATCCGTTCTGCTTCTGCGCGGTGAAGATGTTGCTGAACACGCCGTTGTTCAGCCGCTTGTTGTCAGCGTGAGCGGGAACCGCGGTCAAGCTGGCAGCCGCGGTGAGCAAGGCAGCCAAAGCGATCATTGCCGGGACGCTGCCGCACCTTCCAACGTCGCGCATCCTGCCTCCATGAGTCGATGTCCGGCTAGCCGACCATACTGTACGAGAGCCGTCCATCTGGCAATCACTAAGGACCATCCAGGGCGCTGGACGGGAATCGTCCGAAAAATGGTGAAGACCGCACCGGAGGCCGCGCTGGGGCGTTATGCTCCTCTGGATGACGAGCCTTCGTGTGTTTGCTGCCGCATCGTTGGCGGTCGGCACCGCTTTGGCGGCAGTGCCTGCGGCGCATGCAGATGCCACGGCCTACCTGGTCAACGTGACGGTACGCCCGGGTTACAATTTCCCCGATGCGAACGCGGCGCTGGCCTATGGTCGCGGCATCTGCGGCGAGATCGCCGCCGGTCGGCCGTTCGCCGACATCGTCGCCGACATCAAGTCCGACTTCCGAACAACCGACGATTACCAGGGCACCTACTTGGTGAGCCAGGCCGCCCAAGAGCTGTGCCCCGAGTCGATCTGGCAGTTGCGCGAGTTGGCGGCGCATTACCGCGGACCGGCGTGATCCCGGGAACCGCGAGGCAGGGACGCAATCTGCTCGCGCGGTGACCGCTGAGATGTTCTGCTGACCGCCGAGTTCACCCCGGCCCGCCCACGCAACCGTCGTCACCCGCGCACCCGCCGGCTCGATTCCGCCCGAGGGTGCGACGCCTCCGACCGCGTGTGCGGTCGACGCCCAGGCCACCCGCTGATCGCGACGCACCTCGAGTTCGGCGAGATGCACCGCGCCGACGAAGCCAACCACGCTCAGCGCCGCCCCGGCCACCAGGCTCGAGGTCCGCGCATCGGCGGCATGCATCCGCCGCATCATCGGTCACGGGCACCTGCGAACCGTTCTGGGCTCCGATTAGCCAGCGCCATCGGCGGAACGTTCCATGTGGGGAGGCTGCGCAGGTGCGGGACCGTAGCGGCCAGACCGCGCTCGTAGTTGCTGCGAACGCGCCGATCAGTTATTTTCGCATGAAAAGGGCTTCGCTTTGCGGGGCCATGCGCTCGCACTGACAAGTCGCTGCGGGTGGGGCAACAGACACGAGGGCGATGAAGCACGTGAGGACACCATCGGCGCCGGGTGCTTGCTGGCCGCGAGATGGTACCGCGCTGCCATGAGCCCCTGGGCCGTCGTGGGTGGGTCAGGCGCGGTGCGATCGACCCAATTCCATTGGTTCACCGCGCTTTTGGCTGCCCGTGACCTACAGAAGGTGACGTGCCGGATCGTCGCCGCGATCATCGCTGGGCTCGGCGCTATCCCGCTTCTCCTGCTCGCCGGTCCCCTTGCGCCGCCGGGATGGCAGGGTGCAGCGGTCGCTGTGACGGTCGGCGCATGCTGTGTGGGCATGGCCACGATATGGTTGCGGGACGGTTGGCCGACCCGTCGGCAGTCGCAAGGCTGCGTCATAGCTGGCGCGGTGTGCATCGCGTTATCGGCCGTGGCCCAGGAGCAGCCGGCCCTCGGTCTGGCGGGTTGCGGCGGCTTCGTCGTGCTCTCGGCGTTCGCGCTGTGCTTTCACTCGACGCGGCTGCTGTACCTGGTGTGGGTGATCGCCGTCGCTGCTCTAGCGGTCGTGGTGTGGCGCTCGGCCCAGACCGACGTCGCGATGGCGGTGGCTAGCGCGGCGTTGTTTCTGATGACCAATATCTTCGTGGCCTTCACGTGCCACACCCTGCTCGGTCTGATCGACCGCACCGATCACTACGGCGACATCGAACCGGTGACCGGACTACTCACCCGGGATGCGTTCTTCGATCGCGTCGCCACGCTCATTCACGCGCGCAGTCGCGTCGACGACCGCTTCCTGGTGATGATGGCGGTCGCGCTGGACGGATTCTCCGTTCTCGCAGCGACATCGACGGCCGCCGAGACAGACCGTGCCCGCGGCGAAGGATGCTTGGACTCACAAACACTGAGCGGCAAATTACCGGCAGTCGTCGCACAACGGTCCGGAACGAAACCCGTGGTTGCTGTAGTCGGCGCCGACCGGCTCAGGTCACAACAGAACCTGTTCGCCAAAATTTTCGCTGCCACTGACTTCTCTGCCACCGATACATCCCGAGACCGCTTGGCAACGAAACAAGCGCTCTGCGAAATCGCCACCGGCATCGCCGACTGGCTGCCCTGTGCGCCGCAACGATGCACGGTCTGAACAACCACAACGCCGCCACAACGTCTTCAGGGGCGCGTCGTGGCCGCGGTGTGCGGCTCCCCGTTTCAGGCCCGTGCGCACGCACATGCGGGCGTCGACACCACCATCGTCCAGGGTGCCGGCAAGCCAACGCCCCGTCCTGCCCGTCGCAGCGACGGCACACCAAGCGTCGGACGACTCGGCACCGCTGCAGGCGACGGTCTTTGCCGGTAGCCCCGCATATTCGATTTCTGCGTAATCCTTTACTTTACGACATCCGCCGCAAGGTTCAGCTGTGGTCAGCGAGACGGCTTTCGGATCGCCCGTCGCGCAACCGATCTCGCATCTCTGCGATCAAATCAGCAGCGGTCCAGCAGACGCAGAACCTCCTTTGTTAAAGGCTCCTGGTCAGGGGCTCGGCGAGCGGCTAGGGGCGTGGTAGCCGATAATGGTCTATGAACAGTTCCGAATTAAGCGAATGTGGCGTGGGATTAGCCGAACACGGCCGCGCGAGCCTGGCTATTGCCGAACTCAACGCCATACTTATACATCTGGGGACAGGCGGCTACAGCGATGCCATCGAGATTGTCCTGACAGCGATTGACCGGGCGGCCGGGCCGCAGCTACCCGATCAGCTCGCCAAGCGGTTGGCCCCGATCGTGCAAGAACAATATCTCGGCCCCGGTTGTGCCGATCTCCTATCAAAGGTGTCGCGCCCCCGTCGCCCCGCGCCGTAGCTTCGCCCGGTCGGGGAGATCGGCAAACAGCCCGGGCGCTCCTCGAAGCGGTGCTCAAAGTGTTGTTGGCTGACAGGTTCGGCGATTAATGATGCGAGGCCGGGTGGCTGCCGACGCCAATCACCGACTCGCCATGTAGCGATCATCCGAGTACAGCGGCGAGCTACGGACGCCCGCGTTGCCGTCGGGCGATACCTCTCCCACATTTGGACGTAGCCCTCCGCGGCGATGGCTTTCGACTTGCGTGGCCGTCCTCATGAGTGGCTCGCCTATCAGCGAGGCGGCCGGACGGGTGCGATCAGGAGGGAGTCCCGAATGTGCGCCGTTCCCACCAGCGGACCAACCGGGGGTGGGTGCGCGGAAGTAGCCGCACGAGGACATCGACCCCGCGTGCGTCCTTGCCTATAAGCACTCGGCTGCGGTTGGCCCGTACTGCAGCGACGATTATTCCTGCCGCCCGGTCGGGCTTCATCTTCAGAAGCTTCTCGTTATATGTCTGTGCGCGACGCCGCTGCTCGACGGCAATTTCGCGTCCCTCGCGCTCGGCGTCTTCGAGCGCGGAGGTGGCGATGTTGGTGGCAATGCCACCAGGGTGTACCAGCGTGACGCGGACCGGAGACCCTGACGAAAGGAGTTCGGCGCGAAGGGATTCAGTGAAGCCACGGACGGCAAACTTGGTGGTGCAATATCCGGTCATGGAGGCCTGTGCCATCAGGCCGTTCAGGCTGGAGATGTTGATGACGTGACCGTCGCAGGACGCCATGACATACGGGAGGAACTCCTTGGTGCCGTTGATGACGCCCCACAAGTTGATCGCCACAATGCGCTCGTACATTTCGTAGTCGCAATCGAGCACCGATACTGAACCACCGGCGATGCCGGCATTGTTGTAGATCTGATTGACAGCACCGAAGTGTGCCGCGACCGAAACCGCGTAGTCCTTCATCGCGAAGCGGTCACTGACATCGAGCAACTCGGCATGCGCCGGAACGACGCTAACGCTATTGACGAGCGCAGCGGTGCCGGCCAACCGCTCCTCGTCGACGTCGGAGATTGCCACCCGGGCGCCGGCACGGGCAAGCGCCAGCGCTATTTCCCGGCCAATTCCTGACCCCGCACCTGTGATGACCGCGACCTTGCCCTCTATCGACGACACACGGCTTCCCTTCCGGCGCAACGGCGCCGACTAGACGTCGAATAAATTCGGCCGAGGGTGCTGTCAGCGGTGTGCGGAGGCACTACGGACGCTTGCGGCCGCCTCGTCCTACAGGAACCGGGTCCACCTCCTCTCACGCGTGTCCGGATGGCTCGAATTCGGGTTGGCTCTCGCTGGGCTCGCTGGCGTTGATCCGCCCCCCGCCCCACGCGATCCCGGCGGCAATGGCTCCGCGGCGGGCGCGTGCCGGGGCGGCGGACGCCCCTCGAGCGACGTGCCCTCCCCGGGCTTGAGACCCGCTTTCACCACCACCTTCCTCCACTCTTTGGCCAAACTGGTCAGCTTCGGCTGTGTAGGTGACAGCAGGCGCAACACCGCTCCGCCGGGAAGCTCGACGGCGGGCAGGGCCGACGAATCGGGGATCACCGCCGCGCCTCCGACACCGTCTTGAACCGGGTTCGGAAAGCCGCTGTTCCAACGGAATCCGCCGTCGACGATCTTTGACGTCAGCCGTTCGCCGTCAACCGGGCCGAGGACGTCGTCGCGGTAGTCGGGATCGCAGTGTTTGTACCCGTTGAACCAGACAGTGTCGATGAGGTGGCGCAGGTCCGGATCGACGAGGATCCGCAGCGACCCGCCGATGTGGTCCTCGTCGATGTGCGTGACGACGAACGCCTCGAGCCGGCGCGCCGGCAGCTTCTGCAGGAGCGCCGGCCGGACACCGGTTTCCCACGAGTGTGCGGTGCCGCCGTCGATGAGCAAGCGCCGAATGTCGGCTTTGAGGCCGTATTCGAGGATGAGCGCGTCACCGTGCCCACCCGGCAGCATGTCGATGGCCAGCACTGTCAGTCCCGGGATACAAATTGGAGGTCGATCTCACCGTGCGGAACCAGCAGCAGCCCGATCAGTAGCCCGTCCGCGATGAGTTCCCGCCGGGCGCTGTGGAGCGCCGCGGCCAGCTGACGCGGCTGTCCGCTCTGGGCGTGCATCTGCGTCAACACGGCTTCGGCTGCGGCCGCGGCGTGGCTGCCGCGGAACTTGGTGAGGCTGGCGATTACGGCGGCCGCACCGTTGTCGACGAAGGTGCCCGATAGCGGGCCGTAGATATCCGCAGTGGCCGCCGAGCTGCAGGCGAACAACATCACCAGCGGAGGCGGGCCCTCCTTGCCTAGTAGATACTTGGCAGTGATCGAACCCTGCCGGAGAACCGAGCGCTTGCCGATGTGCAGGTCGACCTCGTCCTTATTGGTCTCGGCGTGGCCGAGCACGACCAGCAGTTCGGGCTTGTCCCGTTTCACTGCGCCGCACCACTTCTTCCAGTCCCGCACCGTGATGCACGTGGCGCCGCGTTCGGTCAATGCACGCTCGAGTGCTCGTGACGGCAGGGCGTTGACCGGGCTGGCTTCGTCGGCCTTGTCCGCGGCGCCGTACAGTACGGGCGCCAATGACAGTGGTGAGACGCTCCGCCGCATCTGCAGTCGTTGCACCGGCTGCCCGGCGACCGTGCGGATGATGAGCCGGTTCATGCCCCAAAAGGCGTACGGGCATACCCGGCCGGCAGTGGCGTGCCTACGCGTTCGTGCCGCCTCTGGCGCGTCGAGTGCGACCACGCAGGAGCACAGCTTCGCATTGGCCTCTGGCGGCGGCCCATCATATGCAAGTTCGAGCGGGACGATCACCGAGCTCGCCCGGACCTTCATCGCGATGCTGCGCGCGTCCTGCAGCTCAAGAGGAGCGAGCACTGCCGCCAGGCGGTGCCCGAGACGGGCGAGATCGATGAGCAAGCTGAGGGCCCGCGGGTCGGTCAGCGATTCGGGGGCGTCGAGAACGCCGAGAACGTTCGACGCCCGCTGCTCGAATGCTGCTGCGATCGTCCGGATCTGGGCGAGCGGAACGGCTCTGTCGTCCTCCGGACGCCGCACGAGTTCTCCGGAGACGTCAAGCGTGGCATCCGCCGCGGTCATTCGCGGGTCGGGCTCACTGGGTCCACTCAACGGCACTCCGAGCAGGCGGATCTTGTCGCGGAGGCCGGCGCGGGCGCGGACGTCGGCGTCCAGAACCGCTGAGCGGATCGGCCGACCCCGGTACGTGACGTCGATGTTCAACCGCAATGGTCCCTCACCGCCGGTGGTGAACTCGACCGTCGCGGTCGTGCTGTCCTGGGTGCGGTCGCGCATTGGCAGGAACAACGAGTCACGCTTACGCCAGCTGCCGTCGGCAGTCGAGACCACGACATCCAGTTGGACGGTCTCTTCCTCGGGTAGCTGCGTCGCGTCGAACGAAACGCTCAGCGTTGTCTCTGGGTCACGATCCGGCGCGGGGACGCCTATCCAGATATCGAGGCGGTGAACGCAATCTGGAGATAGCACTTTGGCGCATCGCTCCCCGTCGCGGGAGATTTCGGCTTGGAGCTCACGCTCGCGAGCGGGTGGGGCGACGGCCTGCGTCTCGCTGAGAACGACGTCGGTCGTCGGTAGGCCTGCCGTGGCGGGGTCGAGGAGCACAATTCGTGGCTGCTCCCCCGTCGTGATGTAGCGGTTCCGGCGGGCGAACGATGGGAGTCGCGAACGGACGGAGTCGACCGTCGTGCGGAGAAGGCCACCCGACCCGTGCCCCCCGCTTCCTAATGCCGGGTGCGATCCGTACTGCGCCGATGGACGTGAACTTCCCGGAATCGGATCGGCGCGACGCCCCTGCGCGGTTGGACGGTAGTCGGCGGGGGCGCCATATTGTCCAGGTTGTGGCTCCGGAGGCGTCCACGGAATGCCCGAATCCGGGTAGCCGGCGCCTTGCCCCCAGCTCTCTGTTGGCTGGCCGCCGCCTACCCCTTGCCACCCGCCCCCGGCTAGAGGCGGCGAGTCGTGATTCTCGCCGTCCCAAACAATCTCGAATTCCCCGTCGTCGTCCCATCGCACCCGCCATGTTGGTTGCCCGGGCACAGGATGGGCAGTTGATGGCACCGATTTCGGCGGCTGGCCCGGCTCGCCGTGTGGCGCGGCGCCGAGCAGGGCCGCACCTCGGGCGACGACGGTGCGTGGATCGCCGAGGTCGGCGAGTCGTTCGGCGCCGATGCCGGCGATGCGTCCGCGCAGAGCCGGATGGCGCGCCAGCGCCCCGGTCATGATGATTGCCGTAGGCCCATCCGACGTCCTACGGCTGCGCGCCGTGTGCAGCATCTGCTGCGCCAGTGCGGCAACGGCTTCGATGTAGTCGAGACTGACTTCGGAGAACTGTTCGCGAGTCAGCACGACGGTGTGCGGATCGCCCACGGTACCGAGTGGAATCTCCACCTCGGATGCGGCTGCGAGCACATCGATGGCATCGCGGATCTGCGAAGTGATCGGCGAACCGGCAGCGTCGCCGACTTCGGGCGCAGTGCTTTCGCCCCGCTCCGGAAATTGGGTCGACAACCATGTCGCCACCCGCCCTTCGAGAGCGTCGGTGCCGGAGTCATCGGCTCCCGCGGCCGTTTCGTCGTGCACATAGCCGCCACTCTCGGACCGCAGATACAGCGATGTGGTGCAGCAATCTCGGCGCAGGTTCACGACCACCGCGGCCGGCGGCAACGGCGGTGAAGCGCTGCGGACGAAGCACTCCATCGCGGCGAGGGACTCCCAGCACAGTCGCCAAGCAGACGGCATCGGCTGCTGCGCGATGGCCTCTGCCAACGCGTCTTGATCCCTGAACCGCTCATCGACATCCGCGTTCAACGGGCGGTCCGGGCAGGTAAGCACGATGCGAGAAAGTTCGTGCCGCGCGGCCCGAATCGTGGCTTGACCCAACGCATCGCCGAGCAGCGACGCGATGCTCGCCACTCGGTCACCGGCGGCTGCCCAGTCTCCCCCGTCGTTAAGCGGCGGCATCGCCGCGGCCGTGTTTGCCCGCCCCGAGTCGACGGCCCCCGGCCCATGCAAGCCGGTGCAGGTGACCGTTGCGTCCACATCACGTTCGGGAAAGAGGTCGAAATCGTCGAGGCCCCCATCAGGCCGGCAGAGCGCGGCGGTCGTGCCGCTGCTACCGACACTCAAGCCCAATATCCATCGCGGCGGGTTCCCCATGGTCCTCCCTCCCCCAGCGCCGACAGCTCGCTTCATAGAGGCACGAACATGTCGCCTCGCGCACCGAAGGTGTTAAGGCTGCCGACGCATTGATTATGTGGCCGTCACGCCGACGCCGTACCGAAAACAGGAGAAGGCTGACGGCCTTAGCGAAGGTCATCAGACACCGCTGAAGGGCATCGCTGGTCACCCGAACCGAATCCCCGTAGTGATTGAGAACGCAAACAGCGTAACAACTTCGGGTGCAGGAGTGCTTGTCGTGGTGCCGCCGGTCGACGACGGCCGGTAGACGTCTCGCCATCGGGGTGGCGCAGGTGGGTGTGTGTCGCCTGCGGTTCGCGATCCGCAGCGCCATTTCGAGCCTTGTGGTCGAACGAACCATGACGAGTTGAGGAGGGGTTGCGGACTTTGCCGAACGCTTGCGGTTCCCGTGTCACGGCCAGTCGCGGCTCCGCGGCGGGGCGTAGCAAACACAGACAACCCGCCGACGCTTGATCTCGCCGCACGCTACATGTGCCGATTCGAAAAACACTGTCTCGAAATGACATCCGCGCCTGTCGGTCATCATACCGATCTGGGTCCTCCACGCATGGGTCGACAGCGTGGGCGCGACTCACCGTGGGGCCGTGCAGCACGCCGCACACGTTCGCACGCCTCCGCGATCCTGGGTACTTCGCTGCGTCGAGGGTGGTGGGATCAGTGATCTTGACTTCGGAAAGACGACCCGCACAGACACTTCCGCCAACCGCACCTCTCTGGTAGCCACAACCATGTCATCGACACTTTTAGCGGGAGGCCGGGCCCAGTGAAGCGGTTGATCATCGGCCTCCATTCGGAAGGCTCCCCGGGACCGGACGACGACGCTCCTGCCCTGCCAAGAAGTTCGCCCCCGGGCTTCCGAAGGGCTTCCCGTTCCCGCCCCGGCTGTGAAGAGACACCAGCGGGGCCACGGGCGATCCCGAGCTCGTGGTCGTCGCGGGTCGACCTCGAGGTCGACGTAATCGGAATGCGTCCAGGAACAACGCTAATGATCATAGCCCCGTTCAATCCGCATCCCCGCCGTTAGGTCAGGAGAAGCATGGCCAGCGTTCCCGCCCCCGTCGCAGGACTCACAACACTGGACGAAGTGGTGCAGGCGCTCTCGTCGATCATCGAGTGGTCAACTAATGACTCAAACCGTCTCGGATACTTTGCCGCCCTGTACAAACGGATCACCATCGCGGTCGGCGCGGCGATCGAGCAAGGCGCCTTCCACAACGGGCAGCTGATGGAGCGTTTCGACGTCGCCTTCGCGCAACGCTATTTCGACGCGATCAACGGGCATCTGCATCCAGCCCAGTTCTCTCGTCCGACACGGTCCTGGCAAGTCGCATTCGACGCAGCCGCCCGCCCCGAGCCGATCATCGTGCAGCATATGCTCGGCGGGATCATGGCGCACATCCTGCTGGATCTGGGCATCGTCACGCGGGAGATCAGCCCCCGGCTCTCAGAGGTCCGCGAGGACTTCGACACGATCAACGCGGTGCTGGCGAGCCAAGTTGAGGGGATCGTGCTAGACATCAACGAGCTCTCGCCGGCGCTCGCGGAAGTTTACGCGGTGCTCCGGCAGAACCAGATCTTCGTCATCGTCGAGGTGTTCCGCCAGACGCGCGACAGCGCTTGGCGGTTCGGCTCCGTCTTGGCCGCCGAGCCGAGTTTCGCGCGCCCGGCTACCATCTGGTTCCGCGATCGTCAGATCGCCGCTCAAGCCGCGACGTGTTACCGCCCTCCGCCGCTCACCCAGACGCTGATTGACCGCGTGGGTGACCGTGAAAGCCGGGACATCGTGCGAAACCTGCACGTGCTCGACGAGATCGCATCTACGCCGGCGCCGATCAAAACGGCACTGTGAGACCAAGAAGTGATATTCGATATCGCGTATTCGCGGCGGCGGCCGCCGAACTCGTGCAGGCCCGCCTCGGCGGTTCGTCAACTGTCGCTTTCAGCGGACCGCGAGGTCTGCGGCGACCGATGTCAGACGTACGAAGCGGTCGCGCGGGCGATGTCGACTCGGGGCTACCGGTAGTCAAACGCAACAACGGAACACGACGATCGGCACAACCCGGCTTGTTGAGAATCCTCGAAAATGTCGTGGTAGCGCGCCTCACGTGTGCGACGAGCCCGCTGCAGCGCCCCGGGTTCGCAGCACCTTGATGAGACCGGTCGCCGCTGTGATCAGCCCGGTAAGGGCAATCACAAGCGTCGTGATAGCTCCGACGGTGGCAGCGACGCTATTGAAGAAGCCGCCGTTCGCTGATGCGGTGGGCGGTGGGGGTGCCTGCACGGTCACGGTGGCGGGCGTCTGCGCCGTAACAGTAGGACTCCGTATCGGACTGTCGGCGTCCGCGTCGGATGGGCCGTCGTCGGGGACCAGTGGCAGCGTCGTCAGATTTGGGCCCGGTTCTGTCGGTACGGGGCGTTCGGCCGTGGTCCCCGGCGGTTCCGACAGGGAGGTTCTTTGGTACGAAGTGCTCTGTGTGAGAGGTGGGTTCGGCGTTGACATCGTCCGGTCGTCACGTTGAGTCGCCAGGATCAACGCAAACAAGATCACGGCGAGGGCGGCGATCGACAGTCCCACCACAATCCAGAGGCGGCCGCGACCTGGCTCGAAAGACTTCAGGTCTCCCATGCCTTCAAGCATGACGCGATACCCCGCAAGCTAAGGGGTCATTGGGCACTTTTCCAGGAATGTAATTGACGGAATCGCGCGGCTGGATAGACCGCTTAATTGCAGATGACAAGAGCATGGTGAGCCGCGCCGTCGAATCATTCAACCGGGGCGTTCGGAAGGGTGGGCGCCGTTCTCCTGTGTGGCCGCCGTCCGGCGGCGAATCTGAATGATGGGCGTGCGAGACTCACCGGGGGACGGAGCGTTCGAGAGTTTTTGAGTGAACGTCTCGTCTCACTAGCGGGCGCGTCGTGAAGACGTCGAGGCCGCCCCATAGTTCCGCGCTCGACCGCCGACTTGTTGGCTGCCATTCCGAATCGTCGATGCAGAACCGATAGCGCCGGGCATGATTCAAGGCACTTACTTGACCTGGATCTCGTCGTCGTCCCGGCTGCACGAGATGGCGTACCCGCTCACTTCGGCTGAGACCGCGGTAGGGCTGACGCAAAGCCAGCCGAGAAACTCCGCTGCCTGAGTGTTGCCGGCCCTTTCTAGTCCGGGGTCCATCAGATACCGGTTGACCACAGAACCGGCCTCATCACACCCGACGTCACCGGCGACAACATACATCGGATGCATCGCGTCGGTGGCAGGGAGCCGGACCGTGCCGCACAGTGCGCTCGCCGGCGCCGCCGGAGGAGTCTGCGCGGCGCCTCCCATGAGGGCATGCATGTTTACTTCGGCAAGATGCTCGTTTGACCGACTTGGCTCGAGCTGCGCCGCGCCTTCAGCCGGAAACGCCAACGAGACAGCGGATACAGCCAGCGCGACCAGAACGAGGCCGGCTACCTTCCGCATCGACTGTGCATCCATTGACTGACCTCTCGAGTTTGTTGTGTCCAGCTTTACTGACCGTCGACGCCGGGACTTCTCTGACAGCAGATTGGCCTTCGCATCGACCGTCCCGGCTTGACCGGCCTGTGTATTGCTTCGGGCACACTCTAGGAACAGGGAGCGGCGACTTGTGGCGAGATGCCGATAGATCAGCCGAACGGCCGACACTCAGTAGCGACCGAGAGGCGCGGCCTACATGCAACCCGCGCCACGGGATGCCCCGAATCCCCGTATGGCGCTGACTACGAGAGGGCCGAACGGCGGGCACGAATAGCTGCGCGCCTTTCCGGCCATTACATTGCCGCGGCGGGCGCTGTGATCGTCGCTCAACCAATCCACGTTCCGCCATCTGCGTAATGCGTTGCAGCCCTGCTGGCTTTGGCCTGATACATCGCGGCGTCAGCCGTACGACGAATATCCGCGGCGGTACGCGGACGTGAGAGATTCGCCTCAAACGACGCCGATGCTGGCGGTCACGCGGGGTTTTTTGCCGACCGCCTCCATCGGCGCCGACAGTGCGGCGTGCAGCCGGCTGGTGAGGTGGTCCAATGCCTGACGGTCGCTGTGGCCCGAACGCCAGCGCCACGAACTCGTCACCGCCCATGCGGGCGACGAAGTCATCAGCACGCAGGGTGGAGTGCAACCGTTGTGCGGCAGCCCGGATCACCGCGTCACCGGCGTGGTGCCCCAACCCGTCGTTGATCGTCTTGACGTTGTCGAGGTCGATGAACAGCACTGCCGCCAGGGTGGGCGAATCCGTCTGCAGCGCGCGCGATATCCGCGCCTCGGCGTACGCGCGGTTGGGCAGCCCGGTGAGCGAGTCGTGACGGGCCTTTGGCCACGACAACAAGCGGTATCCAAGCCAGCGACGCCGGGGTGGCCTCGGCGATGGTGAGCACCAGCCAACAGATCGGCGGAGCTGTCGGTACCGCCGCCCCGTCCACCCTCTTCGCCGCCGCGGTCACCCGCTACGTCGAAAATCGTTCGCTCACACCAAATATCGGCACCGCCGCCGCGATCCACGGCTATACGGTCGCGTTCTACATCGCCTGCGCGCTCTTCCTGTTCGGAGTGCTCGCCACCGGGCTGATCCTGCGCAGCGGTCGCCTAGAGGTCACCGGCGAACATGCACCCGTGCCAGTGGGCCCCACGCCGTAGATTCACGCACGCCCTACTTCTCCCCCAGATCCTTCACCGCCTGCAGGCACCCGCGTTTCAACTCCTTGGCCCGGCGGGTCCGCTTCGAGTCGCCGATCTTAATTTTGTCGAGCAGCGCCATGTTGCAGGCCGATTCGGCGTTGCCACTGATGTTGTAGAGGCTGACGGCTCCGTCGCGGCCCGCGGCGTAACCCTCGTTGTACCACTCGGTGTTGCCGTCACCGGGGGCGAAGAAGCTGTACGTCACGAACGCGACGACGAGCACGGCGACCACCGCCAGTGTGATTGGGAGAATTTTCCGCGAGCGGCCGCGTGCCGGTCCAGGGGCGCCGGTGTAGCCGGACCACGGCGTCGATGGCTGCGCGCCGGGGGCGCGCGGGTAGGGCGCGGGCCGGTATGGCGGCGAGGTGCGGTGCTCGGTCCAGCGCTGCCCGTCCCACCACCGCTGTGCGCCGGTACCGGTGCCGTCGTCGTACCAGCCCGCAGGAACGTTGCCGTGGTGTGTCACCGAGCAAGCGTAACCAGAAACGATCCACCTCTCCCGCACAAGATTTCACCACCGCACGTGACAACCCGCGGTCATCGCTGAGTTCGCCGATCCACCCGCCGTAGCCCCGACGCCGGCGGGAACGCCCTCAACGCCGGCCCGTCGAAGCACACCAGCTCGAGGTACTCCAGCCATCCCGCTCGAGCGAACACCAGCACCTGAACGAAATCCGCGCCGGCCCCTTCGGCTTCCACCGGCAGGAGCGGGTCGCCGTGGAAGCGCGCCCGCCGCGCACGCGGATCGACTGACAGCGCGATACTCGGGCAGCCGCAGCCACACCCACCGATCACCCGCGCATGCGCGACTTGATCACGGTAGATGCCCACATCGGGAAAAGCGCCCTCTGGCAGCAGGAACCGGAGCAGTTCCGCCTCGGAGACGGTGAGGTTTCGTGGGTTCATGCGACCACCCCGTCTCGACTCTCGGAAGCGTCCTGCACGGCGCAGCAGTGTAGCCGGCGCCGCACATCGTCACATCAGAATGTCTGTCACCGCCGTAAAGCCGAGATCCGCGAAGAGCTCATTCACGTCCACGCTGAGAAAGACCGCCTGCGCGAACGCGATCGACCCACCCAACTGCAGTGAACTACCCCAGGTTTCCTTCCGATCTTTATAGGAGGATTGGAAGTTATGCCCCGTCAGTATCCGCCCGAGTTTC
>NZ_LQIT01000035.1 GCF_001499965.1 Mycobacterium sp. GA-2829
CCCAAGCTGCCGCCCGAATTCGCCGACCTCGAACAGTTCTCCGACTGGTGTCTGGGGAGCGAGCCGGAACGCTACGCCAAACGCCTGAGCAGCTCGATGCCCCAGATGCAGGCCTTCTACGACGCGATCACCGCACGCGCCGAGGAGGCGATCGCGTTCTGCGACAAGTTCCCCCTCGACGACATGCCCGAGGACGTGCTGAACCTCATGCACCTGCTGTACTCGATGATCCAGGTGTCGTTCCCGGTCGAATGCTGGAAGCAGCCGAAGGTGCCCGACTCGGGGGCGACCAGCTTGGACTGCGACGTCGAGCCCTTCCCGTGACGGTCCTGCGCGCGGCACGCTGGGCCGACGTCGAGGCCGGCGTGGTGCGCGGGCCCGCCGTCGTGGTGGTCGAGGGCAACCGGATCGTGTCGGTGGATCCCGCTGCGGCGCCGCCGGTTTCGGACGAAGACGTGGAACTGGGTGACGTGACCCTGCTGCCCGGCCTGATGGACATGGAACTCAACCTGCTCATCGGGGGCCCCGGCGGCCCCGAGGGGTTGCCCAGTCCCATGCACGGCGTGCAGGACGACCCCGCCTATCGCACGCTGCGCGGTGCGGTCAACGCCCGCACCACACTCGACGCCGGTTTCACCACCGTCCGCAATCTCGGGCTGATGGTCAAGACCGGCGGCTACCTGCTCGACGTCGCACTGCAGCGCGCGATCGAGCAGGGGTGGCACGCGGGGCCGCGTATCTATCCGGCCGGTCACGCGGTCACCCCGTACGGCGGGCACCTGGATCCGACGGTGTTCCAGCGCCTGGCGCCGGGGATCATGCCGCTGTCGGTGGCCGAGGGTATCGCCAACGGCGTCGACGACGTGCGGGCCTGCGTGCGCTACCAGATCCGCCACGGCGCCAAACTGATCAAGGTGTCGGCTTCCGGCGGGGTGATGTCGCACAGCACCGCCCCTGGGGCGCAACAGTATTCGGATGACGAGTTCGCCGCGATCGCCGACGAGGCGCATCGGGCCGGGGTACGGGTCGCCGCGCACGCCGTGGGGGACAGCGCGATCCGCGCCTGCATCCGGGCCGGGATCGACTGCATCGAACACGGCTTCCTCGCCAGCGACGACACCATCGCGATGATGGTCGACCACGGCACGTTCCTGGTGTCGACCACCTACCTCACCGAGGCGATGGCCGTCGACCGCATCGCCCCCGAACTGCGACGCAAGGCCGAGGTGGTGTTCCCGCAGGCCCAAGCCATGCTGCCGAAGGCGATCGCCGCGGGCGTGCGGATCGCCTGCGGGACCGACGCCCCCGCCGTCCCGCATGGGCACAACGCCAAGGAACTGTGCGCGCTCGTCGCGCGCGGCATGACGCCGATGCAGGCGCTGCGGGCGGCGACGATCACGTCGGCCGAACTCATCGAGGCCGACGACGAACTCGGCAGGCTGGCGCCCGGCTACCTCGCCGACATCATCGCCGTGCCGGGGGACCCGTCGGCCGACATCGCGACCACCCTCGACGTGCGATTCGTGATGAAGGACGGCGTCATTCACAAACGCGCAGAGGCTAGCGTCGGAGTATGACCCCACGGCAGGAGCCCGAGCTCACCGACAACATCCTCTGGCTGCTCAAGCAGGCGTGGTACTTCTCGTTGACGACGGTGAACGAGGCGGTCAGCGAGCACGGGGTGAGCACCGCGCAGATCGGTGTGCTGCGGCAGTTGTCGAACGAACCCGGCCTCTCCGGCGCCGAACTCGCGCGTCGGTTGCTGATCACCCCGCAGGGGGTGCAGCTGGCGGTCAAGGCGCTCGAGGAGCGCGGATTCGTCGAGCGCAGACCCGACCCGCAGCACGCGCGCATCCTCAAGGCCTACCTCACCGCCGAGGGGCGCCGGGTGGCGACCGCGGTCGTCAGCGACGCGATCGCCGCCCACGAGGCGGTGTTCGGCGTGCTCACTGCAGAGGAACAGCAGACGCTGCGCGACCTGCTGGCCCGGGTGGTCGTGAAGGGCACCGGCCACACTCTGGCCGAGGACCACGTGGGGGACTGAGCTCAGCGGTTGCCGAAACCGATGTGGCTGCGGATCAACGCGTTCGACCCCTTGAAACCAATGACAAGTACTTGATACTGTGAGCGCGATGTCCGAACCAGCTACCGGCTTCTCGCCGTTGCGCATCAAGCGGGTGGTGCGCGAGACCGCCGATGCGGTGTCGCTGGTGCTCGACGTCCCGGGGGACTGCTCCGGCCGGTTCCGGTATGAGGCCGGTCAGTTCCTGACCTTGAAGGTGACCGTGGACGGGCAGGAGTTGCGCCGCTGCTACTCCATGTCGTCGGCGCCGGTCGAGGAGGAACTCCGGATCACCGTCAAACGCGATCCCGGCGGTCTGGTCTCGAACTGGCTCAACGACACCGCGTGTGCGGGCGTGGAACTGCACGCGGCGCCACCGGACGGCCGGTTCCTGCTGCGCGACAACGGCGGTGAGATCGTCGCCTTCGCCGGCGGCAGCGGCATCACGCCGATCATGTCGTTGATCCGCACGGCGCTGGCCACCTCCGCGCGGCGGGTGCGCCTGTTCTACGCCAACCGCACCCGAGATTCGGTGATCTTCGCCGACGCGTTGGCCGGTCTGGCCGAGCAGTTCGCCGACCGGCTTACCGTCACACACCATTTCGACGACGCCGGTGGTGTGGTCACCGCCGGTTCCGTCGCAACGTTCGCCGCGGGCGCGGCCGATCCGGACTACTACATCTGCGGCCCGGCCGCGTTCATGGACACGGTCGAGGCGGCGCTGACCGTTGCGGGCGCACCCCGCCACCGCGTGCACCTCGAGCGGTTCCAGGTGACGCCGGTCGCTGCCGTCGACATGCCGGAGACGACCGAGGAAGTCGTCATCGAACTCGACCGCAAAACCACCACCGCGGCCTACCGGGCGGGCAACACCCTGCTGCAGACGGCCCGCACCGCCGGGCTGCGCGCCCCGTCGTCCTGCGAAACCGGTTCTTGCGGAACGTGTATGGCGCGGGTGGTGTCCGGCAGCGCCCGGATGCTCAACAACGACGCCCTCGACGACGACGAGGTCGCCGAGGGGTGGGTGCTGACGTGTCAGTCGCTGCCCACCAGCCGCACCGTGCACGTGGTCTACGAGTAGGAGAAGCCAGCCGATGTCGAGAGTCGCGGTGGTGACCGGGGGCGCTTCCGGGATGGGGGAGGCGACCTGTCACGAACTGGGACGCCGGGGCCACCGCGTCGCGGTGCTCGACCTCAACGGCGATGCGGCACAACGGGTCGCCGAGGAACTGCGCGCCCAGGGCGTCGCCGCGCTCGGCGTGGCCGCCGACGTGGGTGACCGCGCCGCCGTGGACGAGGCGTTCGCCAAGGTCCGCACCGAACTCGGCCCGGTCCACATCCTGGTCACCAGTGCGGGTCTGGTGGACTTCGCGCCGTTCCTCGAGATCACCCCGCAGGCCTGGCAGCGCCTCGTCGACGTCAATCTGACCGGCACCTTCCACTGCTGCCAGGCCGCAATACCGGACATGCTCGATGCGGGCTGGGGCCGCATCGTGATGATCTCCTCGTCGAGCGCCCAGCGCGGATCGCCCGGGATGGCGCACTACGCCGCGTCGAAGGGGGCACTGCTGTCGCTGACCCGTTCGCTGGCAAGGGAATACGGCACCTCCGGCATCACGGTCAACAACGTCCCGCCGTCGGGCATCGAGACGCCGATGCAGCACCAGTCGCAGGCCGCCGGACACCTGCCGCCCAACGAACAGATGGCCGCGAGCATCCCGGTGGGCCACCTCGGCACCGGCGACGACATCGCGGCCGCGGTCGGATTCTTGTGTTCCGAGGAGGCCGGCTTCATCACGGGCCAGACCCTCGGCGTCAACGGCGGGTCGGTGATGTGAGCACGTCACCAGAACAGGGAGGTTCACATGGGGCGCTGGCCTAAACCGCAGGAGGGCAGCTGGACGGAACACTATCCCGCGCTGGGGACCGGCCCGGTGTCGTTCCGGGACTCCGTCTCACCGGAGTTCTACGAACTCGAGCGCGAGGCGGTGTTCAAGCGGGCCTGGCTCAACGTCGGCAGGGTCGAGGAGTTGCCGCGCGTGGGCAGCTACCTGACCAAGCAGATCGACGCCGCCAGAGTCTCGGTGATCGTGGTCAAGGGCCGCGACGAGCAGATCCGCGCTTTCTACAACATCTGCAGGCACCGCGGGAACAAGTTGGTGTGGAACGACTTCCCGGGTGAGGAGGTCAAGGGCACCTGCCGACAGTTCACCTGCAAGTACCACGGCTGGCGGTACGGACTGGACGGCGCGCTGAAGTTCGTGCAGCAGCCCGCGGAGTTCTTCGACCTCGACACCGAGAAGCTGGGGCTCGCCCCGGTGCACTGCGACGTGTGGAACGGGTTCATCTTCATCAACTTCGACCGCGAACCGCGGTGGAGCCTGCGGGAGTTCCTCGGCCCGATGATCACCGCACTCGACGACTACCCGTTCGAATTGATGACCGAGCGTTACGAATTCGAGGCGCACAACAACAGCAACTGGAAGATCTTCGCCGACGCCTTCCAGGAGTACTACCACGTTCCGTCGCTGCACTCCCAGCAGGTACCCAGCGCGGTGCGCCAACCCAATCAGACGTTCGAATGCGGCCACTTCCAGATCGACGGGCCGCACCGCCTGGTGTCCACGGCGGGCACCCGACGCTGGCTGCTGGACCCCGAGTTCATGTATCCCGTGGAGCGGGTCACCCGCAGCGGACTCGTGGGGCCGTGGCGCACACCCGAGACACACCAGTCGGCAGGCCTGAACCCCGGGGGCATCGAACCGTGGGGGATCACCAACTTCCAGATCTTCCCGAACCTGGAGATCCTCATCTACCACGGCTGGTATCTGCTCTACCGGTACTGGCCCACGTCGCACAACACCCATAAGTTCGAGGCCTACAACGCCTTCCACCCGGCGCGCACCGTGCGCGAGCGCATCGAACACGAGGTCGCGTCGGTGGTGCTCAAGGAGTTCGCACTGCAGGACGCCGGAATGCTCGGCGGCACCCAGGCGGCGCTGGAGTACGGGCTGGACGAGCCGATCGTCGACGACTACCCGCTGTCCGATCAGGAGATCCTGGTCCGCCATCTGCACCACGAGGCGGTCAAGTGGGTCGAGGAGTACAAGGCCGAGCGCGCTCCGGTGGGGGTGTGACGATGACGTGTCTGCCCAGTGCGTTCGCCGAGTTCGAGCCGTTCGCCGAGAAATGGTGCCTGCCAACCGAAGCCGAGCGGTGGGCGGCCCGGCTGGCCACCCCGATGCCCGAGATCCGGGAGTTCTACGACGCGTTCGCACCCCGCTTCGAGGAGGCGATCGACTACTGCGACAAGTTCCCGCTCGACGACGTGCCCGACGATGCGCTGAACCTGCTGCACCTCATCTACTCGATGATCATGGTCTCGATGGCCGTCGAGATCTTCGGAACCCAGAAACCGACCGACTCCGCCGATGCGGAGATGCACCGCGTCAGCGCGCCGGTGCCGTGACGACCAGGACGGGACGACCATGACTGTGCTGACCATCAACAAGCTCACCGCCTCGGTGGGCGCGGAGGTGACCGGACTGCACCCCGAAGCGCTGGCCGACGACACTCTCGCCGCGGCGGTCCTCGACGCACTCGAGGACAACGGGGTGCTGGTGTTCCCGGGTCTGCACCTCGACCCGCCGGCGCAGGTCGCGTTCTGCCGCCGCCTCGGCGAGGTCGACCACTCCTCGGACGGACACCATCCCGTCGCGGGCATCTATCCCGTCACCCTGGACAAGTCGAAGAACTCGTCGGCGGCCTACCTGCGCGCGACGTTCGACTGGCACATCGACGGCTGCACCCCCACCGGGGACGAGTATCCGCAGATGGCGACGGTGCTCTCCGCGCGGCAGGTTGCCGAAAGCGGCGGGGAGACCGAGTTCGCCAGCTCGTATGCCGCCTACGACCACCTCGACGAGGACGAGAAACAGCGCCTGGGATCGCTGCGGGTGGTGCATTCCCTCGAGGCCTCCCAGCGTCGTGTCACCCCCGACCCGGCACCGGAGTTGTTGGCGCGCTGGCGGTCTCGGCCCACCCACGAACACCCCCTGGTGTGGACGCACCGCAGTGGCCGCCGATCGCTCGTGCTCGGCGCGTCCGCCGACTACGTGGTCGGGATGGACCGGGACGAGGGGCGGGCGCTGCTGGCCGACCTGCTCGACCGCGCCACCCGCCCCGAGCTGGCCTACAGCCACACCTGGTCGGTCGGCGACACGGTCATCTGGGACAACCGCGGCGTGCTGCACCGGGCGGCGCCGTACCCGGAGAACTCACCGCGGGAGATGTTGCGCACCACCGTGCTCGGCGACGAACCGATCCAGTGACGACGTCCTCTCGTTGACGCCGCACCGCCGGTATGAAAACCTGATACGCAAAGATGAGAATCACGTTCTCGCTTCTGGGATCGAATGGAGCACCGAATGGCGGAGGACCTCACCGCAGTCGACTTCTTCCGGGACAGCCGGCTCACCGACGACCCGTACACGTTCTACGCGGCGCTGCGTGACAAGTGCCCGGTCACCAAGGAGAACCACTACGGCGTCACCATGGTGACGGGCTGGCAGGAAGCGGTCGACGTCTACAACGACGCGGAGACGTTCTCGTCGTGCATCTCGGTGACCGGACCCTTCCCGGGATTCCCCATCAAGCTCGAGGGTGACGACGTCACGGAGCTGATCAAGGAACACCGCGACGAGATCCCGTTCAGCGACCAGCTGCCGACCCTGGACCCGCCGACGCACACCAACCACCGCGCCCTGTTGATGCGGCTGATCACGCCCAAGCGCCTCAAGGAGAACGAGGACGCGATGTGGCAGCTGGCCGACGACATCCTCGACGAGTTCCTCGGGCCCGGCGAAGGCGAGTTCATCAAGGGTTTCGCGGCGCCGTTCACGCTGCGGGTGATCGCTGATCTGCTCGGGGTGCCGGACGAGGACCGGCCGGAGCTGCTCGAACGCCTCGCCAAGGGGACCCACGGCGGTGCGCTGGGCAGCGCGGAGAAGTCGCTGACCAAGACGCCGCTGGAGTACCTCTACGACGTGTTCGCCGAGTACGTCGAGGACCGGCGGCGCGAACCGCGCGACGACGTGTTGACCGGGCTGGCGACCGCGACTTTCCCCGACGGCACCATGCCCGAGGTGGGCGACGTCGTGCGGGTGGCGACCAACGTGTTCTCGGCGGGCCAGGAAACCACCGTGCGGTTGCTGTCCACCGCGCTGAAGGTGATGGGGGACCGGCCGGACATTCAGCGGGCACTGCGCGAGGACCGCAGCCTGCTGCCGAACTTCATCGAGGAGTGCCTGCGGATCGAGAGCCCCGTCAAGGGCGACTTCCGGTTGTCGCGGGTGCCCACCACGATCGGTGACGAACCGCTCGGCGCCGGCTGCACGGTCATGGTGATCAACGGTGCGGCCAACCGGGATCCGCGCCGTTTCACCGACCCCGACACCTTCGATCCGCAGCGCAAGAACGCCCGCCAGCACCTCGCGTTCGGCCGGGGCATCCACAGCTGCCCCGGGGCTCCGCTGGCCCGCGCCGAGACCCGCGTCGGGCTCGAGCGGCTGCTCGACCGCACCACCGACATCCGCATCAGCGAGGCGCACCACGGCCCCGCCGGCAACCGGAACTACACCTACATCCCGACCTACATCCTTCGTGGTCTCACCGAGCTGCACCTGGAATTCGATGTGGCGGAGGGCAAGTCGTGAAGGTGCGCGTCGACGAGGACCGCTGCGCGGGGCACGGCATGTGCCTGACCCTGTGCCCCGACGTCTTCGAGATGACCGACGACGGCTGGGCAGTCGCGGATCCGGAGGAGGTCCCTGCCGACCTCGAGAGCGCCGCCCGCGACGCCATCACGAACTGCCCCGAACAAGCCATCGTCGAAATCGACTGAGCAGCAAGGAGACCAGAGTGCCCAAGGCCTACATCCTCATCACCGAGGACGTCAAGGATCCGGCCGGTATGGCGGAGTACGGCAAACTCGCCGCGCAGACGATGGCGGGCTCGACGCTACTGTCGTTCGACGCCAAACCCGAGGTGATCGAAGGGGAGTGGCACGGCACCCAGACGGTGCTGATCGAATTCGAATCCGAAGAGGCCGCCAAGGAGTGGTACTACTCCGACGCCTACCAGGAGGCGCTGAAGCTGCGCCAGGCCGCCGCCGACTGCAAGGGCGTCATCCTGCACGGCCTGGGCTAGTTGTACTGCGCGAGCAGACACAGATTCGCGTGATCCGCGCCCGCGGCACGCGAATCTGTGTCTGCTCGCGGCTACGGGTCGACGGACCGAGATGAACATTCGGGCGCTAAAGTGCGGGTGGTTCCGCCATTTTGTCGATCTCGGCTACGCCCCGGTGCGGACGCTGGACATCACTAGTTCGAGATACGGGCGGTAGAGGTCTTCCCCGTCGAGGTGACTCTCGAGGGTGATCCCGTCGTTGGCCGCCAACACGATCCGGGCGAGTGTCTCGGGTTCCATCGTGAGCGTGCCGCCGATGCGGGCGACGTTGCGGCTGATGAACTCGCCGAGCGCGCGGATGGTCTCGAGGCGTTGAGCGGTCACGCGTTCGCGTGCGTCGGGATTGCGCAGGAGATACAACGTCAGCTCGTACCCCAGGGCCGCCCGGTCGGTTCCGCTGCTGAGCTGGCGCCACCGCTGCGCGAGTTCGTCGAGGTTCACGTCATCGAGGTTGTGAAACGACATCATCACCTCTGCGAAACCGTCGAGGAACCGCTGTCGTTGACGGTCGACGACCGCGAGGAACAGCTTCTCCTTGGCGCCGAACTGCGAGTAGATGGCACCGCGGGTGAAGCCCGCCGCGTCGGCGATCTCCTCGAGCGCCGCGCCGGTCAGACCCTTGCGCGCAAACACTTCCTCAGCCGCGTCCAACAGGATCTGGCGGGTGTGCTCGATACGGCGTTCTTTGGTCCAACGTTCAGCCACGGGGCTCATCCTCCCACCGCTGTCGGTGATCGTGAGCCGGCTCAACGGACGCTGCCGGACAGGTGCATGCTGACGCCCGTGGGCTCGTCGGCCCAGAAGGACTCCCACGGTTCGACGGTCGCGGTGAGGCCGGTGCAGTAGAGCGCCTGTGCCTTGAAGGTCCGCGCCGCAGCGCTGAGGTGGTGCCGCACCGGGTGGAGGCGGCCCGTGGCTTCGGGCGCGGGCCGACCCCAGAGCAGGTGCTGCGCCGGATCTTCCTGCGCCGTTCCCCCGCCGACGACGGAGGCGGAGATGCGAACGTGGGGGTCCGTCGTGCCGACGCCGTCTCCAAGTCCCGGCGACTCGATCACAGCGCCCAGGATGGTCAGTGCGCGCCGATGAGCGACATCGTCGGTGACGACGACGACCCGCCATCCGGCGCGGCCGCGGTCGAATATGAAGCCGCCGACGTGGCGAATGGCCTCGGGGACGCTCTCGGTGACGACGTCGATGCGATAGCCCATCGTGGATCCTTCCGGCTGTGATGTCCACCACGTTTATACACGCTTGTATCGGTGATACGTCGGTGTATAGAGTGAGGACGATCACAAAAACGCACCACGGTGCGCCCCATCACAGCGAGCGGCGCAGAACCGGACCGGCCCTCGTCCGGCGAACACCCTCGCGTTGTGGTCGACGTCGATCAGAGGAGGACTCCCTTGATGCCAGCAACACGCCCCGGTGATTGGCTCGATCCGGCTTCCGGGCTGGGTCTCGGCCTCGATGACGTCGCACCGGGGACGTTCAACACGACCATCGGAACCGACCGCTACACCTGCCCGGAGTATGCGGCGCGCGAACGGGATGCGATCTGGAAGCGGACGTGGCAGATCGCCGGCCGTGTCGAGGACCTGCCGAAGCCCGGCGACTGGAAGAAGTACGACATCCTCGACCAGTCCTTCATCATCGTCCGCGGGAAGGACGGGGTGCTGCGGGGTTTCGTCAACGCGTGCAGGCACCGCGGCAACGCGCTGTGTGTCACCGAGACCGGTAACGCCAAGCGCGGCTTCCTCTGCCAGTACCACCTCTGGTCCTACGACCTGGACGGCAGGCTGAAGGGACTGCTGCGCGAGAACCTCGCCGGCCCCATCGACAAGACCGAGAACTCGCTGCTGAAGGTATCGGTGGACACCTTCGCCGGCTTCATCTTCCTCAACCCGGATCCCGAAGCTCAACCGCTGCGGGAGTACCTCGGTGAGGACGTGGTGACGCTGCTCGAGCCGTACAACATCGACCAGTTCACCACCGTCATGGACGTCACCGAGGCCATCGAGTGCAACTGGAAGGTCGTCATGGACGCCTTCGAAGAGGGCTACCACATCAATGGCATCCATCCCCAGCTGCTGCAGGTGCTGCACATCAATCCCAAGACCGCCCGGTACCGGTTCTTCGAAACCCACAGCGTCGCAATGGCACCGTTCGAGGTGGCCGGCGCAAGCGCACAGGAGCAGGTCGAGGGGATGCTGGCACTGCCGGAGACGTTCCCCGGCACCGTTGCAGTGATCCCGCGGTTCCAGGAGCTCCTGGCGCCGTATCAAGACGAGGACGGAAAGGCGACCTTCCCCGACGGTGTCACCCCCCGCGCGCTGTTGCAGCAGGCCACCCGCGAGGTGCTGACCGGGATGGGTCTGGACGTCAGTGCGCTGACCGACGACCAGATGGTCGACAACCAGGGGTGGGTGCTGTTCCCCAACTACTTCATGACCGTCCGTGCCGGTGAGTGCCACGTCATCATGTCGCGGCCGCACCCCGACGGCGATCCGAATCGGTGCATCTGGCATGTGGCCAGCTACATGTACGTGCCCGAGGAATTCCGCGACGCCGTGCGGGCCGAGGCGATCGTCGTGGACGCCCCGGGTAGCCACAAGTATTTCGAAGCACTGCAACAGGATTACGAGCAGATGCCGCGCCAGCAGAAGGGTCTGCGCAACGACCGGCTCGAACACATGTCGCTGGTGAAGGAAGAAGTCGTCATCGCCCACTACCACTCGGTGGTGGACCGCTACATGGCCGACACCCAACCCGAAAGTAGGACACGTTGAACCTCGAAGAACGCATCGCCCACCACGTCCGGATGGCCGAGGCGTATCGCGACGCCTATCTGCGCCAGGGCGTGCAGGACGGCGAAGCCTTCGCCGACGCCTGGAAATTCGCGGCGGACGGGGTGTATGTATCGCCGTACTTCACCGGCGACCAGGTGTTCAAACTCAGCGAGTTTCCCACCGACACCGCCAAGGCCTCCACGATGGAGGCCAAGGCGTACTCGCTGAAGTTCCCGGACTGGAAGCCGGCGAGCTTCAGCTATTGGGCCGCCGACAACGGCGTCGTGATGAAAACGCGGTGGGAAGGGCACACCACCGACGGGGCGAAGATGGGTTTCTACTCCTACAGCTTCATCGAGACGAACGACGACTGTGAGATCACCCGGTGGGAGACCCACGTCAATGACGAGTACAACGCGTTCCTCGACGTCGCGATCGGTGTGCACGGACCGTTCAACGGCACCGGCGAGTACGTCGAGGCTCTCGAACGCACACTTGCCGCCGCCGGGGTGACGGTGTGACCGCGATCAACGACGTCCTCGCCGGCGCGACGGGCCGGTCGCGTGCCGTACTCGAGTACAGCCGGGTCACGAAGCAGTTGGTCGACAGCGCAAAGCAACCCGGCTTCACCATCGAGAGTTGGGCGCCGCTCGCCGAACTCGTCGCCGTCGACGACTTTGTCCGCATCGGGCCGTTCAAGGAGGTGATGAACTGGGCCGAGTACGCTGAATTCCTCACCAACTGGGCGAAGTCCTCGGACTGGGACTGTTCGTTCCAGCGCATCACCGAGACACCTGATCTGGTGTTCCTCGAGCTCGAGGAACGTAGTCGGATCGGTGATTTCAACAGCGTGGTGAACACCGTGTCGGTCTACGAATTCAACTCCGACGACAAGGTCCGCCGCATCGCCGTCTACCTCCAGATGCAGCTTCCGGATCCGGCCGCGCTGCCCGACTTCCAGGGTGCCGGAGGCGCTGAGTGACGGAGCAGCAAACCTCCGTCGACATCGACGTCGTCGACTTCTTCACCGACAACACCGTCCTGCACGACCCGTACGAATACCTGGCGGCCGTGCGCAACGAATGCCCGGTCCGCCGCGAACCTCATCACGACGTCGTGATGATCACCGGCTACGAAGAGGCCGTCGCCGTTTACAACGACAGCGCGCGCTTCTCGTCGTGCACCTCGGTGACCGGACCGTTCCCGGGATTCCCGGTTCCGCTGGAGGGTGACGACGTCTCCGACCTGATCGCCCAGCACCGCGACCAGCTGCCGTTCAACGACCAGCTGCCGACCCTGGATCCGCCGCTCCACACCGATCACCGGGCGCTGCTGTCGCGGATGATCACGCCCAAACGCCTCAAGGAGAACGAGGAGTTCATGTGGCGGCTGGCCGACCGTCAATACGACGAGGCACTCGCCGGCGGACGTTGCGAATTCGTCGGCGACTACGGCAATCCGTTCGCGATGCTCGTCATCGCCGATCTCCTCGGAGTGCCGGAGTCCGACCACGCCGACTTCAAGGATCAACTGCTCACCTCCACCGGCACCATCGGCAGCAGCAGCGGTGACGCGATGCATCACTCGCCGCTGGAGTATCTCTACGGCAAGTTCACCGACTACATCACCGATCGCCGCGAGCACCCCCGCGACGACGTGCTGACGGGCCTCGCGTCGGCGCTGTTCCCGGACGGCCGGACGCCACCTGTGGAAGACGTCGTGTGTGTGGCCGCCAATCTGTTCGCGGCGGGGCAGGAGACGACGGTTCGGCTGCTCAGCACCGCGGTGATGATGATCGCCGAAGACGCTGCGCTACAGGCGAAGTTGCGCGCCGATCGCGGCCTCATCCCCGGTTTCATCGAGGAGGCGCTGCGGGTCGAGAGCCCGATCCGTGGCGATTTCCGGCTGTCGAAGGTGCCCGTCAGCGTCGGTGGTGTCGACCTACCGGCGGGCACAACGGTGATGCTGAACAACGCCGCGGCCAACCGGGACCCACGCAGATTCACCGATCCCGACACCTTCGACCTCCACCGGTCGAATGCGCGACAGCACATCGCCTTCGGCCGCGGACCGCACAGCTGTCCCGGGGCCCCGCTCGCCCGCGCCGAGACCAAGGTCAGCATCAACCGGCTTCTGGACCGCACCTCCGACATCCGCATCGACGAGGACAAGCACGGTCCCGCCGGCGACAGGCGATACCGGTACCTACCGACGTTCATCCTGCGGGGGCTCACCCGCCTGCACATCGAGTTCTCGTAAGGACCCACCCGCCAATGCCTTTCGAAAACACCACCGCCATCGTGACAGGCGGCGCCCAAGGCCTGGGCCTGGCCATCGCCGAAGCGCTCGCCGCCCGCGGCACCAGGGTCGCCATCTTCGACCTGGCGGGCGACCGGATCGCCGCCGAGGTCGCCCGACTACGCGATGAGGGCGGCACCGTCAACGGGTACACGGTCGACGTCTCCGACCGCAGACAGGTCCGGGCCGCCGTCGAGCAGGTCCGCGCGGACCTCGGTCCCGTGCTCATCCTGGTCAACAACGCCGGAATCGAGCAGTTCGGCAAGTTCGCCGAGATCACCGACGAGCAGTGGGACCGGGTGATGGCGGTCAACCTGCGCGGGCCGTTCATCTGCACCCAGGAGGTGCTGCCCGACATGGTCGACGCGGCGTGGGGGCGCATCGTCAACATCTCCTCGTCGAGCGCGCAGGGTGGTCAATCCCGGATGGCGGCCTATGTCAGCTCGAAGGCCGGCGTCATCGGCTTCACCAAGGCACTGGCACTGGAATTGGGGCCCAAAGGGATCACGGTCAACACGATCCCACCGGGCATGGTGGTCACCCCGATGCTCGAGAAGGCGATCGAGGAAGGCAGGTTCACCGCGTCACTGGACCACTTCGCCAAGATCACCCCGGTGCGCCGGGCGGGGCGACCGGAGGACATCGCCAACGCTGCCATCTTCCTGTGCCAGGACGAATCCTCCTATGTGACAGGGCAGATCATCGGGGTCAATGGAGGTCGCCGCACGTGAACGAAACGCACACCGACGAACCGCTGCTGACGCCGCTGCGTGCCGACGAATGGGGCGACAGGGAGTACGCGGCCTACGGTGCGCTGATGGGCCTACCCGCCGAGAAGGTCCCGCGGGCCGGTTCCGGACATGCCGCGGACCCGCTCAACTTCGACATCATCGGCCTGCTGGCCCGTCACCCGGACATGACCCGACGGTTCCTCGGCTTCAACGGCTGGCTGCTGCAGCGCGGCGAATTACCCGTACGGTTCCGCGAATTGGCGATCCTGCGGGTGGCACGCCTCCGCCGGTCTGCGTTCTTCTGGGGTGAGCACAGCAGGGTGGCCACCGAGGCCGGGGTGCCCGCCGACGACATCGCCCGCCTCGCCGAAGGCAACGAGGGGTTCTCCGGCGTCGACCGGTTGATTCTCGAGGCGACCGACGAACTGCTGACCCACGGTCACGCCGACGCCGCGACCTGGCACCGCCTCACCGGCGAACTCGGCACACACCAGGCGATGGAGCTCATCTTCGTCGTCGGGACCTACGCCATGTTGGCGATGGCCTTCGACACCTGGCGGCTGGCCCCGCCGGAGGGCAGCGCACCGCTACCCGACTGAGCAGACACAGATTCGCGTGAATTGCCCGCAATTCACGCGAATCTGTGTCTGCTCGCGGATGTCACTTGAGCACGCGCACCGGGACGTGGGACCAGCCCGCGACGTTCTGCATGGCCACCCGGCGGCACTCATCCCACAGCACCTCGTAGCGGGGCATGAAGTCCAGCAGCCGCTCGAGGGCGATCGCGCTCTCCATGCGGGCCAGCGCGGCGCCGAGGCAGCTGTGCACCCCGTATCCGAAGCCGAGGTTCTGTGCCTCGGTGCGGTCGCGCTCGATGTCGAACTTGTCGGCATCGGTGAACGCCTCCGGATCGCGGTTGGCCGAACCGCCCAGCAGGAACACGGGTTTGCCCGCCGGGATCGTGACCCCGTGGATCGTCACGTCCTTCATCGACCGCCGCACGTTGTACTGCGCCGGCGCCTCGTAGCGCAACAGCTCCTCGACCGCGGCGGGGATCTTGCTGCGGTCGTCGAGCAGCTTCTGCCACTGATCCGGGAAACGCGCGAACGTGACCGCGGCGTTGCCGATCAGCTTCGTCACGGTTTCGGCGCCCGCACCACCCAGAAGCGTTGCGAAACCGGCGATCTCGAGGTCGTCGAGGCGCTCCATACGCCCGTCCTCACGCTCGATCTCGGCCTGCACCAACGCGGTGAACATATCGTCCTGGGGGTTCTCCCGCCGCTGCGCGATCAGCTCGAAGTACAGACCCATGGCCTCGGCGATGGCCTGCATCCCCTCCGGGGACATCTCCTCCTGGCCGGGTTCGCGGTGCAGCGAGGTGTCCACCCACTGGCGCACCTGCTGGCGGCGATCCTCCGGGACGCCGAGCATCCGGGTG
Source organism: Mycobacterium sp. GA-2829 (assembly GCF_001499965.1). GTDB lineage: Bacteria > Actinomycetota > Actinomycetes > Mycobacteriales > Mycobacteriaceae > Mycobacterium. Next base: position 15,562 of record NZ_LQIT01000035.1, read on the forward strand.
ATGACCTCCACCGGGAAGAACGCGGCGAACTCCTGCACGACGTCGAAGTGCTCCGGGTCGGCGGCGCGGAAGCACGAATCGATGGTCTCCTCGACCATCGGCTGGAGTTTCGCGATCTGGCGCGGGGTGAACACCTTGTTGACCAGGCTGCGCATCTGCCGGTGCTCCGGCGGATCCATCAGGATGATCATCTTGAACGGCGCTGGTTCCCCGGTCTTCACCATCGACAGGTCGAGACCGTACGCCGACGAGAACGTCTGGTAGTCCTTGAACGCGGCCGCCACGTCGGCGTGCCGGGAGAGTGCGTAGAAGTCCAGTTCCTCGTTGTAGTACACCGGCGCCTCTTCGCGCATGCGCCGGTAGATCTCCCAGGGCTCGTTGAAGTACTCCTCGGAGAACGGGTCGAAGACAACGTCGGAACTGGTGGTGGGGCGGGTCATTCACTCTCCCGTTCGGCCGCGGCGCGGGTCACTCGTCGCGGATGGATATGGCTTGTCGCGGGCATTGGCGCACCGCTTCTCTGACCTGCTCTTCGTTCTCCGGGGTGACCTCGTCGGTCAACACGTGCAGGTAGTCCTCGTCGTCCAGGTCGAACACCTCGGGGATGATGCCCATGCACACCCCGTTGCTCTCACACAACCCGAAGTCGACCTCGATCTTTTTCGTCATCGCAGCACCCGCACCGGCACATGGTGGTACCCCGCGACGTTCTGCATGTGCACCCGCTCGAGGCCGTCGAAGTCGACCTCGTAGCGCGGCATGAAGTCGAGCAGGTGTTCCAGCGCGATCGCGGTCTCCATGCGGGCCAGCGCCGCACCCAGGCAGCTGTGGATGCCGTAGCCAAGGCCGAGGTTCTGCGCCTGGGTGCGGTCGCGGGTGATGTCGAACGTCTCGGCGTCGTCGAAGGCGCGGGGGTCCCGGTTCGCGGCGGCCTTCATCAGGAACACCGGTTTGTGCTTGGGCACCGTGCCGTTGGGCAGCTCGGCGTCCTTGAGCGTGTAGCGGACGTTGTACTGCACCGGGCCGACGTAGCGCAGCAGTTCCTCCACGGCGGCGGGGATCAGGCTGCGGTCGTCGAGCAGCAGCTGCCACTGCTCGGGGTGGCGGGCGAACTCCACCACCGCGCTGCCGACGAGTTTGGTCACCGTCTCGGCGCCCGCGCCACCGAGCAGCGTGGTGAAGCCCGTGATCTCCAGATCATCGAGCTTGCGCATCTGCCCGTCCTCGCCGGGGAGCTCCGCGGCGATCAGCCGGCTGATCATGTCGTCCTGCGGGTTCTGCCTGCGTTCCTGGACCAGCCCGTAGTAGTACATCCCGGAGTCGATGTTGGCCTGCATGTTCTCCTCGGAGAACTCGACCTGACCGGGTTTGCGTTCGAGGCTGGCGTCGATCCAGGTGCGGACCTGCTGGCGGAACTCCTCGGGCACCCCGGCCATGCGGGTGATGACCTCGACGGGGAACGGGCCGGAGAAATCCTGTACGACGTCGAAGTGGTCAGGGTCGACCTTCGACAGGTAATGCGCGACGAGTTCGGTGATCGTATCCCGCTGGGACTGGATCGCCCGCGGGGTGAACGCCTTGTTGAGCAGGCTGCGCATGTGCCGGTGCTCCGGCGGGTCCATGAAGATGATCGACTTCTGCGGACCCTCTTCGGAGCGCACCATGGTCAGATCGCAGCCGCGCGACGACGAGAACGCCTCGTAGTCCTTGAGCGCGGCGGCCACGTCCTCGTGCCGGGTCAGCGCGTAGAAATCCTGCTCCTCGTCGTAGTAGATCGGAGCCTCGTCGCGCATCCGCCGGTAGATCTCGTACGGATTGTCGAAGTACTCCTGCGACACCGGATCGAATTTCAGCTGCGGCTTGGTCATGGGCTCCTCCTTCGCGGCGGGCTGGCCGGAAGCGTTACGTAAGGCATATTTACTGTAAAGCTAACAGTTTTCGGCTCCGGAAGGCGTGAGTTCGCCGATCACGTCGTTGAGCAGACCGAGGTCGGTCCCGGCCTGTGCGGCGATCGCGCGCACCACGTCGACGTCCTTGCCGACGAACGCGCCCGCCATGTCGAGGAACGCGGTCACCGAGCCGCGTCCGGCGACCATGTTCAGCACTCGGCTCGACGAGCTGCCGTGGGTGAGCGCTTCCAGGAGTTCGGGTTCGGCGACGCCCAGCGCACCGCCGAGGCGCACCGCCTCGCGCAACAGTCCGATCTGGGCGGCGAACACGGTGTTGTTCACCAATTTGACGCTCTGACCTGCACCGAGCGGGCCGACGTGGAGGATCGGATCGCCGTAGGCGGCCAGCGCCGGGCGCACCCGCGCGACGGTGTCGTCGGATCCGCCGACGAACAGCGTGACCGCACCTGCCGCGATGTCGTGCGGCCCCCCGCTGACCGGCGCGTCGACGACCTCGATCCCTCGGTCACGGCCGCGGGCGGCCAGTTCGCGGGCCGTGTCGGGGCTGCCGGTGGTGTGCAGCACCAGCGCGGTGCCCGGCGCCATGGCCGCGAGCAGCCCGTCGTCGAGGCACACCGCGCGCACCTGATCGTCGGTGAACACGCACACCATCACCACGTCGGCCCCGGCCGCCACATCGGCCGCCGTGCCCGCCGCGCGGGCGCCCAGTTCGGCTGCCGCGTCGCGTTTCTCCTGGGTGCGGCCCAGCGCGGTGACGGTGTGGCCGGCGCCGACGAGGCGGCGCACCATCGGTGCGCCCATCCGGCCCGCGCCGACGAAACCGATCCGGCTCACCGCGGATGGTCCATCGACTCCAGGGCCGTGTCGGCCGCGGTGAACACCGAACCCTCGGGCGCCGACGCGGTGGCGGCGATGCTCGCGGCGTGCCGGACGTCCTTCTGCAGTAGCGCCCCGGCGATCGGAGCGAGCCCCTCGACGGTGCCGCCGAACATGCTGATGCTGCCCAGCGCCTTGCTGGTGGCCGAACCGCCGTTGAGCACCTCGGCCAGCCGGACCCGGGGGATACCGAGCGATTCGCCGAGTTCCAGTGTGCTCAGCGCACTTCCGAGGTTCGCGGTGAACAGCAGATTGTTGAGGATTTTGGTGACCTGACCGCTGCCCAGTGGTCCGAGGTGCACGATCGGATCGGCGTACGTCGCGAACACCGGCCGCGCCCGCTCGGCGTCGGCCTCCTCACCACCGACCATCACGAGCAGGTTGCCCTGTTCGACCGCGGGGCCACCGCCGCTGACCGGGGCGTCGATCACCGAGACCCCCTGTGCGGCGGCCTTTTCGGCGATCTCCCTGCAGGTGTCGGGGTGCACGGTGCTGTGGATGGCGATCAGCGAACCGGGCGCCAGTCCGGCCAGCACGCCGGTGTCCCCGTAGAGCACCTCGCGGACGTCGTCGTCGCCGACCACGCACAGGCACACCAGGTCGCTGGCGGCGGCCAGTTCGGCGGGGCTGCCCGCGGTCTTGGCGGCGGTGTCGGCGTACGGTTCCAGGCTCGCGGCGCGCCGCGCCCACAGGGTCAGCTCATACCCGCCCTCGACGATCCGCCGCGCCATCGGGCCGCCCTGACTGCCGAGGCCGATGAATCCCACGCGCATCTAACCCACCTCCACTCTCTGCTCCGCGCCGCGGGAGACGACGCACTCTTCGACGAACGACAGCACCTTGAGGTGATAGGCCGCGGCGGTCACGCCGAGGCTGAGGTTGTGCCCGGCCGCGGTCTGCTCCGCGGTGACGAAACGGGGTGCGGCGGTGAACATGTCCGCGATCTGCGCGAGCGCCTCGGCGTCGGAGCACCAGACCCGTTCGTGCTCGGCGTGGCTGAACCGCACCGGCACCCGCACGTGCGCGGCCACCGCCGGGAAGTCCCGCGCGGGCCAGTCCCGCACCATCGCGGCCTCGTACGGTGCGCCCGTCGAGGAGTTCGTGATACCGGTGAGCACTTCGGCGGGATACAGCTCGGCGGGTTCCCACAGCAGCTGCCGCAACCCGGGTGGGCGCCGCGCCGGCCCGGCCTCGCGCAGAACTTCCGAGGCTTCGGCCTGGTAGCGCAGTCCGGTGCCCGCGAGCTCCACGCCGAGCAGCTCCGCACCCCGCGAGTCGGCGGCCATCCGCAGGGCCAGTTCGCAGCCGTTGGAATGTGCGATCACGAAAAGACCGGCGCCGCGGTCGCGTTCGCCGAGCATCGCGTCGACCGCCCCGTAGGCCAGCGCGACACGCTGCTCCGGTCGTTCCAGCGCGTCGGGATACGGGGCGGAGCTGCCGTAGCCGGGCCGGTCCAGCGCGATCACCGTGAACCCGAGCTGGGCGCCCAGACGCAGCAGCGACAGCCGCGGATGGCCGGGGCAGTCGAAATACGCTGCGGTGCTGGCCCCGCCGTGCAGTGCGACGATCACCGCGCGGGGCTGTTCCGCCTCGGCCATCAGGCCGGACATCGGGATGCCGTCGACCATCACCACCCGCGGGCGCGGCGCGGTCATGCGTCACTCCTGAGCAGCAGCACACCGCTCGGGGTGAGCCCGCCGCTGCTGACGACCGCGACGCGGGCGTCGGCCACCTGGCGTTCACCGGCCTCCCCGCGCAACTGACTGACCGCCTCGTGCATCAGGCCCATCCCGTGGGTGCGACCGTGGGAGAGCTGGCCGCCGTGGGTGTTGAGCGGCAGCACCCCGTCGCGGGCGATGTTGTGGCCGCCGTCGAGGAAGTCCTTCGCCTCACCGATCCCGCAGAACCCCAGCGCCTCGATCCACGACAGACAGTTGAACGTGAACCCGTCGTAGAGTTCGGCGACGTCGACATCGCTGGGCCGCAGGGAGGTTCGGGTCCACAGGTGGGCGCTCTGGCCCAGCACCTGGGGTTCGTGGGTCAGTGTGGTCTGGTCCCAGTCGGTGCGCTCGAGGATCTGGGTGCCGACGGCCTCGATGTACACCGGCTTCTTCGGCATGTCCCTGGCGGCGTCGACGGCGGAGACCACGACCGCGACGGCGCCGTCGCACGGTACGTCGCAGTCGTAGAGCCCGAACGGCGTGGTGATGGGCCGCGCGGTCAGGTAGTCCTCCATCGACATCGGCTCGCGGTAGATCGCGGTCGGGTTGAGCGCGGCGTTGGCCCGCTGGTTGAGCGCGATCCAGCCGAGCGTCTCGCGGGTGGTGCCGTAGCGGTGGAAGTGCCGCTGCGCGTTGAGCGCCAGCGTGTGGGCCGCCGACGTCGCGCCGAACGGCATCTGCCAGCTGGTGGTGCGGCCGCCGCCGGGCGGGGCCATCCTGCCCTCCTTGAGCAGCTGCCCGAAGGTGGCCTCCCACAGCGTGCGGAAGCACAGCACGTGACGCGCCATCCCGGTGGCGACCGCCATCATCGCCGCGATCACCGAACCGCCGGGGCCGAAGGTGTCCATCCCGCCGTTGATCCACGTCGGATGCAGTCCGAGGGCGCCCTCGAGCGCCGTCACACCGCCCTCGCCCATCCCCGCGACGTCGAGGCTCGGGTACGTCGAGAGGCCGTCGATGTCGTCGAACGTCAGGCCCGCGTCGGCGACGGCGGCCTCGCACGCCTCGATGGTCAGCGACAGCGGCGGCACCATCAGCCTGCGGCCCAGCCGCGACGCGCCGATCCCGGTGATCGCCGAGTGCTCCTCGAACTTCTCGGCGCGCAGCATCGGCCGTACGTGGTCACCGAACCGTTCGGGTGCTGTCTCGTCGGCGGGCAGCTCACCCGGTTCGCCCGCCACCGGCCGGAACAGGGGCAGCCACACGTCGGCCACCTGCTCGAACACCACCTCGACGGGTTGTCCGAGTTCGAGCGAATCCGGTTCCGCCTCCACGATGTTGGTGGTGAGCCGGACCCGCGAATCCTCCTCGATCGCCACCTGCGCCACGACGTACGGCGGCGGCAGGTCGGGGAAGCCGAAACGGTGGTTGACGGTGAAACCCGCCAGCGTGCCGCGGCCGGAGACGGTGCGCACCCCGAGTTTCTGGCTGCGGCAGTACCGGCAGATCGGCTGCGGCGGGTGGATCAGCGCCTGGCAGTCCTGGCACTCCTGCAGGCGCAGTTCACCGTCGGCGCCCGCGGTCCAGAAGAACTCGTTCTGCGCGGTGACCTGTGGCAGCGGCCGGCCCGGGATGTCCGTCACGCTCACAGCCCCGGCAGCATGTGCTCTTCGCGGACGGCGGCTGCGTGGTCACCGTTCGCGGCATCGTCGACCGAAGCGGCCCCTGCCGGTGGTTGAGAAGGTCTGTCGTGCAACGGTTCTCCCTCGTGCATCTCGATGATCGCGTGCACCGGGCAGTCGAGCAGCGCCCGGCGCACCGCAGGCTGATCGGCCTCGGGCACGGTGCCGTTGCCGATCAGCGAGGCGTACCCCCAGTCGTCGAGGGAGAAGTACTCGGGTGCGTGCTTGGCGCAGATCCCGAAGCCGTCGCACATCGTGCGGTCGAGGCGGATCCTCACGCGCTCACCACCGCCTCCACTTCGTAGGGTCGTCGGACGTCGAACGGATCGACCGAGCAGCTGTCGCACTCGCCCTGCAGATGCCGCGCGACCACCTGTGGGAACGCGGTGAGCAGGCTCGCCGCGACGTTGGTGGCGGCGTCGAGCGTCGCGCACGCGCCGCGGCCCCGCAGCACCACCGACCAGCGCTCCAGCCGGGCGAGATCCTCGTCGGTGGCGACCCCGTCGCGCAGGGCCTCCGCGACGGCGGCCATCGCCGCGGTCCCGTTGAAGCACGACCCGCACTGTCCGGCGTTCTCCCGGTCGAAGTAGGCGAGCACCGACGCCGCGACCGCGACGGGACATTCGTCGGTCAGCACGCCGACCGCACCGCATCCCAGCCCGCTGCCGAGCCGGCGCAGCGCCTCGTGGTCGAGCGTGGCGTCGAGGACGTCGCGGTTCAGCAGTCCGGTGAAGTACCCGCCCATCAGCACCCCGCTCACCGCGTCGGGTGAGATGCCGTGCCAGGTCAGCACATCGGCGAGCGCGACGCCGTGCGGCAGCTCGTAGAGCGCCGCCGGCCTGCCGCCGCCGGTGATGGTCGCCAGGAACGTCCCGGGGGAGGATGCGGTGCCCGCCGACCGGTAGGTGCGTGCGCCGTGCGCGTGCAGGAACGGCAGGTTGGCGAGGGTCTCGACGTTGCTCACCAGCGTCGGCAGTCCGGCCACGCCCTCCTCGAACGGGCGCGGTGGTTTGTCGGTCGGTTTGGCCGGGCCGCCGTTGACGGCGCGCACCGCGGCGGTCTCCTCTCCGGCGACGTAGCCGGCGTCGACGGTTTTCACGTCGACGGCCACCCCGTCCATGACCGACGAATCCAGCTGTCCCAGCGCGGTTTCCACACTGCGCGCCGACTCCGGATCGGAGACGTAGACGACGGCGCGGTGTGCCTCGACGATGCGGGCGGCCAGTCGCAGCCCGTCGAGCACGAGGTGCGGGCGGTGCCGCAGCAGCCACCGGTCCTTGATCGAGGCGGGTTCGCCCTCTTCACCGTTGGCGATCGCGACGGCGCCCCCGCGGGCGCGGCCGTGGTCGCGTACCGAGCGCAGCTTGACCGCCATCGGGAACGCCGCACCGCCGCGGCCGAGCAGACCGGACAGTTCCACCTCGTCGAGCAGGCGGTCCGCGTCGGTGAGTACGCGGTATCCGCCGGACTGCGCGTAGTCGGCGTAGTCCTCGCGTCCGGTGCCTTCCTGCAGCAGACGGGCGGTGGCGCCGGGCCAGACGCCGGTGGTGAGTTGGGTTGCGGCGGTGGGGTTCATCGGCTACTCCGTCTCCGCGGATAGGCTGACCGGCATGAGGACTGCGGTGGTGCGGGTCGGCGTGGACCCGGCGGGGGAGCTGACCCACGACCAGCTAGCCGAGGGCATGACGCGCCTGCGTGAGCTCGGTGGTGCGGCGGGTGCCGAGGTGGTGGACAACAACCTGCCCGCGATGCCGCCCGGCAGGCGGGAGGCCGAACTGCTGATCGCCGGCGAGGATGCGGACGACCTCACGCAGTTGGCGATCGGACTGTGCGCGCAGGCGTTCGGCACCCAGCCGGTCGCCGGTGTGCTGACCTACATCAGCCGCGGCACCGACGACGACGCGCACGGCGTCCTCGCCGGGTTCGGGCTCACCGGCGACATCGTCAGGACCGTCGACGACGACGGCTGGGACGTCGTCCGCGTGACGCTGCGCAAATCCGATCTCGAACGAATCCCGGAGAGCCGCATACACACCGCACTGGAGGCCTCGCTGAACTGCGAGGTGCACATCCACACCGTCTGACATCTCTACCGTCCCAGGAAGTCCAGGATCGCCGGTGCGGCCTGTACCCACGTGTCGAACAGGCAGAAGTCCTTGCCTCCGCTTCGCGCCATCTTCTCGCCCGCTCGTTCCCAGGCGTCTTCGGGCCATGGTGGATCGATCAGCCTGGATCCTTTGATCAGGCAGTGCACTTCGAGCGACGTGCGCTTGGGATGGTCCCAGTCGTTTTCGCCGCCGCGGATGATGAGGGTGGGCGCCACGAGGTCGTCGAACATCTCGTCGGGAACACCGGGGATCGTCTGCCCCGGCTTGGGGACGAACGCGTTGAGCCAGCGCCGCGACAGCTTGAGGAAGTCGTCGACGTCGAGGTCGAGGATGCGCTGCTCGTTGGCCGGGTTCTGCGCGATGCGTTCACGCCACTCCGGCACGTTCAGCAGTCCCTCGATGCCGAGCCCGCGTACCGCCAGGATGCTCGGCACGACGTAGTGGCCGCCGAGGACGAAACTCCCGTACACACCGCCGACGATGTTCCACACCACCAGCTTTCGCACGATCTCCGGGTACAGCATGGCGGTCAGCATCGAATCCCGCGCACCGCCCGAACCCCCGGCGATGATGCAGGGGCCGATGTCAAGTCCGGTGATCAGCGCATGCAGTGTCTCGGCGCGCATGTGGGATTCGCTCTCGCCGTAGAACTGCACGTCGGACTTGCCGCAGTTCGGCCTGTCCCACAGCAGTACCCGGTAGCCACCGTCGACCAGGGCTTGCGCAAGCGGCCGCAGCCCCGGAATGTCCTTGCTGAACCGTCCCCCCGGGGTGAGTGCGATGAAATCGCCTGATTCACCGAGGATTTCGTACACGACCCGGCCGCCGTTGACCTCGAAGATCCGTTCGCCGCGTTCGAGGGTGGGCCCGGCCGCCTCGTCGGTGGTCGTCATGCCATCACCAGCACATCGTTGCCGACCACGCGGACCGGGTAGGTGCGGATACTCCACTCGGGTTTGACCGCGGTGGTGCCCGTCGCCAATTCGAAACCCCACTGGTGCCACGGGCAGTAGATGTACTCGAGATCGCGCACCATCACCGCGTCGCCGGGCACGTTGTCGTCGACCACGGTGCGCCCGCGGGCGCGGCCCACACACAGCGGACCGCCCTCGTGCGGACAGTAGTTCGCGATCGCGTAGAACGTGCCGTTGACGTTGTAGACGCCGACGCCGTGGCGTCCGATCGGCACGACTTTGTGTGAACCGGGCGGGATCTCGTCGACGGTGGCCACGATGTGTTCACGCCCCTGGGCGAGCCGGGGCGGCTTCTTGTCCTCTGTCATCGCCGTCAGAACACCCGGACCTGACCCTCGAGGGCGGGCACCGTGTCGGGGAGGTGGTAGGTGGCCAGCCCGTTGCGGAACATCACGTTCTCCCTGGCGTGTTCGGGCAGGTGTTTGACCAGCCAGCGCGGATCATCGAAGGTCCAGTGCGGATAGTCCGAGCTGTAGAGCAGGATCTTGTCGCATTCCATCCACTCGAACGCCCGGGACAGTTCGGTCTTGTCCTCGGGGTAGTCCAGCGGCTGGGTGGTGAACTTGATGTGGTCCTTGACGTATTCGGACGGTTTGCGCTTGATGTCCACCCAGTCCTTGCGCGCCTCGTAGAGCGCGTCCATCCGCCACATCAGCGGCAGGATCCACGTGAACGCGTGCTCCACCAATACGATTCGTAGCGTCGGGAAGCGGTCGAACACTCCGTCGAAGACCAGGCTCATCACCTGGTTGGCGGCCAGCAGCGAGTAGGTGACCATGAAATCATGGTTGTAGCTGGGCATGCCGACCGGCGGCATGGGCAGTTCCTCGAAGTGGCTGCGCGACAGGTGGCAACTCACGGTGATGTCGTGTTTGGTCGCCGCCGCCCAGATCGGGTCGTACTTCGGATTACCCCACGACGGCCGCGGTTCGGCCTTGATCAGGATCTGCGCCATGTACGGATGGCCGGCCCAGCGCTCGATCTCCTCGACCGACTTCTCCGGTTCCTCGATCGCCAGGCAGATCGACCCCCGCCACCGCTCGTGCCAGTTGTTGTGGCTGTCGAGCCAGTGGTTGGCCTGCCAGTCGTTGAGCGCGCACGACATCGCGTGCTGCGCTTCGGGGATGCGCGCCGGGTACGCGGCCGGTTCGAGAATCGCGATGTCGGCCCCGGCCTCCATGATCAGCTGCCGGAACGCCAGATCCGGGTCGCTGCCGGGGAACTGGCCGTCGGCCGGGAAGGTGTCGACACGCATCGCGTAGGCGTGCGCGTAGTCGGGGGCGTCGTAGTAGATCTGCTCGCCCACCTTGCGGGTGTTGAAGTACTTGCTGCGCCACGGTTCCGGAAGGTACTGCCCGAGGTCACCGGCGCGGGGGACGGGGTGCACGTCGGAGTCGACGCACCGGACCGCGATGCGCTCGACCGCCGGTTGCCGGGGGGTGGTGGTGACCGTCATCTCGTGTCTCCCTTGATCGCTTCCGTCACTGCCCGACCTCTGCACCGACCTGAATTCCGTAGAGCTCGGCGGCGTTGCGCCACAACAACTTGTCGCGTTGTTCGGCGCTGAACGACGCAGGCGCCGACGGCTCGTTGAGTTGCCAGTGCGGGTAACTCGACCCGTACATGACCATGTCGTCCTTACCGGTGAACGCATGCCACTCGCCGGCGAAGTCGGCGTCGCCGGGGCCGTCGAGCATGCCCTGTACGAAGTGCACGTGCCCGGGCAGATAGTCACTGGGCATCTTCGGCGCCCACGGTGTCTGTTCGAGGTGCGGTCGGCCGAAACAGTCCATCCGCCAGATGAACGGCGTCAGCAGATCCGCGGCACCGTCGGCCCACACGAAGCGCAGCGCGGGCATCCGCTCGAAGACGCCCTCGGCGATCATGTTCATCAGGTGGTACAGGTAGTTGAGCGCCATGAAGCTCGCGTACTGCTCGTAGGTCCTGGTGTTACCCGAAGGCGTCGGCGGCAGCGCGATCCCCGACCCGACCTCGATATGAACGGCCACAGGCAGATTCGCGTCGATCGCGGCCTCCCACAGCGGCCAGTACTGCGGTTTGCCGTACAACTCGCGGCTCTGCAGCGGGACGCCGATCTGCACGACGCGGGGGTGGTCTCGGTACTTCTCGATCTCCCGCAGGGCGCCGGCGATGTCGTCGGGAACGACGCGGATGGTGCCGCGGAACCGCTCGCCGTGCTCGCTGTGCTCGAGCCAGCGGGTCACCATCATCTCGTTGTGGGCGGCGGCGATCGCGGTGCCGAGGTGGCGGTCGGGCATGACGCCGCGGGTCATCGGGTGCAGGACCGCGACGTCCACGCCGCGGTCGACGAACAGATGCCGGGCCACCACGTCGGGATCGGATCCGGGGTACTGGCCGTCGGGACCCTCGGTGCCCTTGGCGTACTCGCCGCCCGGCGCGCCGTACCAGTCCATTTCGTAGTCCGGGAAGCCGCGGCTGCGGAACGGCTCACGCAGGAAGTTCTTGCGCAAATCCTTGGTGGACTTGACGAAGATGTGCACGCTGGCGTCGATCAACGGCGACCGCGTCCCGTCCTGCAGCGTTGTGGCCAAGTTTCGTCCTCCATGTTCGTCCGGCGAAGGCCGTCGAGCGTGCGCGGCGGAGCCGGACACACAGCCAGTGTAAATCGAAGTTCTTCAAAGGCAAGAACCGAGTTCTCGTTTGGCTTACGCGCATCACCGCAGGTAAATCTGTGTGCTGGTCAACCGCGAGGAACACCTTACGCAGAAGCTGATAGCCATCGGGCGAGAATGCGTGTCTACGGCAGGAGAATGCTATTCTCCTGACAGTCGTGACACCGCTCAGGGAGGCGCTGGATGCTACTCGAGTTCGATGCCGATCAGCGGCTGTGGCAGGAGACCGTGCGCGACGCGGTCACCAAACAGTGCCCGGCCTCGCTGGTCCGCGAGATCGCGGAGAACGGTGTCGACCCGACGCCGCTGTGGAAGAGCTACGTCGACGCCGGGTGGACGGAGCTGACCGACCCGGAGAACGCGGTCGAACTGGCGATCGTGCTCGAGGAGATGGGCCGCGCCACCGATCCCACGCCGTTCCTGGCCACCATGACCCAGTACGCCCCGCTGGCCGGCGACCGGTTCGACGCCCAGCAGGCAGGTGCCGCGGTCTACGAGGGCATCAGCGCGGTCCGCGACGCCGAGGGCTGGGTGCTCGACGGCAGCGCCCGCACCGTCCTCGACGGCGACCGCGCCGAACGGCTCGCCGTGGTGACCGATGCAGGCGTCTTCGTCGTCGACACCGCGCTGGCCGTCCGCCGCCGCAGCCCGGTCTTCGACCCGGTGCTGCACATCGCCGACGTGTCCTTCGACGCCGTGCGGGTGCCTGACACCGACCGGGTGCACACCGATCCGGAGCGGGCCCGCCACCTCGCGCTGACCGGGGTCGCGATCACGACGGTCGGCGCCTGCCAGCGCATCCTCGACCTGGCGCTCGACCACGTCAAACAGCGCCACCAGTTCGGGGTGCCGATCGGTTCGTTCCAGGCCGTGCAGCACAAGGCGGTCGACATGCACGTCGCCATCGAACGGGCCCGTGCGCTGGCGTACTTCGCCGCGCTCACGATCGCCGCCGACGATCCGCGGCGCCGGCTGGCCGCGGCGATGGCCAAGGCGGCGGCGGGGGAGTGCCAGTCGCTGGTGTTCCGCCACGGCCTGCAACTCTTCGGCGCCATGGGCTTCACGTGGGAGAACGACCTGCAGTTCGCGCTGAAACGGGCCAAGGCCGGTGAACTGCTGCTGGGCGGCGCGGCCGAACACCGCGCGACGATCGCGAAGGAGTTTCATGCAGCTGACTTTTGATGCCGACGTCGAGCAGTTCCGCGCGGAGTTCGCGGCCTTCCTCGACGCGAACCTGCCGCCCGAGTCGGCCACCCTGGAGCGGCCCCGGTCGGTGTCGCACATGCCGCAGTGGGCCCGCGACTGGCAGCGCCTGCTGTTCGACAACGGCTGGCTGCTACCCGCGCAGCCGCCCGAGTTCGGCGGCCGCAACGCCTCGGTGCTGCAGCAGTTCGTGCACCTCGATGAACTGTGCCGGCGGCGGATCTACCACAGCTTCAACCCGCAGGGCGTCAACATCGTCGCGGCCTCGCTGCTGACGTTCGGCAGCGAGGAGCAGAAGCACCGCTGGGCGGTTCCGGTGCTGCGCGGTGAGCTCACCGCATCGCTGGGGATGAGTGAGCCGAGCGCCGGTTCGGATCTCGCGTCGCTGCGCACCAGAGCGGCCCGAGACGGTGACCACTTCGTCGTCAACGGGCAGAAGGTGTGGACCTCGGGCGCCCACGACGCCGACTACCTGCTGACGTTCGTCCGCACCGACCCGGACGCCCCCAAGCACCGCGGCATCAGCGCGCTGATCATCCCGACCGATACACCGGGCGTGGTGTGCCGGCCGTTCGCCGACCTGTGCGGTGAGGACAACAAGGACTTCAACGAGGTCTTCTTCACCGACGCCCGGGTGCCCGCGGAGAACCTCGTCGGGCCGCTGAACCAGGGCTGGAAGGTGGCCAACGGTTCCCTCGGCCACGAGCGCACGATGATGTGGCTGGGCTTCGCCGACCGCATCGACAACGTGATCGCCGATTTCGAACCGGCCACCGACCTCGAACGCGACCAGTACGCGTCGATGATCATGGACTATCAGGCGCTGCGCGCCATGGGCTCGGCCGCGCTGGCCCGCGCGGCGCGGGGTGAGATGGACACCGCGTCGGTGTCGGTGCTCAAACTGTTCGGCTCAGAGGCCGAGATGCGGGCCGCCGATGCGGCGCTGACAGCGGCCGGGTCGGCCGGACTGGTGCACCCGTCGACGACAGGGCGCTACGAACACATGAACCTCGACCACTACTTCGCGAGCTGGTTCGAGCGCTACGCCCGCAGTTTCTCCGGCACGATCGCCGGCGGCACCTCGGAGATCCAGCGCAACATCATCGCCACCCAGGTGCTGGGGTTGCCGCGCGGCTGAGGTTCAGCCGCGCGGCCACCGCATCAGTAGTTGTTGCAGCTGTTCGCGACGTCCGAGATCGGCCCGAAGTACTGCTGGGCGGTCGGGTTGCCCTGCAGGAACGCCACCGTCGCCTGCCGCTGCTGCGGGGTCGAGGCGAGGAAGCTGCGCACCGCCTGCTGACCGCTGCGCTGCTGCGCGAACTGCGCGGCCAGGTCGGGATGCTGGTCGTTGAGCGCCGCAATCACCTGGTCGTAGCTGCAGGTGGTGTTGATGATCGGGCCCAGGTCCGGCTGCGCGGCCGCGACGCCGGTGGACAGCGGAACCGCCACGGCGAGGCCGCCGAGCGTGATAGCGATGTTTCGGCGCGACAGCTTGCGCATGGGTACACCCTCTTCTTCGGAATTAGATTGTCGAATTCGCATTCACCGGGCACAAGATCACCCGACAGCAGGTACATCGACAGTAACAGCCCGACTGTTACCTTTTCTTCCGTCGAGCAAACCTCGATCAGTCCCCGGTCAATTGATGACGGCGGCTTCCTTGCGTTCGGTGATGGGCCGCGCCAGCTCCTGCTCGTCGCAGATGCGCTGCAGTTTCTCCAGCGTCTCGTCCAGCCCGGGCCCCCGGCGTTCGCCCGGCGTGAACACCGCGGGCAGATTGCGCATGCCCTGGATGACACCGATCGTGTCGTAGTGCACGGTGCCCTCGGGATCGCAGACGTAGTCGGGCATCCGGTCGAGCACCGCGGTCAGCATCGACTTGAACACCGTGCGGGCCACGTTCGAGCCGACGCAGCGGTGCACCCCGATACCGAAACTGAAGTGGCGGTTGCCCTTCCGGTCGAGCTGCACCTCGTTCGGGTCGGTGAACACCGACGGGTCGCGGTTGGCCATGGCCCACGACAGCCAGAGCCGCTCGTACTTCTTGAACCGTTGGCCCTCGACCTCCACGTCGTCGGCGAACGTGCGAGCGTCGCCGGGGGCGGGGGTGAAGAACCGCAGGAACTCCTCGGTGGCCGGGTGCAGCAGCGTGTCCCGTTCCCGGCTGAGGCGCTCACGCTGATCGGGGTTCTCGCCCAGCCATTCCAGGGCGTGGGCGGTGAGCGCGGTCGTCGTGTCGAAACCGCCGCCGATGATCAGGCCCAGATTGCCGAGGATCTCCATGTCCGGCGCCGGCTCCCCGTCGATGCGCAGCTGCAGCAGCGCGTTGACCAGACCAGGGCGCGGATTCTGCCGGATCTCCATCATGTTGTTGATGAGGTCGATCCCCATCTCGCGGTGCTGCTCGTTGATCTTCTCGCGTTCGGGGGAGTGCTCCGGGGTGTACACCGACGCGTGGGTGGGCTCGCTGTAGACGTTCCACTTGTCGAGTGCGATGCCCATCATGGCCAGCGTGAACACCGCGGGCACCACGTTCGCGAGGTGCTCGACGAAATCGATACGGCCCGACTCGATGTGCTCGTCGAGCGCGGCGCGGGTGATCTCGTCGACGAACGGCTCCCACCGCTTGATCGCTGCGGGCGAGAGATACGGGTTCAGCGCGCCGCGGTAGCTGCTGTGCTCGGGTTCGTCCATCTCCAGGATGCCGCCGCGCACGACGGTGGCCCGGCTGGCCTTCGGGAGCGTGATGCCCTGGAACGGGGTCTCACCGCTGATGTCGTGGTGGTTGGACACCACCGGGCAGCGCGACAACTCGAACACGTGCTTGCTGTCGGCGGCCACCCAGTGCCCGCCGTAGGTGTCGCTCCACGCCATCGGGCACTTGGCGTGCATCTCCTCGGTGACCTTCTCGAACTGCAGCCGGTACTCCGGAGTGTGCCGGTCGAAGTGGTACCGATTCTTCTTGCGGTCGCTGTCGGCTGGGTCGCCGAGGACTTCGTCGACGGTGCTCACGTCGTTGGCTCCCTGAGTCATGTCAGTCGTCGTCGATCGAGATCGCTTGTTCCGGACAGGAGGACACCGCCTCACGCACCGCGTCCTGCTGATCGTCGGGCACGATCTCGTTGACCGGTGACGCGGTGCCGTCGATGTCGCTCAGCTCGAAGGAATCGGGCGCGATCATCGCGCAGAGCGTGTGCCCCTGGCAACGGCCCGAATCAACCCTTACCTTCACTGTTCTCCTCGAATGTGTCTGGCCGTCAACGGGTTCGGGTCAGATGTGGAAGTCGTACCACTTGAGGTAGCCGCCGGCGTCGACGCGCAGCTGCGCACCGGTGACGAAGCGGGCCTCGTCGGAGGCCAGCCACAGCACGGCGTTGCTGATGTCCTCGGGCTCGACCCACGGCACCTTCATCGCCTGCTGCACGTAGAACACCGGCTCGGCGTCGGCCTGCTGCGGGTGTTCGAGGTCGGGCCGGAACGACCGGTACATCGGTTCGCTCTGCAGCATGTTCGTGTTGCAGTTGGTCGGGTGCACCACATTGGCACGGATGCCGCGGGCGCTCAGTTCGGTGGCGAGGTCGTGGACATAGTTCGACAGCGCCCGCTTGGAGTGCACGTAGGCCATCCCGCCGGGATCGTTGCCCGGGTTGTCCTTCTTCGAGGTGTCCATCAACGCCGCGGTGGATCCGGTGGCGATGATCGAGCCGCCCTCCTTGAGGTGAGGGAGTGCGACGTTGATCGCGTTGATCGTGCCGATCAGGTTGGTGTTGATGACGTCGACCCACGCCTGCAGCGGCGGGTTGCCCTTCATCCCGGCGATCCCGGCCTGGGCCACGACGATGTCGAGGCCGCCGAACTCGGCGATACCGTTCTCGAGCGCCTCGCGCAGCTGCGACGCCTCGCGGACGTCGGCCTGTGCGGTGAACGCGCGCTGGCCGGTCTTCTCGATGAACTGCGCGGTCTCCTCGAGGTCCTCGGGAGTGGCCATCGGGTAGCCGATGCTGTCGATGTCCTTGCAGATGTCGACCGCGATGATGTTGGCGCCCTCTTCGGCCAACCGGACCGCATGGCTGCGCCCCTGACCGCGGGCGGCGCCCGTGACGAATGCGACCTTACCTTCTACGCGCCCCACAGCTTGTCCTCTCGTCGATCCGGTTGATTCCGTTGATGTCTCGGTGACCGTCAGGTATTGCGTCCGCCGTTGACCCCGAGGATCTGGCCGGTGATGTAGCCGGCTTCCTCGCTGATCAGGAAGGCGCACGCGGCGGCGATGTCCTCGGGGCGCCCGATGCGCCGGACCGGGGTGGCCGCGATCGTCGCGTCGATGTCCCCGAGATAGCCGCGGTCGGCCGCGGCACGCAGCATCGGGGTGTCGATGAAGCCGGGGGGTACGGCGTTGACGGTGATGCCGCTCGGACCGTATTCCAGTGCAAGCGATTTCGTCAGACCGTTGACCGCGGACTTGGCCGCGACGTACGGCGACATGTACGGCGCGCCCGAGTGGGTGCTCGACGACGAGATGTTGACGATGCGGCCCCATCCCGCCTCGAGCATGTCGGGCAGCGCGGCCTGGATGGTGTGGAAGACACCGTTGAGGTTGACGTCGATGACCTTCTGCCAACGGTCGAACGACACGTCGGTGAACCGTTTGAAACAGTCCAGCCCGGCGGCGTTGACCAGAACGGTGACCGGACCCAGCTGCTTGCGGATCGCGGTGAACGCCGCCTCGACCGCATCCCGGTCGGTCACGTCGGCGACGTGGGCGAAATCCCCGTCGCCCGGGTTCAGGTCGATCGTGGCGACGTGCAGTCCGTCGGCCTGCAGGCGCTGCACGATCGCCAGGCCGATTCCGGAGCCGCCTCCGGTGACGACGGCGTTCTTCACAGCGCGCGGTCCTGCACGCGGGCCGGCTCTTTCACGGTCAGCTCAACGTTCAAGAATCATCCTTCCGATTATGAGAACCGTACTCTCGGCATCGATCATTCTGCAAGAAATCGACCAGCTTCGCCGCGCCACAACCTAAGCTCGTTCCGGTCCCGCACGCCTATGACTAGCCACTCTAGGTTTGCTTGAGTTCTCTCGTCCCGAATGTATGATTCGCCGGGAATGAGAATGGAATTTCCATCACACTGAGGAGCACGATGGCTCAGCCGACCACGGTGACCGCAGACAGCCGGAACGCCGCCGACCCGCAGGCCGGCGCACCTCCGGCGGATCGGCGGTTGCTGATCGACGGCAGGTTGGTCGAGACCGGACGGGTGTTCGCATCACTCAACCCGGCGACCGGCCAGGTGCTCGGACACGCACCGGACGCCACCGTCGACGACGCCAGGGCGGCCGTGGCCGCCGCGCGGCGCGCCTTCGACACCACCGACTGGTCCACCGATGTCGCGCTGCGCGTGCGCTGCCTCAACCAGCTGCACACCGCGCTGGTCGAGCACCGCGACGAACTCGCCGCGCTGACCATCGCGGAAGTGGGCGCCACCGAGGCGCTGTGCCAGGGCGCGCAACTCGACCAGCCCATCGAGATCGTCCGCTACTACGCCGATCTGCTCGCCGGCTATCCGATGACCGAGGACCTCGGCAACATCGAAAGCCGCGGAATGCAGCACCACCGCTGGGTGGAGAAAGAGGCCGCGGGAGTCGTCGCCGCGATCATCGCCTACAACTATCCGAACCAGCTGGCGTTGGCCAAGCTCGCCCCGGCGCTGGCCGCGGGCTGCACGGTGGTGCTCAAGTCCGCACCCGACACCCCGCTGATCACCCTCGCGCTCGGCGAGCTGATCGCCGAACACACCGACATCCCCGCCGGCGTGGTCAACGTGCTCTCCGGCGCCGACCCCGAGGTCGGTGCCGTGCTGACCACCGACGCGGGCGTCGACATGGTGACGTTCACCGGGTCCACCCCGACGGGCCGGCGCATCATGGCCGCCGCCAGCGAGACGTTGAAGAAGGTCTTCCTCGAACTCGGCGGGAAGTCGGCGGCGATCGTGCTCGACGACGCCGACTTCAACACCGCCGCACTGTTCTCGGCGTTCAGCATGGTCACCCACGCCGGACAGGGGTGTGCGCTCACCTCGCGGCTGCTGGTGCCCAGGGCGCACCAGGACCAGATCGTCGAGCTGATCAAGAACAATTTCGGGCTGGTGCGGTACGGCGATCCGGCCGATCCGAAGACCTACATGGGCCCGCTAATCAGCGAGAAGCAGCGCGACAAGGTCGACGGGATGGTCCAACGAGCCGTCGCCGCAGGGGCCTCTCTGGTCACCGGTGGGCAGAAGGTGGACCCCGGCTTCTTCTACACCCCGACCCTGCTCGCCGACGTCGACCCCGACAGCGAGATCGCGCAGGAGGAGGTGTTCGGACCCGTCCTGGTGGTGATCGCGTACGACGATGACGACGATGCGGTCCGCATCGCCAACAACTCGATCTACGGACTGTCCGGTGCGGTATTCGGCAGCCAGGAGCGCGCGCTGGCCGTGGCCCGGCGGATCCGCACCGGCACGTTCTCCATCAACGGGGGCAACTACTTCAGCCCCGACAGCCCGTTCGGCGGGTTCAAGCAGTCCGGTATCGGCCGCGAGATGGGCCGGGCCGGGTTGGAGGAGTTCCTGGAATCCAAGACTTTCGCAACGGTGGTGGGTTAGGTATGAGCAGACCGCTTGACGGCATCCGCGTCCTCGAGGTCGCGATGTACGGTTTCGTCCCGTCGTGCGGCGCGGTGCTCGGGGAGTGGGGCGCCGACGTCATCAAGGTCGAGCACGCGGTGACCGGCGACCCGCAGCGCGGGCTGCGCCAGACCGGGCCGCTGCGAGTCGAGGGCGATCCGAACCCGAACATCGAACACGCCAACCGCGGCAAGCGCAGCATCGGCCTGGACATGTCGGTGCCGGAGGGCCGCGAGGTCCTGCTCGAACTCGCCCGTCGCGCAGACGTCTTCCTGACCAGTTTCCTGCCCGGGCACCGGCAGAAGTTCGGCATCGACGTCGACGACATCCGCGCGGTCAACCCCAACATCGTCTACGCGCGCGGCAGTGCGCTCGGCCCGCGCGGCGAGGAGTCGGTCAAGGGCGGCTACGACATGACCGCGTTCTGGTGCCGCGCCGGCACGGCCGCCACCATCACCCCGCCGGGGATCGAGGGGATGATCGGCCCGCCCGGACCGGCCTACGGCGACACGATCTCCGGGACCAATTTGGCCGGCGGCATCGCGGCGGCGCTGTTCCGGCGCGAACGCACCGGTGAGCCGTCGGTGGTGGACGTGTCGCTGCTGGGCAGCGGACTGTGGGCGATGGGCCACACCGTCGCGCTGACCTCGCACCTGAACCAGTTGATGGTGCAGCCGCCCCCCGGGGTGCACGGTTCGCCGATCAACCCGCTGGTCGGCGTCTATCCGACCGCCGACGACCGCTACATCTCGTTCGTGATGATGCAGCCGACGAAGTTCTGGGCCGACGTGTGCAAACACATGGACCTCGACGACTACGCCGACGATCCGCGCTTCGCCACCGCCGAATCCTTCGCCGAACACACGCCGGCCGCCGTCGAGATCCTCACCGAGGCGATGCGCAAACGCCCGCTGCTCGAGTGGAGCGAGCGGTTCTCATCACTGGCCGGACCGTGGGCGCCGGTACAGGACACCCTGCAGGCCGCCCAGGACGCGCAGATCCGGGCCAACGAGTACCTCGTGGCTGCCGGCGAACTGGAACTGGTCGCCAACCCCGTCCAATTCGACGTCACCGCCCCGCAGACCGGCGCCGCACCGGGATTCGCGGAGCAGACCGACGACATCCTCGTCGAACTCGGCCTGGACTGGGACCGCATCATCGAGCTCAAGACGGCAGGTGCCGTCACGTGACAGTGGAGATCTGAATGCCGTTCATCGCTTCGATCGGGACTTACCTCCCGTGTTGGGGCACACCGCATCACCGCATCGCCGGTGACGATGAGGACGCCATCACGCTGGCCGTCGAGGCAGGCCGCGCGGCGTTGAGTGCGGGCGGTGCGGTGGAACGGGTGGTGGTGGTCAGCCGCAACCTGCCGCTGACCGAGAGCAGCAACGCCGCAGTCCTGCTGGCCGGACTCGGGCTGGATCCCGAACTCGAGGTCGACGAACGCCTCGGCGGGGCGCCCGCCACGCTCGACGCGGTCAGTTCGGCACGTCCGCGGTCGCTGGTGATCGGCGTGGACCTCGAACCGGCGGGTGCGGCGGCGATCCTCACCTCCGACCGGGGTAAGCAGGTCCGCACCGCGGCCCGCGTCGCGCGCAGCCTCCCGGTGCGCACCCGCAACGCCGTCGGCGGCGTCCACGACTACGGCGATCCGCGGCTGCTGCACGAACGCGGTCTGCTGGCCTCACTGTCGGCGGCGTGGCTGGACACCCCGGTGGTCGTCGCCGGTGTCGACCACGACAAGGTGACGGCGCTGTGCATCGGAGATCCCCCTCGGCTTCCCACATTCGGAGCGAGTTCTGGGCTGTTTGCCCTCGCGAGCCTCGCCGAGTCCCATACGATTGGGCCCCTGGTCGCGGTGGAGCAGGCGAGTCTGTCCGGCATCACCGTCACAAACGGTGAGGCACAAGTGATTCGACGCGAACCGGCGGCGCGGCCGCTACCCGAGGGGACCGTCACCCCCGGCGCGGATCTCGCGATTTCGCTGGCGGCCTACGAGCGTGCGTTCGAGGCCAAAGTGCGCTGGGAGGCCGGACGGCACACCGGGACGACGGTTCTCGACTTCCCGCCGCGGTACCGCGTCGCCGACGACTGTGTACTCGACACCGACTACGAACTGGTCCCGCTGCCGCGCACCGGCACCGTCTACACCGAAGCGACCGTGGAGATCCCGGTCCCGGGTATGCGGTCGCCCTACTCGCTGGTGATCGTCGAACTCGACGACACCGACGTCCGCGCACTGGTCAAGGTGACCGGCGCCGCGCCCGGCACCGTAGACATCGGCGACCGTGGCCGGATGGTGCTGCGCCGCGTCGCGGTGCGCTCCGGGGTGCCGGACTACGGCTATGCCTTCGAACCCGGGGCCGTCGAACCGGACGCGGCATGAGGCGGGTCGCGATCGTCGGCGCCGGGATGACGCCGTTCGCCGAACATTTCGCACTGGGCATCAAGGACCTGCTGCCGATGGCGTTCGCGGAATGCGCTGCCAGCGTGGACAAGGGCATGTCCAAGGGCGACATCGACGCGGTGTGGTTCGGCGCGATGGGCACCACCGACGGCTTCCCGTCCGGTGTCCTCGCCGACACGCTCGGTCTGTACGACACCCCGGTCACCCACGTCGAGAACTCGTGCGCCACCGGTAACGACGTCGTGCGCAACGCGCTCTACGGCATCGCGGCCGGCGCCGCCGACGTCGCGTTGGTGATGGGTGCGGACAAGCTACGCGAGGTCGCCACCAAGGACATGCTGTGGGGCTGGGAGGCCACCACCAGGGACATGGCGTGGGACTACCCGCTCGGGCTCGTCGCACCCGCCGGATTCGCGCTGCACGTGCGCCGGTACCTACACGAATCCCCGGCCACCCGTGAGCATTTGGCGATGATCGCGGTCAAGAACCACCGCAACGCCGTCGACAACCCCAAGGCCCGGCTGCGGTTCGAGATCACCGTCGAACAGGCGCTGTCGGCGCCGATGGTGGTCAACCCCTTCGGGATATATGACTGCGCACCGCAGAGCGACGGCGCCGCGGCGCTGATCCTGGCGGCCGAGGATGTCGTGGACCGGTTCACCGACCGGCCGGTGTGGGTGCGCGGCGTCGGGCTGGGCCTGGATTCGGTGATGTACCCCCACAAACCGGATATGACGACCTTCCCCGCGACGGTCCGCGCCGCCAAACGCGCCTTCGGGATGGCCGGGCTGAGCCCGTCGGACATCGACGTCGCCGAGGTGCACGACTACTTCACCGGGATCGAGTTGATCAGCTATGAGGACCTCGGATTCGCCGAGAAGTTCGGCGCCCACAAACTCGTCGAGGCCGAGGTGACGAGCATGGGCGGGGCGCTGCCGGTCAACCCCAGCGGCGGACTGAAGGCCAAGGGCCACCCGCCCGGCGCGACCGGCGTCGCGCAATGCGTGGAACTGTTCGGCCAACTCCGCGGCGAAGCGGTCAACCAGGTCGACGGCGCACGAGTCGGGCTGGCGCACAACATCGGAGGACCGACCGCGGTCGCGGCGGTCACCATCCTGGAAGGAACCCGAGTCGATGGCTGAGCGGTGGACACCCGGGATATCGCTGAGCCGCAACCTGTCCGGGCCCATGCAGGCCGTCGGCGGGTTGTTCGCGATGTCGGCCGACGCGATCAAGTACGTGTTCCAGCGGCCGTTCCAGTGGCGGGAGTTCCTCGAGCAGTGCTGGTTCGTCGCGCGCGTGTCACTGGCGCCGACGCTGCTGGTGGCGATTCCGTTCACCGTGCTGGTGAGCTTCATCCTCAACATCCTGCTGCGCGAACTCGGCGCCGCCGACCTGTCCGGCGCGGGTGCGGCGTTCGGGGCGGTGACCCAGGTCGGTCCGATGGTCACCGTGCTGATCGTCGCCGGGGCGGGTGCCACCGCGATGTGCGCCGACCTCGGCTCCCGCACCATCCGCGAGGAGATCGACGCGATGGAGGTGCTGGGCATCAATCCGGTTCAGCGCCTTGTCACTCCGCGCATGCTGGCTTCGGGCCTGGTCGCACTGCTGCTCAACAGCCTGGTGGTCATCATCGGCATCCTGGGCGGCTACGTGTTCTCCGTGTTCATCCAGGACGTCAACCCGGGCGCCTTCGCGGCGGGCATCACGCTGCTCACCGGGGTGCCGGAGGTCATCATCTCCTGCGTCAAGGCCGCGCTGTTCGGGTTGATCGCCGGCCTGGTCGCCTGCTACCGGGGGCTGACGATCTCCGGCGGCGGCGCCAAGGCCGTGGGCAACGCGGTCAACGAGACCGTGGTGTATGCGTTCATGGCGCTGTTCGTGATCAACGTGCTGGTCACCGCCATCGGCATCCGGATGACGACGGACTGACCCATGGGAACGATCACCACGCTGCGGGCGACCTACCCGCGCATCAGCAGACAACTCGGCCGCCCGGCCCAGATCCTCGGTCGGATCGGCGATCACGCGCTGTTCTACCTGCGCGCGCTCGGCGGCACGCCGCACGCCGCGGTGCACTTCCGCAAGGAGATCATCCGGCTGATCGCCGAGATCTCCATGGGCGCGGGCACACTCGCCATGATCGGCGGCACCGTCGTGATCGTCGGATTCCTGACGCTGGCGGCGGGCGGCACGCTGGCGGTGCAGGGGTACAGCTCGCTGGGCAACATCGGCATCGAGGCGCTCACCGGCTTCCTCGCCGCGTTCATCAACGTGCGCATCTCCGCCCCCGTCGTGGCCGGCATCGGATTGGCCGCCACCTTCGGCGCCGGCGTCACCGCACAGTTGGGCGCCATGCGCATCAACGAGGAGGTCGATGCGCTGGAGTCGATGGGCATCCCCCCGGTCGAATATCTGGTGAGTACCCGCATCGTGGCCGGGATGATCGCGATCACCCCGCTGTACTCGATCGCGGTGATTCTGTCGTTCGTCGCCAGCCAGTTCACCACCGTCGTCCTGTTCGGCCAGTCCGGCGGCCTCTACGACCACTACTTCGACACGTTCCTCAACCCGATCGACCTGCTGTGGTCGTTCCTGCAGGCCATCCTGATGGCGATCACGATCCTGTTGATCCACACCTACTTCGGTTATTTCGCCACCGGCGGACCGTCGGGTGTGGGCGTCGCGGTCGGCAACGCGGTGCGCACGTCGCTGATCGTGGTGGTGTCGGTGACGCTGCTCGTCTCGCTGTCCATCTACGGCTCCAACGGCAACTTCAACCTGTCGGGGTAGGGGAGCACTGTGTCGAAGAATCTGGGCCCAGGGCCGATGCACCGATCGGAGACCACGAGTTCCGCGGCACCGGTGGCGTCCTCGGGTGGTCGCCACTTCGGGGTGACCCATTACGCGCGGCCGCTGGCCGGCCTCGGGCTGGTCGTGGCAGTCGTGGTCGTCGTCGCCCTGGCGGTCGGACTGTTCCGCGGCAGCTTTACGGATTCGGTTCCGGTGACCGTCATCTCGGATCGCGCCGGGCTGGTGATGAACCCCGACGCCAAGGTCAAGATGCGCGGCGTCGAGGTCGGCAAGGTCGCCTCGATCGAACAGCGCGCCGACGGTACGGCGGCGCTGCACCTGGCGATGCAACCGTCCCAGATGCACCTCATCCCGGACAATGTCGGCGTCGACATCGAATCCACCACGGTGTTCGGCGCGAAGTCCGTCCAGTTCGTCGCCCCACCGCAGCCGTCGGGAAAGACGCTGCGCGCCGGCCAGGTGCTGCGCGGTGACCGGGTGATGGTCGAGATCAACACCGTCTTCCAGGATCTGGTGGCCGTACTCGACCGCATCGACCCGGCCAAACTCAACCAGACGCTCGGCGCGATCTCCTCGGCCTTCTCCGGCCGCGGCGAGAGCATGGGGCAGACGCTCAGCGATTTCAACGCGCTGCTGGCCGAACTCGAACCGAGCCTGCCCAACCTCGCGCGCGACATGGAACTGACCGCGCCGGTCGCCGCCGCCTACGCGGACATCGCACCGGACCTCATCGCCACCATGAAGAACGCGACGACGATCAGCGACGGCATCGTCGAGGAGCAGAACAATCTCGACGCGTTCCTGGTGAGCGCCGTCGGACTCGCCGACGTCGGCAACGAGGTGGTCGGCGGCAACCGGGAGGCCCTGACCGAGGTGCTCAGACTGGTGGCCCCGACGACCGACCTGTTCAACGAGTACTCGAAGGCGATCAACTGCACGCTCGAAGGGATGAGCTACGTGCTGCACCAGCCGCCGCAGATGGACCCCGGCGTGGTGGTCAACGTGGCGTTCACCATGGGGATCGATCGCTACCGCTACCCCCGCAACCTGCCCAAGGTCGCAGCCAAGGGAGGACCGAACTGTATGGGGCTGCCCTACATCGGATTCGGTAACCGGTCGAAGTATCTGGTCACCGACACCAACGCCAATCCGTGGCAGTACGGCAACCAGGGCATCCTGCTCAACTCCGACGGCCTCAAGCAGATGCTGTTCGGCCCGCTGGACGGTCCGCCGCGCAACACCGCCCAGATCGGACAGCCGGGATGACGAGCGTGCGAGGCACCCTGATCAAGTTCGCGGTCTTCGCCACCGTGATGACACTGCTGACCGCATTCCTGTTCATGGCGTTCAGCCAGTACCGCAGCGGTTCCACGTCGAAGTACTCGGCGGTGTTCAGCGATGCGTCGCGGCTGGACACCGGTGATTCGGTGCGGGTGGCCGGCGTCCGGGTCGGCACGGTGAAAAAGGTGGCGCTGCAAGCGGACAAGACCGTGCTGGTGGACTTCGACGCCGACCAGTCCATTGTGCTCACCTCGGGCACCCAGGCGGCGGTGCGGTACCTCAACCTGACCGGTGACCGCTACCTCGAACTCGTCGACGGGCCCGGGTCCACGCGCAAACTGCCTGCGGGCGCGCAGATCCCGAAGGAGCGCACCACCGGAGCCCTGGACCTCGACCTGCTGCTCGGCGGTCTGCGACCGGTCATCCAGGGCCTCAACGCCCAGGACGTCAACGCGCTGACCTCGTCGCTCATCCAGATCTTCCAGGGCCAGGGCGACACCCTGAACTCGCTGCTGAGCAGGACGTCGTCGTTCTCGAACACGCTCGCCGACAACAACGAGGTCGTGCAGCAGCTCATCGAGAACCTCGACACGGTGGTGGAGACGCTGGCCAAGGATGGCGACAAGTTCTCCGGCGCCATCGATCGCCTCGAACAGCTCATCAGCGGGCTGTCCGACGACCGCGACCCGATCGGCACCGCGATCACCGCACTGGACAACGGAACCGCGTCGATCGCGGACCTCTTGACCGAGGCCAGGCCGCCGCTGGCGCGCACCGTCGACGAGATGAACCGGTTGGCCCCGCTGCTCGACGACCACCAGATCATCCTCGACATGGCCCTGCAGAAGGGTCCGGAGAACTACCGCAAGGTGGCCCGCCTCGGCTCGTACGGCAGTTGGATCATGTACTACATCTGCGGGCTGTCCTTCCGCGTCACCGATCTACAGGGCCGGACCGCGGTCTTCCCCTGGGTCAAACAGGAGGGCGGAAGGTGCGGTGAGCCCTGATGCGTAAGTACCGCGAGTCGAACCTCGTCAAGGCCGGCTTCATCGGCGCGATGCTGATCGTGTTGGTGATCGCCGTCGGTCTGCAGCCCGAGCGAATCATCCAGTGGGCCACCTCGGTTCGGCACCAGGCGCTGTTCACCGAGGCAGGCGGTATCACCGTCGGCAACGACGTCACCGTGTCCGGTATCAAGATCGGGACCGTGACCGACGTGTCGCTGTCCAACGGCGACGCGCTGGTGTCGTTCACCACCGACGGCAGGTATCCGCTCGGCTCGCAGACCACCGTCCACATCCGCATCGGATCACTGCTCGGCGAGCGGGTGCTCACCCTCGAATCCGAGGGCAGCGGATCGTTGAGCCAGTCCGAGGTCATCCCGGTGTCGCGGACCTCGTCGCCGTATTCGCTCACCGATGCGGTCGGCGATCTGACCACCAACTCCGCGGGTACCGACACGACGTCGCTGAACCAGTCGCTCGACACCCTCTCGGCAACCATTGATCAGGTTGCGCCGCAGCTGAGTTCGACCTTCGACGGGTTGAGCCGGCTGTCGCGCTCGCTCAACAGCCGCAACGAGAACCTGGCCGGACTGCTCAAGAGCGCCAGCGAGGTGACCGAGGTGCTGTCTCAGCGCAGCCAGCAGCTCAACACGTTGATACTCAACGCCAACGATCTGCTGGGCGTGCTCAACGACCGGCGGGATGCGATCGTCGACCTGCTGGCCAACACCTCCGCGGTCTCCCAGCAACTCACCGGGCTCGTCGCCGACAACGAGGCGGAACTGGCGCCCACGCTGCAGCGGCTCAACTCGGTCGAGGCGATGCTCGAACGCAACCGCGACAACATCGGCAAGATCCTGCCCAGCCTGAAGAAGTTCATCCTCGCCCAGGGCGAGACGCTCGCCAACGGCCCGTACTACAACGCCTACGTCCCGAACCTGCAGCCCGCGCAGATTCTGCAGCCGTTCATGGACTACGCGTTCGGCTTCCGCCGCGGCACCAACGCCGGACAGCCGCCGGACACCGCGGGTCCGCGCGCCGAACTGCCGCTGCCCTACAACGGCATTCCTGGAGGTTCGCGATGAGGGGACGTAGGCGCCTGACGACGCTGCTGTCGCTTGCGCTGGTCGCACTGCTGGTGGCCGGTGCGGCGGTCCTGGTGCGCCAGATCTACTTCGGACCGCGCACCTTCGAAGCGGTGTTCACCTCCGCGACCGGTATCTATCCTGGCGACGAGGTGCGAGTGTCCGGCGTCCCGGTCGGCACCATCGACTCGATCGAACCCGAGGGCACCCAGACCCGGCTGATCCTGCACGTCGACCGCGACGTGCCGGTGCCCGCCGACGCCAAGGCGGTGATCGTCGCACCCAACCTGATCTCCGCGCGCTACGTGCAGCTCACCCCCGCCTACCGGACGAGCGGACCCACCCTGCCCGACGACGCGGTGATCCCGCTGGAGCGCACCGCCGTCCCGGTCGAATGGGACGAGGTCAAGGAACAGCTGACCCGGCTGGCCACCGATCTCGGACCGCAGAGCGGGGTCGACGGCACCTCGGTGTCGCGGTTCATCGACAGTGCGGCCAACGCGATGGACGGCAACGGCGACAAGCTGCGTCAGGTGATCACCGAACTCTCGGGCGCCGCACGGGTTCTGGCCGAGGGCAGCGGCAACATCGTCGACATCATCAAGAACCTGCAGACCTTCATCTCGGCGCTCAAGAACAGCAACGAGCACGTGATGCTGTTCCAGAACCGGTTGGCGACGCTGACCAGCGTGGTCGACGGCAGCCGCTCGGATCTCGATGCGGCGCTGAAGGATCTGTCGGTGGCCGTCGTCGAGGTGCAGCGCTTCGTTGCGGGCAGCCGCGAGCAGACCTCCGAGCAGGTGCAGCGGTTGGCGAATGTCACCAGCAACCTGCTCAACAACAAGATGGAGATCGAGAACCTCCTGCACATCGCGCCCAACGCGCTGAGCAACGCCTACAACATCTACAACCCGGACACCGGAAGCGCCGTCGGGCAGTTCGTGTTGAACAACTTCTCGAATCCGGTGCAGTTCATCTGCGGCGCCATCGGCGCGGTCCAGAACACCACCGCGCCGGAGACGGCGAAGCTGTGCTCGCAGTACCTCGGGCCTGCGCTGCGGCTACTGAACTTCAACTACCTGCCGATCGGGATCGACCCCTTCCTGAGCCCGTCGGCCAACCCGGAAAACATCATCTACTCCGAACCCAACCTGGCACCCGGTGGCGGCGGATCGCCCCAGCCGCCGCTGATCCCGCCGACGGTCTCGGCCTACGAGGGGGTCGCCCCGGGTCCGGCGCCGTTCACCGGACGTCCGCCGGGTGTGCCCGGCCCGGGCGCGCAGCAGCTCCTGCCGGGTGGGGCGCCGCTGGTGCCGCCGAACATGCCGACCACCATCGAGTCCGTGCTCAACCCGGGCGGGCCGCCGCCCGGCCCGCCGCCTGCCGCACCGGCCCCCGGACCGCTGCTGCCGGCAGAAGGGACACCGCAGCCATGACGGGCGCAAAGGCGCGACGCCTCACCATCATCGCGGGGTCGGCCATCGCGATGACCATGAGCGGCTGCGGTTTCCAGGGTGTCAACACCCTGCCGCTGCCGGGTGCGGTCGGCCGTGGGTCGGATGCAAAGGTGTATCACGTCGAGATCGCGAATGTGGCTCAGCTCGAGCCGAATTCGCCGGTGATGATGAACGACGTGGTGGTCGGCAGCGTGCGGAAGATGTCGGTCAAGGATTGGCACGCCGATGTCGAGATCTCGGTGAAGCCGGAGATCACGGTGCCGGCGAACGCGGTGGCCAGCGTCGCGCAGACCTCGCTGCTCGGTTCGATGCACCTCGCGCTCAACCCGCCGCTCGGCGACGCCCCCGAGGGGGTTCTCGAACCCGGTGCCACGATCGGGCTCAACGACTCGTCGACCTATCCCACCACCGAGCAGACGCTGTCCTCGCTGGCGGCGGTGGTCAACGGGGGCGGGCTCGGCCAGATCGGCGACGTCATCCACAACTTCAGCGCGGCCCTCGACGGCCGCCAGGGCGAGGTGCGCGAACTGCTCACCCGGTTGGACAATTTCGTCGGCACACTCGACGCCCAACGCGACAACATCGTGTCCTCGATCCAGTCGCTGAACCGGTTGTCCTCGACGTTCGCCCAGCAGCGCGACGACATCACCCAGGCGCTGGACCGCATCCCGCCCGCGATCGACGTGCTGGTCCGGGAACGGCCCCGGCTGACCACCGCACTGCAACGGCTCGGCACGTTCAGCGACACCGCAACGCAACTGGTGAACGACTCCAAGGACGACCTGGTCCGCAACCTGAAGAACCTCGAACCCACGATCAAGGCGTTCGCCGACATCGGTCCGGATCTCAACTCGATCCTCGAGTACGCCGCCCACTTCCCGTTCACGCAGAGCTTCATCGACCGTGCCATCCGCGGCGACTACTACAACCTGTTCGCGGTGGTCGACTTCACGATCCCGCGGTTGAAGCGCACGCTGTTCCTGGGCACCCGGTGGGAGCAGGAGGGTGCCGAACTGGTCCCCGCCCCAGGGGATCCCAGCTATCTGCAGTACACCTACGATCCGCTCAAGCTCGGGCTCGATGCGGCCGAATCGGGTGCGTTCCCCGCCGACGAGCCGCCGGCCGAGGCCGCCACCGCGGAGGCGGCCGCACCGTTGCCGCCACCGCCGCCGGTGACCGAAGAGGTCGGGCCCATCCTGCCTGTCACACCGCCGGCTCCGATGTCGATGTTCGGCGGTCCCGCCCCCGCACCGGCGCCCGCGCCCCCGCGGGGCGGTGGTGTGCCGCTGTTCGCCGGGCCGTACGCGAATCCGACGCCGCTGAACCCGATTCCGTCGAATGAAGGGGGTCGCTGATGCTGACGCGGTTCGTGCGGACCCAGCTGATCATCTTCACGATCGCCTCGATCGTCGGTGTCGGTGTGATGGCGTTCGTCTACATGCAGGTGCCGACCCTGCTGGGGGTCGGCCGGATGATCGTCACGGTGGAGTTGCCCGCCTCCGGCGGCCTCTACCAGTTCAGCAACGTCACCTACCGCGGCTCCCAGGTCGGCAAGGTGACGAAGGTGACGCTGACCGACAACGGCGCCGAGGCGACGCTGTCGTTGGACGGTTCGGCCGAGATCCCGTCCGATCTGAAGGCCGAGGTGCGCAGTGTGTCGGCCGTCGGCGAGCAGTACGTCGAATTGCTGCCGAACACCGACCAGCCGCCGTACCTGGAGAACGGATCGGTGATCGCCATGCGCGACACCACGATTCCGCAGGCGGTCGGTCCGATGCTGGATCAGCTGAGCTCCCTGGTGAACACGATCCCGAAGGACAAACTCGGGCAGCTGCTCGACGAGTCGTACAACGCCTTCAAGGGCACCGACTTCGACTTCGGCTCGCTGCTCGACTCGTCGTCGACGATCACCCGCGACGCCAGGGCCGTGGCCGGGCAGACCCGCACACTGACCGACGATGCGGTGCCGTTCCTGAACGCCCAGGCCCAGACGGCTGATTCGATCCGCACGTGGGGGCGCAGCCTGGCGGGTATCACCGATCAGGTCGCCAACAACGATCCGCAGGTCCGGTCGATCCTGCGCAACGGGCCCGGCTTCGCGCAGGAGACCTCGCGTCTGCTCGAACAGGTCAAGCCGACGCTGCCGGTGCTGCTGGCGAACCTGACCACGTTCGGCCAGATCGGGGTCACCTACAACCCGTCGATCGAGCAGCTGCTGGTGCTCGTGCCGCCGTTCGTCTCGCAGATCCAGACCTATGCGCCGACGAACAATCCCAGCGGTCTGCCGAACGGCGACTTCTCGCTCGGCCTCGGCGATCCCGCGGCCTGTACCGTCGGCTTCCTCCCGCCGTCGGCGTGGCGCAGTCCCGACGACACCTCCGTGATCGACACCCCGGACAATCTGTACTGCAAACTGCCGCAGGATTCGCCCGTCGCCGTGCGCGGTGCCCGCAACTATCCGTGCATGGAGCATCCGGGTAAGCGCGCGCCGACGGTCGAACTGTGCAACGACCCCAACGGGTTCACGCCGCTCGCGCAGCGTCAGCATGTGCTGGGGCCGTACCCGCTCGACCCGAACCTGATCAGCCAGGGCGTCCCGCCGGACAGCCGGGTGTTGGTGGACTCCAACACCTTCGGCCCCATCGAGGGCACCCCGCTGCCGCCCGGGGTCACCGAGCGGCCGGCGGACATCCCGCCACCAGCGTCACCGCCGCCGAACTTCGCGGGCACCGGGCCGGGACCGCTGCTTCCCGGCCAACCGCTGTACACGTCGCCACCGGTCAGCCCGCCCGGGCCGGCCCAGGTGACGGTGCCCGACGCCGTACCGACCCCGCCCGCGGACCTGCCGCAGGTCACGCAGGTTCCGGTGCCGCCGGGGATGGCGCCGGGTGAGGTGCCGTTGCCCCCGGGCGCCGAACCGGTGCCCTCACCGGCCCCCGTGCCCGCGCCTGCGGCGTTCCAGGGCGGCGGCGAGTCGGGTCCGTCGGTGGGCGTGGCCAAGTACAACCCGCGCACCGGGGAGTACATGGGCAGTGACGGCAAGATGTACCGGCAGTCGGATCTGGTCAGCCGGCCCAAGAGCTGGCAGGACATGATGCCGACCTGACGGCCGCAACGAGAACCGGCCCGGAAGCGTTGTGCTTCCGGGCCGGATTTCGTTGTGTCTGTGCGGGTCACACCTTCTTCATGTAGAAGGGCATTCGGATCTGCGGCCACTGGTTGCGGCCACACGACCCGCTGGGGCCCAGGGTCTGGTTCTCCCCGGTGTACTCGACGGAGTCCCTGTTGTAGTGCCCGTCGAAGCCGACCGGGTAGATCTTGTAGATGCGCAGACCCTCCACCGGTTGGCCGTCGGCGCAGAACCGCCAGTCCGGCACCGTCCGCTTGACGTACCACAGACCGTTGGTGGTGTAGATGGGCGCGCTCCACCCGGCATCGCTGGTGACCGTGCCCGCACAGTCGTTGGGGGATGAGCACACGGTGGTGATCGTCCACATGCTGCGTTCACCCGGCTGTACTTCGAAGCGTTCGTTGACCTTCGCGCGGTCTCCGTTGGACGACGTGGCGAACGTGCCGTTGATACCCCAGTCGTCGCTGGCGGCCGCGGGCGCCGCGGTGGTCATTCCGAGCACCGCGGTGATTCCGGCGATTGCGGCACCGGCCTTGATCTTGGCCGACATTGGCGTGACTCCTCTGCCCGACAGAAGTGCAGGTCTCGATCGATCAGGCTATCAGTTTCGGCACACAACCGTTGCGCATCAAGCGGATTCGCCCGCTGCGCGGGCAATCTCGGGTGAACCCGTGAGTTCCGAAAGCCGGTGTGGGAAAGTAGGTGTGTGCGTATGACCATGGTGGCGGCGACCGCGGCGGTCGTCGGCGGGATGTTGACCGCACCGCAGGCGAGTGCGGAGCCGCAGACGTGTAACGATCCCTTCTGCGTTCCGGGTATCACGCCGAACGTGGTGCAGGGGTCGTACTGCAACAACACCACCTACTACGTGTTCGGCACGGCGGTCGCCGGCGCCTCGACACGGGCCGGGCGTCTGTTGTTCTGCGGGTCGCCCCGCCGGTACGAGCCGCGGTGGTTCCGCTCACCACCGATGGCCGGTATCCGCACCGAGGGCAGCGACTGCACCAACTACCTGGACCAGGTCGCGCAGGCGCCCGACGGTCTGTTCCTGGCCTGCGTCCCGAAGGACGGCCGGACGCTGTGGCGCCGTGGGGATGTCTGAGTAGCGGCCCTACCAGTTCCGGATCGAGCACAGCGCCCCGCGCGTGCCGCTGGCCGTCTTGACGACCGTACCGTCAACGCTCAGTTCGCAATTCAGCTTCGGGGCCTGCAGTTCCGGCGACTCACCGCTCTGCACCAGGACCAGCGCCCACATCGTCGGATCGGCCAGCCGGGTCTCGAACACCCACGGCCGGTCCGGCCCCACGTCGGCCTCCACCTTCGGGCTGAACACGTACGGGTTGTGGCTGTAGTCGGAGAACGTCGGGGGGTCGACCTCGCGGTAGTAGATGTCGACGTAGAACGGTGCATCGGCGGTGACGGTGTACCGCACATCGTGCAGCACGGGTTGCGCCGCCGCGGGTGCGGCGAGGGCCGTACCGGTCAACATCAACGCGGCGGTGAGCGCCATCGTGGTACGCATCGTCACATCCTCGTCAGGCTGATGGGGTAGACGCGCTGACCGCCGGGCGCACCGTCGCAGCCGGCGCCGAATGAGGAGATCATCTCGCCCGCCAGGGTCACCGCGTCCCACGTGTACACGTCGTGGGTGGGGATGGTCGGCCCGTAGTAGATGTCCCCGCACCGCAATCCGAACGGATCGTCGATGACCATCGTGTACCGACCGTCGGCCAGCCGGGCTTCGGCGTGGGTGTAGAGCGCCTTGGCGATCGGCTGTGGCACGGTCACCACCACGATGCAGTCGGTCCGCTTGGAGTTGTCCGGATTACGGCACGGGGCGATCGCCGAGAAGATCCAGGTGTGGAAGTCCCTGCGGTCCGGGATGTTCAGCCCGTAGTTGCCGAGGTACATCGCCGCCGACGCCGGCGGAGCGCCGAGCACCCCGCCGACGAGGAGCGCGACGCCGAGGACCGCAGCACCCGTGCGGCGGCCGAAAACCGTTGGTCGCCATGGCGTAACCGGTCTTCTCATGGCCGGAGAATACCAACCACGGCGGGGCCGCGACCGGGGAACGGCCGGATGCGGCACACCGGATCACTCGCCGCTGAACGTGATGTGCAGATCGGTCAGGCCGCGCAGGATGAACGTCGGTTCGTAGGTGTAGTGACGATCCTCGCGCGGACCGTGGTGCTGTTCGTCGATGCTGATCTCGCCCAGCCGGTCCAGCAGCCGCTCGATCGACACCCGGCCCTCGACGCGGGCCAGCGGTGCGCCCGGGCAGGAGTGGATACCGCGGCTGAACGCCAGGTGTTCGCGGACGTTGCGGCGGTTGATGTCGAACTCGTGGGGATTGTCGAACCGCCGCGGATCCCGGTTCACCGCACCGGGACTCACCATCACGGTGGTACCGGCGGGAGCGTCGACATCGCCCACCTTGGTGCTCTTGCGGGCCATTCGGAACACCGTCTTGACCGGGCTGTCCATCCGCAGGCATTCCTCGATGAAGTTCGGGATGCGGCTGCGGTCTGTCCGCAGCACCTCCTGCAGTTCGGGGTGGTCACCGAGGACGCGCAGCGCCGCGCTGAGCAATTTGGCCGTGGTCTCCTGGCCGGCCGCGAACAGGAACGTCGCGGTCCGCACCACGTCGACGACGTCGGGCGTCGAACCGTCCGGATACTTCGCGGTCGCGATCGAGGTCAGCACGTCGTCGCGCGGATTGCTCCTGCGGTCCTCGATGTATTGGGCGAACTTCTCGTCGGCCCAGGCCAGCGGATTGGTGACGATGGTCTCGTGGTCGAGCGCGCCGATGCGCGATCCCGGCCGCTCCGCGCCGAACGCCTCGCGGAAGCCTTCGTGGTCCTCTTCGGGGACGCCGAGGAGGTCCGCAACGACCAAGAGCGAGAACGGTTTTGCGTACGCGGCGAGAAACTCACACTTGCCGTCGGCGATGAACTCGTCGATGTGGCGGTCGGCGAGCCGCCACATGAAGTCCTCGTTCTCCTTGAGCCGCTTGGGCGTCAGCAGCCGGGACAGGATCGACCGGGCGTCGGTGTGCTGTGGGGGGTCCATGGTGACCATGTGCTCGAACATCGGGATCTCGGTGCGGTGCGCCTCGATCTGTGCGCAGATGTCGTCGCCCTCGGGGGTGAACGGCATCGGGGTGAACGGACCCATCACCGAGATACACGAGGAGAACGACTCGGTGTCGCGGTAGACCGCGTTGGCCTCGTCCCATCCGGTGACCGCCACGACTCCGTAGTGCGGTTCCTTGACCACCGGGCACTTCGACCGCAGATGGTCGAAGTACGGGTGCGGATCGGGGACGAGTGAAGGGTCGGTGAAGTAGTCGACGTTGTCGAAATCAGTTGTCATGTGCAGAGTTCCTTCCCGAACCTTCGCAACATTGCTGAGCACTTGCTTAGCATGGGGGTAGAGTCGTGGTCAAGGTCGTTCCGCATACGATCGGCGTTGTGGCACGGGCGGTCTCGGACGGGCGAGGAGGCGAGGTGGCGATGACTTCGCAGCGCAGGATCGGTGCGCCCGACGCCAAGAACCGCGGGGTGCTGCTCGACGCCGCCGAACGGTTGATGGTCGAGGAGGGCTACGCCGCGGTCACCTCCCGGCGGCTGGCCGAACGCGCGGGACTGAAACCGCAGTTGGTGCACTACTACTTCCGCACGATGGACGACCTGTTCGAAGCCGTGTTCCGGCGCAGGGCCGAGGAGGGCCTCGAGGTGCAGTCGCGGGTGCTGGCCGCGCCGCAACCGCTGTGGGCGCTGTGGCGCTTCAGCACCGATCCGGCGGCCACGCGGCTGACCATGGAGCTGATGGGGCTGGCCAACCACCGGCCCGCGCTGAGGGAGATGATCGCGGACTACGCCGAACGGTTCCGCGTCGAACAGAACAAAGTGCTCGCCGCCGCGCTCGCGCGTTACGGCGCCGACGTGTCGGAGGTGCCGCCGGTGGTGTGGACGGTGATCGCCACCAGCGTGTCGCGGGTGCTGGTGATGGAACAGGCGCTGGGCATGTCGGCCGGGCACGCCGAGGCGTGGGCGTTCTGCGAGCAGTGGCTGCGCCGGCTCGAAGGCGAGTTCCGGCCCGAGGACGCGGTCTTCTAGTCGCACCACCGGACGCCTGGCGCGCGGCCTCGCCCACAGACCGGTGGTCTGCGTCCCGGTGTGGGCGAGTGTCATCGTCCCCCTAGGTCGTCATACGGACAGGATCGTCGCCGATGCGGTGCCGGGTGCGCCGTACACCTGGGCCAGACCGACTTTCGGTTCACCGGGCACCTGGCGGTCGCCCGCCTCACCGCGCAGCTGGCGGACGATCTCGTGCACCTGACGCAGCCCCGATGCGCCGATCGGCTCACCGTTGGCGATCAGTCCGCCGTCGGTGTTGACCGGGATCGACCCACCGATCTCGGTGGCGCCGTCGGCGAGCAGCTTCTCCTGCTCCCCGTCGGCGCACAGCCCCGTCTCGGCCATGTGGATGACCTCGGCGCCTGCGTCGGTGTCCTGCAGCTGCGCGATGTCGACGTCCTCGGGTCCGATCCCGGCGATCTCGTAGGCGGCGCGCGCGGCGTAGACCGTGGGGGAGACGTCCTCGTCGAGCGGCGCGGAGGTGGCGTGCACCTCGTAGGCGCCGAACGTCCTGGTGCGGATCTCACTGGCGCGCAGGAAGACCGGCTTGTCGGTGAACTTGTGCGCGATGTCCCCGCGGCACATGATCACCGCCGCCGCACCCTCGTCGGGCGCGCAGAACATGTACTGGCGCAACGGGTAGTTCAGCACCGGTGAGGCCATGATCTCGTCGACCGAGATCTCCTTGCGGCGGAACGCGTTCGGGTTGAGCGCACCGTTGCGGAAGTTCTTGTTGGCCACGCGGGCCAGCGTCTCCTCCGAGATGCCGTGCTTGTGGATGTAGTGGTTGGCCTTCATTCCGAAGAACTTGGTGGTGACGAACTGCCCGTTCTCCGCATACCACTGGGGCAGGGCGAGTTTGGCGGGGTCGTCGGTGAACGCGCCGCGGGGATGCTTGTCCAGTCCGATCGCGATGCCGATGTCGTACTTGCCCAGCCGGATCGTGTCGGCGGTCTGCTGGATCGCGCTGGCCGCGGTCGCGCACGCATTGAAGACGTTGGTGAACGTGATCCCCGTCAGGCCGACCAGCCGGGTGACCGCGTCGGGGTTGGACACCTCGTAGCTGCCGCCGAAACCGAACTGGATGTCCTTCCACTCCAATTTGGCGTCGGCGAGCGCGGTCTGGATCGCCTCGGCGCCCATCTGCATGGCGGTCTTGTCGAACCTGCCGAACGGGTGCAGGCCGACGCCGATGATGGCTACGTCGTTCATGTCTCGACTGTTCCTTTCGACCGCGCGGGTCAGACCGGCTGGAAGGCGAACGTGACGACGTCCTCGCCGTCCTCGTCCTTGGTGAACGGGATCATGGTCAGCTCGACCGGCATCCCGAATTCGAGTTTGTCCGGATCGTTCTCAGTCAGCCTGCCCTCGACGCGCACCACGTCATCGAGCTGGACGAGGCCGACCCCGAACGGGACGAAGTCCTTACCGGTCGGCCCCTTGTAGGGCGCCCCGGGCGGGAAACCCTGTGTGGTCCAGGCGATCAGCGTGCCGCGCCGCGGCAACAGCACCTGCGACATCTCGCCGGCGCTGCACTTGGGGCAGTGGTCCTGTACCGGGAAGGTGGTGGCCGCGCAGCGTCCGCAGCGGCTGCCGATCAGGTGGGGCTGATCTTCGGGCCAGGTCGAGATCTCGGGCGCGAGCGCCTTCGCCATGCGTCGTCCTCCGTGTCCGGGCAGGCCGCAACCCCGCGCACCTGCACATCGATGACATTAATGGGAAATGTCATTCTCGTCTAGAGAGAACCGGTCATCGCCGCCGTCGCGACCGCTATGTGGCGCGCTTCATCACCTTGTCGGCGGCCACCCAGTGCTCGTCGGCGACCCAGAGCCGGGCGAAGGCGGCGATGGCCTCGGTCGCGGGCACCCCGTCGATGACCCGCTTGATCTCGCCGGCGGGCCGGTTCGCCAGCGCGCGGGCGATCGCGCGCCACGCCTCGTCGAAGCCCTCGCGGGGCAGCACCGTGTCGACCAGGCCGAGCTCGAAGGCCTCGGCGGCGGTCAGGATGCGGCCGGTGCCCGCCAGCAGCAGTGCCCGGCTCTTTCCGACCAGTTCGGCCAGCCGTTCGGCGCCGCCCCATGCGGGCATGATCTCCAGCGACACCTGGTTGAAGCCGATCCGGATGTCGTCGGCCGCCACCCGGATGTCGGCGGCCACCGCGACCTCGGCGCCGCCACCCAGCGCGTGGCCGTTGAGGGCGGCGACCACGGGGCCGGGGAAGGCCGCGATCCGGTCGCAGATCGTGCGCATCCGCAGCGCCATCGCCGCGGCCTCGGCCTCGGTGCGCAGCGCGCTGAGTTCCTTGAGGTCGCCGCCGGACACGAATGCCCGGTCACCGGCGCCCGTCACGGCCAGCGCCCGTGCCCCGCGGGCCCCGTCGAGCGCCTTCTCCAGCTGCCCCATGGTCTCGAGCGAGATGGCGTTGCGCGCGTGCGGTCGATCGATCGTGATGACGGCCAGACCGTCCTGTACCTCGAGGTCGACCATCAGACGTTCTCCCAGTTCGGTATTGGCATTCTCGGCTGCGGAGAATAGCATCACCGGCAGGGGTGCCGGTGCGAGTAGAAGCGGCGGCGCAAACGGCTGAGGGACTATGCGCACAATTCCGGTTGAGCTGATCAAACGGTACGAGCAGGAAGGGTGGTGGACACCCGAAACGCTGGGCGAACTCCTCGCGCGGCATCTCGCGACCGGGGCGGACGTCGGCTTCTACGTGCACTCGGAGGTCCGCCCCTACCGCGGCACCTTCGGCGACGTGGAACGGCAGGCCCGCAGGCTCGCCGCCGGCCTGCGGCGGCGCGGTGTCGGCCCCGGCGACGTCGTCGCGCTGCAGCTCCCGAACTGGGCCGAGGCGGCGATGGTGTTCTGGGCCTCGGCCTTCCTCGGTGCCGCGGTGGTGCCGATCGTGCACTTCTACGGCCGCAAGGAACTCGGCCACATCATGGCCAGCGCGCGCCCCAAGGTCTTCGTCACGACCGCCGAGTTCGGCCGCATGCAGTTCCAGCCGGATCTGTGTGCCGACGTGCCCATCGTCGCGCTGGTGGGGGAGTCGTCGTTCGACGATCTCTTCGACGCCGAGCCGATGGCCGAGACCAGCCACACCGATCCGGCCGGGCCGGCGTTGATCGCGTTCACCTCCGGAACCACCCGCGACCCCAAGGGCGTGGTCCACAGCCACCAGACGCTGGGCTTCGAGACGCGCCAACTCCTCGAGAACTACCCGTCCGACCGGGGCAGACAGCTCACGGCCACGCCCGTCGGCCACTTCATCGGGATGGTCGGCGCGTTCCTCATCCCCGTCCTCGAGAACACCCCCGTCGACCTGTGCGATGTGTGGGATCCCGGCAAGGTGCTCGGGCTCATCGAATCCGAGGGGCTCTCCGTCGGCGGCGGACCGCCGTACTTCGTCACCAGCCTGCTCGACCATCCCGACTGCACACCCGCGCACGTCGCACGGTTCACCACGGTCGGGCTCGGCGGGTCGACGGTGCCCGCGGCGGTCACCCGGCGGCTCGCCGACCTCGGCTTGTTCGTCTACCGGTCCTACGGCAGCACCGAACACCCGTCGATCACCGGATCGCGGCCCAGCGCGCCCGAGGACAAGCGGCTCTACACCGACGGCGACCCGCGACCCGGAGTGGAGATCCGGCTCACCGACGACGGCGAGATCCTCTCGCGCGGACCCGACCTCTGCCTCGGCTATACCGACGACGCGCTGACCGCCGCGGCCTTCGACGAGGACGGCTGGTACCACACCGGTGACGTCGGCGTCCTCGACGACGACGGCTACCTCACGATCACCGACCGCAAGGCCGACGTGATCATCCGCGGCGGCGAGAACATCAGCGCACTCGAGGTCGAGGAGGTGTTGCTGGGCATGCCCGCCGTCGCCGAGGCCGTGGTGGTCTCAGCGCCCGACGCCCGCCTCGGCGAACACGCGGCCGCGGTGCTGCGGATCCGCAGCGGGCACCTGATGCCGAGTCTGGACGAGGTCCGCGCGCACTTCGAGCACGCCGGGGTCGCCCGGCAGAAGTGGCCGGAGGAACTGCACGAGGCCGTCGACGACTACCCCCGAACCGCGAGCGGCAAAGTGCAGAAAGTGCTCATCCGGCAGCGGATCCGCGACTACAGCACCACACGGGACATTGCAGCCTTCTCGTAATGAGAATACGATTCTCTCGATAAGCAAAGGAGTTTTCCATGGGTCAACTGTCACACCGGGTCGACATCCCGTTCCCGTTGTTCGATGCGGACAACCACCTCTACGAGCCGCCGGAGGCGATGACCAAGTACCTCCCCAAGGAGTACAAGGACGTCGTCCAGTACGTCGAGGTCAATGGACGGACCAAGATCGCGCTCAAGGGGCAGATCTCCAACTACATCCCGAACCCGACGTTCTCGGTGGTCGCCAAGCCGGGTGCGTGGGAGGAGTACTTCAAGTTCGGCAACCCGGACGGTAAGAGCAAGCGCGAACTGTTCGGCGAGCCGATGAAGGCGATCCCGGCGTTCTTCGAGCCCGAACCGCGCATCAAGGTGATGGACGAGCTGGGCGTCGACCGCAGCCTGATGTTCCCGACGCTGGCCAGCCTCATCGAGGAGCGGCTGTCCGACGATCCGGTCGCCATCCACGTCATCATCCACGCGCTCAACGAATGGCTGCACGAGGTCTGGGGCTTCAACTACCAGAACCGCATCTTCACCACCCCGGTGATCACGCTGCCCATCGTCGAGAAGGCGATCGAAGAGCTCGAGTGGGCGGTCAAGCGCGGTGCTCGCGCCATCCTGATCCGTCCGGCGCCGGTGCCCGGCTTCCGCGGTCCGCGCTCGTTCGCGCTGCCCGAGTTCGACCCCTTCTGGGAGCGGGTCGTCCACCACGACATCTTCGTCGGCATGCACTCCAGCGACAGCGGTTACTCGCGCTACACCTCGGAATGGGACGGCGCGCAGCAGGAGATGCTGCCGTTCCAGACCAACGCCATGGGCATCCTCAACGAGTGGCGTCCGATCCAGGATGCGGTGGCCTCGTGGGTGATCCACGGTGCGCTGTTCCGCTTCCCGACGCTCAAGGTCGGCATCGTCGAGGCCGGCTCCAAATGGATGTTCCCGCTCCTGGACTCGATGGCCGAGGTCTGGAAGAAGGCTCCCGAGGCCTTCCTCGGCAATCCCATCGAGGAGATCAAGAACCGCATCTACGTCAGCCCGTTCTACGAGGAGGGCATCGACGACCTGATCAACCTGATCGGCGTCGACCAGGTGCTCTACGGTTCGGACTGGCCGCATCCGGAGGGCCTGGCGGAGCCGACGCACTACGTCACCGCGCTCGAGCACCTGTCCGTCGAGGACCAGGCGAAGATCATGGGCGGAAACCTGGGGCGTCTCGTCACCACGTGACGTACGTACCGACCTGGGACACCATCCCCGAGATGGTGTTGAGCGCAGCGGACCGGTTCGGCGACGCCGAAGCCGTCGTCGACGGTCCGCTGCGCTTGACCTTCAGCGACGTTGTCGACCGGATCCGTTGTGCGGCAGGTGCATTCGCCGACCTCGGCATCGAAGCCGGTGACCGGGCGGCGATCTGGGCGCCCAACTCGGCCGAGTGGATCGTCGCGGCGTTCGGGCTGCTGACCGCGGGCGGGGTACTGGTCCCCGTCAACACCCGGTTCAAGGCCGACGAGGCGGCCGACGTGATCACGCGCAGCGGCGCCAAGGCGGTGCTGGTGCAGCAGGGCTTCCTCGGCGTGGACTACCGGGCCCCGTCGGGGGTGCCGGTGATCGACCTCAAATCCGGCTTCCTCGGCAGCGGAGAGCCGTTCGAGCGCAAGGTCGAGGGTTCGGCGATCTCCGACATCATCTTCACCTCGGGGACCACCGGTCGTCCCAAGGGCGTGATGATGAACCACCGGCAGAATCTGCGCCTCTACGAGGAGTGGTGCAA
Source organism: Mycobacterium sp. GA-2829 (assembly GCF_001499965.1). Lineage (GTDB taxonomy): Bacteria > Actinomycetota > Actinomycetes > Mycobacteriales > Mycobacteriaceae > Mycobacterium. The sequence continues at coordinate 58,553 of NZ_LQIT01000035.1, forward strand.
CCTCGCCGATCTGCGCCGCGGTGACCGCTACCTGATGGTCAACCCGTACTTCCACACCTTCGGATACAAGGCCGGGCTGATCGCGTCGTTCATCCGCGGGGCGACGATGGTGCCGGTTCCGGTGTTCGACGTCCACGCCGTCGTCGATGTGATTGCCGCGGAACGCATCACGATGTTGCCGGGGCCGCCCACGCTGTACCACTCACTGCTCGCCGTCTCCGACAAGTCGAAACTGTCCACGCTGCGCGCCGGCGTCACCGGCGCCGCGGACATCCCGGTGGAACTGGTGCGCCGCGTGCTCGAGGAACTGCCGTTCCAGACGCTGGCCACCGGCTACGGCCTCACCGAGGCGGGCACGGCCACGCTGTCGCGTCTCGGTGACTCGTTCACCGACATCGCCACCACCGTCGGCACCGCATGCGACGGCGTCGAGGTCCGCATCGCCGACGACGGCGAGGTGCTGATCCGCGGCTACACGGTGATGCAGGGCTACCTCGACGACCCGGCGGCCACCGCCGAGGCCATCGACCCCGATGGCTGGCTACACACCGGGGACCTCGGCACCCTCGACGACGCCGGCCGGCTGCGGATCGTGGGCCGCAAGAAGGACATGTTCATCGTCGGCGGGTTCAACGCCTACCCGGCCGAGATCGAGGGCTTCCTGCTCGAGCACCCGGCCGTCGCCCAGGTCGCCGTGATCGGTGTTCCCGATGAGCGGATGGGGCAGGTGGGCAAAGCGTTCGTGGTGCCGCAGAATCAGGCGGGCGGTGTGACCGCCGAGGACCTCATCGGATGGGCCCGTGAGAAGATGGCCGGGTTCAAGGTGCCGCGGTACGTCGAGTTCCGCGAGTCGCTTCCGCTGAACGCCACCGGGAAGGTGATGAAGGATCTTCTGCGCTGAGCATTCGCACAGTAGGGGAATGGCATTTCCGCTGCAAAACGGCCCTTTTCTGGCGATCTGGACATGAGGTATCGTCGCGGCGATACCCTTGAGCGGTAATGCCGTTCTCATTCAACATGTTCAACCGACAAGGAGGTCGCGTGCCTTTCCGCAAGCGAGCCTCATCGGTGCTCGACGGCGACGGGATCGAAGACCGCGCCGCTGAGTCCGATTTCGCCGACATCGACGACGCACTGGCCCGCGCGGAGCAGGCCGAGGCCGAGGCGGCCGAGGCGGAGGCCATCGCCTCCGCGGCCCGTGCCCGCGCTCGCGCGCTGAGGTTGCGGCGGGAGGCCGAGGCCGCCGCGCGCACGCCGCAGGCCGACACCGCCGAAGCCGAAACGCCTGAAGCCCTCGAGTCGGCGGAGACGCCCGACGCCGAGGCCGAGGCGGCCGAGGAGCCCGCCGTCGTCGCGCCTGCCGAAACACCGGCCGCACGCGGTCGACTGTCGCGCGTGCCCTGGCGGGTGATCGCCTACACCGTCACCGCACTGTTGACGGTCGCGCTGGTGGCCGTGAGCGTGTTCATGTTCGTGCAGCACCGGCAGGCGCAGGCCGAGCAGCAGCGCTCCGCCGAATTCGCCGCCGCCGCGCGTCAGGGTGTGGTCACGCTGATGTCGTTGAACTTCAACACCGCCAAGGACGACGTCGCGCGCATCATCGACAACGCGACGGGCAAGTTCAAAGAGGACTTCGAGGCCAGCGCCGCGGATTTCACCACGGTCGCCGAGCGGTCCAAGGTGGTCACCGAGGCCAACGTGAACGCCGCGGCCGTCCAATCGATGACCGACAACTCCGCAGTGGTGCTCGTCGCCGCCACCTCCCGGATCACCAACGAGACCGGCGCCAAACAGGATCCCCGGACCTGGCGGCTGATCGTCGACGTGGTGCGCGACGGTGACCGGATCAAACTGTCGAAGGTGGAGTTCGCGCCGTGACCGACAACGACGAGACCAAGGTCGACGAAACAGAGGTCGACGAAACAGAGGTCGACGAAACAGGGGTCGACGAGACCCTGACCGAAGAAGAGCAGGCCGACCAGACCCCGCCGGCGGCCCCCGCGACCAAGCCCGCACGACGGACGAAGAAGTGGCTCGCGCCCGTCGCGGCCGCCGTCGTGCTGCTGGCCTCGGCGTCCGCCGCCGGCTACCTGTACTTCTTCCAGTACCGGGTCGACCAGCAGACCGACCCTGAGGCGGCGCGGGTGGCGCTCGACGCGGCCAAGGACGGCACCGTCGCATTGCTGTCCTACGCGCCGGAGACCCTCGACCAGGACTTCGCCACCGCCAAATCACGGCTGACCGGGGACTTCCTCGACTACTACACCGACTTCACCGAGAAGGTGGTCGCCCCTGCGGCCAAGCAGAAGTCGGTGAAGACCGAGGCCACCGTCGCGCAGGCGGCGATGTCGGAGATCAACCCGGACTCGGCGGTCGCGCTGCTGTTCGTGAACCAGGCGACCACCAGCCAGGAGAACCCGGACGGCGCCTTCGCGTCGAGCAGCATCAAGGTCGGCCTCACCAAGATCGACGGTGCGTGGCTGATCTCGTCGTTCGACCCTGTGTGACCCCTGGCAGGTGGCCAGGAGCGGTTTGCTTGGAATGGTCCACGGGTACCTCGCGATCAGTCGAACAGATCGGGAGGCCAGCATGCCGAAGACGACGAAGAGCGGTCAGGCCAAGAAGAACGAGTTGCCCAGCACGCTGAAGAAGTCCGGCGCCAAGGCGCAGCGGACCTTCGCCAAGGCCCACGACTCCGCTGCCGACGAGTACGGCGAGGGCGAGCGGGCGCACCGCGTGGCCTACAGCGCGCTCAAGCACAGCTTCGAGAAGGTCGGCGACCACTGGGAGCCCAAGGACGAGAAGGGTCCGTCTGACCAGCGCGCGAAGAGCGGCGGCCCGAACGCCAAGGGGGACACCGCCGAGGGTGTCGACGCGAACTCCTCGAAGAAGCACCTCGTCGAGGTGGCGCGCCGCCTGGACATCTCCGGGCGCTCGACGATGACCAAGGACGAGCTCGTCTCGGCGATCAAGAAGGCCAACCGGCGCGAGTCCGCGCGTAAGCGTTAGCGCTCCAAGCTCTCCAGCAGCATGCGCTCGTGGTCGCGGCGCATCTCGCGGCGGGCTTTTCCGCGGGTGATCAGGATCCCCACGGTCGCCAGCGCCCACACCGCGTACTGAGTCAGCCACGCCCACCGGAACGATTCGAACGAATAGCCGCCCGCGGCGTCGAGGATCTGGCCCATCACCTGCATGATCACCAGCGACGCGAGGAATCCGCCCATGTTGACCATGCCCTGGGCGGTGCCGAGCGTGGCGCTCGTGTTGAATGTCCGCGCGAAGTCGAACCCGACCATCGAGCCCGGGCCGCCGACCGAGATCACGACCACCAGCGTCACCAGCAACCACAGCGGCGCAGGGCCCGGCAGGGCCAGCACGATCGTCCACAGCAGTGCGTTGGAGCCGATGATGCCGAGCACCAGCCAGGACCGGCGGTGCGGATGCCTGCCGGTGAGGATGCCGATCACGGTGCCCGCCACGATGGCCGACACCACCGACACCGACAGCAGCGTGCCCGCCGTCGCCGTCGACACCCCCTGCGCGACGGTCAGGTAGGGCACCCCCCACATCAGCGCGAACACCGTCACCGAGAACTGGGTCCCCATGTGGGTGAAGAAGCCCAGCCGGGTGCCCGGCCGCAACCACACGGTCTTGACGCTGCGCAACGTGTCGCCGACCGTCCCGCTCGGCTCGGGCACATGCCGTCCCGAGGGGGTGTCCTTGACCAGCAGCAGCGTCAGGATCAGCGACACCACGCCGAACGCCGCCACCGACGTGTAGGCGGTCGTCCAGCCCGCGACGCCGAGGATTGCCAGGAAGGGCACCGCGGAGAGCACCTGGCCGAGCTGCCCGCAGATCCCGGTCAGCTGCGTGACGAGCGGGATCTGCTTGGGCGTGAACCAGTGCGGCACCAGCCGCAGCACCGAGATGAACGTCAACGCGTCGCCGAGGCCGAGGACTGCCCTGGCCGCGATGGCCGCGGGTAGCGATTCGCTCACCGCGAGCGTGAGCTGGCCGGCCGCCATCAGGGCCGCGCCGGCGATGATGAGCACCTTGGACCCGAAGCGGTCGAGCAGGACACCCGCGGGCACCTGCGCGGCGGCGTAGACCACGACCTGCAGGACGACGAAGGTGGCCAGCACACTCGGGGTGGCGGAGAACCGTTCGGCGGCGTCGAGGCCGGAAACCCCGAGGGTGGTGCGGTCCATGACGGCGACGATGTAAGCCAGCAGTCCGGTGGCCCACACGATCCAGGGGCGCACGCGAACCTCCGCCGAATAGTGAATGTTTCCTCCACCCATGGTGTCGCAGATACCCGCCACTGACGAGCTTCTCCGGGTGTGACGTTCGCTGCGTGCGCCGGCGGCCCGCGCTCAAGATCAGTGCTTGAGTTGGCTGAAATTGCACATCTGCGTCGAGCCGTGCGACCTGGGATCGATGTTGTTCCTGTTCACGGCCATACCGTGCGGTTTGGTCGATTTACCTGTGATGTTGCCCGGAATTCGCTCGTTTGGGCGTACCGCGGGTACAGTGTGCTGTGCCGCGATTCGGAGCCGATGGGCGGGAGGAGGTTGCGGGGACGTGGTCGAGTACCGCCTGAACGAGCTCTCGCGACTCTCCGGTGTGAGTACTCGCAATATCCGCGCCTACCGCGAACGCGGACTGCTGGACCCGCCGCGCCGTCAGGGCCGGTCGGCGTACTACAACGCCTACCACCTGGCGCAGTTGGACACGATCAACCAACTCCTGCGCCGAGGGTTCAGTTCGGCCCACATCGCCGAGTTCTTCGCGAGCATGCGGGCCGGCGCCGACCTGGCCGACATCCTGGGATTGCAACGTTCGCTGTTCGTGGCCGAGGACAAGCGCGACGAGGCCACGACGCCCGTTCGCGCGGTCGACATCGACCCCGCCGGGGAGGACGCGGGCCGGCTCGTCACCTACGGGCTCGCCGACATCGTCGACGGCCGCGTCGTGTTCACCGATCCCACGCTCGCCGCGATCGTCGGCCGTGCGGCCGATCCGATGCTCTACGTCCGGGCCATCCTGCGGATCGAGGCCGCCACCCGTCGGGACGTCGACAGCCTGGCCGAGGTGGTCGCCGACTCCCTGCAGGAGTGCATCGAGGCACGCTTCGGGCCCGAGCGCGCGCCCGAACCCCTGGAGATGCACCGGATCGTGCAGGACTACCGCGAACTGGCCAACCGGCTCGTCGCCCGGCATCTCGACAAGGCGCTGCAGGCGCAGGTCCGCCGCCGCAATTGATGCCAATGTGACCAGTGGCGTTGATGTGAATCCTGAGGCGCCCGTCGTACTCTGTGACGCGTGTCGATCACGCGGCGTCAGATGCTCAAGGCGGCCGCACCCGTCGTCCTCGGTATGAGCGCGGGGTTGCCCGCCTCCGCGACGGCGGCCGCGCCCTCAGCGGCCGCCGAACCGCTCGGAGTTCTCCTCGACTACGCGGCGGGCGTGCTCAAGGCGAGCGACATCCGGGCCGCAGGCGCCCTCGGAGCTATCCGCTATGTCTCCGACCGCAGGCCGGGCGGGGCGTGGATGCTGGGTAAGCCGATCCAGCTGCCGGAGGCCCGCGACCTGTACCAGAACGGGCTGAAGATCGTCTCGTGCTACCAGTTCGGGAAGGCCGACACCGCCGACTGGCTGGGTGGTCAGAGCGCCGGGGTGCAGCACGCCAAGAGGGGGTGGGAGCTGCACGTGGCCGCGGGTGGCTCCTTCGGCGCTCCGATTTATGCCTCCATCGACGACGACCCCAGCTTCGAGCAGTACAAAGCGCAGGTGGCGCCCTACCTGAAGGGCTGGGAGGCGGTGCTCGGACATCAGCGCGTCGGCATCTACGCCAACTCCAAGACGATCGAGTGGGCGATCCAGGACGGCCTCGGCGCCTACTTCTGGCAGCACAACTGGGGCTCACCCGGCCGGGTGGCCCACCCCGCCGCGCACCTGCACCAGGTGGAGATCGACGCCCGTCAGGTCGCGGGCATCGGTGTGGACGTCAACCACATCCTGAAGCCGCAATTCGGCCAGTGGGACTGAAAACCTTACCGATCGGTAAGTACGTTCAGCAAACTTTTCTGCCGCGTCGTCCCGTCCGACTGGACAGATCGGCGTCTGCTGTCGACCCGTCATCGGCTCTGACCTCGCCATTCGAGTGACGAAAATTTCAGATAACGATTTGGTAACGATGCGGCCGTGATCAGCACGGTTATAGCTACTCGACCGTAACCACCCGCCAACAGGACGTTTGTCACGGAAGCCGTCCGCGCCGTCTGAACAGGGCGTTACCCAAGCCGTGGTTACCCGAGCGTAGAACTCGCCAGTAACCGTTTCGGCGGCCCGGTGACCCCGTTTCCTTATGCCACTCTTAGTGGGGCTGGAATGTCCGCCGAGCAGACGTTCGCGACACCGGCCAGCCGGATTCGACGCCGAATCGCCGCGGGTGCGCCGCAGAGGAGCGCAGGCCCGCCACAGACCACCCGAACACACCGACGTCCGTGAGCAGTACACGCGAGCGCGAGAGCACCACCGAGGGAGATAACACCAAGTGACGATCTACGAGCATGACCGGGTTTCCACGGGCTGGGACGACGAGTCCGGAACCAAGAACACGCATGCGCTCGTGGATCGGTTGACCGCGGGCGAGCCGTTCGCGGTCGCCTTCGGCGGGCAGGGCAGCGCGTGGCTCGAGACCCTCGAGGAGCTGGTGTCCTCGACGGGGATCGAATCCGAACTGGCCACCCTCGCCGGCGAGGCCGAACTGCTGCTGGAGCCGGTGGCCAAGGAACTGGTCGTCGTCCGCCCGATCGGCTTCGAGCCGCTGCGCTGGGTGCGCGCGCTCGCCGCCGAGGAGCCGGTCCCGACCGCCAAGCAACTGACCTCCGCGGCGGTGTCCGTCCCGGGTGTCCTGCTGACCCAGGTCGCCGCGGTGCGCGCCCTCGCGCGCCAGGGCATGGACCTGTTCGAGACCCCGCCGGTGGCGATGGCAGGCCACTCCCAGGGCGTGCTCGCCGTCGAGGCGCTCGCCGCACGCGGCGCCAAGGACGTCGAACTGCTCGCACTGGCCCAGCTGATCGGCGCAGCGGGCACGCTCGTCGCGCGCCGCCGCGGCATCATGGTCCTCGGCGACCGCCCGCCGATGGTCTCGGTCACCAACGCCGATCCCGAGCGCATCTACGAGCTGCTCGAGGAGTTCAGCCAGGACGTGCGCACGGTGCTGCCGCCGGTGCTGTCGATCCGCAACGGCCGCCGCTCGGTCGTCATCACCGGCACCCCCGAGCAACTGTCGCGCTTCGAGCTGTACTGCAACCAGATCGCCGAGAAGGAAGAGGCCGAGCGCAAGAACAAGCTGCGCGGCGGCGCGGTGTTCGCACCGGCCTTCGATCCGGTCCAGGTCGAGGTCGGCTTCCACACCCCGCGCCTGGCCGACGGCGTCGACATCGTCGGGCGCTGGGCCGAAGCCGTCGGGCTCGACGTCACGCTGGCCCGCCAGATGACCGAGGCCATCCTCGTCAACCAGGTCGACTGGGTCGACGAGGTCACCGATTTACATGACGCTGGAGCTCGGTGGATTCTGGACCTCGGGCCCGGGGACATCCTGACCCGCCTCACCGCCCCCGTCATCCGCGGACTCGGGGTCGGCATCGTGCCCGCCGCCACCCGCGGCGGCCAGCGCAACCTGTTCACCGTCGGCGCCGTGCCCGAGGTGGCGCGCCCGTGGTCGAGCTACACCCCGACCGCCGTGGCACTGCCCGACGGTTCGGTGAAGCTGGCGACCAAGTTCACCCGCCTCACGGGCCGCTCGCCGATCCTGCTGGCCGGGATGACCCCGACGACCGTCGACGCCAAGATCGTCGCCGCCGCCGCCAACGCCGGCCACTGGGCCGAGCTCGCCGGCGGCGGCCAGGTCACCGAGGAGATCTTCAACGACCGCATCGTTGAGCTCACCGAGCTGCTCGAGCCGGGCCGGTCGATCCAGTTCAACTCGCTGTTCCTCGACCCGTACCTGTGGAAGCTGCAGCTGGGCGGTAAGCGCCTGGTGCAGAAGGCGCGGCAGGCCGGCGCCCCCATCGACGGCGTCGTCGTCACCGCGGGCATCCCGGAACTCGAAGAGGCCGTCGACCTGATCGACGAGCTCAACGGCATCGGCATCAGCCACATCGTGTTCAAGCCGGGCACCGTCGAGCAGATCCGCTCGGTCATCCGCATCGCCGCCGAGGTCCCCACCAAGCCGGTCATCGTGCACATCGAGGGCGGCCGCGCCGGTGGCCACCACTCCTGGGAGGACCTCGACGACCTGCTCCTGACGACCTACTCGGAGCTGCGGTCGCGGTCCAACATCACCATCTGCGTCGGCGGCGGCATCGGCACGCCCGAACGCGCTGCGGAGTACCTGTCCGGCCGCTGGTCGCAGGCCTACGGCTTCCCGGTCATGCCCGTCGACGGCATCCTGGTCGGCACCGCGGCGATGGCCACGCTCGAGGCCACCACTTCGCCGGCGGTCAAGCAGCTGCTGGTCGACACCAAGGGCACCGATCAGTGGGTCGGTGCGGGTAAGGCGCAGGGCGGGATGGCCTCCGGGCGCAGCCAGCTCGGCGCGGACATCCACGAGATCGACAACGCCGCCTCGCGCTGCGGCCGGCTGCTCGACGACGTCGCCGGCGACGCCGACGCGGTCGCCGCCCGCCGCGACGAGATCATCGCCGCGATGGCAGGCACCGCCAAGCCCTACTTCGGCGACGTCGCCGACATGTCGTACCTGCAGTGGCTGCGCCGCTACGTCGAACTCGCCATCGGCGACGGCGACAGCACCGCCGACACCAGCCGCGGCGATTCGCCGTGGCTCGACATCACCTGGCGCGACCGGTTCGCGCAGATGCTGCAGCGTGCCGAGGCCCGTCTGCACCCGCGCGACCACGGGCCGATCACGACCCTGTTCGACTCCGACGAGCTGCTCGAGGATCCGCAGGCCGCGCTCGACGCGCTGGCGGGCGCGTACCCGGACGCCGGGACCGTGCTGCTGCACCCGGCCGACGTGCCGTTCTTCGTCCAGCTGTGCAAGACCCCGGGTAAGCCGGTCAACTTCGTGCCGGTCATCGACAAGGACGTGCGCCGCTGGTGGCGCAGCGATTCGCTGTGGCAGGCCCATGACGCCCGCTACACCGCCGACCAGGTCTGCATCATCCCCGGCACCGCCGCGGTCGCGGGCATCACCCGCGTCGACGAGCCGGTCGGTGACCTGCTCGACCGCTTCGAGCAGGCCGCTATCGACGAGGTACTGGCCCACAACGGCGACCCGCGTCCGGTGATCAGCCGCCGCGAAGGCCGCACCGATGTGACCGGGCCGCTCGCCGTGCTGCTCGACGCCCCCGACGTGCTGTGGGCCGGCCGCACGGCCGTCAACCCCGTGCACCGCATCGCCGCACCCGCCGACTGGCAGGTCCGCGACGAGGGCCGCACCGCCACCCACGCGTCCACCGGCGCCCGCCTCGACGTGGCCGACGACTCCCACGTCACGCTGAGCGTCCCGCTGTCGGGGACGTGGATCGAGATCCGCTTCACCCTGACCGACGTCATCCGCACCGGCGGCGCCCCGCTGGTCACCACCGAGGACGCCGCGACCGCGATGCGCGCCGTGCTCGCCATCGCCGCCGGGGTGGAAGAAGGTCCGTCGGGCCTTCCGCCGGTTCAGGACGGCGCTGCCACCGTCACCGTCACCTGGGATCCGGAACTGGTCGCCGACCACACCGGCGTCACCGCCACCTTCGGTGCGCCGCTGGCGCCGACGCTGACCGTCGTGCCCGACGCGCTGGTCGGCCGCTGCTGGCCCGCGGTGTTCTCCGCGATCGGCTCCGCCGCCACCGAGACCGGCTTCCCGGTCGTCGAGGGTCTGCTGAGCCTGGTGCACCTCGACCACGGTGCGCACCTTGTCGCGGCGCTGCCCGACCAGCGGGCCGAACTGACCGTCACCGCCACCGCGGGTACGGCCACCGACACCGAGGTCGGCCGTGTCGTCCCGGTCTCGGTCACCGTCGCCGACGCGGACGGCACCGTGCTGGCCACCCTCGAGGAGCGCTTCGCGATCCGCGGCCGCAACGGCGCCGCCGAACTGACCGACCCGGCCCGTGCTGGCGGTGCGATCTCCGACAACGCCACCGACACCCCGCGCCGTCGACGCCGCGATGTCACCGTCGGCGCGCCCGTCGACATGCGGCCGTTCGCGGTCGTCTCGGGTGACCACAACCCGATCCACACCGACCGCGCCGCCGCGCTGCTCGCCGGTCTGGATTCGCCGATCGTGCACGGGATGTGGCTCTCGGCCGCCGCCCAGCACGTCGTCACCGCCACCGACGGCAAAGCCGTCCCGCCTGCCCGCCTCGTGGGCTGGACCGCCCGGTTCCTGGGCATGGTGCTGCCGGGCGACGAGATCGAGTTCCGCGTCGACCGCGTCGGCATCGACGTCGGCGCCGAGGTGCTCGAGGTGACCGCGAAGGTCGCGGGCGAGCTGGTCATGTCGGCCACCGCCCGGTTGGCGGCGCCCAAGACCGTCTACGCGTTCCCCGGCCAGGGCATCCAGCACAAGGGCATGGGCATGGAGGTCCGCGCCCGCAGCAAGGCCGCCCGCAAGGTGTGGGATTCGGCGGACAAGTTCACCCGGGAGACGCTGGGCTTCTCGGTCCTGCACGTGGTGCGCGACAACCCGACCAGCCTCATCGCCTCCGGCGTGCACTACCAGCACCCCGAGGGTGTGCTCTACCTGACCCAGTTCACCCAGGTCGCCATGGCGACCGTCGCCGCGGCGCAGGTCGCCGAGATGCGCGAACAGGGTGCGTTCGTCGAGGGCGCGATCGCCTGCGGTCACTCCGTCGGCGAGTACACCGCGCTGGCCTGCGTGTCCGGGGTGTACGAGCTCGAGGCGCTGCTCGAGGTGGTGTTCCACCGCGGCAGCAAGATGCACGACATCGTGCCGCGTGACGACCTCGGCCGCTCGAACTACCGCCTGGCCGCCATCCGGCCCAGCCAGATCGACCTCGACGACGCCGACGTCAAGGACTTCGTCGCCGAGATCGCGGCGAGTACTGGTGAGTTCTTGGAGATCGTGAACTTCAACCTGCGCGGTTCGCAGTACGCGATCGCCGGGACGGTCCGCGGGCTCGAGGCGCTCGAGGAGGAGATCGAACGGCGCCGCGAGATCAGCGGCGGCAAGCGGTCGTTCATCCTGGTGCCCGGTATCGACGTGCCGTTCCACAGCTCGGTGCTGCGGGTCGGTGTGGCCGACTTCCGCCGTTCGCTGGAGCGGGTCATGCCGCGCGACGCCGATCCGGAACTGCTGATCGGCAAGTACATCCCGAACCTGGTGCCCCGGCCGTTCACGCTCGACCGCGACTTCGTCCAGGAGATCCGCGACCTGGTGCCTGCCGAACCGCTCGACGAGATCCTCGCCGACTACGACACCTGGCGTGCCGAGCGGCCGCGCGAGCTGTGCCGCAAGATCGTCATCGAATTGCTGGCGTGGCAGTTCGCCAGCCCGGTCCGGTGGATCGAGACACAGGACCTGCTGTTCATCGAGGAGGCCGCGGGCGGACTCGGGGTCGAGCGGTTCGTCGAGATCGGCGTGAAGTCGGCGCCGACGGTGGCCGGTCTGGCGACCAATACGCTGAAGCTGCCGGAGTACTCGCACAGCACCGTCGAGGTGCTCAACAGCGAGCGCGACGCCGCGGTGCTCTTCGCCACCGATACCGACCCCGAACCGGAGCCCGAGGCCGAAGAGGCGGCACCGGCCGCCGAGGCCGCTCCGGCCGAGGCGCCCGCGGCAGCGGCTCCCGCCCCCGCCGCCCCGGCGGCCCCCCCCCACCGCCCCCCTACCCCCCCCCCCCAACCCACCCCGGCCGGGCTACCGGTCGATGGCGCGGTCGAGTTC
>NZ_LQIT01000036.1 GCF_001499965.1 Mycobacterium sp. GA-2829
CGCGGGCGGGGTGGGTTGTGCCGGGGCACGGCCCACTCCTCGTGTCCGGCGGGCGGGGGGGCGCGGGGGGGGGGGGGGGGGCCCGGGGCGGCCCGCCGCGCCCCCCCCCCCACGACCGTGTCGCGTCGCATCGACCGGCTCGAAAAGCAGTTGGGCATCCGGCTTTTCGACCGAGCATCGACGGGCTGGCAACTCACCGAGGCGGGTAAACGGCTGCTGCCGTACGCGAAGTCGGTGGAGTCGACGTTGCACGCCGCCATGGAGGCCACCCAGGAGGCCTCCGGTGGAGAGATCGCCGGCACCGCGCGGATCGTCACCCCGGACGGTTTCGGATCCTTCGTTCTCGTACCGGGTTTGGCGGATCTGCGGCGCGCACACCCCGGTCTCGCGGTCGAACTGGTCACCTCGACCACGCACGGTCTCATCGCCGCCAGGGACTACGACGTCGCCGTCACCCTGGAGGCCCCGTCGCCGCGTGCGGTCGACGTCGAGCGCCTCGCCGACTACCGACTGAAGCTATATGCGTCACGGGAGTATCTGGCCGGTGTGGCACCGCTGGAATCGACACAGGATCTCCGTCGCTGCACCCTGATCTGGTACGTCGACGCGTTCCTCGACGTCGAACCGCTGCGCGAGCTCTATTCGTTGTTCCCGCGCGTCGACGCGCAGATCCAGACCAACAACATCACCGGTCAATACCTCGCCGCCAGAAGCGGTCTGGGCATCGCACCGCTGCCGAGCTACATCGCCGAGGGGGACGAGAACCTGGTCGTCGTGCTTCCCGACGACTTCGTCGTCGAGCGCACGTACTGGCTGGTGGTGCCGCGCGAACTCGCCCGGCTCGCGCGGGTGCAGGCGGTCACCGGTCTACTTCGGGCGATCGCCGCACGGCATCCCGAACTGAGCCGCCCGGCCTAGCCGCCGCAGCGCGGGTTCGGACCCTTCATCGCCGCGACCCGCAGCACCGACTGGTCGACCCGCGGCATCGTCAGCTCGCCGGAGTCCAGCGCCTGCTCCAGCCGGTCGAGCACGGCGGGCACCTCGCCCGTCGACACCCACAGCGCGGTGTCGGCGCCGGCCTGCAGCGCGCGCAGCGCGGCGTCGGCCACCCCGTAGCGGTCGGTGATCGCCCGCATGCTGGAGATGTCGTCGGTGAACACCGGCCCGCCGAAGCCGGGACCGCCGTAGCCGCCCGACCGCAGCAGCTGGTACGCCGCCGGGCTCAGGCTCGCCGGATCGCTGCCGGTCAGCCCGGGTACCTCCATGTGGCCGACCATCACGCCGACCGGCGCCTGCGTGGTGAGCGTGCGGTACGGCACGAGGTCGGAGTTCTGCAGCTCGGACAGCGGCGGGGTGACGACGCCCTGGGTGTGTGAGTCGCCGGAGGCGCTGCCGTGGCCGGGGAAGTGTTTGAGCACCGGGAGCACCCCGGCGTCCCGCAGGCCGCGGGCATAGGCGCCGGCGTATTCGGTGACCGTCGCCGGGTCGTCCCCGAAAGACCGGTCACCGATGGCGGCGCTGGCCCCGGTGACGTCGACGACGGGGGCGAAGTCGATCGTGACGCCCAGTCCGCGCATCGCCCGGCCGCGCTCGAGCGCGATGCCGTACACCTGCTCGGGCGTGGAGCTCTGCGCCAGCGCACGCGCCGAGGGCTGGCTGCCGATCAGCGAGGACAGCCGCGACACCCGCCCGCCTTCCTCGTCGACGCTGACCGCCAGCGGCAGCGGCGCCGCGGCGGCCGCGATCTCGGCCAGCGGGGCGCCCATCATCGACAGGTCCGTCCAGCTGCCGATCATGATCCCGCCGACGTGGTGGGTGTCGACGACGGCGCGGGCGTCGTCGGCGCCGGTGACGCCGACCATCAGCAGCTGCGCCAGCTTGTCGCGCGTGGACATCTCCGACAGCACCGCCGCGCCCTGCCCGCACGCCGGGGCACCGGGCGCCAACGGCATGGGCGCCTTGAGCGGGACAGCGGGGGCGGTGACGGCGGGCGCCTGCGGCGCGGGTGGTTCGGCCGGTGCCGCGGCGGGCTCCTGCGCCGGTGCCGAGCATGCGAGCAGCATTCCCGACGTCGCGACCAGTGCGCACAGTCCTCGGGTCCAAGCCATGGGCCCTGACAGTAACCGCTCCGGCAGCGCAGGTCGATGTCCTAGGGTCAGGAGGGCAGCTGCGGAGAGGACGGTGACGGTGCGATGACCGCCGAGGAGATCGTGGTGATCGCCTACGACGGCACCGACAATTCCCGCCGCGCCGTGCACTACGCCGGCCGGTTCCTGTCGACGAGCCGCGCGGTCGTCTTGACCGTGTGGACCCCGGTGTTCCGCGCCTCCGAAGCCCCGCAGCTCGACCTCGACGGCCCGCCGGATCCGGAACCGGACGACGAAGAGGACATGGCCTACACCGACGCCCAGCGCACCAACGCCGAGGGCACCGCGCTCGCCCATCAGGCCGGCCTGACCGCCGAGCCGATGTGCGTACCGACCACCAGCACGGTGTGGAACACGATCATCGAGACCGCCGACACCCTCGACGCCGACCTGATCGTCACCGGAACCCGCGGTACGACCGGCCTCCGGTCGCTGTTGCAGTCCAGCGTCGCCGACCGGGTGCTCCGGCACGGGCACCGTCCGGTGCTCATCGTGCCCCCCGGCCGCTGAGCGGCCACATGCTAGTTTTGGCGCCATGGATCGGTTCATCGTCCCCGCCGCGGCCAGCATCGTCGTCGGCCTGCTGCTCGGGGCGGCGGCCGTGTTCGGGGTGACGCTGATGGTGCAGGAGGACACGAAGCCTCCGCTCCAAGCGGGCGATCCGGCGTCATCGGTGCTCAACAGGGTCGAGTACGGCGACCGGACCTGACCTGACCACGCCGCTGTCGCGGCGGTGGATGTGGGTGGCCGCCCTCGCGGCGCTCGTCCTGACTTTCGCCCAGTCGCCAGGACAGATCTCCCCCGATACCAAACTCGACCTCACCGCGAATCCGCTGCGGTTCCTCGCGCGTGCGGCGAACCTGTGGAACAGCGACCTGCCGTTCGGTCAGGCGCAGAATCAGGCCTACGGCTACCTCTTCCCCCACGGCACGTTCTTCCTCGCCGGTGATCTCCTCGGCATCCCGGGCTGGGTGACGCAGCGGCTGTGGTGGGCGCTGCTGCTGGTCCTCGGCTTCTGGGGGGTGGTGCGGGTCGCTGAGGCGCTCGGCCTCGGCAGCCCGGCGTCGCGGGTGATCGGCGCGCTCGCCTACGCGCTGTCCCCCCGGGTGCTGACCACGCTGGGCGCGCTGTCGTCGGAGACGCTGCCGATGATGCTCGCGCCGTGGGTGCTGCTGCCGGTGATCCTGGCGCTCCAGGGCCGGGGTTCGGTGCGCGTGCTGGCCGCCCGTTCGGCGGGGGCCATCGCCCTGATGGGCGCGGTCAACGCGGTGGCCACGCTGACCGGCTGTCTGGCCGCGGTGCTGTGGTGGGCCTGTCACCGGCCCAACCGGCTGTGGCTGCGGTTCACCGCCTGGTGGTTCGGGTGCGCCGCGCTCGCGGTGCTGTGGTGGGTCATCCCGCTGCTGCTGCTCGGCCGGATCAGCCCGCCATTCCTGGACTTCATCGAAGCCTCCGGTGTCACGACGCAGTGGATGTCGCTGACCGAGATGCTGCGCGGCACCGGCAGCTGGACCCCGTTCGTCGCCCCGACCGCGACGGCCGGGTCACCGCTGGTGACCGGGACGCTCGCGGTGCTGGCGACGACGTTGGTGGCCGCCGCCGGGCTGGCCGGGCTGGCACTGCGCTCGATGCCCGCGCGCGGCCGGTTGATCACCATGCTGTTGGTGGGGGTGGCGCTGCTGGCCGCCGGTTACGGGGGCGGGCTGGGGTCCCCGGTCGCCGCGGCGGTGCAGGCCTTCCTCGACGGGGACGGCACCCCGCTGCGCAACCTGCAGAAGCTCGACCCGGTGTTGCGGCTGCCGCTGGCGCTCGGCGTGATCCACCTGCTGGCCCACATCCCGCTGCCGGGCAGCGCACCGCGGCCGGTGTGGATCGACGCGTTCGCCCATCCCGAACGCGACCGGCGGGTGGCGGTCGGGATCGTCGTGCTGGCCGCGCTGCTCGCGGGCACGTCGCTGGCGTGGACGGGCCGACTGACCCCGCCGGGCGCGTTCACCGCGATCCCCGACTACTGGCACGAGACCGCGCAGTGGCTCGACGAACACAACACCGGCGAGCCGACGGCGGGGCGGGTGCTGGTGGCGCCCGGCGCGCCGTTCGCCACCCAGGTCTGGGGCAGCAGCCACGACGAACCGCTGCAGGTGCTCGGCTCCAGCCCATGGGGGGTGCGCGACTCCATCCCGCTGACCCCGCCGGAGACGATCCGCGCCCTCGACTCGGTGCAGCGCCTCTTCGCCGCCGGGCGACCCTCCGCCGGACTCGCGGACACCCTTGCGCGGCAGGGCATTTCGTACGTCGTGGTGCGCAACGACCTGGACCCCGAATCGTCGCGGTCGGCGCGACCGGTGTTGGTGCACCGCGCGATCGACGGCTCCCCCGGGTTGACCAGGGTCGCGCAGTTCGGTGACCCCGTCGGCGCGGGCACCCTCGACGGGTTCGTCTCCGACAGCGGGTTGCGCCCACGCTATCCCGCCGTCGAGATCTATCGCGTTGACACCCAACGGAATCCGTCGACGCCGTATCTGGTCGACGCGGGCGCGATGGCGCGCGTCGACGGTGCACCCGAGGCGTTGCTGCGGCTCGACGAACGCCGCCGCCTGCTCGACCAGCCGCCCCTGGGCCCGATGCTGCTCACCGCCGACGCCGAACGCGCCGGGCTGCCCGCACCGTTGGTCACCGTCACCGACACCCCCACCGCCCGGGAGACCGACTACGGCCGCGTCGACGACCACTCCTCGGCGATCCGCACCCCCGACGATCCGCGGCACACGTTCAACCGGGTGCCCGACTATCCGTCCGAGGGCGCCGACGTCGTCTACGGCCGGTGGAGCGGCGGACGGCTGTCGGTGTCGAGTTCGGCCGCCGATTCGACCGCACTGCCCAACGTCGCCCCGGCGACCGGACCGACGGCGGCGATCGACGCCGACTCCTCGACGAGCTGGGTGTCCAACGCGCTGCAGGCCGCGCTCGGGCAGTGGCTGCAGGTCGACTTCGACAAACCCGTCACCAACGCCACGATCACCATCACGCCGAGCGCGACCGCCGTCGGCGCGCAGGTGCGGCGGATGGAGGTGGCGACCGTCAACGGCACCGCCACGTTGCGGTTCGAGGAGGCCGGGAAACCGTTGACCGTCGCGCTGCCCTACGGCGAGACGCCGTGGGTGCGCATCACCGCGACCGGAACCGACGACGGTTCGGCCGGTGTGCAGTTCGGGATCACCGATCTGTCGGTGACCCAGTACGACGCCAACGGGTTCGCCACCCCGATCCAGCTGCGGCACACCGTCGACGTGCCCGGCCCGCCCGCGGGTTCGACGGTCGGGCTGTGGGACCTCGGCTCCGAACTGCTGGGCCGCCCCGGCTGCGTGGACAGTCCCGACGGCGTCAAGTGCGCGGCGGCGATGGCCCTGTCGCCGGAGGAGCCGGTGAACCTGAGCCGCACATTGACCGTGCCCGAGGCGACCTCGGTGGAGCCGACGGTGTGGGTGCGCGCGCGGCAGGGCCCCCGGCTGGCCGAGCTGATCCGCCAGCCCGGCACCACCGTCGTCTCCGGTGACGCCGACGCGATCGACGTGCTGGGATCGGCGTTCGCGGCGGGCGACGGGGACCCGCGCACCGCGTGGACCGCGCCCCAGCGGATCGTCGCGCACCGCACCCCGCCGACGCTGACGCTGACGCTGCCGGCCGCCACCGAAGTCGCCGCGCTGCGGATCACGCCGAGCCGGACCGAACCGCCCGCGCATCCGACGATGGTGGCGGTCGACCTCGGCAACGGTCCGCAGGCCCGTCGACTCGACCCGGACGGCGGTGCGCAGACCATCGACCTGGCCCCGCACCGCACCGACACGATCGCGGTATCGCTGCTGGACTGGAACGACATCATCGACCGCACCTCGCTGGGCTTCGACCAGCTCAAACCGCCCGGAGTCGCCGAGGTGACCGCGCTGGACCGGCGCGGCAACCCGATCGGCGCCCCCGACGCCGGGGAGAACCGGGCCCGCACCATCTCCGTCCCGTGCGGCGACGGGCCGATCATCGGTGTCGCCGGCCGGTTCCTGCAGACCTCGGTGGACACCACCGTCGGCGCCCTGCTCAACGGGGATCCGGTGCCCGCGCGGCCCTGCGAACCCGGCCCGCTCGACCTGCCCGCCGGTGAGCAGGAACTGCTCGTCAGCCCCGGCGCCACGTTCGTCGTCGACGGGGTGCAACTGGCCGCCCCCGCGGCATCCGACATCACCCCGGCCCCGACGTTCCCCGCCGACACCGGCACGTGGAGCCCGGACCGGCGCGAGGTGACGGTGCGGCCCGCCGAGCGGGACCGGGTGCTGGTGGTGCCGGAGAGCGTGAACCCCGGCTGGCGGGCGCACGGGCCGGACGGTCAGCCACTGACGTCCATCACGGTGAACGGCTGGCAGCAGGGCTGGGTGGTGCCCGCCGACGCCGACGGCACCGTCACGCTGACGTTCGCCTCCAACGCGCTCTACCGGACCGGGCTGATCGCTGGACTGGCGTTGCTACCGCTGCTGGCGCTGCTGGTCTGGCTGCCGGTCCGCCGCCGCCGCGACGACGACCCCGCCCGGCCGTGGCGGGTGCCCGCCTCGGTGGCCGCGGTGGGTGCGCTGGCCGTCGGGGCCGTGATCTCCGGGTGGGCGGGCGCGCTGGTGGTCGGCGCCGCACTCGGCACCCGATATCTGCTACGCGGGCGGCCGCGGCTCCTCGACCGGCTCACCCTCGGCATTACCGCGGGCGGGCTCACACTGGCCGGGTTCGTGCTGTCGCAGCACCCCTGGCGTTCGGTGGACGGTTACGTCGGCTTCGAACCCTGGGTGCAGTTCCTGGCACTGCTGTCGGTGGCGATGCTCGCCGCGTCGGCGGTCACGTTCACCGATCGGACCGCACCGCGATGAAGTGGCGCAGCGTCGACTCACCGTGCACGTACTTGCTCAGCTCCTGCTCGACCGCATGGTCCAGCCCGGTCTGACGGACCAGGTGCTGGCGCAGGTGCTCGTCCCACGACCGCACCACGAACAGTTCGACGAAGGTGTCGGCGG
This sequence comes from Mycobacterium sp. GA-2829, assembly GCF_001499965.1. Taxonomy (GTDB): domain Bacteria; phylum Actinomycetota; class Actinomycetes; order Mycobacteriales; family Mycobacteriaceae; genus Mycobacterium. Next base: position 7,199 of record NZ_LQIT01000036.1, read on the forward strand.
ACTCCCCGCTGCGGAACAGCCCCCACTGCATGGCGCCGGTCCGCTGCCGGGACCGCCGCACGCGGTCCATGAGCGCGAGGAATCCGGGTTCGTCCTCCGGCGCCACCAGATAGGACTGCAGCACCACGACCGGCCCGTCCTGGGGATCGGGTTCGAAGACCAGCGCCGGCTCACCCCAGTGCGCCGACGGGGTGACGTCCAGGGTGCCGGTCAGCGGGTGCAGCGGCCACCACCAGACCGACACCGCGCACCCGAGCAGTAGCGCGGCACTGATCAGCAGCGCGGTGACCCCGCTGGTCGCGCCCGCGACGAGGCCCCACACCAGCGAACCGATGGCCTGACCGCCCATGAAGACCAGCTGGTAGACCGACAACCCGCGCGCCCGCACCCACGCGGGCAGGCTCAGCTGCATCGAGGCGTTCAGCGTCGACAGCGTCAACAGCCACGCCAGCCCACCCAGCACCAGCGCGGCCAGCACGACCGCCAGCACGTGCACCGTCGCCAGCACCGCGGTCGCCAGCGCGAACCCGAGCGCGGCGACCGTCAGCAGCTGGTTGTAGCCGAACCGGGCCTGCAGCCGCGACAGCACGACCGCGCCCAGCACCGCGCCCACCCCCAGCGCGCCGAGCAGCAGCCCGTATCCCGACGACGACAGGTTCAGCTGGTTGGCCGCGATCACCGCCAGCAGCCCCCACAGCGCACTGCCCGGCGCGATGAACAGCACCGTCCGCAGCAGGATGCGCCGGATCACCGGCGAACTGCGGATGAACCGGCCGCCCGCGCTCAGCGCGGACAGCGGCCGCTCGACGGGCATCATCGATTCGGCCGACGGCCGCCGCCACCACAGCAGCACCATGACGATGCCGATGAACGACAGCGCGTTGAGCGCGAACACCGTGGTGGGGCCGGACAGCGACACCAGGACGCCTGCGATCGCGGGGCCGATCGCCCGCGCCCCGTTCATGCTCATGCTGGTCAGCGCCGCGGCGGCCGGGATCTGTTCGCGGGGAACGAGTTCGGGTTGGATGGCCTGCCACGCCGGGGCCGTCAGCGCCTGCCCGCACCCGATCAGGAACAGCAGGAGCAGCAGCACCGTCGGGGTCGCGAGGCCGGTCCCGCTCAACAGGGCGAGCGCGGCGACCCCCGAGGCCATCGCCCCCTGGGTCGCGATCAGCAGCCTGCGCCGGTCGACCAGGTCGGCGAGCACCCCCGACGGCAGCGCCAACAACATGACCGGCAGGGTCGTCGCGGTCTGCACCAGCGGGACCAGCACCGCCGCACCCGGGTCGCCGACCAGCATCCACTGCGCACCCACGGTCTGCATCCACGTGCCGAGGTTCGACACGAACTGCGCGATCCACAGCGCCCGGTAGACCGGGGACTGCAGCGGCGCCCACGAGGACACCACGGGTCGTGGTTGCGATATCGCCATGCGGTGCGCCTCCCTGGATCGGGTAGCGGGTACCCACTGCGGCGGCCGGTAAGAGCCGCACCTGCTGGAATCAGCAAACACCGACAGGCCACGTGCCCGCAGCCCTAGCATCGGGCTTGTGCCACAGTTGAATACCGCAGCGGGTACCGTCGACACCGCGAACCTCGGGGTCACGCTCATGCACGAGCACGTGTTCATCCTGAGCACCGAGATCCTGCTCAACTATCCGGAGGCGTGGGGTGACGAGGTTGAGCGCGAGGCCGAAGCGATCGCCCGGCTCGACGAGCTGAAGTCGCGCGGGGTGGACACCATCGTCGACCTGACGGTGCTCGGACTGGGCCGCTACATCCCGCGCATCGCCCGCGTCGCGGCGGCCACCGACCTCAACATCGTCGTCGCGACGGGGTTGTACACCTACAACGACGTGCCGATGTTCTTCCACTTCACCGGCCCGGGCACCGCGTTGGGTGGACCCGAGATCATGGCGGAGATGTTCGTCCGCGACATCGAACACGGTATCGCCGACACGGGCGTGAAGGCCGCGATCCTCAAGTGCGCGACCGACGAACCCGGCGTCACCCCGGGAGTGGAGCGGGTGCTGCGCGCGGTCGCGCAGGCGCACCGGGAGACCGGGGTGCCGATCTCCACCCACACCCACGCCGCCAGCAGGCGCGGCCTCGAACAGCAGCGCGTCTTCGCCGAGGAGGGGGTCGACCTGTCGCGGGTGGTGATCGGACACTGCGGCGACACCACCGACCTCGACTACCTCGAGGAACTGATGGCGGCGGGCTCCTACATCGGCATGGACCGGTTCGGCCTCGACGCGTTCCTGTCGACCGAGGAGCGGGTCGCGACCGTCGCGGCGCTGTGCGAACGCGGCCACGCCGATCAGATGGTGCTCTCCCACGACGCGTCCTGCTACTTCGATTCGATCCCGGCGGAGACACAGGCGGCCGTGATGCCCAACTGGCACTACCTGCACATCCACAACGACGTGCTGCCCGCGCTGCGCGACCGCGGCGTCACCGAGGAGCAGATCACCACGATGCTCGTCGACAACCCGCGCCGCATCTTCGAACACACGGGCGGGTACTGACATGGTCGCCGGCGTCCCCCCGATCAGCACCCAGTTCTCCGCGCTGGCCGCCCGTGACCCCGATGCCCCCGCGGTCACCTGTGCCGGGCGCACCGTCACCCGCGGCGACCTCGACGCCGCGACCAACCGGCTGGCCCGCGCGTACGCCGAACTCGGTGTCCGACAGGGCGATTACGTGACGCTGCTGCTCCCCAACTCGATCGAGTGGGTGCAGGCGGTGATCGCGACGTGGAAACTCGGCGCCGTCCCGCAGCCGCTGTCGGCGCGGCTCCCCGACGCCGAACTGAGCGGGCTGCTGGCGCTGCGGCCACCGGCCCTGATCGTCGGACGTTCCGACCCCAACGGTGTATCACCCCATGTCGCACCGGAATTCGAACCGGACCCAGCGCTGTCGGACGACCCGCTGCCCGAGAGGGTCTCGCCGGTGTGGAAATCGATGGCCTCCGGCGGTAGTACCGGGCGGCCGAAGCTCATCGAAGCGGGCGGGGACAGCCGGGTGCCGTCGGCGATCGGCCTGCCGCTGGGCGCCGAGGACGGCGACGTGAACCTGATCTCGGTGCCGATGAGCCACAACACCGGGTTCACCACGTTCGCGATCGGGCTGCTGATGGGCCACCACCTGGTGCTCATGCCGCGCTTCGACCCACACGAATTCCTGTGTCTGGCAACCGAACACCGCGTCACGTTCCTGTTCACGGTGCCCACGATCATGCAGCGGCTGCTCCCGGTGTACCGCGCCGACCCGAACGCCTACGACCTGTCGTCGATCCGGCGGTTCTGGCACGTCGGCGCGCCGTGCCCGCCTGCGGTCAAGGAGGCGTGGATCGGCATCCTGGGCCCGCACGCGTTGTGGGAACTCTACGGCGGCACCGAGTTACAGGCGCTCACGTTCATCGACGGTGAGCAGTGGCTGGCCCACCGCGGATCGGTCGGCACCGTGGTGGCCGGGGAGATGACCGTCCTCGACGACGACGGCCACCCCTGCCCGCCCGGAGTCGTCGGCGAGATCTACATGCGCCGCTCCCCCGGTTCCGCACCCACCTACCGCTACATCGGCAGCACGGCCAAGAGCCGCGACGGCTGGGAATCCCTCGGCGATCTCGGCTATTTCGATGCGGACGGTTTCCTCTACCTCAACGACCGCCGCGTCGACATGTTCACCGTCGGTGGGCGCAACGTCTACCCCGCCGAGATCGAATCCGCGCTGTCGGCGCATCCGGAGGTGCTGTCGTGCCTCGTCGTCGGCGTCCCCGACGACGACCTCGGCCAGGTGCCCTACGCGCTCGTGCAACCGGCACCCGGGTCGGCGCTCGACGAGGCGGCGGTGACGGCGTTCGTCGCCGAGCGGTTGGCCGGCTACAAGGTGCCGCGCACCGTCGAGTTCAGCGACCATCCGCTGCGCGACGACGCGGGCAAGGCGCGCCGCTCGGCGGTGCGCGCCGAGATCATCGCGAGATCGGCTCGGGCACGTCGGTGACCGAGCTGTCCAGCGGCGGCGCCGTGCGCGCCGGTGTCGCGCGGCGGAACTCCCACCGCCGCAACGCCTCGCGGCACGGACTCTCCACCAGCGCGTAGCTGACCGCAGCCAGCGCGAAGCCGAACAGCAGCGTCAGCACGAGCACCAGCGGCATGTGCCCGTTGAACGCGAACTCGCCGACCATAGGGAACACCATGGCCAGCGCGGCGAGATGCCAGACGAACAGGCCGTAGGACCACCGGCCGAGCGTGACCATCACCCGGCTGCCCAGGATGCGGTGCGGGGTGTCCGGACGGTCGAGCACCAGCGGCGCCAGCAGCGCCCCCGCCACGACCGCACCCATCGCGGTCTTGAGGATGACCTGCCCGATGGTGCCCGGCTGCAGACCCTCACGCCCGGCCAGCGGGGACGCCGCGATCGCGAACGCCGCCACGGCGATCCCGGCCATCAGGAACCGGCGGCGCGCCAACCGGTGGGCCCATCCGACCGGCACCACGGTCAGCTCCGCGAGCACCATTCCTGCGGCGAACCACGAGAAGAAGGCGGGCGGCCAGTTCCACAGGTTGTGGCCGGAGTCGGCGTCCGAGGGGATGTACACCCAGAACAGGCTCACCACCGCCACGGCGATGATCACCGGGATGCGCGCCGTGACCGGTAGCCGTCGGGCCAACAACGCCAGCAGCGGCAGCGCCAGATAGAAGGTGACCTCGACCGAGAGGCTCCACATCTGGGTGAGCCCCGCGGTCAGCGTCAGCGGGACGTAGATCTGGGTGAGGGTCAGGTTCGCCAGCCACACCGTGAAGTCGGGTTCGGTGTCCGGGAACAGCGCCAGGATGATCACGACCGCGACGAGGTAGCCCGGCATGATGCGCACGATCCGGGACCGCAGGTAGTGCGCGGTGGGCGGTCGGTGGCGCAGGCGGTGCGCGGCGGCGGCGTGGCCCCGCCACAGCAGGAACCCCGACAGCGCGAAGAACACCGCGACCGCCAGATCGAAGCGGCCGAAGAACCGGCCGTCGGCGCCGCTGGTGTGTCCGGTCTGGAACGCGACGTGTGTGACGACGACGCCGATGGCCGCGCAGGCGCGCATGCCCTCGACGGCGGGCAGGAACGACCGCGTCCCGCCGATCTCCTCGGTGCTCGTCACGGCGACCAGTGTGCCAGCGCCGCAGGTGGGGTCCCCGGTTCCGTACTAAGTTCCGGCCTTAATGTCTGCTGTTAGGGTCAAACGGGTTTTGCCGTCCCGAGCCGAAGGAGGCACGGTTTGAACCGCGCAGTGGCGCTGCGGATCGCGGCGTGCGGACTCATGGGGCTCGGTGCTGCCCTGTTGATCGCCGCGCTGTTGCTGTCCACATATACCAAGGGGAAGATCTCCAAGGTTCCGCTCGACATCGACACGACGTTGGTCAGCGACGGGACGGGAACCGCCTTCGACCCGGCGTCGCTACTGGGCGAGCGGTTCGTCGTGGACCGTGACGTCCCGATCGCCTTCCAGCAGCAGATCAGTGTGGAGTCGCCGTCGAACGCCGACGTGGTGACCCTGCAGGTCGGCAGCACGCTGCGGCGGACCGACAAGCAGCAGGACAACGGCCTGCTGCTGGCGATGGTCGACACCGTGACGATGGACCGCAGCACCGCGATGGCGGTGTCCAGCGAGAGCAACCCCGGTGGCGCGGTCCAGAAGCCGCGGGCCATCGAGGACGAGCAGCCGCCGACGAACATCGCGCTGCCCCACGACGGGCTGACCTACCGCTTCCCGTTCGACACGGAGAAGAAGACCTACCCGCTGTTCGACCCCATCGCGCAGAAGGCCTACGACGCCAACTACGACGGTGAAGAGGACGTCAACGGGTTGACCACCTACAAGTTCACCCAGAACGTCGGCTACGACGCCGAGGGCGAACTGGTCGAACCGGTGAAGTACTCCTCGCTCTACGAGGACGACGCCGATGCGCAGGTCACCGCCCGCGCAGGGCTGTGGGGTATCGAGGGTGACCCCGAAGAGCCGATCACGATGAGCCGGTTCTACGCCGCCGAGCGCACGCTGTGGGTGGATCCGGTGTCGGGCACGATCGTCAAGGCCGACGAGCACGCCTACCACTACTACGCCCGCGACGCGCTGCGGCCCGAGGTGACCTTCGCCGACTACACGGTCACGACCACCGACGAGACGGTCGAAGCGCAGGTGGCCGACGCCCGCAGCGAGCGCGACCGGGTCGCGCTGTGGGGCCGGATCCTGCCGATCACGTTCACCGCGGTCGGACTTGTGCTGCTGGTCGGCGGCGCGCTGCTCGGCTCGTTCAGCCTCCGCGCGGAGTCCGCGCTGATCGATCCGGGTCTCGACGAGGCCGACCACGGCTTCTTCCAGCGCGACGACGCCGGTGAACCGGTGCCGGGCGCCGAGGCCAAGACCGAGAAGCTGCCCGCGCAGCGACCGACCGATCTACCACCCGACCGACCGGTCTGATCGCCCGCCACCTCCCGCCGGTCTACGCGCTGGCGCTGTCGCTGATCGTGACCGCGCCGCTGCTGCCACCCGGTTACCTGCTGCTGCGCGATGCGGTGTCGACGCCGCGGTCGTATCTGACCGATGCGGCGCTCGGGCTGTCCGAAGCCGCGCCCCGCGCGCTGCCTCAGGACTTCTTCATCGCGCTGGCGTCGCATGTCGTCGACGGCGGTGTGGTGGTCAAGGCGCTGCTGGTGGTTGGGCTGTGGCTGGCCGGGTGGGGTGCGGCGCGGCTGGTCGCGGTTGTATTGCCCGACGCCGGTGTGGCCGGTCAGTGCGTGGCCGTGACAGTCGCGGTGTGGAATCCGTATGTCGCCGAACGGCTGGTGCAGGGGCACTGGAGTCTGCTGGTCGGATACGGGTGCCTGCCGTGGGTCGCTCGTGCGGTACTGGGCTTGCGGGACGGTTCGGGGCGGTGGTGGCCGCTGCCGTTCTGGATCGCGGTGGCCGGGCTGACGCCGACGGGTCTGTTGTTGGCCGCGGTGGTGGCGCTGGTCTGTGTGTGCGCACCGGGCGGTGGGCGCCGGCTGCCAATGGTGGGGGTGGCGCTCGGGGCGTCGGTGGTGAGTGCGTTGCCGTGGCTGGTCGCGGCGGCGGTGTCGGGGTCACTGTCGGTGTCGCCGGCCGCGGGGTTGTCGGAGTTCGCGGCCAGGGCGGAGCCGGGCCTGGGGACGTTGGGCAGCCTGGCGGGGCTGGGCGGGATCTGGAACGCCGCGGCGGTGCCGGGTTCACGGACGACGGCGTTCGCGGTGGTGGCGACGCTGGTGCTGGTGGGCATCGTGGTTGCGGGCGGTTGGGTGGCGCGGCGACGCGCCGCGGCGGTCCCGCTGCTGATCCTCGCGGTGGTGGCGGTGGTGCTGCCCGCCCTGGCGGCGACGGGTCCGGGGCTGGCGATGCTCGAGTCGGCGGTGCGGGCGTTGCCGGGGCTGGGCGTGCTGCGCGACGGGCAGAAGTGGGTGGCGTTGGCGCTTCCGGGTTATGCGGTCGCGGCGGCCGGTGCGGTGCTGGTGGTGCGGCGGGTGTCGCCGGTGGCGACGGCGGCGGTGTGCTGCGCGGCGCTGATCGCGGTGCTGCCGGACCTGGCGTTCGGGGTGGGCGGGCAGGTGCGGTCGGTGCAGTATCCGCCCGCGTGGGCGCGGGCGGCGGCGACGATCAACGCCGATCCGCGGCCGGTGGCGGTGTTGCCGCCGGACAGCATGCGTGACTTCGATTGGGCGGGTTCGGCTCCGGTGCTCGATCCGTTGCCGCGCTGGGTACGCGCGGACGTGTTGAGCACGGGCGATCTGGTGATCGGTGGGACGACCGTTCCGGGTGAGGGCGTGCGCGCGCGGGCCGTGCAGGACATGGTGCTGCGCGGTGCGTCGGCGGACTCGTTGGCGGCTGCCGGTGTCGGGTGGGTGGTGGTCGAGGGCGGTGACGCGGCGCTCGGGCTGCCGGTCGCGTACCGCGATGAGTCGTTGACGGTGTACCGGGTCGGCGGGGATGCGCCCCGGTCGCCGCACCGGGGGTTGTTGATCGGGGCGCATGTGGCGTGGCTGGGGTTGTTGATCGGGGCGGCGGCCGTCGGGGTAATCGGCCGGGTGCGCCGGCGCTCCTGAGGCTGGGGTCGGCCGCGCCGCGCCGGCGGTCCGATTCGCGTAACGCTGTGGCGGTTTTTCGAGCCGTTTTCCGCCATGGCGTTACGCAAATGCCCGGTGCGCGCCGCTGGAGCCCGACCGATATCGCCGGCGATATCGAAACGCCCAAGCACATAGCGCCCGGGATTTGGGGCAGATGTGACAGTCGAGGTCAGACGACGCCGCTGACGAACCGCCCCCGCAGCATCGCCTCGAAGACCGACCGCATCGCCGAAGCGCTCTGCCGCCACGAGAACTCGACGCTGCGCGCCTGCGCTTTCGCCCCGAGCTCCTCCCGCAGTACATGGTCGCCGAGCAGCCGTTCCAGCGCCGAGACCAGCTCGACGCGGTCGTCCACCAGCAGCCCGGTCACCTCGTCGACGATCGAATCGGTCAACCCACCCGAGGAGCGGTAGCCGATCGTCGGCACCCCATGCTGACCCGCCTCCGTCACCGCGAGGCCCCAGCCCTCTTTGCGCGAAGGCAGGACATGCACCCAACTCCGTTGCAGCACACGATGTTTCGTCACGTCATCGACATGGCCGTGGAATGTCACCGCGTCCGAGATCCCCGCCAGCCGGGCGTGGTCGACGAGCTTCTGCTGCCACCACCCACCCCCGAGCACATCGAGGTGCAGATCTGGGACGGTCGTCCGCAGCGCGGCCACCGCATCCAACGCGTCCTCGATCTGCTTGTGCGGCACCAGCCGCGACAGCACCGCGATCCGCGGTGTCGCCGAACGCGGTTCGACCAACGTCGACGCCGGCGCCTCGTCCAGCCCGTTGCGCACCACCGCGATCCGCTCGGCGTCCACTCCGAGGTCCGTCAGATCCCGCGCCGACGGCAACGACACCGTCACGTACTGCGCGCCACGGTGCGCCCGCGGCGACACCGTCGACTCCACGAACCAGCCGAGCCGCCCGAGCAGCCGTCCGGCCACCGGCCACTGCTCCCGATGGCAGTGGTGCACCAGCACCGCCACCCGCCTGCCGTACACCAGCCGCGCCAGGAACGGCACCCCGTTCTGGGTGTCGACGACGACGTCGGGGCGCACTCCGCGCAGCGGACCGAGACCGATCCGCGCCAGGGCCATCGCCAGCAGCGCCCACGGATACACCGAGTACCGGCCGCCGCCGCGGCTGATGTGGACCCCGTCGACCACCGAGCGGCGCGCGGCCCCGTGGTAGCGGGCGGTCCGCAGCGTCACCCGCACCCCGGACGCGGCCAGCTGTTCACCGATCCGCTGGAGGTACATCTCGCTGCCGCCGCCTTGCGGATGCCCCGTGTCCCGCCAACACAGCAGCAGGACGGAACGAAGCGGGCGCGCAGACATCGCCCGCCAGCCTAACCGGCCTACCCGGCGGCGAACGCCTCGAGCTTTTGCGTGACGACGACGTCGTCCGGGTCGCCGTAGATCTTGCGGTCGCCGCTGCCGAAGTACTCGACGACCGGGCAGCTCGTCGCCGGTCCCTTGACCGTGCCCAGGCTCGTGACGAGCCGGCCCGATCTGGCCTCGTGCACCCGCAGCTCGTACTCCACGGCATAGCGGTCGACCTCGACGTCGCGGCCGTTGGATCGGAACTCACACGATCCCGACCGCACCTCGCTGCCCGGCTTCACCGCCAGACAGGCCACCAAGTTCACCGAGGTCGGCACTGGTGACGCGTTCTGGTCCAACTTCATGAGCGACATCTCATGCCACATCCCGGTTCCGCTCTCGGAGAACGTCACGAACGTGTAGGGCTTCCGGTAGGCGGCGGCGTTGGCGATCGAACCCCGTTCGCACACCGTCTCGAACTCCGAGGTGGTCTGCGCGACCTTGGCGTTGGCCGCCCGCTGCTCGTCGGTGACGGGCCCGGGGTCCTCCGAGACGGTCGTGGTGACGATCGCCACGAAGACCACGACGATGACGAGCGCGACGGCACCCGCGACCAGCCCGATGACGAGGTTGGTCTTCGACCCCCGCTTGGGCGGTGGTTGCGGCGGCCAGCCGGGCGGAGGTCCGGGCTGCCAGCCCGGTGGCGGTCCCGGCGGCGGCCAACCCGGCGGCATCGTCATGCACAGCATCCTATTTGCTGTCGACGACGGTCTCGTGCGGTGATTTCGGTCGGCTGCGTAGGGTCGATCCCGTGTCCGCCACCACGCTGTTCGCGCGACGGGCGACGCTGTCGCGGTCGCTGCGGTTGCTCAGCGAGTTCCGCTACGAGCAGTCCGATCCGGCCCGCTTCTACGGCGCGCTGGCCGACGACACCGCCGCCATGGTCGCCGACCTGTGGCGCGGCGCCACCGAACAGCCCGCCGACGGCCGCACGGTGCTCGACGTCGGCGGCGGTCCCGGCTTCTTCGCGCGAGCATTCGCCCACCGGGGACTGGAGTACATCGGCGTCGAACCGGATCCCCGCGAGGCGCACGCCGGAGCCGCTCGGGCGGCGACATCCAGCGGGAGTTCGGCGGCCACCGACCGCTCGGGCCGTTACGTCCGCGCCTCGGGCATGTCATTGCCATTTGCCGATGGCAGTGTCGACGTCTGCCTGTCGTCCAACGTCGCCGAACACGTGCCGCAGCCGTGGCGGCTCGGCAACGAGATGCTGCGCGTCACGCGTCCGGGTGGGCTCGTCGTCTTCTCCTACACGGTCTGGCTCGGCCCGTTCGGCGGCCACGAGATGGGCATGACCCACTACCTGGGGGGAGCCAGGGCCGCCGCGCGTTACACCCGCAGACACGGCCACCGCCCGAAGAACGACTACGGTGCGTCATTGTTCGCGGTCTCCGCCGGTGCGGGCCTGGACTGGGCCGCGAGTACCGGCGCCCTGATCGCCGCATTCCCCCGCTACCACCCGCGATGGGCGTGGTGGACCAACGCGGTCCCGGGTCTGCGCGAGTTCCTGGTGAGCAATCAGGTGCTCGTCCTGCGGCCCGGAACTGCAACAGGTTCTCGTTTGGGCGCGCAGTCGGTAATGTGACCCCCATGACACAGACCGTGCAGACAGCTCACAAGACGACGTGGGACAAGCTCTTCATCGGCGGCCAGTGGGTCCAGCCGTCGACCGACGACGTCATCGAGGTCTTCTCCCCCGCCACGGGCGAGAAGGTCGGTCAGGTGCCGCTCGCCGCGGAGGCCGACGTGAACGCGGCGTGCGCCGCCGCCCGCAAGGCGTTCGACGAGGGCCCGTGGCCGCAGAAGTCGCCCGAGGAGCGCGCCGCGGTCCTCGGCGCCGCGGTCAAGCTGATGGAGGAGCGCAACGCCGAGCTGAAGTACCTGCTCGCCGCCGAGACCGGTCAGCCCCAGACGATCGTCGACATCATGCAGTACGGCGCCGCGATGTCGGCGTTCACGTACTACGCGGGCGCGGCCGACAAGTTCGGATGGACCGAGATCCGCGACGGCATCTACGGCCAGACCCTGGTCAGCCGGGAACCGATCGGCGTCGTCGGCGCGATCACCGCGTGGAACGTCCCGTTCTTCCTGGCCGCCAACAAGTTGGGCCCCGCCCTGCTGGCCGGCTGCACCGTCGTCCTCAAACCCGCCGCGGAGACGCCGCTCTCGGTGTTCGCGATGGCGCAGATGTTCGCCGAGGCCGGGCTCCCCGAGGGTGTGCTGTCGATCGTGCCGGGCGGTCCGGAGACCGGGCGCGCGCTGACCGCCAGCCCGGAGATCGACAAGTACACGTTCACCGGCAGCTCCGCCGTCGGCAAGGAGATCGGCAAGCTGGCCGCCGAGAAGCTCAAGCCGTGCACGCTGGAACTGGGCGGTAAGTCCGCGGCGATCGTGCTGGAGGACGCCGACCTGGACTCCACGCTGCCGATGCTGGCGTTCTCCGGCGTGATGAACTCGGGCCAGGCGTGTGTCGCCCAGACCCGCATCCTCGCGCCGCGGTCGCGCTACGACGAGGTGGTGGAGAAGCTCGGCAACTTCGTCGCCGCGATGCCCGTCGGCACCCCGGACGATCCGAACGCCGCGATCGGCCCGCTGATCAGCGAGAAACAGCGCGAACGGGTCGAGAGCTACATCAAGAAGGGCATCGAGGAAGGCGCCCGCGTGGTCACCGGCGGCGGCCGCCCCGAGGGTCTCGACGGCGGCTGGTTCGTGCAGCCGACGGTGTTCGCCGACGTCGACAACTCGATGACGATCGCGCAGGAGGAGATCTTCGGGCCGGTCCTGGCGGTGATCCCCTACGACACCGAAGAGGATGCGGTCCGCATCGCCAACGACTCGGTCTACGGGCTGGCCGGCAGCGTGTGGACGACCGACAACAAGAAGGCGCTCGAGATCGCGTCGAAGATCCGCACGGGCACCTACGCGGTGAACATGTACGCCTTCGACCCGGGTGCGCCGTTCGGCGGGTACAAGAACTCCGGCATCGGCCGGGAGAACGGGCCCGAGGGCATCGAGCAGTACACGCAGGCCAAGAGCACGCTGCTGCCGTTCGGTTACACCCCGGAGTAGTACGACCCGACGAAAAAGGCTCCCACCGCTGGTGGGAGCCTTTTTTGCATCAGCTGCAAAGTTGGTGTGACGCTCGCCCCGGGGCCGCCGGGGCGGGCGCCGGAGATCATTATGCACATACCCATATTCGGATACAAAACATCGGTCGAATCGTGGCAGATTGTGCCACATTGCCACGTGTTCTATGCTCTATGTCATAGAGGAAGAGGCACGTCATGTGGTTGGTCGAAGTGAACATCGCCGGGCTCCGGTTCGACGTCCGCGTCGGTCCCCGACGGCGCCTCCGGATCCCACCGCGTGGTGTCGTCTGGCGACCGGCGCCACCGCGGCCGTCTCACGTCGCCTGACCGAATACCGATGACCCGAACCCCCACCAAGCGCGGATCCACGCGCACCAACATGCTCATCGGGGCCGCCGAGGTCCTGCGTGAACGCGGCGCCGCGGGCGTCACGATCGACGAAGTGCTCCAACGCAGCGGCGCCCCGCGCGGCAGCGTGTACTACCACTTCCCCGAGGGCCGCAACCAGATCGTCGCCGAAGCACTCGAGTACGCCGGCGAGTCCATCACGTCGCTGATCGACGAAGCCGCCACCAACGGCGGCCGCTACCTCGTCGACCACTTCGTCGACTTCTGGGACCGCGTGCTCGATGAGAGCGACTTCACCGCGGGCTGCCCGGTGGTCGCGGCGGCGATCGGGTCCTCCGAGGACGGCCCGCAATTGACTTCTGTGGCGGGCGCGATCTTCGGGCACTGGCGCGACGCGCTGACGCGGGCGTTCATCGTGGACGGGTGCGAGGAGAGCGAGGCCGCCTCGCTGGCGATCACGTGCATCGCCGCGCTCGAGGGCGCCGTCGTGCTGTGCCGCGCCACCCGCGACCTCGACCCGCTGCGCCAGGTCCACACCCAACTGGAATTCCTGCTCAAGTCGCGCGAGTTCATCCGCCGCAACGGCGTGCCCGCGGTGGGCAGCTGAGCGTCAGGCGATACGCCAACGCGCGCAGACGAATTCGCCGTTGACCGCGGATTCGGCCAGCCGCCACTCGGAGCGCAGCGGCAGCACCGGCGAACCTCCGCCGAGCGTGCACGGCGCGTAGCTGACGATCATCTCGTCGACCAGACCCGCAGCGACGAACTGCGCGGCCACCTGGCCGCCGCCGACCACCCACACGTCCTTGTCCTGCGCCGCGGCCACCAGCTGTGGGTGCAGGTCGGCCGCCTCACCGGCGAACGTGCGCACGGGATGCCCGTCGACGACGATGCCCGGCCGGTGGGTCATCACCCACGTCGGCTGGTGGTACATCCATTCGCCCGGTTGGTTTTTCACGATCCACTCGTAGGTGGCCGCCCCCATCACCAGGGCGCCGACGCTCTGCGCGAACGCGTCGTAGTGGAACGGGCCCTCGGGGTCGATGTCGCGGGTGACCAGCCAGTCCAGGCTGTCGGCCTCGTCGACGATGTAACCGTCCAGGCTCGACGCGGTGTAGTACACGGTCGCCACTCAATGCCTCCTCATCCAGTCCAACGGGTCGCCCTGCTCGGTCGGCACGCCCAGTTCGGCGAGCATGCGCCGAACCAGACCGCGCCGGTGCGCCGAGAACGTGAGAACGTGCGCGACGATCCCGTAGAGCTGGAACGACTCCGGCGGATCGCAGAGCGCATCGATGACGGTGTCCCCCATCCGGCCCGCCGCCGAGTAGTCTGAAACCATTGACGCCCAACGGTTTCCGATGTCGTCGTGGCGTACGGCGAGTTGTTCGGCAGTCAGTCCACGGTCGCGCGGCGGGAAGTCGCGGCCCTCGATGGTGGCCAGCCACACCTCCTTCGTCCACACCGACGACACGAGCACCGAGCCGACGCTGGGTTCGGGGCCGTCCCAGTGCAGCACCACCTGATCCGGCGCGAGCTCACGGCGCCACTGCTCGTCGTCGAGGAGGCGGGCGCGGTCGATGAGGTAGGCGGTGTCGGCGATGTCGTGGGCCACCATGAGCCTGGTCGAGTCGGGCGCCTTGTCGCTCCCGTCGCCGTCGAGCCACAGCGATTGCGGCGGATGGAAGTGCAGACCGTTGGGGGCGGGCACGCGGAACCCGACGTCCGCGGCACGCGACGGCGGGACCCCGAAGGTGCGGCGGAAGGCGCGGGAGAACACCTCGGGCGACGACCAGCCCTCGTCGGCGGCGACGGCCGAGACGGCCTCGCCGCGGCGCAGTCGCCAGGCGGCCCGTTCGAGCATGATGCGGCGGCGCAGCGCGGCGGGTGGCTCGCCGGTCAACCGGCGCACCTCGCGGGAGAAGTGGAACTCCGAGGCGAAGCTGCTGCGCGCCATGTCGCCCACTTCGACGTTCGCGTCGTCGACGACGGCGTCGAGAAGCTCCCGCAACCGATCTCGGTGCGCGGGCGGCGGGGCGGGCTCACTCACGGAATCGAGTATGGCGGTGACCCACCCACAGGGACATGACAATTCCTGCTGCGTGCCCGTCTCACTACACTCCACCGACAGTGAGCGATTTCGAGGCGCTGTGCGCCAACGACGATGATCTGGCGGCGCTGCGCGCATCCATCCGCGGGTTCCTGGCCGCCGATCGCGCGGAGTTCGGGTGGCGGCCTGCGGTGGACTGCTGGCTGGCGGCGTGGGATCCCGAGTTCAGCGTGCGGTTGGCGGCGGCGGGCTTCGTGGGGTTGACCATCCCGGTCGAGTACGGCGGACACGGCCGCGGCCACCTGCACCGGTATGTGGTGACCGAGGAGCTGCTGGCCCAGGGCGCCCCGGTCGCGGCGCACTGGATCGCGGACCGTCAGGTGGCGCCCGCGCTGCTGAGCTACGGCACCGAGGAGCAGCGGCGACGGCTGCTGCCGCGGATCGCCGAGGGCCGGCTGTACTCGGCGATCGGGATGAGCGAGCACGGGGCGGGTTCGGATCTCGCGGCGGTGACCACGCGGGCGACCCGGGTCGACGGCGGCTGGCGCATCGACGGGACGAAGGTGTGGACCAGCGGTGCGCACGTCGCCGATCAGGTAGTGGTGCTGGCCCGCACAGCGCCGCCCGATCCGGACCGCAGGCACGCCGGGTTCAGCCAGTTCATCGTTCGCACCGATGCGCCGGGGGTGACGATCGACCCGATCGTCCTGCTCAACGGCGAGCACCATTTCAACGAGGTGCTGTTCGACGGGGTGTTTGTCGACGACGCCGACGTGCTGGGCGAGATCGGGAACGGCTGGCATCAGGTGACGGCGGAACTGGGTTTCGAGCGCAGCGGCCCGGAGCGGATCCTGTCGACGGCGACGCTGGTCTTCGAGGCCGTGGCGGCGCTGGGCCGCGGCGAGGTCGACGACCGCACCGCAGCCGAGGTCGGTGACCTGATGGCCCGCATGGTGTCACTGCGCCAGCTGTCGATCTCGGTGGCACGCGAACTGACCGCGGGCCGCGACGCAAACACCCGGGCGGCGTTGGTGAAGGATCTGGGAACCCGCTTCGAGCAGGAGTCCGTCGAGATCGTCGCCGATCTGCTGGCCTATCTCGATGACGACGCGCCCGAGGCCGACCGACTGCGGGCTCTGCTGGCCACGGGCCGGATGCATTCGCCGTTGTTCACGTTGCGCGGCGGGACGAATGAGGTGTTGCGAGGCGTGGTGGCGCGCGGGCTGGGGGTGCGGTGAGCGACGAATTACGCCAACTGGTCGACGATCTGGCGCAACGGTCCTACGACGCCCTGATGGGGCGGCGCACCCGGCCCGAGACGTTCGACGCCGAACTGTGGCGCCACCTCGAGGAGACGGGGCTGAGCCGGCTCACTGCCGCCGAGGACGCCGGACCCGCGGTGTCGGCGATCGTGCTGGCCGGGCTCGCGCGCCGCAGCGCGGCGGTGCCCGTGGCGGAGACAGATCTGCTGGGCGCGTGGCTGGCCGGTGCGGCGGGACTGACGGTGCCCGCCGAGGGGCCGCTGACCGTGGCCACCTGCACCGCCGAACGCCGCGACGGCCGGATCGTCGGCCTGGCACGGCGGGTGCCGTGGCCGCGCGAGGCGACGATCATCGTCGCGGCACGAACCGGGGCGGACCTGTTCGTCACGGTCCTCGACGATCCGGTGATCACCGACGGCATGGATCTGGCGGGCGAACCCCGCGGTGACGTCGCGATCGACGTGGCCGAAAGCGCCTGCGTGGCAGTCGATCCGGCACTGGGTGACGAGCTGGTTCGCCGGGGCGCGTGGGCGCGGTGCGTGCAGACGATCGGCGCGTTCGACGCCGCTGCCGAGCTGACCGTCGCCCACACCACCGACCGGGTGCAATTCGGGCGGGCGCTGAGCAAGTTCCAGGCCGTCCAGCACGCGCTGGCCGCGATGGCCGGGGAGATCGAACGCGCCCGGGCGACCACCGACCTGGCGATCGCCGCGGCGGCCCAGTTCGGATTCGATTCTCCGACAACCGATCATGCGGTGACGGTGGCGAAGGTGACGGTCGGGCGGACGGTCGAACCGGTGACCACGATCGCCCACCAGCTGCACGGCGCCATCGGAGTGACGGCCGAGCATCCGCTGTGGTTGTCGACGATGCGGGCCCGCGGCTGGGTCGACGAGTTCGGCACCACCGCACACCACGCCCGGATCCTGGGCCGCCGCACGCTGGCGGCAGCCGATCCCTGGGACGTGGTGGTCGCCGGGCCGCGATCCCGTGCCCTCGAGCACGGTTGAGGTCGATACCCGAGCGGGTAACCCCATCGCACGCGTCTCGACGACCGGGACACCGAGCACCACCAGGGGTACATCATGAGCGTCGGCGACAAGGCGAGAAACAAGCTGCAACAGCTGCAGGGCAGGATGCGCGCGGCAACGGGCGAGGCCATGGGGGATCCGAACATGCGGGCCCGCGGCCGCGGTGATGAGCGGATCGCGCATCTCAAGGATGCCGGCGAGAAGGTCAAGGACGCCTTCCGCTCGCGGCGCAGGCCGCGCGGATACTGAGCCCGTAGGTGACGGACGAGACCGGCGCCGCCGGTGCGGTTCGCACCGCCACCAACAGCCAGGGTGCCCGGCTCGCGGCGCGGGTCGGGTACCTGATCAACGGTGTGCTGCACCTGCTGATCGCCTACATCATCTTTCGCATCGCGATCGGATCGGGACACGGCGACGCCGATCAGTCCGGTGCGCTGGCGACCCTCGCCGAGACGAGGGGCGGATTCATCGCGCTGTGGGGTGTCGCGATCGCGCTGGTCCCGCTGACGCTGTGGCGGCTGGCGGAGACGGTGCTGGGTCTGCACCCCACCGAGCATCACGACCCGAACCCCGATCCCGACGACTTTCTACTGGTCAACCGGCTCAAGGCGCTCGGGTTGGCGATCGTCTACGCCGCGGTGGCGTCGATGGCGGTGCAGTTCGCGCTCGGCAGCCGCAATTCGAGCGCCGAACGTAGCGTGGGCCTGAGCACCTGGCTGATGCGCACCCCGGAGGGTAAGGCGGTGCTGGCGGTGGCCGGGTTGGGCATCGTGGCCATCGGCGGCTATTTCGCGTTCAAGGGCGCCTCGCGGCGGTTCCGCGACGATCTGACGATTTCCGGGGGCCGCCTGCTCACCGTGCTCGGCGCGTGCGGACACGTCGCCGAGGGTCTGGTGCTCGCGGTTGCCGGTCTGCTGGTGGTCGTCGCGTCGGTACGGGCCGACCCGTCGAAGGCGACCGGGCTCGACGGGGCGGTCAAGACGCTGGGGCAGATGCCGTTCGGGTCGGTGCTGATCGCACTCGCAGCAGCGGGTTTCGCTGCCTACGGGTTGTACAGCTTCGCGCTGACCCGGTACGCGCGTATGTGACTCACTGCGGGGGAACGCTTTCGGGGGCCTGCCCGTCGGTCTCGGCACGGTGCGCTCCGGGCGACTCCGGCATTTCGTGCCGGCCGCCCGCCGAGCGACGCCGCAGTACCAGCACCACACCCGCGACCACCGCGACGCCGGTGACGATCAGCGTCGGCCACATCGCAAGTTGCGCCAGCCAGAGCCGTCGCTGCACCTTGAGGAGTCGCTGCTGGGCGTGCCGCACTCGAGTCACCGTTTCCATGCCGTCACTGTGCCCGCGTCCGGCGTGTGGAAAACCCCGTCAGCCTGCGTCGTCGATGGTGGTGGTGACCGCGACGAGCTGTGGTCGGGCCGGGGCCGAGGCGAAACCGAACGCCACCGGGGGCGACAGCGGACGCAGCGCACCCAGGTCGGTGCCGCGGTACCGACCCGCTGCCGAGACGATCAGCCTGCTGCGGCGCACCCCGTAGTACTCGCGGCGGCCGTTGCCTGCGGTGCCCGCGGTGTGCACACCCCGCACGAGCCGCGACGCCACCGGATCGATCGCTCGCAGCCACCGGGGTGCGGTGGCCAGCCGGGCGGGGACCAGCCGCAGCACCCGGTCCAGCGGTGCGGGGCCGCCGAGCCCGACGTCGAGGTCCAGCACCGCGGTACGCACGGTCAGCCTGTCCGGGTCGAGAGTCGCTGTGACGGGGCCGGTTTCGACGCGGTCGAAGTGGTAGGTGGATGCGACGAAGTCGGCGACCGCGTCGTCGGGCGCCAACAGCACACGCCGGCCGTCGGGTTGCTGCACCATCACGTCGGTGAAGGACCCGAACGGTGAGTCCTGCCAGTGGCCCACGACCAGGCGTACCCGGGCGGCGGTCCCCACACCGGCGATGTGGCCGGTGAAGACGTGTCTCAGCTGCCGGTCCACTGTGGGGGGCGTTTCTCGGCGAATGCGACCGCCCCCTCCCTGGCGTCCTTGCTGGCGAAGACCGGCATCAGGATCTTCATCTGCTCGGCGAACTGTTCTTCGGGGCTCCACCCGCGAGATTCGACGATGATGCGTTTCGTCGCGGCCACCGCGAGCGGGCCGTTGGCGGTGATCCGGCCTGCGAGTTCGAGCGCCGCATCCAGCGCGCCGCCCGGTTCGGCCAGCACGTTGACCAGGCCGAGTTCGTGGGCGCGTTCGGCGGTCAGGTTGTCCCCGGTCAGGGCCAGTTCCATCGCGATCGCATACGGGATGCGCTGCGGCAGCCGCAGCAGACCGCCGCCACCGGCGACCAGACCGCGTTTGACCTCAGGGATCCCGAACGCCGACTCGCGGGAGGCGACGATCAGGTCGGTGGCCAGCGCCAGTTCGGTGCCCCCGGCGAGCGCGTAGCCCTCGACCGCGGCGATCAGCGGTTTTGCCGGCGGGCGCTCGGTGAAGCCGAGGCCGCGGCCTTCGATGTCCACGCGCTCGCCGCGGGCGAACGCCTTGAGATCCATTCCGGCGCAGAAGCTGCCGCCGGCACCGGTGATGATGCCGACCGACAGTCCGGCGTCCCCGTCGAGGCGGTCCATCGCATCGGCGAGTCCGCGGCTGACCGCGGCGTCGACCGCGTTCTTGGCCTTGGGCCGGTTGATGGTGACGACCAGGATACGGTCCCGCTGCTCGACGAGGACGACGTCTTCGGTGCTGGCTTCGTTGCTCACGCGGGTGATGCTAACCCACGCGAACGCGGATCAGTCGTCGCTGCCTGCCTCGGACTTCTTCTTGTCGGCAGCGTTACCGTTGTCGGCACTGTTGTCGTTACCGTCTGCGCCGCTGTCGACTTTCTCGTCGTCCTTCTTGTCGGCCTTCGTGTCCGTGTCGTCGACGGCCTTCTTCGTGGTCCGGCTCAGCGTCGCGGTGTCGTCGCTGTCGGTGTCGGCGGTGACGTCGACGGTGGCCTCGGCGGTGCGCCCGGTGCTGATGCCGGGCCGACTGCCTGCGTAGCGGATGCCCACGTTGAACGCGCCGACGGTGTAGTCGCCGGTGTTGAAGAACCCGACGTTGCCGACCCCGGTGTTGCCGACGCCGAAGTTGAACTCCCCGGTGTTGAAGAACCCGACGTTGTAGGAGCCGGTGTTGCCCGCGCCGAAGTTCCGCTGCCCGCCGCGGTTGTCGAAGCCGACGTTGAAGTCGCCCTCGTTGTCGCCGCCGATGTTGAAGTCGCCGCGGTTGTCGTAGCCGATGTTGAAATCGCCGACGTTGCCGGTGCCGATGTTCGCGGTGCCGTCGTTGTCGCCGCCGATGTTGAAGTCACCGTCGTTGTTCACACCCGCGTTGAACAGGCCCTCGTTGCCGTATCCGAAGTTGGGGGTGCCGGTGAGCAGGCTGAGCTGGACGCCCGGACGGCCGGGCTCGGGATCGAGTCCGTCGACCTCCGGGAGCGCGATCTGCGCGGAGACCTCGGGTTCGGGCGCCGGCGCGAGCACGGCCGCCACCTCGACCGGGGCGCCCGCCGGGCGGGCCTGTACCGGCTGCGCCTCGACCCGCGGCACGATGCCGGCGACCGCAGCCGTCGGCGCGACGGCCACGTCGCGGGACGTCTCGGGCAGCGGGGTGTTGGACCCGCCGACGATCAGGCCCGCACTCGCGAGGGACACACCGGCGATGAGGTAGGAACGGGCGGAGACTTTCATTGTCACTCCTGGAGGAATGTGCAGAGCACGGGATTGGTGCCCGGTTGGTTCCCCGGCGGAATCTGCGCAAACGCAAGGAGTGCTTACGGGTCTCTTACGTGTTCATCAGGGTCGGCCGCGCGAGGGCGTCTGGTTGGCGACACCGTGGCGCAGCGGCGTATTCGCCTCGGCCGCAGTGGATTCCTGCACGGTCGAACCACGGGGAGTGGGCGTGACGCCCGGGGCGTTCGACGGATCGCCACCGGACGGCTCGGCCCCGCCGTGGAGTTCCTTCAGTCGCGCGTGCAGGATCTCGAGCACCGGGATGCGGTTGCCGTGGGCCTCTTCGTGGTCGAACAGCACCCGCAGCTGGGTCTCGTCGAGGGACCGGATCCGGTGCCGGAGATCCGACAGCGGGGTCTGGTCGTAGTCGGGCAGCGGGAGATCGTCGTGTTGAGCCATACGAGACGGGTGCCCGCCGCGGGGGTGCGGTAACCGCACGCGGTTGGGAAAGCGCCGGCACGCTGGGTACCATCGAAACTAGAACACGTTACATTTTGACACCCCGAGGGGGAGCCGTGCCGTCGTCGGACATCGCGAAGTGGGACCCCGCCTTCACCGAACGTGTCATGGGCGTGTTGCGGCCCCTCCTCAAGGCCTACCACCGCGCCGAGATGCGCGGCCTCGAACACTTCCCGGCCGCGGGCGGCGCGCTGGTGGTGTCCAACCACTCCGGTGGGCTGTTCGCGATGGACGTCCCCGTCTTCGCGTCGGGGTTCTATGAAGAGTTCGGCTACGACCGGCCGGTCTTCACGCTGTCGCACGACCTGCTGATGACCGGTCCGACCGCGGAGTTCTTCACCAAGACCGGGTTCATCCGCGCCAACCACGACAACGCCGACGAGGCGCTGCGCTCCGGCGGTGTGGTGATCGTGTTCCCGGGCGGCGACTACGACGTGTACCGGCCGACGCTGGCCGAGAGCAAGATCGATTTCGGCGGCCGCACCGGCTACGTGCGCGCGGCCATCAACGCCGGGGTGCCGCTGGTCCCGACGGTCTCGATCGGCGGCCAGGAGAGCCAGCTCTATCTCAGCCGCGGGGAATGGCTGGCCAAGACCATCCGCCTGGACAAGCTGCTGCGGGCCAAGATCCTGCCGATCTCGTTCGGGTTCCCGTTCGGCCTGTCGGCGGTGTTGCCGGTCAACTTGCCGCTGCCCACCAAGATCGTCACCCGGGTGCTCGAGCCCATCGACATCGTCGCCGAGTTCGGCGAGGACCCCGACGTCGACGAGGTGGACGCCCACGTGCGTCACGTCATGCAGCGTGCGCTCGACGAACTCGCCGCCGAACGCCGCTTCCCGGTACTGGGCTGAGCGTTTCGACCGTGGTCACGGCGGCTACTCCCGAGCGACTGGACCCCGAAGGAAGTTGGCGATTCACAAAGTGCCGGTAAAGTTCAAACCCAGACCGCTGCTCGCGACGAGCGCCGAACTGGTCAACGCCGCCAACGGCGTTGCACCGCTGGGGCGCAAGGGGTACCCGACGCTCCCGACGTTCGCGTTCGGCTGGCCCACCAGCGAGCTGGCGCCGCTGTACCTCGTCGGGTCCGTCCTCGACACCGTCCGTCGTGCCCTGCTGGGGCATTTCACGACGCGCACGGGCCGCGCCGCGCTGGTGCTCAAGGTGCTCACCTGGGCGCTGCTGGTGGTCATCCAACGCCGAAACGTCAAGGCCGAACCGTACTTCCAGGCCGGGCTGCGCGAGGCGCTCGGAGACGACTACAAGGCGGTGGCCGCGCAGTCCCAACCGGCGCGCCGCCACGGCGGGGTGTTCCGGACCGGTTGGTCGCGCAGGCGGTACGTGGAGAGCACCGTGCGGTACGGCCCGCACCGGGCCAACACCGCCGACATCTGGCGCCGCAGCGACCTGCCCCGCGACGGTCGCGCTCCCGTGCTGCTGCAGGTGCCCGGCGGGGCGTGGGCGATCGGGATGCGACGCCCGCAGGCGTATCCGCTGCTCAGCCACATGGCCGAACGCGGGTGGATCTGCGTGTCGATCGGCTACCGGATCAGCCCGCGCCACACCTGGCCCGCGCACATCGTCGACGTCAAACGAGCGCTGGCATGGATCCGCGAGAACATCGCCGACTACGGCGGCGACCCCGATTTCGTCGCGATCACCGGCGGTTCGGCCGGTGGTCACCTGACCGCGCTGGCCGCGCTCACCCCGAAAGAACCGCAGTGGCAGCCCGGTTTCGCCGACGCCGACACCTCCGTCAAGGCCGCGGTCCCGGTGTACGGGCGCTACGACTGGTTCTCCGGCGACGGCGACGGCCGACCGGAGTTCCTCGCGTTCCTGCAGAAGTTCGTGGTCAAGAAGCCGTTCCGCGGCAACCGCCGCGATTACCTCGACGCCTCCCCCATCACCAAGGTCCGGTCCGACGCGCCACCGTTCTTCGTCCTGCACGGCGCTGACGATTCGATCATCCCCGTGCAGGAGGGCCGCGACTTCGTCGAGGAGCTCCGCAAGGTGTCCACGTCTCCGGTGGCGTATTCGGAGATCCCGCACGCCCAGCACGCGTTCGACTTCTTCGGTTCACCGCGCGGGCATTACACCGCCGAGGCGATCGAACGGTTCCTGTCCTGGGTGCACGCCAAGGACAAGGGTCCCGCCGGCTAGGGCGCCATCGCGGTCTCGACCACCGTCAAGCCTTCGGAAAGCCCAGCGGCCGAACGGATCTCGACGAACGCCTCGACCATCGCGTCGGTCAGCTCGTGGGGGTCCTCGAGCGTGGCGCCGTCGGAGAGCACCGAGATGTTGAGCTGGTCGACGTAACTCCAGACGGTGATGTTCAGGCCGCTGCCCGTGGTGAGCGGTCCGACGGAGTAGATCTCGGTGACCAGCGCGCCGCCCACCCGGCCCCGTTCCCGCGGCCCCGGCACATTGGAGATCGGCAGGTTGAGCACCTTGTTCTGACCGTCCTTGTTGGCCAGCCAGCGGAACAGCGCCTCGGCCGGTGCGGGCGGGAAGTACGACGACCACCGGCTGACCAGTTCCGGCCCCATCAGGTGGTGGCTCTCCTTCGCCGATGCGGCGGCCTTGTGGCATTCCTGCACCCGCTCGAGCGGATCGGCGATGTGGACCGGGATGCACACCAGCACACCGGTGAAGTAGTTGCCGGAGATGCGCTCGGGGTTGAAGTCGAAGCTGACCGGCACCGATGCCAGGAGGGGGTGCTCGGCGTGACCGTCGTAGTGCAGCGCCAACTTTCGCAGCGCGCCGGCCGAGATCGCCAGCACCAGATCGTTGAGCGTCACGCCCAGATGCTTGGCGGTCTGCTTGATGTCGGCGAGCGCCAGGGTGGCCGTCGCGAACTTGCGCACCCCGTCGACCCGGTGGTTCATGAACGACGGCGGCGGGGTGAACGGCCGGGTCAGCTCCGGGGAGAGTTTGCGGTTGCTGCGCCGAACCCGTTGCAGCCCTTGGGCGGTGTAGCGCCAGTTGGCGGGCAGTTTGCCGATCTGGCGCAGGTGGTCGCGGAAGGCGGTGCGGACCAACTCACCGCGGCTGGGCGCAGGGTCGGTGGCGTACGAGTCCCGGTCGTGCTGGGGGCCCGGTTGCAGATCCATGCCGCGGGCCATGAGGTTCGCCGAGGCGATACCGTCGGCCAGCGCGTGGTGGATCTTGCCGAGGACGGCGATCTTGCCGTCGGCCAGGCCTTCGATGAAGTACATCTCCCACAGCGGCCTGCTGCGGTCCAGCGGGGTGCTGGCGATACGGCCGACCGCCTCGTCGAGTTCCCTACGGCCGCCGGGACTTTCGACCCGGTAGGGCCGGATGTGGTACTCGAGGTCGACCTCGCAGTTCTCCCGCCACATGGGGTGGTGGAACTTGAACGGGATGTCGACCAGCTCGTAGCGGAACGGGTCGAGTTTGTAGAGCCTGCCGTGGATGACCTGCCGGAACTCCTCGACACCGAACGTGCGGCCACCCAGATCGTCGAGCTGGATCACCGCCAGCTTGAGCGTGTGCATGTGCACGGTGGGCGTTTCGCTGTACAGCAGAAACGCATCCCAGCCGCTGAGCCGTTTCACCTCTGGCCTCCCTCGGTTCCGGAGGCGTCTATATAACCTCTCGCGCGCCGACCAGGCTACGGTTCTTGTGAATCTGCTTGAGGAACAGCCCTATCGCGGTGGCCATCGACCCGGTGCGGGCGCCGTCGATCATGTCGAATCCGTGTCCGGCGCCGGGCAGTTCCATGTAGCTGACCACCGACCGGGACCGCTCGCGGAGCTTCTCGACGAAGCTGCGGGCCTGCCAGACCGGGATCACACTGTCCCCGCTGCCGTGGATGACCAGGAAGGGCGGCGCCTCGGAGTGCACCTGCGCCATCGGCGAGGCCTTCCGGAACAGTTCGGGATGCCGGGAGATCTTGCGCTTGACCACGACGCGTTCGAGGAAGTCGACGAACCGGGCCCGCTCGGCGGTCGAGCGGTCCTCCCAGTCGTACCGGCCGTAGATGCCGACCACGGCGTCGACCGAGGTGTCCGACCCCTCGGGCAGGCCGCACTGCATCTCCGGATCGTTGATGGTCAAGCCGGCCAGCGCGGCGAGGTGCCCGCCGGCCGACGCGCCGGCGATGGCCACGAAGTTGCGGTCCCCGCCGAATTTGTCGACGTTGGCACGGGCCCACGCGATGGCGGTCTTGACGTCCTCGATGTGGGCGGGCCACGGATGATGCGGCGCGACCCGGTAGTCGATGGACAGGCAGACCCAGCCCATCTCGGCCAGGTGCGACATCAGCGCGTAGCCCTGCAGCATCCGGCTGCCGTGCACCCAGGCACCGCCGGGCACGAACAGCAGCACCGGGGCGGGTTCGGTCGGCAGCCGCTTCGGCCGCCACACGTCGAGCAGCTGCGAGGGCAGCGGACCGTAGCGGACCGAGGACTTGTGGACGTTGCGACGGTGTTCGAACGCCTTCCACAGCGGGGGCGCCTTCTCCGGTGCCGGCCACTCGATCGCCAGGTCGGCCGGGGGAACCACCCCCCGCAGCGCGCGGTCGGAGACCTCGTGGGTCAGATCGCGCTCCTTCTGGCGAACTTCGGCGTTACCCGGGTCGAACCAGGATTTCGCCGATGCCGAGAGCAGTTCGGGAATCTGCCGATAGCCCCACACGCCCATCGCCGCCAGCGCGCCGAGGGGTTCGAGGTGCTTGCCGACGACCGGTAGCGAAGCCGACGCCACACTCATCGCGAGCATGTGGTCAGCGGGCTTGGCGTTGAGCAACCACCTTGCGCGAGACCACATTGTCGGACCGGGGTACCGGGTGTCCGGTCGTACCGTCATGGCGCGACTGTACCCCCGGGGCGAATTCCCAAACGACAAGATCGCGAACTTGTCTACCCTTCGATTCGGGCGCATTTTTGTAACATCGCTCACACCCATGCTGACCGGCTCTTTTCATGTCGCTCCTCCGGAACGTCCGTCGACAAATCAAAGGAAATTGCTTGTGCGCAAATCCGCTTTGGCCATCACCGAAGACCACACGGCGCTCGCCGAGTCCGCTTTCGGACAGCTGGACCGGTCGGGATCGCGGGCGGCCGCCCGCGCCACGCTCGACGGCGCGCCGACGCACCCGTCGGACCTGTGGCGGGCCGCCGCCGACCTGGGGTGGCATGGCCTGGCGGTGTCCGAACGGTTCGGTGGGGCCGGTTTCGGGCTGTCGGAGTTGACGGTCGTGCTGGAGGCGCTGGGCCGTGACCTCACGCCGGGGCCGTTCCTGCCGTCGGTGGCCGCCGCCGCCGTCCTCGACCGGTGTGGTGGGGACGACGTCCGTGTCCGGGCGCTACCAGGGTTGGCCTGCGGTGACACCGTCGCCGCACTGGGGGTCGCCGGCACCCTGACGTTCGACGGCGGTGTGGTGAGCGGGGAATCTCCCGCGGTGCTCGGCGCACCGGACGCGGCGCTGCTGCTGCTCGTCGCGGGCGACGACGTCGTGGTGTTCGACGCGGCCGACCCCGGGGTGACGGTGACCCAGCTCGAGGGCGTCGACACGACCCGCAGCGTCGGGGCGGTCACCGTGCGGGGTGTGCGGGTGCCCGAGGACCGGGTGTTGCCGGGTGCGGCGCGGCAGGCCGAGACGGTGTGGCGCATCCTCGGGGCGGCCGAGGCGGCAGGCGTCGGCTGGGCGTGTCTGGACATGGCGGTCGAGTACGCGAAGGTGCGCGAGCAGTTCGGCCGCACCATCGGCACGTTCCAGGCGGTCAAACACCACGCGGCCAACATGCTCGTCGACGCCGAGCAGACCACCGCGGCGGTGTGGGACGCCGCCCGCGCCGACGACCTCGACAGCGCGTGGTTCCCCGCCGCGGTCGCGGCCTCGCACGCCATCCGTTCCGCGGTTTTCCTGGCGCAGAACAACATTCAGCTACACGGCGGCATCGCGTTCACGTGGGAGCACGACGCGCATCTGTATCTGCGGCGGGCACGGTCACTGGCAGCAATGCTCGGTGGCCGCACCGATCCGCTGGTCGACATCGTCGACGCCCAGCGCACAGGCCGGGCCCGCGGTGCGACGTTCGCGCTCCCCGACGAGGCCGACGTGTACCGCACCGCGGCGCGGGAGGCCGCCGCCCGGTGGCAGGAGTTGCCCGCCGAGCGACGCCGCGACTTCCTCGTCGACTCGGGGTATCTCGTCCCGCACTGGCCGAAGCCCTGGGGTCGGGCGGCCGGACCGCTGGAGCAACTCGTGATCGAGGAGGAGTTCCGCGACGTCGACATCCCCGACATGGGGATCACCGGCTGGGTGACACTGACGATCGCCCAGGCCGGCACCGATGAACAGCGCGAACGGTGGGTGGAGCCGGTGCTGCGCGGGGAGGTGATGTGGTGCCAGCTGTTCTCCGAACCCGGCGCGGGATCCGATGCGGCCGCCGTGCGCACCGCGGCCAAACGGGTCGAGGGCGGCTGGCGGATAACCGGTCAGAAGGTGTGGACGAGCCTGGCGCACACGTGCCAGTGGGGGCTGGCGACGGTGCGCACCGATCCCGACGCACCCAAGCACGCCGGCGTGACGATGATGGCGATCGACATGTCGGCCGAAGGGGTGACGGTGAACCCGTTGCGCGGGCTCACCGGTGACTCGCATTTCAACGAGGTGTTCTTCGATGACGTCTTCGTCCCGGACGCCGATGTGGTGGGCGACGTCAACCGCGGCTGGCTGGTCGCGCGCGCCACCCTGGGCAACGAGCGGATCTCGATCGGCGGGGGCTCGGGTGCGCCGACGGGGTTCTCGGCCGACGAGATGATCGCCCTGCTCGACAGCGCCCCGCCGGACGTGGCCGCGGCCCACGTGCGACGGGCCGGGGCGGTCCTCGCCGAGGCGCATACGCTGCGGCTGCTCAACCTGCGTCGCGCCAGCCGGGCCATCGCCGGGGCGGAGCCGGGCCCCGAGGGCAACGTCACCAAGCTGCTGGTCGCCGAACAGTGTCAGCGGCAGACCGAACTGGGCATGGACCTGGCCGGGGCCGCCGCCGTGACCGGGGGCATGCCGACGCTGACCCGGGCGTATCTCGGCAACCGGGCAATGACGATCGCGGGCGGCACCTCGGAGATCACGCGCAACACGATCGCCGAGCGGATCCTGGGACTGCCGCGCGACCCGCTGCTGAAGTGACCCCCCTCTTCGTTGACTCTGCGTACAGGGCGTGAAAGTGCGAGTGGGCAACGCCGTGGACGCAAAGTCAACGTTGGGGGATGCTTGCGTCGGGTATTACTGATCAGATGCCGAACACGAGCACCGCCGAATTCCACCCGGACCTGCGCAAGGCCGCCCGCTACATGCCGCGTCAGGTCGTCACGCCGGTGACGCTGCCGATCATCCGGATGGTCACCCGGCTGGCGGGTAAGCAGAAGCCACGCGACGTCGAGGAGCTCACGCTCAACTCCGGGGTGCGGGTGCGGCTGTTCCGCCCGGCGGGGGTGCCGGTGCCCGCGCCCGCGCTGCTGTGGATCCACGGCGGCGGCTACGTCATCGGCACCGCGGCCCAGGACGACGAGCTGTGCCGGCGGTTCAGCCGGGAACTCGGGATCACCGTCGCCTCAGTGGATTACCGGCTCGCACCCGAACATCCCTACCCCACGCCGGTGGAGGACTGCTACGCCGCGCTGACGTGGTTGGCCGCGCTGCCGTCGGTGGATGCCGACCGGGTGGCGATCGGCGGTGCGAGTGCCGGCGGCGGGCTGGCGGCGTCGCTGGCGCTGCTCACCCGCGACCGCGCTGAAATCGACCCGGTGGCACAGCTTTTGGTGTATCCGATGGTCGATGACCGCACCGTCGAGCGGCGCGATCTGGACAATCCGGGCCACCGGCTGTGGAATCAGGCCAGCAATCGCTTCGGCTGGTCGGCCTACCTCGGCGACGCCGACCCCGACGAGGCGGTGCCTGCCCGCCGAAAGGATCTCGCCGGCCTGCCGCCGGCGTGGGTCGGGGTCGGCACCCTGGACCTGTTCCACGACGAGGACCTGGCGTACGCCGAGCGACTCGAGGCCGCCGGCGTGCCGTGCCGGGTCGAGGTGGTCCAGGGCGCCTTCCACGGATTCGATGGAGTCCTGCCGAAGGCGGACGTGTCGCGGGCATTCTTCCGAAGCCAGTGCGACACCCTCCGGCAGGCCTTCACCGACGAGTTGGTCGCCGACCGCTAGTCGCGGACTTCGCTGTCCTCGTAGACGATTCGGCCGATCATCTCGTAGCGCCGGGCGTCGCGGAACTTGAAGTACGTAGCGAGCGCCGCGCCGACAACGAACACGGTCACCACGATCCACGGCGTCATCTTGAACAGCAGCGTGCCCGAGGCGGTTCCGGCCGCCGACTCCTTGTGCTCCCACAGCAGGTACACGACGTAGAGCATGCCGAGGCCACCGAGCAGCGGTGCCAGGAACGTCTTGAACCAGTGCGCGCTCGACGGATGATTCTTGTGGAAGTGGAAGTAGGCGATCACCGAGAACGCGCACAGCGACTGCACGATCATGATGGCCATGGTGCCCAGGATCGCCAGCAGCGTGTACATGTGCACGTAGGGGTCCATCCCCGCGGCGAAGAACGCCAGCACCAGCACGAGCGCGATACCGCTCTGCACGAACGACGCGATGTACGGCGACCCGTGCTTGTGGTGGGTGGCGCCCAGGGTCTTCTGCAGACCCGTCGACAGGCCCTCACGCCCGAGGGCGTAGAGGTAACGCGACGCGCAGTTGTGGAAGGCCATACCGCAGGCGAACGAACCGGTGACGAGCAGGATGTTGAAGAGCGTGATCGCCCAGCTGCCGTAAGTGTCACGAACAGGGCCGAAGAAGATCTCCGACGACGTGTCCGCATCCTGCGCGAGTTCCAGCGACTTCTGCGGACCCGTGCCCGCGATCGCCATCCACGACACGAACACGTAGAACAGACCCACACCCAGCACCGCGATCATCGTGGCACGCGGGATGATTCGCTTCGGATCCTTGGACTCCTCGCCGTACATCGCGGTCGATTCGAAACCGACCCACGACCAGAAGGCGAAGAACAGACCGAGGCCGGCGCTGGCACCGGCGATCGCGGCCGGGGTGAACGCGCCGATCGGGTTCAGCGTCTCGGAGACGGCGAAGCCTTCGGGGCCGCCGCCCTTGACCAGGACGGCCAGCGCCCCGAGGGCGAGCATGACGATCTCGGTGATCAGGAAGACGCCGAGCACCTTGGCGGTGAGGTTGACGTCGAAGTAGGTCAGGATCGCGTTGAGCGCCAACATCAGCAGGGCCGGGAGCAGCCAGTGGATGTCGATGCCGAACTGCGAGGACATGAAGTTCTTGAAGAAGAACGCGAAGATGCCGATCAGCGACGCCTCGAACACGATGTAGGCCATCGTGATGAGCAGGCCGCTGGCCATTCCGACGACGCGGCCCAGCCCGTGCGAGATGTAGCCGTAGAAGGCACCGGTCGCGGTGATGTGCTTGGCCATGGTCGCGTAACCGATCGCGAACAGGCCGAGCACGATGGTCGCGACGAGGTAGCCGGCCGGAGCGTGGGAACCGTTTCCGAAGCCGACGGCGATCGGAACGTTGCCTACCATTGCGGTGATCGGCGCGGCGGTGGCTACCGCCATGAAGATCACGCCGATGGTGCCCACGGCGTTGCGCTTGAGGCGCTGGACGCTTTGAGCTGGGGTTTTCTCTGGGGTTACGGCTTGATCCGCCATATACGGGATGCCTTCCATGCTTGCCAAGGGGAGGCCTGTGTGGCCTGAACCACATCGGGACCGCTACGTATATTGGCACTACCAATAGGTCCTCGCAATAGGAACCTTGAACCATTGACATAAATGGTTGCGACCTTTTACGGTTGGCGGCGTGTACGACTACGGCACGTTCTCGTTCGAGTCCAAGACTCAGGTGCTGGACCGGGCGAAGGCGTTCTGGAATCCGGACAAGACCCAGTTCTGGACCGACGCCGGCGTCGATCTGGTCATCGACCGCAGGGAGGACTACTTCCTGTGGGACATGGGCGGTCGCCGGCTCATCGACATGCACCTCAACGGCGGCACCTACAACCTCGGCCACCGCAATCCCGAGGTGATGCAAGCGGTTTCGCAGGGCATGGAGATCTTCGACGTCGGTAACCACCACTTCCCGTCGGTGGCCCGCACCGCGCTCGCCCAGCGGCTGGTGGAGACCGCGCCCGACTCGATCAGCAAGGTGGCGTTCGGATCCGGCGGCGGTGAGGCGATCGACATCGCGCTCAAGAGCGCCCGCCACGCCACCGGCCGCCGCAAGATCGTCTCGATCATCAAGGCCTACCACGGCCACACCGGCTTGGCCGTCGCGACCGGCGACGAGCGGTTCGCCAAACTCTTCCTCTCCGACCGGCCCGACGAGTTCATCCAGGTGCCGTTCGGTGACGTCGCGGCGATGGAGCAGGCGCTGTCGGGCAACGACGTCGCCGCGGTCATCATGGAGACGATCCCTGCGACGTACGGATTCCCGCTTCCCCCACCGGGTTACCTCGAGGCGGTCTACGCGCTGACCC
Organism: Mycobacterium sp. GA-2829; assembly: GCF_001499965.1. Lineage (GTDB taxonomy): Bacteria > Actinomycetota > Actinomycetes > Mycobacteriales > Mycobacteriaceae > Mycobacterium. The sequence continues at coordinate 39,244 of NZ_LQIT01000036.1, forward strand.
AGAAATACGGGTCGCTCTACATCGCCGACGAGGTGCAGACCGGGCTGATGCGCACCGGGGAGCTGTGGGCCATCACCAAACACGGCATCGATCCGGACATCCTGGTCACCGGCAAGGGACTGTCCGGCGGCGTCTACCCGATCACCGCCGCACTGCTCGGCGAGCGGGCCGCCCAATGGCTCGACCAGGACGGCTTCGCCCACATCTCCACCTTCGGCGGCGCCGAATTGGGTTGTGTCGCAGCGATCAAGACCCTCGAGATCACCACCCGGCCCGAGGTGCGGTCGATGGTGCACTACATCGCCGACATCTTCGACACCGGACTGCGCCGCATCCAGGCCGACTACCCGGACTGGTTCATCGGCATCCGGCAGAACGGTGTGGTGATCGGGTTGGAGTTCGACCACCCCGAAGGCGCCAAGTTCGTGATGCGCGAGCTCTACGAGAACGGGGTGTGGGCGATCTTCTCCACGCTCGATCCCCGTGTGCTGCAGTTCAAACCGGGTCTGCTGCTCGGTCGCGATCTGTGTGAGGACGTGCTGGACCGACTGGAGGTCGCGGTGGGCCGGGCGATGACCACGGCAAGGAAGGGACGACGGGCATGAGCGAGTTTCCCTCCGCCGGCCACATGCTCGAACGCGCCCGCTGGGCGGCCCGTGCTTACGCCGACTACGACCAGGCCGCCGTCGAGGCGATCACGACCGCGGTGGCCGACGCCGCCTACGGCGCCGCCGAACGGTTCGCCGCCGACGCCGTCGCCGAGACCGGGATGGGTGTGGTCGCCGACAAGGTGGTCAAGAACCAGGCCTGCTCGCGCGGCATCCTCGACTACTACCGCGGCCAGGACTTCGTCTCCCCGCGGGTCGACGCGGTCAACAAGATCGTCGAGATCCCCCGCCCCGCCGGCGTCGTCCTCGCCCTGACCCCGACCACCAACCCCGTCTCGACGGTGTACTTCAAGGTGTTGCTCGCGCTCATGACGCGCAATGCCGTTGTGGTGGCGCCCCATCCGCGGGCCAAGCGGTGCTCGGCCGAGGCCGCGCAGCTGCTCGCCGAGGCCGCCGTGGCCGCCGGTGCACCCGACGGCATCGTGCAGGTCGTCGAGGAACCGTCGATCCCGCTCGTCGAGGCGTTGATGGCCGACGAACGCACCGACGTCATCGTCGCCACCGGCGGCACCGGCGTGGTGCGCGCGGCCTACTCCTCGGGCACCCCTGCACTCGGGGTCGGCCCCGGCAACGTGCCCGTCCTCGTCGACGCCAGCGCCGACGTCACCGCGGCCGCCAAACGCATCGTCGACAGCAAGGCGTTCGACAACTCGGTGCTGTGCACCAACGAATCGGTGCTGATCGCCGAGGAGTCGATCGCCGACTCGCTGCGCTCGGCCCTGACCCGGGCAGGCGCCCACATCCTCGACGCGGACGCCACCGACCGCCTGCGTGCGTACATGTTCGCCGACGGCCACCTCAACACCGACGTCGTCGGCCGGGACGCGGCGTGGATCGCCGCGCAGGCCGGAATCCGGGTGACACCGAAGACCCGCGTGCTCGTCGCACCGTTCGACCAGGTGATCAGCGAGGAGATGCTCGCTCACGAGAAGCTCTCCCCCGTCATCGGTATGACCACCGTGCCCGACGCGTCGCGCGGTGTCCGCGCCGCCCGCGCGGTGGTGCGGATCGGCGGCGCAGGCCACTCCGCCGCCATCCACAGCGAAAACCCGGCCGCCATCACCGAATTCGCCACCCAGGTCCCGGTGCTGCGGGTGTCGGTCAACGTCGGCAACAGCACCGGCAGCTCTGGGCTGGAGACCAACCTGGCGCCGTCGATGACGATCGGCACCGGATTCGTCGGCCGAAGCTCCATCGGCGAGAACCTGCGCCCCGACAACCTCATGAACTGGGCTCGCATCGCCTACAACAGCGCGCCCGGGGTGGCCATGCCGAACTTCGCGGGCCTCGACCCGTGGCGCTCACCGGCGGGCCCGGTGCCCGAATATCCCCGGGCCTCCAACGATCGCGACACCCCGGCCGTCCCGGCGCCTCGTGGCGCCGCACCGGCCCGCCGCCCGGCAGACCCGAGCATCGAGGCGCTACGGGCCGAACTGCGGGCGCTGGTCGTCGAAGAACTCGCACAACTGATCAAGAGGTAGTCGTGGCTGAACTGCGTTCCTTCATCTTCATCGACCGGCTCCAGCCGCAGACGATGTCCTACCTGGGCACCTGGATCAAGGGTGCGCTGCCGCGGGCCGACATGGCCGCCCAGATCATCGAGGTGGCCCCCGGCCTCGACATCGAGGGCATCACCGACGTCGCCCTCAAGCATGCCGAGGTCAAGGCCGGAATCCTGGTCGTCGAGCGCCAATTCGGCTACCTGGAGTTCCACGGCGAGACCGGCGCCGTCAAGGCCGCCGCCGACGCCGCACTCGAATCCCTCGACCAGGACGCCGGTTCGGCGGTCCGCCCGACGATCCTGGCCTCGCGGATCATCTCCAGCATCGACCACCAGCACGCATTCCTGATCAACCGCAACAAGATCGGGTCCATGGTGCTGGCCGGCGAATCGCTGTTCGTGCTCGAGGTCGCACCCGCGTCGTACGCGATCCTGGCGACCAATGAGGCCGAGAAGGCCGCCGACATCAAGGTCGTCGACTTCCGGATGATCGGCGCGACGGGGCGGGTCTACCTGTCCGGCACCGAGGCCGACATCCGCCAGGCCGCCGAGGCGGCGCAGGACGCCCTCGCCCGGAGCACCACGTGAGCATCGACCGCGCCGAATTACGCGCCATGGTCCGCGAGGTCGTCCGCGACGCGGTCAAGGACCTCGCAGCGAAAAACGGTGCGCCCGCGCCGAAACCGGCCCCCGCTGCCCCACCTCCCCCGGCACCGGTGCAGACGGTGGCCGACCAGTTCGGCGTCACGCCGAGCGGTCCGCTGGCCGCCGACACCAAACACCGCGCGGAATCGGTGCGGCTGACCAACGACCGTGAACTCGACGCGTTCGTCCGCGGTCTGCTCAAGCTCTTCGAGAACCCGAAGAGCCGAGCCGACATCAAGGCCGGCCGGCTGACGTTCCGGCTCGCGGGGACCGCGGCAGGCGGCAAGGGGCAGACCCAGCGCATCGACAGCGGGGCGGTCACCGAACGGCACATCGCCGACATCGCGGCCACGGGCGCCTCGCTGGTGCTCGGCCCGCGTGCGGTGCTCACCCCGTTGGCACGTGAGAAAGCCAGGGCCCTCGGGGTGTCGATCGAGAAGGAGAAGCGCAGATGATCGCCGCGACCGTGACCGGAAACGTGTGGTCGACCCGCCGCATCGACGGCATCCCGGCAGGCGCCTTCCTCGAAGTCGAGGTCGACGGTTCCAGCAGTCGGATGATCGCCTTCGACGTGCTCGGCACCGGCATCGGCGAACGGGTCCTCATCGCCCAGGGTTCGGTGGCCGCCAACTGGTTCACCGGCACCCCACCGCCCGTCGACGCCCTGATCATCGGATCGATCGACGCCCCAAGCAACCCGAGTTAGCCAACAGATAGAGGAGAAAACAATGCCCAGCAACGCAATCGGTCTCATCGAGACCAAGGGCTACGTGGCGGCGCTGGCCGCGGCCGACGCCATGGTGAAGGCCGCCAACGTCACCATCACCGATCGTCAGCAGGTCGGCGACGGCCTCGTCGCGGTCATCGTCACCGGCGAGGTGGGTGCGGTCAAGGCCGCCACCGAGGCGGGCGCCGAAGCCGCGTCCCAGGTCGGTGAACTCGTCAGCGTGCACGTCATCCCGCGGCCGCACAGCGAACTCGGCGCGCACTTCGCCGTCTCCGCACAATAGTCTTCTCGTCGTAATCGCACTCGCAAGGAAGTGACGGCCATGCCCGCGACAGCATCGGAGACGCGCACCGACATCCGCGTCTACCTGCTGGTGGAGGATCTGCAACGGCAGTTCGCCGCCTACCTCGGAACGCCCACCCGCGCCAGGGGATACCCGCCGTACGAAGGTGAGCACGCGCTCATCGTCGAGGTGTCCCCGGCGCTGGCGATCGAGCGGGTGATCGACCTGGCGTTGCGCGAGGTGCCCGGGATCCAGCCCGGAATCCTCTACGTGGAGCGGCAGTTCGGCGTTCTCGAGATCCACTCGGCGAGCCTGTCGGACGTGCGTCGCGCCGGCGAGGCGATCCTCACCGGCACCGGCAACAAGGCCAGTGACCAGTTGCGGCCCCGGGTGCTCTACCACGACATCATCGAAGACATCACCGACCAGCACGCGGTCATCCTCAACCGCAACCGGCAGGCGTCGATGATCCTGCCGGGCCAGTCGCTGTTGGTGTACGAGATGACCCCGGCGCTGTTCGCCGCCGTCGCCGCCAACGAGGCGGAGCGCGCCGCACCGGGACTGACCGTGGTCGACGTGCAGATGATCGGCGCGGCGGGCCGGCTCTACATCGGTGGCTCGGTCGCCGATGTGACGACCGCACGCGACCGCATCACCTCCGTCCTCGCCGCGATCGAAGGACGCGATCACTGATGGGTGAGGTGATCGCCGACGACATCGAGGTCGCCGAGCGGGCACTGGCCGACTACGACCTACCCGCGAATTCGTCGCTGCGGCTGCTGAACCTGTCGGAGAACGCGACCTACCTCGTCGAGTGCGAGGACGACGACAAGAGCTGCTCGATCCTGCGGGTGCACCGGCAGAACTACCACCGGCCCCACGAGATCGAATCCGAACTGGACTGGCTCGAGGCGCTGCGCCGCGACAGCGACGTCACGGTGCCCGTGGTGCTGCCCACCCGCGACGGCCGCCGTGTGGTCACCGTGGACCACAACGGCACCGAACGCCACGTGGTGCACTTCGGCATGGTCGGCGGCGCCGAACCCGACGAGGGGTCGGTCACCCTCGACGACTTCCGCACCCTCGGCGCGATCACCGCTGCGCTGCACGAACATTCGCGCTCGTGGACCCGTCCCGCCGGGTTCGGCCGGTTCTCCTGGAACTGGAAGCACTGCCTGGGCGATGAACCCCGTTGGGGCCGTTGGCAGGACGCCTCCGGCGTCGGCCCGCAGGAGACCGAACTCCTCGGCCGCGCCCAGGACCTGCTGCACCGGCGGCTGGTCGAGTACGGCGACGGACCGGACCGCTACGGCCTGATCCACGCCGACCTGCGGCTGGCCAACCTGCTCGTGGACCCGCCCACCATCACCGTCATCGACTTCGACGACTGCGGATTCGGGTGGTTCTTCTACGATTTCGGGACCGCGGTGTCGTTCATCGAGGACGATCCGGCGCTGCCCGAATGGCAGGCATCGTGGGTGGAGGGCTACCGCAGCCGCGGCACCATGACCGCCGCCGACGAGGACATGCTCGCATCGTTCGTGTTCCTGCGGCGGCTACTGCTGCTGGCGTGGATGGGCACCCACAGCCACTCCAAGGAATCCCAGACCAAGGCGATCAGCTACGCCGCGGGCAGTTGTGCTCTCGCCGAACGCTATCTGAGCTCCAACGGCCAGCGACTGGCCTGACACCCACCCCTCGACCAGCAAGGACACATATGTTCACCTCACTGCAGGGCCGTTCCGCGATCGTCACCGGCGGCAGCAAGGGCATCGGACGAGGCATCGCCGAGGTCTTCGCGAACGCCGGCGTCGACGTGCTCATCACCGGGCGCAACCAGGCCGACATCGACACCACGGTCCGTGATCTGGCCGGCGCGGAGGGCACGGTCAGCGGGCTGGCCGCCGCCGTCGCCGACCCGGCCGACTGTCGCCGCGTCGTCGACGCCGCCGTCGAACGGCACGGTGGACTCGACATCGTCTGCGCCAATGCCGGGATCTTCCCGTCGGGCCGGCTCGAGGAACTCACCCCCGACGACATCGAGCAGGTGCTGTCGGTGAACTTCAAGGGCACTGTCTACATCGTGCAGGCTGCGCTCCCCGCGCTGGCGGCCAGCGGACACGGCCGCGTCATCGTCACTTCGTCGATCACCGGACCGGTCACCGGGTACCCGGGCTGGTCGCACTACGGGGCGAGCAAGTCGGCGCAGCTGGGCTTCATCCGCACGGCGGCAATGGAGTTGGCGCCCAAGCGGATCACCATCAACGCCGTGCTGCCGGGCAACATCATCACCGAGGGCCTCATCGACATGGGTGAGGACTACATGAACCAGATGGCCGCGGCGGTGCCCGCGGGCCGGCTGGGCAGCGTCGCCGACATCGGCAACGCGGCGCTGTTCTTCGCCACCGACGAGGCGGCCTACATCACCGGTCAGAGCCTGATCGTCGACGGCGGGCAGATTCTGCCCGAATCCCATCAGGCGCTCGCCGAGTTGTGAGCACGCCGGCCGAGGGTCGGCCGGTAGAATTGGTTCTACCAAAACACCTCGACGGGGGAGGTCACCAGGTGCCGACGCACAGCGAAGAGTTGCGGCGCCGGCTGGTGGCCGACATCAACGCCGGCGCCCCCGGCACCAAACTCGGCAGCGAACGCGACCTCGCCGAGCGGTACGGCACCAGCAGGTCGAGTCTGCGGCAGGTCCTCGCCGCGCTCGAGGAGGCCGGCATGGTGCACCGGGTGATCGGCCGGGCCGGCGGCATCTTCGTCAGCCACGGGCAGGTGGAACGCAACCTCGCCGACGTCGTCGGGGTGCCCGCGTTCCTGGCCAACCAGGGCTACGTCGCGGGCACCCGGGTGTTGTCGACCAAGATCGCCCCGGTCGACGAGGCCACCCAGGCGGCGCTGCGGCTGCAGCCCAGCGACTTCGTCGTCGAGATCCAGCGGCTGCGCCTGGCCGACGGGTCCCCGATCTCGCTGGAGTTGGCCCAGTTCCCCGCCGAGGCGTTCCCCGGCCTGCTGGAACAGCAGCTCGGTGGATCGATCTACGAGGTCCTCGAGGACCGCTACGGCCTGGTGCCGGGCCGCGCCGACGAGCGCATCGAAGCGGTCAGCGCCACCAGCACCGAGGCATCGCTGCTCGGGGTGAAACCGAAATCCGCGCTGCTGCTGATCACCCGCATCACCTACGACCGCGACGGCGTGCCGTGCGAGTTCTCCCGTGACCTGTTCCGCGGCGACCGCATCTACCTCGCCGTCACCGCGCAGGGCCGCGGCATCGGCAAGCAGCTCGGCAAGGGCCCCGACGCCAAGAACGCCTCGGTCACCCTGCAGAGTCAGCTCGCGGTCTGACCGGTCCGCCGATTGGCGCACCGCGTCCCCACCGACCGTCGTATCGTCGGGCAGATGGAGGGCTCCGCGCTGCGGGGCCGAAGTGCTCGACGAGGAGCGTCACCGTGACCATCAACGCCGAAACTCAGGCCACATCAACGTTCGACGAGCAGGTCGCCGAGACCCAGCGATATTTCGACGATCCCCGGTTCAAGGACATCACCCGGCTCTACACGGCGCGGCAGGTGGTCGAGCAGCGCGGCACCATCCCGGTCGACTACACCGTCGCGCGTGAGGCGGCGACCGCGTTCTACCCGCGACTGCGCGAACTGTTCGCCGAGGGCAAGAGCATCACCACCTTCGGACCGTATTCGCCCGGGCAGGCCGTCACGATGAAACGCGTCGGCATCGAGGGCATCTACCTCGGCGGCTGGGCGACGTCGGCCAAGGGGTCCAAGGACGAGGATCCGGGGCCCGACCTCGCCAGCTATCCGCTGAGCCAGGTGCCCGACGAGGCGGCGGGCCTGGTGCGCGCCCTGCTCACCGCCGACCGCAACCAGCAGTACCTGCGACTGCGCATGGACGAGGCCCAACGTGCCAGCACACCGGTGTACGACTTCCGGCCGTTCATCATCGCCGACGCCGACACCGGTCACGGCGGTGATCCACACGTGCGCAACCTGATTCGTCGTTTCGTCGAGGCGGGAGTGCCCGGGTACCACATCGAGGACCAGCGCCCCGGCACCAAGAAGTGCGGCCATCAGGGCGGAAAGGTCCTGGTGCCGTCCGACGAACAGATCAAACGCCTCAACACCGCCCGCTTCCAGCTCGACATCATGGGCGTGCCGGGCATCATCGTCGCGCGCACCGACGCCGAGGCGGCCAACCTGATCGACAGCCGCGCCGACGAGCGCGACCAGCCGTTCCTGCTGGGCGCGACGAACCTGTCGGTCCCCTCGTACAAGTCATGCTTCCTGGCGATGATGCGCAGCTTCTACGACGCGGGGGTGACCGCACTCAACGGCCACCTCATGTATTGGCTGCCCGACGGCGAGTACGAGACCGCGCGGGCGTGGCTGGAACGCAACGGCATCGCCGAGGTGATCGCCAAGGCCGCCGAACAGTGGCGGGCCGACGGGGACCCCAGCAACGACGCCCTCTACGACGACGTGGAGAACCAGTTCGTGGCCGCGTGGGAGGAGGACGCCGGCCTCAAGACCTACGCCGAGGCAGTCGCCGCGCGCCTCGAATTCGCCGAGAGCGACGGTGAGGCGTACCCGATGGGTGTCGACGAGTGGCAGGAGTTCGCCAAGCGGGCCTCGCTCTACACCGCGGGCAAGAAGGCCTCAGAACTCGGTGTCGACGTCGCCTGGGACTGTGAGCTGGCCAAGACGCCCGAGGGGTATTACCAACTGCGCGGCGGGATTCCGTACGCGATCGCCAAACAGTTGGCGGCCGCGCCGTTCGCCGACATCCTGTGGATGGAGACCAAGACCGCCGACCTCGCCGACGCCCGCGAGTTCGCCGAGGCCATCCACGCCGAATTCCCCGACAAGATGCTGGCCTACAACCTGTCGCCGTCGTTCAACTGGGACACCACCGGGATGAGTGACGACGAGATGCGGGCGTTTCCCGAGGAACTCGGCAAGATGGGGTTCGTCTTCAACTTCATCACCTACGGTGGTCACCAGGTCGACGGGGTCGCCTCCGAGGAGTTCGCGACCGCGCTGCGCCAGGACGGGATGCTCGCGCTGGCCCGGCTGCAGCGCAAGATGCGGCTGGTCGAATCGCCCTACCGGACACCGCAGACGCTCGTCGGCGGGCCGCGCAGCGACGCGGCGCTGCTGGCCTCGTCCGGACGCACCGCCACCACCAAGGCGATGGGCAAGGGCTCGACCCAGCATCAGCACCTGGTGCAGACCGAGGTGCCGAAGAAGCTGCTCGAGGACTGGCTCGCGCTGTGGAGTGAGCACTATCAGCTCGGGGAGAAACTGCGGGTGCAGCTGCGGCCGCGGCGGGCCGGCGGGGAGGTGCTCGAACTCGGCATCTACGGCGAACGCGACGGCGGTGAGGAGAAGCTGGCCGATGTGCTCGTCGACCCGATCAAGGACCGGCACGGCCGCAGCATCCTGACGGTGCGCGATCAGAACACCTACGCCGAGAAGCTGCGCCAGAAGCGGCTGATGACGTTGATCCATCTGTGGCTGGTGCACCGGTTCAAGGCCGACGCGGTGTACTACGTGACGCCGACCGAGGACAACGTCTATCAGACCGAGAAGATGAAGTCGCACGGCATCTTCAGCGATGTGCACAAGGACGTCGGCGAGATCATCGTCGCCGACGTCAACCAGGCGCGGATCCAGGAGCTACTGGCCTCCGACCGCGAAGCGCTCGGGCGGCTGATCCGCAAGGAGGACTGAGCCGGGGTCACCCGATCGGCGGATACCGCGTGCCGCGACGCCCGGCTACAGTTCGCCTCCATGAGATCGGTTATGGCGCAAGTCGACTGGTGACGCCCGCCCGGGTGTTTCATCCGCCGCCCGGTTGGCCGGTCGAACCCGGCTTCACCCCTGGCCCGGATTGGGTGCCAGATCCGTCGTGGCCGCCTGCGCCGGACCGGTGGCAGTTCTGGGTCGGCACCGACAGGCGCGGCCCATCGGTCGCCGCAGTGCTGGCGGCGATCGGGATGACGGGACTTCTGGTCGCGACGCTGATCGGTGTCGTCACGAGTAGGACGACCGGCGCGGAGCCTCCGGAGGTGAAGATCTCCAATCCCGTCGTCGAGCACGGCTCCTCATCGACCGGCGTCGCACCCGGGTGGCCGCCGTACTCACCGGAGCCGTTCCTGGATTTCGAAGCCTGGCAGGCCTTCGGAGCGGCGAACGCGGAGTTCAATGACAACGGGCGCACAGCCGTGCTGGACACACACGACACCACGGAGACAGGACACACCACGTGGTCGGGCCTCATCAGCACCCGCACGACCGCGTGCGCGGTCCGCATCGTGGGTCGGGTCCGCGACCTGACCCACGACGCCGGGCAGGCAGGAGGATTCGCCATCGGTCTCGGTGAGCTCGCGCCGGACGCCCTAACGCACGCCGCGCTGACCGGTTCGGCCGTCCAGTACGACTTCCGCGCCGGGGGCTTCCAGGCTGCGGTCTATCCCGCCGGTACCGTCCACGGCATCGGACCCGACGTCCTGAACGAAGGCTGGCACGACGTCGACGTGACGATCGACAGCCGCTCCCACACCCTGGTCGTCGACGGAACCCCGACCCTGCACACCGCCACTGGTGGAGGGTGCGGCCGTCCGTTCACCCGCGTCTGGGCAGGTGCCACGGAGTTCGCCGATTTCACGGTCACGCCGCTCTGACGTCGACGATCGAAGAGGGCAGGTTGCACCGCCGTACCGAAGCATTTCGCAGGACCGCGACGGCGAACCTCCCCAAGGTGAAGTTCTACTTCACAGAATGGCGCGCTGTGCATCTTTCCCTGCTTCCCGACGCCCCCGTGCCGACACGGTAGTGCGCCATGCCGACCGCTAACGTTCGGAACCGGGTGACTCTCAGACCAGCTCGCCCGCGATGACCGTCGACCGCACCCGCTCGCCGTCGAGGTCGGCCAGCACGTCCTCGGGTGCGCCGTCGAGCACGCAGAGGTCGCCGGGCTCGCCGGGCAGGATGTTCCTGGGCGACGACGGGTCGTCGGGGCGCCCGAGGAAGAGCCCGAGCGCCGTTGCAGCGTCGACGGTTTCGTGTTCGCCCAGGACGGCGCCGCTGGGGGTGCGGCGGTGCACGGCGGCCCGCATCGCCGCCCACGGATCGCCATCGCCGAACGGGGTGTCGGTCGAGAACGCGAGCGGCACACCGGCCGCCAGCAGCGTTGCGACGCGCCATAATTCGTGATGCTCGCCGGCCGGGACGTCGGTCCGGTACTGATCGCCGCGTTCGGCGACGAAGTTGGGCTGGGTCACCACCGTCACGCGCAGGGCGGCCAGATCGTCGACGGTGTCGTCGGGGACCATTGCGGCGTGTTCGATCCGGTCTCGCGGATGGACGCCGGCGCAGCGCAGCGCGGCGATGGTGACGACGAGTTGCGCGGCGGTCACACAGTGCAGCGCCACCGGTACGCCCTGCCGGTGCCGGTCGTCGATCCAGGCCGTCAGCTCGTCGAGATCCAGTGTGTCGTCGTGCAGGATGCGCTTCCCCGGCGCGAGGATGTGCACGCGCTGCACGATCTGCGACGTGTCGAGAGCGTCGAGATCCGGTGTGGCATCGGTCAATCCGGTGACACCCAGTTTCGCGAGATCGCTGCTGAGCCGGTGCAGCGGTACGGGGCGACGGTCGAGCTCGGCCGACCATTGCGCGTCGGCGCTGCGCACCCGCCCGTCGGGATGCCCGGACAGCCCGAGCCGCGCCAGTGCCGCCGAGTTGAGCGTCCACAGCACCCCGCTGCGGTGCTGCACCCGCACCGGCACATCGGGGCGCACCGCGTCGAGCAGCGTCCGGTCCAGCGGGCCGGCGACCGCCTCGTGATAGCCGACTGCGCGGACCCACCCGTCCTCGTCCGGTTCGGCACTCCGCAGCACGCGGGTCAGACCGTCGCGGTCACCCGCCTCGCTCGGGCCGACGCGCGCCGAATCGGCCGCGGCCGCGGCGGCGTGCAGGTGGACGTGGTGGTCGTGCAGGCCGGGGATCACGGTGGCGCCCGCGGCGTCGAGCACCGCCTCGTGTGGTTCCGGCGCGAGACGGTCGGCGACCTCGCGGATGCGCTCGGCGGTCCGGATGTCGACGCGACGGCCGTCAAGCAACGTCCCCCGCTGAATCAGCATGCGGCCGAACGCTCTTCGATCAGCCGATACACCGCGGCGGTGTCGGCTCCCAGCCCGGATGCGGGAGCGCCGGGCCGCGGCCGCCGGCACGGCACGTCGACGCTGCCGGCGGGCACCGCCGCATTGGTGGCCGCGACGGCGGCCATCGAGAGTTCGACCAGTTCGCCGCCCCCGCGCCCCAGGGATGCGACCACCGCGTGCGCGGCTTCCAGACCGGTGAGCGGATCGGCGATCGCATCGCCGACGAACACCGGTTCGTCGGTGGAGCCACCGACCAGACCGCCCGCCACGGCGGCGTCGTCGCCGAACGCCACCCAGTCGGCGCACTCCCCCGTCGTGCCGTATCCGGTGATCCGCACCCAGACCCGGCCGTCGCGCGCGGGAGCCGCGTCGGGCCCCAGGCCCCGCCGCACCAGCGCGGCGGGGCGGGAGCCTTCGATGACGACGTCGGCGACCGCGAGGAGCGCCCGCAGTTCTGCACTGTCCAAACCTACTGCCATACAGAGTTTTCCGGCGTTCATCCAGTCGAAGAACTCGGTCGATCCGCCGCGGGTGCCGTCCGGCCGGGCCGGGCTCTCCACCTTGACCACGGTCGCGCCTGCGCGGGCGAGCAGCCTGCCGAGCAGCGGTCCGGCCCACATCGACGCCAGTTCGACCACCACCAGATCGCGCCAGGGCCGCGGCGGGGCGGCGGCGCCGATCCGGCTGACGGCGGGCGGTGCGGGGGCGGTCTCGCCGAGCACGGCGGCGGGCATGCCGAGCAGGCGGGCGCGTGCGACGGCGGCGGCGGCCTCCTGGCTGCGGGCCCACGCGGCGATCGCCGGCCAGGGATCCTCGACGGCGTCGACCTCGAGCAGGGCGGGCACCGCGGCGAGGTCGTCGGCGCGGGAGAGCGTGAGCGCGCACCAGCGGTCCCGCGCTCTCAGTAACCGGGTCGCGCCGCCCGCCGAAACCTGGTCCGGTACCGGCAGATCGAGCAGCGCGGCGCGTCCGGTCAGCAGCTCGGGGACGTCGACGTCGACGGGCAGCGCCGCTGCGGTGCGCGCGGCGCGGTCGAGCACCGCTGCCGGGATCGCGAACGCAGACACGCCCCCATTGTGGCCCGCGGTCAGAACTGCAGGGCGGTGAACCTCCAGTCGAGCACCTGCCGGTCCTCGTCGGCGCCGGCGGCGTAGACCAGCGAGCGCAGCTGCAGCACGCCACCCCGCCCGTCGGGTAACGGCGTCGCGGCATCGACGTGCAGTTCGCTGTAGAGGGTGTCGCCCTCGTGCACCGGTCCGGTGTGGTCGCACGACTCCCACGCCAGCACCGTGACGAGATCCGGCAGCAACCGGGTCACCTGCGCCAGCGCGAGACCGATCGTGTGCCCGCCGTACACCAGCCGACGCCCGCCTCCGATACGTAAATCATGGTGGGTGGCGGCGATGTTCAGGGTCAGCCGGGCGAGCTCGGGGGCGCTGCTGACCACGTCGGCGGTGCTGTGCAGCACCGTACCTGCCACTGCGGGGTCGAAGGACGACGACGGCACCCGGCCGCGGTAGGCCTCGGCATCCCAACCGGCGGTCGGGTCGGGTGTGGGCGTCTCGGCGCCGATGGTCGACAGATCGTCGGCGTGGCCGGTGTCGGGGGCGCCGTCGCGCAGCGGCAGCATCGCGCAGCGGTGGAAGTCGAGTACCAGGCGGCCGAGCTGGTCGACGGTCGTCATCCGCAGCGCCGCCAGCCCGGTCCTGGCGCGCCCGGGTTTGGCCGAGTTCTGCTTCAACCCGACCACCTCGGTGCGGGTGAACAGGCTGTCGCCGATGACGGGATACCGGTGGAACGCCAGGCCGCGGTAGAACAGGTTGGCCTTGACTCGCTGCGTCACCAGCGTCGACTGGCCGATCGCGACATCGCAGACGAGCGCCGGATGGGCCAGCGCGCCGGGCGCCCCCGTCACCGCCGCGGCGAGTTCCGCGTCGAGCGCCAACCGCAGCCGGTCCCCCAGGATCGACTGATGCACGGCGGCCGCGCCCGCGGTCAGCGTCATCGTCGGCGCGGAGTCGAACACCTGCCCGTGCGCGAGGTCGTCGAAATAGGGACCACCGGCGATATGGCCGTACAAAGTCACAGCCGCACATGCTGGCAGCGGACTGGTGAGTGTGTCAATGAGTGAAGAAGAGACCCTGCTCGTCGAGACGGTCCGCACGTTCGTGGACCGCGACGTCAAGCCGACATGGCGACCAAGCTGACCGCCGACCGCCAGCTCACGCTCTATGCCGCCGAACGCTACGACAGCGGTGAGCGCGCCGACATGGAGGCCGGGATGGCGAAGCTGTTCGCCTCCGAGGTCGCGATGGAGATCGCGCTCAACACGGTCCGCATCCACGGCGGTTACGGCTACTCATGCGAGTTCGACGTCGAGCGGTACTTCCGCGACGCCCCGCTGATGATCGTCGGCGAGGGCACCAACGAGATCCAGCGCAACGTGATCGCCGCGAGATGAAGCGATTTCGGTGTACCTGGTTGCGGTGAGCGCAACCAACGACACCGAAATCACTCAGTCGACCGCGGCGGTGGCGGCGATACTGCCGAGGAGTTTGAGCGCATCGGCACTCGGGCCGGCCGGCTCGGCGTCGTAGACCACGAGTTCCTGTCCCGGCGCGGACCGCACGTCGAAGGTCTGCATGGTCAGTTCGAGCACACCGACCTGCGGATGACGGAAAATCTTGCTCGCCAACGATTTCCCGCGCGCCTCGTGACGTTCCCACAGTTCACGGAACTCGACGCTGGTGTTCAGCAGTTCGGCGAGTACCGCCTGCACCCGCGAATCCGTCGGTGCGGCAGCGTGATTGAGCCGAAAGCCCGCGACGGCGTTCGCGGCGATCTCGGCCCAGTCGATGTAGAACTCGCGGGCGCGCGGTTCACCGAACGTCAGCAGCATCAGATTCCCACCCGCACCGAAGTCACCGAACAGCGCCTCGGCCAACGGGTTCGCCGCGAGCACGTCGTAGGCCCGGTTGTAGACGAGGGCGGGGTTGTCCGGCCAGGTCGCCATCAGTCGCAGCAGCGCCGGGTCGACGCGATCCGGTGCCGCCGACGCCTGCAGGCGTGGCGCCAGCCCGGCGAGCCGGAACAGGTGCCGGTGGCCGTCGTGGTCCAGGCGCAACGCGCCCGCCAGCGCATCGAGCACCGCGGCCGACGGTGACCGTTCCCGGCCCTGTTCGAGACGCACGTAGTAGTCGACGCTCAACCCGGCCAGCCAGGCGACCTCCTCGCGGCGCAGACCGGGCACCCGGCGGAGCCCGGTCGACACCAGCCCGGCGTCGGCGGGCTGTACCTGGGCCCGCCGGGCGCGCAGGAAGTCGCCGAGTTCGGACATACGCCCACGATATGTGCGCGGCGGCGCGGGTGCCTGGGTGCGCTGCACCCAGGAACCCGGCGTCCTGGTAGCGCGGTCGCGTCCGCCCCAGGCTGGGGACATGACTGAATCGAAGATCATCCTCGTCACCGGCGCGAGCAGCGGTATCGGCGCCGCCGCCGCCGTCCACCTCGCCCGTGCCGGCCACCACGTCGTGGCGGGTGCCCGCCGCGAGGACCGGCTGCGCGAACTCCTCGACAGCGCGGGCGACCTCGGCACGGGCACCCTGTCGGTGCGCCGCCTCGACGTCACCGACCGCGCCGACATGACCGCGTTCGTCGACGACGCGGTGGCCGCCCACGGCCGCGTCGACGTCATCGTCAACAATGCCGGCATCATGCCGCTGTCCCGGCTGGACGCCCTGCTGGTGGACCAGTGGGACGCGATGATCGACGTCAACGTCCGCGGCCTGCTGCACGGCATCGCCGCGGCGCTCCCCCACTTTCAGCGCCTGGGCGGCGGGCATTTCGTCACCGTCGCGTCGATCGGGGCGCACGAGGTGGTGCCGACGGCCGCCGTCTACAGCGCCACCAAGTTCGCCGCATGGGCGATCACAGAAGGTCTGCGCCAGGAGTCCGACCCGTCGATCCGGGTGACGACGGTGTCACCCGGCGTGGTCGAATCCGAACTCGCCGACACCATCACCGATCCGACCGCGGCCGCCGCCATGACGGAGTACCGCGCCGCGGCGATCCCACCCGAGGCGATCGCCCGTGCCGTGGCCTACGCGGTCGACGAGTCGCCCGAGGTGGACGTCAACGAGGTGATCGTGCGGCCCGCACGGCAACGCTGACTGCTGCTGCGATTTCGGTGCAGTTGGTTGCGCTCAGCGCAACCAAAGACACCGAAATCACTCGACGGCGTCGACCAATCCCCACCGCACGGCGGTCGTCGCGTCCAGCGTGCGACCCGACAGCACCAGATACCCGGTGCGCCAACGACCGATCCGGCGGGTGATGCTGACGGTGCCGCCTGCGCCGGGGATGAGCCCGAGACCCAGTTCGGGCAGCCCGAACACCGCATCGGGTGCGCTGACGATCCACCCGCAGTACGCCGCCATCTCGAGCCCGCTGCCCAGCACCTGACCGTGCACCCGCGCCCGGCAGCGGGCACCGAGCCGCGCGGTCAGTTCGTCGAGCGCGAGGGCGGGGCTGTGCCGGGTGCGCGCGAGGTGTGCGGTGGCGGGGTCGTCGAAGCTGCCGAATTCGGCGAGATCGCCTCCGCTGCAGAAGGATCGGCCCGCGCCGGTCAGCACGACCTCGTTGATCGAGGGATCGAGCCGGGCGACCTCGAGGGCCTCGAGCAGGGCCGCGCGGGCGTCGGTGGAGAATGCGTTGTGCCGCTGCGGACGATTGAACTCGACGTGCAGGATGTCGCCGATCCTGCTGGCGCGCACCGGTTCCGGCAGCACAGGGACGGTCGCGGGCCCGCGTTCGGCGAGCCAGCGCGCGAACTCCGGGCCGGACTGCAGCGTGGAGTACGCCAGGGATTCGGTCACCACACCGGCGCGGGTGGGCGCGCCGGGGTGGAACGCGCGCAGTACGTCGTCGCAGACCGCCGCGGCCTGCGGCCACCGAGCGCACCGGTCCTTCAGTTCGTCGAGCGTGCGCGACACCGAGTCGACGGTGACCACCCGCAGGTCGTCGTTCGGCGCCTCGGTGAGCGTGAACGCCGCGGCGTCGCTGGGGGTGTCGACACCGACGACGATGCCCGCCGGCAGCTCGACGGTGCCCACGCTACGAGTACTTCTCGATGAGCTCCTGCTTGTAGAGCTTGCCGGTGTCGGTGCGCGGCAGCTGCGGCTCGAACGAGATCGACCGCGGACACTTGTAATGCGCCAGTCGATCTCGCAGCCAGGACAGCAGTTCGTCGGCGAAGGCTTCGGTGGCGTCGGCCGGATCGACGGTCTGCACGACGGCCTTCACGCGCTGCCCCATCTCGTCGTCGGGCACCCCGAACACCGCGGCGTCCATCACCTTCGGATGGGTGACCAACATGTTCTCGGCCTCCTGCGGGTAGATGTTCACCCCGCCGGAGATGATCATGTGGTGACGGCGATCGGTGAGGTAGAGGAAGCCCTCCTCGTCGAGATAACCGATGTCCCCCACGGTCTTCCAGCCCTTCGGATGCCGTGAGGAGGCCGTCTTCTCCGGATCGTTGAGATACTCGAAGTCGTAGCCGCCCTCGAAGTAGATCTCACCGGCTTGGCCGGGCGGCAGCTCCTCACCGTCTTCGCCGACGATGTGCAGCACACCGGTCAGCGGCCTGCCGACCGAACCCGGGTGGGTCAACCAGTCTTCGGCGGTGATCAGCGTCGAACCGTGCGCCTCGGAAGAGGCGTAGTACTCGTCGACGATCGGGCCCCACCAGTCGATCATCTGCTTCTTGATCTCCACCGGGCACGGGGCGGCCGCGTGCATGACCCGCTGCAGGCTCGACACGTCGTACGAATTGCGCACCGAATCCGGCAGTTTCAGCATCCGAGTGAACATCACCGGGACGAATTGACCGTGCGTGACGCGGTGTTTGGCGATCGCGTCCAGACAGCCCTCGGCGTCGAACTTCTCCAATACAACCGTGGTGATGCCGCCGGCCTGCGTCTGCATCGACCACACCGACGGTGCGGTGTGGTACAGCGGGGCGGGGCTGAGGTACACGGCGTCGGGGTGCATCCAGAACTCCACGAGCATCGCCATCATGCCGGGCACTTCCGACGGCGGCAGGTGCGGCAGCTCGCGTTTGATGCCCTTCGGGCGGCCGGTCGTGCCCGACGAGTACTGCAGCAGGTCGCCGTCGATCTCATCGGCGATGGGGGTGTCCGGTTTGTCGGCGACGCAGTCGGGGTAACGCTGCCAGCCGTCGAGCTCGCCGTCGGCGATCAGCCGCAGCGCGGGCAGACCGCCGGGCAGTTCGGCCGCCAGACCCGCGAGGGTGTCGACGAGCTTGGCGGAACCGACGATCGCCTTGGCGCCGCTGTTGTCGACGATGTAGGCGACCTCGGCCGCGGTGAGGTGGGTGTTGATCGGCACGTAGTACAGGCCGCTGCGCCGTGCTGCCCACATCACGGCGTGGAAGTGCTCGTTGTTCTCCATGAGGATCGCGACGGCGTCGCCCTCGACCAGACCCGAGTCCCGGAACAGGTGGGCCAGGCGGTTGGCCCGCGCCTCGAGCTCGCCGAACGTCACGACGGTGCCCGAGGGATGCAGGATGATGGCGGGTTTGTCGGGGGTGGCAACAGCGGTGTCGCGGATCTGCATGCGCTGACTGTACTAAAAGTGAGTTGACAGGTGTCAAGAGTCTGGCTGTGACCGGCAACGCACGCTCAGATGACGGCGAGGGTGCGCAGAAAGCACACCGCGAGCGGCGTGTCGGGGATCAGACACGCACGCTCGCGGTGGAAGGGCTACGCCTCTTCGGCCAGGCGGTGCTTGAGGGCGTCGAACTCGTCCTTGATGCCGGTGGGCAGCTTCTCGCCGACGAACTCGAACCACTCTTCGATGAGCGGCAGTTCCTCGCGCCACTCCTCGGGCTTGACCGCCAGCGCGGCGTCCACATCGGCCGGGTCGACGTCGAGACCCTCGAGGTCGAGGTCGGCGGCGGCCGGCACGATGCCGATCGGGGTGCTGCGGCCCTCGGCCTTGTGCTCGATGCGCTCGATGGCCCACTTCAGCACGCGGCTGTTCTCACCGAAGCCCGGCCACAGGAAGCGGCCGTCGTCGCCGCGACGGAACCAGTTCACGAAGAACACCGCGGGCATCTTCGACTCGTCGGCGTTCTTGCCGATGTCGATCCAGTGCTGGAAGTAGTCGCCGACGTTGTAGCCGAGGAACGGCAGCATCGCCATCGGGTCGCGGCGCACCGTGCCGACCTGACCCTCGGCAGCGGCCGTCGTCTCCGAGCCGAGCGTGGCACCGATGAAGACGCCGTGCTGCCAGTCGCGGGCCTGGGTGATCAGCGGAACCGTGGTCTTGCGGCGGCCGCCGAACAGGATCGCGGAGATCGGCACACCCTGCGGGTCGTCCCACTCCGGCGCCAGCGTCGGGCACTGGGCGATCGGGGTGCAGTACCGCGAGTTCGGATGGGCGGCCTTCTCCTCCGACTCGGGCGTCCAGTCGTGGCCCTTCCAGTCGATCAGGTGCTGCGGGTCGCCCTCGAGGCCCTCCCACCACACGTCGCCCTCGTCGGTCAGCGCGACGTTGGTGAACACGGTGTTGCCCGCCGCGATCGTCTTCATCGCATTCGGGTTGGAGTCCCAGTTCGTGCCCGGCGCGACGCCGAAGAACCCGAACTCGGGGTTGGTGGCGTAGAGCCGGCCGTCCTTGCCGAACCGCATCCAGGCGATGTCGTCGCCGACCGTCTCGGCGCGCCAGCCCGGGACGGTGGGCTGCAGCATCGCGAGGTTGGTCTTCCCGCACGCCGACGGGAACGCCGCCGCGATGTAGTAGGCCTTGTTCTCCGGGCTGATCAGCTTGAGGATCAGCATGTGCTCGGCGAGCCAGCCCTCGTCGTGCGCCATCGCCGAGGCGATGCGCAGCGAGTAGCACTTCTTGCCCAGCAGCGCGTTGCCGCCGTACCCCGAGCCGTAGCTCCAGATCTCGCGGGTCTCGGGGAAGTGGGTGATGTACTTCGTCTCGTTGCAGGGCCACGGCACGTCCTGCTGGCCCTGGGCCAGGGGGGCGCCCACCGAGTGCAGCGCCTTGACGAAGAACCCGTCGGTGCCCATCTTGTCCAGCGCGGCCTGACCCATCCGCGTCATCGTGCGCATCGAGATGACCACGTACTCCGAGTCGGTGATCTCCACGCCCAGCTTCGGGTCCTCGGCGTCGAGCGGGCCCATGCAGAACGGCACCACGTACAGGGTGCGGCCGCGCATACACCCGCGGTACAGGTCGGTCATGATCCCGCGCATCTCGGCCGGGTCCATCCAGTTGTTGGTGGGTCCGGCGTCGACCTCGCGTTCGGTGCAGATGAAGGTCCGCGACTCCACGCGCGCGACGTCCTTCGGATCCGACAGCGCGAGGTAGGAGTTGGGCTTCAGTTCGTCGTTGAGCTTGGTGAAGGTGCCGGCGTCGAGCAGCTGCTGGGTCAGTCGGCCGCACTCCTCCTCGGACCCGTCGGCGAACACCACCCGCTCCGGCTGGGTCAGCTCGGCGACCTCCCGAACCCAGTTCAGCAGTCCCTCGTGTTTGGTCGGCGCGGTGTCCAGACCCGGAATGGTGGCTGAAGTCATACTGTGATTCTCCTGCATCTTCCTGCACTGTGGCTCCGCCAGGACGCAGGCCCACGATGACGCCGAAGAACGAGATCAACGGCGATCACGGTCGTCCCTTGTCCCGAGGTTAACGCGGGTGACATACCCGAAGGAATCCGGATCCATGTCCGATGACTCACAGGAACGATTCAGAAACTGCAGATAGCGCACGTACTGATCAGTAGCCGCCGATTTTTCCGGAATTCGGCTCGGGCGCGTCGCTGAACTCCTCCGGCGAACCGGCGTACAACTCCGCGCGCACGGCCGCCAGCGCGCGCTCCAACCCGGGCACCCGGCGGTCGCGGACGGCCGCAGCGCGCGCGGTCGCGGTCGCGTGCTCGCGCAGTTCGGCGTCGATCGCGGCGATCCGGGCCGCCGCCGCGTCGGCGTCGGCGGCCTCCTCGGCGGCCAGCGCGGCGGTGAACGTGGCCTCGGCGGCGAGCACCCGGGTCGCCACCGCCTCCTCGGCCGCCGAGCGCAGCGTCGCGGTCACATCGGCCACCCAGCGGTCCAGGACACCGCGGTCGTGGAGCAGACCGCGGATCCCGACCACCCAGACCGCCACCGCCAGCCCGGCGACCGCGCCCGCGATCACGCCGGCCACCGTGAGGCCGGCGGCCACCCCGGCGAACAAGCGGCTCACCGCCAACGCGACTCCGAGACCGAACCCGGCGCCGAGCAGCATCATCAGGCGGGTCTCGAGGCGACGGGACCGCAGGGGCGGTCCGGGGAGGTCCGGCACCGGCATCGGTGGTTCCGGCGGCGGGGCGGCGTCGAGGTGCAGATCGGCCGCGACACCGGTGAGGTGGGTACCGACACCCTCGTCGACGTCGGCCATCACCTCGGCAGCCCGGCGGCGCACCGTCTCCTCGAACGCGGGGATCCGGCGGCGGCTCAACTCCGCGATGTCCTCCTGCAGTTCGCCGCGCACCGAGGCGCACCGGTTGCGGGCGAAGTACGCCAACTGCACCCGGGCCTGCTGGATCTGGCTGCGCAACGCGATCACGCGCTGCGACTTGTCCACCCGCCGGTCGCGACGAATGTCGTCGCGTTGGGCCTGCAACGCCGACACCCGCGCCTGCCGGTCGGCACCGTCCCCGTCTGCGCGGTAGCGCGCGATCACCTTCTCCAACTGACTTTCCCACGCGCGCAACCGATTCCGGCCCAGCACCGCAGGGTCTCCGAGCACCTCCCGCAGCAGGTCCACCACTTCGTCGACCCGAGGTTCCCCGGCCTCCGGGGCGGCGGCCGCACCCACCCACGGCATCGTGGCGTACCGCGGTCGGTGTGCGGCGATCAGCTGCCGGTCGGTGTCGAGCACGTCACGCCACTCGTGGTGGGCGTCGATCTTCGTGACGACGCCGACGACGCAGTCGGTGTGATCGGCGGCCAGATCGAGCAGGTCGCAGTCCGAGCCGGCTACCGGGGACACCGCCGAGACCGCGAAGACCACGGCGTGCGGTGCGGTACCCGCGGGCAGTTCGTCGGCCTCGACGAACGTCACGTCCGGCAGCCGGGTGCGCAGCACGACGAGCAGGCTGCTGACCCCTGCCAGCCAGGGACCGGTGACCAGGACGGCGTCGCTGCGGCGTACACCGGGTGAGCTCAGGGACGGGTCGACGGCGGCGACCACCGCGTCGGCGGCCGCCACGCCATCGGGGGCATCCGGGTCACCGGTCACCGGCGCCGCGCGAACAGTCGCAGGGAGCCGCGGCTGATGTCGGCGCCGCACGCGCGGTGCAGCGGCCCGACGGGCCCGCGGCTGTAGGCCCGCCACCGCACCGCCCGGTGCAGATGGGCGGCGGGATGGTCGGCCGGATCGACCGTCAACCCCGCGGCGCGCACCACGTCGACGGCCGCCGCCATCACCGCCAGCACGGTCTCGTCGGCGGTGAGGAAGTCGGCCACCGCCTCGGAACCGGCGGCCAGCGCCTGCAGGTCGGCCAGCGCGGAGCGGATCCGCCGGTACCGCACCGGCGCGGTGAGCGCCGCCAGTTCGGCGAGCAGGCCGTCGATGTTGCTCAACGCGCGCAGCCGCGCCAGCAGGTCGGCGGGTTCGGCGCCGTCGCGCAGTGCCCGGACGGTGTGGGCGACGCCGCGCCGGTCGAGCGTGCGCAGCAGGTGCTGCCGCACCGCACGGGGCAGGGGATGGGGGCCGTCGACGAAGGCGTCCACCGAGCGCAGGTCGGCGGGCTGTTCGGTGAGCACGCGCAGGGCGTCGACGCTGGCGTCGTCGAGGCGGACGTCGGCCAGCAACGCCACCACCGGCAGCGCGTCGACGGGCACGGCCCCGGCGAGGTCGGCCTTGTTGCGCACGAGCAGCACCGGCACCCCGGCCTCGCGCCACCGCGTGAGCGTCGCCGCATCCTCGGGTTTCACCGCCTCGGCGACCACCACGACGGCGGCGTCGGGGTCGGCCCCGTCCTCGACGATCCGCCACTCCGCGGCGGACAACGCCCGGGCCAGCGTGGCGCGACCCACCCCGACGCGCCCGTCGACCGCGACGCGCAGCGGTGCGGCGGTGCCCGCGGCGACGGCCCGCACGGCGCGGGCCACGGTCGCGTCGCCGCATTCGCGTGCGAACCGGCTCAGCGCTTCCTGAAAGTCGGATACGGAAATGACGGCGCCCCCTCTGCGTCGACCCGTCCGGACAACCCGGATCCCCGAGGAAATCGTGGCATCTGCCGGGACCCGTCACGAACGGATGTTTGGCATACCAGCCGAAGGCAACTGTTGGGTATCAATCTGTACCACGATGGGGGTACTCCAGCAGCGATGAGACACCATGGACGGATGCACGCGCGCGAGTCTGAAGTGGCCGGCGAGCCGGCCCATGACTCCGGCGCCCCGCCGTCCGACGAGACCCCGCACCACCACCGCCGGGTCACCAGCTTCCGGTCCAGGCGCTCGCAGCTCTCGGCCGCCCAACAGGACACCTGGGAGCGGCTGTGGCCACAGCTGGGCACCGAAGCACGCGACGCCGACGGCGCACCTCACCCGCCGCTCGACACCGCCGCCTGGTTCGGCCGGACCGCACCGCTGGTGCTGGAGATCGGATCGGGCACCGGCACCTCGACGCTGGCGATGGCGCAGGACGAACCGGACATCGACGTCATCGCTGTCGAGGTGTACCGCCGCGGTCTGGCCCAGCTACTCAGCGGCATCGACCGCGCCGGAGTGCGCAACATCCGGATGATCCGCGGCGACGGCCTCGACGTGCTCGAACACCTACTCGGCCCCGGACAGCTGACCGGTGTGCGGGTGTTCTTCCCGGACCCCTGGCCCAAGGCGCGCCACCACAAACGCAGGCTGCTGCAGGCCGCCACCGTGGCGCTGATCGCCGACCGGCTGCGGCCGGGCGGCATCCTGCACGCGGCCACCGACCACGCCGGCTACGCCGAGCAGATCGCCGAGGTCGGCGACGCCGAACAGCAGCTGCGTCGGGTCAGCGCCCCCGAGCTCACCACCGCCGAGCTGCCCATCTCCGTGCACCGGCCCGTCACCAAGTACGAACGCAAGGCCCTGGCCGGCCCCGACGTCGCCGAACTGCTCTGGGAGAAGGCGCCATGAGCCTGGCCGAAGACGTAGAGGACGCCCCGCAGGTCCCCCCGCCGCCACCGCCGGCCGGTCCGCCCGCCGGGACGAAGCGGGTGCTGCTGGTGTGGGATGCGCCGAACCTCGACATGGGGCTCGGCTCGATCATCGGCGGCCGACCGACCGCGGCGCACCGGCCCCGGTTCGACGCGCTCGGCCGCTGGCTGCTCGCGCGCACCGCCGACCTGTCGGCCGGGCACGCGGAGGTCGCGCTCGAACCCGAGGCGACGGTGTTCACCAACATCGCCCCTGGTAGCGCCGATGTGGTGCGCCCGTGGGTGGAGGCGCTGCGCAACGTGGGCTTCGCGGTCTTCGCGAAACCGAAGATCGACGAAGACAGCGACGTTGACACCGACATGCTCGACCACATCGCGCTGCGCCACCACGAGGGCCTGGCCGCCCTGCTGGTGGCCTCGGCCGACGGTCAGGCGTTCCGGGTGCCGCTGGAAGAGATCGCCCGCGAGGGCATCCCGGTGCAGGTGCTCGGATTTCGCGAACATGCGAGCTGGGCGCTAGCGTCGGATACCTTGGAGTTCGTCGACCTGGAGGACATTCCGAATGTCTTCCGGGAGCCGTTGCCGCGGATCGGACTTGATTCGCTGCCTGAGCAGGGAGCATGGCTGCAGCCGTTCCGGCCGCTGTCCGCGCTGCTGACCTCGCGTGTGTGACAACTGATGGCCACAGCGCGGTCGACATCGAATTTGTGAGGAGCTTACGTGTTCGCCTGGTGGGGTCGAAACGTATACCGATATCGGTACATAGTGATCGGCGTCATGGTGGCGCTGTGCGTCGGCGGCGGCATCTACGGGATCAGCCTCGGTAACAACGTCACGCAGAGCGGTTTCTACGACGAGGGCAGCCAGTCGGTGAAGGCGTCGGTCGTCGGCGACGAGGTCTACGGCCGCGACCGCACCAGCCACGTCGTCGCGATCCTGACCCCGCCCGACGGCGAGAAGGTCGACAACCCCGAGTGGCAGCGCGACGTCGTCGGTCAACTCGACACTCTCGTCAAGGACCACCCGGATCAGGTGGTCAGCTGGGTCGGCTGGCTGCGCGCCCCCGACGCCGCCAGCGAGACCGTCCAGCAGATGAAGACCGAGGATCTGTCGAAGACGTTCGTCAGCATCCCGCTCAAGGGCGACACCGACGACGAGATCCTGAAGAACTACCAGGTCATCGAACCCGATCTGCAGCAGATCAACGACGGCGACATCCAGCTGGCCGGCCTCAACCCACTGGCCAGTGAACTGACCGGCAGCATCGGCGAGGATCAGAAGCGCGCCGAGGTCGCGGCCATCCCGCTGGTCTGCGTGGTGCTGTTCTTCGTGTTCGGCGGCGTGATCGCCGCGGCGCTGCCCGGCCTCATCGGCGGTCTCACCATCGCCGGCGCGCTGGGGATCATGCGCCTGCTCGCCGAGTTCATGCCCGTGCACTTCTTCGCCCAGCCGGTGGTGACGCTCATGGGCCTGGGCATTGCCGTCGACTACGGCCTGTTCATGGTCAGCCGGTTCCGCGAGGAACTCGCCGAGGGCTATGACACCGAAGCGGCGGTCCGCCGCACCGTGATGACGTCCGGCCGCACGATCATGTTCTCCGCGGTCATCCTGGTCGCCTCATCCGTGCCGCTGCTGCTGTTCCCGCAGGGCTTCCTCAAATCCATCACCTACGCGATCATCGCGTCGGTCATGCTGGCGGCGATCCTGTCGATCACCGTGCTGGCCGCGGCGTTGGCGATCCTCGGTCCCCGCGTCGACGCGCTCGGCGTCAAGACGCTGGTCAAGTTCGCCCTGCCCGATCCGGTCGAATCAGATCCGGCGGTGCAGAAGACCAACACGTTCGCGATCGCCTCGATCCCGCTGGGGATCCTGTTCCCGCCCGCGGGCATCGCACTCGGCCACATGGCCCGCAAGCGCATCAAGCAGACGGGTGAGCAGGGCGCCCAGTTCGCGCTCATCGGCCTGGTCCTCGGCTACACCGTGCTCTACGGCGCCATGACCTACGGCATCATCGCGATGAGGGACAACGACGTCATCGGCAGCGGCGTCTACTGGATGCTGCTCGGCATCGTCGCCTTCCTCGTCATCGTCACCTTCGGCCTCGCCCTGGCGCGCTACGTGCCGCTGGCGCGTCGCCCGATCGTGTGGTGGCTGCACTGGCTGTCGGACAAGACCCAGAAGACCAAGACCCGCGCCGAGGTCGAGCAGGGTTTCTGGGGCAAGCTGGTCACCCACGTGATGAAGCGCCCCGGCACGTTCGCGTTCCCGATCATCATCGTGATGATCCTGCTGATCATTCCGCTGGGTCAGCTGTCGCTCGGCGGCATCAGCGAGAAGTACCTGCCGCCGGACAACTCGGTGCGCCAGGCGCAGGAGGACTTCGACCGCAGCTTCCCCGGCTTCCGGACCGAACCGCTGACGATGGTGCTCAAGAGCGACAACGGAGAGCCGATCACCGATCAGCAGCTCGCCGACATGCGCGCCAAGGCCATGACGATCAGCGGGTTCATCGACCCCGACAACGACCCGTCGAAGATGTGGCAGGAGCGCTCCGTCCAGGAGGGCGGATCAAAGGATCCGTCCGTGCGGGTGATCCAGAACGGTCTGGAGAACCGCAACGACGCCGCCACCAAGATCACCGAGCTGCGTGAGCTGTCGCCGCCGCGCGGGGTCTCGGTGTGGGTCGGTGGCACCCCGGCCCTGGAGCAGGACAGTATCCACAGCCTGTTCGACCGGTTGCCGCTGATGGTCACGATCCTGATCGTCACGACGACGATCCTGATGTTCCTGGCGTTCGGCTCCCTGGTCCTACCGATCAAGGCCGCGCTGATGAGCGCACTGACGCTGGGGTCGACGATGGGCATCCTGACGTGGATGTTCGTCGACGGGCACGGCTCGGGGCTGATGAACTACACGCCGCAGCCGCTGATGGCGCCGATGATCGGCCTGATCATCGCGGTCATCTGGGGCCTGTCGACCGACTACGAGGTCTTCCTGGTGTCCCGCATGGTGGAGGCGCGCGCCCGCGGGCTGTCCACGGCCGAGGCCATCCGGATCGGCACGGCCACCACGGGCCGCCTGATCACCGGCGCCGCGCTGGTGCTGGCGGTCGTCGCCGGTGCGTTCGTGTTCTCCGATCTGGTGATGATGAAGTACCTGGCCTTCGGCCTGCTACTGGCGCTGCTGCTGGACGCGACGATCATCCGTATGTTCCTCGTGCCCGCGGTGATGAAGATGCTCGGCGACGACTGCTGGTGGGCGCCGCGCTGGATGAAGCGGCTGCAGGAGCGGCTGGGCCTCGGCGAGGTCGAACTGCCCGACGAACGCAAGCGTCCGCTGGTGCGCGACCCCGCCGACGAGCAGGCGCTGGTCGGCGCGGGCGCCCCGGTGCCGCCGCGGCCGCGTCCGCCGCACGATCCCACCCACCCCGGCATCGAGGGTCGCGTCGGGCCCACCCGGATTCCGCC
>NZ_LQIT01000037.1 GCF_001499965.1 Mycobacterium sp. GA-2829
CTCCGGAGGGGCGGGCAGGAACATCTTGTTCGTGAACTGCGCCTGGTGGGCGCCGCCACCGCCGACTTTCACACCGGTTCCGCCCTCACCCGAGGACACCGGGGTGCCGTCGGGCAGCGTGACGGCGGCGTGGCCGCTGTTCCACCCGATCACCAGCGCACCGGGTGCCGAACCGTGTTGGAAGCCGCGGGCCAACAGTTCACTTTCCATGTTGGCGGTGGTGAACCGGTCGCCGTAAACGGGACGCCCGCTCGCGGCGTTGCTGATCCAGGAGGCCAGGCCCGAGCAGTCGGTCCCCGCGGGGCTGTCGCCGCCGGAGACGTACGGGGTGCCCGACACCGTGTTGACCAACGACATCAACGTGACTAGAGCAAACATGCGGCCGGACGTTAGCAGAGCCCGGCGACGCCCCCAAAACCTGTGTGCGCGTTCACGTTTGAGCATTTCTATGGCCTGAATCACCGCGCTGGCGTCCCGTTGACGTCGGCGTTTGCGTTCGACGGCCACCACGCCGTCGTGGCCGTCGAACCGGTCAGCCTGTCGCACTATGTCGCCTCATCTCGGCAAATGCCGCATACGGCCGCGAGTACGGCAAAGGAGACGCCTCAGCGCGCGCCCGGGAAGCGCCGTGCACCGATACCAACGTTGACGGGCAACCGTACGGGTGCATATGGTGACTCACGCAGCCAACGGGTTGCCTGATGGGACAACCAATGGACGAGGTCTTCAAAGCGCTCGCCGACCCGAACCGGCGCCGCCTGCTCGATGCGCTCAACCTGCGCGACGGTCAGACGCTGCGCGAACTGTGTGAGGGTGCGGAGATGACGCGCCAGTCGGTGAGTAAACACCTCGCCGTCCTCGAGGCCGCCGGACTGGTGCGCACCGAGCGTCGGGGCCGCGAGAAGATCCACCACCTCGACGCCGAACCGCTCGACGCGATGTCCGACCGGTGGTTGCGCCAATACGACCGTGCCCGCACGCCGACACCGGCGTCGCCCGAACCGGCCGGGGAGCCGGCGGACCGGCCGTTCGTCTACACCGTCTACATCAGGACCACGCCGGAGCGGCTGTGGCAGGCGATCACCGGACCCTCGCACTCCGACCGCTACCTGGGCCACGCGGTCGTCTCGACCTGGCAGCGCGGCGCCACCTACACCTGGGTGGAGGGCGACCGGGAACTCGACGATCCCGATCAGGTGATCCTCGAGGTGGATCCGTACCGGCGGCTGGCGTTCACGTTCCCGACGGACCGGGCGGAGAACGAGCCGCGCTCCCGGGTGTCGTTCGACATCGAACCGTCCGGCGAACAGGTCGCACTCACCCTCACCCACGGCGGTTTCGCGGCGAACAGTGTTGTGCGACAGAAGATTTCTCGAATCTGGCCGCGGAAGCTGTCCGACCTGAAGAGCGGTCTCGAGCGACGCTGAACGTCAGTCGGACGCGGGGGTCGCGACGATGCGGGCGACCTCGTCGGCGACGGCCAGGCTGGCCGGATCGTCGGACGGTTCGTACCGGTCGGCCTCGGCGTCGTACCGGGCGCCGACGATGTTGCCGTGGTCTGCGGCCAGTTCGATGTACTGCACCCGCCAGCCGGCCGCGCCCATGTCGGCGGTGTAGTCACGGCTGGTGTCGACCCGGACCACGTCGTCGGCGGTGCCGTGCACCAATGTGATCGGGACGCGTTGCCCACCGGCGGGCGGCGGCGGTGCCAGCGGTCGACCCGTGAGCGGATCCCGGGCCATGAACGCACCGGCCAGGCAGACCGTGCGCGCGATCGGCACCCCGTATTCGGAGGCGCCGAAGGTCAGCCCGGTCGCGGCGGCCCCGCCCATGGACCACCCCACGACGATGAGCCCGCCGGATCCGCCGGCATGCCCGGCGGCGAACCGGGCGGACTCCAGCAGGTCGGCACGGCCGTTGTCGTCAGCGTGCGAATTCCAGTCCGGCGCCACCACCGCGAGACCGCGCTGGGCGATCCGCTCGGCGAGCGGAGCGACCGCGGCACGCGAATCGGTCTGCATACCGTGCCAGAGCAGGACGACGGGGGCGTCGGCCGGGCCGTACAGGTCGACGGCGCGACCGGGGGCGTATTCGCTGGTCGTGACCACGGGGTCAGTTCTGCGGCAGCCGGACGACCTGCACGAAGAACTCGTCGATCTGCCGCACGGCGTTCATGAACTGGTCGAGGTCGACCGGTTTGGTGACGTAGGCATTGGCGTGCAGCTTGTAGCTGCGCAGGATGTCCTCCTCGGCCGAGGAGGTGGTCAGCACGACGACCGGGATGTGATTCAGGTCGGGGTCGGACTTCACGGTCTCGAGCAGCTGGCGGCCGTCGTACTTGGGCAGGTTCAGGTCGAGCAGGATCAAATCCGGGCGCGGCGCGTTCTCGAAGCCACCGCGGCGGTACAGGAAGTCCAGCCCCTCCTGCCCGTCGTGGGCGACGTGCAGGGTGTTGCTGATCTTGTTGTGCTCGAACGCCTCGCGGGTGATCAGCTCGTCGCCGGGATCGTCCTCGATCAGCAGGACGTCGATCGGTCGGGTGGATGGTGTCATGGCTGGGCTCCTTCCAGAACCGCGTCGGGTTGTTCATGGACGGCGACCGGCAAGGTCATCCGGAACCGCGTGCCTTCGGTGTAGCTGTTGTCGATCCAGATGCTGCCGCCGTGGTACTCGACGATCTTCTTGCACAGGGCGAGCCCGATACCGGTGCCGCTGTAGGCGTCGCGGCCGTGGAGCCGCTGGAAGATGACGAACACCTTCTGTGAGAACTCCTCGGCGATGCCGATGCCGTTGTCCGAGACCGTCAACAGCCACTGGCCGTCGCGGTCCCCGGTGCCTCGCTCACATTCGATCACGATCCGGGGTGCGGTGTCAGGTTTGCGGAACTTCACCGCGTTGCCGACCAGGTTCTGCCACAGCATCGTCAGCAGCGTGTCATCACCCTGAACCAGCGGTAACGGCTTCGCCGGTCGCACGATCTCGGCGCCGGACTCATCGATGGCTGTGTCGAGGTTCGACAGCGCGGCATCGAGCGCCTCGTCGAGTTCGACGTCGGTGTGCGCGGCGTTGAGGCGGCCGACCCGCGAGAACGTCAGCAGGTCGTTGATCAGCACCTGCATGCGTTTCGCGCCGTCGACGGCGAACTTGATGTACTCGGCGCCGCGTTCGTCGAGCTGGTCGCCGTAGCGCTTCTCCAGCAGCTGGCAGAACGAGGCCACCTTGCGCAGCGGTTCCTGCAGGTCGTGGGAGGCGACGTAGGCGAACTGCTCGAGTTCGGCGTTCGACCGGCGCAGCTCCACGGTCTGTTCGTCGAGTTGCTCACGGGCGGCGCGGGAGGCGTCGAGGTCCGCCACGATCCGCTGGCGCATGTCCTCGACGTCGGAGGCCATGTCGCGGATGTCGCGCGGGCCACGAGCGACGATGCGCTCCCCGAAGTGTCCCTCGGTGATGCGGCGACACGACGCGGCCAGCGCCGACAGCGGTCGCACCACGGCGCTGCGCGCCAGGACCGCCAGCACCAGCGCGGTCAGGAAGAACGTCGTGACGATGCCGGCGAGCGCGCGGTCGCGCCACCCGCGCACGTCCTCGAGCTCCTTGACACCGGCGGTACGGGCGGCGGCCAGGTCGACGTTCTGCACATGGAACAGCGCGCGGATGTTGTCGAAACCCTCTTTCCCGCGCTGGATCAGGGCGTTGTCGATGGTGGCCGGGGTGCCCGGCCGTACCCCGTCGATGAACGGTTCGGCGTAGTTCGTCCGCCATTCGGCGGCTGCCGCTTCGACGGCATCGAGGTCGGCGATGAGGTTCGGGTGATCGCCGATCAGCCCCCGGATCTCCTCGACCGCCTCGCGTTCGGTCTGCTGGCCCTCGTAGTAGGGCTCGAGGAACTGCTCATCGGCGGCGATCGCGAACCCGCGCACGGCGGTCTCCTGATCGCGCAGCGCCGCCTGCAGCCGGTAGGCCGCCACGCGAGCCGGCTGGATCCGCTCGATGAGCTCCTCGGACACCGCGTCGGTGCGGCTCATCAGGATCGCCGCGGCGACGGCGCCGGCGAGCACCAGGACGCCCATCACGGCGAGCACGACGTTCAGCCAGCCCTGCACCGCCAACTGGCTTCCCCGCCTGCGTGCGGGGGCCGTCACGTGGTGCGCTCCACGCGCACCACCGCGACGTCGTCGGTCAACCCGCCGTGCGGGAGCGCCCGCTCCTCGGCGCGGTCGATCAGCGTCTCGACGAACCGCGGCCCGGGCAGCGTCGCGATCGATCGGGCGAGCTCGAGGAGGCCGTCCTCACCGAGGCGTTCGTTGCCCACACCGGAGTGGCCCTCGAACAACCCGTCGGTGAGCAACAGCAGTCCGTGACCTGCGGGCAGCACCTGCTGAGTCAACGGCCACGCCGAGCCGCCCAGCCCGAGCGCGGGTCCGGCGGGCGGTTCCAGCCAGTCGACGGTCTCGCCGATGCGATTGTGCAGCAGCATGCCCGGATGTCCGGCGCGGACGGCGTCGAACGTGTTGTCCGTGGCGGAGAAGGCCAGGCTCATCACAGTCGCGAAAATGCCCGGACCCGGGCGCTCGGCGCGCAGGATGCGCTCGAGCTGCTGCATGCGCTCGTTACCGCGCAGGCCGGCGAAGGTCAGCGCTCGCCAGCCGATGCGCAACGCCACCCCGAGGGCCGCTTCGTCGGGTCCGTGGCCGGACACGTCGCCGACCATCACGTGCACGGTGCGGTCCGGGGTCTGCACGAAATCGTAGAAGTCGCCGCCGAGCAGGGCATTCGGCCGGCTGGGCCGGTATTTCGCGACGATGTCGACGCCCGGATCGTCCAGCAGGAGCGGGGACGGCAGCAGACCGCGTTCCAGGCGGGCGTTCTCCCGGGCGCGCAGGTGGCTGGCGTGCAGGTCGACCGCGGTCAGCTCGGACCGTTTGCGCTCGATCGCGTAGAGCAGCGAACGCCGCAGCATCTCCGGTTCGACCCGGCCCTTGACCAGGTAGTCCTGGGCGCCGGACGCGACCGCCGACACGCCGTAGCGGTCGTCGATGTTGCCGGTCAGCACCACGATCGGCAGCGTCGGGTCAAGGTTGCAGATCTGATCGACCGCATCGGTGCCGTTGGCGTCGGGCAGGTTGAGGTCCAGCAGCACACAGTCGGGCCGCGCGGCTTTGATCTCCCGCGCCGCGTCCGACATCGTTTCCGCCCACCGCAACCGGATGTCGGCCACCGCGTCCACGATGAGTTCCTCGACCAGCAACGCATCGCCACGGTCGTCCTCGACGAGGAGCACCGTCAACGTGTCGAATTGCGTCATGGGAGCAACGGCGGGATCCGGCACAGGCCTCAGTTCTGAGTCATGCGGCGCGAGCATCGACAAATCAGTCCTTCTCATTCATCACCGCGGCCGCGCTGACCTCTTCTTCAGTGATAGCTCCCTGACCATACCGAAGGTGGCTGCCAGAAGCGCTATTCCGACCGGCAGGGGTGTGCAGCACCACCCCGGCCGGCGGTAGCGTCGGCACTGCTCATGGCATCTCTCCCCGGATTCCGAACCCGGCGTGCGGCCCCGGCCCTCGCACTGGCGCTGGCACTGGCCATCGTGCTGGTCGGATGCGGTGCCGAACCGCAGCCGATTCCTGACCTCACGGCGCCCTCGACAACCACTCCGGCACCGCCGAGCTCTTCGGCACCGCCTACGCCGTCACCTGGACCGTCGCCGGCACGCGTCACCCCGGTGACCGCCGCCGAGCTGGGCGCCACCTGGCGCCCCGAATGCCCGCTGGGCCCCGAACAGCTGCGGCGCGTCGAACTCGACCACCTCGGCTTCGACGGCCGCACCCACCGCGGCGCGCTCGTGGTGCACGAACAACTGGTCCCTCAAGTCATCGAGATCTTCGAGCAGCTCCACCGGATCGGGTATCCCATCGAGAAGATGCGCACCGTCGACGCGTATCCCGGTGCCGAGGACGAACTGTCGATGGCCGACAACAACACCTCCGCCTTCAACTGCCGGGGGATACCGGGATCGCAGAGCTGGTCCTACCACGCCTTCGGCCGCGCGATCGACGTCAACCCGCTGCTCAACCCCTACATCGGCCGCACCGGCGCGGTCGAACCGGCCAATGCCGGGCCGTACGTCGACCGCAACCGCATCGACCCCGGCCTGCTGCACCCCGGAGACCCCGCCGTCCTCGCGTTCACCGACCGTGGCTGGGAGTGGGGCGGGGTGTGGCGCAGTGTGCGGGACTACCAGCATTTCGAGCTGCCCTGAGCCCTGCCGATACGCGAGTTGGCAGTCCCGCCACGGGTTTCGGACGCGCGTGCGCCCACGGGTCGCTGATACCCTGCCAATCGCTGCCCGGTGAGCGCGGGGGCGGCATACGAAACCGACCCGGTCGTAAAACAGCAGACTCCCTCACGAAAAGAGTGTTGTGCGCAGCGGAGAGATCAAGGCCCTTTCGGGTCTGCGCATCGTCGCCGCGGTGTGGGTGGTGCTGTTCCACTTCCGGCCGGTGTTGGCGCAGGCCGCACCGGATTTCAGCACCGCGATGGCCCCGCTGCTCGACTGCGGCGCCCAGGGCGTCGACCTGTTCTTCATCCTCAGCGGATTCGTGCTGACGTGGAACTACCTCGAGCGCATGGGCCAATCGTGGTCGACGCGCGCCACCGTGCGGTTCCTCTGGCTGCGGCTGGCCCGGGTTTGGCCGGTGTACCTGGTGACCATGCATCTGGCCGCGGCGTGGATCATCTTCACACGCAACGTCGGTCACGTCCCGTCCCCGGCGGTCGACCAACTGACCGCGACCAGTTATCTGCGTCAGCTGCTGCTGGTCCAGTTGTGGTTCGAGCCGTATTTCGACGGCACCAGCTGGGACGGCCCGGCGTGGTCGATCAGCGCAGAGTGGTTGGCGTACCTGCTGTTCGGTGTGCTGGTGCTGGTGATCTACCGGGTGGCGCGGGTGACCAGGGCGCGCGGGCTGCTGTGGCTGGCGTTCGCCGCATCGCTGCCTCCGACACTGCTGCTGATGGCCACCGGCGAGTTCTACACCCCGTGGAGTTGGTTGCCGCGCATCGTGATGCAGTTCACCGCCGGTGCGCTCGCGTGCGCGGCGGTGCGCAAACTGCGTCTGACCGACCGCACCCGCCGCGGCTTCGGGTGGTTGTCGGTGGTGATCACCGCGATCCTCGTCGGCGGTCTGTACTACCTCGACGCCTATCCTCCCGCATCCATCCGCGACGCCAGCGGGCTCGTCGACGTCTTGTTCGTCCCGCTGGTGGTGGCGCTCGCCGTCGGCACCGGCAGTCTGCCGCGGCTGTTGTCCACCCGCCTGATGGTCTACTGCGGCCACATCTCGTTCGGGCTGTACATGGTCCATGAACTGGTGCACACCGCATGGAACTGGGCGGTCGTCCAATTCGAGATCACGCTGACGGCGGGACCGGCGGGCAGTGCCGTGGTGATCGGACTGCTCGGCGTCGCGGTGGTGGGTGCGATCGCGCTGTACCACGGTGTGGAGGAGCCGGCGCGGCTGTGGATGCGCCGCATGGTCGACGTGCGCGACTCCTCGGGCACACCCGGTGCCCGGCCCACGCAGACAACGCGCACCGAGCGCCCCGATCCGGTACCCGCGCACGTCGGATGACGCGATTTCGTGACACTTCGGCGACCGCGTCGCCGACCGCCTGCGGCTACCCTTTCACTCATCGTGGGGTGCGGCGTCTCGATGCCGTTGACTGTGGAGGTAAGCGGTGAGTCGCCTTGTCACGTCGGTGCTGTCGGTTGCGCTGCTCATCGGTCTTGTGGTCGCCCGGCCGGCTCCGGTGCGCGACGACGAGATGGTGACGCTGCAGTTCGCGGGCAGCCGGGTGGCCGTGGTGGGGGATTC
Organism: Mycobacterium sp. GA-2829; assembly: GCF_001499965.1. GTDB lineage: Bacteria > Actinomycetota > Actinomycetes > Mycobacteriales > Mycobacteriaceae > Mycobacterium. The sequence goes on from NZ_LQIT01000037.1 coordinate 7,878, forward strand.
CTACACGACCGGCAGCGGCGAGGGCGGGGAGGGCCCGCGGGGCTGGACGACGCGGGCGTGGCAGCTGCTGGCCCAGCAGGGCATCCCGGTGCGCGCCGACGTCGTCGCCGAAGGCGGTGCGGGCTACGGCACCCGCGGTAACCGCGGCAGCGTCTTCGAGGATCTCACCGCGCGTGCGGTACAGCCCGACGACCATCTCGTGGTCTTCTACGGGTCCCGCAACGACGAACACGTCGAACCCACATTGCTGTCGATCATGGTGTACGGGGTGTTCCAGCTGGCCCGTCGCACCGCACCCGACGCCCGGTTCCTGGTGATCGGACCGCCGTGGCCGACTGCCGATCCGCCGCAGGCGATCCTGCGGATCCGCGACACCCTGCGGTACCAGTCCGGGCTGGCGAAGGCCACGTTCGTCGACCCGATCGCCGAGCGCTGGTTCGTCGACCACCCCGAACTCATCGGCGCCGACGGCGTCCACCCGACCGACGCCGGACACGTCTACATGGCCGACAAGATCGCCCCGCTGATCGCCGACCAGTTGACCCGGCGGGTGTGAAACCGGTCAGTCCACAACGGCTTTGGCCACCGCGACGCAGACCGTCAGCCACGCCGGATCCGGTGTCGCGGCGGTCTGCAGCTCCCACACGGCGTTGTGCACCATGCGGACGATGACCCAGGCGCGGGCGCGGTGCTCGTCGAATCCCGCGGTGTCGACCAGCGTGTAGAAGCGGCGACGCACGCCGTCGCGAACGTCGCCGGCGAGTTCGTCCCAGCGGTTCCACAGCATCGGGGCGATCTCGAAATGCGGGTCGCCGTCGAGCGGTTTGGGGTCGATCACCACCCAGGGCCGGTCGGCGCCGTCGTCGGTGGCGAGCACGTTGGCGTAGTGCAGGTCGGTGTGCACCAGGGTGCCGCGACTGGCGGGGTCGGCGTGCAGGTCGCGGGCCAGGCCGAGCGCCTGTTCGACCAGCCGGTGCGGTACCGGCGAATTCCGGGGCAGCGCAGCCAGTTCGGCGATGCGCTGATCCAACCACGTTGGCAGCGAACGCAACTGGGGGAGCGCCGGGACGTGGATGCGGCGGTACAGGTCGCAGACGACGACGCAGGCGTCGACGTCGGACAGTGCGCGTAGATCGCGGTCGCCCACCCGCTCGAGCAGTAGCGCGCGCCGGTGCGGTTGGGCGCTGAGCAGCCGCACCGCGCCGTATCCGGCCCACCGGCGCAGCGCGAGGTGTTCGTGTTCGGACTCGTCGTCGGGGAAGCCGAGCTTGAGGATCGCCGACTGGCCGCGCGGCGTACGTACCGGCAGCACAAGGGAAGTCGTGCCGTGGGTGGGCGCACCGTCGACGCGTAGCTCCCATTCGCGCAGCTGGATCTGCGTCCATGCCGGCAGCGTCTGCACCCACTGCGCCCACCGCGGGCCGCGAGCGGCCATCGCCTGGACGGCGTCGGGGAGGTCGCTCATGTCAACGAAACGCCCCGCGAACCGGGTGCGGTTCGCGGGGCGTCCGTGTTGTCGTGATGGCGATGGTTGCCGGGTCAGAACTTCTCGAGGTCGAACCGGTCGTTGTTCATGACCTTGACCCAGGCGGCGACGAAGTCCTCGACGAACTTGCTCTTGCTGTCGTCCTGGGCGTACACCTCGGCCACGGCGCGCAGCACCGAGTTCGAGCCGAACACCAGATCGTTGGCGGTGGCCGTCCACTTGAGCGCACCGGTGGCCCGGTCACGACCCTCGTAGACGTTCTCGGTGTTCTCCGACGGCTTCCACTCGGTGTTCATGTCGAGCAGATTGACGAAGAAGTCGTTGCTCAGCGCACCCGGCGCGTCGGTGAACACGCCGTGCTTGCTGCCGCCGTGGTTGACGTTGAGCACCCGCAGACCACCGATGAGGGCGGTCATCTCCGGTGCGGTCAGGTCCAGCAGGTACGCCCGCTCGACCAGCTGCTGCTCCAACGGGTTCTTGTCGCCGGGGCGGAAGAAGTTGCGGAACCCGTCGACCCGCGGTTCGAGGACCGCGAACGACTCCACATCGGTCTGCTCCTGCGACGCGTCGGTGCGACCCGGCGCGAAATGCACGTCGATCTCGTATCCGGCGTCCCTGGCGGCCTTTTCGACCGCGGCCGAACCGGCCAGCACGATGAGATCGGCCAGCGAGATCTTCTTCCCGCCGGAGGCCGACGCGTTGAAGTCCTGCTGGATCTGCTCGAGCACCGGCAGCACCTTGGCCAGTTCAACGGGCTCGTTGGCCTCCCAGTTCTTCTGCGGCTCGAGGCGCACCCGGGCGCCGTTGGCGCCGCCACGCTTGTCGGTGCCGCGGAAGCTCGACGCCGACGCCCACGCGGTCTTGATCAGCTGCTGCACCGACAGTCCGGAGTCGAGCACCTTGCTCTTGAGCGAGGCGATGTCGCCCTCGTCGACCAGTTCGTGGTCGACGGCGGGCACCGGGTCCTGCCAGATCTCCGGCTCGGCCACCCACGGGCCGAGGTAGCGGCTGATGGGACCCAGGTCGCGGTGCATCAGCTTGTACCACGCCTTGGCGAACGCCGCGTCCATCTCTTCGGGGTGATCGAGCCAGCGGCGGGTGATCTTGCCGTAGATCGGATCCATGCGCAGCGCGACGTCGGTCACCAGCATGGTGGGCTTACGCGGGGGACCGCCGAACGGATCCGGGATGGTGGCCTCGGCGTCCTTGGCCTCGAACTGCCAGGCGCCGGCGGGGCTCTTGGTCAGCTCCCACTCGTTGCCGTACAGGTTCTCCAGGAAGGCGTTGCTCCACTGCGAGTTCGTGCCGGTCCAGATGACCTCGAGACCGCTGGTCACGGTGTCGTTGGCGTTGCCGGTGCCGAACGGGCACTTCCAGCCCAGACCCTGCTGCTCGATCGGCGCGCCTTCGGGCTCCGGTCCGACGTTGACATCGGCGGCACCGTGGGTCTTGCCCAGGGTGTGGCCGCCGACGATTAGCGCCGCGGTCTCCTCGTCGTTCATCGCCATCCGGCCGAACGTCTCGCGGATGTCGTGGGCGGCGGCGAGCGGATCCGGCTTACCCTCGGGGCCTTCGGGGTTGACGTAGATCAGGCCCATGGTGGTGGCGCCGAACGGCTCGGCGAGCTCACGCTTGTCGTCGTTGGTGCCGCCGTAGCGCTTGTCGGTGCCCAGCCAGGTGTCCTCCTGGCCGTACAGGACCTCCTCGGGCTCCCAGATGTCCTCGCGACCGAACGCGAAACCGGCGGTCTGGAAACCGGACTGCTCGAGCGCGGCGTTGCCGGCGTAAGCGATCAGGTCGGCCCACGAGATCTTGTTGCCGTACTTCTGCTTGATCGGCCACAGCAGCCGGCGCGCCTTGTCGAGGTTCGCGTTGTCCGGCCAGCTGTTGAGCGGGGCGAAGCGCTGTGCGCCCTGACCGGCGCCACCGCGACCGTCGAAGATGCGGTAGGTGCCCGCAGCGTGCCAGCTCATCCGGATGAACAGGCCCGCGTAGTTGCCGTAGTCGGCGGGCCACCAGTCCTGCGAGGTGCGGATGACGTCGATGACGTCGGCCTTGAAGGCCTCGAGGTCGAGCTGGGCGAACGCCTCGGCGTAGTTGAAGTCCTCGCCGAGCGGATGGCCCTTGGGGTTCTGCTTGTGCAGGACCGAGACGTCGACCTGCTCGGGCCACCAATCCCGGTTCGTCAGAGGCGCATGGGATTTCGGCTTGGGCGACTCGATGATCGGGTTCTCGGACTCGCTGTGGCTCGCCGTGCCTGCATCGGAGTGCGGCGGGCGGGCGTCGGAGGTATCTGACGACACGGTGTTTCCCTTCAATTTCCGTACATCATTCGTGGTGATGGGGCTGCGATCACGGATGTGATCAGGAACTACTTGCGATGGAACTCTCGGACGCACAGTCGGGGCAGCGGCCCCAGTAGATGACCTCGGCCTCGTCGAGCACGAACCCGTCGAGTCCGTCGTGCTCGGACGGTGTCAGGCAGGGTGCCTCGCCGACGGCGCAGTCGACGTCGGCGATGGTCCCGCAGGACCGGCACACCACGTGGTGGTGGTTGTCGCCGACGCGGGTCTCGTACCGCGCCACCGAACCCGACGGTTGGATCCGGCGGATCAGCCGGGCGCCGGTGAGGGCGTGCAGGACGTCGTAGACCGCCTGCCGGGACACGTCGGGCAGGCTGGTGCGGACGGTCGCGAAGATGGTCTCGGTGTCCGCGTGGGGGTGGGTGTGGACCGCTTCGAGCACGGCGACCCGGGGTCGGGTCACGCGTAGATCAGCCCCCCGCAACAGCTCTACGTACTCGGGCGACGACGACACGACAGTATGAGACTCCCTTTTTTGGATTAAGTCAAGAGTTGGTCGCCGGCGTTTCGCCGCGGATCCCCGAGCCGTGGCTGCGGCGCGTCAATGACGTTCTGCACCAATCGGATTCCTTGACCGCCGCGCCCGCCGGCGCGGTATCGGGCCATTCGGCCGCTGGCCGGGCCTGGCGCCTCTACTATCGCAACGTGGCCAAACTCGAGCTGAGCCGGGAGCTCCCGCTGGACCCGGAGGACGCCTGGGCGCACGCATCCAACCTGGCCGAGCTGGGGGACTGGCTCGTCATGCACGAAGGCTGGCGCAGCGAGCTGCCCGACGAGCTGACCGCGGGCGCGACGATCGTCGGAGTGGCCGGGGCCAAGGGGATGCGCAACCGGGTGACGTGGACGATCCGGCGCGTCGATCCGCCGAAACTGCTCGTGGTCGACGGCAAGGGTGTGGGCGGCACCAAGTACGGCCTGAAGATGGCGGTGCGCCCCACCGCGTCGGGCAGTGCGTTCACCGTCACCCTCGAGCTCGGTGGGGCGCCGCTGTTCGGCCCGATCGGCGCCGCGGCCGCCCGTGCGGTCAAGGGCGACATCGAACGGTCGATCCGCCGGTTCGAGGAGCTCTACGTCTGAGCGTCCGTCCGCGGCGCCGCGGGCGGACCACATCGAACTGCTGCGCCGCCGGGCGCTGACCGAGGACGCCGCGCGCCCCGACGCGGTCGCACGCAGGCACGCCGCCGGTGGCCGCACCCCGCGGGAGAACATCGCCGATCTCGTCGACGCCGGGTCGTTCGTCGAGTACGGCCGGTTCGCCATCGCCGCCCAGCGGGCGCGCCGCGACCTCGACGATCTGATCGCCCGCACGCCCGCCGACGGTCTGGTGGCGGGCACCGCGCGGATCGGCGGCGCACCGTGTGCGGTGCTGTCGTACGACTACACCGTGCTGGCAGGCACCCAGGGCGCGCTCGGGCACCGCAAGAAGGACCGCTTGTTCGACCTCATCGAGCGGATGCGGCTGCCCACGGTCTTCTTCGCCGAGGGGGGCGGCGGGCGCCCGGGGGATACGGACTATCCGGTGGTCTCGTCACTCGACGTCCGCGCGTTCAAGCTGTGGGCGGCACTCTCCGGACTCGTACCGCGGATCGCGGTGGTCAAGGGCCGGTGTTTCGCGGGCAACGCCGTCATCGCGGGCTGCGCGGATCTGATCGTCGCGACGGCGGACACCTCCATCGGGATGGGCGGGCCCGCCATGATCGCGGGCGGCGGCCTCGGCGACGTGGCGCCGGATGCGGTCGGGCCGATCTCCACCCAGGAACCCAACGGCGTGGTCGACGTCGTGGTCGCCGACGAGGCCGAGGCGGTCGCGGTGACCAAGACCCTGGTCGGTTACTTCGGCGGAGCCGCGGCACCCGGCGCCGCATCCGACCAGAACGCCTTGCGCACAGCGGTTCCCGAGCGCGCGCGACGCGCCTACGACGTCGCACCGATCATCCGCACCCTGGCCGACGAGGGGTCGGCGACATTCCTGCGGGAGCGGTTCGCTCGTGAGATGGTCACCGCGTTCATCCGGATCGAGGGTCGCCCCGTCGGGGTGCTCGCCAACGACACCCGCTACATGGCCGGCGCCATCACCGCCGCGGCGTCGGACAAGGCGGCCCGCTTCCTGCAACTGTGCGACGCGTTCGACATCCCGGTCCTGTCGGTGGTCGACTGCCCCGGATACATGGTGGGTCCGGCGGCCGAGGCGGAAGCGTTGGTGCGCAGGGGTTCTCGGCTGCTGATCGCGGGCGCGGCACTGCGGGTGCCGTTGATCGCGGTGGTGTTGCGCCGCGGGTACGGCCTCGGCGCCCAGGCCATGACGGGCGGCGGACTGCACGAACCGCTGCTGACCGTGGCATGGCCGGGCGCCCACCTGGGCCCGATGGGACTGGAAGGCGCTGTCCGCCTGGGGATGCGCAAAGAGCTCGAGGCGATCGCCGACGACGCCGAACGCGAGGCGGCGGTGCGGCGCGCCACCGCCGCGGCACAGGACAACGCCGCGGCGCTCAACGCGGCGGCCATGTTCGAGATCGACGATGTGATCGATCCGGCGGAGACCCGCGGGCTGATCGCGGCCACGCTCACCGCCGCAGCCGCCGCCCCGCGGGAACCGGGTCCGCGGCGCTTCGTCGACACCTGGTGACCGATCATGATTGGCCACCAGTGTGCCGGGTACCACCTACGCCGTGTCCCAGCGCAGTGAACTGATCGTCACCGACCCCCGTACCGGCGAGACCGTCAGCCGGGTCCCCATCGCCGATGCGTCGACCTGCGCCGAGGCGGTGAAACGGGCCCGCGCGGCCAGTGCGGCGTGGGCGCGCACGCCGGCGGCCGAACGCGCGGCCGCGTTGACCGCCGCCGGGGGGGGGGGGGGGGAGGCCGCCGACGAACTGGCCGATCTCAACGAGCAGGAGACGGGTAAGACGCGCGACGACTGCCTCGGCGGTGTCGACGCCGGTGCGGGCACGCTGGTGCAGTACGCCGAGCTGGGGCCGCTGCACCGCGGGCGCAGCCTGCACGGCCAGTGGTCGGCGACCGACCTGATGGTGCCCGAACCGCGCGGCGTGGTCGCGGTGTTGACGCCGTGGAACGATCCGGTCGCGGTGGCCGCGGGTCTGCTGGGCGCCGCGCTGGTGAGCGGAAACACGGTGGTGCACAAGCCCAGTGAGCGGTGCCCGCGCACCGGGCGGCGGTTCGCCGAACTGCTCGCCGCGCAGCTCCCCGACGGGGTGCTCGAGATCGTCGACGGGGACGGCGCGGTCGGCGCCCACCTGGCGGGGGCCGAGGAGGTCGACGTCGTCGCGCATGTCGGCAGCAGTGCGACCGGCCGGGAGATCGCCCGCACCTGCGCCGACCGCGGCGCCAAGGTCATCCTCGAGAACGGCGGTAACGACGCGTTGATCGTCGATTCTGACGTGTCCCCGCGGTGGGCCGCCGAGCAGGCGGCGATGGGCGCCTTCGCCAACGCCGGGCAGATCTGCGTGTCGGTCGAGCGCATCTACGTCGTGGGGGCCGTCGCCGAGGCGTTCACCGACGCCCTCGTCGAGGAGGCGCGCGCGTGGGGCGAGCGCATCGGCCCGCTCGTCGACGAACGGCAGCGCGACGTCGTGCATCAGCACGTCACCGACGCCGTGGCGGCGGGCGCGCAGGTCCGCATCGGCGGGGAGCCGGCGTCGGGCCCGGGGTCGTTCTATCCGCCGACGGTGCTCACCGACTGCACCCCCGACATGCTCGTGATGCGGGAGGAGACGTTCGGCCCCGTGGCGCCGGTGCGGGTCGTGGCGGACTTCGCCACCGCACTCGAGGAGGCCGCGGCCGACCGCTACGGTCTCGCGGCGACCGTGCTGACGCGAGACATGGTGCACGCGCAGGAGGCGTGGCGGTCGCTGCCCGTCGGCACGGTCAAGATCAACGCCGCGTTCGGCGGGGCGCCCGGTGGGGCGTCGGAACCGCGAGGCGCCAGCGGTAGCGGGTTCGGTTTCGGACCCGAACTCCTCGACGAGTTGACGGCGATGAAGGTGGTGCATCTCGCGCCCGCCCCGGCCGATTGAAAATCATGCGATCCTACAGCAAACGTCCGCATCTACGGTGACCTGGGTCGCCGGTACCTCTTCCTGTACCGCAGTTAATTAGTGGGCAACTGTTTTCGCTGATCAACCCGCTCATTCCGACGATCGTTGTATTGATCATGGACACGGCGGGGTATCCCTCGCGGCATCACAGCTGGGCCGCGCGGCTCGGCAGCAACGTCGGTGACCGGATCGGACGGAAGGCGAACGACATGACCACCGAAGGATTGACCCCCGAGGACCTCGCGGCTGAGAGCGCGATCGCACTGCCCGACAAGGAAGTGGTGTCGATCCTCGACCTCAACGCCGATGTGGACGTCGCGATCGACGCCGCCTCACCCATCGACCTCGCCGCGGCGGCCAATCTCAACGTCGCGGCCCCCATCGACGCTGCGGCGGGCGCCAACGTGCTCTCGTCCGGCTCGGGCGCACAGGCCGTCTCCGACCAGGGCACGATGCTCACCCAGAACCTGGACGCGAACGCCTTCGCGACATCCACCCAGGTCAGCGGGATCGACCAGGGCGGCATGGACACCGACGCCGACGAGACGCCCACCGACGGCACCGGAACCGACACCGGAACGGACGGCACAGGCACCACCGTCGACACCAGCCCGACCGCCCTGCTCGACGGCAACCTGCTCAACGTCAACGTCAACGTCGACCTCGACACCGACCTCGCGGCCCCGATCAGCGGCGCGGTCGCCGCCAACGCGAACGTCGCGGCACCGATCAACGCCGGCGTGGCCGCCAACATCGGCTCGGTCGACTCCGACGCGATCTCGGTCGCCACCCAGGACGCGATCATCGAGCAGAACCTCACCGGCGAGGCCGTCGCGACGGCCGACCAGGAATCCGACATCTCCCAGGGTGACGGCGACGCCACCGGCGGCACCGACAGCACCGGCAGCACGGCCGAGTCCGGCAGCAGCGACTCCGGTAGCTCCGGCGACTCCGGCGGCACCGAGTCCGGCGGCTCGACCTCCGGCGGCGACGGCGGCGGTTCGACCGCGGGCTGACCCGCCCCACCCGCCAGCGGAGGCATACCCGTGACCACGATGGGCGCCGAGCCGACACAGGTCGGGCTGCGACGCGCCGACGGCGTCGAGCTGATCGGGGAGATGGCGGGGTCCGGATACCGGACCCCGCCGGCCCTGGTCCGGCGTGCCGACGGCCAGACGGTGCAGTTGACACCGTTGCTGTACGCCGTCCTGCGCGCGATCGACGGCCATCGGTCGCCGGCCGAGGTCGCCGAGGCGGTCTCCGCGGCGACCGGCCGCACGGTGAGTGCCGACAACGTCAGCCAGCTCGTCGACGCGCGGCTTCGGCCGCTGGGTCTGCTGGTGCGCGCCGACGGTGGACAGCCCGAGGTCAAGAAGCGAGACCCGTTGCTGGGGTTGAGGTTTCGCTATGCCGTCACCGATCCGGAGCGGACCCGGCTGCTGACCGACCCGTTCCGGGTGCTCTTCCGGAGCTGGGTGGTCGTACCTGCGCTCGCCGCATTCGCGGTCGTCTGCTGGTGGGTGTTCTTCGAGAAGGGTCTTGCGTCGGCGGCGCACGACGCCTTTCAACGGCCGGGACTGCTGATCCTGGTCTTCGTGGTGACCATCCTGTCGGCGGGTTTCCACGAGTTCGGCCACGCCGCGGCGGCGCGGTACGGCGGCGCCACCCCCGGCGGCATGGGATTCGGGCTCTACCTCGTGTGGCCTGCGTTCTACACCGACGTCACCGATTCCTACCGCCTCGGCCGCGGCGGGCGCATCCGCACCGACCTCGGCGGGCTGTACTTCAACGCCCTGGTGGCGATCGTCATCACCGGGGTGTGGCTGTGGCTCGGCTACGACGCACTGCTGCTCGTCGTCGCCACGCAGATCCTGCAGATGCTCCGCCAACTCGCGCCGCTGGTGCGGTTCGACGGCTACCACGTGCTCGCCGATGTGACCGGGGTGCCCGATCTCTACTCGCGCATCAAACCGACCCTGCTGGGTGCGTTGCCGTGGCGGTGGGGCGATCCGCACGCCCGGCTGCTGAAACCGTGGGCGCGGATCGTCGTCACGCTCTGGGTCGTCCTCGTGGTCCCCGTGCTGCTGGCGACGCTGGCGATCGCGGTGTGGACGCTGCCGCGGCTGCTCGGCAGCGCGTGGGCGGGGCTGACCACACAGCGCGACGTCCTGGTGACCGCATGGGCCGACGGCGATCTGGTGCAGGCCGTCGCGCGGGTGCTCGCGATGATCGCGATCGTCATCCCCGTCGCGGGGGTGCTCTACATGCTGGGCCGGTTCGTCCGCCGCAGCGCCACAGGCGTTTGGAAGAGCACGGCCGGGAAACCGGTCATGCGGTTGCTCGCCGTGGTCGGGGGTGCGGCGATAAGCGCGGGTGTCGCCTACGCCTGGTGGCCGGGTGACGGGAACTACCGGCCGATCGAACCGTGGGAGCGCGGCACCATCGGCGACATCGTCTACGCGCTGAAGTCCGACACCATGTCGGACTCGCCGGCGCGGCGCGACGGCGACCCCCGCTTGGTGTCGGCGCCGACTCTGGTGAAGGGCGAGCAGGGTGTCATCCGGGCGGTCTGGGACACCGCCAGCCCGATGCCGACGCAGCAGTCGCCACAGCTCGCGCTGATCATGGTGCCGCGGCAGGACGTCGACTACACCGGCGGCCGGGGTGGTGCGGGGTACTCGGGCGTCGCAGGTACCTCGGGCAGCGCGGGCGGGGGCGCCGGCGACGGCTGGGTGTTCCCGGTCGACAGACCGCTCGCCCCGGAGCCCGGCGACAATCAGGCGCTGGCGGTCAACACCACCGACGAAACCACCGTCTACGAAGCGGCGTTCGCGATGGTGTACGTCACCGACAACTCCGACGCGATGAACGTCAACGAGGCGCAGGCGTACGCGTCGTGCGACTCCTGCGCCGCGGTCGCGGTGGCCTATCAGGTGGTGTTCGTCGTCGACAGCGACGCGACCGACGACAACGTGGTGGCGCCGCAGAACCTGGCGGGCGCGCTGAACTACGAGTGCGCGAACTGCCTGACCTACGCGCTGGCGCGGCAGGTGTTCATCACCCTCGACGAACCGCTGTCCGAGGACGCGACGAAGGAACTCGACGCGGTGTGGGCCGAACTCGCGCAGTTCGAGAAGGACATCGAGGCGGGGAAGGTGCCGCCCGACGAGATCGAGACGCGCCTCGACGGCTACACCACCCGCATCCTCGCGATCGTCGAGAAGGATCAGCCCGGGACCATCCCGACGACGTCAGGCACGTCCACGCCGCCGACCACGAGCACGAGCGTCGCGACGTCCACCACCGTCGCCCCGGAGACCTCCGCGGTCACCCCGACGGTGCCCGAGACTTCCTCCGCGCCTTCGACTTCCGCGGACGCCACCGCGGTACAGAGCGCAACCGCGACGCCCTCGCCGTCGGCGACGGCCGCGGCGCCCACCACCGCCGAGACGGCCGAGTCGACGGCGCCGGAGCCCACCTCGGACGGCACGACCTCCGGGGACACCACGGCCGGGGACACTTCGGCGGACACGGACAGCACGAGCGGCGCCGACAGTTCGACCGGTTCGGGCACCGCGCCCTGACCGGGGTCAGTCCTCGTCGGGCCGGTTCAGCGCTGCGCGGATCATCGGCAGGAACCACCCCGACAGCGGCCACACGGCGGCCAGTGCCACCGCGCACAGCACGCTGACGGTGTTGAAGACCATGCGGTCGCGCCGGCCACGGTCGTCGTCGCCGAACTGCCGCCGCAGCAACGCCACGGTGGTCACCAACCAGCCGCCCAGATACAGGGCGATGAGCAGATACCTCATCCCCCGCCGTTGTACACCACTGCGGGGGGACTCGCTGGCGGCGACTGCCGTCGGTCTCACAGTAAGCCCCTAGACTGGCCCCCCGTGGGCATCGTTCTGGGTTTCGCACCGTGGGTCGTGTACTGGATCCTGATGGGCAACGTGCCCTTCCTCGTCGCGGGGGTGGCGGCTCTGGTCGTCGCGATCGCCGCGGTGGCGCTCGGTCCCACCAAGCACGCGGCGGGGCGCACCCTCGACGTCGGGGCGGCGGCCACCTTCGCCGTGCTGACCGTGCTGACCTTCGTGGTCAGCGACGCGGCTGCGGAGCGCTGGTTCGCGCCGCTCAGCTTCCTCGGGATCTTCCTCACCGCCTTGATCGGCGTCCTCACCAAGCGGCCGTTCGTCCGCGAGTTCGCCGCGGCCGGACAGCCCAAGGAGATCGTGGCCACCGACCTGTTCGAGCAGATCACCCTGCGGCTCACCTGGATCTGGGTCGGGGTGTTCGCGGCGATGGCGGTGTCGTCGGCGATCCCGCCGCTGGTCCGCTCCGACGCGTCGATCCTCGACACCGACACCCCGCTGACGTTCGTCTGCTACTGGGTCATCCCGTTCCTCCTTGTTGCAGCGGGTGCGCTGGCATCGCGGGTGCTGCCCGAGCGGATGATGGCGGGCGCGGGGGACATCGAGCGCAAGACGACCTTCGTCGCCTACAGCGAGGCCGCCATCGACGAGCTGTACTACCTGGCCCAGGAACACGTGAACCGCGAGGTCGGGCCGGGACAGGAGGCCTACAACGTCAAGGTGGGCGGTAAGGGCACCCCGCTGGTGGGCGACGAGTCGCGGCAGTCCTGGCCGGCGACCTACAAGGTGCGCGAGCGCCACTGAGAAACGGGCATCACTCGGGCGGATCGGTGAACGTGACGGGGTCACCGATCCGGATCGTGCCCGAGGTGAGGACCCGGCACGCCGAACCGGCCCGCCGGCGCAGTGCGGCGGCCGCACCGGCGCCGATCTCGTCGTCGAGCAACCGGCACGGCGCCAGGATCCGCACCACCTCGAGTTCGACCTCGCCGATCGACACCCGGGTGCCCGGGCGGGTCGGGATCTCCCCGGAGTCGACGGTGACGTTGCGCCGGGTGGCGCCCGGGTCGAAGTCGTGGCCGAGGTCGCGGGCGGCGAGGTCGAGCAGTTCGGCGGACTGCAGGGACACGTGGCGGTGCCGGGTGCCGTGATAGCGGTCGCCCACCAGACCGTTGCCGGCCTCGGCGACGACTTCTTAGACCGGCCGCACGGGCAGCCGGCGGGCCTTGGCGATGTGCAGAGCGACCACCTTCACCGCCGCGATTGTACGGAAGCTGTCCGGTCTGGCCACGAAATAGGCTGTGGTGCCGTAGGTTCGGGCCGTGCCGGATGTGCTGAACCGCCAGATCGTGTTGCGCCGCCGCCCCGTCGGGTTGGTGGCCCCCGGGGACACCGAGCTGATCGAGGCGCCCGCGCCCGAACCCGCCGACGGAGAAGCGTTGCTGCGCACCACTTTTGTCGGCATCGACGCGGCGATCCGCACCTGGCTCGACGACCAGCGCGGCTACCTGCCCCCGGTACAGCTCGGCGAGGTGATCCGGGCCGCCGGTATCGGTGAGGTCGTGGCCTCGCGGTGCGATGCCTTCGAGGTCGGGGACGTGGTCACCACGCTGTCGGGTTTCCAGGAGTACGTGATCATCCGCGACGACCTGTTCAGCACGCCGATCCCGGGCCGCGAGAAGGTCGACCAGCCCGCGGTGATGTCGGTGTACGGACCGACCGGCGTCACCGCGTACTTCGGGATGACCGACATCGGGCGGCCGCGGGCGGGGGAGACCGTCGTCGTGTCGGCGGCCGCGGGTGCGACGGGTTCGGTGGCCGGGCAGATCGCCAAGATCGCGGGTGCCAGGGTGGTCGGCATCGCGGGCGGCCCGGAGAAATGCCGCGCCGTGGTCGAGGATTTCGGGTTCGACGCGTGCATCGACTACCGCTCGGAGGATCTGCGGACGGCGCTGAAACTGCACTGCCCCAAAGGCGTCGACGTGTACTTCGACAACGTCGGCGGTGCCGTCCTCGACGCGGTGCTCGGCCGGCTCGCGCAGAACGCCCGCGTGGTGCTGTGCGGGGTGATCTCGAGCTACCTCGACGGCCACCATCCCGGACCCGCCAACTACGTGAACCTGTTGTCGCGCACCGCGCTCATGCAGGGATTCAACGCGCTGGACCAGTGGGGCAGGTCCGAGGAGGCGTTCGCCGCGCTGCGCGCATGGGACGAGCAGGGCCTGCTCGTGCACCGGGAGCATGTCTTCGACGGCATCGCCTCGTGCGTCGACGCCCTCAACGGGCTGTTCGCCGGCGTGAACATCGGCAAGATGCTGGTGAAGGTCGGCGAACCGTCAGGACCTCAGGTCCAGTAGAGCGTGCGCGCGCCCGGCAGCGTCGTGGCCAGTTCGGCGTCGAACCACGACCGCAGGTCGGCCATCACGTCCTTGGGATAGACGTACTTCGCCGAACCGTACTTACCGAACTTGCGGGTGCGCGCCGCCTCGTCCATGTCGAGTTTGGTACGCGGGTACCACCCGGTCAGGACGTCCTTGCTGGTCGCGGTGAAGCGGTGAGTGATGCACTCGACGGTCAGGTCGAGGTCGTCGACGTCGGCCACCGCGTCGGCGACGTCGCGCAGCAGCGCGCCGTACTGCTCGCGCCAGTCCGGGATCGGCATGATCGGGGCGATGGTCAGGCCGACGCGGTATCCGGCGTGCGCGAGCGCCCGCAGCGCTGCGACCCGGCGGGGCAGTCGCGCGGTGCCCCCTTCGAACCGGCCCGCGATTTCCTCGGCGTTGACCGACACCCGGACTCGGGTGCGGCGACCGTGCGGCAGCGCGAGCAGCGGCGCGACATTGTCGTACTTGGTGGTGAACCGCAGCCCGACCGGCCCGGACCAGTCATGGGTGCCGACGTGGGCGATGGTCGCCGACAGCGACCCGGTGAGGTGTTCGAGGGCGAGCGGGTCGGTGTAGCAGGACGCCTCGAAGGTGGTGCCCTCCCCGGACCGCTCCGCCGAGGACGACGTGATGGTGCCGCGGCCGACGTGCTCGTCCATCCCGGCGAGGATCTCCGGCAGGTTCGCATACACCCGGGTGATCGGCGGACCCGACAAAGAACCCGCGAGGTAGCAGTACTGGCAGTGGCCGGGACACCCCTGCGCCAGGTCGATGCGCCAGTCCGCGCTGGGCGGGATCGGCTGCAGGCGCCGTTTGCTCGGTGGGGCGACCACCACCGCCAGCGTGCGTTTGGCCAGCGCGTACGCGGCGCGGTCGGTGTCGGCGCCCAACGGTGGGAGCCGGTCACCGGACAGCAACCGGATGTCGTCGACGCGTGCGGCTTCGCAGCGCGCCACGATCTCGGCGCCGTGGGGGAGTTCGGCGGCCGACCGGGTGACCAGCACGCGGCTGGGGATCCACAGGGTCGGGGTCGGGGTGTCGAGAGTCGGCAACGTCATCGCCTGTGGTGCAACACCGGCCGCGTTGCCGGGATTCCGGTGGAGATCAGCCCCAGACGCCGGTCATGTTCAGCACCACACCGACCGCGATGGCGAGGAAGACCAGCGCGAAGATCACCACCAGCGCGATGGTGGTGACCGAACCCGGGGTGATCCGGTGTTTGGGGCGCGGCAACGCAGGACCCACCCCGGACATCTGATCGGAGTCGGGTGGCGTAGCCCCGGGCGTCACCCCGCCGCCGGATTCGAGGTCCGGTGTCTGCGCCGGCTCGGGGTCTGGGGGTATCGCTGTCATCGCGGGGTCGGCCTCCTCGTTCAACAAGTCTCGGTCAGTCGACGCGTACCCCGTCGCGGTCGGCTCACACGCATGTCCTCGGTCACCGGATCACCGTTGGGTCTCACTCCGGCATCACTTCGCCCCGAAGGGACGTCTCACATAGCGAGACGGTTGTTACGGACGGTACAAGTGATGCTGGTGGGAAGTGCCCACCCGGGTTGTCGATCGAAGAGGTGAACTTGAGATGAGGCGCATATACGCCGTCGTCATCTGTCTGATGCTGGCCCTGGCAACGGCCGGTACCGCGAGCGCGGACCTGTTTCCCCTGCCGACCCGGAACCAGAAGGCGATCGACGTGGTGATCGCCCGCGCGTTGTCCCAGCGCGGCGTGCCGTTCGCGTACGGCGGCGGCAACACGGCAGGTCCGTCGCTGGGTAACCCGGCGGGCAGCAGCACCCCCGCGCCGGCCGCACCGCCCGCGGGCGTCATCCCGGTCGACGGCAGCGGCGCCGCCATCCCGGTCGCCGGCCTGCCCGGCGCCGTGCCCGGCCTGGTCATGCCCGAGCCGCCGCGGCCGCAGGTCGTCGGTTTCGACGCCTCGGGGCTGATGGTCTACGCGTTCGCCGGCGCCGGGCTGAAGATCCCGCGGACCTCCGGCGACCAGTACCTCGTCGGGCGCAAGGTGCTGCCGTCACAAGCTCTGCCGGGCGACCTGATCTTCTACGGCCCCAACGGGACTCAGAGCGTCGCGATGTTCCTCGGCGGCGGGCAGATGATCGAGGCCAGCGATACCGGAGTACAGGTCTCCCCGGTGCGCACCAACAACATGGCGCCGTACCTGGCGCGCTACATCGACTGAAGCGCTCGTCGCCGTCAGACGTAGACGGCCTTCAGCGGTGACAGGTCGGTCTGCATCAGCACGACGTTGTAGTCACCCCACAGCGACATGTTCCAGTAGAGGCTGCTGAGGTCGGGATCGCCGTTGGAGTCCTTCAGATCCCCAGTGCCCGACCAGGGGTGGATCATCGGCGCGTACAGCCCGGGGTACTGCTTGGACGTGGCGATCGTGACCGGCGCCGACCACGGACCCTCCGGAGTGTCGGCGGTGCGCAGCTGGATGTCGTTGTTGCCGTCGCCGTAGAGCACGACGTACTTGCCGAGGTACTCGTTGTATTGCACCGACAGCTCGCTGACGTTGCCGCCGGTTTTCGCGCCGAACAGCCCACCGAGGTAGCCGCCGAACACGTTGGGGTCGTTGGCCCAGTCGACGACGAAGCCGAACAGCCCCGACGACTTCTTCGAGTCACCGATGATCGGGGTGGCGGCCACGGGCTTGTTCTTGACCCACTTCTTGCCGTTCCAGTATTCGTACTTCGACAGGTCGGTCACCTGACCCTCGGGGACGCGCGAGAGGTAGGCCGAACCGGCGCGACCCGACGGCGTACCGAACGCGTACAGGTACCGGACGCCGTCCTCGCCGACCTGATCTTCGGGCTGCAGGACGTAGGCGGCCTGCTGAAAGTTCTGGTTGCCGGGCACGTACGGCGTGGTCGACCGGAACCACCCCGCCGAGCGGATCGTCGACGCCGCGAGCACCCACTTGTCCTTCGCCTCGTCATAGACGCTGATCGCGGAGTAATTCGTGGTCCACCGGCCGGGGGTGTCCCACGACTTGACCGACATGAAGTTCACGAACTGCTTGCCGTCGATCTGGATGCCCGACGTCGGGATCTGCGTGACCTCGGATCCGAAGATCCCGAGCCGGCCGCCGAAGGGGCCGATGAACCGGCCCGCGTATCCGGTCTGCAGGAGCTGCAGCCCGTTGGTCAGGTTGTGGTCGGTGCTGACGAGCAGCACGTTCGACCGCCAGTCGCCGGTCATGTTGGCGTTGGCGAACGTGTCGCCGAACGCGACGTGCACGAAGCGCTCACCCAGCCGGATGCCACCGTCCCACATGATGCCGAGGTCGGTGCCGCCGATACCGAAGTTGTTGGGCACCTTGCCCGTCACCCAGCCCTTGTTGACCGACGGCAGGGTGCTGGGGAACGGGTTCGCCGCCGCCGCCGTCACGATGCTCGACTCCGAAGCCCCGGTGTTCGCGGGCCGGATGAACGCCCGCTCGAATTCGCGTCGCGCCCAAGCCAACACAGCCCACAGCGTGGGCGGGGGAGCCGGGGCGGCAGGCAGGTTGGCGATCAGGGGCGCCAGGCCGACGGCCGCGAGCAGTCCGGAGAACGTCTTGGGCAGGCTCGGCGCCGTCGACGGCACCGCACGGGCCGTCGAGGCGGCCGTGTTCACCACCGGCTCGTCGGTGGGCAGAGACTCCGCGACCTCGTCGGTCACGGTTTCGGACGTCGCGGGGGTGTCGACGACGGTGGGCTCGTCGGCGGTGGGCAGGACCTCGTCGGCAGGCTCCTCGATGACCTCGTCGGTGGTGTCCTCGCCCACTTCCTCGACCGTCTCCTCGACGGCGGTCTCCTCCTCGGCAGCGCTCGTCGACGAGCCGGCCTTCGGCGACTGCGGCACGGACGGTTCCGGATCGGTCGCGGGCTCCTCGGCCGGTTCCTCGGCGTCCTCGTCTGTGGCTGCCTCTTCGTCTGCGTCCTCGTCGTCGCCCAGGTCGAGGTCCGCGTCCGCGTCGTCCTGGTCGCTCGACTCGGTCGGCCCGGCGTCCTCGTCGTCGTCCGACGACGGTGTGGCGTCCTTCTCGGTGCCTGACGTTTCGGTCGACGCGCTCGATTCCGAGGCAGAGGGATCGCCGGCCGATGCAGATTCGGACGAGGAATCAGAGGGGGACGAACCCGTCGTATCGGCCACCGCGACACCGTGACCCAGGGTCACCGCGGCGCCGACACCCAGCGCGACGGCGAGAGCGCCGATCCGGCCCACGTGCGCGGCAGCGCTGCTCTTCGATCTCATCCGTGCATTCCCCTGTCGTCGCGGCGTCGATACCGACTTGATATCGCCGGCTGTGGCCAGAGTGTTTCAAATCGCAAACTTCGGGGTAGTCCGCGCAATCCGGACCAAATTACGTGACGCTGTGTCACGATTTGCGGCGTGGAGCTTGCCGACAGCGTCGACGCGGACGCGGGCCGCCCGGCACGGGGACGCCGTCGCGACCCGCTGACCCGCGAGAACGTGCTGGCCTCGACACGGCGGATCCTCGCCGGGCAGGGCTACGACCACGTGACCGTCGAGCGAGTGGCGCGGGAAGCGGGGGTCAGCAGACCGACCGTCTACCGCCGCTGGCCGTCGAAGGCGCACATCGTGTTCGACGCCGCGTTCCAGACCGCGGACTCCGCCGAGATCCTTTCCAGCACCGGCGATTTCGCCGCCGATCTGCGGCGTTTCGTGCGCGCGGTTCTCGAATTCTGGCGTGAGCCCGCCGTGTACGCCGCGGCACTGGGCATCCTGGCCGAACGACAGCGCGATCCGGAGCTCAGCATCCGGGCACAGCAGCTGCTCGACAAGGCCACCCAGGCCGCGTTCACCGAGCTGGTGCACGACGGCGTCCGTCAGGGTGCCGTACCCGCCGACGTCGATCCGGAGTTCCTGTACGACACCGTCGTCGGCAGCGCCTTCTACGCCGTCCAGGTCCGCGGTGTCACCGACTTCGACGCCTTCGTCACCAACCTGTGCACCCTGGTCACCCGACAGAGATGAGACCCACGATGAGCACCGAACTCTCCCAAGCCTTTCGGGAACTGCTCGACGAACTACGCGCCGTCGAGGACAAGATCCTCACCGCCGATCCGCCGCTGTCGGAGGCCGATCTGCTCGACGGATACCGCCTGACGTTCAGCCTGCTGCGCGTGGCGGTCGACACCTACGTCTGGGGGGACAAGGACAACCCCCGGTTCGTCGACGTCATCGGTCCCTATCAGAAGTGGGGTGGCGACAACTCGGACGCCTTCTACCAGGTCGCGCCGGTCGATCCGCGCCGGACGTACCGGGTTCGAGGTAACCGCGGCGACGCCGTGTATCTGTCGATCACCGTCTACGGCGGACCCGACGACGGCCACTACAGCACCCGCATCGTCGGCACCCTCAACGACCGTGACCTCGACTTCGACGCCGACGGCAACTTCGAATTCACCATGAGCCCCCACCCGCAGCCGGCGACCTGGCTGCGCCTCGACGATGATGCGGTGACCGCGCTGACCCGCGACTACCTCACCGCGCCAGACACCGGCCGCCGCACGCAGTGGGTGATCGAGAGCGTCGACCCACCGGCCCGGCGCCACGACGACGCCGAGGACCTCGCGCGCCGAATGCGGGCCGCCCGCACCTGGATTCGTGAACAGTGCTCGTTCCTGCCGACGCGGATCGACCCGCCGAACGAGATACTCGAACCGTTCCCGGTACCGCAGAACGCGTACGGCTGGTCGGCGGCCGACGCGGCGTACGCCATGGGCGCCTACGCACTCGAACCCGACCAGGCGCTGGTGGTCGAGGGCACCTCGCCGCCGTGTGCGTTCTGGAACCTGTGCCTGTGGAATCCGTTCCTGCACACCTACGACTACACCTACGAACGGGTCACCCTCAACGGCGCGCAGGTCACCTACGAACCGGACGGATCGTGGCAGATCGTGATCGCCGATCGCGATCCCGGCCACCCGAACTGGGTGTCCACCGCCGGCCGCGGCACCGGCCTGATCTGGCTGCGGTGGTTCCTGCCCGACGAGACGCCGGCGCGGCCACTGTGCCGGGTCGTGGATCTGGCGCAGGTGGCCCGGTGACCGCCCAGGTCGCCCGCCCGGCGCCGATCGCGTTCGACGACCTCGCCGAACCGGTGTTCCCGGCCGCGGCCGGGCCGATGCGCGAGGCGCTGGCCGCCTACGGCGCCGCGCTGGACCTGTCACCGCAGGCGCTGCTGGCGACGGCTCGAGACCGCGCCGGGCTGACCGACTTCGGCGACGACGGGTTCCGCGCCCGCCTCGAGGTGCTGTGCGCATCGCTGACCACCGAGGCCGCACTGTCGGACGTCGGCCAAGCGATGGCCTTCGAACAACTCACCCAGCACCTCGTCAACCGCCTGCGGCTGACCGACCTCGTCGCGAGGCATCCCGAGATCCTCGATGTCCGGATCGAGCGCCCGATCATCATCTGCGGGCTGCCCCGCACGGGAACGACCCACCTGCACAACATGATCGCCGCCGATCCGGCGATCCGCTACCTGCCCTACTGGGAGAGCCTGGAACCCGTCCCCGCACCGGGGGAGACGGGGACGCAGGGCCGCCGGGAGCGCTGTGCGGCGGGTCTCGACCTGCTGCACACCGCGATGCCGGAGTTCCGCCGCATGCACGACATGACCGTCGACCATGCGCACGAAGAGATCCAACTGCTGGCCAACGACATCGGCGGCATGCTCTTCGAGACCACCTTCCACGTCCCCGGATACGCGGCCGACTACCAGGCCCACGACCAGACCCCGTCGTACGCATTCCTCAAGACGACCCTGCGGGCGTTGCAGTGGCTGGGCGGGGGACGCCGGTGGGTGCTGAAGTCCCCGCAGCACCTCGAACAGTTCCCCGCCCTGGCGGCCACTTTCCCCGACGCGACTTTCGTTGTCACCCATCGTGATCCGGTCGAGGTCGTGCAGTCGATGGCGACGATGATCTGCTACGCGGCCCGGATGTCGTGTGACCGGCCCGATCCCGTTGCGCTGACCCGCTATTGGGTCGACCGCGCCGCCGACCTGCTCACCGCCTGCGTACGCGACCGCGACGCGCTGCCCGCCGACCGGTCCGTCGACATCCGTTTCGACGACTTCATGGCCGACGAAGAGGGCACGCTCGCAGCGATCTACGCGCTGGCCGACCAGCCGTTCGACGATCCCGCCCGCGCGGCGATGGCCCGGTTCCGCACCGCACACCCCCGCGGCATGTACGGCGGCGTGATCCACCGGCCGGCCGACCTCGGCCTGGACGCCGAGGCGGTGGCCACCCGGCTCGGCGATTACCACCGTCGCTTCGTCACGCGCTGAGCAACACGCGTCAAGCGCAGCAGGGCGGGTACCCTCGCGCCATGGGAGACAAGCGATGAGCGCGGGTCTGTTCGGACTGCTCGACGACGTCGCGGTGCTCGCGCGGATGGCCGCGGCATCGGTGGACGACATCGGCGCCGCCGCGGGGCGGGCGACCGCCAAGGCCGCGGGCGTGGTCGTCGACGACACCGCGGTCACCCCGCAGTACGTGCACGGCATCGCCGCCGAGCGGGAACTCCCGATCATCAAACGCATCGCGATCGGGTCGCTGCGCAACAAGCTGCTGTTAATCCTCCCCGCGGCGCTGCTGCTCAGCCAGTTCGTGCCGTGGTTGCTCACCCCGATCCTGATGCTGGGAGCGACCTACCTCTGCTACGAGGGTGCCGAGAAGGTGTGGGGCCGCATCCGCGGTCATGACAGCCATGCCGTCCCGGCGGCCGAGGCAGGGGAGGACGCCGAGAAGTTCATGGTCACCGGCGCGATCCGTACCGACTTCATCCTGTCCGCGGAGATCATGGTGATCGCGCTCAACGAGGTCGCCGCCGAGTCGTTCTTCCCGCGGCTGATCATCCTGGTGATCGTCGCGCTGGTGATCACCGCTGCGGTGTACGGCGTGGTGGCGGGCATCGTGAAGATGGACGACATCGGGCTGCGGCTGACGCAGCGCACGTCGCGCTTCGCGCAGTCGGTGGGGCGAGGGCTGGTCACCGGGATGCCCAAGCTGCTGGCCGCCCTGTCGCTGATCGGCACGGTCGCCATGCTCTGGGTCGGCGGGCACATTCTGCTGGTCGGCTCCGACGAATTAGGGTGGCACACGCTCTACGGGTGGGTGCACCACGCGGAGGAGGCCGTCCACCACGCCGTCGACGGCGTCGGCGCGGTGCTGGCCTGGCTGGTCAACACCGGGGCCTCGGCGGTGATCGGCCTGATCGTCGGTGCCGTGGTGCTCGCGGTCGTACACCTGCTGCCGTTCGGCCGCAAGCACTGATTGGCCGCCGCGGCCGCCGGGTAGCCCGACACGGTGACCCCACGTGAGACACCCGAGGACGAGGACCACGTCACCGCGGCCGAGGACGACGGTTCGGCGGAGTTCCAACCCGAGGACGGCGGGGCGGCCCCACCGTCGGCGCCCGAACGCTAGACGAACATCTCCTTGACCGCCCTGCGGTTGAGTTTGCCGCTGGGCAGCACCGGCAGCTGGTCGGTGGTGGTGACCAGCCAGCGGGTCGGCACCTTGTAGGACGACAGCTGGGTCCGCACCCGCGCCGACAGGTCGGCGACGTCGAGGTCACCCGCGGCGGGTACGACGGCCGCGCAGACCTGTTCACCGCGCTCGGGGTCGTCGACGCCGACCACCACGCACTGCACGACGTCGGGGAACTGTTCGACGACCGCCTCGACCTCCAGCGGGGAGACGTTGGCCCCTGCGGATTTGATGAGTTCGCTGGTGCGGCCGACGTAGAACAGCCGCGGGTCATCGGGTCGGCGGTAGACCCGGTCGCCGGTGTGGTACCAGCCGTCGGCGTCGAACGTCTCGGCGCGTTCGCGTTTGTTGTACCCGGCCATCACCCCGACCCCGCGGATGAGCAGTTCCCCGACCGTGCCGTCGGGCACTGGGCCGCCGTTCTCGTCGACGATCGCCATCTCGGTGAACGTGAACCCGCCCGCGGTCTCCGACATCGTCCGGTGCACCGGGTAGCCGTCGGGCACGTCGGTCATCGCGATGTCGAGCGGACCGTGCACCAGCGTGGGGGCGCTGCTGAGGTCGCGGGCGGCGAACGACGGGTGGTCGCGCAGCCGCTGGGTGAATGCCGGCCACCCGATCAGCCCGGTCGCACGTTCGCGTTCGATGAGATCCAGCGCGGTCTGAGGGTCCAGCCGCGGCAGCACCAGCACCGTCACCGGTTCGTGCAGCGCCCCCGTCGCCGCCAGCAGGCCGCCGACCCAGAAGAACGGCATCGCGCACAGCACCCGCACCTCACCGGCCGTGCCGGTGACCACCCGCACCGCGGCGGGCCAGCCCGACGTCTGGCGCACCACGGTCCCGTGGGTGTGCAGCACCCCTTTCGGGTCGGCGGTGGATCCGGAGGTGTGCACCATGACCGCGAGGTCGGCGGGGTACACCTCCCGTTCGACCGCGGCCAGCACGTCGCGGGACACCGTGGCGTCGGCCGTGTCGTCGTGACGGGTCACCCACGGCTTGTCGGCGCGGCCGGTCACGACGACGGTGCGCAGATACGGGGCCGCGCGAAGCGCCAGGCGGCCCGCGGTCTGTCCCGTCAACTCGGGCAGCGCCGCCTCGAACCGCTCGGCGACATCGGTGCCGAGGACCTCGGCGGGCGCGACGACCAGCGCGACGTCGGCCAGCCGCACCACCTTGGCCAGCTCGGCCGGGGTGTACATCGTGCTCAGCGGGACCGCCAGCGCGCCGACGCGGGATACCGCCAGCCACCACACGATCCACTCGGCGCCGTTGGGGAAGAACAGCCCCACCCGCACGCCCTTGCCGACGCCGCGGTGCAGCAGCCAGCAGGCCAGCTCCGCCGAGCGGCGTTCGGCATCGGCGTAGGTCAGCCGCTCGGTGGGGGTGACGAGGTAGTCGTGGTCGCCGAACTCGGCGGCGCTGCGGGCCAGCAGCGCCGGGATCGTCGGATGCGACGGGGTCATCCGCCGATCTTCTCCGACACCCCGACCGCGCGTGTCACGGGGCTCACGTCGGATACCGGAACAGTGCCTCGCGCACACTCGTTGGACGGGCTATGGCGTCACAATCCCAGACCCACCGGACGCCGGTCGACCTGGCAGATCGTCTTCTCGACATCAAACGCATCTACCACGAACGCGGTATCGATCGGTTCCCGCGGGCCCGCGAGGTGCTCGACCGGTTCCCCGATGCCGAACGCATCGAAGTGCTCTCCCATCAGGCGATCCCCGGGCTGTACGGCAACGAGGGCAACGTCGAGGACTGGGTGCGCAACAAGCGCGAGGTGCTCGTACTCGGCGAGAAGAAGAGCCTGAGCGCGCGCCGCAACGAACGCTCCAGCGACTGGATCGCACCGTCGACGGCCAACGGCTGCGCGATGGCGTGCTCGTACTGCTACGTGCCGCGCCGCAAGGGTTACGCCAACCCGATCACGGTGTTCGCCAACATCGAGAAGATCACCGGCTACCTCGAGCTGCACGCCGCCCGGCAGGGACCCAAACCCGAACCGAACCAATGCGATCCGGTCGACTGGGTGTACGACATCGGCGAGAACAGCGACTGCTCGGCCGACGCCCTGGTCTCCGACAACGTGCGCGATCTCGTCGGCCTGTTCGCGCGGATCCCGAACGCGAAGGCCAGTTTCGCGACCAAACTCGTCAACCGCGACCTGCTCACCTACGACCCGCGCGGCGGTACCCGGGTGCGGTTCAGCCTGATGCCCGCCGAGACGTCCCGGCTGGTCGACGTGCGCACCTCCAAGATCGCCGACCGGATCGCCGCGATCGATGACTTCGTCGAGGCAGGCTATGAGGTGCACCTCAACTTCAGCCCGGTCATCGTGCACGAGAACTGGCTGGCCGACTGGGCTGAACTGCTCGACCAGATCGCCGACAACACGAACGACCGCACCAAACGCCAGCTGGCCGCCGAGATCATCTTCCTCACCCACAACGAGGGTCTGCACGACGTCAACCTCGGTTGGCATCCGAAGGGCGAGGAGTTGCTGTGGCGGCCGGATCTGCAGCAGCTCAAGCGCAGTCAGAACGGCCAGTGGAACGTCCGCTACAAGAGCCCGTGGAAGGGCAAGTGGGTGCAGCAGCTGACGGACCTGATCGGCGACCGGCTGCCGGACTGCCGGATCCGCTACGCGTTCTGACGCGTCAGCGGGCCTTCCACCGCGGGCGCCGTTTGTCGCGCCACGCCGCGATGCCCTCGGCGACGTCCTCGGTGGCCGCGGCGACCTTGCGCATGGTCTCGCCGAACCGCACGGATTCGATCCACCCCATGTTGGCGGTGCGCCACGCGACCTCCTTGGTCGCCCGCTGCGCCAGCGGTGCGGCCTCGGTGAGGGTGCGCGCCCAGTTGCGCGCCTCGGCCTGAAGATCCTCGGGTTCGACCAGCCGCCAGACCAGGCCGACCTCCTTGGCGCGCTGTGCGGTCATCGGTTTCCCGGTGAGCAGCAGCTCCATCGCGTCGGCCCACCGCACACGTTCGGGCAGCCGGATGGCGCCGACGATGGTGGGCATGCCGAGCGACACCTCGGGGAACGAGAAGGTGGCCTCGGTGCTGGCGATCACGAAGTCGCAGAACAGGACTCCGGTCACCCCGTAGCCAACGCACGGACCGTGTACGGCGGCGATGGTCGGTTTGAACAGCTCCATCCCGCTTTCGAAGCTGTTGATCGTCGGCTTCTCCCAGAAGGTTCCGCCGAAGGTCCCCACCGAACCCTGGCCGTCCTTGAGATCGCCGCCCGCGCAGAAGACGTCGCCGGTGGCGGTGAGGATGCCGACCAACGCGTCCTCGTCGTCGCGGAACCGGTCCCACGCGGTGTTGAGATCCTGGCGCAACGTACCGTTGATCGCGTTACGTGCCTCGGGCCGGTTCAGCGTGATGGTGGCGACGTGTTCGTCGAGCTCATAGGTGACTAGAGGCATGCTCGCACCCTAGTTGCGCTCACCCGCCTGCGAGCCACCTGTCCAGGCGACGCCGGTCCCGTTTGGTGGGCCGGCCCGCCCCGCGGTCACGTACCGCCACCGGGATCTCGGTCGTTTTGGGCGCCGGCGGGCTCCGGTCCAGGTAGCAGGTCACCGCATCGGCCGCGCCGACCCGCTTCTGGATCACCCGTACCACCTCGACGATCCGCGTCCGGTCACCGATGTGGGCGCGTACCTGATCGCCCGGAACCACCGTCGTCGCCGGTTTGGCGGGCCGGTCGTTGACCCGCACGTGCCCACCCCGGCACGCCGCCGCGGCGTCCGGTCGGGTCTTGGTGAGCCGAACGGCCCACAGCCACCGGTCTATTCGGGTCGATTCCATACCGGCTCGCTACACGTCGGAGCTCGTGCGCCACAGGTCGATACCGGAATCGGTTGCGTACCGGTCGATCTCGGCGAGCTCCTCCGCGCTGAACTCCAGGTTGTCCAGGGCGCCGAGGTTCTCCTCGAGCTGCGCGACGCTCGACGCGCCGACCAGCGTGGAGGCGACGGTGGGTTCGCGCAACACCCACGCCAGCGCCAGCTGGGCCAGTGTCTGGCCGCGCCGTTCGGCGACGCCCGCGAGGCCGCGCAGCTGTTCGCGCACCTGCTCGGTGACCAGGTCGTCGTCGAACGACGGGCGTGCGGTGGCGCGGTCGATGTCGGCCGGCGGCGCCTGCAGGTAGCGGTCGGTGAGCAGCCCCTGGGCCAGCGCGGTGAACGCGATCGCGCCCATCCCGGCGTTGCCCAGTTCGGTGGTGAGGTCACCTTCGATCCACCGGTTCAGCAGCGAGTACGACGGCTGGTGGATCACCAGCGGGGTGCCCAGCCGTTTCGCGATCGCCGCGGCCTCGGCGGTCTTGGCCGCCGAGTACGACGACACCCCGACGTAGCGGGCCTTACCGGTGCGCACCGCGGTGTCGAGCGCGCCGATCGTCTCCTCGAGCGGGGTGTTGGGGTCGATGCGGTGGGAGTAGAAGATGTCGACGTAGTCGAGCCCGAGCCGGTCCAGGGATTCGTCGAGGCTGGCCAGCAGGTAGGCCCGGCCGCCGAGCTGGCCGTACGGGCCCGGCCACATGTCCCAGCCCGCCTTGGTGGAGATGATGAGTTCGTTGCGGTACGGCTTGAAATCCCGCCGCAGCATGCGGCCGAAGTTCTCCTCCGCCGACCCGTAGGGCGGGCCGTAGTTGTTGGCGAGGTCGAAGTGCGTGATCCCACGGTCGAAGGCGTAGCGCAGCACCTCACGCTGTACGTCGAACGGCCGGTTGTCGCCGAAGTTGTACCAGAGTCCGAGCGAGATGGCGGGCAGCAGCAGCCCCGAGGTCCCCACCCGGCGGTACGGCATGGAGTCGTAGCGCTCTCGTTTGGCCACCCAGGGGTCGTGGGAGAAGGGGACGTCACCTATCAGCAGGTTCTCGGACATGTCCGCAATCGTAGTGACGCGGCGTCGGATCAGGCCGCGGCGCCGAACCACGTCGGCAGGTGAGCGCTCAGATCGTCCTGATCGGAACCGGTCCACGACACGTGCCCGTCCGGCCGCAGCAGGATCGCGGGGACATCGAGGGCGTCGCTGGTGTCGACGACGTGGTCCACCCGGTCCTGCCATCCGGTCACCGAGAGCCTGCCGGTCTGGTCGAGCAGTAGGCCACGGCCGCCCCGCATCGACTCGTAGAGCCGCCGTCCCGTCAGCGGCAGGTCGCGCATACGGCGACCCAGCAGCGGGTGGCCCGTGCCCATGTCGTAGCCTATGCCGATCGCGGTGGTCTTCTCGATCAGGGCGCGGGTGACGTCCTCGATGTCCATCAGCTCGGCCAGCAGCCGGCACACCGCCTGCGGTCCCGGTTGCCTGCTCAGCAGGTGCATCTGCGCCCGCGTGGCGGTCAGGACGTCGGCGGCCACCGGGTGCCTTTCGCTGTGGTAGCTGTCGAGCAGTCCACCCGGCGCCCAACCGTCGATCACCGCGGCCAGCTTCCATCCGAGGTTGACCGCATCCTGGATGCCGAGGTTGAGACCCTGTCCGCCGGTCGGCGGGTGCACGTGCGCGGCGTCCCCGGCGAGCAGTACGCGCCCGACTCGGTAGCGGTCCGCCTGCCGGGTGGCGTCGCCGAACCGGGACAGCCATCGGGGTGAGTGCGCCCCGAAGTCGGTACCCGCCGTGGCGCGCAGCCGCTCCCGAAACCCCGCCAATGTGACTGGTGCCGAACGATTCTCGGTGACCCCGTCGGCGGGGGCCATCACCCGGTACCACCCGTCGCCGATGGGCATCGCCCCGAACAGTGATTCGCTGCGGCGGACATCGCTGACGACGGCGGCGATGGTGTCCGGATCCGCGCTCAGCGCCATCTCCCCGAGCAGCGTCTCCACCGTGCTGGGCTCGCCGGGGAATCCGACGCCGATCAGTGCGCGGACGGTGCTGCGCCCGCCGTCGCATCCGACGAGGTAGCGCGACCGGATCCGGCTGCCGTCGGCGAGTTCCGCGGTCACCCCGTCGGCATCCTGGCTCAGCGCGACGAGCGCCTCGCCGCGCCGGATCTCGGTGCCGAGTTCGGCGGCGCGTTCGGTGAGCAGGCGGTCGGTGACGGGTTGGGGGATGCCGAGGATGTAGCCGTGCGCGGTGTCGAGTCCGTTCGGCGGCGGTTTGACGACGCCCGCGAAGGAGCCGTGCAGCGGATGCTTGATGCCCTGCGCCAGGAACCGGTCCAGTAGGCCCCGCTGATCCATGATCTCGATGCTGCGCACGTGCAGCCCGAGTGAGCGCACGTGCGGTGCCGGTTCGGCGTCACGCTCCACGGCCACCACCTGTACCCCGTGCAGTCGAAGCTCCGCCGCCAGCATCATCCCGGTGGGTCCGCCACCGACGATCGTCACGTCGTACATCCGCTCACCTGTCTCTCGTGCCGCGAAAAGGCCACCAGATCAGCCACTTTCGCCGTGGTCGGACGATTGTGGGGGATGACCGGGGTCTTGCCGCAAGCCCCGGGGTGCGCGCTACAGTGAGAGTGGGACGGCGAGGGTCTCAGCCCGGCACATCCATCCGCTGAGTTCCGATCACCGACAACAGCCGCAGCGCCTGCTCCGACGGCGAACCCGGTTCGGCGGTGTAGATCACCAGACGCTGATCGCGGTCGGCGATGTCGAGGGCGTCGCAGTTCACCGACACCGGACCCACGGCGGGGTGATCGAACGTCTTGCACAACACCGGCCGGGTGACGACGTCGCGACCATCCCATAGAGTCGCGAATTCCTGACTGCCCGAACGTAGTTCGTCGATCAACGCGATGGTCTGCGGGTCATCCGGATAGCGGGCGGCGCTGGCGCGCAGATGCAGGGCGCAGGTCCGTGCGAACTCGTCGGCGTCCGAGACCCCGTAGAGCCGACGGCCGTCGACGGCAGGCCCGAGGAACGCCCGGCGAGCCAGGTTGCGGTCGCGCACCGGCAGGGCGGAAAAGTCCTCCATCAGCGCGCAGGCGAGATCGTTCCAGGCGAGCACCTCGTAGGTCGCGGAGACGACGATCGCCGCGGCCTGCGGTAAGCGGTCGATCAGTTCGAGGATGCTCTGGCGCACCGTGCGCGGTGGACCCGGCGGACCGGCCGGGGCGACGCCGGCCAACCGGTACAGGTAGGCGTCCTCGGCGTCGGACAGCCGCAACGCCCGGGACAGACCCCCGACGACCTCACGGGACGGGTGCGGGGCGCGGCCCTGTTCGAGGCGCGTGTAGTACTCGGTCGAGATATACGCGAGCTGGGCCACTTCGTCGCGGCGCAGACCTGGGGTGCGTCGGCGGCTGCCGCGCGGGAGCCCCACATCCGTGGGGTCGATGCGCTCCCGCCTGCTGCGGAGGAACGCCCCGAGTTCCTGTTTCTGCACACCCCCATTCTGCGTGCGCCTTCGCCGCACCGCCCACCGCAAGCCAGGTACTGCCGATACCTGGATAAGTCGCGAAGCCGTCACCACGCTCGACGACATGGACAACGCAGAGAAGACAGGGCTGCTGGCCGACAAGGTCGCATTCATCACCGGAGCGGGACGCGGCATCGGTGCGGCGGCGGCACGACTGTTCGCGCACGAAGGCGCGGCGGTGCTGCTCGCCGCGCGCACCGAGGACGAACTCGCCACGGTCGCCGACGAGATCACCGCCGACGGCGGCGCCGCGGCGTACGCGGTGTGCGATCTGGCCGACGGCGACAGCGTGCGCGCCGCGGTCGCCAGGACGGTCGAGGTGTTCGGCCGGCTCGACGTCGCGTTCAACAACGGCGCGACGATCGTGCCGCCGGGCCCGCTCGACCAGGTCAGCGAGGCCGATTTCGACCGCGTCTACGACGTCAACCTCAAGGGGGTCTTCCTGGCGATGAGCGCCGAGGTGGCCGCGATCCGGGCCACCGCGGGCTCCGGCGCGATCGTCAACACCTCCAGCGTCGGCAGGCTCAAAGGCAATCCGGAGCTCCCGGCCTACGGCGCGATGAAGCGCGCGGTCAACAGCCTGACCGAATCCGCGGCCGTCACCTACGGTCCGGAGAACATCCGGGTCAATGCGATCACCCCGGGCACCACGCTGACCGAGATGATCCGGGAATGGGAGCGGGCGACACCGGGCGTCATCGACCGGCTGGTCGCGGACTGTCCACTCGGACGCGCCGCCGACCCCCGCGAGGTCGCCGAAGCCGCGGCCTGGCTGCTGAGCGAACGCGCCTCATACATCACCGGCGCGGTGCTGCGGGTCGACGGCGGCACTGCGGTGTGACCTCGTCGAAGCCGACTCGGCCACCGCAGGATTCACCTGCGGTGGCCGAGTGTTTGTCGTGCTCGCGTCAGAAGGTCGGCACGAAGACGCCGTTGAGCCAGACGCCCCAGTGCTGCCAACCCTCATCCCAGACCTGCTGGTTGCCGTTGGCCCACGCCGGTGCGACCGGCTGCGGCGGCGCCCATGCCGGAGCGGTGCCCGGGTTCGGGCCCGCGGGCGGAGCCGGCGGGGGAGCGGGCTGACCCGGTGCCGGCGCCCACGCTGCGGGGGCGGCCGGTGCGGCGGCGTCACCTGGTGCCGGTGGCGGCGGAACCGGCTCGGCGCTGGCGGTGGCCGCGGCGAACCCCATACCGGCCATCACACCGCCGGCGACTGCGGCTCCGCTGATCATCTTCCTCAACCTCATCGCGTGACTCCCTCCTTTGTCGTGTCATCCCGTAATCGGTACGAGGCCTTCGTCATTGACCAACGCGGGGCAGGTAAACCCTGATGTGGCCCACGACATGGCCGGCTCAGCGGGCGAACCCGGCCGGGCTGAACTCCCCGTCGGCGAGTTTGCCCTCGATCTCCTCGAGGCTGCGCCCGGTCAGATCCGGCATGCGGAAGAAGACGAACAGCCAGGCCGCCACGTTGAACGCGGCGTACAACCACATCGACGGACCGACCCCGATCGCGGTGATCAACGACAGCAGCGTGAGCGTGATCAGCAGGTTGGTGCCCCACAGCGCCGCGGACTGGACGGCGGTACCCGCGGGCCGCACGGCCAGCGGGTAGGTCTCCGAACCGGTCAGCCACCCCATCAGCTGCAACCCGCCGGCATTGAACAGCATGAACACCACCAGACAGGCGATGATGAACGGCATGGAGTCCCGGCCGCTGTTGCCGGTGACGAACAGCAACCCCAGGACGAACAGGCTCAGCGCGGCGCCCGGGATCATGATCAGCGTCAGTCGGCGCCGCCCGACCCGGTCGATGATCGAGAGCCCGACCAGTTGCGCCACCAGATACGCGACACCGAGCGCGACCGAGACCTGCAGCGCGACCGACGTGTCGAAACCGTTGTCGGTCAGGATCGTCGGGGAGTAGTAGATGATCATCTCGATACCGCTGAGCTGGGTGAAGATCGCGATCCCGCAGCCGAGGATCAAGGCCGGACGCACCCATGCCGCACGCAGACCGGACCAGCCTCTGGTGCCGGCGTTGCGTTCGGCGCGCACCAGGTCGGCGGTCTCGTCCAGTTCGGTGCCGACGTCGTAGCTCGACGGCCGCACCCGCTCGAGCACCTCGCGCGCGGCGACCGCGTCGACGTTCTTGACCAGCCAGCGCGGGCTCTCGGGCAACCGCAGCATCAGGCCGAGCATGATCGACGCCGGGATCGCGGCGGCACCGATCGACCAGCGCCAGTCGATGGACTCCGAGGCGCCGACGATCGTGGCGATGACGATCCCGACACCGATCGCGATCTGAAAGCACAGCACCAGCCGGCCGCGGTACTTCGGCGGCGCGAGTTCGGCGACGTACATGGGGGCGGTCTGGGTCGCGCCGCCGACGGCGAAGCCGAGCACGAGCCGGCCCAGCGACAGCAGCACGGGATTGGGCGCCAGTGCGCACCACACCGCCCCGACGGCGAAGACGACCGCGAGCAGGACCAGCGTGCCCTTGCGGCCGCGACTGTCCGACAACCGGCTGCAGGTCAGCGCGCCGATCACCGCGCCGAGCAGGATGCTGGCGGCGATCACCTGCTTCCACAGCTCCTCGATCCCGAAGTCGTCGGTGATCTGCAGCAGCGCCCCGGAGATGATGCCGGTGTCGTAGCCGTACAACATGCCCGAGATCGCCGACACCAGCGCCACGATGACGACCGAGCCGGTGAGTTGGCCGGAGCCGCCGCGCCGTCGCTCGGGGGCTTCCGACGACACGCTGTCCAAGGATGTCACGGGCGGTCCCTTTCATCGCGGCGCGTTGGCAACGTCGCGCGGTTACCCACAGCAACGCCCCGGCAATCGCAGGACGACCCGGTCAGCGGCGGGTGACGATGTGGCCGAGCGCTTCGCGGTCGCCAACGCCGACCTTGGCGCAGGCGCGGTAGATGTGGCCCTCCACGGTGCGCACCGACAGCACCAACCGCTCGGCGATCTGTTTGTTGCTCGCCCCGGCGGCGATGAGCTCGGCGATCTCGCGTTCGCGCGCGCTGATCGGCAGGGGATTGGCGGC
This sequence comes from Mycobacterium sp. GA-2829, assembly GCF_001499965.1. Classification (GTDB taxonomy): domain Bacteria; phylum Actinomycetota; class Actinomycetes; order Mycobacteriales; family Mycobacteriaceae; genus Mycobacterium. The sequence continues at coordinate 40,992 of NZ_LQIT01000037.1, forward strand.
GGCCTTGAGCGCCGGGGTGCGGATCCCGCCGGATTCGGCGGCGAGCCGGTCGGCGTGGGCGGCGGCATCCACGGCGCGCCGTTTGTCGTCGGCCGCCCGGTACAGCGTCGAGGCGTCGGCGAAGGCGTCGGCCGCCGACAGCAAGGCACCGAGCCGTTCGAAGCCGTCGGCGGCGGCTCGCACCGCGTCGGCGTCGGAGTCGACGAGTGCGGTGGTGTGGTCGCGGATCAGCCCGGCGAGCGCCCCGCCCACGGTGTCGCAGAGTTCGAGGAGCCGTGGGGCGCAGTCCCGGTCGCCGAACCGCACCGCATCGTGGAGCGCGATCAGTTCGAAGCCGTGCTGACCGCCTGCGGCGGCGAGCCGTGCGGCCTCGAGCGTCTTCTCGACGGCGAGGCTCACGGTGCCCTCCGCGGCGGCCAACCACCCCTCGGTCAGCCGCAGCTGCGGTTCGAACACCGCGACATGGCGGCCCAGCCGGGTGCGCAGCTCGGCGACGATGCGGTGGGCGGCGTCGAGTTTGCCCAGTACGCAATAACATTGGGCCAGCAGCAGGCGTGCCGGGAAGCTCCAGGTCGCCGCGCTCTCGGCGGTGAGGGCCGCCACGGTCTGTTCCATCGCCGCGACCGCGTGGCCGAACCGGCCGCGGGCGACCTGGACGGTGCCCGCCAACACGTTGGCCATACCCCAGGCCAGGTACTGGCCGGGGGAGGAGATGCGCAGGATGTCGCCGCACCGGCGTTCGGCGGCGCTGAAGTCACCGGCGAGGATCAGGGCCCGGATCTCGCCGAAGGCGCTGAGGTACCGCAGCAGCCCGTCGACCTTCTCCTCGACGGTGAGACCCCGTTCGGCGACGGACTTCACCTCGTCGAGCTCACCGGCCTGGGCCAACGCCAGCGCACCGCCGATGATGGCCCACTCGACCGCCGAGGCCGGTGCGTCCGCGGCGGCGAGTACGCGGCGGGACAACCGGATCGCGTCGGGCAGCTGGTTCTCGAACGCCAGCGACGCCGCGGACAACCCGTCGAGGAACAACGTGAGCGACGGATGGCGCAGGCGGCTGCGCAGCAACGCGAGCACCTCGTCGGCGGTGTCGGCGTCGCCCATCGACCACTGCAGGTTCGCGATGCGGGCCGCACCCCACAGTGTCAGTTCCAGTTCGTTGAGCTGTTCGGGGTCGTATGCGGTCAGAATCTGATCCGATTCGGCCGCTTCGCCTTTCCACAGCAGGGCGCGGGCCAGCAGTTCACTGGCGGGGAAGCCGCCGCCCCGGTTCACCGCCGCACGGGCCAGTCGTTCGCCGAGGGTGATGTTGCCCAGGGCGACGGCGTCGCGGGCGGCGGCGACGAGCAGGTCGACACTCGGGAGTTCGTCGCTGTCCAGGGTGAGTTCGGCCAGACGGATCCGCTGCCCGGGGCTGACCGCGGGCCGCTCGCGCAGCGTGCGCACCAGTTCACCGCGGACCCGCCGCGCCGCGGCCACTCCGAGGCGGCGCCGGATCACCTCGCCGAACAGCGGATGGGTGAACTGGACGTCGAGCCGGTCGACTTCCTCGGTGATGCGGATCAGCCCGCGGACCTCGGCCTGTTCGACGGCGTCGGCACCGGCGAGCGCGGTGAACGCGTCGAGTTCCAGCGGCTCCCCGAAGGTGAGCAGGTGCAGGGCGTGCAGGATGTCCTGCGGCAGCTGCTCGACCCGCACGTCGAGCAACGACGCGAGTTCCGAAGTGACAGAGGCACGTCCGCGCAACTGCCAGACGCCCCGCACCTGACGCAGGGTGCCCGCCTCGAGCGCACCCTCCACCAGGTGCCGCACGAACATGGCGTTACCGCCAGAGGCCTCCCAGATCAGATCGGCGGACAGCCCCTCCACCCGACCTCCCAGCGCCTGCTCGATCAGTCGCGAGCACTGGATCTTGGTGAACGGCTTGAGGTGCAGCCGCTGCAGGTAACCGTCCTTCCACAGGGAGGTGATCGCGTCGGGCACCGGTTCACCGTCGCGGATGGTGGCGACGATGCGCACCGAGCCGTCAAGCGCCAACTGGTGCAGCAGCGTCGCCGACAACTGGTCGAGTAGATGGGCGTCGTCGACGCCGATGATCGAATGTTCCTCGGCGAGAATCGTCTGCCGCGCGGCGGCCAGGAACGCCATCATGTCGCGTGCCGTGGCCGATCCGACGAGGTGCGCGAAGACCCCCAGCGGAATGCTGCGCGCCGACTCGGTCGCCGCGATCCACTGCACGTGGTCGGGCAGTGATTTGGTCACCAGTCGGGCCAGCGTGGTCTTTCCCACGCCGGCGTCGCCGAACAGCACGATGCCGCATCCGCCGCTGTCCGGGAGCAGCGCGGATTGGATCAATTTGAACTCATTGTCCCGCGAGACAACGGGCCACGGCTGCGACGCCACGAAAACACACAATACTCACCTCCGCCATTTCTGCATTCCCGTTGTGCCATAGCTCCGCTTATCCGCATAACGCAGCCGCGCAAGTTGCGAAATGGGCGTCTGCCTGCTTTTTGCTGGAATTCACGACGGTGGTCCCATTTGTTTACATCTACAAATTCCGGCCCAAGTGGAATTGCTGCGAAAAGCCGATCGCGTACCGCACTACTCGCGACGGTCCGCACCGGTGGACGCCAAAGTCACGGCCATGAACAGACGCCGAATCAGCCGCCGCAGGGCCGTCATCTGGATCCGACGCTATCTGCCGTGTGAGATCGCGGGCACCGCAGTCGAATTCGGCGGTGCGGCCGCGGTCTACCTGTGGACCGGATCGTTCGTCGCGGCCGCACTCGCAGGCACCGTCGGCGCCTCGGTCGGGTACTACGCGACCGCCTACACGGCGGCGCTGCGGTGGTCGTACCACACCATGCACGGCGGGCGCCCGATGCGGATACTCAAGGCCAACGCACTCGCCCTGCGCAGCGTCGCGATCGAATTCGGCCCGGCCGAGGCGGTCGACAGCATCGCCGTGCGCCCGTTGGCCTTCTACCTCGCACCACAGCTGCTCGGCGGGCTGGCCGTGGGGTGGATCGCGGCAAAGGTGTTCGCCGACATTGTCTTCTACGCCTTGGCCATCGGCAGTTTCGAACGCTTCGGGACCCTGCTCGCCCGCAGGCCCGGCACCCACGACGAGAAGGAAGCGGATCATGAGATCGACACGGCGCCAACGGCTGCATGACACCCTGGGCGCGCAGGCGGCCAGGCAGGACTGGGCCGGCCTCCTCGAGGCGCACGGCACGCCCCTGCTCGTCCTGGACCCCGACGCGGTCCGCGCCGCCTACCGTGAGCTCAGCGCCCGGCTACCGGGATTCGGGCTGCACTACGCGGTGAAGGCCCTGCCACACCCGGCGGTGCTGGCGGCGGTCGCCGGCTGCGGTGGCGGCTTCGACGTGGCCACCGGCGCCGAGGTGGATACCGTTCGCGCACTGGGCATCCCGATGGACCGCTGCATCTACACCCACCCGATCAAGAAGCCCGCCGACATCGACCATGCCTACCGCGCGGGGATCCGGACCTTCGTGGTGGACAATCCGATCGAGGCGCAGAAGTTCACCGGCCGTGGCCGCGACGTCGAGGTGCTCGTCCGGTTGGCGTTTCCGAATCCGTCGGCCAAATCGGACCTGTCGACCAAATTCGGGGTCGCGCCGAACGACGCCGAGCTCGTCGTCAAACAGGTACTCGGAAGCGGGGTGTCGTTCGCGGGCTTCAGCTTCCACGTGGGCAGCCAGGGCACGTCGGTGCAGCCCTATCGGACGGCGCTGCGCGCGACCCTCGACCTGTGCGAGCACCTCGAACGCGCGCTCGAGGTGCCGGTGCGCACCATCGACATCGGCGGCGGCTTCCCGGTGACCTACCGCGATCCGATGCCCACCGTCGACCAGGTCGCCGGTGTGGTCGACGAGGTGCTCGGGAAGCGGCGCACGGCCTTCCGGCTTCTCGCCGAACCAGGCCGGTTCCTCGCCGCCGACGCGATGACGCTGATGACGAGCGTGACGGGGACCGCCATCCGCGACGGCAGGACGTGGCACTATCTCGACGACGGCCTGTACGGCAGCTACTCGAACATCCTCACCGAGGACGTCCACCCGCCGATCCTGGCGCTTCGGGAGATCACCGAGCTGCGTGCTGTCGCCGTTCCCGACATGGAACCGGTCACGCTGGCCGGACCCACGTGCGACAGCATCGACGTCGTCGCCACCGACTACCCGATGCCGCCGCTGCGGGTCGGCGACATCGTGGTCAGCCCGTTGATGGGCGCCTACACCGCGGTGACCTCCTCGCGGTTCAACGGCATCGCGCCGACACCGATCGTGGTGGTCTCCCGGTGAACTCGCCCCCCAGGGAAGGCGGCTCCGCGAATCGCCCAACCCCCGGGAGCGATTCGCGAAGCCGCTTCATGACGATCGCAGGACGAGGCCATCAGGGTCGCGAGTAGTGCACTACTCGACTTCTGACCGGGGCCTCGAAAACGTATCGGTCTCAACAACCCGGGGACACGATCCACCATCGTCGGTTCAATGCACGGGTGACTACAGACCAGGCGCGCAACGGCGTCCTGATGGCCATCGGCGCGCAGGTCCTCATCCAATTGGGCATGGCGGTCGCGGTGGGCCTCATCGACTGGATCGGCTCCGACGGCACCGCCTGGCTCCGGTTGGCGTGGGCGGGGTTGCTGCTGCTGGTGGTGGTGCGCCCGCGGCCGTCGGCCTTCACCTGGCGCACGTTCGGGATGTGCATCGTGCTGGGATGCGTGACCGCGGCGATCACGCTGTTCTTCATGGCGTCGCTGGACCGGCTCTCGCTCGGCACCGCCACGGCCCTGGAGTTCCTCGGCCCGCTCGCGGTCGCCGTGGTGCACGGCAAGGGGCGGCATCGGATCTGGTGGCCCGCGCTGGCGGGACTCGGCGTGGTGCTGCTGTGCCAACCGTTCGACGGCGGCATCGACGGCAAGGGTGCTTTCCTCGCGATTGCCGCAGGTGTGTGCTGGGCGGTCTACATCCTGCTCACCCAGCGGGTGGGCGACGAGGTCTCGGGCGTCAACGGGCTCGCGGTGTCGATGCCGGTCGCCGGGATCGTCTCCAGCCTCTTCGTGAGCACCGATGTGTTCGGGCGGATGACCCCGGAGCTGCTGCTCATCGGCCTCGGTATGGCCGTGCTGCTGCCGGTGCTGCCCTACGTGCTGGAGCTGCAGGCGCTGCGCCGGTTGACGACCGCGGCGTTCGGCACGCTGATGGCGCTCGAACCGGCGTTCGCGTTGGTCGTCGGATTCCTGCTGCTCGACCAACGGCCCGACATCGCAGGCATTGTCGGCATCGCCGCAGTGGTCGCCGCGGGCATCGGGGCTGCGCGCGGCGGCGGCCGGGAGATGGCCGTGCCCCTGGAAGTCGGGTGAGGTCTACAGCTGCACGCCGCGGGTCAATGCCCCGTCCACGACCAGGTTGGTGCCGGTGATGAAGCTCGCCGCCCCGCTGGACAGGAACACCACCGCGTTGGCCACCTCCTGCGGGGTGGCCATCCGGCCGGTCGGGTTCAACGCCAGCGCGGTGGCGAACAGGTCAGGGTTGTTCTCCTCGATCGACGTCCACACCCCGCCGGGGAAGTAGGTGTTGCCGGGGCTGACGGTGTTCGCGCGGATGCCCTCGGCGGCGTACTTGTACGCCACGCCCTGGGTGTAGTGGATGATCGCGGCCTTCATGGTGCCGTACGGTCCTGCAGCGAAATCGATCTCGCGTCCGGAGACGCTGGAGATCGTCACGACCGAACCGCCGCCCGCCGCGCGCAGGTGCGGGAGCGCGGCATCGACCAGGCCCACGGTGCCCATCAGATCGACGTCGAACGACGTGCGCCAGTTGTCCGCCGATTCCGGGATCGCCAGGGCGCTGACGTTGGCGACGACGCCGTCCAGACCGCCGAGTGTGTCGGCGGCCGCGCCCACCCACGCCGTCAGCGCCGCCGTGTCGCCGACGTCGACTGCGGTGCCGACCGCGGTTCCGCTGCCCGCGAGTTCGGCCTCGGCCTCGGTGACCGCCTCCGGGGTGCGGGCGCAGAACGCGACCGCCGCCCCTTCGGCGAGTAGCCCTTCGACGACCGCGCGACCGATACCGCGGGTGCCTCCGGTGACCGCGAATCGCTTGCCGGTCAGGCCTAATTCCATGACGGTCCCTCTCAGTAGGTGATCGTGCCGAATGATGCTGCTGCCGAACGGAGTTCGGCGTGGATACCCGAGTAGGCCGCCGCGGCGGGCAACAGCCGCTTGTCGATCTTGGTCACGGAGCTGTAGTTGGTGTCGACGACGTTGGCGATCGGCGCCAGCGAGATCTGGGTGAGAAGCTGGTAGGCGTCGAGTCGGTCCAGCCCGTAGAGCTCACCGAGCCAGGTGATCATCTCGACCTGACCCGCGCGCCACGCCTCCTCCAGCGGCCGACCCGAGCCGACCGTCACCAGATGGGTGTCGGTCTCCAACCGCGGCCACGCGGGGCCGCCACCCTTGACGAGATCGACGATCACGGTCACGTTCATCGCGCCTTCGACCGCGGTGCCGCACGATTCGCCTTCGCCCTGCCGGTAGTGGCCGTCGCCGAGCGAGAACAGCGCCCCGGGCACATTGACCCCCAGGTAGCAGGTCGCACCGGCGGCCATCTCCGGGGTGTCCATGTTGCCGCCGAAGACGTCGGGTACCAGCGAGGTGCGGACCTCGCGGCGACCGGGGGCGACGCCGACCGTACCGAGCATGGGGTTGGCGGGCAGCGCGAGCTCGAAGTCGCTGCCATGTGCGGAGAACGCGAGAGTGTCTGCGGCCGAGTCGTATTCGTAGATGTAGGTGCGTTCGGGCAGCGGGTCCTGCAGGGTCGGGCTGACTGGCACGCTGGTCAACCCGCCGAAGAACGGGATGAGCGTGGACGCGCCCCACGTACGGGCCGGGGTGAGGTCGACGAGGTGGATCGCGAGCGTGTCCCCGGGTTCGGCGCCCTCGATCCAGAACGGCCCGGTCTGCGGGTTGAGGTCGGGGGTGTTCAGCACGCTGCTCGCGACGTCGGAGACGCTGGTGATGCGTCCGCCGTAGGCGTCCTCGGTCCACAGCGTCAGCGCGGTCGGCGTCGTGATGCGCATGACCGGCGCGGCGCCACCGAAGGTGTAGGCGAACTGCTCCGGTGTCGGGACGAAGGTGCGGTGATCCATGGCAGCCATCCTTGTCCTCGATCGCCGGTGCCGCAGTGTTTCCCGACGGGCACGCGTGTCGCCGGGAATGTGACGGCGGCCATACCGGTTGCCATCGGCATGGCGAAGATGAGCAGAGACGAGCGCGAACAGTTTCTGGCTGACGTCCACGTCGGTGTGATCGCGGTGGAGCGGCCCGACCGCGCGCCGCTGGCGGTGCCGATCTGGTACGGCTACCGGCCAGGCGGCGAGGTGGTGCTGTGGACCGAATCGGACTCGTTGAAGCACAGGCTCATTCGCGACGCGGGCCGCTTCGCGATCACCGCGCAGGACGAGCGCCCGCCGTACCGGTACGTCACCGCCGAGGGCGATGTCACGAGCATCGAACCCGCCGAGGACGCCGACGTGCGCGAGCTGGCGGTCCGTTACCTCGGTGCCGAGGCCGGTGCGGCGTTCGCCGACGAGAACCTGACCCCGACGTCGATCGTCATCAGGATGGCGCCCGAACGCTGGTTGAGCGTGGACTACTCCGAGTGATCAGCTGGAGGCGTCGAGGATCTTGATCGCGAACACGAGTGAGTCACCGGGCTGGATGCCCGCGGCGGGCTGGCCCTCGGGATAGCCGTCGGCGGCCGTCATCGCGACGGCGACGGTGGAGCCGACCTTCTGGCCGGCGATCGCCTTCTGGAAGCCGGTGATGACGCCGTCGAGCGGGAAGTCGACCGGCTCGCCGCGTTCGTAGCTGCTGTCGAAGATCGACCCGTCGCGCCCGTTGACGCCCATGTAGCAGACGGTGACCGACGCCGTGTCCGCCACGACCGGCCCGTCGCCGGGCTGCAGGGTCTGCACCTGCGTCTCGGTCACGCTGAACGGCGCGGTGACCTCGACGGTGGGGGACGCGGTGTCGGTGGATCCGGTGACCGCGACGCTGCCGGTCGCGCCGGGCAGCGTCCACTCGGGCGCCCCTGCGCCCTCCGGCGGGGCCGTCGGGCAGGCCAGTTCGGCCGCGGAGCTCTCGACGACCGACGACGGCGGCAGCAGGTCGGCCATCGCCGAGGTGCTGGGCGACGAGCTCGACGCCGCGGTGTCCTCGTCGGACCCGCAGGCGGCGAGGGTGACGACCAGGGCGGCGGCGCAGGGAACGAGCGCGGCGGAGGTAAGCACACGAGTCGGGTTCACCGTCGTCACGCTACAGCCGCCGCGGGCGCGCCCCGGAGCCCACCTTGCGGAATAACCATCGCAACGATACGTTTCGTATCGATGAAGAAAGGAGTCATGAGAATGGCACACATCAACATCAGCGATGACCTGCAGGGCAAGGTCGCCATCGTCACCGGCGCCGCGAGCGGTATCGGCCGCGCCACCACCCGGCTCTTCGCCGAACATGGCATGACCGTGATCGCCGAGGACGTCGATTCCGGTGTCGAGCAGCAGTACGCCGACACCGACTCCGTCGTCGCCTTCGTCGGCGATGTGGGGCAGGAGCGGACCGCCGTCGAGGCGGTTGACCTGGCGACCCGCGAGTTCGGCAGGGTCGACGTCCTGGTCAACAACGCGGGGACCATCGTCAACAAGACGGTCGTCGACACCACGCTCGACGAGTGGAACCGCATCCTGACCACCAATGTGACCGGGGCGTTCCTGCACACCCGCGAGGCGATGAAGGCCATGATCCCGCACGCGAGCGGTTCGATCGTCAACATCGGGTCCTACGCCTGCTTCCAGGCGTTCCCCACGATCTCGGCCTATGCCGCCTCCAAGGGCGCACTCGCCCAGCTGACCCGAACGGCGGCGCTCGAAGGTGTCGAACACGGCGTGCGCGTCAACGCGATCGGCGTCGGCGACACCGTCACCAACATCCTCGGCGACCCGAACGACCTCGCCGAGCACGGGAAGGGCGCACCCATGCGGCGGGCGGCGGATCCGAGCGAAATCGCCAACGCCGTCGCATTCCTCGCCTCGGACCTGGCGAGCTACGCCGTCGGAGCGGTGTGGATGCTCGACGGCGGGATGAGCGTCGCCGTCCCCAACTAGCTCACGAGGAGGCCTCGGAACCATGACCGATGCCACGGTGCGCCCCCGCGGTGCGGCAGTGACCGGTGCGATCCTGTCCGCCGCCCGGGAACTGATCGACCAGAACGGTCTGGACTCGCTCACCGCGGAGGGCGTCGCGGCGCGGGCCGGGGTCGGCAAGACCACGGTGTACCGGCGCTGGCCCAACGTGTGGGCGCTCGTCGTCGACGCCTTCCTCGAGGACGTCAGCGCGATCGCGCCCATCACCGAGGGGGCCACGGTGCGCGAGGGTTTCCGAGCCTCGATGCGGTCCCTGGTGCGGGCGTACCGCGGCCCGACGGGTCAGTTGCTGCGTGCCGTCATCGGGCGGGCGCAGGTGGACGACGTGCTGCGCGAGGAGGTCCGCAACCGCTGGGTCGAACCCCGCCGCGACGCCGCCCGTGACCTCGTGCGGCGGGGGATCGAGTCCGGGGAACTGCGCGACGACCTCGACGTCGACGTCGTCCTCGACACCCTGTACGGGCCGATCTACCACCGAATCCTGGTGCCCTACAACGGCGCCGACCTCACCGACGCGTTCGTCGACGCCATCGTCGACCATGTCTTCGGCGGACTGGAGAGGCCATGAGTCAGGCGCGTTCGCTCATATCACCGGTCGCCGGCGTGCCCTCGGCGAGGCCGTAGCGCAGGTACACGGTGCCCTTCGGACTCGCCGCGGGCGGATCGAGCAGGACCAGATTGGTGGGAACGGCGCCGCCGTCGAACACCTTCTTGCCGGCGCCGAGCACGATCGGGTGGATCCACAGGTCGATGCGGTCGAACAGCTTCTCGCGCAACAGGGTCTGCACGAACCCCAGGCTCCCGACGACCTTGATCCGCTCGTGGCGGTCACGGAGACGCGTGACCTCACCGGTCAGATCGTGGCCCAGCTGTGTCGAGCCCTCCCATGACAGGTCCGGACGGCCCGGGAGGCCACGTACTTGGGGCCGGTTCAGTCGCCGACCGCGGCACACACCTTCCTGAGCAGATCCGCGAGCGTCACCCGCTCGGCGGGGGTCAGTGCGGCGATCAACTGGCCGTCGGCGGCCAGGCGGCGCGGTAACTGCTCGTCGATGACGGCCCGTCCCACGTCAGTCAGCGCGAGCAGGACCACGCGGCCGTCGCGTTCGGACTTCTGCCGCACCACCAGTTCCCGGCGGACCAGGCTGTCGGCGATCTTGGTGATCGACGCGCCGCTGAGCAGCGTGGTGGACACGACTTCGCTGGCCCGCAGTGGTCGCTCGGCCCGGGCGAGGGCGCTGAGCACGCTGAACTCCGACCGGGTCAGGCCGTGTGGTTCCAGTTCGAGGTCGAGTCGGTGATTGCAGATCGAGGCGATCCGCTGGACGCGGCCGAGGATGTCGATGGGTGAGGTGTCGAGGTCAGGCCGCGTGTGTGCCCACTCGCGGCGGACCTGGTCGACGGTGTCGCCGGCCGCCTGAACTGCACTGCTCACGGGGCCAGCCTACCGAATTTAGTTCATTGGTAAAACAACGGTAAAATGAATCGAGTGTCTGTCACCCTCACTCGACATCTCGGTCATCGATGGACCGCCCTCACGCACGCCGTCTCACCGAGCGCATGGCGGGGCGTGCTGCGCATCGACGCGCACAGGGCCGGTTTCGCCGCACCCCTGCGCGTCGGTGTCGCGGTCACGGTCGTCTTCCTCGTCGGGGGCCTGACAGGCCAGCACCTCCTTGCCGGATTCGCCGCGCTGGGGGCGTTGGTGTCGGCGTTCTGCCGACCGGATCCCTATCCCGTGCGTGCCGGCCGGCTCGCCGTCCTCGGCGTCGGGATCACCGCCGCGATCGGCATCGGTGCGACGCTCGGGGCGACCGGCGCCGACAGCTACGTCGTGACCGCCGTGATCGCCGTATTGGCCGGTGCGGCGGCGTATCTCGTGTGGGCGCTGCACATCGTCGGACCCGGTGCCGTCGTCTTCGTGTTCGGTGCCGCGGGCGCCCAGTCGTTCGCACACGACGCCGGTGACATCGCGCTGGCGATGGGCGTCACGCTCGGGGGAGCGGTCATCGGCGTCCTCGCCGCACTCGCGCCGTGGCTGCTGCACGGGCTGCGCGGGGAGCGGAGTGCCGCCCGGCGGGAGTCGTTGTGGGTCACGCTGACCCGGGCGCCCCACCGGGCGCTGCTCACGCGCGGCGTCCGCATCACGATCGCGGGTGTGCTGGCCGCGGCGATCGCGATGGCCCTCGGGTTCGACCACCCGCTGTGGGCGACGATGGGTGCGGTGGCCGCGATGCAGGGCGTCGGTTACCACGTCACGGTTCATCGCGGAGTGCAGCGACTGCTCGGCAACGTCGCGGGCGCTCTGCTGGCGGCCGGACTGCTTGCGCTGCCGCTGGGCTACTGGGGTGCGGTGGCCGCGATCATCGTGTTCCAGGTCGTGGCTGAGGTCGCCTCGACAGTGAACTACGCGGTGACGTCGATGGCCGTGACGCCGATGGCGCTGCTGCTCACCGGACTCGGCGCCGGACTCGCGCCGGCGGTGGCCCTCGACCGGGTGCTCGACACCGCCGTCGGAATCGTGGTGGGGATCGTCGTCGCGGCGGTCACGATCAGCGGCGCGGACGCCGAGCACCTGCGCTCACGCGCTGCGGTCGGGTCGTGAATTGTTGCCCTGATGCACGGGCGACTCCCAGGTGTAGGGCTCCTCGGGGTGGCCTGACCCGCCGAGGATGAAGGTGCGGTCGCTGCGGTTGGCCCGCACGATGGTCGCCAGCCACGTGCCCACCGTGCTGAACCGGTTGCGCACGCCCGTGAGGAACGCGATGTGGATGAACCCCCATCCGAGCCAGCCCGGCAGACCGGTCAGCTTGACCGGACCGGCCTGCAACAGGGCGTGCCCGCGGCTGATGTAGGCGGCGGACCCGAGGTCGCGGTAGCGGAAGTCCTTGCGCCGCTTGTGTTCCAGGTCCCGTCGGATGCTCGCCGCGGCGTGCAGACCGCCCTGCATGGCGTTCTCCGCGACCCCGGGCAGACCGTCACGGCCGGCGAGGTCACCGATCACGAACACCTCGGGATGGCCGGGCACCGACAGGTCGGCGTCGACCGTGATGCGCCCCGACCGGTCGGTGTCGGCGCCGAGTATCTCCGCGGCATGCCGCGCGAACGGCACCGCCTCGACACCAGCCGTCCACAGCACCGTGCGGGTCGCGTGATCCGTGCTCGCGCCGCCCTTCTTCGCCGTCACGGTGATCCCGTCGCGCCGGACATCGGTGACGTGCACGCCGAAGTGCAGCTCCACGCCCAATCTCTCGAGTTGGTGCCGGGCCCGCTCGGAGAGCCCGGGCGCGAAGCTCTTGAGCACCCGGTCGCCGCCGTCGAACAGCAGCACCCGGGCCTCCTCCGGGTCGATGCTGTGGAACTCGTTGGCCAGCGCCCGTGTGGCGAGTTCGCGGATCTGGCCGGCCAATTCGACACCGGTCGGGCCCGCCCCGGTGACCGCGAACGTCAGCCACTGGTCGCGTTCCGGCCCGGCGGGCAGCGTTTCGGCGATCTCGAACGCGGCGAACACGCGCCGACGGATGCTCAGCGCATCGTCGAGTGTCTTCATCCCGGGCGCCCACGCGGCGAATTCCTCTTTCCCGAAATAGGACTGCCGCATGCCCGCCGCGATCACGAGATAGTCGTACTCGAGCTCGAACGTCGACTCGTCGGGGCGCCGCGCGGTGACCCGGCGGGCGTCCGCGTCGAGCCGGACGGCCTCCCCGAGCAGTGTGGTGACGTTGCGGTGTTCGGCCAACTCCTCACGTAGCGACCGGCTGATCTGGCCGATGCTCAGCGTCCCCGTCGCGCACTGGTAGAGCAGCGGCTGGAACACATGGCAGGCGGCGCGGTCGAGCAACGTGACGTCGACGTCGACGTTCCGGAAGCGGCGAGCGCAGAACAGGCCGCCGAAGCCGCCGCCGATGATCAGTACCTTGGGTCGTCCGTTTCCCATGCCGCATTATCTCCTCGCGGAGATCGCGGCTCGGCACTAGACCGGTTGGGCCGCGAGGTAGTGGCCCTGCGCGAGGTCGTCGAGCAGGCCGGGGCGCGTGGGCTGCCAGCCGAACCGATCCCGGGTGAGCGCACTGGACGCCGGGAGATCCTGGCCGAAAAATGCGCCGAGCCAACCGAAATGGTCGTAGATGGTGTCGGCGGGTACGGACCTGGTCGGCAGCGACAGCCCACGCCCGATGGCCTCGGCGATGTCGCGGGTGGGGATGCCCTCCTCGGCGATCGCGTGCAACACCGTCCCCGCCGGAGCCGACTCGACCGCCGACCGGAACAGCACCGCCGCATCGTCGCGGTGCACCGCGGGCCAGCGGTTGGCGCCGTCGCCCGGATAGGCCGAGACCCCCTTATCGCGGGCGATGGCCACCAGCCGGGCGACGAATCCGTGGTCCCCGGCGCCGTGCACGGTCGGCGCCAACCGGACCACCGAAGCCCGTACGCCCTTGTCGGCGAACGCCAGCGTCGCCTGTTCGGAGACGCGCGGCGTGCCCTCACCGGCGGGCAGGTCTTCGGTGAGGAGCCGACCCGGTGCGTGGCCGGCCGTGCCGCTGGCGACCACCAGCGGCCGGTCCGATCCCGCCAGCGCCCGCCCGAGCGTCTCGATGGCGCGACGGTCGAGTTCGCCCGCCGCCGAGAAGTTCTCGAAGTCGTGGCGAAAGGCCAGATGGATGACGCCGTCGGCGTTCTCGGCGCCGCGGCGCAGCCCGTCGAGGTCCTCCAGGTCACCGCGGTGCACCTCGGCGCCGTGTGCGGTGAGTGCCTGCGCGGAGTCTTCGGAACGGGCGAGGCCGAGCACCTGGTGGCCGCCGTGGATCAGTTCGGGCACCACCGCCGACCCGACCCAGCCGGACGCTCCGGTGACGAATACACGCATTGCTTCCTCCTTGATGTCAGTAACTGTCATCGACAGTAATGCTGATGACAGCCGCTGTCATCCCGGTAGTATTCCCGCCGTGGGCCGCTGGCAGCCGAATGCTCAGGGTCGCCTCGAGGAGGCGGCCCTGTCGCTGTACGCCGAACGCGGCTTCGACCAGACGACGGTGGCGGAGATCGCTGAACGCGCCGGCCTGACGGAGCGGACGTTCTTCCGCCATTTCGCCGACAAGCGCGAGGTGCTCTTCGGCGGGCAAGACCAGTTGCTCGGCGTGATGACAGAAGCCGTTGCAGCGCAGCAGGATTCGAGCAGGCCGTTGGATGTGGTCAGCGCCGCCCTGCAGTCTGCCGCCGAGGCTCTCGAGGACCGGCGTCCCCGTTCGCGAATCCGGCAGCAGCTGATCAACAGCCATCCCGGGCTCCGGGAACGTGAGCTCATCAAGCTCACCGCGCTGGCGGACGGACTGGCTGAGGCGCTAGTCCGGCGGGGTGTGCAGGACCGGATTGCGCGGTTGTCCGCCGAAGCCGGCGTCGCGGTGTTCAAGGTGGCGTTCGAGCAGTGGATCGAAAGCGATGACCACGACCTCGCGCACTACGTCCGTGCCGGCATCGACGAACTCAAGGCGCTCACCGCGGGCTGAAGCTCCCGAGCAGAGCGGCGATCCCGGGACGTCGGAACAGACCAGCGCGACGTCGGCCCGGCCGTCGCGCACCGCGGCGGTCTGATCGCGGGTGAAGACGAGCTCGACGGTGTCACTGCCGAACCGCGCAAGATAGGCGCGGACCGGTTCGCGGAGCAGGCGCGCACCGGTACCCGGTGGAGTCGCGACGCGCAGCGGGGTGCGGCCGGCGCGCTGCACCAGGCGGACCGCGCGGTCGAGGGCGGCGAGGGTGTCGCGCGCCTCCCGCGCGAAGACCTCCCCGCCCGCGGTGAGGTCGACGCGACGGCTGGTGCGGTCGAACAGGGGAGTACCCAGCCGTCGTTCGAGCTGTGACATCGCCCGCGACAGCGGGGGAGCGGCGATGCCGAGTTGTTCGGCCGCGCGGGCGAAGTAGCGTGTCGGCACGGCGAGCAAGTACTCCAGCTCACGGACCTCGACGCGTTTCATGTTGACGGTGGTGTCCGCCGTCCATGGCCGGGTGCGCGCGCGGTCGGCATGCCCACCTCAGATGTCCACGACGAGTTCGCCGCCGATGTCGACCGCGATTGGACGCCTCGACCTCCTCACCGTCCTCGATCGCCTGGGCCAGCGCATCGGCCACCTTCAGGAATCGGGCGTCGTAGCGCCCCTGCACCGCTTCGGCCATACCCTCGACAACGACGCGTCGCAGTCAGCCATTCGAGGTCTGAGGCGAATCCCGGTTGATCTTCGCGTGGATCAGATGAGGTCTTGGTGCGACGAGCGCCGGTTCGAACTGCCGGGCGAGGTCGGTCGTGGTCTCGGCGCGGGTAGCGGGGACGCCGAAGCCGGTTGACGGATCGCGGAGTCCGACGAGAGTTCGACCGCGACGGCCGAGGTCGCCGATGCGACCACCCTCACGGTCGACCGACGCGTAGCCGGAGTTGTCGAGGATGACCATCGTGACGTCGATTCGCTCGCGGGCCATCGTCCACAGGGCCGACATGGTGAACATCGCGCTACCGTCGGCCTGCAGCGCGACGACCGGCCGATCCGGTGCGGCGATGGCCGCGCCCAACGCAACCGGCAGCCCCTGGCCGACCGCGAGGCCGGAGAGTCCCAGCGAATCGTGGCGCGCCGCGGCTGGCATCGCAGGGCCGAGAATGCCGCCGGAGTTAGTCAATTCCGTTGTGCGTCAACGGGTGTTGACGGCGCCCGGACTCGGGCTAGTTGTCGCTGGGTGGGGCTTTGGGTTCGAAGGGTGTGTACCACCACCAGTCGGCGCGTTCGCCGCTGGGCCCGGGATAGGGGTCGACCTTCGGGGGCGCTTGGGTGGGTGGCCGCGCCAGCGACCCGTCACGCATGGTCCGGCCTCGGCTGTCGGTGACGACGAGTTGGTGGGCGGGTCCGGTGATGGTGATGATCCCGCGGTGATGCGCCCGATGGTGATAGGGACAGACGAGCACGAGGTTGTCGAGTTCGGTTTCGCCGCCGTTTTCCCAGTGGATGATGTGGTGGGCGTGCAGTCCGCGGGTGGCTTCGCAGCCGGGGACCACGCAGGTGCGGTCGCGGTGTTCCAACGCCCGCCGTAGCCGGCGGTTGATCAGTCGGGTGGCTCGCCCGGCCCCGATGGGCTGGCCGTCGCGTTCGAACCACACCTCACAGGTCGCATCACAGGTCAGGTACTGCCGATCAGAGTCGGGCAGCAGGGGTCCCAGGTGTAGGGCGGCGATGCGGTCTTTGAGGTCGAGGTGCACCGCGACGGTGGTGTGGGCGCTGTGCGGGCGGCGGGCGGCGTCGGTGTCCCAGCCGGCTTCGATCAGGGCCATGAAGGCATCACCGCGGGTGGGCATCGGAGGCCGGACCGCCGCCAGGCTCTCGCCGTGCTCGCGTTTGAACTGGGCGATCAGTGCGTCGTGATGGGATTGCAGCGC
>NZ_LQIT01000038.1 GCF_001499965.1 Mycobacterium sp. GA-2829
CAACGCCGGTGAACCCGGCGGCCCCGCACCACCAGCAACCAGGGCGGCCTGACCGCCACACACCGCCGACACCACACACGGCACTTCGCCGCGCGGTGGGATTCCGGCTGCGCTGCCGTTGACCTACGAAATACGGGAGGTTCTAGGGCGTGGGTGGACGCTGCGACCGCCTCAACTGGAATCTGATGACTGTTGGGGGATTTCGCCCACACCAGAAAGCGTGGGATGTAACTACCCCGTCGACAAGTGGTTCAGGAGTGCACCGAGCCGGTGCCCCCACGACGGGAGGCCCGGTATCTCCGTGGACTACGCGCCGCCATCGTCGGCGACCACGGCGACGTCATCGACTTGCGAAAGCGGGCAGAGTCCTATGGGGCCAACCTCGCCGTCAACATCACCAAAACCCGTCCAGTGGATGGTCAGTGTCACCGACGCGACGGACTCTCGACACACCACCGCGGCTAGGCATACCGATCCTCGACCCAGCAGAGGGTGCGGCCCGGTTGGGCGAATCCATACGCGCAGCCGAACTCAAAGCCACTGAGCTCAATGTGAAATCGACCACCACGCCGCGCTACGCCAACAACGCGCCGACGAAGCCAATGTGTTCGGAAGACCGTCCTGGCGCCGCCGTGAATTACTTCACGACCCTGAACCAAACCCTGGTACGACGGAAGCCCGAGCGGACCGATGCTTCGAGCGGGAGTCGTATTCAGAGACCCCGGCGCGCTACGGTGGGCGATCATGCCGTTCTCGGCCGCGGGGCTCGGCCACACGGATTGCGAGCGCATCGTCAACGGCGCGCTCGCGCAACCCGTGCTCGCACTCAGCAGCCTCGCGTACGTCGCCGCCGGCGTCGTCGTCGCATGCTGGGCGATGCGGTGGCGGTCACCGCTGGCCGGCGCCGCCGCGGTGGCGCTCGTTGCCGTCGGGGTCGGCAGCGTCGCCTACCACGGGCCCCAGCCGTGGTGGGCCGGCCCCGCTCACGATGTGCCGATCCTCGCCCTGGTTCTGGTGTGTGCCGCCGTCCTCGTCCGGGGTTGGCGCCGATGGTCGGTGTGGGCACCGGCGGCCGGCGTCCTCGCGGTCGGACTCGCGGCCTACCTGGCGGGGCGCTCCGGTTCCCCGCAGTGCCGGCCGGACAGCGTGTGGCAGTTCCACGGTGTGTGGCATGTGCTCACCGCCGTGGCGGCCGTTTGGGCTGTGCGCGCGGTGGCGCCGAGGTCGTGTGGCACCGTGTCGCTGTGAGTTCCGATGCCCTGATGCAGGAGATGCTCGACGAGTTCGCGCTGCGAAAGCTCGTGCACCGCTACTGCCGCGCGGTCGACCGCGGCGACCTCGACGCACTGCGGGACCTGTACCACCCCGACGCCGAGGACGACCATGGTGCGTTCTCGGTGGGCTCCGTCGACAACCTCATCGAGGAGATCGCCGCCGCCAGGCCGCATCTGCGGGCGATGCAACACCACATCACCACGACGAACTTCGCGATCGACGGGGACACCGCCGAGGGTGAGATCTACAGCTTCGCCATCCACACGTTCGTCGCCAAGGGCCGCGATGTCGACGTCATGGTGAGCGGGCGGTACCTCGACAAGTACGAGAAGCGGGACGCGGCGTGGAAGTTCGTCGAGCGCAGGATTGTCACCGACTGGGCCGAGGTCAACGACCCGTCGCGTCTGGACGTCGGCCACCCCGTCACCCGCAGCACTCCCCGGGGCGCGCCCGACGCCACAGACCCTTCGTACCAATACTTTTCACTCCTCGGCAAGGACGCCTGATGCGTGCTGTCGTGTTCGAGGAGTTCGGCGGCGCGGTCGACGTACACACCGTCGCCGATCCGGCCCCGCCGGCGGACGGCGTCGTCGTCGAGGTGCATGCGACCGGGCTGTGCCGCAGCGACTGGCACGGGTGGGCGGGCCACGACGAGGGCATCACGCTCCCCCACGTGCCCGGCCACGAACTGGTCGGCGTCGTCGCGGCGGTGGGTGACGGCGTCGAGAAGTGGACCGCCGGCGACCGGGTCACGACACCGTTCGTCTGTGGCTGCGGCCGGTGCGAGTGGTGCCGCGACGGGCAGGCTCAGGTGTGTCCCAACCAGACGCAACCAGGGTTCACGCACTGGGGTTCGTTCGCCGAATACGTGGCCCTGCACGCCGCCGACGCCAACCTCGTTGCCGTCCCGGAATCGGTGGACGACGCGGCCGCCGCCGCCTTGGGTTGCCGGTTCGCCACCGCGTACCGGGCGTTGAGCGCCAGGGCGCGGTTGCGCGCCGGTGAATGGGTGACGGTCGTCGGGGCCGGCGGGGTCGGTCTGAGCGCGGTGCAGATCGCGGTCGCGTTCGGTGGTCGCGTGATCGCGGTGGACCGTTCGCCCGCGGCGCTCGAGTTGTCACGCGACCTCGGCGCCGAGCGGACGCTGCTCGCCGATGGTTCCGACGTCGCGGCGCAGGTCCACGAGATCACCGGTGGCGGAGCAGATGTCGCGATCGACGCGGTGGGGTCGCCGACGGCGTGTGCGGATGCGATACACAGCCTGCGGCGCCAGGGCCGTCACGTACAGGTCGGGCTGTTGCCGAATGTGACCGGCCATCCCGCGGTACCGATGGACCGGGTGATCGCCTGGGAACTCGACGTGCTGGGCAGTCATGGGATGGCCGCGGTCGACTACCCCGGCATGCTGGCCCTGATCGAGGCGGGCACCTTGCGGCCGCAGGCCCTCGTCGAACGCGTCGTGGGCCTCGCCGAGGGCGCCGCACTGCTGCCGTCGGTCGGCGAAGCGTCGCCGGTCGGCGTCACGCTGATCGACCCGCGGAGGCGGTGAAGGATTCAGCCTCCCGTGTCGAACTGCGCCAGTGCGAACACACACGACGACGCGACATGGTCACGCATCAGACGCTCCGCGAGGTCGCCGTCCTTGTCGGCGATCGCGGCGACGATCGCGTCGTGTTCGACCAGCGCCGTCTGGCTGCGTTCGGCGGGCGAGGTGTAGTTGGCGCGGAAACTGACCGTGAACGCGAGCACCTGACCGACCAGGGTCGCCAGGAAAGGGCTGCCCGCGGCATCGCTGACGGCGGTGTGGAAGGCGAGGTCGGCCATGGCCTGGTCGGCGGCCGAACCGCGGGTGTGCATCCGGCGCAGCCGCGTCTGCGCGTCCTCCATCGCCTCGAGCTGCTCGATGGTCGCGCGTTCGGAGGCCAGCCGGGCGGCGTGCGACTCCAGGAGTCCGCGCAGCCGGTAGATCTCCGCGACGTCCTCGTTGGTGATCCTGCGGACCGAGGCGCCCCGGTTGGGCACCACCTCGACCAGCCCTTCGCTCTGCAGGATGATCAGCGCTTCGCGCACCGGTGTCCGGCTGACCTGAAGACGCTCCGCGATCAGCCGTTCGGGCAGGCTCGCTCCTGCGGGCAGTTTCCCGGTGAAGATCTCCGAACGCAGGATCTGGGCGATGCCCTCACTCGTGCGCTGGGCAAGCGAGATGGTCGCGAGACCCGAGCCGTCCATCTGCCTCCTTGCACTCGAAGAACAGCGCATCTTATCCCGGCGTCGGTGCCGGCAGGGTGATCCGCCACCATGAAACGCCGGGTGCGGCACCGCGGCGTCGGCCGATCCCACCGCATCCGGTGAGCGAATGGTATGCCATTCGACCGGCGCCGGGCGGACAATCGGGCATCGGAACAACTCCAGTAACACGGTTGAGGCGGAATGGGTAGCCGTTTCCGCAGATTGGACCATATTCCGAGAACTTCGACGCGTCCGCTTGCGCGGAGGTATTTGAGATGGCATACATATATGCCATGCGATCTGAGCCTCATTCGGAGGCGACTGTGTCCGACGTCTACGACCGTGCCGGTTTCGGTCGGCGCGTCGTGCGAGGCGCGAAGCCGGCAGTCGTCGTCGTCGACCTGACCAACGGCTTCACCGACCGCACCCAGCCGACCGGAGCCGACCTCGACGATGTCGTGGCCCAGACCCGCCGGCTGCTCGACACCGCCCGCGGGGCGGGCATTCCCGTCTTCTTCACCACCATCGCCTTCGACCGCGGCCGTCTGGAGTCCTCGGCCTGGCTGCGCAAGGCGACCGGGATGGCGGCGCTGCTCGAGGGGTCGCCCCTCGTCGCCGTGGACACCCGGCTCGGGCAGCGGGACGACGAGGCGCTGATCACCAAACACGGTGCGTCCGCGTTCTTCGGCACCGACCTCGCCGCACTCCTGACCGCCAGGGGCGTAAACACGGTCGTGATCACCGGGGCGACGACGAGCGGCTGCGTGCGGGCCACTGCCGTCGACGCCGTCCAGTCCGGGTTCACCGTGCTGGTCCCCCGCGAATGCGTCGGCGACCGGGCCCGCGGACCGCACGAGGCCAATCTGTTCGACATCGACGAGAAGTACGGCGATGTCATCGACGTCGATGACGCCGTTCAGTACCTGCAGAGCCGTTCCGTGCGCGTCTCGTCCGGCGCGCATGCCTGAAACATCCGAAATCCCAACCTCAACCAGTGGAGCCGTCATGACAGCCATCAGCCCTGACCAGACCACGACCGATTCGTCGGACGCGCCCGCTGCAGCGGTGCCCGGGGTACGTTTCGCCAGCCCGTTCGCGGTGGCGACACCCGAGGGCGCCGAGGGCTGGGAGTCGATGTACCCCTACTACGCCCTGCTGAGCGAGGAGCGGCGGGCCGACGAGGACAGCCGGTTCTGGTTCTTCGACGGAATGCACAACCCGGAACCGATGTACCCGTTCGACACCATCGCCACCGAGAACTGGTGGGTCGCGGTGAGCCAGATGTCGACGCGGGTGTGGCCGATCCCCCTCGCGGGCGGCATCGACCACCGGATCATCAACGGCTACCTGTACATCAGCCCCACCGCGGTCACCGACCCCGACGAGATCGCAGCTCGCGCCGAGCATTTCGCGACCCGTGCCGGCCACTACTTCGAGAACTGGGATGAGATGTACGCCGCCTGGGAGGCCAAGGCGCGCGACTGCATCGCCCGACTGTCGGCGATCACCTTCGAACCGCTTCCCGAGATCGAGCCCCTGGACCGGGTTCTCGGCGGTCGTGGCCTCTATTCGACCTACGACCTGCTGACCGATTACAGCGCGCTGATCCACAGCTTCTTCGAGATCGGCTCGTATCACTTCGAGATGCTCAACCTCGGGTACGGCGCCTACCTCACCTTCCGCGAGTTCTGCCAGGCGGCCTTCCCCGGGATCAGCGATCAGACCATCGCCTCGATGGTGTCGGGCATCGACATCCTGCTGTTCCGTCCCGACGACGAACTGCGTTCGCTCGCCGCGCTCGCAGTGGAACTCGGTGTCGACGAAACCCTGCTGGGCGAGGACGATCCGGCCACCGTGCTGGCCGCTCTGGCCGATGCGCCGGGCGGGGCACGGTGGCTCGAGGCCTTCGAGACCGCCAAGGACCCGTGGTTCTGGTTCTCGACCGGCGCCGGCTACCAGCACAGCGACCGCGCCTGGATCGATGACCTGCGGTTGCCCTTCCAGGCGCTGCGGGGCTACGTCACCGCACTGCGCAACGGTGAGGACATCCGCCGTCCGCTCGAGCAGATCCTCGAGGAGCGGACCCGGGTCACCGCGGAGTACCGTTCCTACCTGCCCACCGACGCCGACCGGGAATCGTTCGACGGCCTGGTCGCGTTGGCCCGCAAGGTGTTTCCGTTCGTGGAGAACCACAACTTCTTCGTCGAGCACTGGCACCACTCGATGTTCTGGGACAAGGTCCGCGAACTCGGCCGGGTCTTCGTGGCGCACAACTTCTTCGACGACGAGGAAGACATCTTCTACCTGCACCGCAACGAGGTGTACTCCGCGCTCTACGACCTCAACATCGGGTGGGCCACGGGTATCGAGTCGCGCGGCGTCACCTACTGGCGCCCCGAGATCGCCCGCCGCCGCCGCATCCGCGACGTCCTCAAACAGCACCCGCCGGCCCCCGCACTGGGCGTGCCGCCGGAGTTCCTCACCGAGCCGCTGACGGTCATGCTCTGGGGCATCACGCCCGAGGCGATCGGCGACTGGCTGGGCACCGCCGACGCCGACGACACCGTGCTTCGTGGCGTGGCCGCGTCCCCCGGTAAGGCCGTCGGGCGGGCCCGCGTCATCCTCGACCCCGAACAGCTCCACGACGTCTGCGACGGCGAGGTGCTCATCTGCCGCATCACCGCGCCGAGCTGGGCGCCGGTGTTCTCCCGGCTGGCCGCGGCCGTCTCCGACGTCGGCGGCATCATGGCGCACACCGCCATCGTCTGCCGCGAGTACGGCCTGCCCTCCGTCGTGGGCACGGGCTTCGCCACCACCACCATCCGCACCGGACAACTCGTCGAGGTCGACGGCGACAAGGGCACCGTGCGGATCCTCGACGACACCGAAGAGGTGCAGGCATGACCGATTTCATCTTGTGGATCGACGCCCCAGGCGCCGCGGGTGACGCCCGCCTGGGCGGGAAGTTCGGCAGCCTCGCCGAGATGACGCAGGGCGGGTTCTGTGTGCCGCCGGGCTTCGGCATCACCACCGACGCGTACCGCCACTTCCTCGCCGGCTCCGGGCTCGCCGCGCAAGCCCGCGAGACACGCGCGGCCGCCGCCGCGACGGCCGATCTGGCCACCATCGAGAAGCTCAGTGCGGCAATGGCACAGAGCATCGCCGACGCCGAACTGCCCGCCGATCTCGAGGCCGCCATCCGGGAGGCGTACGCCGAGCTCTCGGCGCGCACCGGCGAGACCGATGTCCCGGTCGCGGTGCGGTCCAGCGGGGAGTCCGAGGACCTCGGCGGCGCCAGCTTCGCGGGCCAGTACGACACGTTCCTGTGGGTACGCGGCATCGACGACGTCCTGACCCACGTACGGCGTTGCTGGGCAGGCATGTTCGGATCCGCCGTGCTGACCTATCGCCCGCACGACACCGCCGACCTGACCGATCACGGAATCTGCGTCGGCATCCAGCAGATGGTCGCCTCCCGTTCCGCGGGGGTGATGTTCACGCTCGACCCGGTCACCGGTGATCGCTCCAAGGTGGTCATCGAGGGCTGCTGGGGTCTCGGCGAGGGCGTCGTCAGCGGCGCGATCACCCCCAGCCGCTACGTGGTCGACAAGGTCACCTTCGAACAGGTGTCGGCCGAGATCGCCGTGCAGGAGCAGATGTTCGCGCTCGATCCCACGACGTCGCTCCCCGGCCTCATCGAGGTGCTGTCGGACCGTCGCTCCGAGCCGTGCCTGCACCCGGAGGAGATCCGCGCACTGGTCGAACTGGCCAAGCGGATCGAGGCGCACCGCGGTGCGCCGCAGGACATCGAATGGGCGGTCGCCGACAACGGCGATGTCCGCGTGCTGCAGGTGCGCCCGGAGACAGTGTGGAGCAACCGTCCGACCGAGCAGCTCGTCGGCGCACCCACCACCGCGATCAGTGCGGTGCTGGCGCGCTTCGCGGGCGTCGGGGTCACCCGGAACGCGGGAGCACCACGCACGTGAAGCCGTCCCGCTTCGCCTATTACCGCCCCTCGAGCGTCGCGGAGGCCCTCACGACGCTGCAGGCCCACGACGGTGCGGCCCGGGTCCTCGCCGGCGGTCAGAGCCTGACACCGATGCTCAACATGCGGCTGTGGCGCCCCGACGCACTCGTCGACATCAACGACATTGACGACCTCGACCACATCGAGGCCGACGGTTCGCGAACCACTCTCGGCGCCTTGGTCCGCTACAGCACGGTCGAGCGGTCCGCTGTGCTCGCCGAACGGCTGCCTCTGCTGGTCGAGATGGTGGGCCACATCGGCGACCGGCAGGTCCGCAACCGCGGCACGGTGGGCGGCGCCCTCGTACACGCCGACCCGACCGGTGAGGTGCTGCTGGCGTGCCTGACCCTCGACGCCACCGTCGTCGTCGAGAGCCCGGCGGGCGCACGGCGCGTCCCGGTGACCGAGTTGTACGACGGCTCGTACTCCACCGTGCTGGCCGCCGATGAGATCGTGACCGCCGTCGAGTTCGACCGCTCCCTGACCCACCACGCATTCGGTGAGATCTGCCGCAAACACCACGATTTCGCGATCGTGAGTGTCGCGGTGTGCGGTGAGCTCGCGGCCGACGGCACCTGGCACGACGTACGGGTGGGACTCGGCGGGGTCGCCGACACCGCGCTGCGCCTCTCGGCGGCGGAAGCGCTTCTGTCCGGCTCCACACTGACCGACGAGGACATCGCCGCCGCGGCCGCGCTGGCGCACGAGGTCATCGATCCGCCCGACGACATCCGAGCCAGCGCCGACTACCGGCGCCACCTCACCCCGATCCAGATCGAGCGGGTCCTGCGCGAGATGCGCCACCGGGCCGCCGACACCCCCATCGACATCACGAGAGCAGGAGAGCAGTGAAGCTGCGCGAGGAGTTCGAGGTCTCCCAACCGGTCGCCGACGTGTGGTCGTTTCTCGACCGCCCGGAAGCGGTGGCCGGGTGCGTACCGGGCGTCGAGGCGCTGAGCGTGCTGACCCCGGACGACATCGACGTCCGGATCAAGCAGAGCGTCGGCCCGATGAACGCCACGTTCGCCGCGAGTGTCCGTATCACCGACCGTGATTCAGAGCGCCGCATGGCGTTCACCGCCGTCGGCAAGAGTGTGCGGGGGGCGGCAGGCAACGTGCGCGCCGACGTCGTCGTCGGTCTGCGCCCCAGCGCGACCGGCACCGTCGTCGACGTCGAAGGCGACGTCGCGCTCGCCGGTGCACTAGGCAGCGTCGGCCAGAAGGTGGTCGCCAAACAGGCCGGTAAGGTCACCGCGCAGTTCGCCCGCAACCTGGAATCGGCCCTCGGTGGTTCGACGCTGAGCGTGGGGAACGGATCCGCCGCCCGGCAGCCGGCGCCGCGCCCCGCAGAACTCCCGCCCGTCGACGACGCGGCGCCGCGCGGTGCGGCACCGGCCTCCGACGTGTGGGTCAAGGCCCTGGTGGCGCTCAACGCCGTTCAGGTGCTGCTGGCCACGCTGTTCCTGGTGCGAACACGAGGCGCACGGTGACGGCGCCGCAGCTGCGACCCGAGTTCGATTGGCTCGCATCCGAAGTCGTCCTCGACACCGAGGTGGAGACCGCGGCGGCAGAGTGGATCGCACCGTACAACCAGGTCGGCCATCTGATGCGGACGCGGGACTGGCTGGTGCACCTCACGCCCGAGGCGACGCTGGAGGCGCGACTGGCCGCCATGACCCACGACATCGAGCGGATGTTCCCGGGCGGGCCCGTGCTGGACTATGCACGCGGGGCCTGGGATGACCCCGCCTACCTGTACCCGCACCAACTCCGATCGGCGGCGTTCGTCGGCGACTGGTTGTCGTCGCACGACGGTGCCGGCGACGTCGACATCGACGAGGTGCGCCGTCTCGTCGGACTGCACGAGGTCGGCGGGCTCGGCCTGGCCGACGATGTCCAGGCCGCCGATTCGCTGTCCTTCCTGGAGACGCTGGCCGGTCTGGCCGGCGACTGGGTGCGGTCCGGCACCTGTTCGCGGGACGCCGCGATCGCCAAGCTCACCTACAGCGTCGACCGGATCCGGCTCGACCGGGCGCTCGAGCCGGCACACCACCTACTGGACTGGGCGATCGAACAGATCCCCGCAACCGAGAACACCGAGGTGACGTCATGATCAGCCCCCCGATCGCCGGACGACGGGTCTCCGTTCACGCCAACGGGATTCGTCACGAGGTTCTGCTGTACAACGAGGACGCCGCCGCGGACCTGTACTTCGTGCCCGGGATCACCAGCCCGGCCGTCACCGCCGACTTCATCGCCGTCCGGCTGGCCGATGCGGGTTACCGGGTGGCGGTCCCCGACGTACGTGGCCGCGGCGGCAGCGACGTCCCGGCATCCGGCGGCTACACGCTGGACGACTACGCCGCCGATGCCGACGGCGTGATCACCGAGCTCGGCATGAACCGTCCCGTGTTGATCGGTCATTCGATGGGCGCCCGCATCGTCGGCGCCCTGAGCCTGCGCCGTCCCGACTCCGAACCGGTGATCCTGGTCGACCCACCGGTATCCGGGCCCGGTCGCGACCCGTACCCCACCACCCGGGAGCAGTTCCTCACCCAGCTGCACGCGGCGCAGCGCGGCACCGACGCCGACGCCGTCCGCCGCTTCTACCCGAAGTGGTCGGAGCGGGAACTGCGGATCCGCGCGGAGCACCTCGCCAGCTGCGACGAGACCGCCGTGGTGGAGACCCACCGAGGTTTCGAGACCGAAAACTTCCACGAGATCTACGCCAAGCTCGGCGCACGGACGCTCCTGGTGCGCGGCGCGGAGAGCCCCGTCATCCCGGAAGCGGCGGCCCGTGAGCTGGCCGCGCTGCGCCCCGACATCGCGATCGAGCACGTCGCAGACGCCGGACACATGGTGCCGTGGGACAACCTGCCCGGCTTCCTCGACGCGATCCTGCCCGCCCTGACCGCCGCCTGAAAGGAAACGTCATGGACCAGAACCTGTTCAACGAGATCTGCCTGCAGCAGCTCAAGCTCTCCGCGGTCAACGAGAGCGAGACCGTGGCCATCCTCTCCCGCGGTCATGACCGTGCGGAGTACGCCGACGCCTTCCTCTGGGCGGCACAGAAGCTCGGCGCGGCGACCTACCACATGCGCCTGCCGTCGCCCGCCTCGGCGAGCGGCGCGTGGGCCGTCGGCGATTCGGGGCTGAGCACGAATCCGCTTGCGGTGGAGGCGCTCAAGGCCGCCGACATGGTCGTCGACCTGACCTTCCTGCTCTTCAGCAAGGAACAGTTCGCCATCCAGGGCGCGGGCACCCGCATCCTCACCGCGGTCGAACCCGCTCCGCTGCTCGCCCGCCTGATGCCGACGGTCGAACTGCGCGAACGCGTCGAGGTCGGCGCCGAGCTGCTCGCGAAGGCGCAGACCATGCGCATCACCAGCCCACACGGCACCGACGTGACCTACCAGCTCGGGCTCTACCCGACCTTGAGCGAGTACGGCTACACCGACGAGCCGGGACGCTGGGACCACTGGCCCGCCGCCTTCGTGTTCACCGGCGGCACTGACGAGGGCGTCGACGGCACGATCGTGCTCGCCCCCGGGGACGTCCTCCTGCCGTTCAACACCTACGTGCAGACGCCGGTGACGCTGACCATCGAGGCCGGCTTCATCCGCGACATCCGCGGTGGGCTCGATGCCGATCTGCTCAAGTCCTACATCGAATCCTTCGACGACCCGCGGGGTTACGGCATGTCCCACGTCGGTTGGGGCCTCGACGAGCGCGCCCACTGGCACGGGCTCACCCAGTTCGGCGGAGGCATGGGCATGGAGCTGCGGTCGTTCTACGGCAACGTGATGTTCTCGATCGGCCCGAACAACGAGCTCGGCGGACCCAACGACACCGCATGCCATTTCGACATCCCGATGCGGGGTTGCAGCCTTTACCTCGATGACGAGCTGATCGTCGACGCCGGCGAACTGACCGTCCCCGAGATGCGTCCGGCCGGGCGGCGATGACCGCCTCCATCCCCGAGACCACGGAGGCGACGATCCAGATCACGACCGTCGTCAACGACACCGAGTACACCGAGACCGTCCCGGTCCGGATGCATGTCGCGGACTTCCTGCGGCAACGCCTCGGCCTCACCGGCACCCACGTCGGGTGCGAACAGGGTGTGTGCGGGATGTGCACGGTGATCGTCGACGGCGAGGCGGTCAAGGGCTGCCTGATGTTGGCGTGTCAGCTCGACGGGCGCGCCGTGCGCACCGTCGAGGGGCTGGGCGGCGACGACCGGCTCGACGCGCTGCAGGAAGCGTTCAGCGCCCACCACGCGCTGCAGTGCGGTTTCTGCACGCCCGGATTCCTGATGACCACGACGGCGCTGTCGTATCAGGGCGGCTGCCCGGACCGGAACACGATCACCGAGGAGATCTCCGGGGTGCTGTGCCGGTGCACGGGTTACGCGCCCATCGTGGCGGCCATCGAGGATTACTTCGCCGACCGGAAGGACGAGTCTTCAGAATGACCGCCGTCGACGACCGTCGCACGACGGCCGACCACGCCGACACCCCCCGAGCGGGGGTGATCGGCACATCGGTTCGTCGTAAGGAGGATCCGCGCCTGCTGCGCGGCGACGGGCAGTTCACCGACGACATCGAACCCGCGCGCACGGTGTACATGGCGGTGGCGCGCTGCCCCTACCCGCATGCGCGGATCGGCTCGATCGACACCACGTCAGCGGCGAAACTGCCGGGCGTGCTGCACATCCTGACCGCCGACGACATCCGCGAGAGCACCGGCCCACTCACGGTGCTGCGGCCGGTCCCGGGCGCACCGGCACTGCCGTACTTCGCACTCGCCGACGGCGTCGCCACGCACGAGGGTCAGCCCGTCGTCAGCGTGGTGGCGACCAGCAGGCATGTCGC
Source organism: Mycobacterium sp. GA-2829 (assembly GCF_001499965.1). GTDB lineage: Bacteria > Actinomycetota > Actinomycetes > Mycobacteriales > Mycobacteriaceae > Mycobacterium. Next base: position 12,406 of record NZ_LQIT01000038.1, read on the forward strand.
CGAGGACGCACTCGAACTCGTCGAGATCGGCTACGAACCGCTCCCCCACGTCGTCGACACCGTGCGGGCGCTCGACCCGTCGGCCCCGGTGCTGCAACCCGGCGTGCTCGACACCAATGTGCTCGCCACCCAGGTGGACCGCCGTGGCGATCCGGAGCAGCGGATGGCCGAGGCGACCCACGTGGTCAGCGGCCGGTTCCGGATCAACCGGGTCAGCCCGCTGCCGATGGAGCCCCGTGCGGTGCTGGCGCAGTGGCGGCCGGGCGCCCGGATGCTCACCGTGCACTGCTCGACCCAGGTCCCGCATCTGATCCGCAAGCAGCTCGCCGAGACGCTCCGCCTCGACGAGAGCGAGATCCGCACCGTCGCAAGCGATGTCGGCGGCGGGTTCGGCCAGAAGCTCGGGGTGTTCCCCGAGGACGTGCTCGCATGTGTGCACGCGATGGCGTTGCGACGCCCGGTGAAGTGGACCGAGGACCGGGGCGAACACTTCCGTGGGTCGACCCACGCTCGAGAGTCGGTGCACGACTACACGATCGGGGCGGACGCCTCGGGCCGCATCGTGGCGATGGTCAACCGGTACCTGACCGATCTCGGGGGGTGGAACTCACCGTTCGGGTCCGCTCAGCTGTCGAGCGTGGTCTTCAACGGTCCCTACGACGTGCACGACGGGTTGGTGGAGCGCCGGGTGGTGCTCACCAACAAGACGCCGGTGGGTGCCTATCGCGGATACGGGCAGCCGGAGGTGAACTTCGCCTACGAGCGGCTGATGGACAAGCTGGCCCGCGCCACCGGCGTCGATCCCGTCGAACTGCGGGCTCGCAACATGGTGACGCCGGCGCAGATGCCGTGGGAGAACCCGACGGGTGCGGTCTACGACAGCGGTGACTACGAACTCTGCCTGAGGATGGCCTCCGACGCCGTCGGGTGGCGCGACCATGCCGCACAACCACGCACCCCGCGCGCCGACGGCCGGATCGTCGGGATCGGCTTCTCCTCGTTCGTGGAACGGACCGGGTACGCGAGCGCGCGGTTCCTGGCCAAGCGCGGATCGCAGTTCGGCGCGCACGAGAGCGTCACCATGCGGGCCAACCGCTCCGGTGGGGTCGACGTCTACACCGGCGTCTCGACCATGGGCCAGAGCAGTGAGACCGCGTTCGCCCAGGTGGTCGCCGAGGTCACCGGAATCGGCTACGACCGGATCCGGGTGCATTCGGGTGACACGGCGTCGTCGCCGCTGAACACCGGCGCGTTCGCCTCGCGGACGATGATCGCGGCCGCGGGTGCGTTGCGGGAGGCCGGCGAGGCGTTCGCCGCCAAGACCCGCAGGCTCGCGGCGTTCGTGCTGGAGTGCGGCGTCGAGGACGTCTGCATCCGAGGCCGGGTGGCGTGCCTGGCGGACGGATCGGCCGAGGTTCCGCTCGCGGACCTGTTCCGGCGCGCGATCACCGGCCAGGGCATCCCGCACGACGAAGAGCCGGGACTGGAGACCACCTCGCACTTCGAACCGCTCGATGCGGCGTACTCGTTCGGCACCGCGGCCGCCGTCGTGGCCGTCGATCCGCAGACCGGGGAATTCGACGTCGAACGGTTCGTGATGGTGCACGACAGCGGCACGGTCGTGAACCCGGTCGTAGTGGAGGGGCAGGTGCGTGGCGCGCTCATGCAGGGTTTCGGCGCCGCGCTGTCCGAAGAGCTGCGCTACGACCAAGAGACCGGTCAGCTCGTCAACGGCTCGATGATGGACTATTTCGTGCCGACCGCATCGGACGCCACCCCGATTGAACTGCTCCACACCGAGATTCCCTCGCCGGTCACGCCATTCGGCATCCGTGGCGTCGGTGAGGTGGGCACCATCCCGCCCGGAGCCGCCATCGCCAACGCGGTATGCGACGCCCTGTCGGAATGGGATGTCGATCTGACCGCACTGCCCATCACGCCCGAGGCGGTGTGGCGCGCAATGGAGAACGCGCGCGCAACCACCTCGGGCACCTCAGGAAAGGACTTCCGATGACCGAAACCTCCTCGCGGATCGGGCTGATCGTGCCGAGCTCGAACACCACCATGGAGACCGAACTGCCGGAGTTGTTCCGTCGCCAGAACGCGGCAACCGGCCACCACTACACGTTCCATTCGGCCCGTGCGTCGATGCGCAACGTGAACACCGAGGAACTCCTCGCGATGGTCGGCAAGGCGGGTGACTGCGCACGCGCCCTGTCCGACGCTGACGTCGACGTGATCGCCTACGCCTGCCTGGTCGCGGTCATGGCGCAGGGCCCGGGGGCACACCGTGAATCCGAGGAGGTGATCGCGAAAGCGGCCGCCGACAACGGACATCCGGCGGCGGTGGTGAGCAGCGCCGGCGCGTTGGTCCGGAGCCTGGGAGCCCTGAACGCGCAGCGGGTCGCGATCGTCACGCCGTACGTGCCCGCGCTGACCAAGCTGGTGACCGACTACCTCGAGGGCGAAGGCATCTCGGTGCTCGACGCGGTGGCCCTCGGCGTCGACGACAACCTCGCGGTGGGCCGCCTCGACCCGTCGAACCTGCCCGGCCTCGCCCGCAATCTCAGCCGCGAGGGCGCCGACGCAATCGTGCTGTCCGCCTGCGTACAGATGCCGTCGCTCGCCTCGGTTCAGCTGGTCGAGGACGAACTCGGTCTGCCCGTCGTCTCCGCGGCGACCGCCACGGCCTACGAGACCCTCACCGCGCTCGGTCATCAGCCCGCGATAACCGGTGCCGGTTCCCTGCTGAGCGGCTCGGTCGCGGGCGGGAGCTCGCGAGCCTGACGGTCAGCGGTCGGATACGGCCACAACCACCTTGTCGCCGCGCCGCTCCGCGGCGGAGTGAAACGCCTTGGCGGCCTCTTCGAGCGGATGGCGTTCGCTGATCAGAGCATCCAGATCGATTCCGCTGGTGGCCAATTCGATCGCCCGGGGATAGGTGTCGTTCATCCGCCGCACCATCGCGAAGGTCAAGCCCTTGCGGCGGGCCGGTGCGGCCGGGAACGCCGACGTGTCCTGCGACGGGATACCGCCGAGTGCGATCCGTCCGCCGGGTCGGATCGCCGCGACGGCCGTCGCGATCGCGGCATCGGTTCCGGCCAGTTCCAGGACGACGTCGACGCCCCGGCCGCCGGTCTCCTCCGCGACGGCGGCCACGGCGTCATCGGGCGACCACACCTGGTCGGCGCCATTGCGTAGGGCGGTGTCTCGCCGGTGCTCCAGTGGTTCGGTGACGAACACGCGCCGCGCGCCGCTGCGCCGCGCCACCTGCAGCGCGAGCACCCCGATCGGACCCGCGCCGACCACCAGCACATCGGATCCGGGTCGGACGTGTCCGACTCGGGTCGCGTGGAGTGCGACGCCGAGTGGCTCCAGCAGCGCACCGGCGTCGTCGCTGACGTCGTCGGGCAGCGGGTGCAGCAGATGGTCCGGCCACACGAGGCGTTCCCGCAGCGCCCCGTCGAGGTCGCCGTGGCCGGCGAACCGCACTGCGGGGCAGAGGTTGTGGTGGCCGACCCGGCACATCTCGCACGATCTGCAGGCGATCGCGGGGTCGACGGCCACCCGTCTCCCGGCGTGCGGCCCGGACAGCGCCACCGCCGCGAACTCATGGCCGGGCACCACGGGGTGTTCGATGCGGTTCTCACCGATCCCGCCGTCGGTGAACCAGTGCAGGTCGGAGCCACAGATCCCGACCGAGGTGACGGCCAGCGCCGACCAGCCCGCCGGGGGCGGGCCAGGGTCGGACTCCAGCGCCACCCGCACATCTCCGACGCCATGCAGACGCGCTGCGATCATCGGTTCATCCTCCGCTCAGAGTCCCGCTGCGACGAAGTGATACGCGTCGTTCCAGCGGAGTTCGTGCTGGAAACCGCGCACCGTGGTGGTGTCGTCGATCACCAGCAGTTCGGTGTTCGTCATCGCCGCGAAGTCGTCGATGGTCTCGGTGCCGACCGCGGTGGTCAGCACGGTATGGTGCGGGGCGCCGGCCATCAGCCACGCTTCCGTGGAGGTGGCCCACGACGGCAGCGGCTCCCACACCGCGCAGGCGACGGGCAGGTTCGGCAACGCCGCTGTCGGCTCGACGACCCGAACAGCGTTGGCCACCAACCGGAATCGCGAACCCATGTCCGAGATGCCGACGATCACGGCGTCGGCCGGTGCGGCGGTGAACCGCAACCGCACCGGATCCTCGCGATTGCCGATCGACAACGGATGTACCTCCAGCGACGGAGTGCCGACGGCGATGCTGGGACAGACCTCGAGCATGTGGGCGCCGAGGATCCGCTCGCGCCCGGGGGTCAGGTCGTAGGTGTAATCCTCCATGAAGGAGGTGCCACCGGGAAGCCCGTCGGCCATCACCTTCACGGCACGCAGCAGAAGGGCAGTCTTCCAGTCCCCTTCCCCACCGAAGCCGTAGCCGTCGGCCATCAACCGCTGGACGGCAAGACCCGGGAGCTGGCGCAGACCGCCGAGATCCTCGAAGTTGGTGGTGAACGCGTGGAAGCCGCCCTCCTGCAGAAACTTTCGCAACCCCAATTCGATCTGGGCGCCATGTCGCAGTGAGGCGTGCCGGTCGCCCCCGGCCCGCAGTTCGGGGGCGACGTCGTAGGTGCCGACGTATTCGCGGACCAACTTGTCGACGTCGGCGGGGCGGACCCGCTCCACCACCTCGACCAGATCGTTGACGCCGTAGGTGTTGATCGACGCCCCGAAGTGCGCCTCGGCCTCCACCTTGTCGCCCTCGGTCACCGCAACCCCCCGCATGTTGTCGCCGAACCGGGCGACTTTGAGCGTCGAGAGCTCAGCGCGGCCGAGGGCTGCCCGCACCCACGAGCCGATCCGCTGCCGGGTGGCCGGTTCGCTGACGTGGCCGGCGATCGTCTTGCGCGACGTCGAGAGCCGCGACTGGATGTACCCGAACTCGCGGTCGCCGTGGGCGGCCTGGTTGAGGTTCATGAAGTCCATGTCGATGGACTGCCAGGGCAGTTCCACGCCGAACTGGGTGTGCAGGTGCAGCAACGGCTTCTGCAGTGTCTTGAGGCCGCGGATCCACATCTTCGCCGGCGAGAACGTGTGCATCCAGGCGATGACGCCGACGCACTCGTCGGAGGTGTTCGCCGCGCTGAGCACGCGAGCGATCTCGGCGGAGTCGGTCACCACCGGTAACCACCGCACCTCGACCGGGATCTCGCCGCTACCGTCGAGCAGCCCGGCGATCTGACGCGACTGGTCGGCGACCTGGTCGAGGATGTCCTGCCCGTACATGGACTGGCTGCCCGTGATCAGCCAGACCTGGCTGGTGGCGACGCGGGACGCGATCATCGGTGTGTCTCCTGGGGTTTCTCTGCGGATACACCGCTCTGGCCGTAGACGTTCTGGTAGCGCTCGAACAGTGCGGCCACGTCGGCCGCGTCGATGGGTGGTGCGGCGCCGAGCTGGCGGCTGATGTGGACCGTTCGCGCCACGTCTTCCACCATGACCGCGGCCTTGACGGCGTCACGGGCGGTGCGGCCGATCGTGAACGGTCCGTGGTTGCGCATCAACACTGCCGGCGATCTGCTCTCGCGCAGGACCTCGACGATGCCCCGGCCGATCGAGTCGTCCCCGATGAGTGCGAACGGACCCACCGGGATGTCGCCGCCGAACTCGTCGGCGATCATCGTGAGCACGCACGGGATCGGTTCGCCGCGGGCGGCCCATGCGGTCGCGTAGGTGGAGTGGGTGTGCACCACGCCGCCCACCTCGGGCATGTGCCGGTACACGTACGCGTGGGCTGCGGTGTCCGATGACGGGTTCAGCGCGCCGTCGACCAGGTTGCCGTACAGGTCGCAGACCACCATGTCGTCGGCGGTCAGCGAATCGTAGTCGGCGCCAGAGGGTTTGATCACCATGAGCTCGCGTCCCGGCACCCGGGCCGAGACGTTGCCCGCGGTCCAGATCACCAGCTCGTAGTGGGTCAGCTGCGCGTGGAGGTCGCAGACCTCCCGGCGCAGTTCGGCGATGACGCGGCTGATCTCGGATGTGACCGTCATGACGGTGCCCCCACGGCTTCTCGTGATCCGATCCGCCGCAACCGGCGCATCATGTCGTTACCCCGCCCGAACCACTCGTAGGCCGCCACGTACTCGCGGTAGAGCCGTTCGTAGGCCTGGGCGTCGGACGGGGTGGGCCTGTAGGCGTCGCGGATGCGTCTGCCCATCCGGGCGGCGGCGGTCGCGACGTCGGGATAGGCGCCCGCGGCGGCCGCGGCATGGATCGCCGAGCCCAACGCCGGTGCCTGCGCGGACGGGACCACTGACAGCGGCAGACCGACGGCGTCAGCGTAGATCTGCATGAGGAGGTGGTTCTTCAACAGTCCGCCGGCGACCACCAGCTCGGTCACCGGCACCCCGCTGGCGATGAACGTCTCCACGATCATCCGGGTGCCGAACGCGGTGGCCTCCAGGAGGGCCCGGTACATGTCGACGCACGTGGTCTCGAGGGTCTGTCCGATCATCACCCCGGAGAGTTCGTGGTCGACCAGCACTGAGCGGTTGCCGCTGTGCCAGTCCAGCGCGACCAGGCCGTGCTGGCCGACGCGCTGGCGGCCGGCCAGTTCGGTGAGGTATCCGTGCAGCGTCAGCCCTCGCCGCCGCGCTTCGACGTGGTAGCTCTCGGGGACGCAGTTGTCGACGAACCAGCCGAAGATGTCGCCGACCCCGGACTGTCCGGCCTCGTAACCCCAACTGCCCTCGGATATCCCGCCGTCGACGACTCCGCACATACCGGGCACCTCCCGCAGCACGTCGGAGTTCATCACGTGGCACGTCGAGGTCCCCATGATCGCCACGAGTCGTCCGGGCTCCAGCGCGTCGGCCGCCGCGACGGTGACGTGGGCGTCGACGTTGCCCACCGCCACGGGGATTCCCTGCGACAGTCCCGTCCATTGCGCGGCCTCGGCGCTCAGCCCGCCGGCACGATCGCCCAGCCGGCCGATCGGCTGGTCCAGTTTGTCGGTCACGAAATCGGCGAATCCCGGGTGTACCTCGGCGAGGAAGTCACGCGACGGGTACTCGCCGTCCTGACGGATACCCTTGTAGCCCGCGCTGCACGCGTTGCGGACGTAGCTGCCGCAGAGCTGCCAGACGATCCAGTCCGCGGCCTCGACGAAATGGTCGATGGCGCGGTATACCTCCGGGTCCTCGTCGAGGATCTCGAGGGCCTTCGCGAACTCCCACTCGCTGGAGATCAGTCCCCCGTAGCGGGACAGCCAGGTCTCACCGCGTTGCGCGGCAACGGCATTGATGCGGTCGGCCTGCGGCTGGGGTGAGTGGTGCCGCCAAAGTTTGGCGTAGGCGTGCGGCCGGTCGGCGAACTCGTCCAGTTCACACAGCGGGGTGCCGTCGCCGCGTACCGGCACCATGGTGCAGGCGGTGAAGTCGGTGCCGATGCCGATGACGTCGGCGGGATCAACACCTGCTGCTGCGAGGGCCTCCGGAACGGCGGTGCGCAGGACCTCGACGTAGTCGGCGGGCACCTGGAGCGCCCACAGCGAGGGCAGCCGTACCGCGCCGGTCGGCAGGGCGTCGGTGAGGACTCCGTGCCGGTAGACGTGTTCGGCGCAGGCCATCTCGTGGCCGTCGCTGACGCGCACCACCAGTGCGCGGCCCGACAAGGTGCCGAAATCGACTCCGACGGTGTACTTCTCGCTATCCATGGCGCTCCTCAGGCGGTGCCGTGCTGTCGCGGACGATGAGTTCGGGGGTGAGCAGGGGCATACTCGCGGGCGATCCGTCGAGGGTTGCCGCGACGAGGTCGATCGCCCGCTGACCGATGGCCTGGAAGTCCTGCCGGATCGTGGTCAGCGCCGGGTTCAAGTAGGCGGCCTCGGGGATGTCGTCGAACCCGACGACGCTGACGTCGCCGGGCACCGAGAGCCTGGCTTCGGCGAGCGCGTGCAGGACGCCGATGGCCATCTGATCGTTCGCGACGAACACCGCGGTGGCGCCGCCGGATCGCACCAGACGGCAACCGATCTGGTATCCGCTCGCCGCGGTCCAGTCGCCTTCCCACCGCTCGCCCGCGGCGAGTCCGGCGGCGCGCATGGCCGCCTCGTAACCGGTGCGACGTCCCTTGGCCTCGGTGTAGGTCAGGGGTCCGGCGATATGCGCGATGTCCCGGTGACCGAGGTCGATGAGGTGCTGAGTAGCTTGCCGCGCACCGTCGATCTGGTCGACGCCGACGCTCAGGCCACTGCCCGACAGATCCCCCTCGACGACGATCATCGGGAGGCCGGTGTCCGCGGAGTGCGCGACGGCCAGCGCCTCCTCCTGCGCCGCGATCATCACGACGGCCTCCACGGATTGGCGCGCAAGGTGTTCCAGCGCGTCGCGGAGTGCCTCGAGGGTGACCTCGGCCAGCGGTACCAGGCTGGAGAAGTAACCGGCAGCGCGGGCGGCCTCCTGCACGGAGCGCTGGATGCTCGACGGGCCGTACAGATCGCTGCTGGAGCCGACGATCCCGATGATCCCCGAGCGCCGCGTCACCAGGGCGCGCGCCGCGGTGTTGGGTCGGTAGCCGAGTTCCTCGATGGCCTGCTGGACCCGTGCCTTGGTCGCCGGGCGGATGCTCGACGAGCCGTTGATGACCCGTGAGACCGTCTGGTGGCTGACGCCCGCGAGTCGGGCGACATCGGCCATGACCGGCTTCGCGGGACTGGGGGGCGTTGACTGGCTGCTCATCTGGGTTTCCTCACCACTAGTCGCTGAACGAGAACGAAAACTAGCAGCAGGACGCCGGTCATGATCCGTGTCCAGTACGAGTCGAGGTTCTCCGCGGTGACGAACGTCTGGATGGTGCCGAGCACCAGGACACCGATCAGCGAGCCGAACACGAATCCGACTCCGCCGGAGAGCATTACACCGCCGATCACCGCGGCCGCGATCGCGTCGAGTTCCATCCCGACGCCGTTGAGGCTGTACCCGGAGAGCTTCTGGGCGGCGAGCAACAACCCGGCCGTGGCGGCGCAGAGCCCGCTGATCGCGTAGACCGACACCCGCGCGCGGCCGGCGTCGAGACCCATCAACTGTGCGGACTGGCGGTTGCCTCCCACCGCGTACACCGTTCGGCCGAACCGGGTCTGGTGCAGCACGTGAGCGGCGATGACGACCGCGGCGAGCGCGACGACGACCGTCCAGCGGATGAACTTGTCCTCGTAGAGGTAGACGTAGTTCAGCCCGAACTGACGCACCAGCGGGTCCTTGATCGGCAGGGTGTCGACGCTGATCACGTAGCACAGGCCCCGAGCGAGGAACATGCCCGCGAGCGTGACGATGAACGGTTGGACGTCGAAATGCTCGATCACCAGGCCCATCAGCAGGCCGAGCAGCGGGCCCACCAGCAGGACCGTGCCCACGGCCAGCGGCATCGGCCATCCGTCCTGCAGGGCGGTGGCCACGATCACCGTCGACAGTGCCACCACCGACCCGACGCTGAGATCGATTCCGCCGGTGAGGATGACGAAGGTCATCCCGACCGCGAGGACGATCAGGTGCGCGTTGTCGACGAACAGGTTCAGGAAGACCTGTGCGGGGCTGGCGAAGTCGTAGCGGACGACGACGGCGGTGAACATCACGACGAACAGCGCCAACGAGGCCAGCGGTGACAGATAGCGCCCGCGCGCCCGCTGGAGTCCGTCGGCGACGGTACGGCTCCGGCGCGCGATCTTCGCGGTCTGCGTGGTCACAGCGTGCTCATCTTCTCGGACTCACTATGCGTCGGCACATGCTGCGCTGCAACGGGTTCCGCCTGGCGCGGTACCCGCACGGTCGTCGTCGCCGGTCGGCGCCTGCGGCGGGACAGGGCCGCCCGGAATTTGGGCGCCTGCAGCAGGAACACCGCGATCACGACCAGGGCCTTGAACACGAGGGTGGTCTCGGGGGTGATTCCCGCTGTGTACACGGTGGTGGTCAGGGTCTGGATGATCAACGCTCCGAGCAGGGTGCCGGTCAGGCTGAAGCGCCCACCCAGCAGTGAGGTGCCGCCGATGACGACGGCCAGGATGGCGTCCATCTCGATCCACAGACCGGCGTTGTTGGCGTCCGCGGCGGAGATGTTGGACGCGATCATCAACCCCGCCACCCCGGCGCACACCGCGCAGAAGACGTAGACGGCGAAGAGGATCGAACGGTGCCGCACCCCGGCGAGCCGGCTCGCCTCGGGGTTGATGCCCACCGATTCCAGCAGCATCCCCAGGGCGGTGCGGCGCACCAACAGAGCGGTGAGCGCGAACACCGACAGGCTCACCAGGATGGCCACCGGCAGCCCGCCCGCGTAGCCCGCCCCGAGCACCTTGAAGGGTGCGCTGGTCACGGTGACGATCTGACCGTCGGTGACCAGCAGCGCGATCCCCCGCCCGGCGGTCATCAGCACGAGGGTGGCGATGATGGGCGGCACGCCGAACACCGAGACCAGCGTCCCGTTCCACAGGCCGAGGATCGCCGCGACGCCGAGCGCGATGCCCATCGCCGTCACGACCGTGCCCGTGCTCGCAGGTGCGGTGGAGTCGGCGATGTGAGCGCAGGCCAGCGCACCGCTGACCGCCACGACCGCGCCGACGGACAGGTCGATGCCGCGCGAGGCGATCACCAGTGTCATGCCGAAGGCGACGAGCATGGTGGGTGCGCCGTTGCGGAGGATGTCGATCAGGCTGCCGAACAAATGCCCGTCCTGAACGCGGACGCTCAGGAAGCCCGGTGTGACGATGACGTTCACCGCGAGCAGGAGGATCAGTGCCAGTGCGGGCCACACCAGCGGCGATGCGGCAAGTCTCTTCGTCACGGCTCGCTCCCGCCGGCGATGAGCGCCGTCAGTTCCCGCACCGAGCAGTCCGATCCGACGGTCTCGACGCAGTGCCGGTCGCGGAGCACCGCGATCCGGTCGCTGATGCGGGCCACCTCGTCGAGTTCGGCGGAGATGAACACCACGCCCATACCGTCGGCGGCGAGGTCGGTGACGAGTTTCTGGATCTGCGCCTTGGCGCCGACGTCGATGCCCCGGGTGGGCTCGTCGAGGATCAGCAGCTGAGGTTCGGTGATCAACCACCGCGCCAGGAGGACCTTCTGCTGGTTGCCGCCACTGAGGTTCTTCACCAACGCATCCGGGTCGCGGGGGCGGATGTCGAGGGCCTCGATGTAGCGCCGCACCAACTCGGCACTGGCCTTGGCCGAGAGCCGCCGGGCGAAACCACGCCGGGCCTGCAGGGCCAAGAGGAGGTTCTCGCCGACGGTCAAGTCACCGATGATCCCCTCCCCCTTGCGGTCCTCCGAGGTGAACGCGAACCCGTTGGCGATGGCGGCGCGCGGTGAGCGCAAGGCGGCCGCCCGACCGTTGACCGATACCTCCCCGCTGGTGGCCCGGTCGGCGCCGAAGAGCAGACGCGCCAATTCTGTTCTTCCCGAACCCAGCAACCCGGCGAGGCCTACCACTTCGCCGCGGTGGACGTCGATGTCGGTCGGGTGCAGTGCGGGTGCGCGGCCGATCCCGCGCGCGCTGAGCACCGGCTCCTCGGCACCGCGACTGGTCGTGGCGGTATCGGCGATCTCCTCCAGGGTCTCCAGCTCGTGCCCCAGCATCGCCGCCACCAACTGCACCCGATCGAGCGCGGCGGTCGGATACTCACCGACCAGACGGCCGTTGCGCAGCACCGTCATCCGGTCCGAGACCGCGTAGACCTGGTCGAGGAAGTGGGAGACGAACAGGATGGCCGTACCGCCGTCGCGCAGCCGGCGCATCACCCGGAACAGTTCGCCGACTTCGTCGGTGTCCAGGCTCGACGTCGGTTCATCGAGGATCAGGACCCGCGCGGACACGGCGGTCGCCCGCACGATCGCGACCAGTTGCTGCAGCGCGATGGGGTGGTCACCCAGGATGGAGCCGGGATCGATGGACAGGTCGAGCTCCCCGAGGAGTTCGGTGGCCCGCCGGTTCATCGCGCGGTAGTCGATCCGCCCGAACCTCCGCGGCTCCCGTCCCAGCAGGATATTCTCTGCGACAGTGAGATTCGGGACCAGGTTGACCTCCTGGTACACCGTGCTGATGCCGGCGTCCTGCGCCTGTCGCGGCGTACTGAACCGTTGCTCGACCCCGGCGACGGCGATGTGCCCCGAATCGATGTCGTAGACACCGGTGAGCGCCTTGATCAGCGTCGACTTCCCGGCACCGTTCTCCCCCATCAGCGCGTGGATCTCACCGGGCAGCAAGCGGAAGTCGACGTCGTCGAGTGCCGTCACGCCGGGGAAGGTGATGGTGACGCCACGCATCTCGACCACCGGCGCGGCGGTGCGGGCGGGGACCGGTGTGGTCATCAGTACTTGCGGTCCGGGAGCACCGACGCGGCCTGCTGCTGATCGAACGTCTCGTCCGGGGTGACGACCCGGGCAGGCACGGGTTCGCCGGCGACCACCTTCTTGGCGAGGTCCATCAGTTCAGGACCGAGCAGCGGGTTGCACTCGACGATGAAGTTGAACTTGCCGTCGGCCAGGGCCTGCATACCGTCGTGAGTGGCGTCGATGGCGACGATCTTGATGTCCTGCCCGGGCTTCTTGCCCGCGGCCTCGATGGCTTCCATGGCGCCGAGCGCCATATCGTCGTTCTGGGCGAACACCAGGTCGATCTTCGGGTGGGCCTTGAGGAACGCCTCCATCACCTGCTTGCCGCCGGACCGGGTGAAATCGCCTGTCTGGCTGGCGATCACGGTGAGCTTCGGATCGGCGGCGATGGCCTCGGCGAAACCTTTGTTGCGTTCCAGGGCGGGGTCGGCGCCCGTCGTCCCCTCCAGTTGCACGATGTTGACCGGCCCGGGGGCGGACGCGTACTCCTTGACCACCCAGTCACCGGCCCACCGGCCCTCACGCACGAAGTCGGCGCCCAGGAAGGTCTTGTAGACGTCCGGCTCGTCGGTGTCGACGGCGCGGTCGGTGAGGATGACCGGGATGCCGGCGTTCTTGGCTTCCAGGAGGACCGCGTCCCACCCCGTGCGAACCACCGGACTGAACGCGATCACGTCGACGCCCTGCTGTACGAACGAGCGAATGGCGGAGATCTGGTTCTCCTGTTTGCCGTTCGCGTCGGAGAACTTGAGGTCGACGTCGGCCGCCTTGGCCGCATCCTTGATCGAGGTGGTGTTGGCCGTCCGCCAGCCGCTCTCGGCACCCACCTGGGAGAAGCCCATGGTGATCTGTCCGCCGCCGCCTTCGGTGCCCCCTCCTTCGCCGTCCGCGGGGGCCGGTCCACTGCCGCAGGCCACCAGCACACCGGCCGTCGCGATGCCCAGCACCGCGGTGAGAACTCTCTTCACGACAACTCCTTCGATGGGTTGTTTTACGAGGTCAGAACGTTGCCGCCGAACGCGGGACATGCGAGGGGAACGATGTGCGCCGGTGTGATCGGCGTTACACCACTCGGATGTTAACGCTCACATTTCTGCGAAGTCAATGGCCCTCGCGCGTCGAATTTCGACCGTCGTCAACCCTTGACAAACCAGTGAGCCGAGTCACAAGATCATCGATGTTAGCGCTCACATCGCCGCCGTCTCCCCCGTGCCCGCGATGCGTAGCCGAACCACATCGGAGGATTCATGCGCAAAAGCCTTGTCCGAGTCGTGGGCGCCGTCGCCGTGGTGGCCGCGCTCGCGAGCGCCGGCTGCGGCCGCTCGACGGCTCCCGAGGACACCAGCAGCGGCGGTGAACGCACTGGCACCGTGGGGATCTCGATGCCCACCAAATCGTCCGAGCGCTGGGTGGCCGACGGTGACAACATGGCCGCGCAGTTCCAGTCCCTCGGCTACGACACCGACCTGCAGTACGGCGACGACGTCGTGCAGAACCAGGTGTCGCAGATCGAGAACATGATCACCAAGGGCGTCAAGGTTCTCGTCATCGCGCCGATCGACGGTTCGTCGCTCACCGACATCCTGCAGCGGGCCGCCGACGCCGACATCCCCGTCGTGAGCTACGACCGGCTGATCCGCGGCTCCGAGAACGTCGACTACTACGCGACATTCGACAACTTCAAGGTCGGCGTCCTGCAGGCCGACTACATCGTCGACAAGCTCGGAGTCGAGCAGAACCCAGGACCGTTCAACATCGAACTGTTCGCCGGATCGCCCGACGACAACAACGCCACGTTCTTCTTCGACGGCGCGATGAGCGTGCTGAAGCCCTACATCGACAGCGGCAAGCTGGTTGTCAAGAGCGGCCAGACCTCGTTCGACCAGGTGGCGACCCTGCGCTGGGACGGCGGGCTCGCGCAATCACGCATGGACAACCTACTGAGCCGGGCTTACACCAGCGGCCGGGTGGATGCCGTGCTGTCCCCCTACGACGGCATGTCGCTGGGGATCATCTCGGCGCTGAAGAGTTCGGGCTACGGCACACCCGCCAATCCGCTTCCCATCGTGACGGGTCAGGACGCCGAATTGGCCTCGGTCAAGTCGATCATCGCCGGCGAGCAGACCGAAACGGTGTTCAAGGACACCCGTGAACTGGCGAAAGCCGCTGTGCAGATGGCGGATTCGCTGCTGACCGGCGGCGCACCCGAGGTCAACGACACCACCACCTATGACAACGGAGTGAAGGTCGTACCGGCGTACCTGCTCGAGCCGGTCAGCGTGGACAAGAGCAACTACCAAAAGGCGCTGGTCGACTCGGGCTACTACACGTCAGCGCAGCTCACCTGATGACAGCCGGTCGCACGCCCCTGCTCGAGATGCGCGGCATCACCAAGCGATTCGGTACTGTCACCGCCCTGCGCGACGTCGACCTCACCGTGCACCATGGCGAGATCCACGCCATCTGCGGAGAGAACGGCGCAGGCAAGTCGACGCTGATGAAGGTGCTCAGCGGGATCTATCCGCACGGCAGCTACGACGGAGAGTTCGTCTTCGACGGAAGCCCGGGCCACTTCAAGGACATCCGCTCCAGTGAGCGCCGCGGCATCGGGATCATCCACCAGGAACTCGCGCTGGTGCCGGTGTTGTCGATCGCCGAGAACATCTTCCTCGGCAACGAGCACGCCTCGGCGGGGGTGATCAGCTGGCACCACACCATGACCCACGCCCAGGAGCTGTTGGACCGGGTCGGTCTGCGCGAGAGCCCCCGCACCCGCATCGCCGACATCGGGGTGGGCAAACAACAACTCGTCGAGATCGCCAAGGCGCTGTCGAAGCAGGTGAAACTGCTCATCCTCGACGAACCGACGGCAGCGCTCAACGACCACGACAGCAGGCACCTGCTCGATCTCATCATGGGACTGCGCGAGCAGGGGCTGACATGCATCATCATCTCGCACAAGCTGGGCGAGGTGATGCGGGTCGCCGACACCATCACGATCCTGCGGGACGGCCGGACCATCGAGACGATCCCGGTCACGCCAGACCTCACCGAGGAACACATCATCCGCGGCATGGTCGGGCGCGACATGGTGGACCGCTTCCCCGAACGCACCGCGCACACCATCGGCGACGTCACGTTCGCGATCGAGGACTGGACGGTCTTCCACCCACTGGACCAACAACGCAAGGTCGTCGACGGCGTCTCGATCAACGTCCGCCGCGGAGAGGTCGTCGGTCTGGCCGGGCTGATGGGCGCGGGCCGCACCGAACTGGCCATGAGTGTGTTCGGTCGCAGCTACGGGAAGAAGGCCGGCGGCAAGGTGTTCAAGGACGGCAGGGAGATCCGGACGCGGACGGTCTCCGAGGCCATCAGCCACCGCATCGCCTACGCCACCGAGGACCGTAAACACTACGGACTGAACCTGATGGACGACATCACCCGCAGCGTCACCCTCGCCTCGCTACCGAAGGTGAGCAGGATGTCGGTCATCAACGAGCACGAAGAGACCGTCGTCGCCGAGCGTTACCGCAAGGAGATGCGGATCAAGGCCCCGTCGGTGAAGGCCACGACGGGCAACCTATCCGGCGGCAACCAGCAGAAAGTCGTCCTGAGCAAGTGGATCTTCGTCGACCCCGACGTGCTGATCCTCGACGAGCCCACCCGCGGAATCGACGTCGGCGCCAAGTACGAAATCTACCAGACCATCAATTCCCTTGCCGCGCAGGGTAAGGCGGTGATCGTGATCTCCTCCGAACTCCCCGAGCTGATCGGCTTGTGCGACCGCATCTACACCCTGAACGAGGGTCGTCTCACCGGCGAGGTGGCGCGCGCGGACGCGAATCAGGAGACGTTGATGCGTTACATGATGAAGGGACGATCCGCATGACCACCACTCCGACGGCGACCACGACGTCGAGTGCGCCCGCACCCCCGCCGCCCGAAACCCCCGTGGACCGGCTCACGTCCGCGCTGCGGGGCAACTTCCGGCAGTACGGCATGGTCGTCGCCCTCGTCCTGATCGTGGCGTTGTTCCAGATCTGGACCAGTGGCATCCTGCTCAAGCCGCTCAACGTGTCGAACATCGTGCAGCAGAACGGCTACATCCTCATCCTGGCGATCGGGATGGTCATCGTCATCATCTCCGGACACATCGACCTGTCCGTCGGTTCCATCGCCGGATTCATCGGCGCCATGTCGGCCGTCCTGATGATCCGCCACGACATGCCGTGGCCGGTCGCGGTCGTGGTGTGCCTGGTGCTCGGGGCGATCTTCGGTGCGTGGCAGGGCTTCTGGATCGCCTACGTCGGGATCCCGTCCTTCATCGTCACCCTGGCCGGCATGCTCGTGTTCCGAGGTGCCACCCAGTACCTGTTGGAGGGTCAGTCGATCGCCCCGTTCCCGCGAGGTTTCGGACAGGTCAGCAGCGGCTTCCTGCCGGAGATCGGCGGTAGCAGCCTCTATCACTGGCCCACCGTCATCCTCGGCGCGCTGGTGATGATCGCCGCCGTCTGGCAGCAGGTCCGGCAACGAAGGACGCAGACGCAGTACGGCTTCCGCGTGATGCCTGCGGGGTGGTTCCTCGCCAAGTGCGCTGCGATCGTCGCCGCGCTCGCCTCGTTCACCCTTCTGCTCGCGAGCTACCGCGGGGTGCCCGTCGTCGGCATCATCCTTGCGGTCGCGTTCGTGATCTACGCCTTCGTCATGCGCTCCACGGTCGTCGGCCGCCAGGTGTACGCCGTCGGAGGCAACGTCGCCGCGGCGCGCCTGTCCGGGGTGAAGACCAAACGCGTCACCTTCCTGGTCTTCGTCAACATGGGTCTGCTCTCGGCGCTGGCCGGTCTCCTGTTCGCGGCCCGACTCAATTCCGCGACACCACAAGCGGGAATCGGCATGGAACTGGAGGCCATCGCCGCGGCGTTCATCGGCGGCGCATCAGCCAACGGCGGTGTCGGCACGGTGTTCGGCGCGATCATCGGAGGCTTCGTCCTCGGCGTCCTGAACAACGGGATGTCGCTGATCGGGATCGGCAGCGACGTACAACAACTCATCAAGGGTCTGGTGCTACTGGCCGCGGTCGGCTTCGATGTCTACAACAAGAAGAAGGGCGGGTCCTGACATGCCCGACGGTGGCATCGCCGATCGCTTCACCCGTGACATCGTCACCTACCCCGGTGCCTGGCCTCTGGCACAGTTCGGGATGACGAGAGAGCAACTCGTCCAGCAGCATCGGCCGATCCTCGCGACCGGGGAAGCGCCGCGCACACGGTGATTCCCACCACCGCCGCCATCCCGACACATTGGCAGCTCGCCGACGGCCGTGATCTGCTGTTCTTCACGCTGCCGGGACACGAGTGCACCCCCGTGCCCGACCGGCGCCCGCTCCCCCGCCAAGCGGACAGATCGGAACTGCGCTACGACCGCACGACGGGCCAGTGGGTGATCATCGCCGCGCTGCGGCAGGAACGGACCTACAAGCCGCCCCCCGACCAGTGCCCGCTGTGCCCGGGTCCGTCCGGACTGACCAGTGAGATCCCCGCCCCCGACTACGACGTGGCCGTCTTCGAGAACCGCTTCGCGAGCCTGTCCGGCGCCGACGGGTCCCCGTTCCGGTTGCCGGACCCGTCGAGCGAGGAGTTCGCTTCCGCGCACAGCCACGGCCGCTGCGAGGTGGTCTGCTTCTCCAGCGACCACACCGGATCGTTCGCCGGTCTCGACCGTGCGCACGCCCGCCTCGTCGTCGAGGCGTGGCGCCAGCGCACCGCAGACCTGTTGAGCCGGGCCGGGATCGAGCAGGTGTTCTGCTTCGAGAACCGCGGCGAAGAGATCGGCGTGACGCTCACCCACCCGCACGGCCAGATCTACGGATATCCGTACGTGACGCCGCGGACGACGACGATGCTACGAGAGGCCGACGCCCACCGTGCATCTCACGGCACCAACCTGTTCGCCGACATCCTGCGCGACGAGGTGGCCGACGGGTCGCGGATCGTCGCGCGCACCGACGCCTTCACCGCCTTCGTGCCGTTCGCGGCGCGCTGGCCGGTCGAAGTGCACATCTACCCGAACCGCTTCGTGCACAACCTGACCGAACTCGACGACGCCGAACTCGACGAGTTCACCGACATCTACCAGGCCGTCCTGGGGCGGCTGGACCGCATGTACACCGGACCACTGCCCTACATGTCGGCGCTGCATCAGTACACGACCAGTCAGCGCGAAGGGTATTTCCACGCCCAGGTGATCTCGACGCGGCGAAGCGCCACCAAGCTCAAGTACCTGGCCAGTTCCGAGTCCGTCATGGACGCTTTCATCAACGACGTCGATCCGGAGTCCCTCGCGCGGATGCTGCGGGAGCTGTCACGGTGACACCTTCCGGCCGTCCGGTCCGGTACGCCGCACCCGGACGGATCAACCTCATCGGCGAACACACCGACTACAACGCGGGTTTCGCGCTGCCGATCGCACTACCCGAACGCACGGTCGTCGAGTTCCAGCCGTCCGATTCCGACTCCCTGGTCGTGTGCAGCGACCGCGAGAACGCACCGGTGCGGTTCCCGATCGACACGACGCCGGGCGCGGTGACCGGCTGGGCGGCCTACGTGGCGGGCGTGGTCTGGGCGCTTCGGCTCGCCGGGTACCCCGTCGCCGGCGGCGAGATGTGGATCCGCGGCGGTGTCGCGACCGGTTCGGGCCTCGCGTCGTCGGCGGCGTTGGAGTGCGCGACGCTCGGCGCACTGCTCACCGCTGCAGGCCGATCCGTCGAACGGCTCGAACAGGCGCGGATCGCGCGCCGGGCCGAAAACGAATACGTCGGCGCACCAACGGGTCTGCTCGACCAGATGGCGATCCTCTTCGCCGAACCGCGGCACGCGCAGCTGATCGACTTCCGCGATCTCACCGTATCCTCGGTGCCTTTCGATCCCGATGCGCACGATCTCGCACTGCTGCTCATCGACTCGCACGCCACTCACCGGCACGCCGGCGGCGAATACGCTGCCAGGCGCGCATCGTGCGAGCGGGTGGCCGCCGGACTGGGTGTCGCGAGCCTGCGAGACGTACAGGACGGCGGGGTCGCGGTACTGGATGCGGTACCCGACGCCGAGGACGCCCGCCGCGCACGACACATCATCACCGAAAACCAGCGCGTACTGGAAACCGTTGCAGCCCTGCGGAATGAGAACTTCGATGAGGTGGGTTGGCTGCTGAATGCCTCACATGTGTCGATGCGCGACGATTTCGGGATCACCACCGAGCACATCGATCTGATCGCCGAGACCGCGGTACGCGCGGGCGCGTTGGGAGCGCGGATGACCGGTGGCGGGTTCGGCGGTTGCGTCATCGCGCTGGTCGAGTCCACCGCGGTCGAGACGGTCGCCGATGCGTTGCGTCGAGCGGTGTGGTGCGCCGGCCACCAGGAGCCGACCGTCGTGCGCACCCATGCCGGCCCGGGTGCCGCTTGACCGGCATGCGAACCCGCCCGGCGACACAGCATGAGCTGGCGCTGGGTGCAGGCGGGCGCCGGGTGCGCGCGGTGATCGGCGAGGTGGGCGCCGCCCTTCGCCATCTCTCGATCGGCGGGGTCGCGCTCACGCCCGACCTCGAGGACGACTCGGAGGCGCCGTTCTTCTGCGGCAAGGTCCTGGTGCCGTGGCCCAACCGGGTGCGTGACGGCCGGTGGGCCCACGGCGGGCAGACCCTTCAGTTGGGGGTCAACGATCCCGTCCACAACACCGCGTTGCACGGGTTAGTGCATGACGCTGCCCATCGCCCGATCGCTCGGTCGGCCTCGGCCGTCACACTCGCCGCTGCGATCACTCCGAAGGACGGTTACCCGTTCCGCCTCGACACCGAAGTCACGTATCGATTGGTCACCGACGGGCTGATGACGACACACACCATCCGCAACGCGGGATCGGCGAGCGCGCCGGTGGCGCTCGGCGCGCACCCGTTCTTGACGATCGGCGACGTGCCGGTCGAGACGTTGACGCTCGTCGTCGACGGCACGCGCCATGTGAACCTCGACCATCGGCGGATACCGGTGGGCGAGGCACCGGTGCACGGCAGCCGGTGGGATCTTCGTTCCGGACGCGTGGTCACGGACCTCGACCTCGACGATTCGTGGAGTGTCCGGCGTGAACCCGGTGGCGGAAGCCGCCACACCCTGCGAGCGCCCGACGGACGCACCGTCGCCCTGGAGGCCGACCATCAATTCGGGTTCGTGCACGTGTTCATCACCCGCGAGTTCCCCGTCGGCGGCCGCGCGGCGACCGCGGTCGCGATCGAACCGATGACCGCCCCGGCGAACGCACTCAACAACGGGGTCGGGCTGCGCTGGTTGCGGCCGGGCGCGGCGTTCCGCGCCTCCTGG
Source organism: Mycobacterium sp. GA-2829 (assembly GCF_001499965.1). GTDB lineage: Bacteria > Actinomycetota > Actinomycetes > Mycobacteriales > Mycobacteriaceae > Mycobacterium. The sequence continues at coordinate 33,151 of NZ_LQIT01000038.1, forward strand.
GCGATCCGCTACCGGGGCAGCCCCCGCTGACGACCCTGGGGCCGTCGTATGCTTCGGCGCATGCCAGTGCCGAGCGATGACGTCCACCGGCGCCTGGCCCCGCAGCCCTCGGCGGGCTACGTCTACCGAACCGACTGGCCGGTCTCGACCGGCGACATCGGCGACCAACTGCAGCTGCGGCTCGACGGGGTGGCCCGCTACATCCAGGAGGTCGGTGCCGAGAACCTGATGGATGCAGGCGAGGCCGAGGAGCATCCGCACTGGCTGGTGCAGCGCACGGTGATCGACGTCATCGAGCCGATCGAGTGGCCCAACGAGGTGTCGTTCAGTCGCTGGTGCTCGGCGCTGTCGACCCGATGGTGCACGATGCGCGTCGACCTGGTGGGCAGTGAAGGCGGCCGAATCGAGACCGAGGGCTTCTGGATCGCGATCAACGAGAAGACGCTCACCCCGCAACGGGTGTCCGACAGTCTGATCGAGAAGTTCGCGAGCACCACCGAGGAGCATCGGCTCCGGTGGCGGCCGTGGCTGAGCGATCCGGCGGAGACCGACGCGACCATGCCGTTCGCGCTGCGCCGCACCGACATCGACCTGTTCGAACACGTCACCAACACCGCCTACTGGCATGCCATCCATGAGGTGATGGCCGAGGCGCCCGAGGTGTGCCGGCCGCCCTACCGCGCCGTCGTGGAGTACCGCCGGCCGATCAAGTACGGCGAGGACGTCACGCTGCGATGGGTGCGCGGTGAGGATGAGGTGAACATCGCGATCACGGTGGGTGACGAGGTCCGCGCCGCAGCGCTGCTGCGGAAGCTCTGACGACTTCGCCGAAGTGACGTAACAATCAACCGAGTTTGTGAGACGTCAGTCCGCGCCTACGGGGGATTCGGGCAACCACCCGCTTGACCACCCCATCCATGGACAGTTGCGTCATGCACCTCCGCAAACTGCGTTGTGGCTACGTGCGATGTTCAGCACGTAGCCGTCGCGCTGAAGGGCAAGCCAAGCAAATTAGCCGTCGCCCCTGACGGAACTCGCACAAGCCCGTGGACTCATCCTCGACGACTTCGAAGCGCCCATTGGTCTATTTCCACCCACGATCTTCAGAACCCCGGATACTTGCGCCAGATCCGCTCGGTCTCCTCGTTGGGGTCATACTCGGAGAGGTGCCACCGCGGAAACTCGTATAGGTCGTCCGCGATTTCTGTGATGACGTCACTGAGTTCCAGTGGTGTCAGCCACTCGTCGCCGATGGCGGAAGCCCCGTGTATCGCACCAAGCAGGTTCCCCGCTATCGAGCCCGTGGAGTCTGAATCGCCCCCGTGGTTGACGGCTGCGACCACCCCGTCGGCGAACGATTTGGCGGTTAGCGCGCAGTAAAGGCCGATGGCCAGCGCCTCGTCCGCTACCCAACCCTGCCCTAACGACGCGATGGCGTTTGACCGATTGTCACCCCGGCCGGCTGCAGCCTCTGCGGCCTCAACTGCACTCAACGTTTCTCGATGGCCGTCGACTTCGTGGAGGACCCATTTCGCCGCGGGCAGTGCGTCGCTCAACAACACCCCTTGAGCCAATAGGTAAACGAGCCCGGCAAGGAATCCGGCTGACAACGTCCCCGTGGGGTTTCCATGAGTCAGCGCCGCAAGGTCGACGCCCATGCCGAACGCTTCGCGCAGCGACCTGTTCGGTAACCGCAAGACGAAAAGCCCCACGGGTGCCGTCCGCGTGACACCGCCGCATCCTTTGCTGTTGTTATCGGCGGGCTGACCCAGGCCGCGCATCTGTCGGAGCGCTGACACGCACGTGTTCCCTGGCGCCCGCCGGCTGTGGAGCTGGCGCTGTCGGTACAGCCAGCCCGCCGATGCGTCGTCTTCGAAGGGCTCACCAATTCCAACCTTGTGCACGGTAACTTCGCCTTGGGTACGAAGCCAACGCAAGTACGCGTTCGCCGTCACACCGGTATGAGTGGTCAAACCTTTAATGCACCCGCGAACCCAGGACCTCAGCAAGCCTTCGGCGGTAAACAACGTCATCTGCGTGTCGTCCGTGATCGTTCCTATACCGCCGTATGCGGCGGAATACCCGGAGATTCCTTGCGGACCGAAACGCGCCAGAATCCGGTCGCGGGTTTCGAACTCGACCGGCGCTCCCAACGCGTCCCCGACCGCGCCGCCGAGCAGACAGCCGCGGAAACGGTCACGAAGCTTGGGTCGCATCCCCGCACGTTACAGCCGCCGAAGCCGAGCCCACGTCAAGACGGTGCATGCTCAGTTGGGTATTAATCGGCGAACGATGACTCTCGATCAATACGGAGACCTGTACCCGCACGATCTCGAAGAACACGGCCGACAGATGAAGGGCCGTGTCTGCGACGGTGCTCAAAACGTGCTGCAAAGAAAACAGGCCAGGACGAAACTCATCCTGACCTGCTCGTACTGCAGATTTAATTGTGGAGCTGCCGGGAATCGAACCCGGGTCCTACGGCATATCCTCGAGGCTTCTCCGTGCGCAGTTCGCTATGCCTCTACTCGGATCTCCTGATCACGCGAACAAGTCAGGATGACGATCCCAGTCGCTGTTTGATGTCCCTTCAGGTCCCGCGACCGAACCTGAAGGTGGTTCCCTCTAGACGACGCCAGGGTCCGGGCCGAGGGCGCTCCCGGTCTGACGGACTAGCTTCGCTTAGGCAGCGAGAGCGTAGTCGCGCTGATTGGTATCGGCGCTTAATTGGTTGCAACGACGCTTACGGTGGTCTCTTGCCTGCACCGGCACGCTTCCCTTGATTCGATGCTCGAAGTCGAAACCGTTCAGCCCCTAGCATCCCTGCCGACTTTCGACAGGAAGATCAATGGTACGCGAGACTCAACGCCTCGCTCCACCCCATTTGTTCCCGATCAGATGACGGCGTTCGCGCGGCTCTCCGCCACCAGCTCGCAGACGTCCTCGAGCGGCATCGCCCGCCCGAACAGATGCCCCTGCGCCAGCCGGCACCCGGCGGCGAGGACCGTGTCTGCCTGCTCGGCGTATTCGATGCCCTCCGCGATCACGTGCAGTCCCAGCGCGTCGCACAGTCCGATCACCGACCGGTACAGCGCCAGATCGCGTTCCGGCTGCTGTTCGGCCGCCAGGCTGCGGTCGAGTTTGACGACGTCGACCGGCAGCGCATGCAGGTAGCTCAGTGAGTTGAAACCAGTGCCGAAGTCGTCGAGCGCGACCTTGACGCCCATCGCGCGCAGCCGCTTGATGGCGGCGGCTCCCCTGGGCAGGTCGACGATCGGGACGGTCTCGGTGATCTCGAGAACCAGCCGGTCCGGTTCCAGCCCGTGCCGATCCAGCGTCGCCTTCACCTCTTCTTCGAACGCGCGGTTGCCCAGCCGGGCGGCGCCGATGTTGACATGCAGGATCAGGTCCAGCCCCGCCTCCTGCACCTCCTTGCAGGCGAGGTTGAGCACCAGAGTGTCGAGCGCCGCGCCGAGCCCGGCACCCTCGGCCACCGCGACGAACGTCTCGGGCGGGATCTGCATCCCGTTCGGCGCCGACCACCTCGCGAGCGCCTCGACCGCGACCGGAGCCGCATCGGGCAACCGCACGACCGGCTGGTAGGCGAGGCAGAACCCGGGCGGGGCGTCGCCGTCGGCCTCTCGCAATGCACTGGGGAAGTCGACCAACGCCTCCGCTGACGCGCGGTAAACCACCGCGGTGTCCTTGCCGAGGCGCTTGCCCGCATACATCGAGATGTCGGCTTTACGCAGTAGATCGTCGGAGGTCGGCGCGGGGTCGTCCGCCGACGGACGGACCAGCCCCATGCTCGCCCGCACCTTGAGCGTGGATCCGTGGATCGCGAACGGATCGCGCAGCGCCACGCGTAGCTTGTCGGCCACCACCTCCGGCGCCTCCTCGCCCTGCACCAGGATCGCGAACTCGTCACCGCCGATGCGGGCCAGGGTGTCCGACGGGCCGACGCACTGGCGCAGCCGGTCTCCCACCGCACACAGCAACTCGTCGCCCGCGGCGTGGCCGAATTTGTCGTTGACCTCTTTGAAGTCGTCGATGTCGACGAAGATCAGCACGAAGCGGCCGGTGGCGACGGCCTCGTCGAGCCGTCGGGCGAACAGCAACCGGTTGGGCAGGCCCGTCAGCGCGTCGTGATGGACCTGATGGGCCAACCGCGCCTGCGCCTCGAACAGCTGCCGGGTCAGCAGCCGCTGTGCACGCATGGCGACCACCTGCCGCGCGGTGACCAGCCCGATCATCGCCACCGCGGCGAAGATCACCGCCACCGGCATGGGCTCGCCGATGAGGAGATGGAACGACAGCAGGCCGATGATGAAGAGGAACCCGATGTAGGGCAGGAACGTCTGCAGCCAGTCCATCGCCTCCTGCCCGCGCCCGCTGGCAGGCAGCGGCCGTGTCTGCAGGAGCGCGTACAAGATGATCAGCGGGCCCAGCGTGAACCCGACGCCACCCCACAGATCTCCCGATTCCACCCCGACGGTTTGCAGATAGGCGACGAATCGATCCGAGGCCGCGATCGTGAGTACACCGCCGGACAGCAGCAGGTAATTCACCCGGTCGGGCCGGTCGCGCCGATACGCCATCGCCATCAGCGCCGCGACCACCACAACGGCCAGCTCCAGCAGCGAGTAGGCGACCACGACGTGGACGTTCTGGGAACGCGGCAGCGCGGCACCCGTCATCGCGCCGAGGCCGGCGATGAAGGCCAGGATCGCGAACGCGGTAGCCGCCACGGCGCCGTCGAGGATCGCGACGGCCCGCGAGTGCCGCAGCGACCCGCCGCGCCCGCGCAGGCCGCCGCCCCCGCGGGCGAGGACGATCATCGCCGCCAACGACAGCACCGGCGGCATGAAGTACGCCACGACGGCGATCGTCGGGGCGGGGTCGCCGCGGCTTCCCGCACCGCTGAGGAACCACACGACCTCACCGACCAGCCAGCTCAGCATCGCCCCGGCGACCAGTACCCGCCACCACCGCGACACGCCGGTGTTCCGGCGCGCGACCACGACCGCGGCGACCAGTGCGGTTATTCCGATGGGCGCCTGCATCGCGACCGCGACACCTCGCGCCACGTCGTCGCCGTACAGCGCAAAAGCGTTGAGCCACGCCAGCGCGGCGACGAGAACGAAGATCGCGAGGCGCCGTTGTGCGTTCTTGACCGACACAGACCCCCCGCAACTCCTGGCAACCACCCCATGATGGCACGAAATGACCGTCGTTCCCTACGCAAACGGTGTTGAGTACCCGGCGAAAGCGTGACCGCGGGCAAACCGGCTAACCGGCGGCGATCATCGCGACCGCCCCGAGCGCGAGCACCATGCCCATCGCCTGCCACCGCGTGACCCGCTCCCGCAGCACGACGATCGCCAACAGCACCGTCGCCGCCGGATAGAGCGCCATCAACACCCCCGACAGCGACAGCAGCGACGACTGCAGGGCGAGCAGCATCGCCACGTTCGCGCCGGTGTCCAGCACTCCGGCCAGCACCGCCAGCTTCAGCGGTACCCCCGTCGGAATGCGCATCTCGCTGCTGACCGCCGCGATCGCGAACACCAGGACCGTCGCCGCCACCCGCGCGAACACCAGCGGCCACAGCCCGGCCTCGTGCGGCGCCTGACCGATCAGCACGATGTTCAACCCGAATCCGATGCCGGACCCGACGGTCAGCCACCCGACCGTCTTGGTGAACCGGTGGGTGTGGTCGTCCTTGTCGGTATTGGAATCTCCTCGCGCAAGCGGCTCGTCGGCGGCCTCACGACTGACCAGCACCACCGCCACCAGCGCCACCCCGGTACCCACGGCGGCGATCACCCCCGGCCGCTCCCCCAGCGCCAGCCCGACACCGACCGGCAGGGCCGCCACGAGCACCGCGGTCAGCGGCGACACCACCGAGATCGGACCGGCGCCCAGCGCGGCGTAGAACCACCACACCCCTAGACCCTGCGAGATCCCCGACAGCGCACCCCAGACGATTGCGCCCGGCGAGACGTCTCCCCCGACGATCGCGGCCAGCACTCCGAGCAGCACCATCGCGAGCGGGTAGGAGACGAGCACGACCCGCAGCGCGGCAACCCGGCGCGAGGCGATCCCCCCGACGAAGTCACTGATCCCGTAACAGGTCGCAGACGCCAGCGCGAACAGAATCCCGATCAGGTCATGCCCTTGGCCCGGCGTCCGAGCTCGCGGATGACCTCGCGCTCGGCGTCGCGTCGGGCCAGGTCCTGGCGCTTGTCGTGGGCCTGTTTACCGCGGGCGAGTGCCAGTTCCACCTTGACCTTGCCGTCGGTGAAGTACAGCGACAGCGGCACCAGGGTCAGGTTGCCGTCGCGGATCTTGCCGATGAGGTTGTCGATCTCGCGCCGGTGCAGCAGCAGCTTGCGGTTGCGCCGCGGCGCGTGATTGGTCCAGGTGCCGTGGTGATATTCGGGGATGTGCAGGTTGCGCAGCCAGATCTCGCCGTCGTCGACGGTGGCGAACGCGTCGGCCAGCGACGCCGTACCGTCGCGCAGGCTCTTGACCTCGGTGCCCATCAACGCGATACCCGTCTCGTAGGTGTCGAGGATCGTGTAGTTGTGCCGGGCGCGGCGGTTGGTGGCGACCACCTGGTTGTTGCGGTCCTTGGCCCCGCCGGCCTTTCCGCCCTTCCCACCCTTGTTAGCTGCCACGCCCTACCTTCGCACGTACAGGCGCAGCGTCACATAAGCGGTCACGCCGGCCATCGCCACACCCACCAACAGCAGGATCGGCGAGATGTACAGGATGTCCGCGAAGTCGATCCGCGCGATCAGATTGGCTTGATAGAACTGGTTGAGCGCGTTGTCCAGGAACGCCGCGCGCACCACGGCCAGGCCGCCGATCGCGATCACCACCCCCAGCAGGGCGGCGAGCATCGCCTCCAACAGGAACGGCAACTGCGTGTACCAGCGGCTGGCGCCGACCAGACGCATGATGCCGACCTCGGTTCGCCGGGTGTAGGCCGCCACCTGCACCATGTTCGCGATCAGCAGCACGGCGCCGACGGCCTGCACCAGGGCGACCGCGAACGCGGCGTTGCTCAACCCGTCGAGCACCGCGAACAGCCGGTCGACGAGGTCCTTCTGGTTTTGCACCCCCTGGACCCCGGGCTGGCCGACCATCGCCTTGTCGAACTCCTCGTGCTGTTCGGGGTCGACGAGCTTGACCACGAACGACGCCGGGAACGCATCCTTGCCCGCGACGTCCTTGTACTGCGGGAACTTCCGGATCGCGTCGTTGTACGCGTCGTCGCGGTTGAGGAACACCACCGACTGCACGTCGGTGCGGTTCTCGAGCTGGGTCCGCAGCGCCTTGCAGGGGTCGGCGTCGCAGGTCGGATCGCTCGCCGACACCTCGGGGGTCAGGAAGACCTGGCTCTCCACGCGATCGAGGTAGATGTCGCGGGAGTTGTCGGCCAACCGCACGACCAGCAGCCCACCGCCGAACAGGCCGATGGAGATCGCGGTCGTCAGGATCATCGCGACCGTCATCGTGACGTTGCGACGAAGCCCGGTCAGAACCTCATTGATCAGGAAACCAAAGCGCACTTAGCGATCCATTCCGTAGACGCCGCGCTGCTCGTCGCGGACCAGGCGGCCCAGCTCGAGTTCGAGCACGCGCTGGCGCATCGAGTCGACGATGTGATGGTCATGCGTAGCCATCAGCACGGTCGTACCCGTGCGGTTGATGCGCTCCAGCAGATCCATGATGTCCTTGCTCGTCTCCGGGTCCAGGTTGCCGGTCGGCTCGTCGGCCAGCAGCACCAGCGGCCGGTTGACGAACGCGCGGGCGATGGCGACGCGCTGCTGCTCGCCGCCGGACAGCTCGGCGGGCAGGCGGTTGGCCTTCCCGGACAACCCGACCATCTCCAGCACCTCGGGCACCACCCGGTTGATCACCTCGGACCGCTTGCCGATGACCTCGAGCGCGAAGGCGACGTTCTCGAACACCGTCTTCTGCTGCAGCAGCCGGAAGTCCTGGAAGACGCAGCCGAGTACCTGCCGCAGGCTCGGGATGTGGCGGCCGGACAACTTGTTGACGTGGAACTTCGAGACCCGGATGTCCCCGGAGGTGGGGGTCTCCTCGGCGAGCAGCAGCCTCATGAACGTCGATTTGCCCGACCCGGACGGCCCGATGAGGAACACGAACTCACCCTTGTCGATCTGGAGTGACACGTTGTCCAGCGCGGGTCGCGCCGAAGACTTGTACTGCTTCGTCACGTGGTCGAGGGTGATCATCACGGCACGCCAGTGTAGCGGTGCGCCACCCCTGCACCGGTTACGGCAGCGGCACCGGCAATCCGGGGACCTCGAACGGTCCAGGGACCGGCGACGGGGTCTGGGTGACGGTCCGCGGCGGCAGCAAACCGGGACCGTCGGGGTCGACCACCGTGGTCGTCGGCGGCGCGGGGGTCTCCGACGTCGGCGTGCTCGTCGTGGTCTCCGACGGGCTCGTGGTCGTCGTGGTCGGGGTGGTCGTGGTGGTCGTCGTGGTCCAGGTGCGGCGGGTCGTCGGCGGCTCCTGGACCTGCGTGCGCGGCACCCAGGTGTAGTCCGGGTCGGGCACGAACCCCGGCGGCACGACCTGCTGAGCCGGGTTCGGCGCGGTCGCCTGCACCGGGGGTTCGTAGACCTGGTACAGCCAGAACAGGGCGATGAACGCCACGATGAGCCCCAGCGTCGACGTGCGGACCCGCCCGCCCGGCATGTAGCGCGGCCACGCCCGTTCCTGGCCCTGCATGTGCCGCAGCAGCCTCCGCAGGATCACTGTCGAGCCTCCGAGCGCCCTTGCTGCTGCGGGGACTCCCCGTGACCGGCGATCGTGTCGACCGTCGGGGTGTGCTCTTTCGTGGCGATACCCGCGCGGTTGAGCGCCGCGATGATGCGGATGCGCAGGCGCCTTCCGACCTCGAACTGCTTACCGGGCAGCGTGCGGGCCACCATGCGCAGGTTGACGGTGTCGACCTCGATGCTCTCGACGCCCATGAGCTGCGGTGTGTCGAGCAGCAGCGCGCTGAGCTTCGGATCTCCCATCGCGTCCTCGCCGACGCTGTGCAGCAGGTCGTTGACGGCGTTGAGGTCGGCCGTCGTGGGCACCGGGATGTCCACCACCGCCCGGGCCCAGTCCTTGGACATGTTCAGCGACCGCACGATGTTGCCGTTGGGGACCGTGAACACCTCCCCCTCGCCGGTGCGCAGTTTCGTCACCCGCAGCGTGACTTCTTCGACGGTGCCCTCGGCCGCGTCCGAGGCGCCGATCATGTTGAGCTGCACGAGGTCACCGAAGCCGTACTGCCGTTCGGTGATGATGAAGAACCCCGAGAGCAGGTCCTGGACGAGTTTCTGCGCGCCGAAACCCAGCGCCGCGCCGAGCACGGCCGCGGGCGCGACGAGCGAGCCGACGGGGATGTTGAGGATCGCGGTGATCTGCATGCCGACGACGACGAACAGCACCGCAATCGACACCCAGGAGATGACTGAGGCCACCGCCTGGCGGTGCTTGGCGCTCTCGGAGCGCACGAGCTGATCGCTCTCCTGGTACTCCGCGTCGATCCGCCGGGTCACCCGGCGCGCCACCCAACTGATGAACCGAGCGGCCAGCAGCGACCCGATGATCAGCAGGGCGATCGGCAGGCCCCTGGTCATCAGCCAGATTCCGACCTCGCCGTGCCAGAAGTCCCGCCAGCCCTCGGAGAATCCGATCGCCAGCGATCGGTCAGTCGTCATCGCGCCGGTTCCGCCAGCGGATCCCCGCCTCGAGGAACCCGTCGATGTCCCCGTCGAGCACTGCGCCCGGGTTGCCGACCTCGTATTCGGTCCGCAGGTCCTTGACCATCTGATAGGGGTGCAGCACGTAGGAGCGCATCTGGTTGCCCCACGAGCTGCCGCCGTCGCCCTTGAGCGCGTCGAGCTCGGCGCGTTCCTCCTGGCGTTTGCGTTCCAGCAGCTTGGCCTGCAGCACGCGCATCGCGGCGACCTTGTTCTGCAGCTGCGATTTCTCGTTCTGGCAGGTGACCACGATGCCGGTGGGCAGGTGGGTCAGGCGGACCGCCGAGTCGGTGGTGTTCACCGACTGACCGCCAGGACCGCTGGAGCGGTACACGTCCACGCGCAGGTCGGTTTCGGGGATCTCGATGTGGTCGGTGGTCTCGGTGACGGGCAGCACCTCGACATCGGCGAACGACGTCTGCCGCCGGCCCTGGTTGTCGAACGGGCTGATCCGCACAAGCCGGTGGGTGCCCTGTTCGACCGACAGGGTGCCGTAGGCGTAGGGCGCGTGCACCGCGAACGTCGCGCTCTTGATGCCGGCCTCTTCGGCGTAGGAGGTGTCGAAGACCTCGACCGGGTACTTGTGCTGTTCGGCCCACCGGATGTACATCCGCATGAGCATCTCGGCCCAGTCCGCGGCGTCCACACCGCCCGCGCCGGAGCGGATGGTGACGACGGCCTCGCGCTCGTCGTACTCACCGGACAGCAGCGTGCGGACTTCCATAGCCTCGATGTCGACCCGCAGCTTGGCCAGTTCCGCGTCGGCTTCGGCTGTGGCGTTCTGGGCGTCCTGCCCCTCTTCTTCGGCGGCCAACTCGTAGAGCACCGGCAGATCGTCGACGCGTTGCCGCAGCTCCTCGACGCGCCGCAGCTCGCCCTGGGCGTGCGACAGCTCGCTGGTCACCTTCTGCGCCCGGCTCTGGTCGTCCCAGAGGTTCGGGTCCGAGGCCTCCTGCTCGAGCTTCTTGATTCGGTCCCGCAAACCCTCGACGTCGAGCACCCGCTCCACCGTCGTCAGGGTGGCGTCGAGGGCGGCGATGTCGGCTTGACGGTCAGGATCCACGGGAATTCAGGGTACCGGCCGGTGCTGCGGCGGTCGCGGGCCCGGCGCGTTCATCGCGACTTGCCTGCCCCGCGGACGCGCCGCGTTTAGAGTCGGTTGCGTAACCAGTGCGGCCGCACGGCGACAGCCCATTGCCTGCGGCCGGGCAGCGACAGAAGGCACCCTCATATGCCCCAGCAACGCCCCTATCACGTGGCGATCGTCGGTTCCGGCCCGTCCGGCTACTTCGCCGCCTCGTCCCTCCTGAAGTACGCCGACAGCGGCGACGCGGCCCGCGATGTGCGCGTCGACATGCTCGAGATGCTGCCCACGCCGTGGGGTCTCGTGCGCTCCGGCGTCGCACCCGACCACCCGAAGATCAAGTCGATCAGCGCGCAGTTCGACAAGACCTCGAACGATCCGCGCTTCCGGTTCTTCGGCAACATCGCCGTGGGCGAGCACGTTCAGCCCGAGGAGCTGGCGGAACGCTACGACGCGGTGGTCTACGCGGTCGGCGCCCAGTCGGACCGTGCGCTGAACATCCCCGGTGAGGATCTGCCGGGCAGCGTCGCGGCCGTCGACTTCGTCGGCTGGTACAACGCCCACCCGCATTTCGCGCAGATGGGCCCCGACCTGTCGACGGGCCGCGCGATCGTGGTCGGCAACGGCAACGTCGCACTCGACGTGGCGCGCATCCTGGTCACCGATCCGGAGGCGTTGGCCACCACCGACATCGCCGATCACGCGTTGGAGTCGCTGCACCGGCGCGGGGTCGAGGAGGTGGTGGTTATCGGGCGGCGGGGTCCGCTGCAGGCCACGTTCACCACGCTCGAACTGCGCGAGCTCGGTGATCTCGAAGGCCTCGGGAATGTGGACGTGATCGTCGACCCGGCCGACTTCGCCGACATCACCGACGAGGAACTGGAAGCCGCGGGCAAGACCGTCAAGCAGAACGTCAAGGTGTTGCGCGGCTACGCCGAGCGGCCCCCGCGCGGCGCGCCCCGCCGGATCGTGTTCCGGTTCCGCACGTCGCCGATCGAGATCAAGGGCCGCGACCACGTCGAGTCGATCGTGTTGGGCCGCAACGAACTGGTCGACGACAACGGGCGGGTGGTCGCCAAGGACACCGGCGAACGCGAGGAACTGCCCGCCCAGTTGGTGGTCCGCGCGGTGGGGTACCGCGGGGTGGCCACGCCGGGTCTGCCGTTCGATGAGCGCACCGGGACGATCCCGCACACCGACGGCCGCATCGACGGCAGGCGTAACGAGTACGTGGTCGGCTGGATCAAACGGGGACCCTCCGGTGTGATCGGCAGCAACAAGAAGGATTCGCAGGCGACGGTCGACACGGTCATCGCCGACCTCGAGGGCGCGACGCTCGCCGACGTCCGCGACGACCACTCCGAGACGCTGGTCGAGTGGCTGCTGTCGCGCCAACCGAAACTCGTCACCGACGACCACTGGAAGGTGATCGACGAATACGAACGCTCGGCCGGTCAGTCCGCGGGCCGGCCCCGCGTCAAGATCACCAGCGTGGCCGAACTACTCCGCATCGGACACAGCTGAGGCCCGGTTCACTGCCCCGGCGGCGGTGGCAGTGGACCGTCGGCCGGCTCCGGCGGGGCGAACCGCCAGTTGTCCGGGTTCTTCGGCGAGTACACGACCGGGAACAGTGCGCCCATCGACGGCCAGTTGTTCACGTCGACGGCCATCTGCTGGTAGACGACGTGCTCGTTGACGGTCGGGCCGTTGATCACCCCGGAGATGGTGACGAACTGCTCCCCCGTCGCACCCTCCGGGCGGGGGCTGACCCCGGTCACCAGCAGCGTGCCCGACAGCAGCTCACCACCCGGCATCCGACCGCGCCTCAGGCGGGGCACGACGATCAGCGCGATCGCACCGATCAACAACAAGAGCACGGCGAATTCCCACACGAGGGCCATGGTAGGACTTGCAGCATGAGCACCGGATCTTCCAGCCTGGCCGACGACCTGGCGTTGGCGCTGCGGCTCGCCGACCACGCGGACGCCGTCACCGTCGATCGATTCCGCGCGCTGGATCTGAGCGTCGAGACGAAACCGGATCTGACGCCGGTCACCGACGCCGACCGTTCGGTGGAGACCGATCTACGGCGCGCGCTCGCCGAGGAGCGCGGCGACGATGCCGTGCTCGGCGAAGAGTTCGGCGGCACAACGAGTTTCAGCGGCAGGCAGTGGGTGATCGACCCGATCGACGGGACGAAGAACTTCGTGCGGGGCGTCCCGGTGTGGGCGACGCTGATCGCACTGCTCGTCGACGGGGTGCCGGTGGTGGGCGTGGTCAGCGCGCCCGCGCTGCACCGCCGCTGGTGGGCCGCCGAGGGTGCCGGCGCGTTCGTCGCGGTCACCGGCGAGTCGCCGCGCCCGTTGGCGGTGTCGAAGGTCGCCGACCTGGATTCGGCCAGCCTGTCGTTCTCGAGCCTGTCCGGATGGGCCGCACGCGGTCTGCGCGATCGCTTCATCGACCTCACCGACGCTGTCTGGCGCGTCCGCGGCTTCGGCGACTTCTTCTCCTACTGTCTGCTGGCCGAGGGCGCGGTGGACATCGCCGCCGAACCCGAGGTGTCACTGTGGGATCTCGCGGCACTCGACATCCTGGTGCGCGAGTCGGGTGGCCGGTTCACCAGCCTCGCCGGCGACGCGGGCCCGCACGGCGGCAGCGTCGTCGCATCCAACGGCCTGCTGCACGACGCGGTGTTGCACCGCCTGTCTGGCTAGCCCGTCTTCCCGAGGCCCTTGGCCATGAACCGGCCGATCACCGAGACCGTCCTGCGCCGCGACATCAACCGGGTCTGCGCGAGCAGGAACAACCGATTCGTCCACCCGGGGATGACGAGGTGCTTGCGGCCGACCGCCGAAATGACCTCGCGGACAACATCATCGGGTTCCGCGATCAGATAGCGCGGGTACCCGTCCAGCGCGTCACCCTGGGTGTTCATCAAGCCGCCGATCATCACGAGGACATCGACGCCGGTGCCACGCAGCTCGTACCAGAGCGCCTCACCCATCGCGATCTGGAACGCCTTGTTCGCCGAGTAGGCGGCCGTGTACGGCGCCGAGGTCAGACCGGCCCCGGAGGCGACGACGATGATCGCCCCTCGACGGCGGCTGCGCATGTCCGTGCCGAAGCGGTGGATCAGGTTCGTGTATCCGCGGGCGTTGATGTCGATCATGCGACTGTGCACGTCGAGCGGCATATCGAGGATCGGCGGCGTGTCGGTGGGGGTGTACATGTGGTTGCACACCAGCAGTTCGATCTCGATCCCGGCCACCGCGTCCTCCAGCGCCGGGTACGGCGCCGGCGTCCCGAGATCGCAGACGGCGGTACGGACTTCGACGCCGAACCGGGCCGTCAACTCGTCGGCCCGCGCCGCCAACTCCGTATCGAGCACATCGGTCAGCACCAGGTTCAGGCCGGCGGCGGCCAGGCCGCGCGCGAATGCGAAGCCGAGCCCCTCAGCACGTGCGGCCCCGCTCACGAGCGCCCATCCGCCGGAAAGGCGATCGATCGCGGTCTGCGGGCGGTCCATCCGCAGCATTCTGCCGCGACCCCCCATCCGATGTGAACTACCTAACAGGCCCCCTGAACCTTACTCCGGAGTAAGATACGGTCATAGGCGAACGCCCCGACCAAGTGAGGCAGCTGGAATGACCAACACCCTGCCGTCCAAGAACGGCACCTCCGCACGTCCCAAGCGCACCGGCCGTGAGAGCGCAGTCGGCCTGCAGCGCCACAAGCGCACCCCCACCGACATCGGGCTGGCGCTGATCACGCCGTTGGTGGGGCAGGAGTTCCTCGACCGCTACAACCTGCGCGACCCGCTCAATCGCGGCCTGAAATACGGCGTGAAGCAGGTGTTCTCGGCGGCGGGCGCCTCCACCCGGCAGTTCAAGCGCATCCAGGGCCTCGGCAAGAAGCCCACCCGCCTGGCCGCCGCTCCGAAGGGGTCGGACTACTTCGACCTGACCCCCGACGACGACCAGAAGATGATCGTCGAGACGGTCAAGGAGTTCGCCGAAGAGGTGCTGCGCCCGGCCGCCCACGACGCCGATGCCGCGGCCGAATATCCGAAGGATCTGATCGCCAAGGCCGCCGAACTAGGCATCACCGCGGTCAACATCCCCGAGGATTTCGACGGCATCGCCGAACATCGTTCGACGATCACCAACGCGCTGGTCGCCGAGGCGCTCGCGTACGGCGACATGGGTCTGGCTCTGCCGATCCTCGCCCCCGGCGGGGTCGCCTCCGCGCTGACCCACTGGGGCAGCGCCGACCAGCAGGCCACCTACCTGCGCGAGTTCGCCGGTGAGAGCGTCCCGCAGGCCTGCGTCGCGATTGCCGAACCCCGCCCGCTGTTCGATCCGACCGCGCTCAAGACCACTGCGGTGCGGACCCCGGGCGGCTACCGGCTGACCGGCGTGAAATCGCTGGTGCCCGCGGCCGCCGACGCCGAACTGTTCGTCATCGCCGCCCAGCTGGACGGTAAGCCGGCGCTGTTCATCGTCGAGTCGGCCTCCGAGGGACTCACCGTGACCCCGGACCCCAGCATGGGCGTGCGGGCGGCCGCACTGGGCCGGGTGGAGTTGAACAACGTGGCGGTGCCGCTGGGGAACCGGCTCGGCGAGGACGGGGCCACCGATGACGATTACCGCGAGGCGATCGCGCTGTCGCGGCTGGGCTGGGCGGCGCTGGCCGTCGGCACCTCGCACGCGGTGCTCGACTACGTGGTGCCCTACGTCAAGGAGCGCCAGGCGTTCGGCGAACCGATCGCCCACCGCCAGGCGGTCGCGTTCATGTGCGCCAACATCGCCATCGAACTAGACGGACTGCGCCTGATCACCTGGCGCGGCGCGTCCCGCGCCGAACAGGGTCTGTCGTTCTCCCGGGAAGCCGCGCTGGCCAAGCGGTTCGGCACGGACAAGGGCATGCAGATCGGCCTCGACGGTGTGCAACTGCTCGGCGGCCACGGCTACACGAAGGAACACCCCGTCGAACGCTGGTACCGCGATCTGCGCGTGATCGGTGTCGCCGAAGGCGTCGTGGTCCTCTAGGTCCTCTAGTCAGAAACGGAAATTCGCCATGGCAATCAACCTGGAACTGCCGAAGAAGCTGCACGCGGTCATCGACAAGGCCCATCAGGGTGCCGCGGAGATGCTGCGGCCGATCAGCCGCAAGTACGACCTGCGTGAGCACGACTACCCCGTCGAACTCGACACGCTGGCCACCCTGTTCGAGGGCATCTCCGAGGCCAACACGATCTCGTTCGCCGGCGCGGAGGCCTTCCGTGACGCCGACGACGGGCCGAAGGGAAACGTCAACGGCGGCAACATGTCCGCGGTCCTCAACGTCACCGAGATCAGCTGGGGCGATGTGGGGCTGATGCTGTCGGTGCCCCGTCAGGGTCTGGGCAACGCCGCGATCTCCGGTGTCGCGACCGACGAACAACTCGAGCGGCTGGGCAAGGGTGTGTGGGCCGCCATGGCCATCACCGAACCCGGCTTCGGCTCGGACTCCGCGGCGGTCTCGACGACGGCCCGCCTCGACGGTGACGAGTACGTCATCAACGGCGAGAAGATCTTCGTGACGGCAGGTTCGCGCGCGAGTCACATCGTCGTGTGGGCCACGCTGGACAAGTCGCTGGGCCGCGCGGCCATCAAGTCGTTCATCGTCCCGCGCGACCATCCCGGCGTGACGGTCGAGCGGCTCGAGGACAAGCTCGGCATCAAGGCCTCCGACACCGCGGTGATCCGCTTCGACAACGCCCGCATCCCGAAGGACAACCTGCTCGGCGATCCCGAGATCCACGTGGAGAAGGGTTTCGCGGGGGTCATGGAGACCTTCGACAACACCCGCCCCGTGGTCGCGGGGATGGCCGTCGGGATCGGGCGTGCCGCCCTCGAGGAGCTGCGCAAGATCCTCGAGGATGCGGGCGTCGAGATCTCCTACGACAAGCCCGCACACGCCCAGAGCGCCGCTGCCGCCGAATTCCTTCGCCTCGAGGCGGATTGGGAGGCGGGATATCTGCTGACGGTGCGTTCGGCGTGGCAGGCCGACAACGCGATCCCCAACTCCAAGGAAGCCTCGATGGCCAAGGCCAAGGCCGCCCGGGTGGGCAGCGACATCACCCTGAAGGTGGTCGAACTGGCCGGCACCGCAGGCTATTCCGAGGAGTCGCTGCTGGAGAAGTGGGCGCGTGACAGCAAGATCCTCGACATCTTCGAGGGCACCCAGCAGATCCAGCAGCTGGTGGTGGCCCGCCGACTGCTCGGCCTGACGTCCGCACAGTTGAAGTGACTTATCACATCTCGAGCAACTGCTGACCCAGATACCCGCCCTCGGCGGCGCCCGGCGGGATCGCGAACACCGCCGAGCCCACGGGAGTGATCCACGGGTTGAGCGCGTCGGCGTCGGACAGGCGCTGCTGCACCGGGACGAACTGCCGCGCCGGGTCGCGCTGGTAGGCGAGGAACAGCAGTCCGCTGTCGCTGATCTCGCCCGTCGGCGGGGTGTCGTCGTAGTTGTACGGTCGGCGCAGGAACTGCTCGTCGGTCGACCGGTGCCGCGCGAGCGCGATGTGGGCGTTCTCCGGGATGACGGGAATCCCGTTGACCGCGGCGGTGAAGTCGGGCGCGTCGGATTCGCGTGACCCCGTCAATGGGGCGCCGTTGTCGAGTCGGCGCCCGACGGCCAGCTCCTTGGACCGTCGGTCGACCTCGTCCCACGCGTCCATTTCGGCGCGGATCCGCCGCACCACCACCATCGTGCCGCCGGCGAACCACGGTTGGTCTGTCCCGTCGCACCACACGTGCCGGTCGAATCCGGCCGCGTCGGCGATGTTGACGGTGCCGTCGACCTGACCCATGAGATTGCGCATCGCGGTGCCCGCCGCCGCGCTCGCCGGGTTGCGGAACCCACGCTGGATCCACCGGATCGTGGTCATCGACCGCACGTTCTTCGTGAGCACCCGGTACGCGTGGCTGACCGTGAGCAGGTTGTCGGCGCACAGCTGCAACAGCAATTGCCCGCCGCACCAACGCGGTTCGAGCCGGTCGACCGCGAACCGCGGAAGCGGCCGCAGCGGCCCGGGTCGATGCGCGGAGAGCCCGACGGCGTCGAAGAGGCCTGGCCCGAACCCGACGGTGACGGTGAGCCGCGCCGGATCGGAGGCCAGTTCGGGTTCGGTGTCCGCGAGCGCCGGAACGCCTTGGGTCAGCCGCGCCGCATCCTCGCTCCACAGCTTCATTACCGAACGCAGGCCGCGGGGGTCGGCGTGCTCGGGCCGCAGGTCCAGCGCGATCAGCGTCGTATAGGCCTGGGGTCGAGTCGCCACCCCAGCCTGGTGCGCGCCGTGGAACGGTTCGATGGCTGTGGCCGGTCGGCCGAGCCCGCGGGCGCTCGCGGTTGCGGTCAAACCGACTCCGGCGACGCCCGCGGCCACCGCACCCGCCCCGAGCAGAGCCCGGCGGCTGACCCGCTCACCCATGGTGGCCGCCGTCGTACTGCTCGCCGGCTCCGGCGAATTCACGCACCTGAGCGGTCATCGGGAGCGTCGACCCGTCGCCGAATGTGAGGGTGATCTCGACGTCCGAACCCGGTGGCAAGGGACCGGTCAACTCCATCAGCATCAGATGGTCGCCACCCGGGTTCAGTTCGGTTGCGCCGCCCGCGGGCAGCACGAACCCGCCCGCTTTGGGCTGCATTCTCGGCGCGCTTTCGCCGACCACTTCGTGCAGTTCGACACGTGCGGCCGCGGTGGTGGCCGCGGAGACGACGCGGACCTCACGATCGGCACTGTTGCGCAACTGCGCGAAAGCGGCGGTCATCCCCGTCTCGGCCGCCTTGACCCAGGCGTCGCGGACCTCAACGGCCGCAGCATCTTCCCGAGCAGCAGGTCCGCCGCACCCGACCAGGACGAGTACAGCGCACACCGCGCTCAGCAAGCCCCTCATCGGGACACCCCGCGCCGCTTGCTGATTCCGACGGCGACGTCGATCACCAGGAAGCCCAGGAGGCTGAGCCCCAGAAGCGGGACGAACCAACCGATCACGACGGCGGTGATGACCAGCGCCACCACCGCCGCCTTCGGTGCGTCCCGCCACCCGCCGCGGGCAGGGGCACCGGTCGGGCGGCGTCGCCACCACATGAGGTAGCCGCGGACAATGACCGTCACGAGACCGACGGCCAGCGCCGCCAGCGCCAGCTGGTTGGCCAGGCCGAACAGCAGGCCCATGTGCAGCTGAATCCCCCAGGCCGCCAGCTTCGCCGCCACCGGCCAGTCGGCGAACCACGACACGTCGGTCACCTGGCCGGTCGCCCCGTCGACCGCCACGGCATTGTTGGACATCACCCACGGTTCGCGGGTCTGGGCGACGGTGAATGCCGTGCCGCTGTCAGCCGGGATCGAGACCTCGACCGCACCGCCGACTCCGGCGTCGCGCGCCGAGCGCAACACCCGGTCCGCCTCGTCGACCCTCGGTGCGCCGCCGGTCGCGGCGTCCGCCCCGTGGTGCGCGTGGTCGCCGGTCTGGACACCGGTCGCGACCGTCGGCGTCGTCCACGACAGTGCCGCACGCAGTTCGGTGATGTGGTCGCCGGCGTACCGCGACCACGTCAGTCCCGTCGCGGACAGGAACAGCAGGCCGGCGGCGATCCACAGCCCGACGGCGCCGTGCCAGTTCAGCGTCCGCGCCCGCCCACGCAACCGGCGGTCGACGGTGAACAACCCGCGCCGGCGCCGCACCCACAGGACGACGCCGGCCAGCGCGATCACCCACAACCAGGACGCAGCCAGTTCGCTGTAAAGCCTCCCGGTTTCGCCGAGGTGCAGGTTGCGGTGCACCTGGTCGATCCAGGTCCGCACCGGCAGCGCACCGCTGCTGCCGTACACGGTCAGCTCACCCACCGGCTGCGCCGTCGCGGGGTCGACGAACACCGCACGACGCTCGGACTCCCCGAGCGTCGGATCGTCGAACAGCACCCGGGTGGTGTCGGTCGGGGTGACTGCGGGCCGCACGGCAGTGACCGTCAGATCGGGCCGCACCGCCTGCGCGGCGCGGATCTGATCGGCGAGCGGGCGTGCGGGACCGGTGGAGTCGACGTGCAGGTAGTCGCGGTAGACGAACTGTTCGAGGGTTGGCGCGATGGCGTAGAGGCCACCGCTGACGGCGGCGATCAGGAGGAAGGGGCCGACGAACACGCCGGCGTAGAAGTGGAGTCGGCGCAGCAGCGCGGTCATACCGGGCGAGCGGGATGCCGGGACGGCGACGACAGGGTCGGGTGTGGTGGTCATGAACGTGCTTTCGTCCGTGAGGGGCACGACGAAGGTCGTGTGTGAGGTGTCGACGCAGCGCCGACGGGCGCGCCCGCGCTCGGCGCAGGCGTGTGGGTACGAGGCGGCCTCAGCCGCTGAAGGCGACCACCCGCGGCGGCGCCCGCATCCCCAGCCCGGAACGAATCGAAAGCAGTTGCAGCGCAACCGAGGTCGTGCTGTGGCGGCGCGTCGCCGCGGGCCTGCCGCGGTGCACCAGTGTGAGCATCAGCCAGCACAGGACCGAGGCGCACACCCGGTAGAGATGAGCGACCAAGGCGATGAGCAGGCCCAGCGCGACGGCCGCCAGCGCGTGGGCGAGCAGCATCGGCGCGGACGGCAGCACCGAGTGGCCGTGGTGCCCGGCCGTCACCGCCAGCGCGACGTGGGTGAGCAGTTGTCCTGCCCCGACGAGGGCGACGATTCTGCCGGGCGGCCCCTGTCCGTCCGCGCCTGCGAGCGCTCCGACCGCGGCACAGACCAGAGCGACCAGGACCAGCGTCGGTCCGGTGGGCACCTCACCGCCGGCAGTCGCGTGGGCAGCGACCGCGAACAACCCCGAGCACGCTCCGACCAGCACGCCGCACAGGGCGCCGGCGCGCGAGGTCACCGTGCTCACGGGCGAAGACTACCGCCCTCGCCACGGCGGGTGACTAGCGTGATCGACCATGAACAGTTTTCAGGCGGTGGTGGCGCGGCAGTCCGGGGACCGGATCGACACGGCGGTCGAGACGTTGGACGAGTCGGCGCTGCCCCCGGGCGAGGTGACCATCCGGGTGCACTACTCGAGCGTGAACTTCAAGGACGCGCTCGCCGTCACCCCCAAGGGCGGTGTGGTGCGCGATTACCCGATCGTGCCCGGCATCGATCTGACCGGTGAGGTGGTCGCATCGGAGTCCGACCAGTTCGGCGTCGGCGAGCTGGTCCTGGCCCACGGTTACGACATCGGCACCGGTAAGCACGGCGGCTACGCCGAATTCGCGCGCCTGCCCGCCGACCAGGTGGTGTCCCTCGGCGCGCTCACCCCGCACGAGGGCGCCGCGATCGGCACCGCCGGGTTCACCGCCGCCATGAGCGTGGAGGCGCTGACCGCACGCGGGATCGGACCGGACGACGGGCCGATCGTCGTCACCGGCGCCAGCGGAGGTGTCGGATCGGTCAGTGTCGACCTGCTGTCCGCGCTCGGCTTCCACGTCGTCGCCTCGAGCGGGAAGGCCGAACAGGCCGATCTGCTGCGCTCACTGGGCGCCGCGGAGGTGATCGGGCGGCTGCCGGAGGATCCCGACGCCAAACCACGCCCGCTGGGCAAGACCCGGTGGGCGGGAGCGGTCGACTGCGTCGGTGGCGCCACCCTCGCCGACGTGTTGAGCACCCTGGCCTACGGCGGCGCGGTCGCGGCCAGCGGGCTCACCGGCGGACCCACGCTGAACACGACGGTGATGCCGTTCATTCTGCGCGGGGCGGCGTTGCTCGGCATCGACTCGGTGCAGTTGCCGATCGGGCCGCGGCGGGAGCTGTGGGCCAAACTCGGCGGACCCCTGAAACCACAACACCTCGCCGACCTCTCCCACGACGTCGACGTCAAGGACGTCGCGGGAGTGATCGACGAGGTGCGTGCCGGCCGGTACTCGGGCCGTGCGGTCGTGCGGGTGGCCGGCGGTTTCTGACCGCCGGCCCACGCGGCTCAGCCCAGCAGCACGCGCTGCAGATCGGGCTTCATCTGCTGGAGCTGCTGGCCCCAGTACTGCCAGGTGTGCGTACCGCCGGCCGGGAAGTTGAACACCCCGTTGTTACCGCCGGCGGCGATGTAGCGCTCCTGGAAGGTGATGTTGGTGCGCAGCGTCAGGCTCTCCAGGAACTCCTGGGGCAGCCCGGCGCCGCCGAGCTCACCCGGCTTGCCGTTGCCGCAGTACACCCAGATGCGGGTGCCGTTGGCGACGATCTTGTCGATGTTGACCATCGGGTCGTTGCGCAGCCAGGCCTCGCTGCCGCCGGGACCCCACATCGGCTCCGACTTGTAGCCGCCGGCGTCACCCATGGCCAGGCCGACGAGGAACGGCCACCAACCCTCGGAGAGGTTCAGGAACCCGGACAGCGACGCGGCGTAGATGAACTGCTGCGGGTGGTAGATCGAGAGCACCAGCGAGGCCGAGCCGGCCATCGACAGGCCGACGGCGGCGCTGCCGGTCGGCTTGACGTCGCGGTTGGCGGCCAGCCAGTTGGGCAGCTCCGAGGTCAGGAACGTCTCCCACTTGTAGGTCTGGCAGCCGGCCTTACCGCACGCCGGGGCGTACCAGTCGGTGTAGAAGCTGGACTGTCCGCCCACCGGCATCACCACCGACAGGCCCGAGTCCAGGTACCACTCGAAGGCCTGGGTCTCGATGTCCCAGCCGTTGAAGTCGTCACGGGCACGCAACCCGTCGAGCATGTAGACCGCAGGAGATCCGGGGCCACCGCTCTGGAACTGGACCTTGATATCGCGTCCCATCGACGGTGACGGGACCATCAGGTACTCAACCGGCAATCCCGGCCGCGAGAACGCACCCGCGAGCGCTGAATTACCGGTGAGGCCGATCACGCCGGGCAATAGCAGCGCCACGACGGCGGCCACCCCGAAACGGCGTGCCCAATGGCCTCGAATCTTGTCAACGATCGTCATGAAGCAATCCATCCATCTTCCCGTTACTGCGTTTCACGCCCATCCAGCGGACACAGTCGCCATTGGCACCGCAGCGATTTCTGCACTGCGTCGTCCGCGCCCGCTCTACTGACACCAGAGAGCGGACCGAGAGAATTCAGTTGTTGCGCCTTGAGTAAAACATGGGCTTTTGACCGAGAAAACCCCATAAAGGCGCAGGCAGAACCCTCGCGATGGCAAACACCGAGGTGACGCGGCGTTCCGGCCATTCCCCTCACCTGCGCATACGGTCAAAGTCGGAGCCCATGGCCAGGCCTCAATCTCCCGGCGGCGGACGGCTTTCCGTCAGCGACTGGATACATCAGGGTTACGCGATCGTTGCTGAAGAGGGGCTTTGGGCGCTCGAGGTGGGACGCCTCTGCCTGAGCTCGGGTGACCGCGGCTTCGCTCGCCATTCGCCGAGTTGCCCAAGGACTGCGGCACGCTGATCGCGGGGTGGTATCGCGACGACGACCTGTGTGCCTGTGGGACGACACGGCTGGGCCCGGCTGCGCGAAAGCCTGTTGCCGACGATATTCGAATCTTCGGGTGGTCTCGGCGAAGGCGACTTCGGCGCCGAACGACTGTGCACGTCACCGGCTCGAGGGCAGTGCAGTGGGCCCCTCACCCACGGCGAAGTGCACGTGTGGCGGCGATGGTGTGCGGCGGTCAGGCCGCCCGGTGTTGGGGTGGTGCGGGGCCGCCGGGTTCGCCGGGGTTGTCGGCGGGCCGGGTCGGCTCGTCCGGTTCCGCGGGGACGGGCTCGTCGGCGTCGGTCTCAGAGGTGGTCGGGTCCATCGAACAGAAGGCCTCGTCGGCTGGCAGTGTGATGGCCGATCCCTCGCCCACTGGCTCGTGCAGTCTGTCGGCCACAGCGGCAGCGGTCTGCGTGTAGCCGGGCTCGTGGGAGACCTCGAGCGCCTCTGCGTACGGCTTGGTGTCGTCGATATCGTTGGCGTCAGCCGTTTCCGGCGATGCCACGGCGCTGTCCGGTTCACCGGTGTTGTCGGCGGACGGGGTCTCGTCGGTGTCGCCGCTGTCGTCAGCGACGGCCTCCGGGGCAGCGGTCTGCTCGGCGTCGCTGCTGCCGCCTTCGTCAACGG
>NZ_LQIT01000039.1 GCF_001499965.1 Mycobacterium sp. GA-2829
CCCGGGGATCGGGGGCGCCGCCGGACATCCCGGCGCCGCCCCCGATCCCCGGGTTGCCCTGACGCGAGCCGCTACGGCAGCCGCCAGTCGATCGGTTCGGCGCCCATCCCGGTCAGCAGTTCGTTGACCCGGCTGAACGGCCGGGACCCGAAGAACCCCCGCGACGCCGACAGCGGTGACGGGTGCGGCGATTCGATCGCCACGCACGCGTTACCCGCCAGCATGGGTTTGAGCGTGGCCGCGTCCCGGCCCCACAGCACCGCCACCATCGGCTCATCGCGGGCGACCAGTGCCCGGATGGCGCATTCGGTCACCGGCTCCCAGCCCTTGCCGCGATGCGACGCCGGGGTGCCCGGCCGCACCGTGAGCACCCTGTTGAGCAGCAGCACGCCGCGCTGCGCCCACGGGGTGAGGTCGCCGTTGGTCGGTGCCGGGTAGCCCAGGTCGGCGGTGTACTCGGTGAAGATGTTGGCCAGGCTGCGCGGAAGCGGCCGCACCTCCGGATCCACCGAGAAGCTCAACCCGACGGCGTGACCCGGCGTCGGATACGGGTCCTGGCCGACGATGAGCACCCGCACCCGGTCGAACGGAAACGTGAACGCCCGCAGCACATTCGCCCCGGCGGGCAGGTAGCGGTGTCCGGCGGCGAGTTCGGCCCGCAGGAACTCCCCCATCTGTGCGACCTGGTCCCGCACCGGCTCGAGCGCCTGCGCCCAGCCCGGGTCGATGAGTTCGGAGAGTGCGCGTGCAGTCACGAAAAGCCAACCTAGCGTGCGGGGTTCGTCAGAAGGACTGCCAGCCCCGGTTTCCGGTCCACGCGTCGCCGTCGACCTGCACGTCGGCGGGCCCGTCGAGCACGCGGCCGATCGAACGCCACCCGGCGGGCGGTGCGCCGGGGAACGTCGCGACCAGCGCGTGGTCCTCACCGCCGCCGAGGACGAACTCCCACGGGTCGGCGCCGACGGCCGTCGCGGCACCGGTCACCGCGTCGTGGTCGGGGCGCAACGCCGCGCGCTCGAGGTCGATCCGGCAGTTCGACGCGGACGCGATGTGACCGAGGTCGGCCAGCAGGCCATCGGAGACATCGGTCATGGCCGTCGCCCCGGCGCTCGCAGCGAGGCGGCCCTGCCCGTAGGGCGGCGTCGGGACCAGATGCCGGGCCCGCAACGCCGCGAAGTCGTCGATCCCGTTGCGCCACAACGTGTACCCGGCCGCCGACCGGCCCAGCTCCCCCGCCACCGCGACGACGTCGCCTGCGCGGGCCCCGGCGCGGGTCACCGGCGCCCGCCCGGCCAGGTCGCCGAACACGGTCACCGAGATCACCCACAGCGGGGCGCGGACCAGATCGCCGCCGACGATGCCCGCCCCCATCGCCGACACCTCATCCCACATCCCCTCGCTGAGCTGCACCGCCGACATCGCCGGGGTGTCGGCCGGCGCGCCGAAGGCCACCACGAAACCGGTCGCGGCCGCACCCATGGCCTCGACGTCGGCGGCGTTCTGCGCGATCGCCTTGCGGCCCACCTGATGCGGGGTCGCCCAGTCCAGCCGGAAGTGCCGATCCTGGATCAGCATGTCGGTCGAGACCACCGTGCGGCCGTCGGAGAACGACAGCATCGCGGCGTCGTCGCCGGGCCCGAGCGCCACTGACGGTGGTTGGCGCCGCCCGCGCACCAACGCGTCGATCACCGCGAACTCACCGACTTCCGCCATCGTCGCGGCCGGGTCGAACGGCGTCATCTCACCTCCACCCGGCCGCCGTCACGACGCGCAGCACCGGCTCCACCTGCGGTACGTTTGGTCCCCCGGGAGTCTATGGGGGCGGACGGAGGCGAACACCGGTGGTCGAGGCTTTCATGCTGATCCAGACCGAGGTCGGGCGCGCCGAAGTCGTCGCGGCCCGGCTGGCCGAACTGCCCGGTGTGCAGAACGCCGAATACGTGACCGGCCCGTATGACGTGGTGGCCCGCGTCGGCGCCGAGAGCCTCGACGCCCTCACATCGGGTGTGGTCGCGAGCGTGCAGCGGGTCGAGGGCATCACCCGGACACTGACCTGCCCGATCGCGAACGGGGCGCACCCATAGGGTTGTTCGGATGACGTCCGAAGATCCACAACGAGCACCGCGCGACGGGCCCCCGCGGGCGCTGATGATCGCGGCGGTCGTGGTGGCCGTCGCGGCGCTGGTGGTGGTGCTCGGGATCGCGGCCGTGCGCCAGGGCAGGCCCGAACAGCGGCCGGTGGCGATCGCGCAGGTGCCCGCCCCGCGTGCGGACAGCCCCGAGTGCGGGGCGCTCTTGGAACGGCTGCCCGAGACCCTCGGCGACTTCCGCCGCGCCCCCACCGCCGAGCCGACGCCGGTGGGCACCGCGGCGTGGCAGGCCGGACCCGACACCGAGGCGGTCATTCTGCGCTGCGGACTGGACCGTCCGGTCGACTTCGTGGTCGGGGCGCCGCTGCAGGTGGTCGACGCGGTGCAGTGGTTCCGCGTCGGCGAGGAGGCCGCGCCGGGCAGCAGGCCGGAGAGCGAACAGACCCGCAGCACCTGGTACGCCGTCGACCGCCCGGTCTACGTGGCGCTCACGCTGCCGCAGGACTCCGGCCCGACGCCGATCCAGCTGATCTCCCGGGTGTTGACCGACACGATGCCGGCTCAGCCGATCGCGCCGGGTCCGCCGCGTTAGCGCAGGCCGGTCCCGCGGTTGACCGCGGTGTCGACCATCGCCGCGAGCAGCGTCGGATAGTCCACCCCGCTGGCGCCCCACATCCGCGGATACATCGAGATCGTGGTGAAACCCGGCATGGTGTTGATCTCGTTGACGACGGGTCCGTCGTCGGTGAGGAAGAAGTCGACGCGGGCCAAACCCTGGCAGTCGATGGCGCGGAACGCGCGGATGGCCAGCGCCCGGATCTCGTCGGCCACGTCGTCCTCGACCTTGGCCGGCACGTCGAGTTCGGCACCGTCCTCGAGGTACTTGGTCGCGAAGTCGTAGAAACCGTCCTCGCGGCCGCGCACCCCGGCCACCCGGATCTCGCCGACGGTGCTGGCCGCCACCCGGCCGTCGGGGTACTCGAGCACGCCGCACTCCAGTTCCCGGCCCGGGATACCGGCCTCGACGATCACCTTCGGGTCGTGCGTGCGCGCCAGGTCGATCGCGGCGGGCAGCTCGGACCAGTCCGACACCCGGCTGACACCGATCGAGGATCCGCCGCGGGCGGGTTTGACGAACACCGGCAGGCCGAGGCGGTCGCGCTCGTCGAGCGTCAGATCGCTCTTGCCGCGGCGCAGCACCACGTGGTCACCGACCGGCAGACCCTCGGCCACCAGCAGCTTCTTGGTGAACTCCTTGTCCATACCCGCGGCGCTGGCCAGCACCCCGGCGCCCACGTAGGGCACACCGGCCAGTTCGAGCAGGCCCTGGATCGTGCCGTCCTCCCCGTAGGGGCCGTGCAGCACCGGGAACACCACGTCGACGGCGGCGAGGACCTCCCCGGCCGCCGACGGGCTCAGCGAGACCAGCTCGCCGCGGCGGCCCGGATCGGCGGACAGTGCCAGCTCGGTGCCGGACGCGGCGTTCACCTCGGGCAGCCGCCCGTCGGTGATGGCCAGCGTCTCGGGGCTGCCGTCGGTGAGCACCCACGACCCGTCAGGGGTGATGCCGACCGCGACGACGTCGAACCGCTCCGGGTCGAGGTTGCGCAGAATGCTGCCCGCGGAGACGCAGGAGATGGCGTGTTCGGAACTGCGCCCGCCGTAGACGACGGCAACGCGGGTGCGCTGGATGCGGGCGTTCACAGTCAGCGAGGCTACCGTCCCGGCCGTGCGGCCGACGATTCGATGTCAGCCGAGCGCCGTGCCGAGGTCGGCGACCAGGTCGTCGGTGTCCTCGATGCCCATGGACAGCCGGGCGAATCCGCCGGGCACCGGATCGCCCCACCGGGCGCGCCGGTCGACCGAGGTGTGGATACCGCCGAAGCTGGTCGAGGCGACCAGCAGCTCGCTGCGCTCGACGAGGCGGTGGACCGCGGCGGCGTCGGCGAGTTCGATGGACACCAGCCCACCGAACCGCTTCATCTGCCGTGTCGCCACCGTGTGGGCGGGGTCCTCGGGCAGGCCGGGATACCGCACGGTGCGCACGGCGGGGTGGTTGCGCATCAGCATGGCGACCGCGAGCGCGTTCTGGCACTGGCGTTCGAAGCGCAGACCGGCGCTGCCCAGGCTGCGCAGGACCAGCCACGCCTCGAACGGCCCGAGGACGGGACCGGCCAGCAGCCGGTCGCTTTCCAACGCGGCCATCATCTCGGGGTGACTGCCCGCGACGTAACCGGCGATCAGGTCGCTGTGCCCCGAGAGTGCCTTGGTGGCACTGGCCACCACGAGATCGGCGCCCAGCGACAGCGGTTGCTGGCCGAGCGGGGTGGCGGTGGTGTTGTCCACGACGAGCGTCGCGCCGCGACGACGGCACGTCATCCCGAGCTGATGCAGGTCCACCACGTCCAGACCCGGGTTGGCCGGGGTCTCCGCGAGCACCACGTCGGCGTCCGCGGCCGCGGCGCACATCTCGGCCGCACTCGCCTCGACCACCGAGACACCCAGCGGCGCAAGATATTCGGCGGCGTAGCGGCGCACCTGGTAGTAGCCGTCGGACGGCACCACCAGACGCTTACCGGGCCCGGTAAGCACCCGCAACGCCGAACTGATGGCCGCCATCCCGGACCCGTAGGTCAGCGCGGCCGACGCCCCTTCGAGTTCGGCGAGCGCCGCCTCCAACCGCCGCCACGTCGGATTCGAACTGCGCCCGTAGGTGTCCAGCGGTTCCGCTTCGTCCGGCGACAGGTGGTACGCCGACACCGGTACCGGTGGGGTGGCGACGGGTTGACCCGGAACCGCTTCCGCGCCAACAGCTTTGACGCTGCGGGTGGAGTCGCCGTAGGTGCCGTCCATGCTGCGCTACTCCGGTTTGGTGCTGCGGCCCAGCAGCAGCACGACGGCCTCGTCGACGGACAGACCCTTGTGGCACACCTGGTTCACCGCATCGGTCAGTGGCATCTCGACGTCGTAGCTGTCGGCCAGCGCCAGCACCGACCGGCACGACGTGACCCCTTCGGCGACGTGGCCGCCTGCCGCACGCAGCGCGGACTCCATCGTGCCGCCCCGGCCCAACCGTTCGCCGAAGGTGCGGTTGCGCGACTGCACCGAGGTGCAGGTGGCGACGAGGTCGCCCACCCCGGCCAGCCCGGCGAGCGTCGCGGGTTTGGCGCCCAGCGCGATGCCAAGGCGCATGATCTCGGCCAGTCCCCGGGTGATGATCGCGGCGACGGTGTTCTCCCCCAGCCCCACCCCGACGGCCATACCGCACGCCAACGCGATGACGTTCTTGCACGCGCCGCCGATCTCGGCGCCGACGACGTCGGCATTGGTGTAGGGCCGCAGGTATCCGGTGGCCAGCGCGCGTTGCAGCGCGACCGCGCGCCCGCTGTCACTGCACGCCACGACGGTGGCGGCGGGTTGTTCGTCGGCGACCTCGCTGGCGAGGTTGGGACCGGTGACCACCGCGACGCGGGCCGGGTCGGCGCCGGTGACCTGGACGATGACCTGGCTCATCCGCATGAGGGTGTCCAGTTCGATGCCCTTGGCGAGGCTCACCAGCGTGGTGTCATCGCCGATCAGCCCCTTCCACTGTTCGAGGTTGCCGCGCAGACTCTGCGCGGGCACCCCGAGCACCACCGTGCACGCACCGGCGAGCGCCTCGACGGGGTCGGCGGTCGCGCGGATCGCCGTGGGCAGGTCCACGTTCCCGAGGTAGCCGGTGTTGCGGTGGGTCTCGTTGATCTCGGCGGCGACCTCCGGACGCCGCGCCCACAGCGTCACCGGGTTCCCCGCGTCGGCGAGGACTTTGGCCATTGCCGTCCCCCACGCTCCGGACCCCATCACCGCCGCCGTCACCACGCGTTCACCCTAGCGCGCAGCGCACGCGGCCCGACGGCGTCGGCCGAGGGCCCGTGGTGCTGGCAGGATGGCGCCATGCGCGGCACGACGACCAACGGCGCCGCCCCGCCCGCCCCGGATGCGGACGTGGCGGTGGTGATCGCCGTCAAACGCCTCGTCGCCGCCAAGACCCGGCTCGCGCCGATGTTGAGCCCCCTGGACCGGGAGACCCTGGTGCTGGCGATGCTCGTCGACACCATCACCGCGGCCGCCGCGGTCGGCGCAGTCACCGTCGTCACCCCCGATCCCGCCGCTTCCGCGGCCGTCCGGGCGCTCGGGGCCTCGGTGCTCGACGATCCGACCCCGCCCGGTCACCCCGACCCGCTCAACAACGCACTGCGCTCGGCCGCCGCTGCCGTCCGCTCGACCGGCCTCAATGTCGTTGCGCTGCAGGGCGATCTGCCTGCCCTACAGTCAGCCGAGCTGAGTGAGGCGATCACCGCCGCGCGGGCACACCCCCGTAGCTTCGTCAGCGACCGGCACGGCACCGGCACCTCGGCGCTGTTCGCGTTCGGCGTCGGGCTCGACCCGCACTTCGGCCCGGATTCCGCCGAGCGCCACCGCCGTTCGGGTGCGGTCGAGTTGGCCGCTCCGTGGCCGGGTCTGCGCTGTGACATCGACACCCCCGACGACCTGGCGGAGGCCCGCCTGCTCGGAGTGGGGCCGCGGACCGCACAGGCGGTCGGCGTCCGAAGGTGAACATCTCGCGGATGCGGTGGCAGGACGCCGTCTCCTTGGGGGAGGATCGGATCCATGACTGAAGCAGAGGCCGAGATCCGCGCGGACGACGGCGAACGGGCCAAGGGGGATTCCACTCCGGAGGCACCGCCCGCGGCGACGTCCCCCGCGGTCGACAACGCCCTGCCCGAGGATCGCTACCTCAACCGCGAACTGAGCTGGCTGGACTTCAACGCCCGCGTGCTGGCGCTGGCCGCCGACCCGTCCCTGCCGTTGCTCGAGCGGGCGAAGTTCCTCGCGATCTTCGCCTCGAACCTCGACGAGTTCTACATGGTGCGCGTCGCGGGCCTCAAGCGCCGCGACGAGACCGGACTGTCGGTGCGGTCGGCCGACGGTCTGTCACCGCGCGAACAGTTGCGCCGCATCAGCGAACGCACCCAGCAGATCGCCTCGCGGCATGCACGGGTCTTCCTCGACGGGGTGCGCCCGGCGTTGGCCGACGAGGGCATCGTGATCGTCACCTGGTCCGAACTCGACGACGCCGAACGCGCCCAACTGTCGACGTACTTCCACGAGCAGGTGTTCCCGGTGCTCACCCCGTTGGCGGTGGACCCGGCGCACCCGTTCCCGTTCGTCAGCGGGTTATCGCTCAACCTGGCGATCACCGTCCGCCACCCCGACGACGGCGGCCAGCACTTCGCGCGAATCAAGGTGCCCGACAACGTCGACCGCTTCGTCCGCCTCGGCGTGCGCGGCGACACCGGCGCGGTGGTGCGGTTCCTGCCGATGGAGGAACTCATCGCCGCGTTCCTACCGGTGCTGTTCCCCGGCCTGGAGATCGTCGAGCACCACGCCTTCCGGATCACCCGCAACGCGGACTTCGAGGTCGAGGAGGACCGCGACGAGGATCTGCTGCAGGCGCTGGAGCGGGAGCTGGCGCGCCGCCGGTTCGGATCGCCGGTGCGCCTCGAGGTCTCCGACGACATGACCGAGGGCATGCTGGAACTGCTGCTGCGCGAACTCGACGTCGACCCCGGCGACGTGGTCGAGGTGCCGGGTCTGCTCGACCTGTCGGCGCTGTGGCAGATCTACGACGTCGACCGGCCCGCGCTCAAGGACCGGCCGTTCGTCCCCGCCACCCCACCGGCGTTCGGTGAACGCGAGACTCCGAAGAGCATTTTCGCGACGCTACGTGATGGGGATGTGCTGGTGCACCACCCCTACGACGCGTTCTCCACCACGGTGCAGCGGTTCATCGAACAGGCCGCCGCCGACCCCAACGTGCTGGCCATCAAACAGACCCTCTACCGCACCTCCGGCGACTCCCCGATCGTCAACGCGCTCATCGACGCGGCGGAGGCCGGCAAGCAGGTGGTGGCGCTCGTCGAGATCAAGGCACGCTTCGACGAACAGGCCAACATCAAATGGGCCCGCACGCTGGAGCAGGCGGGCGTGCACGTGGTGTACGGGTTGATCGGCCTCAAGACCCACTGCAAGACCGCGCTCGTCGTCCGCCGCGAAGGGTCGATGATCCGGCGCTACTGCCACATCGGCACCGGCAATTACAACCCGAAGACCGCGCGTCTGTACGAGGACGTCGGACTGCTGACCGCCGCCCCCGACATCGGCGCCGACCTCACCGATCTGTTCAACTCGCTGACCGGTTACTCGCGTAAGGACGCCTACCGCAACCTGCTGGTCGCCCCGCTCGGGGTGCGCAAGGGCATCATCGAACGCATCGAACGGGAGGTCGCGGCCGCCCGCGACGGCACGGAGGGCCGAATCCGCCTGAAGGCCAATGCGTTGGTCGACGAACAGGTCATCGACGCGCTGTACCGTGCGTCGCAGGCCGGGGTTCGCGTCGAGGTGGTGGTGCGCGGGATCTGTGCGCTGCGGCCCGGCGTGCCCGGCTTCTCGGAGAACATCACGGTGCGGTCGATCCTCGGCCGGTTCCTCGAGCACTCCCGGATCCTGCACTTCCGCGCCATCGACGAATACTGGATCGGCAGCGCGGACATGATGCACCGCAACCTCGACCGGCGGGTCGAGGTGATGGCTCAGGTGAAGGATCCCCGCCTGACCGCGCAACTGGGCGACGTGTTCGAGTCGGCGCTCGACCCGGCGACGCGCTGCTGGGAACTCGGATCCGACGGCCACTGGTCGGCCTCGCCACGCGAGGGCGAGACCGTCCGCGATCATCAGGTGTCGCTGATGCAGCGGCACCGCCACCGGTGACGCAGCCGTCGTCGTCCCCCAGGAGTTGAGGGTGTCCAAGACCAAGACAACGAGTTCCGTTGCCGCACATCGTGATCGCATACCCGCCGCGGGTGCGGTGCTGTGGCGCCCCAACGGGGACGCGCCCGAGGTGGCGGTGATCCACCGTCCCCGCTACGACGACTGGTCACTGCCCAAGGGCAAGGTCGACCCCGGGGAGACCGAACCGGTCACCGCGGTGCGGGAGGTCCGCGAGGAGACCGGCTTCCACTGTGTCCTTGGCCGCCGGCTGGCGTCGGTCAGTTACCCGGTCGAGCAGGGTGTCAAGAAGGTCCGCTACTGGGCCGGGCGGGCGGTGGAGGGGTCCTTCTCCCCCAACGAGGAAGTCGACGAGCTGGTGTGGCTGCCCGTGCGCGAGGCCATCGCCCGGGTGGCGTACCCGCACGACCGCAAGGTGCTGCGCCGGTTCGCGAAGGCGCCCGCCGACACCCAGACCGTCCTCGTGGTGCGGCACGCAACCGCGGGCAGCAAGTCGCGTTACCGCGGCGACGACCGGAAACGGCCGCTGGACAAGCACGGTCGCGCACAGGCGGAGTCGTTGGTCGGCCAACTGCTCGCGTTCGGGGCCGATCAGCTCTACGCGGCGGACCGGACGCGCTGTGAGCAGACGATCGAACCGCTGGCCCAGGAACTCGACGAGCTGATCCATTCGGAGCCGACGCTGACCGAGGAGGCCTACTCCGAGGACAAGAAGCCGGCCCGTCGGCGGGTGCTCGAGATCGCGGCGAAGGCTGCCGCCGCGGGCCACACCCCGGTGATCTGCTCACAGGGCAAGGTGATTCCGGATCTGATCCAGTGGTGGTGCGACCGCGACGGGGTGCGGCCGGACAAGTCGCGCAACCGCAAGGGCAGCACCTGGGTGCTGTCGCTGTCGGAGGGCCGGATGATCGCCGCCGATCACATGGGTAGCCCCCTGGCGACCGACTGAAACGACGAAACCGCCGCGGATCGTGGGGATCCGCGGCGGTTCCTCGTTCAGCAGGGGATTACTTGCGGCCCTTCTTGGCCGGCGCCTTGCGTGCCGGAGCCTTGGTGGCCGTCTTCTTGGCGGCCGAGGCCTTCTTGGCGGGCGCCTTGGTCGCGGCCTTCTTGGCCGGGGCCTTGGTCGCGGTCTTCTTGGCCGGGGCCGTCTTCTTCGCCGCCGCGGTCGACTTCTTCGCCGGCGCCGACTTCTTGGCGGCAGCCGTCGTCGTCTTCTTGGCCGCGGTCGACTTCTTGGCCGGCGCGGTCTTCTTCGCGGCGGCGGTCGACTTCTTCGCCGGCGCCGTCTTCTTGGCGGCAGCCGTCTTCTTCGCCGCGGTCTTCTTGGCGGGGGCCTTCTTGGCGGCACGCTTGGCCGGTGCAGCCGCGACACCGCGCTTGACGGCGGGGCCTTCGGCCGCGAGCTTCTGTGTGCCAGAGACGATCGCCTTGAATTGCGCGCCGGGACGGAACGCAGGCACCGAGGTCGGCTTCACCTTCACCGTCTCACCCGTGCGCGGGTTGCGAGCGACGCGCGCCGCACGCCGACGCTGTTCGAAGACGCCGAAACCGGTGATGGTCACGCTGTCGCCCTTGTGTACCGCACGCACGATGGTGTCCACGACGTTCTCGACGGCGGCGGTGGCCTGCCGGCGATCAGTGCCCATTTTGGTTGTCAGTGCGTCGATAAGCTCCGCTTTGTTCATGCAAAACCTCCGAGACCCAGTGGTCCCTCTTGGACCGACTAGTGGACACGGTAAACCCACAGACCACTGATTTCCAAGAGCCACGCGCAGTTTCGGCGGCTCCTGGCTAATGTTTCGGCAATCCGGTTGGCCCCCTTGACGTCCTGTCGGGAGGTCCAAGAACGGGTGTCCGGGCGGCGATTTCGGGCGGTCTACCGCCCCGGCTCAGGCCGGCAGAGTGCGGGGTTTCCAGCTCGGCCGGTGCTGCTCGAAATCCGCGATCTGATCCTGTTTCCGCAGCGTAAGGCCTATGTCGTCGAGTCCTTCGAGCAGTCGCCATGCGGTGTAGTCGTCAATAGTGAACGGCACCACGACCGTTCCCGCGACGATGTTCCGATCTTGAAGATTGACAGTGATTTCCAGCCCGGGACTCTGCTCGATCAGCTTCCACAAAAGTTCGACATCATTTTGCGTCACTTCGGCGGCCAGCAGCCCGGCCTTGCCCGCATTGCCGCGGAAGATGTCGGCGAATCGGGACGAGATGACGACACGGAACCCGAAGTCCATCAGCGCCCAGACCGCGTGCTCGCGTGACGATCCGGTGCCGAAATCCGGTCCCGCCACCAGAACCGAGCCCTTGTCGAACGGCGGGAGGTTGAGCACGAACGAGGGGTCGTTGCGCCAGGCGGCGAACAGCCCGTCCTCGAAACCTGTTCTAGTGACCCGCTTCAGATACACCGCGGGGATGATCTGGTCGGTGTCGACGTTGGAGCGGCGCAGGGGCACGCCGATCCCGGTGTGGGTGCGAAAGGCTTCCATCGCAAGTACTCCTTAGCGGGCGGGGACGGCGGACAGGTCCGCGGGTGAGGACAGGGTGCCGCGGACGGCGGTGGCGGCCGCGACGGCCGGCGAGACGAGGTGTGTGCGCCCGCCTTTGCCCTGGCGCCCCTCGAAATTGCGG
Organism: Mycobacterium sp. GA-2829; assembly: GCF_001499965.1. Taxonomy (GTDB): domain Bacteria; phylum Actinomycetota; class Actinomycetes; order Mycobacteriales; family Mycobacteriaceae; genus Mycobacterium. The sequence goes on from NZ_LQIT01000039.1 coordinate 11,547, forward strand.
TTCGACGTCGAGGCGCAGCGCTGCCCCGGGGAGAGCTGATCGGGGTTCATGCCCAGACACATCGAGCAGCCCGCCTGCCGCCACTCGGCGCCGGCGTCGAGGAAGATCCGGTCGAGCCCTTCGGATTCGGCCTGTGCGCGCACCCGCATGGAGCCGGGCACCACGAGCATCCGCACACCCTCGGCCACGCTGCGGCCGCGCAGGACGTCGGCGACGACCCGCAGATCCTCGATGCGGCCGTTGGTGCAGGAGCCGACGAACACGGTGTCGACGGCGACGTCGCGCATCGGGGTACCCGCCTCAAGGCCCATGTAGGTCAACGCCTTTTCGGCCGCCTGGCGCTCGCCCTCGTCGAGGATCATCTCGGGGTCGGGCACCGAGGCCGACAGCGGCACACCCTGGCCCGGGTTGGTGCCCCAGGTGACGAACGGGCTCAGCTCCGAGGCGTCGATGTAGACCTCGGTGTCGAATTCGGCACCCGGATCGGTCCGCAGCTGCCGCCAGGCCTCGACGGCGGCATCCCAGTCGGCACCGGTCGGTGCGTGCGGGCGGCCGCGCAGGAATTCGAACGTGGTGTCGTCGGGGGCCACCATGCCCGCCCGCGCACCGGCCTCGATGCTCATGTTGCAAATCGTCATCCGACCCTCCATCGACAGCGATTCGATGGCGCTGCCGCGGTATTCGATGACGTGTCCCTGTCCCCCGCCGGTGCCGATCTTGGCGATGACGGCCAGGATGATGTCCTTGGCGCTCACCCCGGGCGGCAGTTCGCCGTCGACGTTGACCGCCATGGTCTTGAACGGCTTGAGCGCCAGCGTCTGCGTCGCCAGCACATGTTCGACCTCGGAGGTGCCGATTCCCATGGCGATCGCGCCGAACGCGCCGTGGGTGGAGGTGTGGCTGTCACCGCACACGACGGTCATCCCGGGCTGGGTCAGCCCCAGCTGCGGCCCGATGATGTGCACGATGCCCTGTTCGGCGTCGCCCATGGGGTGCAGGCGGATACCGAATTCTTCGCAGTTGCGCCGCAACGTCTCCACCTGGGTGCGCGACACCGGGTCGGCGATCGGCTTGTCGATGTCGACGGTGGGCACGTTGTGGTCCTCGGTGGCGATCGTGAGATCCGGACGGCGCACCGGCCGATTCGCCAGGCGCAGGCCGTCGAACGCCTGCGGACTGGTCACCTCGTGCACGAGGTGCAGGTCGATGTAGATCAGATCGGGTTCGCGCGCGGCGCCCTCCCCGGTGCCGAGCGCGACCACATGGTCGGCCCACACCTTCTCGGCCAGGGTGCGCGGTGTGGCGGGCTGTGCCATTACCTTCTCGATTCTCGATACGCGGCCTGCGACGTTGCGCTGGCATTCTCACATTGCGGGACGTTAGTATCTCCCTGTGAGACAGGATAGCGGCATCGGCGTGTTGGACAAAGCCGTGGGCGTATTGCACACGATCGCGGAGTCGCCGTGCGCGCTCGCCGAACTCTGCGAGCGCACAGGGCTGCCCAGGGCGACTGCGCACCGGCTCGCCGCGGGCCTGGAGACTCACCGCCTGCTCGCCCGCGACGCCGACGGCCGGTGGCGGCTGGGCCCCGCGCTGACCGAGCTCGCGGGTCAGGTCAACGATCCGCTGTTGGCCGCCGGTGCGGTGGTACTGCCGCGGCTGCGTGAGATCACCGGGGAGAGTGTGCAGCTGTACCGCCGCGAGGGCACCGCACGGATCTGTGTCGCGGCGCTGGAACCCCCGGCGGGACTGCGGGATACGGTGCCGGTCGGCACCCGGCTGCCGATGACCGCAGGCTCCGGAGCCAAGGTGCTGCTCGCCTTCGCCGACGCCGCCACCCAGCAGGCCGTGCTACCCGAGGCCATGTTCACCGAACGCACGCTGGCGGAGGTGCGCAGGCGCGGCTGGGCGCAGAGCGCGGCAGAACGGGAGCCGGGAGTCGCCAGCGTCTCGGCGCCGGTGCGCGACGGCAGAGGCGCGGTGGTGGCCGCGATCTCGGTGTCGGGGCCGATCGACCGGATGGGCCGCAGGCCCGGCGCCCGCTGGGCGGCGGATCTACTGGCCGCGGCCGACGCGCTCGCCCGGCGCCTGTAGACGCCCGCGAGACCGAGATCACCGTGACGTAGATCTCGTCGCACGCGGTTGAAAAAACGGCGCCCGACTCCGAAGAGCCGGGCGCCGTGATCTTGTACCCCCGATGGGATTCGAACCCACGCTACCGCCGTGAGAGGGCGGCGTCCTAGGCCGCTAGACGACGGGGGCTAGAACTTCCGGTTGGTCAGCATAGCTCAGGACGACATCACCGACCTAATCGCTACGCAGCTGGGGTACCAGGACTCGAACCTAGAATGGCTGAACCAGAATCAGCTGTGTTGCCAATTACACCATACCCCATTGGCAGCCCATAACCGCTGGTCACGGGCATTTCCGAAGCTTCCGCGCGGTGAGGATCGCCCCCGCGCGTCGTTCCGGCGCCGACGTGCACACTACCAAAGATTTCGGGGTGCTTTCGCCACGCTCCCCCTCAGGCGCCCCCGGAACCCTCCGCCCCAGCGTCTCCAGAAGCCGCGGCATGGTCCCGGCCGGCCCGCAACCGTGCCAGGCTGCGATCGCGGCCGAGCAGTTCGAGGGACTCGAACAGCGGCGGGCTGACCGAGGCGCCGGTGGCGGCCACCCGGATCGGACCGAACGCCTTGCGGGGTTTGAGTTCGAGACCGTCGAGCAGCGCCTTCTTCAGCGCCTCCTCGATCGCCGCGGTGGTCCATTCCCCGAGGCCCTCCAGCCCCGCCAGCGCGGCGTCGAGCACCGGCACCGCACCGGACTTGAGTTCCTTGGCGGCGGCCTTCTCGTCGAGGGCGAACGCGTTGTCGTCGAAGAACTTCAACAGCCCCCACGCGTCGCCGAGCACCACGATCCGGGTCTGCACCAACCGCGCCGCCTCGGCGAACTGCGCATCGTCGAGGCCGGTGTCGTGGCCGTGGGCGGCGAGGTAGGCCTTCAGACGGGCGATGAAGTCGTCCTCGCCGAGCATCCGGATGTGTTCGGCGTTGAGCGCGTCGGCCTTCTTCTGGTCGAAACGCGCGGGATTGGAGTTCACGTCGGCGACGTCGAACGCGGCCACCATCTCGTCGAGGCTGAACACGTCGCGGTCCTCGGCGATGCCCCAGCCCAGCAGCGCCAGGTAGTTGAGCAACCCCTCCGGGATGAACCCGCGGTCGCGGTGCAGGAACAGGTTCGACTGCGGATCGCGTTTGGAGAGCTTCTTGTTGCCGTCTCCCAGCACGCTGGGCAGGTGCGCGAACTCCGGCACCGCCTCGGCCACCCCGATGCGGATCAGCGCCTCGTACAACGCGATCTGGCGCGGCGTGGACGGCAGCAGATCCTCCCCGCGCAGTACGTGGGTGATCTTCATCAACGCGTCGTCGACGGGATTGACCAAGGTGTAGAGCGGTTCGCCGTTGCCGCGGGTGAGCGCGAAGTCGGGGATCGTCCCGGCGCCGAAGGTGGTCTCACCGCGCACCAGATCGCGCCAGGTGATGTCGCGGTCGGGCATCCGCAGCCGGATCACCGGATTGCGGCCCTCTTCGCGGTAGGCGGCGCGCTGCTCCTCGGTGAGGTCGCGGTCGTAGTTGTCGTAACCGAGCTTCGGGTTGCGGCCGGCGGCGACGTGGCGGGCCTCGACCTCCTCGGCCGTCGAATACGCCTCGTAGGCCTCGCCCGCGGCGACCAGCCGGTCGATCACGTCGCGGTAGATGTCGCGGCGCTGCGACTGCCGGTAGGGCTCATAGGGTCCGCCGACGCCGGGGCCCTCGTCGTAGTCCAGCCCCAGCCAGCTCAGCGCGTCGAGGATGGCCTGATAGCTCTCCTCGCTGTCGCGCGCGGAATCGGTGTCCTCGATGCGGAACACGAACGTGCCGCCGGTGTGCCGCGCGTAGGCCCAGTTGAACAGCGCGGTGCGGACCAGGCCGACGTGCGGTGTCCCGGTGGGCGACGGACAGAATCGGACACGAACGGGTGGGGCGGTCATCACTTTCCTTTTCGCACAACGGGATTGGTGAGGGTGCCGATGTTCTCGACGGTGACCGACACGGTGTCGCCGTCGTCGATCGGGGCCACCCCTTCCGGAGTCCCGGTGAGGATGAGGTCGCCGGGCAGCAGGGTCATCACCGCCGAGATCCACTCCACGATCGCACCGATGTCGTGCATCATCAACGAGGTCCGACTGCGTTGCCGCACCTCCCCGTTGACCTCGGTGCGCAGTTCGAGATCCGACGGGTCGACGTCGGTGACGATCCACGGACCCACCGGACAGAAGGTGTCGTGGCCCTTGGCGCGGGTCCACTGGCCGTCCTGCTTCTGTTGATCACGGGCCGACACGTCGTTGGCGATCGTGTACCCGAGGATGTTCTCGGCCGCCCTGGCGGCGGGCACGTCCTTGCACGGCCGCCCGATCACCACCGCCAGCTCACCCTCGAAGTGCACCGGGTTGGCGTTGGCGGGCAACTGGATCGGGATGTTGGGCCCGACGATCGCGGTGTTCGGTTTGAGGAAGATCACCGGATCCGGGAAGTGGCCGCCGCCCATCTCCTCGATGTGGGCGGCGTAGTTCTTCCCGATGCAGACGACCTTGCTGGCCAGGATCGGCGCGAGCAGCCGCACATCGGCCAGCGGCCACGACCGGCCGGTGAACGTGGGGGTGCCGAAGGGGTGTTCGGCGATCTCCCGCACCACCGTGGCGGGATCGTCCGGGGCCCCCTCGACGCTGACGAAGGCGACCCCGTCGGGGCTGGCGATTCGACCGAGACGCATGCCGCCAGCCTAGTGTCAGGCGTCCGGGCCCCCGGCAAGCGCCGCCCGCAGGAACGGGGTGGAGTCCGGCAGCGACGCCAGCACCGTCCCGCTGTGGTCCTCGTCGGGATAGACCCGCAGCGTCACGTCCTCGCCGTTGGCGGTCAGCTGATCGTTGAGGGTCAGCGTCGAATTCGGCGGCACGTCGCGGTCGAGCAGCCCGACGCCGAGGAAGATCGGGCGGTCGTAACCGCTGACCGGGGTGCCCATGTAGGCGTCGAGCGCCTCGGCCGCATCCGGCAGGGACGCCAGCGGCGCGGAGAAGAACTGCGCCGGGTTCTGTCCGGCGAGCGCCTCGTCGAGTGCGGGTTTGCACAGCGTCTCGGCGAGTTCGGCGGCACGCAGGCCCTGCGGGCTCAGCACGCTGTCGACGTCGAGGTCGGGCCGGGCCTCGCGGAACGCCGCCAGGATGTAGGCGGCGTAGCTGTTGGCGGCCGGGCCGAGTTCGGGCGGCAGCGCCATATCGGGCGCCGCACGTGTGGCGACCTGTTCGATGTTGGCCGGGGTACCGGTGGCCACCACGCCGCGGTAGTCCAGTTCGCTGCCTGCACTGAACTCGGTGGCCCAGCGGGCGCTGCTGACCGCCGCGGCCCCGCCCTGGGACTGCCCGACGATCGCCCACTTCGGCGACAGCGGCAGCCCGAAGCCGTGCGCGGCCACCACGGAGTCGACGACGGCGCGGGCGGTGGACCGGCTGTTGAGGTAGCTCATCAGCCCGGGGGTCCCCAGCCCCGTGTAGTCGGTGGCCACGACGGCGTACCCCTGATCGAGCCAGTGCGTGAGGTACTCGTCGTCGCGGTCCGAACGCGGCAGCGCCGAGGGGGTGCAGTCGTCGCCGAGACCGACCGTGCCGTGCGCCCACGCGACGGTCGGCCAGCCCCCTGCCGGCGGCGTGCCGTGCGGCAGGAAGACCGCCGCGGTGCTGACTGCGGGCGCGTCGTGCTGGTCGCGGGTCGCGTAGAGGATGCGGTAGGCCGCACCCGCCCCGAGTACCGACAGTTCCGGCGCCAGCGGCACCTCGCGGATCAGCGTGCCGGGCGCCGGGATCTCCCCGGTGTACGCCCGTGCGTCGAGCCCCGACCACTCCGGGGTGGCCGCCGACGCGGGGGCCGACGGCGCCGCCACGGCGAGGCCACATACCAGCAGCGCCACCGCGCCGACAGATCTCCAGATCACGCCCGACACCGTACGGGTCGTCACGACGACGTCCATAATGTGGGACGAGAGTTCAAACATCTGGGATGCCCGTGTCACCATGGGCGTATGACCACACCGGCGCTCGGGACGGCACGCCGTTGGTCGATGCTCGCGCTGGGTGTCGGGGCGACGATGTGCGCCAACGTCTTCATCTACGGTGCGGCGTTCCTGATCCCCACGCTGCACACCGAACGCGGCCTCGACCTCGCCGTCGCGGGCTTGATGTCGTCGATGCCGAGTTTCGGCATGGTGGTCACCCTGATCGCGTGGGGTTGGGTCGTCGACCGCAGCGGTGAACGCTTCGTGCTGACCGCCGGCTCGGCGCTCACCGCGGCCGCGGCATTCGGCGCGGCCGCGGTGGATTCGCTTCCGGCCGTTGGCGCGTTGCTGTTCCTCGGCGGGATGGCCGCGGCCGGGAGCAATTCCGCCAGTGGCCGCCTGGTGGTCGGGTGGTTCCCGCCACATCAGCGGGGTCTGGTGATGGGCATCCGGCAGGCGTCGGTGCCGCTCGGCGTCGGCCTCGGCGCGCTGGTGATCCCCCGCTTGGCGCAGAGTCACGGCGTCGCGACCGCCCTGCTGTTCCCGGCGATCGTGTGCGCGGCGGCGGCGGTGCTGTGCCTGGTGGGCGTGCTCGACCCACCGCGACCCCCACGCGCCGAAGCCGCCGCCGAGGTGCTGGCCAACCCGTACCGCGGCGGGGCGGTGCTGTGGCGCATCCACGCCGTCTCGGTGCTGTTGGTCATCCCCCAGGCGGTGGTGTGGACGTTCACGTTGGTGTGGCTGATGTCCGAGCGCGGGTGGTCGGCGGCGTCGGCCGGCGCACTCGTGACGGTGGCCCAGATCCTCGGCGCCGGTGGCCGGGTCGGCGCGGGCTACCTGTCCGACCGGGTCGGCGACCGGTTGCGCCCGATCCGCTGGATCGCCTGGGCGGCGGCCGGCGTGATGGCACTCGTCGCCGTCACCGATGCGCTGGGTTCCCCGGTCAGCGTCGCGCTGATGGTCGCCGCCTCGGTGATCACCGTGTCGGACAACGGGTTGGCGTTCACCGCGATCGCCGAGATCGCCGGGCCGTTCTGGAGTGGCCGCGCCCTTGGCACGCAGAACACCAGCCAGCATCTGGCCTCGGCCGCGTCCGCGCCGGTGTTCGGCGGGCTGATCGGGATCTTCGGATATCCGTTGGCATTCGGCTTGCTCGCGGTGCTGCCGCTGCTCGCACTGCCGCTCGTTCCGGTCACACCGGAGGCCGCGGTCAGGCCTGCTCGAGATTGACCGCACACTCCGACAGCGCGCGGGTGAGCTGACGCCGCGCGGTGTCCGAGACGCCGCTCAGCATCGCGGCCTCGACGCCCGCCACCGCGGTGTGGGCGGCGGCCAACCGCCGCCGCCCCTGTGGGGTGACGTTGAGGGGCTGGGCACGACCGCCGTCGCGGCCCCCGGCCTCGTCGACGAGACCCGCCGACCGCAGGCCCGTCAGCACATCACGCAGGGACTGCCGCGTCACGAAGCACAGCCGCGCCAGCTCCGAGGCCGACGCGTCGGGATGGTCGGCGAGCGCCCGCAGCACCGAGTACTGGGCCATCGACAACCCGGTCGGCCGCAGGGCCGCATCGCACCGCCGCCGCAGCGCCTGCTGCACCCGCTTGACCAGATATCCGACCATCAACTCGGTTTCGGCCACACCCATGACAGGAACCTTACATTCCTGCTAGATTGTCAGGAACCTGACATACCGGGAGGAACAGATGACCCGCATCGACGCGCACAGTCCCTACGCGACCCTGATCAACGTCTTCACCGTCGAACCCGCCAACGCCACCGCGCTGGTCGAGCTGCTCGACCAGGCCACCGAGGAGGTCATGCGACACCAGGACGGGTTCCGCACGGCCAACCTCCACCTCAGCGCCGACCGGACCAGGGTGGTCAATTACGCGCAGTGGGACAGCCCGGAGGCCTACCAGCGCATGCTCGCCGACCCGGTGGCGCGCGAACACATGGGCCGGGCCGCCGCACTCGCGATCGGATTCGACCCGCACCTCTACACCGTCGAAGCGGTGCACGCCGTGCGTTAGGTTGTCGGCGTGGAACCCCTGCTGCTGCACAACGCCACGCTCATCGACGGCACGGGCGCGGCACCGCTGCCCGACGCCGCGGTGCTCGTCGCCGACGGCCGCATCCAATGGGCGGGAACCGCGTCCGGGGCGCCTTCGGTTGAGGCGACCCGAATCGACCTCGGCGGCAACACGATCTGCCCCGGGTTCTTCGACTGCCATGTGCACTTCAGCCTGCCCGGCGCGGGGGCGCCGCCGCTCGACCGGGCGCTCAATCCCCCGTCGTACCAGTACTTCCAGTTGATCGACCGGTTACGCGTCACGCTGCACAACGGCGTGACCACCGCCCGCGACCTGATGGGAATCGACGCCGGGGTCCGCAACGCCGTCGCCCACGGCCTGATCGAGGGCCCCCGGTTGCTGGTGGCGATCAACATGATGAGCCAGACCTGCGGGCACGCCGACTTCCATCTCCCGTCCGGCATCGACCTGACGCCGCTGATCGGGGGCTCGCTGGTCGACACCGTCGACGAAGCCCGCAGGCGCACCCGCGAACTCATCGCAGCGGGCGCCGACGTCATCAAGGTGGCCACCAGCGGTGGGGTCTCCTCCCCCAGCGACCAACCCGAATGGCTGGGCATGCGCCGGGAACTCATCGCCGCGGTGGTCGAGGAGGCCGGGGCCTACGGCCACAAACGCGTCGCCGCGCACGCGATCGGGTACGCCGGCATCCAGGCGGCCGTCGAGGCGGGCGTCACCAGCGTCGAACACGGCTACCAACTCGACGACGCACTGCGTCAGAAGATGGTCGACGACGGCATCTTCCTCGTTCCCACCCTGCTGGAGACCATGGCCGACGTGACCTCGTCCCCCGCCGGTCAGGCCAAGAGCGCCCACTGGCACACCGTCGCTCACGAGTCGATCGGTGCCTCGGTCGCCGCGGGCGTGAAGATCGCCGTCGGCACCGACGCCGGGCTGAGCCCCGCCCACGGCACGAACCTGAAGGAACTCGGACTGCTGGTGCGCTTCGGCGGCCTCACCCCGATGCAGGCGATCGTCGCGGGCACTTCGACATCGGCCGAATTGTGCGGTCTGGCAGACGAATTGGGCACGGTGGCGGCGGGCAAACTCGCCGACCTGGTGATTGTGCGGGGCGATCCACTGGCCGACATCGACGCGGTCGGCGAGCCCGACAACATCCTGTTGGTGCTCAAAGAGGGCCGCGTGGCGATCGACCGTGCGGGGTTGCTGCCGTCCTAGGCGGAAGCACCATCAGCGCGGCGGCCAGAAAACACAGCGCCCCGACGAACGTTCCGCTGTTGGCGAGCAGCGCGTCCGCGGTGACACCGGACCCGGTGACGAACGCGCCCACCGCCGACACCCCGAACGCCACACACCCGATCATGTTGACCCACTGGGCCTGCCACACCCGCGAACGCGCGGTCGCCGTCACCGCTGCGATCCCGAGCGCGCCGCTGACCAGGAACGCCGCCGAACCCGTCGCGTCGGGCGCCCACACCAGATGACGCTCCGCACTGACCGCATGCGCCCACACCGCCGCCCCGGTACTCACGTTGAACAGCAGCGTGCCCATGAACTGTGTTGCCGCCGAACCGTATTCGAGACGCGTCCCGGCGCGGGCGCCGGTGAGCTGAAGCCACGCGGCAGTGGTGAAGAAGAACGATCCGGCGAAGCACAACGCGTTGGCCGCGCCGGCCCCGGCCACGGCGGCGAAGCCGGGCACGGTGGCCAGCGCGAACAGCGCGGAGCCGATCGCGAACAGCCAGCACTGCCGCGCCGGCGTCGTCACCTACAGCAGACCGACGATCCGGTCACCGACGGCGGTGGTGCCGAGCTTCTCGTCGCCGCGGCCGGCCAGGTGCGCCTCCACCGCCTTGTCGACGCGGGCGGCGGCGTCGGTCTCGCCGACGTGGGCCAGCAGCAGGGCCACCGACATGATCGCCGCGGTCGGATCCGCGATGCCCTGCCCGGCGATGTCCGGGGCGCTGCCGTGCACCGGTTCGAACATCGACGGGTTGGTGCGCGTGGCGTCGATGTTGCCGCTGGCGGCCAGCCCGATCCCGCCGCACACCGCGGCGGCCAGGTCGGTGACGATGTCGCCGAACAGGTTGTCGGTGACGATGACGTCGAACCGGCCCGGATCGGTGACGATGTGGATCATCGCGGCATCGACGTGCTGGTAGGCGATCTCGACGTCGGGGTACTGCTCGGCCACTTCCTGCACGGTGCGCCACCACAGCGCGCCGGCGAAGGTCAGCACGTTGTTCTTGTGCACCAGGGTCAGGTGCTTGCGGCGCTGCTGGGCGCGGCGGAACGCGTCCTCGACCACCCGGCGCACGCCGAACGCGGTGTTCAGGCTGACCTCGGTGGCCACCTCGTTGGGGGTGCCGACGCGGATCGCGCCGCCGGTGCCGGTGTAGGGCCCCTCGGTACCCTCGCGCACCACGACGAAGTCGATCTCGGGGTTACCGGCCAGCGGACCGGTGACGCCGGGATAGAGCTTGGCCGGCCGCAGGTTGATGTGGTGGTCCAGCGCGAACCGGGTGCGCAGCAGCAGACCCCGTTCGAGCACCCCGCTGGGCACCGACGGATCACCGATGGCGCCCAACAGGATCGCATCGTGGGATTTGAGCTCCTCGAGCACCGAATCGGGCAGGATCTCGCCGGTCGCGTGGTAGCGCCGGGCGCCGAGGTCGTAACTCGTCTTCTCGACGTCGGGCAGCACCGCGTCGAGCACCTTGACGGCCTCGCCGATCACCTCGGGTCCGATACCGTCACCCGCGACGATGGCCAGTTTCATCGATGTCACGACAGATCCACCACTTCCAGTCTCTTGGCGTCGACCGCCTCGGCGATCGCGGTCCGCACGTCGGCGGGAACGTCACGATCGAGGCGCAGCAGGATCGTGGCACCGGGACCCTCGGCGTCCTCGCTGAGCTGCGCGGCGTGGATGTTGACGTCCGCACCGCCGAGCAGCGTGCCGATCTTGCCGAGCGCACCGGGCTGATCGATGTAGTTGACGATCAGGTTCACGCCCTCGGCGCGCAGATCGAAGTTGCGGCCGTTGATCTGGACGACCTTCTGGACCTGCTGCGGTCCGGTCAGGGTGCCCGCCACGTTGGTCACCGAACCGTCGGAGCCGACCGCCCGCACGTCGACGACACTGCGGTGGTTGGGGCTCTCCGACGCGGTCGTGATCTCGGCCTGCACTCCGCGCTCGGCGGCCAGTGCGGGCGCGTTGACGAACGTCACCTGCTGATCGGTCACCGTGGAGAACAGCCCGCGCAGCGCCGAGAGCCGCAGCACCTCGACCTCTTCGGAGGCGAGCTCACCACAGACCCGCACCGACAGCGTGGTCGTCGGCTCGGTGGCCAGCGTGCCGGCGAGCAGCCCGAGCTTGCGGACCAGATCCAGCCACGGCGCCACCTCCTCGCCGACGGCACCGCCGCCGACGTTGACCGCGTCGGGGACGAACTCTCCGGCCAGCGCCAAGCGCACGCTCGCCGCGACGTCGGTGCCCGCACGGTCCTGGGCCTCGGCGGTCGACGCCCCCAGATGAGGGGTGACGACGACCTGCGGCAGCTCGAACAGCGGGCTGTCGGTGCACGGTTCGGTGGAGAACACGTCGAGGCCCGCGGCGCGGACGTGCCCGCTGCTGACGGCGTCGGCCAGCGCCTGCTCGTCGATCAGGCCGCCGCGCGCCGCGTTGACGATGATCACGCCGGGTTTGGTCTTGGCCAGCGCCTCGCGGCCGATCAGCCCCGCGGTCTCCGGCGTCTTGGGCAGATGCACCGAGATGAAGTCGGCGCGCTCCAGCAGCTCGTCGAGGGTGAGCAGTTCGATGCCCAGCTGCGCGGCGCGCGCGTGCGAGACGTAGGGGTCGTAGGCCACCACGTGGGTGCCGAACGCGGCCAGTCGCGCGGCCACCAGCTGGCCGATGCGGCCCAGCCCGACGACGCCGACGGTCTTGCCGAAGATCTCGGTGCCCGAGAACGACGACCGCTTCCAGGTCTTCTCGCGCAGCGTCGCGTCGGCGGCCGGCACCTGACGTGCGGCCGAAAGCAGCAGGGCGATCGCGTGTTCGGCGGCGCTGTGGATGTTCGACGTCGGCGCGTTGACGACGAGCACACCGCGTGCGGTGGCGGCGTCGACGTCGACGTTGTCGAGCCCGACGCCCGCGCGGGCAACGATCTTGAGTTTGGGGGCGGCGGCCAACACCTCGGCGTCGACGGTGGTCGCCGAGCGGACCAGCAGGGCTTCGGCCTCGGGGACGGCGGCGAGCAGTTTCTCGCGATCCGGACCGTCCACCCAGCGCACCTCGACCTGGTCACCGAGGGCGGCGACGGTGCTCTCCGCGAGCTTGTCGGCTATCAGTACAACAGGAAGACTCACCCGGTCAGCCTAAAGGTCGCTAGTTTCGGAGCCTCGGGCAGGATACGGGCAATTGCGCCGACGCGGGAGGTCATCGACAAAGTGGACATCACCGTCGTCGGCAGTGGTCCGAACGGGCTGGCCGCCGCGGTCATCTGTGCGCGTGCCGGGTTGCGGGTGCGCGTCATCGAGGGCCAGCCCACCGCCGGTGGCGGAGCGCGCACGGCCACCGACCCCGACTACCCCGGCATCCGGCACGACGTGTGTTCGGCGGTGCACCCGCTCGGGGTGGCGTCACCGTTCTTCGCGGCCTTCGATCTGGCCGCACGCGGGGTGGAGTTGATCGCCCCGGAGGTGTCCTACGCCAACCCGTTGCCGGGTCGGCCCGCCGCCGTCGCGTACCGGTCCCTGGAGCGGACCTGCGCCGAACTCGACGACGGCGACTCGTGGCGCCGGTTGTTCAGTCCGCTCGTCGAGCATGTCGACGGGGTGCTCGGCTTCTTCCTCGGCGACAAGCGGTCGCTGCCGCCGGATCTGCCGACGACGGTGCGCACCGGGCTGCGGGTGCTGGCCCACGGCAGCCCGGTGTGGGGGGCGCTGCGCGGGGAGGACGCCAGGGCGCTGTTCACCGGGGTCGGCGCGCACGCCATTCACCGGGTTCCTTCGCCGGTGAACAGCGGGGCGGGTCTCATGCTGGGCACGGTCGCCCACACCGCGGGCTGGCCCGTGCCGGTCGGCGGCACCCAGCGCATCGCCGACGCGCTGATCGCCGATCTCGAGGCGCACGGCGGCGAACTGGTTCTCGGCGAACCGGTCACCACCCCGCCGGACGGGGTCACCATTTACGACACCGCGCCGACCGCACTGCTGTCGATCTACGGCGATGCGGTCCCGCCGCGCTACGCAAAGGCGCTGCGTCACTACCGGTACGGGCCCGGGGTGTGCAAGGTCGACTTCGTGCTCTCCGGGGAGATCCCGTGGCGCGACGCGCGGCTACGCGACGCGGCCACCGTCCACATGGGCGGCAGCCGGGCCCAGATGGCGCTGGCCGAGAAGGAGGTCGCGGCGGGACGGCACGCCGAGTGGCCGATGACGCTGGCGTCGCTGCCGCACCTGGTGGATCCGTCGCGCATCGACGCGCAAGCCCGCAGGCCGCTGTGGACGTACGCGCATGTCCCGTCGGGCTCGCAGGCCGATCTCACCGAGACGATCACCGCGATGTTCGAGCGCGCCGCCCCGGGTTTCCGCGATCTGGTCGTCGCGGCCCGCTGCGTCCCCGCCGCCCAGATGAGTGGGCACAACGCCAATTACGTCGGCGGCGACATCATCGTCGGCGGGGCGACGCTGTTCGGGGCGATGGTCGGCCCGACGCTGCGGCTCAATCCGTGGACGACGCCGATTCCGAAGGCCTACCTGTGTTCGTCGGCCACCCCGCCCGGCACCGGGGTGCACGGGATGGCCGGCTACTACGCCGCGCGCACGGTGCTGCGCCGTGAGTTCGGCATCAAGGAGATGCCGAGCCTCGCCCCCTGAAACGCGAATTCGGTGTAGTTGGTTGCGCTCACCGCAACCAACTACACCGAAATCGAAGAGAGTTAAGCGGTTTCGGTGATCGGCCGGTCGACCCAGCTCATCAGGTCGCGCAGCTTCTTGCCGGTGACCTCGATCGGGTGCTCGGCGTTCTGCTTGCGCAGCCCCTCGAGCTCCTTGTTACCGCCCTCGACGTTGGCGACCAGGCGCTTGACGAACGTGCCGTCCTGGATGTCCTTGAGGATGGCGCGCATCCGCTCCTTGGTGTCGGCGTCGATGACGCGCGGACCCGACAGGTAGCCACCGAACTCCGCGGTGTCGGACACCGAGTAGTTCATCCGGGCGATGCCGCCCTCGTACATCAGGTCGACGATCAGCTTGAGCTCGTGCAGCACCTCGAAGTACGCCATCTCCGGCGCGTAGCCGGCCTCGACCATGATGTCGAAGCCCGCCTTGACGAGCTCTTCGGTGCCACCGCACAACACGGCCTGCTCGCCGAACAGGTCGGTCTCGGTCTCTTCCTTGAAGTCGGTCTTGATGACGCCGGCGCGGGCGCCACCGATCGCGGCAGCGTAGGACAGCGCGAGCGCCTGGCCCTCACCCTTGGGGTCCTGGTGGACGGCGATCAGGCAGGGCACGCCCTTGCCGTCGACGAACTGGCGGCGCACCAGGTGGCCCGGCCCCTTGGGGGCGACCATGCCGATGGTGACGTTGGCCGGCGGCTTGATCAAACCGAAGTGGATGTTGAGGCCGTGGCCGAAGAACAGCGCGTTGCCGTCCTCGAGGTTCGGCTCGATGTCGTTCGTGAAGATCTCGGCCTGTGCGGTGTCAGGAGCCAGCAGCATGATCACGTCGGCCCACTTGGTCACCTCGGCCGGGGTGCCGACCTCGAGGCCCTGCTCGGTGACCTTCTCGCGCGACTTCGACCCCTCCTTGAGGCCGACCTTCACCTCGACGCCGGAGTCGCGCAGGCTCAGCGAGTGCGCGTGCCCCTGGCTGCCGTAGCCGATGACGGCGACCTTGCGTCCCTGGATGATGGACAGGTCGGCATCATCGTCGTAGAACATCTCAACTGCCACTGGTTTTTCCTTCTCTGACTTGCGGTTTGGGATCTACTTGGCGGCGCCGATGCCACGCGGACCGCGCGACAACGACACCACCCCGGACTGCACGATCTCACGGATGCCGTACGGCTCGAGCACCCGGAGTAACGCGTCGAGCTTCTCTTGCGTTCCGGTGGCCTCGACGGTCAGCGATTCGGTCGACACGTCGACGACCTTCGCGCGGAACAGGTTCACCGCCTCGATGACCTGACCGCGGGTGGCGGCATCGGCGCGCACCTTGATCAGCGCGAGTTCGCGTGCCACCGAGTTCGTCTCGTCCTGTTCGACGATCTTGATCACGTTGATCAGCTTGTTGAGCTGTTTGGTGACCTGCTCGAGCGGGGCCTCGTCGGCGCTGACGACGATCGTCATCCGCGACATGTCCTTCTGTTCCGTCGCGCCGACGGCCAGGGACTGGATGTTGAAGCCGCGCCGCGAGAACAGCGCCGCGATCCGGGCGAGCACACCCGGTTTATCCTCGACGAGCACCGACAGGGTGTGGGTGCGGACGTTCTCCGCCATCAGGCATGCCCTTCTTCGTTGTCGTCGAACAGCGGCCGGATGTCGCGCGCGGCCATGATCTCGTCGTTGCTGGTGCCTGCAGCGACCATCGGCCACACCTGCGCGTCGGCGCCGACGGTGAAGTCGATGACCACCGGACGGTCGTTGATGGCCTGCGCCTGGCGGATCACCTCGACGACGTCCTCGGAACGCTCACAACGCAATCCGACACAACCCAGCGCCTCGGCCAGCTTGACGAAGTCGGGGATGCGGCGCGAGTGGGTGGCCAGATCCGTTTGGCTGTACCGCTCTTCGTAGAACAGCGTCTGCCACTGCCGGACCATGCCGAGGTTGCCGTTGTTGATCAGCGCCACCTTGATCGGGATGCCCTCGATCGCACAGGTCGCCAACTCCTGGTTGGTCATCTGGAAGCAGCCGTCACCGTCGATGGCCCACACCTCGGTGTCCGGGCGGCCCATCTTGGCGCCCATCGCGGCGGGCACCGCGTAGCCCATGGTGCCCAGACCGCCGGAGTTCAGCCACGTCTTGGGTTTCTCGTAGGAGATGAACTGCGCGGCCCACATCTGATGCTGCCCCACCCCGGCGACGTAGATCGCGTCGGGGCCGGCGAGCTTGCCCAGCTGTTCGATGACGTACTCGGGCGACAGGCTGCCGTCGCTCTGCGGTCCGTAGCTCAGCGGGTAGGTGGACTGCACCTCGCGCAGGTAGGTCCACCAGCCGTCGATCGACAACGCGCCGATCGTGCCGTCCTTGCGCAGCGCCTCCACCAGCTCGATGATCACGGCCTTGACGTCACCGACGATCGGCACGTCGGCGTGGCGGTTCTTGCCGATCTCGGCGGGGTCGATGTCGGCGTGGATGACCTTGGCGTCAGGGGCGAACGAGTCCAGCTTGCCGGTCACCCGGTCGTCGAAGCGGGTGCCCAGCGCGATGAGCAGATCGCTGCGCTGCAGGGCGGCCACCGCGGCGACGGTGCCGTGCATGCCCGGCATGCCGAGGTTCTGCGGATGGCTGTCGGGGAACGCGCCGCGCGCCATCAGCGTGGTGACGACGGGGATCCCGGTCAGCTCGGCCAGGTCGAGCAGCTGCTCGCTCGCCTCGCCGCGGATGATGCCGCCGCCGACGTAGAGGACCGGTTTGCGGGCGGCGGCGATCAGCTTGGCGGCCTCGCGGATCTGCCGGTTGTGCGGTTTGGTGTTCGGCTTGTAGCCGGGCAGGTCGATCTGCGGCGGCCAGCTGAACGTGCACTGTCCCTGCAGGATGTCCTTCGGGATGTCGACGAGCACCGCGCCGGGCCGTCCGGTCTTGGCGATGTGGAACGCCTCGGCCAGCGCGCGCGGGATGTCATCGCCGTTGCGGACCAGGAAGTTGTGCTTAGTGATCGGCATCGTGATGCCGGAGATGTCGGCTTCCTGGAAGGCATCGGTGCCGATCAGCCCGCGGCCGACCTGCCCGGTGATCGCCACGACGGGGATCGAGTCCATCTGTGCGTCGGCCAGCGGGGTGACCAGGTTGGTCGCGCCCGGACCGGAGGTCGCCATCATCACGCCGACCTTGCCGGTGGCGTGGGCGTACCCGCTCGCGGCGTGTCCGGCGCCCTGCTCATGGCGGACCAGCACGTGGCGCAGCTTCTGCGAGTCGAACAGCGGGTCGTAGACCGGGAGCACCGCGCCGCCGGGGATGCCGAAGATCGTGTCGACGTCGAGCTCCTCCAGCGACCGGATGACTGCCTGGGCGCCGGTCATCTGCTCGGGCGCCAGGGTGCGGGGGCGCATCGTCTTCGGGCTGGTCGACTGGACGGCCGACACGGCCTGCTCCGTCTCGGGGGGTGTCGCGGGCCGGTGCGGTGGTCGCGTGGTCGGTGCGCTCACGGTGTCCTCTTGTCTGGATGGTGGAATCGGCACGTTCTCGGGCAGAAAAAAACCCCCGACAGCGGAGTCGCTGTTCGAGGGTGGCGCGTCGATGTGGTGGCTATGCCCGGCAGAGGGCCAGCGCGGCATCAACGCGCCAACCAAGTACTACGAAAATCTCCGGGGTCTGCATGACACTCGACGGTAGCCTCTGCACTGCTCACTGGTCAAATTGCCTCGCGGGTGCGAACGCCGGCCGGCGGCGGTGCCAGAATCGGTGGCGTGAGCACTTCTGACCCGTCGGCCCCGGTCGTCATCCGGATCCCGCGCACCGCCTATCTCGCGGTCGGTTTCTTCACGCTGGGGCTGATGTCGATCGTGCTGGCCAATCCGCGCTGGTTCACGGTGCTGCTGGTCATCCCCGTGGTGGGAGTGCTGTTCATCATGCGGTTGCGGACAGTGGCCGACCGCGACACCGTCACCGCGCGCTACCTGTGGGGCAGCCGCACCATGGCGTGGGACGACATCGAAGGGCTGCGGTTCAGCAAGGCGAACTGGGCGCGGGCCAAGCGCCGCGACGGCAGCGAGATGCGGTTACCGGCCGTGACGTTCGCCACGTTGCCGACGCTGACCGCGGCCAGCGGCGGACGGGTGCCCAACCCGTACCGTTGAGACGGTCACGCCAAGGGGTTCGCGCCGTTGAGCAGGATCCACATCGCTACACCCAACCCGATCCCGAGTAGCAGCGCGACGAACGAGCCGACGAACGGTCTGCGCGCCCAGCCCCGGCCCGCGTCGAAGCCGTAGCGACCGGGTCCGGTCAGGACCAGCGCGGCGGCGATCACGATGAGCGTCACCTGGAACTCGAACCCGTCGGGCAGGAAGAACGGGAATCCCGCCTCCGACTGGCCGGCGACTCCGGCGAGCAGCGCGTTGATCAGGTAGGCCAGCGCGACCGCGGCGGCCACCGGCGTGAACAACCCGAGGACCAGCAGCAGACCCGCGCCGATCTGGGCGACGGCGCCGACGTAGGTCAGGATGTTCGCGTGCTGGTAGCCGACCTCGGCCAGCGACTCCTGGAAGCCGCCCAGACCCGGGCCGCCCCACCAGCCGAACGCCTTCTGCAGGCCGTGGCCGATGAGCAGGACACCCAACCCGACGCGCAGCAGCATCAGACCGAGGTCCTGGGTACCGCGGCGGCGGGCCGCCTTGACCTGTTCGCCGGTGAAGTCGTGGCCGATCTCCGACGGTTCGGCCCCGTACGGCATCACCGGAGGACCGGCGTGCGGCTGCACGTAGGGCAGCGGCTCTGGGTCGTTCATGAGGTTGAACACCGGCGGCGGCGGCGCGGGTGCGCCCTTGTCGGCGTCGTACCGCGGGATCGCGGTGGTCTCGAAATCGCCGCCGTAGGTCGACGACGGCAGGTCGTCTTCGGGGTCGACCAGGCTTGCCGAAGTCGGCCGGGCCGGATCGTCGGGCCGTTGCCAGGTGCGTGCGTCCTGGGGGTGACTGGTCACGTGGGCCAGGGTAAGTGCAGATCACCGCGGAATCGTGTATTTACCTCGGCGCTTCTGGGCAAGTCGTTTCGGCGAGCAGACACAGAATCGCGTGAATTGCGCCCCGGGAACGCGAATCTGTGTCTGGTCGCGGGTCGGAAATGACCGCCGTGGCGCGTACGGTCGCGCGATCCGTAATCTGGCCAGCATGAGAACGCGCCGGCCGCTTCGCGCAGTGGCAGCACTGATGTGCGTCACCGCGCTGGCCGCTCCCGCGTGTGCCCGTTTCGACGGTGCGCAGTCGCAGCCGTTCACCACCGAACCCGAACTGCGCCCGGGCCCGACGTCCACGCCCCCGCCCCCTCCTCCCCTGCCCGCCAAACCGTTCCCCAAGGAGTGTCCGGCGCCCGGGGTGATGCAGGGGTGCCTCGAGAGCACGAGCGGGTTGATCATGCTGCCGGACAGCCAGTCCGCACTGGTCGGCGAGCGCACCACCGGCGCGGTCAAAGAGGTGTCGGTGCGCGCCGAACCGAAGGTGAAGACGACGATCCCGGTCGATCCGTCCGGTGACGGCGGCTTGATGGACATCGTGCTGTCCCCCACGTACAAGCAGGACCGGCTGATGTACGCCTACGTCAGCACCCCCACCGACAACCGGGTGGTCCGCATCGCCGACGGCGACGTGCCCAAACCGATCCTGACCGGCATCCCCAAGGGCGCCACCGGCAACACCGGTTCCCTGATCTTCACCAGCCCGACGACCCTGCTGGTGCAGACCGGCGACGCGGGGGATCCGGCTGCGGCGGCGGATCCGGCGTCGCAGGCCGGCAAGGTGCTGCGGATCGAACAGCCCACCACGGTCAACCAGGCGCCGACCACCACCGCGATGAGCGGGATGGGGTCCGGGGGCGGGATGTGCATCGATCCGTCCGACGGGGCGCTGTACGTCACCGACCGCACCCCGACCGGCGACCGGCTGCAGAAGATGACCAAGGATTCGAAGATCTCCACGGTCTGGACGTGGCCCGACCGGCCCGGGGTCGCCGGCTGCGCCGCCCTGGACGGTGCGGTGCTGGTCAACCTCGTCAACACCAAGCAGACCGTCGCGGTGCGGCAGGCGCCCGACACCGGCGCCGTGACCGGCGAACCCGAGGTGGTCCGGCAGGACACCCGCGGTCACGCGTGGGCGCTGGCGCTGTCGGCGGACGGCAATGTGTGGGGTGCGACGGTGAACCGGACCGCGGGCGACGCCGAACGGCTCGACGACGTGGTGTTCCCGCTGTTCCCGCAGGGCGGCGGATTCCCGCGCACCAACGCCGACAACACCTGACGTTCGACCCGTAATGTACTTCTCGTTCGTGAGAAGCGCATTACCGGTGGAGGTCGGCTGTGGCGGGACGTTGTGCGGGCAAGATCGCTCTGGTCACCGGCAGCAGCCGGGGTCTCGGTGCGGCCATCGCGACGCGGTTGGCCGCCGAGGGCGCCACGGTGGTCCTGACCGCGCGCACCATGGAGCCGGATCCGAAGTACCAGGGGTCGCTGCGCGAGACGCGTGACCGGATACTCGCCGCAGGCGGCAGCGCGTTCGCGTTCCCGGCGGACCTGTCGCACGCCGACGAGCGCGACCAGCTGTTCGCCGAGACCGTCGACACCGTCGGGGCGCCGGACATCCTCGTCAACAACGCGGCGGTGACGTTCCTGCGGCCGCTGTCCGGCTTCCCTGACAAACGGGTCCGCCTGATGTTGGAGATGCATCTGCTCGCGCCACTGCACCTGTGCCAGTTGGTGATTCCCGCCATGCGCGAGCGCGGCCGTGGCTGGATCCTCAACGTGACGTCGGTGGGCGGCGACCTGCCGCAGGGGCCGCCGTTCTCCGACTTCGACCGCACCGCGGGCTTCGGTGTCTACGGCACCGCGAAGGCCGCGCTCAACCGGTTGACGAAAAGCCTTGCCGCAGAACTGTTCGACGACGGGATCGCGGTCAACGCGGCGGCGCCGACCAACCCTGTCGCCACGCCGGGAGCGGGCACGCTCGACCTGGCCAAGACCGACACCGAGGACATCGCGCTCATCACCGAGACCGCGGCGATCCTGTGTAGCGGTGATCCGGCGACGCTGACCGGTCGGATTGCGCACACTCAGTCGTTCCTGGCGGAGATGGGCCGGCTGGGTGGCTGAGGTCGACCTCGGCGCACTGCGGGAGCGGTTGGCATCGGGGGGGATCGCGGAGGTGGTGCCGCTGGCGGGCGGCGCGTCGAGTCTGACCTTCCGCGCCCGGATGGGTGAGCGGCCGGTCGTCGTGAAGGTGGCACCGCCCGGACACGCGCCGGTCGGGCACCGGGACGTGCTGCGGCAGGCGCGGATGATCCAGGCGCTCGCGGCGACGGACGTGCCGGTGCCCGAGGTGGTGTGGACCGACGCCGACGCGCCGCCGTTGTTCGCGATGACGTTGATCGACGGCGAGACCTTCGAGCCGTTGTTCGACGACTGTGCACCTGCCGAACCCGCTGTGCCACAACGGTTCCGGAACGCGGCGCGGGTGCTGGCCGCGCTGCACCGGGTCGCGCCGGCCGACCTCGGACTCACCGGTGAACCGGTGGGCGACGCCGCAGCGGAGATCGACCGGTGGTCGGCCACGCTGCGCACCGTCGACCAGGATCTGGCGCCCGGCTGGGAGGACGTACGGGACACCCTGCGCGCCAGTGTGCCCGCCCCGATGCGGTCGAGCGTGGTACACGGCGACTTCCGGCTCGGCAACTGCGTGGCGACCGGGGCGCGGATCGCCGCGGTGATCGACTGGGAGATCTGGTCGGTCGGCGACCCGCGCATCGATGTCGGGTGGTTCCTCGCCAACGCCGATCCGCACACCTACCGCCGGTCCACCCCGCACGAAGGTCTGGCACCGTCGGTGGCCGAGTTGGCCGACTGCTACCGGGGCGCGCTCGGCGACGAGGTGCCCGATCTCGCCTGGTTCACCGCGCTGGCGTGTTTCAAGTCGACGGCCACCTGGTCGCTCATCGTCAAGCACAACCGCCGGAAGCCCGCTCCCCGTGCGGAATTCGAGGCGATGGCGCCGGTGCTGCCCCGGCTGCTGGAGCGGACGCGCGCGCTGCTCGGCTAACGCGGGATGCCGGCCAGCTTGTCGGCGAACTTCGCCTCGGCAGCGGCCTTGAGCCGCAGCAGGTGCTCCGACGGGAACGTGTCCGGGGCGGGTTCGACGCCGGCGAGCAGCAAACGGGCCAGCGTCACCTTGTGCACCTCGGTCGGACCATCGGCCAGCCCGAGCACGAACGACTCGGTGAGGTACTGCACGAACGGCATCTCGTGCGACGTGCCGAGCGAACCGTGGATCTGCAGCGCACGGGCCGACACGTCGTGCAGCACCTTCTGCATCATCGCCTTGACCGCCGAGATGTCGGCGCGCACCGCCTTGTAGTCGTTGTACTGGTCGATCTTCCAGGCGGTCTGCAGGGTCAGCAGCCGGAACGCCTCGATCTCCATCCACGAGTCGGCGACCATCTCCTGAACCATCTGCTTGTCGGAGAGCAGACCGCCCTGCGTGTACCGCGACACCGCGCGTTCGGTGATCATGTCGAAGATCCGCCGCACCAATCCGACCGTCCGCATGGCATGGTGGATGCGGCCGCCGCCGAGCCGGGTCTGGGCCACCACGAACGCACCCCCGCGCGGCCCCAGCATGTGGTCGGCGGGCACGCGCACGTTCTCGTAGCGCACATATCCCTCGCGTCCGCCACCGCCGAGCGGCTGATAACCCAGGCCGACGTCGCGCACGACGTTGACACCGGGCGTACCGCCGGGGATGACGAACATCGAATAGCGCTGATACGGCGGCGCATCCGGATCGGTCATCGCCATCACGATGATGAACGAGGCCTTCGACGCGAACGACGAGTACCACTTCTCCCCGTTGATCACCCAGTGGTCGCCATCGGGTTCGGCGGTGGTGGTGAAGACCTTCGGATCGGCCCCACCGTGCGGTTCGGTCATCGAGAAGCACGAGATGATGCGGTTGTCGAGGAGGGGTTCGAGGTAGCGCTGCTTGAGCTCGGGGGTGCCGTAATGGGCGAGGATCTCACTGTTGCCGGAATCGGGCGCCTGCGAACCGAATACGATCGGCGCACACTCCGAGCGACCCAGGATCTCGTTCAGCAGTGCCAGTTTCACCTGTCCGTAGCCCGGTCCGCCGAGGTGCGGTCCGAGATGAGTGGCCCACAGACCGCGCTCCTTCACGATCTGCTGCAGCGGCGGGATCAACGCCTGGCGCACCGGATCATCGAGGTCGTGCGACTCCTTGACGATCAGGTCGATCGGTTCGCATTCCGACCGCACGAACTCGTCGACCCACTTCAGTTGTTCGGCCCATTCCGGGTCGGTCGAGAAATCCCACGCCATCGACGCGTCCTCCTACTTCCCTGCCCACCGCTGCCGGCGCGCGGCAGCGTCGTCGGTCGCATGGGCCAGCACCTGGTTGCGGTTCTCCAACTCGAGCGCGGCGGTCAGATCCGCGGCGTCGGTGTTGACCTGCAATGCGCGTTTGGTCAGTTCGACACCCAGCGGCGCCAGACCCGCGACGTGCCCGGCCAGTTCGATCGCACGGTCGACGAGGGTGTCGGCCTCGACGATCTGGCTGACCAGCCCGCGGCGGTCGGCCTCCTCGGCGGCCACGGTACGGCCGGTCAGCATCCAGTCCGCGGCGACACTCGTGCCGACGATGCGCGGGAGGTGGTAGCTCATCCCCATCTCCGCACCGGAGAGTCCGAGCAGGATGGCCGCGTTGCCGAATGACGCTGCGGGCGAACAGATCCTGATGTCGGCCGCCAGGCACAGTGCCATCCCGGCGCCGACGCAGGGACCGTTGACCGCGGCGATCACCGGTTGCGGCAGCGCGCGGACCGCCTGGGGCAGCGCCGCCATGGACTCCTGGAAGCGCATCCGGTCGATGGCGGGTGCGTCCGCGTCGAGCATGCCCGCACCGAAATTCCGGACGTCGAGGCCGGAGCAGAAACCGCGGCCCGCCCCGGTGAGCACGACCGCGCGGACGGTGCGGTCACCGGCCAGCGTGTCGAGGGCCTGGCGCAGTTCGGTCCGCATGACGTGGTTGATCGCGTTGAGCCGGTCGGGCCGGTTGAGGCGTAGCAGCGCCACACCGTCGGCGGGGTGGTCGACGCCGATGGTCTCGGGCATGCCGGTCAGATCCGCTCGATGATCGTGGCGGTGCCCATGCCGCCGCCCGTGCACATGGTGACCAGGCCGGTGGCCAGATCGCGGCGTTCGAGTTCGTCGAGCACGGTGCCGATCAGCATCGCGCCGGTGGCGCCGATCGGGTGGCCGAGCGCGATCGCGCCGCCGTTGACGTTGACCCGCTCGGGATTCAGGTCGAGGTCGCGGATCGTCTTGAGCGGCACCGCGGCGAACGCCTCGTTGACCTCCCACAGGTCGATGTCGGCCGCGCGCATCCCCGCCTTGGCCAGGCAGCGCTGCGCGGCCGGGCCGGGGGCGGTGAGCATGATGATCGGTTCACTACCGATGGCGGCGGTCGCACGGATCCGCGCCCGTGGTGAGATGCCCTGTGCGCGCGCCCATTCCGGTGCAGCGATCACCACGGCGGCCGCACCGTCGACCACTCCGGACGAGTTGCCCGCATGGTGCACGTGGTCGATGCGCTCGACCTTCGGGTACCGGTCCAGGCAGATCTCGTCGAAGGTGCGCGATTCCCCCGCGACACCGGACTCTCCCATC
Source organism: Mycobacterium sp. GA-2829 (assembly GCF_001499965.1). Classification (GTDB taxonomy): domain Bacteria; phylum Actinomycetota; class Actinomycetes; order Mycobacteriales; family Mycobacteriaceae; genus Mycobacterium. The sequence continues at coordinate 36,293 of NZ_LQIT01000039.1, forward strand.
GCGGCGAACGCCGGGCGCAGTGCGGCGAGTTTCTCCACCGTCGTCCCGGGTCTCGGATGCTCGTCACGGTCGAGCAGTGTCGCACCGTCGGCGGCGGTGACCGCGATGATCGATCGGTCGAACCGCCCCTCGGCCATGGCGCGTTCGGCCCGGGCCTGACTCTGCGCGGCGAAGGTGTCGACGTCCTCGCGGGTGAAACCCTCGAGCGACGCGATCAAGTCGGCGGATATTCCCTGCGGCACAGTCGGATAGCGCTCCCGGAAGGCGGGATTGTCGCCGTCGATGGTCGGCGAGCCGACGGTCACGTTCCAGCGCGACATCGACTCGACACCCCCCGCGATCACCAGATCCTGCGCACCACTGGCCACCCCGGCCGCGGCGACGGTGACCGCCTGCTGACCGGAACCGCAGAACCGGTTGAGCGTCATGCCCGGGACCGTCTCCGGCCAGCCGGCCAACAGCAGCGACAGCCGTGCGATGTCGTCGCCGTGCTCACCGGCCAGCAGCCCGTTGCCCGCGACGACGTCGTCGACCTCGCCGGGTTCGAATCCCCCGCGCGCGGTCACGGCGCGCATGCACTGGGCGAAAAGCTCCTGTGGGTGGACGCCGTGCAGGCCGCCGCCGGCGCGCCCGCGTCCGCGCGGCGTGCGCACGGCATCGAGAATCCAGGCCTCCGTCATCGGGCAGCTCCCCTCGTCGCGAGCCGGCGGCAAGGGCGAGAATGCCCGAGAATGCCTTTGCGTATCGAGAGAAGACTATTCTCCGAAAAGGTGTAGGGCAATCACGACCCGCCCCTAAGCTGTGCGAGTGCCCAGCGATGCGCCGACGGTCCAGCCCGCCGCGTTCCTGCGCTCCACCCTGCCGCTGGACCTCAGCGGGCTGCCGGCCCTCGACAGCGGCCGTTATCACTCGATCTGGCTGCCCGACCACATGGTGAGTTTCTGGCCGGACTCGATCTGGACCCCGGAGTTCACCGACCTCGCGACCGCGTCGCCGTCCCCCCACCGACATCTCGACGGGATGGCGGTGGCCGCCGCAGCGGCCGTGCTCACCGAGTCGACGCCGCTGGCCACCGCCGTCGTGGACACGGTCCGGCGGCATCCGGCGTCGCTGGCGCAGAGCGCGCTGACGATCGACCACCTGGCGCGCGGCCGGTTCATCCTCGGGCTGGGCAGCGGTGAACGCGAGAACATCCTCCCCTACGGCTTCGACTTCGACCGGCCGGTGAGCCGGTTCGAGGAGGCGCTACACGTCATCCGGCTGCTGTGGCAGTCCGACGGGCCCGTCGACTTCACCGGCCGGTTCTACCGGCTGCATCAGGCGCGGCTGGACACCGAACCGTTCGGCGGCCGGGTGCCGCCGATCTGGATCGGCGCCAGCGGGCCCCGGATGCTCGAGATCGCGGGTCGGTACGCCGATGGTTGGTGGCCGGCCGGCGCATGGACGCCCGGCCACTACGCCGACATGCTCGCCACCGTGCGGACCGCGGCCGACCGCGCCGGGCGCGACCCGCTGGCCATCACGCCGTGCTACATCCAGATCTGCCTCATCGCCGCCGACGACGCCGCACTCGCCGAGATCCTGCAGGCACCGCTGGTCAAGGCGTTCCTGCTGCAGGTGTCGGCGGAGACGTTGCGCGGGTTCGGGTTCGAGCATCCGATGGGCGGCGGCTGGCGGGGCTTCCACGACATCGACCCGGCGACACTGACCCGCGAGCGGATCGTCGACTTCCTGGCCCGCGTAGAGCCCGAGGCGCTCCTCGCGGTGTTGCCGCACGGCACCCCCGCCCAGGTGGCGCGGACGGTCAAAGAGTACGTGGACGCCGGGCTGCGGGTGCCCAAGATCATGGACTACGGCGCGATGGCGGGGCTGCGGCACGCCGCGGGCTCCGCCGACCGGGTGCGCGAGACCGAGGACGAACTGCTGCGACTGTGTGGGGTGCTGGTATGACGTTGGTCGCGCAGGACCTGCTGGCTCGGGCCGAGACGGCCACCGGACTGCACGACTACGGCGATCCGACGCTGCCTGCGCGCTTCGGAGTCGCGGTCGACCACCTCAACGGGCTCGGCATGGACGCCGACGGACTGCGGCGGGCCGCGGAGGTCTGCCACTGGCTGCTCACCACCCGGCTGGAGTTCTTCGCCGACCGCGACCGGTACCCGGTCGCCGCCGAGGTGATCGACCGGCCGATGTTCGTCACCGGCGAACCGCGTTCCGGCACAACGCTGATGCACGCGCTGCTGTCGGTGGATCCGGATGCGCGGGCGCTGCGGTTCTGGGAGTTGATGTATCCGTCGCCGCCACCCGGCCTGGCCGCACCGGACGATCCGCGGCGCGCCCGCGCGGATGCCGACTGGCGGGAGATCAACGCGAAGACGCCCAAATGGCTGCACAGCCATCCGTACAACGACATGCTCGGCGACGGTCTGCCCGAGGACGAACGGACGTGGGCGTTCGACTTCCGGGTGATGACGCCGACGGCGTGGTGGCGGGTGCCGATGCAGACCGTCGTGGGCGGGCTGCCGACCGATCCGGCCGCGCAGTACCGCATCCACAAGGCGATGCTGCAGCAGTGTCAGTACGGCAGGCCGCCGAAGTACTGGGTGCTCAAGGGTTTTCACGGCTTCCGATTGACCGAGTTGTTCGCCGAGTATCCCGATGCTTCGCTGATGTGGTTGCACCGCGACCCGGTCCAGGTCGCCGCGTCGCGCACCATGATGATGGCCGACATCCTCGACGGCATCGTCGGACCGATCGACCTGAAGGCCGCGGCGAAGATGCACCTCGAGCTCACCCGCGCGAGCATCGCCAACACCATGAGCCATCCGCTCGTCGACGATCCGCGGATCCACCACGTCCGCTACACCGACTTCGTCGCCGATCCCGTTGCGACCGTGCGGGCCTACTACGAGTTCCGCGGACGCACCCTGACCGACGCGGCGGAGGCCGCGATGCGCCACTACCTCGCGCACAACCGCGGTGACCGGTACGGCAAGTTCCGGTACTCCACATCGCTGTTGACCGACATCGGTGAGGACATCGACGCGCTCAACGAGGAGTTCCGGCCGTTCCGCGAGCGCTTCGGCGTGCCGATCGAGAAACGGGACTGAACTCGATGCACGACCGGCTGTCGGTGCACAGCGTGACGTTCTACGGGGACTCCCCCGCGGCGCTGCACGCACGGTGGGAGGCGTTGGGTCTGACGCGGTTGAGCATCCTCGACTCCCAGTTGGCGGACCAGGAACTCGTCGGGCACCGGATCGACGCCGTCTACCACCTGTTCGCCGGCGGGCATCTGCAGTCGGACCGGGAAGACGCACGGACGGCGTTGACCGCGGTGATCGATGCGGCCGCCGGCACCGGGGCGCGCATGATCTACATGCTGACGGGCGGCCGGGGGTCGTTGACGTGGCGGGAGGCGGCCGAGGAGTTCTGCGCCGCGGTGGCGCCCTGCGCGGCGCACGCCCGAGCCCGCGGTGTCGCGCTCGCGATCGAGAACGCGTCGAGCCTGTACGCCGATCTGCACATCGCGCATTCGTTGCGCGACACCATCGCACTGGCCGAGATGGCCGGCCTCGGGATCTGTATCGACCTGTTTCACTGCTGGGCCGAGGCCGACCTGCCCGCCCTGGTCGAACGCGCCCTGCCCCGCACCGAACTCGTGCAACTCAGCGACTACGTCCTCGGTGACCGCGCACTGCCCGCCCGCGCCGTACCGGGTGACGGGGCGATCCCGATCGAACCGTTCGTCGCCCAGGTGCTCGCCGGCGGCTACGCCCACGGTTTCGACCTCGAACTCATCGGCCCCCGCATCGAGGCCGAGGGTCGCATGGCGGCGGCGCGGCGCGCCTGCGAGACCGTCGGCGCGCTGTTGGACCGGGTGGCGCGCTGATGGCCTTCGGGGACGGACCCGACGACGCCGCGCTGGCGGCGGCGTGGGACGGGTTCTGCGACCGCTTGAAAGCGGCTGGGGCGCAGGTGTTCAAGGACCACAACGCGACGTCGGGTAGTCAGCGGGTGGATGCGCTGCGCTTCCTCACGCAGAACCTCGGGCAGGCGTTCGACCTGGCGCTGGAGACCGCCGACACCGGCTACCCGATCGTGCACGCCTTCTGCACACCGTTGCGCAAACTCGGCGGCGACAGCGCCGACTTCACGTATCACCAGGCGTGGATCGACGGCGCCCACACCTACCGGCTGTCCGGAAACCGCGGCACCGCGCCGTTTTTCAACATCACCGTGCAGGGGCCGCGTCCCGAGGGGCCCGGGGTGCTGCACGAACCGTTCGGCGACGTCCCCGAGGCGAACCTGCTTGGCCATCAGCTGACGACGGAGCCCGACGGCACGTTCGAGTGCTACGTCGGCGGACCGCGGCGTGGGCCGAACTGGCTGCCGACCACCCCCGGATCCCGAAAGCTGTTCATCCGCCAGGGTTTCGACCGGTGGGACGAACGGCCCGCCGAGCTGCGGATCGAACGTATCGACATGACGTCGCCACGTCCGCTGCCGACCCCGGACGACATGGTGGCCGCGATCGCGTGGGCCGGCGACTTCGTCCACGGCGTGATGACCGACTGGCCGGAGTTCCCGTTCACCCACGGGGGTGTCGACGCCGCGCACCCCAATCGGTTCCCGGCCGTCGACGCCGCGGCGGGTGACGACAAGCGTGGCCGCGCGGCGGCGAACATGTACTGGGAGCTGGCCGCCGACGAGGCGCTGATCATCGAGTTCGACGCGCACGAGGGGCTGTGGATGCTCACCAACATGGGGGTGTTCTTCAACAGCATGGATTACCTGTACCGCCCGGTGTCCTACACCCCGAGCCGGACGGTGACCGACGCCGACGGCACGAATCGCATCGTGCTCGCCCACGACGACCCCGGCTACCACAACTGGCTCGACACCCAGGGTTTCCGCCGCGGCAACGTCACCTACCGCCACATGCTGACCGGGGCACCCGCCGCACTGCGCACCCACATCGTCGCCCGGGCGGACCTCGCCGAGGCGCTCCCGCCGCACACCGCAACCGTGACCCCGCAGCAGCGCACCGAGGCGATGTGGGCGCGGTTCAACGGGGTCCGGTCCCGCCACCGCATGTGAGCGGTCAGCTGCAGGCGGCGAGAACCAGCTCACGTACGCGCGCCGCGTCGGCCTGCCCCTTGGTGGCTTTCATCACTGCACCGACGATCGCGCCCGCAGCAGCCACCTTGCCGCCGCGGATCTTCTCCACGATCCCCGGGTTGGCGGCCAGTGCCTCGTCGACGGCGGCCTGCAGCGCCGAATCGTCGCGCACCACCTCGAGTCCGCGGTCGGCCATCACCTTCTCGGGTTCGCCCTCACCGGCGAGCACACCCTCGACGACCTGGCGCGCCAGCTTGTTCGACAGCTTGCCGTCGTCGACCAGTTTGACGACCGCGGCCACCTGGGCCGGGGTGATCGGCAAATCGGACACCGCCACTCCCGCTTCATTGGCCTTCTGCACCAGGAAGTTCCCCCACCAGGCGCGCGCGGCCTCACTGGACGCCCCGTGCTCGACGGTCGCGGCGACGAGTTCGATCGCGCCGTTGTTGACCAGATCGCGCATCACCTCGTCGGAGATACCCCACTCCTGCTGAATCCGCTTGCGCGTCAACCACGGAAGCTCCGGCAGGGTGCCGCGCAGCCGCTCGACGAGGTCGGCGTCGGGCGCGACCGGTTCGAGGTCGGGTTCGGGGAAGTAGCGGTAGTCCTCCGCGGTCTCCTTGCTGCGGCCGGGTGAGGTGTACCCGTCCTCGTGGAAGTGGCGGGTCTCCTGGTGCACCGTGCCGCCAGAGGTCAGCACCGCGGCCTGGCGGCGCATCTCGTAGCGCACCGCCACCTCGACGCTCTTCAGCGAGTTCACGTTCTTGGTCTCGGTGCGGGTGCCGTACTCGGCCTGGCCGATCGGTTTGAGCGACACGTTGGCGTCGCAGCGCATCGAGCCCTGGTCCATGCGGACGTCCGACACGTCGAGGCCCCGCAGCAGATCGCGCAGCGCGGTCACGTAGGCACGGGCGATCTCGGGCGCCCGCTCCCCCGCCCCCTCGATCGGCTTGGTGACGATCTCGATCAGCGGCACCCCGGCCCGGTTGAAGTCGGCCAGCGAGTTCGTCGCCCCGGCGATCCGGCCGGTGTCGCTGCCCAGGTGGGTGAGCTTGCCGGTGTCCTCCTCCATGTGCGCGCGCTCGATGTCCACGCGCCAGGTGCTGCCGTCGTCGAGCGGTACGTCGAGGTAGCCGTTGAACGCGATCGGCTCGTCGTACTGGGAGATCTGGTAGTTCTTCGGCTGATCGGGATAGAAGTAGTTCTTCCGCGCGAACCGGCACCATGACGCGATCTCGCAGTTCAGCGCCAACCCGATCCGGATCGCCGACTCCACCGCCTGCTGGTTGAGCACGGGCAGCGCACCCGGCAGCCCCAGGCACACCGGGCAGACCTGGGTGTTGGGCTCGGCGCCGAACGCGTTGGCGCAGCCGCAGAACATCTTGGTCGCCGTCGAGAGCTCGACGTGGACCTCCATACCCATCACCGGTTCGAAGCGGGCCACCACGTCGTCGTAGTCGAGCAGTTCAGCCGCCGATGTCACCGTCATGACCTCGATCTTAGTTGTGGTGTCCGGCGCGGCCCGAGGCCGCGTACCCGGTCAGCCGAAGAACTCGGCGGCGTCGTCGTAGCGCGACTGCGGCACCAGTTTGAGCTGGCGGGTCGCGTCGGCCAGCGACACCCGGCCGATCTCCTGACCCCGCAGCGACACCATCATCCCGAACTCGCCGGCGTGGGCGGCGTCGGCGGCGTTGACCCCGAAGCGCGTGGCCAACACCCGGTCGAACGGGGTGGGTGTGCCACCGCGCTGGACATGGCCGAGGACGGTCACCCGCACGTCGCGGTTGACCCGTTTCTCGACCTCGATCGCCAGTTGCTGTGCCACCCCGGTGAACTTCTCGTGGCCGAACTCGTCCATCCCGCCCTGCCGGAGCTGCATGGTGCCCTCGGCGGGTTTGGCGCCCTCGGCCACCACGCAGATGAAATGCGAATCCCCGCGCACGAAGCGCTGTTTGACCAACCGGCAGACCTCTTCGACGTCGAAGGGCTGCTCGGGGATCAGCGTCATGTGCGCCCCGGACGCCAGACCCGCGTTCAGCGCGATCCAGCCGGCGTGGCGGCCCATCACCTCGACCAGCATGACGCGCTGATGCGATTCGGCGGTGGAGTGCAGCCGGTCGATCGCCTCGCTGGCCACCGTCAACGCGGTGTCGTGGCCGAAAGTGACGTCCGTGCAATCGATGTCGTTGTCGATCGTCTTCGGCACCCCCACGACGGGGACGTTCTCCTCGGACAACCAGTGCGCGGCGGTCAACGTGCCCTCACCGCCGATCGGGATCAGCACGTCGATCCCGTTGTCGTCGAGGGTCTGCTTGATCTGGTCGAGCCCGGCGCGCAGCTTCTCCGGATGCACGCGCGCGGTGCCGAGCATCGTGCCGCCCTTGGCGAGCAGACGGTCGTTGCGGTCGTCGTTGCGCAACTGGATCCGCCGGTTCTCGAGCAGTCCGCGCCACCCGTCCTGGAAGCCGACGACCGAGGAGCCGTAGCGCACATCGCAGGTGCGGACCACCGCCCTGATCACGGCGTTCAAGCCGGGACAGTCACCACCGCCGGTGAGAACTCCGATGCGCATAGCCCCTATTCTCCCTGTCCAGGCCGCCGAGCGCACGGTTGTTCACCGTTGCACCCGGTCGACGCGTACACCAACCGTGCGGTCGGCGCCCTAGATCGCGGTGGGCAACGGGCCGCGCGCGGCCTCGTAGGCCGCACCCACCCGGTAGAGCCGGTCGTCGGCCAGTGCGGGCGCCATGATCTGCAGACCCACGGGCAGGTTGTCGTCCGGCGACAGCCCGGACGGCACCGACATCCCGCAGTGCCCGGCCAGGTTCAGCGGCAGCGTGCACAGGTCGAACAGGTACATCGCCAGCGGATCGTCGACCTTCTCGCCGAGGCGGAACGCCGTGGACGGGGTGGCCGGGGTGACGAGGACGTCGACCTTCTCATAGGCCTTGTCGAGATCACCGGCGATGAGCGTGCGGACCTTCTGCGCCTGGTTGTAGTACGCGTCGTAGTACCCGGCCGACAGCGCGTACGTGCCGATCATGATGCGGCGCTTGACTTCTGGGCCGAAGCCGGCGGCGCGGGTCAGCGCCATCACCTCTTCGGCGCTGTGCGTGCCGTCGTCGCCGACGCGCAGACCGTAGCGCATCGCGTCGAAGCGCGCGAGGTTCGACGACACCTCCGACGGCAGGATCAGGTAGTAGGCGGCCAGCGAGTGGTCGAAGTTCGGGCAGTCCACCTCGACGACCTCGGCGCCCAGCGCGGTGAGCTGGTCGACCGCCGCGGTGAACGACGCCTGCACCCCCGGCTGGTACCCCTCGCCGCTGAGCTGTTTGACCACACCGACCCGCACCCCGCGCAGATCGCCGGTGGCGCCCTCGCGGGCGGCGGCCACCACGTCGGGCACCTCGGCCTCGACCGAGGTCGAGTCGCGCGGATCGTGGCCGGCGATCACCTGGTGCAGCAGCGCGGTGTCGAGCACGGTGCGGGCGCACGGGCCGCCCTGGTCCAGCGACGAGGCGCAGGCGATCAGCCCGTACCGCGACACCGTCCCGTAGGTGGGCTTCACCCCGACGGTGGAGGTCAGTGCCGCGGGCTGGCGGATCGAACCGCCGGTGTCGGTGCCGATGGCCAGCGGCGCCTGGAACGCCGCGAGCGCCGCCGCGCTGCCGCCGCCGGACCCGCCGGGGACGCGGTCGACGTCCCAGGGGTTGCGGGTCGGCCCGTAGGCGGAGTTCTCGGTGGAGCTGCCCATCGCGAACTCGTCCATGTTCGTTTTGCCGAGGATGGGCAGGCCCGCGGCGCGCAGCCGCACGGTGACGGTGGCGTCGTACGGGGAGCGCCACCCCTCGAGGATCTTCGAACCGCACGTCGTCGGCATGTCGGTGGTGGTGAAAACGTCCTTGAGCGCGATCGGCACCCCGGCCAACGGCGACGGCAACCGCTCACCGGCGGCCACCGCGGAGTCCACCCGCGCCGCCGAGGCCAGCGCCTTGTTTCCCGCGACGTGCAGGAACGCGTGGTAGCGGTCGTCGGTGGCGGCGATCTGGTCCAGGCAGGCCTGGGTGAGCTCGGTGGCCGAGATCTCCTTCGCGGCGATGCGGCCTGCCAGCACGGCTGCGGTCTCGCGGATCAGTTCGGTCATTCCGGCTCCCCCAGAATCCTCGGCACGGCGAAGCGGCCGTCGACCGCATCCGGCGCGGCGTCGAGCGCCTCGGCCTGGGTCAGGCCGGGCACCACCACGTCGGGGCGGGTGACGTTGACGTCGGTGAGCGGGTTGCCGGTCGGCTTCACACCGGCGACGTCGACGGACTGGATCGCGCTGACATGGTCCAGGATGGCGTCCAACTGGCCGGCGAAGCTGTCGAGTTCGTCATCGCTCAGCGCCAGGCGGGCCAGTCGGGCCAGGTGGGCCACCTCGTCTCGGGAGATCTGGGACACGACCACGAAGCCTAGTCGGGGGCCGCCGGCGGCGGTTTGGCGAGTCGCTTCAGTCCGCGGTCCGTGCCAAAGTGGTCGCCGTGCCTTCGTACCTGCTGCGCGTCCAGATCGAGGACCGGCCCGGCCGCCTCGGCTCTCTGGCGGTCGCGCTCGGCTCGGTCGGCGCCGACATCCTCTCGCTCGACGTGGTGGAACGACTCGCCGGATACGCGATCGACGATCTGGTGGTCGACCTACCCGCGGGCACGATGCCCGACGCGGTGATCACCGCAGCCGAAAGCCTCAGCGGCGTCTACGTCGACACGATCCGCCCGCACACCGGCCTGCTCGAGGCGCACCGCGAACTGGAACTGATCGAACACGTCGCCGAGGCCAAGGGACGCTCGGAGAAACTGCAGACGCTGGTCGACGAGGCGCCGAGGGTGCTGCGCGTCGGCTGGTGCACGGTCGTCCACGTCGACGAGACCGGGGTGCACCGGGTTGTGGGCAGCCACGGCGCCCCGGAGACCCAGGCCGAGAGCGCGCCCTGGCTGCCGCTGGAGCAGGCCGCGGCACTGGATGCCACCGATGACTGGATGCCGCAGGTGTGGCGCGATATGGACACCACGGTGGCGGCGGCCCCGCTGGGCGACCCGAACACCGCCCTCGTGCTCGGACGGGCGGGCGGGCCCGCGTTCCGGCCCTCGGAGGTCGACCGGCTCGATTACCTCGCCAAGATCGTCGCGACGATCCTGCGCTGAGCGCGTTCAGCCGCTGGCCGGCACCGGATAACGGTCGTTGACGTCGGCGTTGGAGTCCTTCCGCGCGCAGTGGGCGCAGCAGAAGATCGCGTCCTCGGTCTCGATGCCGTGGCCGAGGATCCGGCAGCCGCAGTGCGCGCACTCGGGCGCGATCTGCATCGCCGCGCACTCGATGCTGTCGAACGTCGCGCTGCGTCCGTCGGCCCACGTCACGGTGAACGCCTTGTCGTAGTGGTTGCCGCAGGTGTCGCAGATCGCCATGAACTTCCTCCCAAGTGTCGCCCTGATGTCGAAGTGACCCCTGGGGTTCCCGTGCGGCTGAGCGCCAAACCGTTTCGCCCATGTGCACCACGGGTATTGGATCGGCGGCGCCCAGCCCACCGCGCCGACCTTTTCCATACGACATGCGGAGGTTTTTCGCGTGGCTTCCAAGCCCATCAGCACCGGTCAGGACGTCGTCGACTACTTGAAGTCGCAGCACGAGACGATCCGGCAACTGTTCACCGAGACGCTCGACGCGGCCGACGCGGAGACCAAGCGGGAGAAGTTCACCCGTCTGCGGACCATGCTCGCCGTCCACGAGACGGCCGAGGAGATGATGGTGCACCCCCGGGTGCGCCGCAAGATCGAGAGCGCCGGCGCCGTCGTCGACGCCCGCCTGGCCGAGGAGCACGACTCCAAGGTCGCCTTGAGCGAACTCGAGAAACTCGACATCGACACCGCGGAGTTCAGCAAGGGGCTGATCCATCTGCAGGCCGCGGTCCTCGAGCACGCCGAAAAGGAAGAGGTCGAGGAGTTCCCGCTCCTGACCGAGCATCTCGACGCCGAGGAACTCCAACGCCTCGCGGTCGCGGTGCAGGTCGCCGAGCGGATCGCCCCGACGCACCCGCACGCCGGGGTGGAATCGGCCACGGCGAACTTCGCGCTCGGCCCCTTCGCCTCGCTGCTGGACCGCGCCCGCGACGCCCTGCGCGGCGCCGCGTGACCGCACCTTCCTGACCGACCCTCCGGGCGGCGGCTGTTACGGTCGATCGAGACCGTTTCCTGGCCGCCGTCTGGAAGGTTCCTGTGGGCACGCTGCTGATCATCCTGGCCATCGCGCTGTTCGCGGGCGCCGTCATCGCGCTGGTACTCGCATTCCAGCGGTCGAAGAAGACCTCCAAACCGCAACCCCAACGCTCCGACCCGCTGAAGTTCGCGACACCCCAGGAGTTCGGGCCGCGCCAACTCGGGCCGGGCGCCATCGTCAGCCACGGTGGCGTGGACTACGTGGTGCGGGGGTCGGTGACGCTGCGCCAAGGCCCCTTCGTGTGGTGGGAGCATCTGCTCGAGGGCGGTGCCGAACCGATCTGGTTCAGCGTGGAAGAAGACGAGGGCCGCCTCGAACTGGCGATGTGGACCCGCCGACCCGACCTCCAGCTCCAGCCCGACACCCCGCACGTCGTAGACGGCGTCGGGTACGTCATCACCGAACGCGGACGTGCCTCCTACACCACCGAGGGCACCACCGGTCTGCCGCCGGGCGGCGACATGGAGTTCGTCGACTACGCCAACAACGCCGGCGACACGTTCCTCGGCTTCGAGCGCTGGGCGCCGGAGATGCCGTGGGAGGTCTCGATCGGCCGGACCGTTCGCGCGGGTGAACTCACCGTCTATCCGGCACCCCCGCCGGGCTCGTAGGACACCGCGTTGCCGTTCCACGAACTCGCCGTGGCCCCCACTGACGTCGACGGAGCCGCACTCGGTCTCGCGCTCAACGCGCCCGTCCCCGCTGCGCTCGCCAGCATGCGGCTCACCCACGAGAGTGCGGGCGCGCTGGTCCTCGGGGTGCTCGGGGCGTCGCACGTCGTCACCGTGGACCATCCCGACGGTCTATTCAGCGAGGAGGTCTCGTGCACAGCGCACACCCACGGTCGCGCCCTGCCCGACCGCTTCCGCACCGCCGGCTACCGCTTCACCGCGCGGACGATGACCTGTGCCCCACCGGTTTTCGACGAGCTCGCGGCACGGTTGCGCCGCCGCTGCCTGACCGATCGGCAGACACTCGGCGGCCGGTTCCCCGGCGACGACGCCGCGCTGACCGTGCTGCGGGCGCTGCCGGACGGACCCGGATGGCGGTGGCACACCTGGCATCTGTACCCCGGTGACCACGGCGGCACGGCAGTGACGACCACCAGTTGGTGGCGGCCGTGACCCGCACCGGACTGTTCACGCTGTCGGGTGCACTGGCCGTCGGCGGGGTGATCTGTCTGCTGCTCGGGATGTCGATGATGGGCGGCAACATCCGCAACGACGTCGCGACCAACTACTCGCGGTACTCCGGGGACGCCGACGGCGACAACTACGAGTGCACCGGCTCGCCGAGCGCGGTCGCCGACGACATCGCCGCCCGGGTGCCGCCGGAGGCGCGGACCACCGACCGCGGCATCACTTACCTGCGCTACGACGACGAGATCGTCATCGTCGGACCCGACGGCACCCGGCCGTGCACGGTCCGCGTCGAAGACCTCGGCGCCCGCTACAGCTCGGGCGGCTTCATCTTCCTCGGCCCCGGCTTCTTCCCCGGTTCACCGTCCGGTGGGTCGGGCGGCAGCCCGGGCGGTCCGGACGGTACGAAGTGACACCCCCCACGAAGGAGCACCCGATGTACCTGGCCGTCGAGTTCGGCACCATCAGCGCAGAGAACCTCGCGCAGAACGTGGTCGCCGCGATCCTGTACTTCGTGATCGGCGCGCTGGTGCTGGCCGCCGGATTCGCCATGGTCGATCTGCTCACCCCGGGCAGGCTGCGCCACCTGGTGTTCGTCGAGTACCGGCCCAACGCCGTGGCGGTGGCGTCCGGTATGTACGCCGCGCTGGCGATCGTGGTGGTTTCGGCGATCATCGCCAGTTCCAGCGAACTCGCCCAGGGGCTGCTCGAGGCACTCGTCTACGGGCTGGTGGGCGTCGCGCTGCAGGGGGTGGCGCTGGTGATCCTCGAAGGCGTCGTCCCGGGGCGGTTCCGCGACCTCATCGAAGCCGACCGCCTGCATCCCTCGGCGATCGCGACGGCCGTCGTACTGCTGGCGGTGGGAGGGGTGAACGCCGCCGCACTGTCATGACGGCGACGGACCCTTCGCTTCTCGACTCCGAGTCGGCGGCCAGTACCCGCTGGCGGGCGTTGCTGCTGGCCGCGGTCGCCGCCTGCGCCGCCTGCGGACTGGTCTACGAGCTGGCGCTGCTGACGTTGTCGTCGAGCATGCACGGCGGCGGGATCGTCGCCACGTCGCTGATCGTGGCGGGCTACGTGGCGGCGCTGGGCGCGGGTGCGCTCGCGGTCAAACCGCTGCTCGGGCACGCCGCGATCACGTTCATCGCGGTCGAGACGCTGCTCGGGGTGATCGGCGGGCTGTCGGCGGCCGCGCTGTACGTCGTGTTCGCGTTCATCGGCGGGTCGACGTGGGTGCTGGTGGTCGGTACGGCGCTGATCGGCGGGCTGGTCGGCGCCGAGGTGCCGCTGCTGATGACGCTGCTGCAGCGCGGGCGGACCGCGGGCGCGGCGGACAGCGGCCGGGTGCTGGCCAACCTCAACGCCGCCGACTATTTCGGGGCGCTGGTCGGCGGCCTGCTGTGGCCGTTCCTGTTGCTCCCCCACGTCGGCATGATCCGCGGCGCGGCGGCCACCGGGATGATCAACCTCATCGCGGCGGCCGTCGTCGCGGTGTTCCTGTTGCGCCGCATCGTCTCCGGGCGGCAACTGGGTGTCGCGTTGGGTGTGCTGAGTGCGGCGCTGGTGTTGCTGGTGACGCTGCTGCTCCGCGCCGACGGCGTCGAGACCACCACGCGCCAGCGGCTCTACGCCGACCCGATCGTCGCGTACGCCCGGTCGCCGTATCAGGAGATCGTGGTCACCCGCCGCGGTGACGACATGCGCCTCTACCTCGACGGTGGGCTGCAGTTCTCCACCCGCGACGAATTCCGCTACACCGAGAGCCTCGTGTATCCCGCACTCGGGCAGGGGGCGCAGTCGGTGCTGATCCTCGGCGGCGGCGATGGATTGGCCGCCCGGGAACTGTTGCGGGCCAACACCGTTCGGGACATCACCCAGGTGGAGTTGGATCCCGCCGTGATCGACCTGGCCCGCACCACGCTGCGCGACACCAACCGCGGCGCGCTCGACGATCCGCGCGTCACCGTGGTCGTCGACGACGCGATGACCTGGCTGCGCACCGCCGACCGGACGTTCGACGCGGTGATCGTGGACCTGCCCGATCCGGACACCCCGGTGCTGGGCCGCCTGTACTCGACCGAGTTCTATCTGCTGGTGGCGCGCACGCTGAGACCCGACGGGCTGATGGTGGTGCAGGCGGGCAGCCCGTTCTCGACGCCGACGGCGTTCTGGCGCACCGTGTCGACGATCGAGTCCGCGGACTTCGCGGTCACCCCGTATCACGTGCACGTCCCGACGTTCGGGGACTGGGGATTCGCGCTGGCCCGCCGCGGTGCGGCGCCGCCGGTGCCCACGATGCCGGAAGGCGTTGAGCCGCTGCGGTTTCTGAATCAGGAGGTGCTCGACGCCGCGACGGTGTTCTCCGCCGACGTCGCCCCACGGCGCCTGGAGCCGTCGACGCTCGACCACCCCCGCATCGTCGACGACATCCGCGCGGGCTACCGCTAGTCGGCAGGCTCCTGCGGCCCGTTCTCCAACAGGGCGCGGAACCCGTCCTCGTTGAGGACAGGCACACCGAGTTCGATGGCCTTGTCGTACTTCGACCCGGGCGCATCCCCGGCGACCACGTAGGCGGTCTTCTTCGACACCGAGCCGGCGGCCTTGCCGCCGCGGGCGATGATCGCCTCCTTGGCCTCGTCGCGGGAGAACCCGGTCAGCGAGCCCGTCACGACGATCGAGAGCCCCTCGAGCGTGCGGGCGATGCTGGCGTCGCGTTCGTCGGCCATCCGCACCCCGGCCGCGCGCCACTTCTCGACGATCGCGCAGTGCCAGTCGACGGTGAACCACTCCTTGACCGCGGCCGCGATCGTCGGGCCGACGCCCTCCACCGCGGCCAACTGCTCCTCGGACGCCTCGATGATCGCGTCGAGTGAGCCGAACTCGGTGGCCAGCGCCCGCGCCGCGGTGGGCCCGACGTGGCGGATCGACAACGCGACCAGCACCCGCCACAGCGGCTGCGCCTTGGCCTTGCCGAGGTTGGCCAGCAGCCGCCTGCCGTTGGCCGACACCACACCCTTCTGCGTGGTGAACAGCGAGGTGCGGAGCAGGTCGCCCTCGGTCAGCGTGAACAGGTCGCCCTCGTCGGTGATGACGCCGGCCTGCAGCAGCGCGATCCCCGCCTCGTAGCCGAGGCCCTCGATGTCGAACGCCCCGCGGCCGGCCACGTGGAACACCCGCTCCCGCAGCTGCGCCGGACAGGTCCGCGAGTTCGGGCAGCGGATGTCGGCGTCGCCCTCCTTGGCCGGGGCCAGTTCGGTGCCGCACTCCGGACAGTGGGTCGGCATCACGAATTCGCGCTCGGAGCCGTCGCGCAGGTCGACCACCGGGCCGAGCACCTCGGGGATCACGTCCCCGGCCTTGCGGATCACCACGGTGTCGCCGATCAGCACGCCCTTGCGCTTGACCTCCGACGCGTTGTGCAGCGTCGCGAGCCCGACGGTGGACCCGGCCACCTTCACCGGCTCCATGTACGCGAACGGCGTGACCCGGCCGGTGCGGCCTACGTTGACCCGGATGTCGAGGAGTTTGGTCTGCGCCTCCTCGGGCGGGTACTTGTAGGCCACCGCCCAGCGCGGCGCGCGCGAGGTGGCGCCCAGGCGGCGTTGCAGCGACACCTCGTCGACCTTGACGACCAGGCCGTCGATCTCGTGTTCGACGTCATGGCGGTGCTCACCCCAGTAGGCGATCCGCTCGGTGACCGCGTCGAGGCCCTGCACCCGGGTGGTGTGCGTGGACACCGGCAGCCCCCACTCCTTGAGTGCGCGGTAGGCGTCGTGCAGGGTCTTCGGCGTGAAGCCCTCGGCCTTTCCGAGGCCGTGGCAGATCATGTGCAGGTTGCGGCGGGCGGTGACGGCGGGGTTCTTCTGCCGGAGCGATCCGGCAGCGCTGTTGCGCGGGTTGGCGAACGGCGCCTTGCCCTCGGCGACCAGCCCGGCGTTGAGTTCCTCGAAGTCGACGACGCGGAAGAACACCTCACCGCGCACCTCGAGCACCTTGGGCACGGGGAACTCGTCGGACGGGGTGAGCCGCTCGGGGATGTCGGCGATGGTGCGCGCGTTGAGCGTGACGTCTTCCCCGGTGCGGCCGTCACCGCGGGTGGCGGCCCGCTCGAGTCTGCCGTCGCGGTACACCAGCGCCAGCGCCACCCCGTCGATCTTGAGCTCGCACAGGTAGTGGGCGTCGGCGCCGATCTCGGCCTTGATGCGGCCCGCCCAGGCGGTCAGCTCCTCGGGGTCGAAGACGTTGTCCAGGCTGAGCATCCGCTCGAGGTGCTCGGCTGGGGTGAAGTCGGTGGCGAACCCCGCGCCGCCGACCAGCTGGGTCGGCGAATCGGGGGTGCGCAGTTCCGGATGCTGCTCCTCGAGGGACTGTAACCGGCGCAGCAACGTGTCGAACTCGGCGTCGGTGATGATCGGCGCATCGCGGACGTAGTAACGGAACTGATGCCCGCGCACCTCGTCGGCCAGCTCCTGCCATTCCCGGCGCACGTCGGGATCCGTCGCATCGTCGGCCTGCTGCGCCAGCGCCGCCTCGGCGTCTTTCGAGCTCACTCCCGAAGGCTATCGAAGGGGGGCGACAAGTCTTAGCGTGGCGGTCATGCCCCATCCGATCATGTTCCGCGACGACGATTTCGGGCTGGCCGAGGTGCGGGACATCGCGCTCGCGTTCCCCGGCGCCCACGAGAAGGTCTCACACGGCAGGCCCGGGTTCTTCGTGTCCAAGATGTTCGCGATG
Source organism: Mycobacterium sp. GA-2829 (assembly GCF_001499965.1). Classification (GTDB taxonomy): domain Bacteria; phylum Actinomycetota; class Actinomycetes; order Mycobacteriales; family Mycobacteriaceae; genus Mycobacterium. The sequence goes on from NZ_LQIT01000039.1 coordinate 53,536, forward strand.
TACGGCGGCAGCACCAAGCAGACCGGCGAGATGACCACGGTGTCGCACTGCGTGCTGGTCAAGGTCGACGAGTCCGACCGGGCGGCCCTGCAGGCCGACGACCGCTTCTTCCTGCCCGCCTACCTGGGCGCTTCGGGCTGGCTGGGGCTGGACTTCGACGTCGCCGACGTGGACTGGGCCGAGGTCCGCGAACTGGTCGACGCGTCCTACCGGCTGGTGGCGCCGAAGAGGTTGGTCGACCAACTCGACGGACTCTGACCGCGGCGGCCACCGGGCATGGTTCGATCGGAGGCACCATGAGTTTCGCCAGCCCGTACCCCGACGTCCACATCCCGACGACCAGCGTCTACGACTACCTGTTCAGCGACTTCGACGAGTCCGACGCCGCGCGCACCGCGCTGATCGACACCGCGACCGGTGAGCGCCTCACCTACGGCGAGATGCTCGCTCGCATCGACGCCTTCGCCGGCGCACTCGCCGAGCGCGGGGTGGGCGTGGGCTCGGTGGTCGGACTGCTCGCCCCGAACAGTGCGGCGTTCGCGATCGCGTTCCACGGCATCCTGCGCTCGGGTGCGACGGCCACCACGATCAACGCGCTGTTCACCGCCAAGGACATCGCCAAACAGCTGGCCGACTCCAAGGCCACGATGCTGGTGACCGTCACACCGCTGCTGGCCAATGCCGTCGAGGGCGCCGCCGCCGTCGGGATGAGCAAGGACCGCGTGATCGTGCTCGACGGACCCGGCGCCGCCGCCGACGGCCATCCGAACGCCGCGGACCTGCTCGGCCCGGGGCATCCGGCGCCCGACGTCAGCTTCGATCCGTCGACGCATCTCGCAGTGCTGCCGTACAGTTCGGGCACCACCGGCAACCCCAAGGGCGTCATGCTGACCCACCGCAACCTGGTGGCCAACGTCGCGCAGATCCGCCCCGTGCAGGGGATGACCGCCGACGACCGCATCCTGGCCGTGCTGCCGTTCTTCCACATCTACGGGATGACGGTGCTGCTCAACGCGGCACTGCACGCCAGGGCAGCGCTGGTGATCATGCCGAGGTTCGACCTCACCGCATTCCTCGCCAACATCGCCGAACACAAGTGCACCTACGCGTTCATCGCGCCGCCGGTCGCGGTGGCACTGGCCAAGCATCCGCTGATCGACGAGTACGACCTGTCCTCGCTGCAGGGCATCATGTCCGGCGCCGCCCCGCTCGACGCCGACCTCGGCCACGCCGTCGCCGAACGGCTGGGCTGCGCGGTGGTACAGGGCTACGGCATGAGTGAACTCAGCCCGGTCAGCCACGTCACGCCGTTCGACGGAGGTACGGGGTTCGTCGGAACGGTGGCGCCGTTGTCCTCGAGCGGGTGGACGGTGCCGAACTCGGAGAGCCGCATCCTCGACCCGGAGACCGGCGCCGAGATCGACGTCCCCGCAAGCGGTGTGAGCGCCACCGGCGAGCTGTGGTTCCGCGGCCCGAACGTGATGGCCGGTTACCTCAACAACGAGAAGGCCACCCGCGAGACCATCGACGAGGACGGCTGGCTGCACACCGGCGACCTGGCCCAGGTCGACGAACACGGCTGCGTCTACATCGTCGACCGGCTCAAGGAGCTGATCAAGTACAAGGGCTACCAGGTACCGCCCGCCGAACTGGAGGCGGTGCTGCTCTCACACGACGCGATCGCCGACGCCGCGGTGATCGGCGTGGTCGACACCGAATCCGGTGAAGAGGTGCCGAAGGCGTTCGTGGTGCGCCAGCCCGATGCGTCGTTGACCGAGGCCGATGTCATGTTGTTCGTCGCCGGTCAGGTCGCGCCGTACAAGAAGGTCCGCAAGGTGGAGTTCATCGACGAGATCCCGAAGTCCGCGTCGGGCAAGATCCTGCGAAAAGACCTGCGCCGCTGAGGCGTTGACTCTGCGCCCAGGGCACTCCCCACTCGGGGTTTGTCGCCCTGTGCGCAGAGTCAACGAAAAGTCAGCGGGTGGTGACGTAGACGATGCGGTCGTCGTTGTCGTAGCGGACCGACACGATCTTCGACTCGTCCAGCGGCTTGGTCATACCCTGCTGGTTGATGCGGACCTGGTAGCCGCGGTCATCCAGGGAGCTGATGGTGTCTTGGGCGTTGCCGGGGCCGGCGGGGGCGGCCCCGGCGGGGGCGGCGAAGGCCAGGAATCCGGTGGCCAGTCCGCCGGCGATGATGGTGGCGAATCCGAACTTGTTCAT
>NZ_LQIT01000040.1 GCF_001499965.1 Mycobacterium sp. GA-2829
ACCCGCCGAAACACTCGACGCACTACTGTGCGACCCACTCAATCCACCCGCTGTTGCATAGACGCCTTGAACCCAAGAGCTGAAAAGAATTAATTATGAATCATATTCAACGTGGCTAGGGGCGCTGTCAGTCGACGGCGGGCAACGCGGAACCGGCCTGTCGGCAAGTCGGATCACCCAAGCTCATCAGCTGGTAGGCGCTGTCCTGAAGTACGCCCAACGGACTGGCAAGGTGGCGAAGAACGTCGCGTTCGAGATCAAGCGGGACGAAGATCTTCCCGAGCAAGGCGAGCGTGAGCGGCGCTATCTGACCCATGCCGAGCTGCTAATGCTGGCGAAGGCTGCTGATCGGTTCGAGACGCTGACGCTCGTTCTCGGGTACTGCGGACTGAGGTTCGGCGAAGCCGTTGCGTTGCGCCGCCGGCATGTGGGGGATCGGATGCTGACGGTGCGCTCGTCCGCAACAGCCGTCACCGGTAAGGGCATCGTGGAGTCAACGACTAAGACGAAGCGGGATCGTCACGTGCCTGTGCCCGAACCGGTTTGGAAAAAGCTCAAGGCCGAGCTGCCCGCCGACCCCAACGCGCTGGTCTTTCCCAGCCGAAAGGGCGGGTTCCTTCCACTTGGCGAATACCGCTGGGCGTTCGACAACGCGTGTGCTGATATCGGCATCGACGGGCTGGTACCGCACGGGCTGAGACACACCACGGCGTCACTGGCGATCAGTGCAGGCGCTAACGTCAAGGTCGTGCAGAGACTGCTTGGGCACGCGACCGCCGCGATGACGCTCGACCGCTACGGCCATCTTCTCAATGACGATTTGAGCGGTGTGGCGGACGCCCTGGGGAAGGCTATCGACAGCACTGCGGTATTACTGCGGTATTCAGAGCATCGTGACGAGGCGGAAAGGGCCTAAATTAGGCTCTGAACTGCAACGCCCCCATAGCCCAATTGGCAGAGGCAGCGGACTTAAAATCCGCCAAGTGTCGGTTCGAGTCCGACTGGGGGCACCGGCGTTCGCGCAGCTCAGAGGCAGTTTCTGCGGGGTCGCACGCTGCTGCCGCAGCGCCTGAATGGACACCGTGACAGCGGCGCGGCGCAGTGAGCCTTGTCGGACCTATCGATTACCTTGGCCCGTGCTGGGGGGAGTGACAGTTCAAAGGGAGGCAGACGGGTGAACGATCCGGCCTGGTACTTAGCCATCCAGGCGGCTGCCGCCGTTGCAACCACGGTCGGCGTGCTCATCGCGCTCTACGTAGCGGTGGTACGGGAACCGCGCAAGGCCGCTGAAGAACGCGAACGGCACCAAGCTGAGATGACCGCACTTAATCGCGCTGAGATGGATCGCGTAGCTGCGCAGGCCCGCAAGATTGTGCCCAGCTGCGTGCGAACACCGATGTTCGGCAATACGTGGTGGACGGTCAAGATCGAGAACGTTAGCAACGCAGTGGCAACGATCCTCAACGTGGACGTGGCGGCTATAGACGCCAGCGGCGCTGTGGTGCCCGACGGATGCCAGCGGGCGAACAACACGATGCCCATTGACGAAGCGTTTGGGCGGTCAATCCAGGCGGCTTTGTCGGGGTCACTGGAAAGTGGCCTTCAACGTTCGGGCTATGGCGCAATGATCCCGCCTGGAACGGCTGGTCAGCTGGCGGGCCAGATGACACCGACGGTCAAGCAAGCTATGCAGGAGGCAATGATTGGTCACTTCGCCGCGGAATGGCAAACCACACTCGGTCCTAACCAAAGCGCGTTGATGGCGTATGTCACCAGTGATCCTAGATTCAAGCTGCGCATCACGATTGACTATGAGGACGAGGCCGGCTACCAGTGGCGACGGATGGACAGCGGTCAGCCTGAGCGCCTCGACAGTGTGACGTCGTGACTCCGGACTGGTTTCCAACTGCGGACACGTGGGCTGCTTGGGCGCAGTGGGCTACTGCCATCATCGCTATCGGCGCAGCAGTCTTTGCCTATCAGCAGGTCAAGTTGGCCCGCGAGACGCGCGAACGGGTAGCGCAACCCGACGTTGTCGTCTACATCGATCACAACGAGGTTCGGCATTACTTGGATCTGGTGATCAAGAACTTTGGACAGACCACGGCATACAACATTCGGTTGAAGTTGCCTCCCTTGCAGGTGGCACCATTTACTAACCAGATCACTGGCGAAGAAGTGACTCACTTGTGGTTGCCGAAAACCATAGCGGTGCTGGCGCCTAACCAAGAGTGGCGTACCGTGTGGGATTCCGCCGTTCGACGCGAGGATTATCGCAAGAAACACAAGGAAAGCCTGGGTAGCAGCTTCGTGGGGAGCGTCGAATTCGACGACAAGATGATCGCGGACAAGCCGTCCTACTCGAACCCAATTTCGCTGGACGCCAACATGTTCTACAACACTACTTGGATCCGCCAGAACGAAAGCAAGACAGCCAAAGACGCGCTTTACGCCATCGCAGGCACGCTTCAGAGCTACCAACGTGAACATCACGGAGTATGGGTGTACACGGTCCCAGGTTACGAGGAGCGTCGTCGTCGCGAAGCGGAGTTCATCGAAGATGAACGCGAGCGCGAGGAATTTCTGAAAGACATCGGCGTTATCCGAGACCACACCGACGGCGACGACACACGCCCGGATAATCCCCGCGAGGGCTAGTTGGCCTTTTGGCCTAACGGCACTACGTTATCTGCAGTAACGACTGCAGTAACGACACCTGGTCCAACCTTCGGCGCGACCATCTCATCCTCATTGATGTAGTCCGCGTAAGTGGTCAGCGTCAGCACGAACGTGGAGTGGCCGAGCCACTTGGACACCTGCGTGTAGTGCTCGCCAGCGCTCAAGTTCATCGTGGGGAACGTATGCCGTAGGTCGTGGAACCGCACAGACTGCAGACCCAATGCCTTACAGGCGGGCTGCAGGTAGTGCTCGTACAGGCTCGCGGCGCATACGGGCTTAGCCCAGTCGAACACATAGCGATTCCGCCGACCGGGAAACAGGGGAGCGTGCGGGATATGCTTGTTGCCCGCCGCGTTGGTGGCGCTGAACGGGTGAACCGTAGCCAGGTAGTCGCGCAGCTCGTCGGCCAACCACGGCGCTAAAGGCACTACGCGATCTGAACTCGCGTCGCTCTTCGGCGTGCCGTACTGCCACAGGCGGCCCTTGCGCCTCGCACCGCGCGCCGTTGTCCGCAAGATCGTCAACAGCCGCGACAGGGGAGACAGCTTCGACGCCATCGCAGGTGCGCTCACCGCCGAGGGTGTCCTCAGCCCTGAGGGTTGCCCGAGGTGGCAGCCGTCAACGGTGCGGCGCATCTACCGCAGCGCCACAACCGAACCGGTAGAGAGTCAGGTGAGCTGATATGGCGAAGGCAAATCGCGTTGTCACCCGGCAGCGCAAGGGCGGCAAGCTCGTGGTCCGGTACAGAGTCGTGTGGCGTGAGCCGCTGCGCGAGAGCTTCGGCGTCCAGCAGAAAGGCAGGTATCGCAACCGAAGCAAGGTGTACGCCGAGTACGCCGAGGCCACCGCGCGCGCTGACGAGTTAAGCGCGGCTGCGGTACGCGGGATTCGCGTGCACGATCTGCGGCACACAGCGGCTGTGCTCTACCTCGGCGCCGGTGTGCACTTCATGCGCGTGAGCCAGATACTCGGGTACGCCACCTACACGGTCACCCTTGACGCATATGGGGACTGGATCGAGCAGGACAACACCGCCCGGTGCCGCTGCCTGCACCGCCGCAGCCGACGAGCGCGACGGCGACGCAGTTGCGGCAATCGGTCTAGGCCGAGAACGGCTCTCCGCAGACGAGGCAATACACCGGCCCGCTGTCTACGCGCTCGTGCGGCAATTTCACCGGTTCCCATGGGTGGCAGGGTGATTCGATAATCAGCATGTCGTCGGGCTCGGTGAGCGGCTCTGGCGTAGGCGCGGTGCTTCTACCGGGTGTGAACTTGATATTTTTGGACCCGCGAAAGGCTTTCTTCAGTTCCTCGTTCACGACATCGGTCGCGTAGAAGTTCACGATGTCGTGCTGGTATTGAACTTGCGCTTGGGTGAACCATTGGTCGTGATCGGCAGTCTGGCCGCATAACGGACAGCTGTATCGCGGCGGATCCACCGCGTCGTTAGGCCGCGACTCTACCGGGCCGTGGTGCCACTTGAATTCGCCTGTGCAATGAGGACATTCGCGCCGCAAGAACCCGTCGGCATCTAGCGGATACTCCACCGAAATCTCCACGAACGTCGTCCCTTCGCTAACTATTGAGATCAAGGAACAGCGACTCGCTGAACTCCTCGCCACTTTCGGTTCGCCCGTTAACGATGAGGTCAAACGTGTCAGGACCACCCATCATTTGCGCGGCGATCAAGCTGACCGACTTCCCTGCAGGGAGTCGTGGGACCTCGACGTCATCGAGATGGCCGTGGAACCTACCGGCATTAGGAGACGTCAGATCGAAAACGTCCTCCGCACCAATATTCGTAATCTGGATGCGGCTTGAGCCCGCACTGCGGTACAAGAACCTGCCGTCCAAGCGACGTTTACGGCGCTGTGAATTACTCGGAACCCTGCGGCCCATCGGGCCACCCGGAGTCGGGGGAGGCGTGAAGTCCCCCGCGATGAGCCAATCCGTGTTCGTTGTGTTGACCGCACAACCCGCGTTACGCAGGCGGTTCGCGAGCTCGTTGCGTTTGGGGGCGGAACCATCCATGCGTATTAGATGTCGGCCAGCAACATCGCTGAACGGGCGAAGCGAACCTAACTCGACGATGATCGTCCTGTCGGGGTGATGGCCGAGTGCCATCCCGGCCTCAAAGAGGACGTTCGGGCGCGCCTGTCCCTTCGGCTCTGTCTCCGGGTCGTCGTCGCCACTCGCATACTCGGGACGAAGGTAAGCCACGTCGTCGGGCGTCAGAAGGACCACGACAGACTTGGCCATCGCGAAGGCCGCGTCTAACGCTTGCCCAATGAATGGCGCGCCCGATCCTGTGGCGCCAATCGCCGTGCTCCACTCGATTGGGTCAAGCCCGATTGCGCGGAGGAACGTGAACATCGCATCGCGCGCCGTCAGATTGCGGCCGTGGACTACGAACACTTTCTTTGGGTCGACCTCAGACACAAATCCCAGCTTATTGGCACAGACTGACAAGTCGCGGCTGTACTGCCTTTGGCGCGTCGGACCGCCTCGGCAGCAAACGCGGCTTCGCGACGTTCGCGTGTGCAATTCGTGTGCAACCCTGAGGGGGTTGGCCCTGTCAGGGCGGTGTAGGTCAACGTTGCCGAGCGCGCGTGAGAACGTTGTCTACCAGTGTCAATGGCGTACACCTGGATAGCCGCCCTCAGGTCAGTGGCACCCTGACGTCCGTTCTTATAAATCCGCCAAGTGTCGGTTCGAGTCCGACTGGAGCACCCTGTTTACCTGGTAGATGGGCCTTCGGTCGCTGAAGTTGGGCTCTAACCCGGCTCGTCCCGGCGCTCGTCGGGGGCCGGCGAAGAGGTCGCCGGGGCGAGGTACTGCGCGGCAGCCTCGCTCAAATAACCCTTGCCAGCCCGCTTATTCCCTTCGTTTCACTGTGGAGAATTAGCAGCAACCAGTGGCGAAAAGAGCCGAACCGCTCGTGCGTGTCAGCCGTCTCCTTCGGATTCGAGCATCGACTGGGGCGGGGCGGTGCTGAAGATCGGCCAGCAGATCTCCGTTGCGGTGAACGTCATCGGTTCCGACGGCGAGCTGCCCAAGTAGTGCTCGCGGATCGGCCCCTGATGGCTGATCAGGCGCTCGTTCACGTACGTGCCCAGCGCGCCGTAGCTGCGGTCGATGCCGTCGTCGTGACCGCCCGGGTGGGTCAGAACCGCGTACTCGGCCGCAGGGAGCAACTCCGCGCGGACACCATCCGGCGGGTCCGCAGACTCGGGTGCGGCGACGAACAACGTTGCACTGCCGCGTGATTCGAGGAACAGTGCCCGGTCGTAGAGCCCACCGGGCACGATCGCGCGATCCGCGCCCGCCGCCGCTGTCACCGCCTCGCGCAGCGTCGTCAGCGCCTCCCCGAACCAGGCGTCGATGTCGGCGGTCTCGATGACGGCACCGACCGCCCACACCGCGAGCGGCGGTTCACTGCGCATCTCCACGTGGGCGGACTTGTGCGCCGGAGACAGCAGTTCACGCAGCGCGCCGACGGCGTCACGGGTCTGCTGCAGTTGCTCCTCCATCTGCGCGAGATGGGTCGCGATGATCTCGGTGCGAGCCGCGGCGTCCTGCGTGCTCAGCAGCGCCTTGATATCGGGGATGGACATCCCCAGCGATCGGAACCGTCGGATGATGTGCGCGTGATCGACCTGGCTGGTGTCGTAGAAGCGGTAGCCGGTGTGGGAGTCGATGTGCGCCGGTTCGAGGACGCCGATGTCGTGGTAGTGCCGTAGCGCCTTCCGGCTGAGGCTCGTCATCACCGCGAAGTCACCGATCGAGACCCTCGCACCCATGACTTCCTCCTCTGCGACGCGCCCCGCGTGCTGCGGGTGGGGCCATCCTGCAGCCTCCCCCAGGGGGAAGGTCAACACGGATGCGTTCCGGAGATTGTTTCCGCGATTCGGCTTGACCCTCCCCCTACGGGAAGTCCCACCGTGGGTTCATGACCACAGATTGGGATGCACTCCCGGACACCGTGAAGACGTTCATGACCGCACTCGACGCCCGGGACACCGACTGTGCCCTCGCCACGCTCACCCCGAACGCCGTCGTCACCGACGAAGGCCACGACTACGCCGGCCATGACGACATCGGAAAATGGGTCGCGACCGCGGGCGTCGAGTACACCTACACCACCGAGTTCACCGGCGCGACCACGACGGACACGACCATCGTCGTCGGGCAGCACCTCGAAGGTGACTTCCCCGGCGGGGTCGCCGACCTCCACTACCGGTTCACCCTCGACGGCGCGCTGATCAGCCGGGTGGTGATCGAGCCGTGAGCAGGCGATGGTTCATCACCGGCGGCACGCCCGGCAACTTCGGGATGGCGTTCGCCGAGGCGGCTCTCGAGACCGGGGACTGCGTGGTGCTCACGTCCCGGCGACCGCAGGAGTTGACGACGTGGGCGCAGCAGTACGGTGACCGGGTACTCGTCGTGCCGATGGACGTCACCGACACCGCGGCGGTGCAGCAGGCGGTGCGCACGGCCGAGGAGCGCTTCGGCGGTATCGACGTGCTGGTCAACAATGCCGGCCGCGGCTGGTTCGGATCGATCGAGGCGATGGACGAGTCCGCACTGCGCGGAATGTTCGAGCTGAACTTCTTCGGGGTGCTGTCCGTGACGCGGGCGGTACTGCCGGGGATGCGCGCCCGCGGGGACGGGTGGATCGTCAACGTGTCGTCGGTGGCGGGTCTCGTTGCCGCGCCGGGGTTCGGCTACTACAGCGCGACGAAGTTCGCCATCGAAGCCGTCACCGACGCGCTGCGCGACGAGGTCGGCGGTCAAGGCATCTCCGTGCTGACCGTCGAGCCGGGAGCGTTCCGCACGAACGCCTACACCGGCTTCGCGGACGAGCCCGTGGTGGAGCCGATCCCGGAGTACCACGACATGCTGAAGGAGGTCCGCGCCACGTTCGTCGCGATGGACGGCGTGCAACCGGGAGATCCGCGCCGAGGCGCCCGCGCGGTGATCGCGGCGATGGCCCAGGAGCCGCCGCCCCGTCGGCTGGTGCTGGGGAACAGCGGATACGACGCCGTGGTCGATTCGCTGCAGCAGACGCTGGCCGACATCCGCGCTAACGAAACACTGTCGCGGAGTGCGGATTTCCCGAGCTGATTCACCGCCTGCTCGGGGCACCGGCGGCGGTGACGTGGGTGGCCGCGCAGTCGACGGACGCGTCGACCAGCGGGGTGGCTCCTTCTGCGCGCCGTGCCAGCGCCACCTCACGCGAACGAGACGCCCGCACCGCGTCAGCAAGGAACTTCGACCAATACCTAGACTCCGAGGATGCGCGTGCCTCGCCGAATCGCAGAGTTCAACAAGCGAGTCACCAATCCGGCGGCTCGCACGATCACACCGTGGCTTCCGAACCTCGGGACGCTCGAGCACGTCGGGCGGAAGTCGGGTAAGCGATATCGAACGCCCCTGTTGGTATTCCAGACCCATGATGGCTACGCCATCCTCATCGGCTACGGCCCACAGACGGACTGGTTGAAAAACGTGCTGGCCGGCGGACCGACGGTGCTGCGTAAGCGTGGACGGGCTGTCGCGCTCGGCAACCCACGGGTGGTGAGCAAGGCCGAGGCCGCGGCCCTCGTCCTACCGCGTTCCCGGCTGCTCTATCGAGCGTTTCCCTACAACGAGGCTGCCGTGCTGCTGACGAATGCTGGCTCGGCGGGTTGACCTTTGTACCGCACTGGACTTGAGCCGAGGGCATGTCATTTCCGGTTGGCGGCGGGCTGTTTCGCCCTCGTTGTCTCGGTTCGGGCACGTGGGCCGGGCGGAGTGCTACGACAAACCGGTCGAGTCGTTCATCCCAATGCCGACTGCGCGAGAATCACTTCGACTCGCTCGTCGTGCAACCGGTCATGCCACTGTTCGTCGATCTCATTGGTGATCAGGACGTCGACATCTGACCATCCGACAGTTCCCGCTATTGCTCGTTGCCCGATTTTCGAGCTGTCGGCCAGTACGACGACGCGGCGGGCCCGCTTGGCCATCGCGGCGGCGATCTCCGCGTCCTGCAGGCTGTTAGACCGCACTCCGAGATCGAGATCCGCGCCGTCGCAACTGAGGAACGCGACGTCCACGCTCAGTTGGGCGATGGCCGCAGTGGCCAGCGGGCCGCCGGTCCCGAACGACGATGCGCGAAGTGCGCCGCCGATCACGATCACTTCAAACGATGAGACGCTCGCCAGTCGTTCTCCGATGTTCAAGCCGTTCGTGGCGATCCACAGCGATGGCGCCCGGGCGGCCAACTCCTCGGCCAGCGCGAGGGTCGTGCTGCCGTCGTTGAGCAGCACCGACGTGCGGTTCTTCACCAGCGCGGCGGCTGCGAGCGCGATGGCGCCCTTCTCGCGAGCGTTCCGGCGCCGTCGCAGCTCGAAAGCCTCATCGAGCGTGCTCGACACCGCGACCGGGGAGGCGCCGCCGCGCACCCGCTTGAGCAGTCCCGCCCGCTCAAGCAGTGTGAGGTCACGGCGAATGGTCGGGAGACTGGCTCCCGTGGCGCGCTGCATCTCGTCCAACGAGGCGAACTGCTGCCGAGAGAGCAGTTCGAGCAGCAGGGCGTGACGCTCCTCGGCATGTATCTCCGGCACGGACTCACATCCTAGTTCCAATCAAAAACGATCATTCTGTTGCTTGTAATGATCGATTATGATTCTATCTCCCCGTCGCAGTCGCGTCTGGAGGTGAGAAATGGCCACGCCACTGGTCCCGCACCGGTCTGCGGTCCGGGTGTGGGCGGGTGTCGACCAAGGCACCACGAGCACCCGCACCAACCTCTACGACGACGACGGCCGCTGCGTCGCGTCGGCGAGTCGACCGTCGCTGACCACGCATCCGAATCCGGGCTGGGATGAGCAGGACGGCAACGCCCTGGTCACCGCCATCGAGGAGACGGTGCGTGAAGCCGTCGCTGCGGTTCCCGGAGCCGAACTCGCCGGAATCGGCCTGGCGAACCAGGGCGAGTCGATCATCGCGTTCAACCGGCGCACCGGGGAACCGCTGTCCAAAGCGATCCTCTGGTCAGACCGACGGGCAGGCGCAGTCGTGGACCGCGTCGCCGCCACACCTGCGGCCGCCACGATCGAGGAGATCACCGGCCTCCGTCTCGACCCCTACTATTCAGCCGCCCGGATCGCGTGGGCGCTGCTCAACCTTCCCGAGGTGGCGGCCGCAGCCGCCGACGGCACACTGGCGATCAGCACCCTGGACGCGTTCTACATCCACCGGCTGGCCCACGGGGCCTATGTCACCGACCCGTCGACGGGAAGCCGCACCCAGTTGATGTCGCTGGACGATCTGCAGTTCGACGCGCAGGTCGCGGCGGCGTTCGGCATCGACCTGGAACTGCTGCCGCGCATGGTCGACACCGTCTTCACCGAACCGCTGCCCACCACGTTGGGCGCGCCGCTGTACGCGAGCGCGGCCGATCAGCTGGCCGCGCTCGCGGCGCTGGGGGCGATCTCGCCGGGCGACACCAAGATGACCTACGGCACAGGCTGTTTCATCGACACCAATGTCGGACCCGCTCCGCAGCGACCGGGTCACGGGTTGATGGCCACCTATGGCTGGACCGTACCCGGTGAGCCCAGGGCCTGGGCCATCGAAGGTGGCGTCTTCAGCGCCGCCACCGCCGTCGACTGGCTGGTGCGCCTCGGTCTCGCCGAAAGCGCCTTGCACGTCACGGATCTCGCGGAGCGCTGCGCCGCGGCGACGGACTCCGTTCTGCGCATGCAGCATCCGCTGTTCCTGCCCAGCTTCACCGGCGTGGGTGCGCCGTGGTGGCGTGCCGACGCGGCCGGCGTGCTGAGTGGCCTGCGGGCGTCCACCGACACGAGCGACATCGCCTACGCCGTGCTCGACGGCATAGCGCACCGGGTCGCCGACGTCATCGACTCGGTGGACGCCGAACTCGGGGCACCGGCGGCATTGCGTGCGGACGGCGGCCTGAGCAGGAACCGGGTGCTCATGCAGCGTCAAGCCGACCTGTGCGGACGCCCCGTCGCCATCGCCGACCACCATGACAACACCGCTGCGGGCGCTGCCGGTCTGGCCGCCATCGGCGCAGGCGAACTGGACCTGGCAGGACTGGCCGCACGGGCGAAGTTCACAAACACCGTCGAGCCGACGCTGCCGGAGTCGCAGCGTGCCCTGGAGCGGGAGCGCTGGCGTGAATTCGTGGAATCCACCATCAGTTTGGAGCCGTCGGCGTTGATCGATGCCGCTCACCGACGGACCGACGAACGGAAGCAATGAGTTCACAGAGTTACGACATCGCTGTGATCGGCGCCGGCGTCATCGGCGCTGCGATCGCCGCGCAACTGTCCCGTCACGCCGTTCGAGTGGTGTGGTTCGAGGCCGCCCATGACGTCGCGGAAGGTGCCAGCAAGGCTAACTCGGCGATCGCGTGCACCGGCTTCGACATGGCCACGGGAAGTTTGGAATCGGACCTGATCCGGCAGGCCAACCCCCAGTGGGAGAGCATCTGCCGGGCACTGGATGTGCCGTTCCGGCGGATCGGGGCACTCTCACTGGCTTTCGACGATGGCGACTCGGAATCGCTGCGCAATCTGCACGGTCAGGCCGACGAGGCAGGTATTGAGACCGACCTGATCTCAGGAGATGCGCTGCGGCGGGAAGCCGGCAGTGCCGCTCCCACCGCGATCGAGGCCCTGCACGTCCCCCGCGAGGCGATCATCGATCCGATCAGGCTCACCATCGGGTTGGCGAAGCTGGCGGTGCTCAACGGAGTGGAACTGCGCCGCTCGACCCCGGTGACAGGTTTTCGGCACCACCTGTCCGGCGCGATCAGCCACGTCATCACCCCCACGGGCGCCACTGCGGTCGGTGCGGTGGTCAACGCCGCCGGTGTCAACGCCGACCTGATCACCGACGAGGCCACCGCAGAACCGTTTACGATGTGGCCGCGCAAGGGCCAGTTCCTGCTGCTGGACCGCGCAGTGGGACACCTGGTGCCCAAGATCATGTGCACCGCGCCGACGCCGCACACCCGCGGAATCTACGCGGTGCCGACCACCAACCGGACGGTCCTCGTCGGCCCCACCGCCGTCGACGGTGACGACCGGGCCGACAAGACCACCGACCGGGACACTCTGGACGCGGTATGGGACAGAGCCGAGCGCCTGCTCCCCGGCGAGGTGAAACGCCGCCACGTCATCAAGACGTTCTCGGGACTGCGTCCCGCCAGCGACCGCACCTACCGCATCGAGGTGTCCGCCAAGGTGCCGAATCTGGTGCACGCGGCGGGCATTCGGTCGACCGGAGTGTCCGCTGCACCGGCAGTGGCCTCGTACGTCGCGGACCTGATCGATGCCGAGATCATGGAATTGCCGGTGAAATCGTCGATACGTGAATCCATCCCGGCGATTCCGCGGTTGGCCGAGATCGACACCGACGCGGCCGCGACCGCGTTCACCGCACCCCCCGGCGTCGCGCCGGATGAGCATCCGATGGTCGTGTGCGCGTGTGAACACGTCACCGCCGCGGAGATCGCGGCCGAATGCCGAGGACCGGTACCGGCCACATCGCTCGACGGGGTGCGCAAGCGGACTCGGGCTACGGCGGGCCGCTGCCAGGGCGCCTACTGCTCAGTGGGCGTCAGCTTCATCCTGTCAGGGGCGACGGGGGAGCAACCCGGTCAGGTCCGGCAAGGCGAGCCCGGTTCACAGTGGGAGACCCCCGCCCGATGAACACCACCAGACCACGTGTCGCCATCGCCGGGTCCGGGTTGGCCGGCCTCCACTGCGCGGTGCAGTTGGCTTCGTCGGCCGATGTCACGGTCTACGAACGTCTTCCTGTCGCCGGCGGTGAACATTGGGAGGACCAGGACCATGCGGGCCTCATCCGTGAGGCCAAGCGACAGAGGGTGCGATTCGCCCCCGGCACCCAGGTGATGCGCTGGGAGGCAGACCGACTGTTGGCGGTCGGGGAGCATGGGGGAGTAGCCGCCGCGGACGCGCTCGTCATCGCCACCGGGCATCGCCCCCCGGCACGCGCGGAACTGCGCATCGACGGTGACCGTTGCGCAGGCATCGTGACGGCAACCCTGGCCCTTCATCTGTTGCAGCAGCGAGTCCGACTGGGCGCCAACGTGATCATCCTCGGTGACTCGCGGTGGGCCACGGAATGCGTCGAGCTCATGACGGCGGGGCGCGGAACAGGCACCTCCGTGCTGTGGCTGGGTGGCTCCGCCGCGATCTCGAACCCATCGGTGACGGTGCGACAGAACGTGCGCGTCACTGCCACCCACGGTATGCCACGGATCACCGGCGTCACCGTCGAAGACGGCGAAAGTGCCGAACAGATCACTTGTGACTGTCTGATTCTCGCAGGACCCGCCGTCCCGTATCGCAACGTCGACGGCGCCGTCCTGGACGACGCACCCGTCGTCTACGCCCAGCGCGAGGTCGGCAGCGCCGAGGACCCGGCGCAGATCGGGCGGCGGGCGGCGAACATGGCGCTCGCACAAGCCAAGACGCAAACCCATCTTCGAACCCGTGTGGCACCCAGGATTGGAAAACCGCTGTGAAAGTCACCTCACCCGTCGGGGAGTTCCCCTATGTCTTCGAACGTATCCGGTTCGAGGGCAACCACATCGTCGCCGAGGGCCGTATGGGGACCTGGCCGGCGCGGATCGAAGTGGACGCGGCGGACATTCCCGCGCCGATCCGCCTGGGCGCGGTCGCCGCCTCGATCAGCATCGCGATCGCGGTGGCCCTCAACCGGCGCCGACATCGTCAGCACTGAACCCTCTCCCTCCCACCCCAGAGATTTTCGGCACGCTGAAAGGAAGCAGCCGGTATGGCCATGCTCGGAAACATCGTCATCTACCTGATGATGGCGTTCGTCGTCGTCGGCGCAGTATCCCTGGCATTCCGCGGTGACCGCGGGATCGGTCACGAGTTCAAAGAGGGCCTTTATGCGCTGGGCCCGCTGTTCATCCCGGTTGCCGGCATCATGGCAGGCCTTCCGTACCTGGCCTGGTTCGTGGAGAACGTCCTGGGCAGGATCTACGAGCCTTTCGGCGCCGACGCGGCCATGGCCGCCACGACCCTGATCGCCAGCGACATGGGCGCATACCAACTCGCGCACATCACCGCCGATTCGACGGGCGCCTGGATGACGGCCTCCATCAACGGATTCCTCATCGGCGCCACGATCTCGTTCATCATCCCGGTCGGTCTGGCGATCCTGGATGTGCGGGACCACAAGTACTTCGCCCTGGGCATCATGAGCGGAATCCTGACGGTGCCCCTCGGCGTGCTCGTCACGATGGGCATCATGATCGTCAGCGGTGGAACTGTGCGTGGTGATGTCGGCACCGACGGTCCATCGACCGCGACGTTCGACGGGTTCACACTGCTCGACGTACTGGTCAACCTGCTGCCGGTCATCATCGTCACGGTGGCGATTGCGGCCGGCCTGTACTTCGCGACGCGCGCCATGATCACGGGCTTCATCTGGTTCGGCCGATTCCTCAACGCGGCGATCTATCTGGTTCTCGCGGTGTCGATCGTCGAACACGTCACCGGTTTCTTCAGCTCTGTGTTCAGCTGGTGGGCCTTCGATCCGATCATCGCCGACGCTGATGACCAGATGCGCGCCCTCGAGGTGGTCGGCAATGTCGCCATCGTGCTCGCGGGAGCCTTCCCGTTGGTCTATGCGATCCGCACATACCTGGACAAGCCATTGACTGTCGTCGGCACTCGCATGGGCATCAGTGCTGAGGGAACCGCGGGTATTCTCGCCGCGACCACCAACATGCTGGCCGCGTTTCATCTGATCCGGCATATGCCGGCCAAGGACAAGGTGCTCGTGGTCGCGTTCGGCACCACGTGTTCCGCGCTGATCGGTGACCACCTGGCGTTCACCGCGAACTTCCAACCGAACCTCATCGCGCCGTTGATGATCGGCAAGATCGTCGCCGGTGTCACGGCGATGCTGCTGGCCCTGTGGATCGCAGTTCCCACCGCGCAGCGCCTGGAGCGTGAGCGCGCGGAGTCGGATGCCCAACAGTCTTCTGGCGACGACAACGTCGCACCGCAGTCGATCGCGTAACGGACACCGCACCGCCGCTGCGGTCGTCTGGGGCGACGATGTCCAGTCCGCTCACCCATTGACTGTGCGCCGCATCACAGTAATATGACCACTGGTCATATGGCGATGTGGAGGCTCGATGCCGACGGTGACATGGGCCCGACTCGATGGCGAGCGGCGGGCAGCGGTGGTGGCGGCCGCGGAAGCGGAGTTCGCCGCGCACGGCTTCTCCCACGGGAGTTTGAACGTCATCGCTCGCCGCGCGGGTGTCGCCAAAGGCAGCCTCTTCCAGTACTTCGCCGACAAACGCGACCTGTACGCGTTCATCACCGACGTGGCGAGTCAGCGGGTGCGCTCCTACATGGAGACGTGCATCCGAGAACTCGACCCGAGTAGGCCGTTCTTCCCATTCCTCGTCGACCTCCTGGACGCGTGGGTCGCCTACTTCGCCGAACATCCCAGGGAACGATCTCTGCACGCCGCAGCGAGTTTCGAGGTGGAGACCGACGCGCGGGTCAGTGTGCGCGCCGTGGTTCATCGCCACTATTTGGAAGTTCTGCGGCCACTGGTTCGCGACGCGCACGCCCGCGGCGACCTGCGGCACGACGCGGATACCGAGACCCTGCTCTCGCTGCTGCTGATGATCCTGCCCCACCTGGCCCTGGCGCCCTACGTACGCGGCCTCGACCCGATCCTCGGGCTCGAAGAACTGTCGCCCGAACAGCCGGCCTTGGCTGTGCGCCGATACGTCGCCGTGCTGGCGGCGGCCTTTCAACCCGTCCCGGTGCAGCCCTCACCGGAAACGACCGCTCAGGAGGTAACACCATGACCAGGACACGCTCGGACTCCCTCGCCGCCGGCGGACTGAACTGGGACAGCATGCCGCTGAAGCTCTTTGCGGGCGGCAACGCCAAGTTCTGGGACCCCGCCGACATCGATTTCTCCCGGGACCGCGAAGACTGGGAATCGCTGTCGAATCTGGAGCGGGACTGGGCCACTCGCCTGTGTGCCCAGTTCATCGCCGGCGAGGAAGCGGTCACCCAGGACATCCAGCCGTTCATGGCGGCGATGCGCGCCGAGGGCCGACTCGGCGACGAGATGTACCTGACGCAGTTCGCCTTCGAGGAGGCGAAGCACACTCAGGTGTTCCGCATGTGGCTCGACGCCGTCGGCATGACCGACGACTTACAGTGCTACCTCGACGATCTTCCGTCGTACCGCCAGATGTTCTACGAGGAACTGCCGGCGTCGCTGGACGCCCTGGCCACCGACCCGTCGCCGGCGGCCCAGGTGCGCGCGTCGGCGACGTACAACCACGTCATCGAAGGCATGATGGCCTTGACGGGTTACTATGCCTGGCACCGGATTTGCGTGGACCGCAAGGTGCTGCCGGGTATGCAGGAACTGGTTCGCCGCATCGGTGACGATGAGCGTCGGCACATGGCGTGGGGCACTTTCACCTGCCGACGGCACGTCGCGGCCGACGACGCGAACTGGGGAGTGTTCGAGAACCGGATGAACGAACTGATTCCCCTCGCGCTCAGCAATACCGACGATTCCTTCGCCCTGTACGACGAAATCCCCTTCGGCTTCGCGAAGGACGAGTTCCAGCAGTACGCGGCCGACAAGGGCATGCGCCGGTTCGGCACCATCAGCAGCGCCCGTGGCCGCGATCTGGCAGAGATCGACGTCGACTACTCGCCCTTGCAGTTGGAGGACACCTTCGCCGCCGAGGACAGTCGCGTGCTCGCCACCTCTGCTTGATCGGCCGTCATCACCCACCGGATCCCGCCGACCAGCACCCGTCCGGCCACCCGAACAGCCGTCGCCTCGACGGGCGGAAAATAGGGCAGCCACAACGGCTTACGTGCCCACCCCGGCAACATGGCCACCGAGGTGGCGGCCAGCACCCCGTAGGGAGCCCGGGCGGGTAACGGCAGCGGCGGGGTCAACAGCAAGAATCGCGCCGCGTCGCGGGCCGCCGCGGTGCTGCGCAGTTCCGGCCGGAACGCCTCGATCCGCTCGCGCAGCTCATTTTCGGTGCGCGGCGGGTCGAGCACGCCGAGCGCGCTTGCGACACGGGCGGTGTCGGCGACGTACGCATCGCGGCCTGCTTGGTCGAGCGGCCGAGCGCCGTAGAGCTGATGTGCCAGTAGGAAACTGTCGATCTCGGCGATGTGCACCCATTCGAGGAGGTGGGGATCACCGGCTTCGTACGGTGTGCCGTCCGGCGCCACCCCGCGCACGCGGCGGTGAATGCCACGGACCTTGTCGACGGCGCGTTGCGCGTCGGCGGCCGGGCCGAAGGTCGTCACGGCGAGAAAGGTGCTGGTGCGCTGGAGCCGTCCCCAGGGGTCGCCGCGGTAGTCGGAGTGCTCGGCGATGCCCGCCATCGCCAGCGGATGCAGCGACTGCAGCAGCAGCGCCCGCAATCCGCCGACGAACATCGACGCGTCGGCGTGGACGCGGCGGATCGGTCGGTCCTCGCCGAACCACCGCGGACCCGGCGTCCCGTGGATACGCGCGCGGTTGTCCGGCCCGTCCGGTCCGGCCACCATCCCGAAGACCGCGCGGCCCAGACCGCCCCTGATCGCGCCCAGCACCATGACCTCGACGGTACGTGGCGGGCCGGGAGCCTGACGCCAAAGCTCCGCGACGGAACCCGGGCAGGGCTAGCGTGTGACTTCGCACCCGGCGGTCAGAGGGGAGACACGCATGCGTATCGGTCGGCCACGACACGGCCGCACGGCGGCGAGGCGACGACCCGCGCGGGGTCTCACCGCTGCCGTCACGGCGATCCTGCTCGGACTGCTCGGTCTGGCGACGCTCGTGGCGCCGCAGGCCGCCGCCGACGGCGAAACCTACGTGATCGCCACCGACACCACCTTCGCGCCGTTCGAATTCCAGGATGCCCAGGGCAACTTCGTCGGCATCGACATGGACCTGATCCGGGCGATCGCCGAGGACCAGAAGTTCACCGTCGACATCAAACCGCTGGGGTTCGACGCGGCACTGCAGGCCGTGCAGGCCAACCAGGTCGACGGCGTCATCGCCGGCATGTCCATCACCGACGAACGCAAGAAGGTCTTCGACTTCTCCGAGCCGTACTTCGAGTCCGGCATCCAGATGGCCGTGCTGGAGGACGACGACACCATCAAGTCGTACGAGGACCTGCGCGGTAAGCGGGTGTCGGTCAAGAACGGGACCCAGGGTGCCGACTTCGCGAACTCCATCAAGGACCAGTACGGCTTCGAGGTGGTGTCCTTCGCCGATTCGTCGACGATGTTCGACGAGGTGAAGACCGGTAACTCGGTCGCCGTCTTCGAGGACTACCCGGTGCTCCTCTACGGCATCGCCCAGGGCAACGGGTTCAAGACCGTCACGCCGAAGGAGGACCCCACCGGCTACGGGTTCGCGGTGAACAAGGGCGAGAACGCCGAACTGCTGCAGAAGTTCAACACCGGGCTGAACAACCTCAAGCAGTCCGGGCGCTATGACGAGATCATCGACAGCTACCTCGGCGAGGAAGCCACCGGCGGGGACGACTCATTCTTCGGGCTGATCAAGAGCACGCTGCCCCTGTTGCTCGAGGGCCTCAAGATGACCGTCATCCTGACCGTCGTCTCCATCGCCATCGCGCTGGTGCTCGGCACGATCTTCGGCCTCCTGCGTGTATCGCGGTCGGTGTGGCTACGAGGCATCGGCACCACCTTCGTCGACATCTTCCGCGGTACGCCGCTCCTGGTGCAGGCGTTCTTCATCTACTTCGGCATACCGTCGGCGCTCGGCTTCCAGATGTCGGCGATGACCGCGGGCATCATCACGCTGTCACTCAACGCCGGCGCGTACATGACCGAGATCGTGCGCGGCGGCATCCTGTCGGTGGACAAGGGGCAGATGGAGGCGGCCCGTAGCCTCGGAATCGGGTACCTGCCGACCATGCGGAAAGTGATCCTCCCGCAGGCGATTCGCACGATGATCCCGTCCTACATCAACCAGTTCGTGATCACGCTGAAGGACACCTCGATCCTGTCGGTCATCGGCATCGCCGAACTGACGCAGACCGGTCGGATCATCATCGCCGGCAATTACAAGTCGTTCGAGATGTGGCTGATCATCGGCATCGTCTACTTCGTCGTGATCATGGCGTTGACGAAGCTGTCGGACTGGGTCGCGAGCCGGGTAGATCGAAGGGGTAAGTGAAATGAGCCAGCTGATACCCGAAGCGGCCGCCGCCGAGCCCAAGGACAAGGTCAAGATCCGCATCGAAGGGCTGAAGAAATCGTTCGGCGACCTCGTGGTGCTCGACGGCATCGACGCCACGATCAAGCACGGTGAAGTCGTGTGCGTCATCGGGCCGTCGGGTTCGGGGAAGTCGACGTTCCTGCGCTGCCTCAACAAGCTCGAGGACATCACCGGCGGCACGGTGATCGTCGACGACTTCGACCTCTCCGATCCCAAGGTGAACCTCGATCAGGTGCGCCAGCGCATCGGCATGGTGTTCCAGCACTTCAACCTCTTCCCGCACATGACGGTCATCGAAAATGTCACGCTCGCACCGCTTCTCACCAAGAAGATGGACAAGGCGGCGGCAGAGAAGAGGGCGCTCGAACTGCTGGATCAGGTGGGCCTCGCGGACAAAGCGCACGTCAAGCCGGCCACGCTGTCGGGCGGTCAGAAGCAGCGCGTCGCCATCGCCCGCGCGCTGGCCATGAACCCGTCGATCATGCTGTTCGACGAGGCGACCAGCGCCCTGGACCCCGAGATGGTCGGCGACGTCCTCGAGGTGCTGCGCGAACTGGCCTCCGGGGGTATGACGATGGTGGTGGTCACCCACGAGATGGGGTTCGCGCGCGAGGTCGCGTCCCGGGTGCTGTTCATGGCTGACGGCAAGATCGTGGAGGATGACTCGCCGGCGGAGGTGTTCGACAACCCCAAACACCCACGGCTGCAGGAGTTCCTCTCCAAGGTGCTGTAGGCCGGGTGAGCGTCGACTTCTACACCAGGGTCGTCGAATCCGCCGATCGACAACCCTGGTGTAGAACTCGGCGACGTCGAGGGCATCGCCACGGTTTGGCCGCGGCTCTACCGGGCCACTCTGAGGCGTCCGCCCAACCCCCGGAGGTCTCATGAGTCAGCGAAACGATCCGCCCGCCAAGCCGTTGGACGCCAGCCAGGCGACCGACGAGCAGCGGGAGGAGCAGGAGCAGCTTGATCATCAACATGACGACCCCGACGGTCCCGGGGCCCACCAGAGCCGCCATGACATCGCCGACGAGACGTAGGCCAGCGGGGTCACTGCGTCGGTGTCGGACGTCGCTCAACCTCGTGGATGAAGTTCCAAATCGACTGGGACGCACTAAAAGTCCCAGGAGCGCCGAACTGCGCGATGTGGTCGTGTTCTGCTGTGCCGGGCCACGAGTGCGCGGCGTCCGCGACGGTGATCAGTCGGACAGCCGCGAAGCCGTCGTCGTCGGCATAACGGGTTTCGCTTGCCGCGCCGGAGAGAACGCAGTGCGGCGGCGGTGATACGCACCGTGACGCAGCGACCCAATGGCCCACCACGGATTCCACGGATTCGTCCCAGCGCGCCCCGACGCCGCCCGCGTACGGGTTGATCGCGTCGAGCGCACCGTGGATGGCCAGCAGTGGCGGCACCTCGCCGAGCGGGGGGACGAAGCGAACTCCGGCGACACAGCACACTGACGCGAATCGACCGCCCATGGCGGCCATCAGATGAGAGCTCAGCCGAGCGCCACCGGAGTATCCCCGCAGATGGATGCGACGCGGATCGGCGCCATGTCGACTGATCAGGCACGCGATGAGGGCATCGACGAACGCCATGTCGTCGGGTTCGTCCCTGGCCACTGGTTCACCGGGCAACGGGCTTCCCGGCACGTTCCACGCCCACCCTTCGGGCCAACCCGTCATCAGGCGGAACGGGATACCGGCCTGGGGAATGACGATCACCGCGCCACGGGCGGCGAACGTCCGCGCGTCGGTGATCGCGGCATGCTCGGCGGGCCATGAGCCGCTGCCGTGCAGATCGATGATCGTCGGAGCGCCGCCCGCATCGATCCCGTCCGGCTGGATCACCAGATAGCGGCGGCGGATGCCCGCGGCCTCGATGTCGTGGACGCGCTCGGTGACGCCGTAGGGCACCCGGCCGCCGAAAGGCACGTCCACATGAGCACGGTATGGCCCCCGGGTTCGTCGAACCGTCGGTTCTCGGCGATTCGCCGCCCGATCTGGGAAACTCAGGGCGTGCGCTTCGACTGCCGGGACGACCACGCGCCCTCTGCGCTATGACAGAACCGGTCGCCGACAACGGCCCAGCGGACGAGTCGAAACGCGGATGGGTGTCCATCTGCCTGACCGCACTCGTCGCGGGCGTGGCGATCGGTGTCATCGGCGGCGGCTTCCGCTGGTGCCTTCAGGCCGCCGACGGGTTGCGCAGCGACTTCGTCGACTGGTCACACACCCTGGCGGGGCCGGGTTGGCTGGCGCCGATCGCCGTCGCGGCGCTCGGTGCGGCACTGGCCGCGCTCGTCGTGCGGTGGGTGCCCCTGGCCGCAGGCAGCGGAATCCAACACGTCGAGGCCGTCTACCGCGGTGACGCGCACGCTCCGTTGCCAATCCTGTTGCCCGCGAAGTTCATCGGCGGTCTGTTGTCCATCGGCTCCGGCCTCGTGCTCGGCCGCGAAGGTCCCACGGTGCACATGGGTGCGGCGATCGGCGCCGAGGCGGCCCGGCGCGCCCGGCTTCCCGACCCCGCCGTCCGGATGATGCAGACCGCCGTCGGCGGTGCCGGTCTCGCCGTCGCGTTCAACGCCCCGATCGGCGGCACCCTGTTCGCGCTCGAGGAAGTCACCAAATCGTTCCGTCTGCAGACGGTGCTGGCCACCCTCCTCGCGGCGGCGTCCGCGGTCGGCTGCGTGCGGTTCATCCTCGGCAACGAACCGGACTTCTTCGTCGCACCGGTCGACGCCCCCGACCTGGCGTGGCTACCCCTCTTCGTCGTCTTCGGGCTGCTGACCGGCGCACTGGGTGTGGTGTACAACCGGCTGGTCCTGTGGTTCCTCGACCACGTCGGCGGGCTGCGACGGGTACCGCCGATCGCCAAGGCCGCGGTGATCGGCGCCCTCATCGGGCTGGCGATGTTCGTGGACCCGCAAGCCGTCGGCGGTGGCGACACGTTGACGCAGCTGATCCTCGACGGCCACGACATCGTGCTGCCGGTCGTGATCGGCTACCTGCTGGTGCGCATGATCGCCGGGCCGCTGTCCTACTCGGCCGCCGTCCCCGGTGGGCTGTTCGCACCGTTGCTGGCAGTCGGTGCGCTGTGGGGGCTGTTGTTCGTGGGAGTATCCGACCCTATCCTGCCCGGTGACGTTGCGGCGCTGAGCATTCCGATGGCCCTGGTCGGAATGGCCGCGTTCTTCGGGGCCACGGTGCGGGCACCGGTGACGGGCCTGGTCGTCGTCATCGAGATGACGGCGACGACGGCGGTCGCCATCCCCATGCTGGCCGCCACCGCGGCGGCCGTACTGGCCGCCGAACTGGCCGGATCGCCACCCATCTACGACTCGCTGCGCGAGCGCATGCTGCCCGAACTGAACCGCTGAGCGTCTGACCCCCGGGATCCGCGTCTCAGTTCAGCGGGTGCTGCGATGATGCGGCCGTCGCACTGAGGTCGCTGCGTTCCAAACGACGGGCGGGCGGGTCAGGCAGCACCATCTGCCGGGTGATCGCCAGGTCGGGTCCGACGTGCACCAGCTCTCCAGAACCCAGGAGTTGCCATCGCTCGTCGTTCATCCTCTCGCTGGCGAACACCACCGATGGCGCGGTCTCCAGGTGTGCGCTTCCGGCCCGAATCCGCTTCGTGCGCATGTCGAATGACCGTGAACGGGCGACGGTGCGGTCAAGCACATACAGCTCGTGGGTGTCGGGGTACCGCAGCGCCCACAGCTCGGTGGCTGTGGCCAGCAGCACGTTGAGCGCGTAGATCGGGACGTTCGCGCTCAACCAGTGCAGCGCGTCGGTCAAGCCGGCTTCGACAGCACCGTCACGATCGCGAATCGAGGCGGTGATCAACGCGAAGACCCGCTCGGAATCGGTGTCGCCCTTCACCGAGTCAGCGGCGCGGAGTTGCGCGAGCCGGGCGTCGAGGATGTCGAGGCCCGCCACGACGCCGTTGTGCGCGAAGATCCGTCCGTCCTGCAGGAATGGATGCGTGTTCTCCGGTTGAGCGGCGCCGGTGGTCGCGTAACGGACGTGCGCGACGAAGGTCGTGCCCGTCGTCTCGCGTGCCTCGGTCGCGAAGGCGCGATCGCGCCATGCCGCGATCGGTTGCTTGAACACCACGGGCCTGCCGCGGGCGTCGAACGCCCCGAGCCCGGTGCCATCGGGGTTGCGGCGACTCTGCTGGGCGAGGCTGTCGGGCGCATCGAGCAGCCAGAACGTCGCGGACACGGGGCGGCCGGCGTGCAGTCCGAACAGACGGCACATCGGCTCACCCGCCCGGCGGGAGCGGTTTGACCATGGGCCCTGTCTACTCCGCCGCGTGGCGTGGAGAGGCGCATTCGCGGATGCCGCACGCGCCCGTCCCTATTTGAGGGGTTCATGGCCGCACAAGGGCGGCGCGGACGGCCCGGGTCGAACCAGCATGGATGTCAGACACCACGCAAGGAAAGGGGCGAACAGATGTCGGAAATCATTGCCGGGGTAGAGATCCCCGATACGGCGGCCGTCGCCGAAGCGACCCGACGCGTCTGGGACACGACGAGCCCGTTGATCTACCACCATTCCCGCCGGGTCTTCCTCTTCGGCCAGCTCCACGCCCAGCACCTGGGCCTCGATCCCGACCCCGAGCTGCTCTACCTGGCAGCCATCTTCCACGACACCGGACTACTGAGGCCGTTCTCCGATGCCGAACAGCGCTTCGAGGTCGACGGTGCGGACCACGGTCGCGCATTCCTGCTCGAGCAGGGGTTCTCCAGCTCCGCAGCCGACACCGTGTGGACGGCCATAGCCCTGCACACCACCCCGGGGATCCCGCACCGGATGGGTCCCGAGATCGCCGCCACCAATCTCGGCGTGCTCACCGATGTCATCGGTCTCGGTCTCGATTGGCTCGATACCGAGCAGCTCGACCACATCCTCGCCGTCCACCCGCGCGGCGACTTCAAGAACGAGTTCCTGAGCGCCTACTTCGACGGATTCAAGAATCGGCCCGAGACGACCAACGGGACGGTGAACTCGGATGTCCTCGAGCACTTCATCCCCGGCTTCCGGCGCACGACCTCGGTCGAGCGCATCCTCGGCTCTCCTTGGCCGAGCTGACTCCCGAGAAATGAGCGGGTACGTCGTGCCGCTGGCGGCACGGGTTCTCACCGAGAAACACGAAAGGATCTGGTATGCAAGCCATCACCGTACGAGACCGTGACGCCGGCCTCGGCGGACTGACTCTCGTCGATCTGCCCTATCCGCACGCCGCCGAGAACGACGTCATCGTCGCGGTCCATGCCGCCGGTTTCACCCCCGGTGAACTGGAATGGCCCGCGACGTGGACCGACCGGGCGGGTCGTGATCGCACGCCCGCCGTTCCCGGCCACGAATTGTCGGGCGTGGTAGTCGAATTGGGCTTCGGTACGACCGGCCTCACTGTGGGCCAACGGGTGTTCGGTCTCGCCGACTGGACCCGCGACGGCGCACTGGCCGAATACACCGCCGTCGAGGCGCGTAACCTCGCCCCGCTGGCCGCTGACATCGACCACGTCGTCGCCGCGGCGCTGCCGATCTCAGGGCTCACGGCGTGGCAGGGGTTGTTCGTCCACGGTGGCCTCAGGCCCGGCCAGACCATCCTTGTGCACGGTGCCGCGGGCGGTGTGGGATCGATGGTCGTCCAGCTGGCGCGGGAGGTGGGTGCCCGGGTCGTCGGCACCGGACGGTCCGACGACCGCGACGTCGTGCTCGGCCTCGGCGCACAGGCGTTCGTCGATCTGGGCGCCGACCATCTGGGGGATGTCGGCGAGGTGGATCTGGTGTTCGACGTGATCGGCGGCGACATCCTCGAGCGGTCGACCGAACTGGTGCGGCCCGGCGGGACGGTCGTGACCGTCGCCGCGCCGCCCAAGGTGCAACCGAAGGACGGGCGCGCCGTGTTCTTCGTCGTCGAACCGGACCGCTCACAGCTCGCTGATCTGGCCCAGCGTGTGCGGGAGGGGCGGTTGCGGCCGCTCGTCGGAGCCGTGCGTCCCCTCGCCGAGGCCGCCGACGCGTTCGCCCGTCGACACCGCGTTCCGGGCAAGACGATCATCCGGGTGGCAGATGAGCCGGAAGGGGCCCGGCGATGACTCGAGCCCGCCTTTTTGCAGGACTGCTGATCGCGCTGACTGCGATGCTGCTCATCGGTTGCGGCGCTGCGGGATCCAGTCCCGCCGAACCGCCGCCCCCGGCGGAGACGGTGACACCCCTGTTCACCGAGGCGTTGCCGAACGTTGCGGGCAAGACCTTCACCTCTGCGGTCGTGACGTTCCCGCCGGCCGCACGCGCGGTTGCGCATCGGCACGGCGACGCCTTCGTCTACGCGTACGTCCTCGAAGGCGCCGTGAGCAGCCAGCTCGAGGGCGCGCCTGCGCAGGTGTACCACCAGGGGCGGAGCTGGTCCGAGCCGCCAGGCGCTCACCACGTGGCCACCGAGAACACCAGCCCGACCGACGAGGCGAAGCTGCTGGTGGTCTTCGTCGCCACCGATGGCGAACCGCTCAAGGTCGACGATCCGCAAGGGTGACGACGTGGCACCGGGCTCACCCGGATTCGGCGCGCGCGGTGCTGAAGCGACGTTGGTAGGCGGCGGGGCTGATACCGAGTCGCCTGGCGAAGACGCGACGCATGCTCTCGTAGCTGGGGAACCCGGCCAGAGCGGCGGCCTGAGTCGCGCTGTGTCGCTGATCGAGCAGGGCCCGGGCCATGTCGAAGCGGATGTTCTCCACGTACCGGGCCGGCGTGGTGCCCAACTCTTCCCGGAACAGCCGAGTCAGATGACGGGTGCTGACATTCAGGTGTCGCGCGAGCGCGACGGGCGAGTGGTCAGCGTGCGGATCCGCTGTCACCAAGTCGGCGACCCTGCGCAGCGCCGGCGAATGCGGCGGCGGTCCCTGTAGCGGAGCCGAGAACTGCGACTGGCCGCCTGAGCGCTGCATGTACACGACCAGGGCCCGGGCGACCTCGCGCGTGAGGTCCGGTCCGTGATCCTCTTCGACCAGCGCGAGGGCCAGGTCGATCCCTGCGGTGATACCCGCCGAGGTGTAGGTGTTGCCGTCACGTACGTAGATGGCGTCGGTTTCCACCCGGCACGTCGGGCATCGGGTGGCCAGCGCACGGGTCGTCTTCCAGTGGGTGGTGGCCCGCTTGCCGTCGAGTAATCCGGCGGCGGCGAGGACGAAGGCGCCGGTGCAGATGGAGGCGACGCGCCGCGCCCCGGCCGCGGGGATCCGTGCCGCGTCCACCAGGTACTGGGGAACCCGGGACCGCGGGAAGCGGTCAGAACCGGGCACCAGGAACGTGTCGGCGGCGGGCTGGTCGGAGACGGCGCCGTCGACCGTGACACCGAAGCCGAGGTTCGACCGAACGTCGTCTCCGGTGGGCGACCACGTCAGGAGCCGGTAGTCGGTGCCGAGCCGGTTGGCCTCCTTGAACACCTCCGCTGGGCCTGCGACGTCCAGGAGCGTCACCCCGTCGTAGACGAGGAACGCGATGCGGCGCGAGGCGCTCGCGAACGAAGACGTAGTCACCCGCTGATTATGTGACCCGCACGGATAGCGGCATCCCGAAACGCCCCTCCGCAGCAGTGGACGTGGTATCCGCAAGTTCTCCGCCGCGACGTCGCCATTCCATTGACTCGCCCCCGCGCCAGCATGCGACAGTTCGTCAATGAGTGAATCCGTCGCCGTCATCGGGGCAGGCCCCGGTGGGTTGGTGACGGCGCGCTGGCTGCTCGCGCAGGGTTTCGAACCGACGATCTTCGAGCAGGGCAGCGGCCTCGGCGGGCAGTGGACGGGGCATCCCGGCCGCAGCGGCGTGTGGCCGGCCATGCACACCAACACCAGCCGCATCCTCACCGCGTTCAGCGACCTGGAGCACCGCTGTGCCACAGTCTTCCCGTCGAACCGCGACATCCTCGACTACCTCCACCGCTACGCCGACATGTTCGGGCTCACCACGCGCATCCGCTTCGACACCCGGGTCGACCTCCTCGACCGCGACGGCGACAGGTGGCGAATCCGCCACGGCGACACGGTGGAGACCTTCGACCGAATCGTGGTGGCCAGCGGTCGCTTCGGTACTCCTGCCCTTCCGGCGGTACCCGGACTCGATGCCTTCACCGGCGCCGCGGGCGTCATCCCCACCTTCGACTACCGCGGTCCTGCGCCCTACCAGGGGCGACGGGTGCTCGTCGCGGGGTGTGCGG
This sequence comes from Mycobacterium sp. GA-2829, assembly GCF_001499965.1. GTDB lineage: Bacteria > Actinomycetota > Actinomycetes > Mycobacteriales > Mycobacteriaceae > Mycobacterium. The sequence continues at coordinate 27,224 of NZ_LQIT01000040.1, forward strand.
TCAGCGCGTTGGAGATCGCCGCTGAACTCGCGCTCCTCGGTGCCTCCCGCGTCGTGGTGACCCAACGGCGCCAACGCTATGTACTGCCCAAATTCGCCGCGGGCGTGCCGTCCGACCACCGCATCTTCACCCGCTACGGCGCACTGGCCAACCAGACTCTCCCGCCGGCGGAAGTGGACCGGCAGCTCAAGGAGATCGTCGTCGAGGCCGGCGGCAGCCCCGAGCAGTACGGGGCGCCGGCCCCCGACCCGTCGTTGTTCGCCGCCGGCGTCACCCTCAACCAGGGCTATCTACCCCTGGTGGCGGAGGGTCGAATCACCGTGCGTCCCTGGATGCACGCCGTCGACGGCACCACGGTGACGTTCGCCGACGGCGCCGCGGAGGACTTCGACGGCATCGTCATGGGCACCGGCTTCCGGATCTCGCTTCCGTTCCTGGACAAGGATATTCGCGCGGCAATCGACGTCGACGACGTGCACCTCGACGCCGACCGGTACACGTTCCACCCCGATCTTCCGGGGCTCGCGTTCGTGGGGATGTGGGATCAGTCCGGCGGCTACTTCGTGCCGCTCGAACTGCAGGCCCGGTGGATCGCCTACACCTGGGGAGGTGTGATCGCGCCGCCGACCGAAGCCGACCAGCGAGCAGCCGTCGCCGCGTACCGCGCCCGTCGCGGATCACCGCAGAAAACGCGAATGAATCTGGCGGCGTTGACTTTCGCGCGCGCGGCGGGCGTCGAACCGGATCTGGAGACCTGGCCGGACCTGCGGCGGGCTCTGCTGTTCGGTCCGCTCGCCCCGAGTTGCTTCCGGCTGGAGGGGCCCGACGCACTGCCCGACGCGGCCGAACGATTCGTCCGCGATGCGGGCGCGTTCGGTGCGATCACCTCCGAGGAGATGACGCCGCGCGAGCAGGCATACGCAGCGCTCATCCATCCTGGGTGACCGCCGCCCTGGCCGGACTCAGCCGCGCGATGATTCCGTCGAGGTCACGGCGGAACATGTCGGGCCGGAACACATGACCGCCGGGAGCCTCATGCGATTCGTTCGGGATACCCGCGGCGTTGAGGCGGTCGCGGAACTCCCGTTGCCCCGCCAGCACCTGGGTCTCGTTCACACTGTCGAACCAGTTGAGGGGGTCCGGGCTGGTGCCTGCGACCATGAACACCCGCTTGTTGCGGTAGCTCTCGATCCGCTCGATCGGGTTGTCGGCACTGACCCTGGCCTGATCCCAGAACGGTGCGCCGTAGACCGTGCCGCCCGCGAGGTCCAGCACCGCCGAGGTGATGTTCGCCCAGTGCACCACCAGGCCGAAGTCACGGCGCAGGCTGGCTGGCCCGGAATGCGAACTCACCGAGGCGAAGTGGCCGAAGTACTTGGCCGCGTACTTCAACGCACCGAAACCGCCCATCGAGAAACCGCCCACCGCCCGCCCGTCGTACTCGGCGATGGTGCGGAAGTTGGCGTCGATCCAGGGGAGTAGCTGCGCGATGTGGAAGGTCTCCCAATTGCGCGGCCCGACGAAGGAGGTGACCGGGTTGGAGTACCAGCCCGCCTGCCCGCCGTCGGGCATCACGACGACGATCGGCCTGCCCGCGGTGAGCTGCCGGATACCGAGGAAGTCGAACTGGCGGAAGTCCGCGGCACCCCCGTGGAGCATGTACAGGACCGGATAGGCGCGCCCGCTGGTGCGGTAGTCGTCGGGGAGCAGGACGTTGACGCCGGGGTTCCAGCCGATCGCGGACGTCTGGAACCGGTAGTACCAGAGTCGGGGGTCGCTTTCGTTGCGGTCGACGATCCGCAGGCCGAACCCGTCGCTGCGCCCGACGAAGACGGCCAGCCGCTGCCCCGCCCTGATCACCGACGGATCGGCGATGCGGTTGACCGCGGCGATCAACGGATGGAACGCGGCGTCACCGTAGTAGCGCGCCGCCAGCGCCGACAACGTCTCGCCTGCGGTCACCGTGTGCCGTGTGATCTCCGGGACGATCAGTTGTTGCCCCACACTGAGCGCACTGTTCTCGGCGATGCCGCTGGCGTGGGCGATCAAGCGATGCAGCTGGGCGTCACCGTAGAAGCGCGACGCCAGCGCCGACAGTGTGTCGCCGGCGACCACCGTGTATCGCGTGAAATCCGGCATCACGAGCCGTTGCCCCACTCTGACGGCGTCCGGATCGGCGATTGCGCTTGCTGTTGCAATCAAACGGTAGAGTCGCATGTCGTTGTAGAAGCGCAACGCCAGCGCCGACAGGGTCTCACCCGCGACGACCGTATGTGTTCTGACCATTGCTTCACTCCAGGTCACCGGGGTCTGGCCACATTGCCTTCCTCGATGGAATCGCACTTCGGCCGCGTCGTGGGCGGATTCGGGTGAAAGCCGTTTAACCGGAGAGAAAGGACTGTTCGTGCCGTCAACCGGACCGTGGACCGGCGACCCGATCTGGCTGGCCGAGGTTCTGCGCGCCGAAGGTGTCCGGCTCGTCGAGTACCCCGGGTGGCGCGAGCGCGGCCACGGTGACTTCAAGGACATTCGCGGCGTCATGGTGCACCACACCGGTTCGGACCGCGCCAGCGCGGCGTCCATCGCCGACGGCAGGCCCGATCTCGCCGGACCGCTGTCGCAACTCCACATCGCGCGCGACGGCACGGTGACCGTCGGGGCGGTGGGGGTGGCCTGGCACGCCGGTGTCGGCATGTATCCGTGGTTGCCGACCAACATGGGCAACTGGCACACGATCGGGATCGAATGCGCCAACTCCGGGACCGGTCCGACGGCGCCGCACCGCACGAACTGGCCCGACGCGCAGTACGACGCGCTGGTCCGGTGCTGCGCGGCGATCAACCGCCGCCTGGCCCAGAACGCCGACCGCACGATCGGGCACAAGGAGTACGCCGGCCGGGCGCAGGGCAAATGGGATCCGGGCGCCATCGACATGACCGTCCTGCGGGCCGACATCCAAGCCCGCATCGGCAGCCTTCCGCACCCCGCGCCGACACCCAGACCGCCGGTGCCCGTCGGTCGTTACGCCGACCTCCTGCTCACCCGCGGGTCGCGAGGCCCGCAGGTCGCGCAGCTGCAGCGTCAGCTCAAGGCGAACTACGCCGCCTATGCGGGGCATCTCGCCGTCGACGGCATCTACGGCCCGCTCACCGAGGCCGCGGTCCGCGAATTCCAGCGACGGACCCGGGGCCTCAAGGTCGACGGGATCGTGGGTCCTGCGACGGCTGCCGCCCTGAACCTGATGCTGGTGTGAAAGCCAGGCCACCTCCGGCTACCGTCCACAGCGTGCCTGTCTCCATCCGCTCGCTCCTGGCGCACTTCGACACGAGCACCACCCTCGTAATCCCGGCCGACAAGGCCACCGGGCCGTCGATCGACGAACCGGTGGCCTGGGTGCACAGCTCCGAGCTCGAGGACCCCACCCCGTTCCTCGACGCCGGCCAACTGTTGCTCACCGACGGCGGCCAGTTCCCGCGCGGATCCCACGATCAGCAGTGCTACGACGCCTACGTCGAGCGGCTGCACCGGCACGGCATCCGCGGTCTGGGCTTCGGCACCGCCATGGTCCACGGTCACCTGCCGGCCGAGCTCGAATCCGCCTGTCGCCGTTGTGGTTTACCGCTCTTCGTCATCACCGACCTCACCCCGTTCCTGGCGTTCGTACGGTACGTCGCCGACAAACTGGCCGAGGAACAACAGGCCCGTATCCGCTGGTCGCTCGACGCCCAGCGCGCGATCGCCCGCGCGGCGATGCGACCCGACGGCCTGACCTCGATCCTCGCCGAACTCGAAAACCAGCTCGACTGTTCGGCGCAACTGTTCGACGCCGTCGGCGCGCCGATCCGCTCGCTGGCCGACCCGCCGACCGGCGCGCTGGACACCGCGATCCGGGACGCCGTGCGCACCACGCTCGAGCGCGGCGCCCGCTCGTCCTCGCGCGTCGTGCTGGGGGACCGCGAGTTCCTGGTGCAGACGGTCGGGCGCGGATCCCGCCTCGACGGTGCGCTGGTGCTGTCCGGGCTGCACATCGCCGATCCCGCGGCGGCGGACCTGGTCAACAGCGTGGTCGCGCTGGCCAGCCTTGCGCTCACCCAGAACCGCGCGCTCGACAACGCGCACCACCACCTGCGGGCCGGCCTGTTCGAACAGCTGCTCCGCGGCGACCGCGCGCTGGTGACCCGTACCGCCCAGTCGGTGTGGGGTGGGTTGCCCGCCGAACCGTTGACCGTGCTGGTCGCGCCCAAACCGCACCACAGCGACTTCCTGCTCGACGCCCTCGAACGCGAGGTGGCCGAACGCAACGGCCACGTCTTCTTCACCCAGCGCGGCAACCACCTTGTCGTCATCGCGGAAACCCCACCGCCCGAACATCTTTCGGAACTTCTTTTCGGTCACTCGGCCTCGGTGGGAACGTCGTCGGACGTGCGCTACGGAGCCCTGTCACGCGGCGTCGCCGAAGCCGAACGCGCCCTGCGCTACGCCGTGCAGACCGGTCGCACCGCCGTGGCGTTCCAGGAACTCCTCGACCGCGGGGTGCTCGGACTGCTGCAGGGCGAACAGCTCGACACCGTCGCGCGCGGCATCCTGCGGGTTCTGCACGAGCACGACTCCGCCAAAGGGGCAGATCTGCTTCGCACGCTGCGGGTCTGGATGGGCAACGAATGCGCGTGGGACACCACCGCGCGCGAACTCGGCATCCACCGGCATACCCTGCGCAACCGCGTGCACCAGGCGGGACGGCTACTGGACCTCGACCTCGACGTGCTGCGCGACCGCCTCGAACTCTGGGCGGCCCTTCAGCTGATGAGTGACGACTGACGGCTGCGCTCGTACACGCACTGCCCGGCGACCCACGTCTGCTGCACCATGATGTCGGTGAGCTCCTCGGTGTCCACGGTCAGCGGGTCACGGTCGAAGACCGCGAAGTCCGCCAGCTTGCCGGGTTCCAGTGAGCCGACCGCGTTTTCGCGATGCACCGAGGCGGCGGCCGTCAGCGTGTGGCCGCGCAGCGCCTCCGCGACGGTGAGGCACTGGGCGTCGGAACCCAGGCGCCTGCCCGACAGTGTGCGGCGCCGCACCGCGGCGGACACGGCCTCCAGCGGCAGCGGCGGGCAGACCGGCGCGTCGGACGACAGCACCACCGGCACGTCCGCGTCGCGAAGCTCGCCGAGCGGCATCACCCGCTCGGCGCGGTCACCGAGCACACCGGTCAACTCGTCGCCGTACCGCAACAGGTATTGCGGCTGGGGGACCGGCCACAACCCGAGGTCTCGGCACTGCCGCACCTGCGCGGGGGTGGGCGCACCGAAATGCTCGATCCGGTGACGCACGTCGCCGCGATCACCCGCGGCGAGCTGCTCGTGCGCGTCGAGGACCACCTGGATGGCCGCGTCGCCCTGGGCGTGCGTGGCCGACTGCAGGCCCAGCGCCGCGACCCGCCGGATCATTTCGGCCAGTTCACCATTGGGGTGGTAGAGGTAGCCGAAGTCGTCGACGCTGCAGCAGTACGGCGTCGAGAAGCGCGCGGTGCCCGCCGTCAGTGCACCGTCCGCGTACAGCTTGACCCCGGCCAGCGCGAGCCGTTCGTTCCCGAATCGTCCGCACAGACCGAGGGTTTCGAGTTCGGTCAGCAGGCTCGAGATGACCAGCATCTCGGCGCGCACGGTCAGCGTTCCGCTGCGGTGGGTGCGCAGGTAGGCCCCCCACTCCCGGCCCGTCACCTGCGCGTCGACGATCGTGGTGATCCCGCGGGCGTGCATCTGTGCCTGTGCGGCGAGCAGTTGCGCGTCGAGGGTCTCGGGGGCGTCGGGCAGGTGGAAGTTCGGCCCGTTGTTGGTGATCTTCACCCCGAACCGGCCGGTGAGCCAGTCGGCGGCCGCATCCCACACCGTGCCGTCCGGCGTACCGTCGGCCTCGCGGCCGAAGTGCCCGCCGGGCGGGTCGGGGGTGTCGGTGGTGACGCCCATCTCGCGCAGCGCCCAGCTGTTGACGATCGCACCGTGTCCGCTGGAGTGGAACACCAGGACCTCGCGGTCCGTGGCGACGCGGTCGAGGTCGTGGCGGGTGAGCAGCCGCGCATCGGCGACGTTGCCATGGTGAAAGCCCTTACCGCGCACCGCTCCCGGCTGGACCGCCGCCCTGGCCGTCAGCGCAGAGACGACGTCGTCGATCGTCGGCGCCGACTCCCAGCTGCAGTCCACCCACGACTCGAACTGTCCGTACATGAGCGGGTGGCAGTGTGCGTCGACGAAGCCGGGAAGCACTGTCGCGCCGTCGATGTCGACCACTTCGGGCCGGGTCACGGCGAGCGACCGGCACTCGGCCTCGGACCCCACCGCGACGATGCGGTCATCGCGCAGCAGCATCGCCTCGACCGCGGTGTGGTCCGCCCGCGGGCGGATCGTGGCGCCGACGACGAGGACCTCGCGCAGACCGACCGTCATTCCGCCGTTTCCTGCACGGTGTCAGCGGCTTTCGCCGCGGCGGCGAGCTGACGGGTCGCCAGCACACAGCCCGCGGCCACGAAGCACATCACCGCCAGGTAGGCGAAGATCAGCACCGGCGAACCGCTCGACATCCCCAGCAGGGTGGGCAGCACGATCGGCGTCAGCGCCCCGGCGGTCAACGCCGCACCCTGGTACGCCAGCGACGTCCCCGTGTAGCGCACCCGCACCGGGAAGATGCCGGCGAGCACCGCGGCGATGGGCCCGTAGTTGAAGCCCGTGAACAGCGCGGTGATGATCAGCATCAGCGTGATGATCGCGAACGAGCCGGTGTGGGCCAGCAGGTACAGCGGGACGGCGACCACCGCGATACCGATCAGGCCGACGGCGGTCACATAGCGGGGCTGCCACTTGTCGCCCAGCCAGCCGGCCAGCGGGACGAACATGATCTCGAACAGGCCCGCGATGATGAGCGCGTTGAGCAGCATGTCCACCGGCACGCCCGCCTCCTCCGAGGCGTAGGACAGGAAGAACGACGAGGTGACGTAGTAACCGCCGGTGGCGACGAGCATGGCGCCGATGCCGATCAGCAGCGTGCGCGGTGCCCGGAAGACCTCCCGCACGGGGGCGGTGGACAGTTCGGCGGCCTCGCGGGCGCGGGCGAACTCGGGGGATTCGCCGACGATCAACCGGACGATGAGGCCGATGACGACGAGCACGGCCGACGCCAGGAACGGGATCCGCCACGAACCGGCGGCCAAGCCGTCGCCGATGTGCTCGGAGACCGCGAACACCGCCGAGGACAGCGTGGCGCCGACCGACGATCCGAGTTGGGCGAACGACCCGAAGAACGCGCGTCGGTCCTTCGGGGCGTGCTCGATGGCCAACAGCGCAGCGCCGCCCCATTCGCCGCCCATCGCCACACCCTGCAGCAGTCGCAGGATGATCAACAGCAGCGGCGCCACGGGTCCGACGGATTCGTAGGACGGCAGCAGACCGATGCCGAACGTGCCGATGCCCATGAGCAGCAGCGTGGCGATGAGGACGGGTTTGCGGCCGTACTTGTCGCCGAGGTGGCCGAAGATGAACGCGCCGAGGGGGCGGCCCAGGTAACCGAAGGACGTGGTGCCGAAGGCGACGATGGTGCCCAGCACCGGGTCCATGTCGGGCGGGAAGAAGACTTCGCGGAAGACCAGCGCGGCGGCGGTCGCGTAGATGAAGAAGTCGTACCACTCGATGCTGGTGCCGGCGAGTGCGGCGAGTGCTGCCCGCCGGGGCCGTGCGGCGGGTACCGATTTGGTTGTCACGGGATTCCTCTTCGCGGGAGAACTGTCGTCACACACGCCCGTAGGTGGTGTGGTGCATCACGCTAGAGAGGGGTGATCACCCATACAACCGGACGTTTGTCGATTGGTCGAGGAACTACTCGACGAATGTCCAGTCAGTACGCCTGAGAGGCTATGCGGCCACGCCCCAAAGGTGTGCAATGGACGGAGGGGAGGCCGACGGGGACGAGGTGCCGACGTGTCGTCACGTGACCGACTCGAGGCGGCCGTAGGGATGGGCTACGTACAGGCCATGAATGACCTGGCGTGGTACCTCGCCTACGAGGTGGATCCGCCGGATCTTGCCGGGGCGCTGCTGTGGTTCGAGCGGGGCGCACAGGCGGGCGATCCGAATGCCATGGACAACCTGGGCTGGTTCCTGCTGCATCAGACGGATCCGCCCGATCTCGTCGCCGCCCGCGAGTGGTATACGAAAGCGGCCGAAGCGGGTCACGCGAACGCGATGAACAATCTGGGTCACCTGCTCACCCAGATGTGGCAACCGCCCGACGTGGCTGCCGCGCGCATGTGGTGGCAGCGGGCCGCCGAAGCCGGACACGCGGGCGCGATGACCAATCTCGGAGTGCTGCTGTCAGAGTGGGCGGATCCGCCCGACCTGGCCGCGGCGAGGCATTGGTACCGGCGGGCGCTCGAGGCGGGGCAACCCCTCGCCGGGAACAACCTCAGGATGTTGACCGCTCGACGCCCGGGCCTGCGACGGTTGTTATCGCGACGGCTGCTTCGGTGAGCCCAGCGCGCGTCACAGCATGGCGACGATGAAGAAGATGATCGCCAGTACCACCAGGATCAGCCCGACGAGCACCAGGAACGCGCCCAACGACGCTCGCCGCTGCTGCTCGTCGGCGTCGGACCTGGTGGCGCCCTTCACTGACGTCTTCATCGTCGCGAAGAGGTCCGACCACGCGATGCGCGACAGGCCCCGCCGGGTGGCTGCCCCGTCCCGCATCGGCTGGTCGGGGACGGTGCCCACCCCGTTGCCGTAGAACGTCAACCCCACGACCACGGCCACCGCGGCCAACACCAGCAACACCACACCGAGCCCCACCATCGCATGCCTCCTGTCGAGGAACCGTCAGGCATCGCATACCCGCATCGCGGGCGGGCCGAACTCGGCGGCGGGGGTCAGCCCGCGACGGGCCGGAAGTCCCGCGCGGCGAGATACTCCGGGCGCGGCGACGACGCCGCGAACGGCTCGCACAGCGCGTTGTCGACGGAGTTGAACACGAGAAAGATGTTCGACCGCGGGAACGGCGTGATGTTGGAGCTTGAACCGTGCATGACGTTCGAGTCGAACCACAGCGCATTGCCCGCGGGCCCGGTCACCTGATCGATGCCGAACCGGGAGGCCGCCTCGGTCAGCGTGGCGTGATCGGGAACGCCGGTCTCCTGCTTCACGAGCGACGACTTGTGGTTGTCGTCCGGTGTGGCGCCGACGCACGGATAGAACACCTCGTGCGAACCCGGCATCACCATGAGCGAGCCGTTGTACGGGTAGTTCTCGGTCAATGCGATCGAGCAGGAGACCGCCCGCATCGCGGGCATCCCGTCCTCGGCGTGCCAGGTCTCGAAATCCGAGTGCCAATAGAAGCCGGTACCGGTGAAGCCGGGCATCACGTTGATCCGCGCCTGATGGATGTAGACGTCGCTGCCCAGGATCTGCCGGGCCACCGGCAGCACGGTGTCGAGCGAGATCACCTCCGCGATCACCTCGCTGAGCAGGTGCGGCTGGAACACCGATCGGATGCTGCCGTTGCGTTCGCGGATGAAGCGCGGATCCGACGCATCGGAGACGTCGCTGATCCGGGCGAGCTCATCCTGCAACGGCTGCAACCAGATCGGGTCAAGCGTGCCGGGACGCACCAGGTAGCCCGCGGTGGCCATCGTCTGCAGGTCCGCCGCGCCGAGCGGGCCGTCGGAATCCCGGCCCCACACCGTGGGTTCGCTGCGGGCGATGGGCGGCATGGCCCGGTCGAGCCTGGTTGGGTAGTTGTCGCGCACGCGCGCCGCGGTGCCGGCCGTCATCAGCTCGCCACCGGCGCCGGGTAGGCACCGGACTCGTCGTGGACTTCCTGCCCCGTCACCGGCGGGTTGAACACGCACAGCATGCGCAGCTGCTCGTCGCAGGTGACGCGGTGACGGTCGTGGTCGTTGAGCAGGTACATGGTGCCCGGCCGCAACGCGAACTCCTCACCGGTCTCGTGGTTGAGCAGCGTGCCCGTGCCTTCCACCACCCAGACGGCTTCGACGTGATAGCGGTAGTGGAACTCGCTCACCGAGTTCGCGTTGATCGTCGTCTCGTGGAAGGAGAAGCCGACGCCGTCGTCGGCGAGGATGATCCGTTTGGAACGCCAATCCTTGGCCGCGACGTCGCGGTCGGTGCCGGTGATCTCCTCTGTGGTGCGCACGATCATGAGGGGTCCTCTCAGTCTTGGGGTTGAATTCAGGCCAGCGACACGGCGACGGCTTCGGCGAGCACGTCGATACCGGACTCGAGGTCGGACACCGAAGTGGTCAGCGGCGGAAGCAGTTTCACCACTTCATCGGCGGGCCCACTGGTCTCCATCAGCACACCGCGCTCGAACGCCGCCCGGCACACCTCGCTCGCCTTGTCGGCGTCGGCGAACTTCAGGCCCTGGGCCATGCCGCGTCCACGCGCGCCGACACCGTCGTGCTGGGCCGCGATGGCCTCGAGGCGCTCACGCAGCAGGGCGCCCTTGGCCAGCGTCTGCTCGGTGAAGTTGTTGTCGCGCCAGTAGTTACGCAATGCCGCGGTCGCCGTGACGAACGCGGGGTTATGGCCGCGGAAGGTGCCGTTGTGCTCGCCCGGTGCCCACACGTCGAGGTCCCTGCGGAACAGGGTCAGTGCCAGCGGCAGGCCGTAGCCGCTGATCGACTTCGACAGCGTCACGATGTCGGGCACGATGCCGGCTTCCTCGAAGCTGAAGAACGCGCCGGTGCGCCCGCAACCCATCTGGACGTCGTCGACGATGAGCAGGATGTCGCGGCGGCGGCACAGCTCAGCGAGTGCCCGAAGCCATTCGGCGCGAGCCACGTTCAGCCCGCCCTCACCCTGAACCGTTTCGACGATGACCGCGGCGGGCCGGTTGAACCCGCTGCCACTGTCGTCGAGCACCCGCTCGAACCAGTGGAAGTCCTCGGTGACGCCGCCGAAGTAGTTGTCGTAGGGCATCGGCGTGGTGTGGACGAGGGGGATACCCGCGCCCGCGCGCTTCATCGAGTTGCCCGTCACCGACAGCGCACCCAACGTCATACCGTGAAAAGCATTGGTGAAGTTGATGATCGCCTCACGGCCGGTCACCTTCCTGGCGAGCTTCAGCGCCGCCTCCACGGCGTTGGCGCCCGTCGGGCCGGGGAACTGCACCTTGTAGTCCAGTCCGCGCGGCTGGAGCACGAGATCCTGGAACGTCTGCAGGAAATCGCTTTTCGCGGCGGTGGCCATGTCGAGCGAGTGCACGATCATGTCCCCGGTCAGGTACTCGATGAGCGGTTGCTTGAGTGCGGGGTTGTTGTGCCCGTAGTTCAATGCGCCTGCGCCGGCGAAGAAGTCGAGGTAGCGCCGGCCGGAGGTGTCGGTCAGCCAGGAGCCCGAGGCCTGCGCCATGACGGTGGGCCAGCCACGGCAGTAGCTGCGCACCTCGGATTCGACGGTGGAATACACGTCGGGCAGTTCGAAATCAGGAGTGGTGGTCGGTTCCGCGACGGTCGACATGGTTCCTTTCGGTAGAGGGGTCAATCAGCGATGGGGCCGATTCGGAGGAGCGGCTCGTCGTCGTGTGCGGCGTCGGGATCGAGATGTGCCGCGGAGAAGTGCTCGTGCTCGGTCAGCCGCACGCGATGGCGCCGGGCGAACGCGTTGAACAGTGCGCGGGACGCGGCGTTGCCTGGTGCCACGGTGGTTTCCACCGTGATCGGGTGCCCGTGCCGGTCGTCTCGTACCCGCTGTACCAGCGCGTCGAGCATGGTCCCGGCCAGTCCGGTGCCGCGGGCCGATTCGGCGACCGCGACCTGCCAGACGAACAGGACCTCGGGTCGGGTGGGTGGGTGATAGGCCGTGATCAGGCCGCGCAGGTCACCGTCGCGGTCGGCGACGATGGTGGTGTCCGCGAAGTCCGTGGCCATCAGCATGTAGGCGTATGTGGAGTTCACGTCCAGCACCCGGGTCGAGGCCACCAGTCGGTGCATCGCGATCACATCGGCACGGTTTGGTCGGCGCAGGTAGCGCTCCCATGAATTCCGTTGCCGGACAATGTCGTTAGGACCGTGAGTCCACGGTTTGGTCACTATTTCGTTGGCATGCATGTATCGGGTTGTTCACCGCCGAACAAGTCGTCGAGTTTCGTCAGTTTCAGGTCATCGGCAGCCTGACGTTAAGACGCCGAACGAAACGAAATCAAGCGCGCCGAGGCGCTCTCACGGGGGTCGGCGCCCGCTGATCTGGCGCGCTGGCCAGTGGCGATGTACGGAAAGCGGGGACTTCTCTGTGTGACGTCATCGTTACCGAATCGTTACACAGCGTTTGTACAGATTCGGATGTACTGCCGGCCCATACCGCCAGCCGTCGACCCGGACTGCTGCTGCGCCGGGCCCGACGGTGCCGGGTGCGCCTGCTGCTGATGGCCGCCGACCGGACGCTGACACCGCACCGGCGCGCGCTGCTGGCGCGGCGGATCCGGTGGCTGGTCGCGGCGACGATCTCCTACAACGTCGTCGTGGCGGTTGTCGCCGGTGGCCGCATTGGTGATCGCCACCGCTGCGGTCAAGGAGGGCCGGGAGGCCTGGCGTGGTGAAACCTGCTGCCCCTGAGCCGGTCTCAGAAGTCGACCTCGACCGGTCCGGCTTCACTCGGTGCGTACGAGAAGTCGCCCAGGTAGTTCAGTGACACTTCCATCCCTCGCTCGAGGCCCGGGAAGTAGACGAAGAAGTGGCCGCTGTTGGTGACCTCGTCGTGGGCGGCGATCTGGTTGTGCGGCGGCTCTCCGGGGTACCGCGCGGTGGCGAGCACGACGCCGCGCGTGACCGGCGAGCCGTTGGGCAGCAGGACCCGGCCCGTCACCCCGGGTTCGGCGTTGAAGCCGATTTCCCGGATCTCGGTGGTGCGGCCCGAATTGACCTGTACCGCGGCGCCGCCGGTGCACTGCGCTCGGCAGACGCCGTTGACCCAACCGGAGATCTCCAGCATGTTCGGTGTCTCCCAGAGCAGTTCCTTGTTGATGTCGGCGGCGAACTTCGGGTCCCCGTCCAGCGACTCGGTCATCACCAGCAGGTCGGCGCTCTGCTTCGGGCCGAGCCGCAGCCAGCTGTGCTCCAGATAGGTGCGGTAGTACGGCATCGTCTGCTTGACCAGGGGGAAGACCACCGCGGATTTGCTGGTCGGGTTCTCCAGCTTCACCGTGAAGTGCTTACGGGTGGACGGCGACGCGGTCTCCGACCAGAACTTCGTGTAGTTGCTCTGGGCGAAGTTGTCCCGGTCACTGCTCTCGTGGAGCTCGGGGGAGCCGGGCTCCTCGTACAGCGGGATGTCGACGGTGATGCAGTAGTGACCCTGCGCGGGCGGCACCCAGTCGACGGTGAGCTCGGAGGTCGAATTCGCGGGGATCGTGACGGGCGCCGACGACCCCATGGGCTGTGCGGGTGGCTGTTTGCCGCCGTTGGTCGTGAAGTCCAGAGCGGAGAAGGAGGCCCGCACGTCCTTGGCGGGAAGCGCGCCCCGATTCCTGACCTTCGCGATGACCCGGTTCGGGTTTCCGGCCCACGGCACGTTGAGCCAGCGGGAATCCGCATCGCTCTTGGCGTTTCGCACCTCGATGTCCGGGCTCTGCCACTGATGGTCACCGTTGGGCCAGGTGCGGATGGACAGTTCCGGCCGGGCGCTGGAGTCGTACCGGATCTCGATGTCGGCGCTGTCGGGTCGGATCGCCTTGGTGGTGACGATGAAATCTTTCGGGGCGCCGTCGGTGAAATCCTTCTCCTTGTAGTTCTTGTCCACGGTCAGGAAGGCACCCTGGGTCCTGCGGCCGTCGGTGTCGTCGACGGCATCGGGATCGTCCTCCAGGCGCATCGTCATGACCCGGCTGTCCAGGTTCTGCGCACCCTTCGGCGACACCACGTCCGTACCGACCACCACCGGACCCATGGGCAGATTCGCATCGCCGATGGACATGCCCTGGCGGCTACGGAATTCGAGGTAGTAGTTGCGGCCGGGCGCCAGCCGGATCTCGGCACCGCGAATGCTGTTCGCGGGGATGGTCTTCGCTTCGAGCGCTTGCAGCGTGATGGTCTCGACCACCGGCTGTCCGTTGTTCGCGGCGAAGTTGTACGCCTTGACCTCCTTGGCGGGCACCCAGCCGAGCGCCATCCGGGAAGGCAGACTCAGCTGCGGCAGACCGCCGTCGTTGCACATCAGGTCCCACTCGCCGAGTTCCCGCTGGACCAACCCCTGGTTCATCCACGGGTAGAGGTACAGATCGGGGAGTTGCAGTGTGTGTCCGAGTTCATGGGCCAACGTCTCGTAGATCTGCCTGCCGTCGATCGCCGTCCAGTTCTCCGGCATCATCAACATCGGCAGGGTGGCGTCCTTGCCGTTGAGCTTCACCGTCATCGTCGTCTGCTGCGGCCACACGAACCGGCCGATGCTGCTCGAGGTGGGCGGGTTCGCGCCGGTCGGATTGTTCACGGTCCGCACGACGAAGGCGACAGCGTCGGTCTTGGCGAAATCGACGATCGGCGGATTGCCCACTTTCTTGGCCGCCTCGTTGGCCTGTTCCAGCGTCGAGACCATGGTCTTCCAGGCATCCGGTTTCGGGTTCCACCGGCGCGGCAGTGTGGCGCCCGGGTTGGCCGGATCGGGGACGGTCTCCACCTCGAAGAGGTCGTCCCAGCTGCCGGCAGCGTGGATCGGGCCTGCGACGGTGTTGCCGACGAGCTCCATGCTGAACTTGCCGTATGACACCTCGGCGAAATAGCCTGCGACGGAACGGGTCACACCGCCGGAGGTGACCCCGCCGGTGAAGTGGTCGAACCACTGGGTGCGGATCGGGTTGAGCGCGGCCGCCGCGGTCGGATAGAGGTTCGTCGTGGTGTCGACCAGGACGATCGCGACCCGCCACTTGGCGGGCGCCTTGAACATGTCGATGTTCTGCACGCCGGCTTCACCACCGCCCCATGCGGGTTTGACCACGGGGCTGTGCACCTTTCCGGTGACGCAGAAGCTCGGGCCCACGTCGAGGTCGTGCCAGGTGGGCTCGATCTCAAAGGCGGTGCGGCCGACGACAATTCCGGTGGCCGTCTCCCGGGCCACGATCTCGCCGATACCGGGTTTCCAGCCGGCGGTGAGCAGCAGGTGCGGGTGGTCGGAGTCGAATGTCTCGTCCCGGGACGGCGACACCGCGCCCATCGCGGCGTCGTCGACGCTCAGCGTGATCTCCTCGAGTGCCAGTCCACTGCCGGTGACGTCGATCCGCACGGGTGCGTAGCCGCCGATGAACAAGGGGTTCGGGTCCATGGTCAGCAGAACGCGTTCCCGAATTCCCGTCGGCAGCGCATCCTCGAGCACCGAGTCCGCCGTCGTCATCAACACCTGTCCGCGTGGCGTCACGGCGACGGCCGTGACCGGTGCTCCTGCGCCCGCCGACGCCGGGCGCCGCAGGGTGCCGTCTCGGCGAACGCACACGAACGATCCGTTTTTGGAGACGACCAGCGCCCAGTCGCTGTCGAGCGCGGCGACGTGCCCGCCGAACGGAAGTGTGCCCGAGGACATCTGACTGGCGGTGCCGTTCGCCCAGTCGGCGAGTTGGAGCACCGGACCGGCCGGCGTCGAGGTGAGCAGGAACGCCGACGTGGCATCCGCGACGGCGGCATCGGTGGCCCCGTCGAGCGACTTCAGCAGCGAGGTCACGGTGCCGCCCGGATTGGCGCCCAGGTTGTAGGAGTCGAGATGCGGCGACGGCGTTCCGTCGAGCACGACGAGGACAGGCACTCCCGCGATGTGATTCGCCCCGACGGCGCGGACATCGTCGGGGGATTGCGCGAACGGGGTGGCGTCGGTGCGGTCGGCACGGGCCAGCCGCGCGACCCAGGTGCCGTCTCCGTCGGTGATCAGCAGGCGGTCGGTCGCATCGTCGTAGGTGAGGTGGTTGATGTCGTGGTATCCCTCGCCGATGACGCGGTGCTCGTAGCCGTCGGGGACCGGCCGAAGCAGATCGAGCAATGTGAGCCGGCCGCTTCGTTCGCCGACGACGGCGACTTCTCGGGCCGCCGAGTACGCAATGGACGTGACGTTGGTGAATCCGGTCGCGACGGTGGGTGCGGGCATGTCGGTCTCCTCAGTGGGCAGGGACGAGGCTGTGCACCACGGTCGGATCCCCGACGGCGAAACGCACGAGTAGTCGACTACCTGTTTCCGTCTGCGACCGCGGGAGCAACCCGCGAAACCACCCTCGGCCCGTGTCGAACTGTGTCACGATCCGCTTCGGCAAACTCGTGGACAGGGGGCGGCGATGGAACGCGTGCCGATGTGGTTGGGGGTCGGCGTGGTCGCCGCGGGTGTCTCGGCGGCGGCACTGGCCGGCGCCGGGTCTGCCGCCGCGGAATCCGATGACACCGGCCCGTCGGAGCCCACTCGTTCCGAGCAGACCGACCCCGGACCGACTGCGGACACCGGAGGTGACGCCGACGCCGATGCCGGCACCCTCGACGCCGACACCGACGAGGCCGAGGCCGACGAGAAGCCCGCCGACGAAGAACTGGGCGAGGAAGAGGAGGAGCCGGAGGAAGAACCCGAGGAAGAGCCCGTCGAAGAACCAGTCGACAAGGAACCGGTTGACGAGGGACCGGTCGAGAACGAACCCGTCGATGTCATCAAGGAGGAGGAGGCCCTCCCTGCCGAGGACACCGTCGCGGTCGCGGCAGTGAGCCGCCGCGAATCCGTCGCGCCGACAACCGAACTCGCCGGTCCTACGCTGTCGGTACCGAAACTGCCGACGCCGCTGCCGTCACCGTTCCCGTACCTCGACCAGCTGCCCCCGGTCTTCAAGGCCTTCGGCTCCGTCGTCTTCGACGTCCTCGGCACCGTCACCAAGGTCTTCACCGGCCCACCCCAACTCCCGCCCGGCAGCACCGTCACCGTGCGCACCTCGATCCTCGAGATCGACGGCCGCCGCGTGAGCGCGGACTGGTACTTCCCCGACACCGACGAAGCCCCGACGCGAATCATCTACCTGCAGCACGGGTTCCTCGCCAACGGCACGATGTACAGCCACACCGCGGCGTACCTCGCCGAACGCACCAACAGCGTGGTCGTCGCGCCGACCCTGACCTCGAATCCTTTCCGGCCTGACGGGTTCTGGC
Source organism: Mycobacterium sp. GA-2829 (assembly GCF_001499965.1). Classification (GTDB taxonomy): domain Bacteria; phylum Actinomycetota; class Actinomycetes; order Mycobacteriales; family Mycobacteriaceae; genus Mycobacterium. Next base: position 44,379 of record NZ_LQIT01000040.1, read on the forward strand.
TCGGAGGCGACCCCATGTACCAGGCCGTCGCCGAACTGTTCACCGGCGACCGGGAGGCGCTCAACGACAGCGCGGCCGCCGCCGGAGTCACCACCCGCTACGGTGCCGACGCCGTCCTGCCCAGCGCGTTCATCCTGGTCGGCCACTCGCTCGGCGGCGGACTCGTCGCCGGGGTGTCCGGCCACTACGCCCGATTCGTCACCACCCGCGGCGAGGAGAACCACCTCGCCGGGGTCATCTCACTCGACGGTGTCCCGCCCCGCGACGACATCGTGCGCAACTCGCTCGAGGCGCTCGACGCCACCGGCGATTACGTCCCGTTCCTCGAACTCCACGCGCCGACCAACTACCTCAACTCCACCAGCAACATCACCCAGGCCCTGGACGCCGGACGCGCGGGCAAGTTCCACGGCGTCGAACTCGTCGACGGCGTGCACATGGATGCCATGATCGGCGGGAACCCGATCATCCAGCTCTCCGCCTACCTGGTCGCCGGCATTCCGAAACCCCAGAATCCCGGTGCCGCACAGCTTTTGATGGCCGGCTGGGTCAACGACATGTTCGCGGGCCGCATCGACGCGGAGACCGGCACCTGCGTCGGCGACGATTGCGCCGGCACCTATGGGCCGCCCGGCTCGCGGGTCGGCATCCCGACACCGAAGGGCAGGGCGACGGCCACAGTGCTGGGCGTGCCCGTCGCGACCACCCGTCCGTCGGTCATCCCGCCGTCACTCTGGCAGCCCACCCGCAGCCTGCTGCTGCGGGTGGCCTAACCCGCGACCGAGGACCCGTCGACCGGGAAGTCGAAGTAGGTGTCCGGGTAGGTCTCCGGCTGGAACGTGTAGTGCCACCACTCGTTCTCGTAGTTCTCGAAGCCCTGCCGCTCGAGACCCTCCTTCAACAACAGCCGGTTCTCGAGCTGCTCACCCTGCACCCGCGGATCGAGCGTGTGTGCCAGCGTGTCGAAGCAGTCGTACCCCGTGCCCATGTCGATCGTGTTGTCACCGAAGCGTTGCGCGACCGGGGCGGCGCAGTCCACCAGCGGCTGTCCCGGCACGTACGACGCCTCCGCACGCGCGGGCAGCGCGACGAGGGTGAGGTCGACAGTGCTGCCGCGGCTGTGCCCGGACTGTTCGGCGATGTACCCGTCGGCGAACAGCTGCGACTTGTCGACCCGCGGATAGAACCCGGCCTTCATCCGCTGATCCGGCACATCCTTCGCCCACGCGACGAAGTCGTTCACCGCACGCTGCGGCCGGTAACAGTCGTAGACCTTCAAGGAGTACCCCTGCTCGACGAACTCCCGCTGCGCGCGCTGCAGCGCCTCGGCCGCGGGCCGGGTGATCAGGCACAGCGGCGCGAGGTACCCGTCGACGGGGTCGCCGGTGAAGTTGTGTGGGGTGACGTAGCGGATGTCGGACAGGATCGTGGGGTCCACCTCGTTCAACGCCACGAAATTCGCCGGAGCCGTCGGTTCGGGTTGTGCGGCGGCGACCGGAGCCGTCACGATGGCGGCGGCGAGAAGGGCTGCGGGCATGAGGCGCGAGACGTCCGGCATCCCCTCATTGCACCACTACGTCTCGCCCGATGGTGAGCGGAAAGTGAATCGGCGATGTACAACTAACTCCCAGATCGTCGACCACACCGCTCGAGGCTGGCACCGCAACGGCGCGGATCACCTCCGAAGAACAGGAACCGCATGTCCGCTGTCGCCGCCGGCGAGCACCTGCCCGAAATCGCCGAGAAGTTCGAATCCGAACTCTCCGTGATCCCCGAGTCCGCGCGCACCACCGACGTGCGCGGGCAGTTCTGGATCTGGGCGGGTGCCAACATCGCGCCGATCAACTGGGTGCTCGGTGCGCTCGGCGTCTCGATGGGGCTCGGCATGTGGGAGACCATCGCCGTGCTGGCCGTGGGCAACCTGATCGGGATGTCGCTGTTCGGGCTGTTCGTCGTGATCGGGCAGCGCACCGGTCTGACCGGGATGGTGCTCGCCCGCGCGGTGTTCGGCCGCCGCGGCGGCTACGTACCGGCGGCCGTGCAGGCCCTGGTGTGTATGGGCTGGTGCGCGGTCAACACGTGGATCGTGCTCGACCTCGTCATGGCGCTGCTCGGCCGCATCGGCCTCGTCGACCCGGACAACGCCGCGGTCGGGCCCCGCATCGCCGTCGCCGCGGTCATCATGGTCATCCAGGTGGTGATCGCCTGGTTCGGCTACCGCGTGATCACGGCGTTCGAACGCTGGACGGTCCCGCCCACGATCGCCGTGCTGGTCGCCATGACCGGCGTCGCGTGGATCGGACTCGACGTCGACTGGGGTTACGCCGGCGACCCGTCGCTCACCACGGGTCAGCACATCGCGGCGCTGAGCGCGGTCATGACCGCGATCGGGATCGGTTGGGGTATCACCTGGTTCGGTTACGCCGGTGATTACTCGCGGTTCGTGTCCACCTCGGTGCCGTCGTACAAACTCTTCCTCACCAGCGCGCTCGGACAGTTCCTCCCGGTGCTGTGGTTGGGCGCGCTCGGCGCGACGTTGGCGACGCTGAGCACCTCGACCGATCCGGGCGAGATCATCGTCGACGCCTACGGCGCCCTCGCGATCCCGGTGCTACTGCTGGTTGTGCACGGCCCGCTGGCCACCAACATCCTCAACATCTACACCTGCGCGGTGTCCACGCAGGCGCTCGACATCCGCGTCGACCGCCGGGTGCTCAACCTGGTCATCGGCGCGGTCGCGATGGTGATCGTCGTGCTGTTCGTCCTCAACGGGGACTTCGCCGCCACCATCGACGCCTGGCTGGTCGGCATCGTCGGGTGGTTGTCGCCGTGGGCGGCGGTGATGCTCGTGCACTGGTTCTACGTCGCCCGCAGAGAGGTCGACGCCGAGGCGCTCGTGGCCCCGGCCAGCGCGGGTCTGGTGCCGTTGGTGCGGCCGACGGCGTTGGTGTCGCTGGCCATCGGCATCGTGTTCACCTGGCTGTTCATGTACGGCATGATCCCGCTGCTGCAGGGCCCGATCGCCAGTGCGCTCGGCGGTGTCGACCTGTCCTGGTTGGCCGGCGGAACCGCCGCGGCGACAACTTATCTCGTGCTCGAGACGATCCGGGGCAGGCAACCGGCCAAATGACAGCGCGCCTCAGGCGATGCGCAGCGCCTCGGCGAGGTGGGTGAGCACCGCGAGGTGCTCGTCGACGGTGCGCAGTCCGGCGCCCATCGTGTTCACCGACGCGTGTGAGGCGCCGGCGGCGTCCCACGCCTGGAGTGCCGAGACCGTGGCGTCGTCGTCGCCGCGCCAGCCCCGCACCGGTCACCCGGTGGAAGTCGCCCTCGAACGTCACGGTGGAATGGGTCCGGAGCTGCCGGAGCAGGTCGATCTGCTCGTCCGAGCGCTTACCGCGGTTCGTGAAATCCTCACCGAGCGCCTCGTATTCGACCGGGTTCCACCCCACGCCAACACCGAACCGCAACCGCCCGCCGCTGAGCAGGTCGACCTCGGCGGCCTGTTTGGCCACCAGCGCGGTCTGCCGCTGCGGCAGGATGATCACCCCGGTGACCAGTTCGACCGCCCGGGTGACACCCGCCAGGTAGCCGAACATGACCAGCGGCTCGTGGAAGGTGGTGTGCACGTCGTAGGGCCCGGCCCTGTCCCGGTGCACCTCGGGGTCGGCGCCGACGACGTGGTCGTAGGCCAGGATGTGGCGGTAGCCGAGCCCCTCGACCCGCTCTGTGATCGACCCGAACGCCGCGGTGCCCGATACGGCCGTGATTAGAGTGACGTGGGTGGACAACACGCTCGCCTACATCGACCAGGCATCGTTTCTCGGGCTGCGGGCGCTCGGCCGGGGACCGCTCATCCAGTTCACCTGGGTCTACGAGCGGTCCGTCGACCTCGAGGGCCTGCGCCGTTTCCACCGCAACCTCGGACACGGTCTGCTGGGCCGCCGCGTCGAACGGTCACCGCTGCCGTTCGGCCGGCACCGCTGGGTCGCCGACACCGGACCCGCCGACCTGGACGTCGCCGCCGCCGACCGGCCCCGCCACGACGTGTGGACGTGGGCCGATGAACGCGCCGACATGCCCATCGACCCCGAACACGGCCCGCAGTGGCATCTCGGCGTCCAACCCCTGATCGGCGGCGGGGCCGCGGTCAGCCTGGTGGTCTCGCACACCACCGGCGACGGGCTGGCGATCTGCGAAGCGGTCACCGACGCCGCCACCGGCGTGCGGCGCGACCTCGGCTACCCGCTGCCGTCGACGCGCGGCCGCAGAGCGGCGATGGTTGAGGACGCCCGACAGGCGGTGCGCGCGATCCCCGACATGGGCCGTGCGGTGGCCGCCACCGTCCGCGTCGCCCGGTCCCAGCGCGACGATCTGGCGTCGTCGATGTCCTCGGCCCGCGCACAGACGGTGACGAGCGAGGACCGTACCGTCGTCGCTCCGTGCGCGGTGGCGCTGGTCGGCATCGATCAGTGGGATGCGCGCGCGAAAGAGTTGGGCGGCAACAGCAATTCGCTGCTGGCCGGGCTGGCGGCGCGCATCGGATACCTGCTCGGCCGCACCGACGACGCCGGTGAGGTGACGCTGTCGTACCCGGTCAGCGAGCGGGTCGCGGGCGACACCCGCGGCAACGCGCTGACCGAGGCGCGGATGAAGGCGGATCCGGTGCAGGTGATCACGGATCTGAAGCCGTTGCGCGCCACCATGAGACAGGAGTTCGCCGCACTGCGCGACAACCCGAACCAGCTGCTCGAACCGCTGCCGCTGACACCGCTGACCCCGCGGGTGCTGGTGCGCCGACTGGAGTCGATGATCGTCGAACGCGGTGCCCCCGTCGGCTGCTCGAACCTCGGTGACCTCGACCCCGCGGTGAACCGGCCCGACGGGACCGACGCGGTGTTCATGGCGCCGCGCATCGTCGAGCCGAAGATCACCACGACGATCCTCGACCGGTCGGGCGGACTGCTGTTCCTCGGGTCGTGCCGGCTCAACGGGCTGGTGACGGTCACCGTCGCCGCGTGGCGGCCCGGCGGCCACAACACCAAGGACGCCCTGCGCGACGTGGTCGTCCAGGCATTGGGCGATCTCGGCCTCACCGGCACCGTCGAACCCGAACCTCACGATCTCCGCAAGGTCTGATAACGACCGGATCAAGGCCCGCGCTGCGTCCGCGGGGCCCCGTCCGCCCGCTGTTAGCGTCCCGACGTCACGCATGTGGAAGACGAGGTGGGGTTACCGGTGACTTTGCGATTCAGCGGCAGGAGATGGGTCAGGACGGTGGGCGCTGCGCTGCTCACCGCCGCGCTGGCGGTGTCGGTCGGTGTGGCGCCGAACGCGTCGGCGTACTCGCGCGACGGGTTGCCGATCGAGACGCTCTCGGTGCCGTCGCCAGCGATGGGCCGCGACATCCGCGTCCAATTCCAGGGCGGCGGACCGCATTCGGTCTACCTGCTCGACGGGCTGCGCGCTCAGGAGGACGCCAACGGCTGGGACATCAACACCGCGGCGTTCGAATGGTTCCACGAATCCGGGGTGTCGGTCGTCATGCCGGTCGGCGGACAGTCGAGCTTCTACGCCGACTGGTATCAACCCGCCGCGAACAACGCGGGCACGGTCACCTACAAATGGGAGACCTTCCTGACCCAGGAGCTGCCCGCTTGGCTGGCCGCCAACCGCGGACAGGATCCGCGCGGCAATGCCGTTGTCGGACTGTCGATGTCGGGCAGCGCGGCGCTCAACCTCGCGACCTGGTATCCGGCCCAGTTCGTCTTCGCGAGCTCGCTGTCGGGGTACCTCAACCCGTCCGCGGGGCTGTGGCCGACGCTGATCGGCTTCGCGATGCGTGATGCGGGCGGCTTCAACCCCACCGCGATGTGGGGTCCGACCAGTGACATCGCCTGGCAGCGCAACGACCCGACCGTCAACGTCAGGCGACTGGCCGCCAACGGCACCGCCCTGTGGATCTACTGCGGCGCCGGGGTGATGACCGAACTCGACACCGGCAACGACTTCGGCGGCAATTTCAGCGCCGGCTACCTGGAGAACATCACGCTGTCGTCGAACAAGGAATTCCAGCAGAAGTACCTCGCCGCGGGCGGGCACAACGCCGTGTTCAACTTCCCGCCCAAAGGCACGCACAGTTGGGGATACTGGGGCTCGCAGCTGCAGGCGATGAAGCCCGACCTGCTGCGGGTGCTGGGGGGGGGGGTCGCCCCCCCCCCCCCACCCCCCCC
>NZ_LQIT01000041.1 GCF_001499965.1 Mycobacterium sp. GA-2829
GTTCGGGTCGGCCCCCGCCGCCGCGCCGCCCGACCCGAACTGTCCGACGCCGCGGTCGTTTCGCGCTCATGGGGCATGGCACTGGCGACGCTGGTCAGCCGGATCACCGGATTCCTGCGGATCGTGCTGCTCGCGGCGATCCTCGGCGCCGCGCTGTCCAGCTCGTTCTCGGTGGCCAACCAGCTGCCCAACCTCGTCGCCGCGCTGGTGCTGGAGGCCACCTTCACCGCCATCTTCGTGCCGGTCCTGGCGCGCGCCGAACGCGACGACCCCGACGGCGGCACCGCGTTCGTCCGCCGCCTGGTGACGCTGGCGACCACCCTGCTGCTCGTCGCAACCGTGCTGTCGGTGGCGGCCGCGCCGCTGCTCGTACACCTGATGCTCGGCGACGACCCGCAGGTCAACAATCCGCTGACCACGGCGTTCGCCTACCTGCTGCTGCCGCAGGTGCTCTTCTACGGGCTGTCGTCGGTGTTCATGGCGATCCTCAACACCCGCAACGTGTTCGGGCCACCCGCGTGGGCGCCGGTGGTCAACAACGTGGTGGCGATCGCCACGCTCGGGCTGTACGTGATCGTGCCCGGGGAACTGTCGATCGACCCCGTCGAGATGGGCAACGCGAAACTGCTGGTCCTCGGCATCGGCACCACGCTCGGCGTGTTCGCGCAGACCGCGGTGCTGCTGCTCGCGATCCGCCGCGAACGCATCAGCCTGCGCCCGCTGTGGGGCATCGACGACCGCCTCAAGAAGTTCGGCACCATGGCCGCGGCGATGGTGCTCTACGTCCTCATCAGCCAGATCGGCCTGATCGTCGGCAACCAGATCGCCAGCGGCGCGGCCGCGTCGGGGCCGGCCATCTACAACTACACCTGGCTGGTGCTGCAGCTGCCGTTCGGCATCATCGGCGTCACCGTGCTCACCGTGGTCATGCCCCGGTTGTCCCGCAACGCCGCCGCCAACAACATCCGCGCCGTTCTCGGCGACTTCTCGCTGGCCACCCGGCTGACGATGGTGACGCTGATCCCGATCGTGGCGATCATGACCGTCGGCGGGCCCGCGATCGGCACCGCGCTGTTCGCGTACGGCAATTTCGGCGAGACCGACGCCGGCTACCTCGGCATGGCGATCGCGCTGTCGGCGTTCACGCTGATCCCGTATTCGCTGGTGCTCCTGCAGCTCCGGGTGTTCTACGCCCGCGAGCAACCGTGGACCCCGATCATCGTGATCATCGTGGTGACGACGGTGAAGATCATCGCGTCACTGTTCGCGCCTGCCATGACCGACGACCCCGACCTGGTGGCCGGCTACCTCGGCCTCGCCAACGGACTCGGTTTCCTCGCGGGCGCGGTGGTCGGCTGGTTCCTGCTGCGGTCGAGCCTGCGGCCGCCCGGTGGCCGGATGCTCGACGTCCAGGTCATCCGGACCGTCCTGGTGACGGTCGCGGCGTCTCTGCTGGCGGGTCTGCTGGCCTACGTCGTCGACCAGCTGACCGGACTCGAGACGCTCACCAGCGGACCGGGATCGCTGGTGCGGCTCGTGGTGATGGGCGTGATCATGCTGCCCGTCTTTGCGGGTGTGCTGGTGGCGGCGAAGGTCCCCGAGGCCCAGGCCGCGATCGCGTTCGTGCGGCGGCGGCTCGGGCGGGCCGCACCGGTGCCCGCCGCGTCAATATCTGCACCCGACCGACCGCGGCCCGCGACCGGCTTCCCGTACGCTGACCCCAGGAGTGCGCGTCATGACCGCGAGGATTCCGGCCGCTACGCGCCTCCGATGCGGGGTACTCCGGTGCGTGGGGCCGGGGCGGACAGGTGGAGAGGACCAGCGGTGAGCGACGACTCCGCGGGTGATTCCGCAGCGAAAGACGGCACGTCGACCACCAAGATCTCGCGGCCGTCCGCGGATGATTTCGCCCCCGACGTCCCCGAGGTCACCAAGGAGATGCCCGCGTCCGGCCGTCCCCCGGCCGACTACGGCGGCGATCCCTCCCGTGAATCGCTGCCCTTCGACGCCCCCCGCGAACCCCCGATCGAGGCGGCCACCTCCGACGAGGACGTGCACCTCATCCCCGGCGCGACCGTCGGCGGCGGCCGGTACCGCCTGCTGGTGTCCCACGGCGGACCGCCCAATCTCCAGTTCTGGCAGGCGCTCGACACCGCGCTCGACCGCCAGGTCGCGTTGACGTTCGTCGACCCGGACGCCACCCTGCCCGACGAGCGCGTCCGGGAGATCCTGGCGCGCACCCTCAAGCTCAGCCGCCTCGACATGCCCGGCGTGGCGCGCGTCCTCGATGTCGCCAACACCGGCTCCGGTGGCCTCATCGTGTCGGAGTGGATCCGCGGCGGGTCGCTGGCCGAGGTCGCCGACACCTCGCCCTCCCCGATCGGCGGGGCCCGCGCGATGCAGTCGCTCGCCGCGGCCGCCGAGGCGGCGCACCGCTCCGGGGTTTCCCTGTCCATCGACCATCCGAGCCGCGTGCGGGTGAGCATCGAGGGCGACGTCGCGCTGGCGTTCCCCGCGACCATGCCCGACGCCACGCCCGAAGAGGACATCCGCGGTATCGGGGCCGCGCTGTACGCGCTGCTGGTCAACAAGTGGCCGCTGCCCGAGACCGGGGTGCCCAGCGGGCTCGCCCCCGCCGACACCGACCCGGCGGGCAACCCCCTCGAACCCCGCGCGGTCGATCGCGACATCCCGTTCCAGATCTCCGCCGCGGCCGCGCACGCGGTCCAGCCCGACGGCGGCATCCGCAGCGCGCCCACGCTGCTCAACCTGCTCCAGCAGGCCACCGCGGTCGCCGACCGCACCGACCTCATCTCCCCGGTCGACCGCCCCGACGGCGGGGAGGCGCCGTCCCGCTTCCGCGGCCGCCCCGACGACGATCCGGAGACGCTCGCGCGGCGCAAGCGCGGTCTGATGGTGGGCCTCGCAGTCGGTGGGGCCATCGTCGTCATCGCGCTGATCGTGCTGGCGACCGTGCTGTCCCGCATCTTCGGCGACGTCGGCGGCGGCTTCGACGGTGACGAACTCGGCCTCAACGCCCCGAGCACCTCGGCGGAATCCGACGGCGGATCGAGCGCGCCGGGCAACGTGGTCAAGCCGGTGCGCGCGACCGTGTTCTCCCCCGACGGCGGCGCCGACTCCCCCGATCAGGCCGGTAACGCCATCGACGGCAACCCGTCGACGGTGTGGCCCACCGACACCTACTCCGATCCCATGCCGTTCCCGAACTTCAAGAACGGTGTCGGGCTCATGCTCGAGCTGCCGCAGCCCACCACGCTGAGCGCGGTCGACATCAACGTCTCCTCCACCGGCACCTCGGTGCAGATCCGGTCCTCCCAGTCGGCCGATCCGTCGTCGCTCGACAGCACCACCGCGATGACGCCGTCGACCCCACTGAAGACCGGCAGCAACACCATCGAGATCAGCGACGCCTCGCCCACCTCCTACGTGCTGGTGTGGATCGACAAGCTCGGGACCGTCGACGGGGCGAGCCGTACCGACGTCTCGGAGATCACACTCAAGGGCACGTCCTAGGAGTTATCCACAGGCGGGTGACTTCGTGCCCGCGACCCCCCGCCGGGGCCCTTAGTGTTCGGCTGTGGGGAGCTTCGACACCGCGGCCAGATCCGACGCCCAACTGCTCGCCGATCACGTCGCCGGTGACCGCTACGCGTTCGCCGCGCTGCTGGAACGCCACCACCGCCAGCTCGAGCGGCTCGCGCTGACCACCAGCACCAACCGGGAGGACGCCGCCGACGCGCTGCAGGACGCGCTGCTCAAGGCCCACAGCCACGCCGCGACGTTCCGGCACGACTGCGCGGTGAGCAGCTGGCTGTACCGGATCGTGGTCAACGCCTGTCTGGACCGGTTGCGCCGCAACCGCATCCACGGCACCACCACCCTGCTCGACGACGTCGCGGTCGGCGATCCCACCGCCCACGTCGACACCGCGATCGTCGTCGAACGCGCCTTGCTGCGGCTACCCGCCGAACAACGCGCCGCGATCGTCGCGGTCGACATGCAGGGCTACTCCGTCGCCGAGACCGCCCGGCTGCTGGGCATCGCCGAGGGCACGGTCAAGAGCCGGTGCAGCCGCGGCCGTGCCAAACTCGCCGAGGCGCTGCGCGGCCTCGAGGAACCGCCGGCCTGCGGCACCCTGCCGCGATCCACCCGGGCACGCAGCCGCAGGCGGCCCACCCTCGAGCGCGCGGTGCGTCACACGGGTGCCGTCGAGCGGCCGTAGCGTAGGCCTGCACGCGCGCGGGAACACCCCGACCTACGCTGGTGTTGTACCCGTGCCGGTGCGAAACGGCAGAAAGGCTCTCATGACCACCTCTTCCACGGTTCACGATGTGATCATCATCGGCTCCGGGCCGGCCGGCTACACGGCCGCCGTGTACGCCGCGCGCGCCCAGCTCAAACCCCTGGTATTCGAGGGCACGCAGTTCGGCGGCGCCCTCATGACCACCACCGAGGTGGAGAACTACCCCGGCTTCCGCAACGGCATCACCGGTCCCGAACTGATGGACGAGATGCGCGAGCAGGCGCTGCGCTTCGGCGCCGACCTGCGGATGGAAGACGTCGACGAGGTCTCCCTCGAAGGTCCGATCAAGACGGTCACGGTCGGCGACGAGACCCACCGGGCCCGCGCCGTGATCCTCGCCATGGGTGCGGCCGCCCGCCACCTCGGTGTGCCCGGTGAGGAGTCGCTGCTCGGTATGGGTGTGAGCACCTGTGCCACATGTGACGGCTTCTTCTTCCGCGACCAGGACATCGCGGTCATCGGTGGCGGCGACTCGGCGATGGAGGAGGCGACGTTCCTCACCCGCTTCGCCCGCAGCGTCACCGTCATCCACCGCCGCGAGGAGTTCCGCGCGTCGCGGATCATGCTCGACCGCGCCCGCGCCAACGAGAAGATCACGTTCCTCACCAACACCGCGGTCACCGAGATCGAAGGCGACCCCAAGGTGACCGGAATCCGCTTGCGCGACACCGTGACCGGCGAAGAGTCCAAACTCTCGGTGACCGGTGTGTTCGTCGCGATCGGACACGTCCCGCGGTCGGACATCGTGCGCAGTCAGGTCGACCTCGACGAGGACGGTTACGTGCTCACGCAGGGCCGGACCACCAACACGTCGATCGAAGGTGTCTTCGCCGCAGGCGATCTCGTGGACCGCATCTACCGGCAGGCGATCACCGCCGCGGGCAGCGGCTGTTCGGCGGCCATCGACGCCGAACGCTGGCTCGCCGAGATCGGCGTCGCCCCAAGCGATGAAGAGATCTCCGCACCGATCTGAGCCGCGATCCGACCCACCCCATCCCCGACCCTTTGAGGAGTAGACATGGCCGACAACAGCGCCACCGTCACCGTCACCGACGACTCGTTCAAGCAGGACGTCCTGTCCAGCAGCACTCCGGTGCTGGTCGACTTCTGGGCGACCTGGTGCGGCCCGTGCAAGATGGTCGCCCCGGTCCTCGAGGAGATCGCCGGCGAGAAGGCGGGCGCCCTGACCGTCGCCAAGCTCGACGTCGACTCGAACCCGACCACCGCCCGTGACTTCCAGGTGGTCTCGATCCCGACCATGATCCTGTTCAAGGACGGTGAACCGGTCAAGCGGATCGTCGGTGCCAAAGGCAAGGCGGCACTGCTGCGGGAACTCTCGGACCTGCTCTGACACGTCACGGCCCGGTTCCGGTCCGCCTGGCGTTTTCCGGATTGGCGGCAACTTCTGAGAGAATGCCTCCGGGCCTGTCGTGCATATGTCGGTGCCACAGGGGTACTGACAGCGAAAGCTGAGGGCCTGCCGAAGGGGCAAGTATGTCGAGTCTGCGTCACGGCGATCGCGGGGCCGCAGTCGCCGAGATCCGCGCAGCGCTCTCCGCTCTGGGCTTGGTGGAAAGCCCCGACGACGATCTCGCCACCGGAAGGCACGTCGTGGCCGATCTGTTCGACGACGACCTCGACCAGGCGGTCCGCGCGTTCCAACAGCACCGCGGACTGCTGGTCGACGGCATCGTCGGCGAGGCGACCTACCGCGCGCTCAAAGAGGCGTCCTACCGACTCGGCGCCCGCACGCTCATGCACCAGTTCGGCGCCCCGATGTACGGCGACGACGTCGCCACGCTGCAGGCCCGGTTACAGGACCTCGGCTTCTACACCGGTTTGGTGGACGGACATTTCGGTCTGCAGACCCACCACGGTCTGACCTCCTACCAACGCGAGTACGGGTTGTACCCGGACGGCATCTGCGGTCCGGAGACACTGCGCTCGCTGTACTTCCTCGGATCCCGGGTCACCGGCGGCTCCCCGCACGCGATCCGCGAGGAGGAACTGGTGCGCCGGTCCGGTCCCCGGCTGTCGGGTAAGCGGGTCATCATCGATCCGGGCCGCGGCGGCAGCGACCACGGGCTCATCACCCACGGCCCGGAGGGCCCGATCAGCGAAGCAGACATCCTGTGGGACTTGGCAAGTCGCCTCGAAGGCCGCATGACCGCGATCGGGATGGACACCTTCCTGTCGCGCCCGGTGAATCGCAGCCCGTCGGACGCCGAACGCGCCGCGACCGCCAACACCGTCGGCGCGGACCTGATGATCAGCCTGCGCTGCGCCGCCCAGGCCGGCCCGGCGGCCAACGGTGTCGCCTCGTTCCACTTCGGCAACTCCCACGGATCGGTGTCCACCATCGGCCGCAACCTCGCCGACTTCATCCAGCGAGAGGTCGTCGCCCGCACCGGGTTACGCGACTGCCGCACCCACGGCCGCACCTGGGATCTGCTGCGGTTGACCCGAATGCCCACCGTGCAGGTCGATGTCGGCTACATCACCAATCCGCGCGATCGAGAACTGTTGGTGTCCAATCACACTCGCGACGCGATCGCCGAAGGTATCCTCGCCGCGGTCAAACGGCTCTACCTGCTGGGTAAGAACGACCGTCCCACAGGGACTTTCACGTTCGCCGAGCTGCTCGCACATGAACTGTCGGTCGAACAGGCCGGCCGGCTGAGCTCCGGCTAGTTCTCAGTAGCGTCCGCTGCCCGCGCCTACCGGCAGCTGCGCGGACTCCAGCAGTCGTTCCAGCGCCGCCTCGACGCCGGCCTTCCAGCCGAGGCCCTGCTCCAATTCGAGCCGCAGCCGCGGAAAGTACTGGTGCGGCGCGACGACGGTGAAGCCGACGTCCTCGAGGAAATCGGCGTCGATCATGCACTGATGCACCGAGCACTCCCCCAGCGCCTCCACGACCGGGACGAGGTCGGCGGGCACCACGCGCGGGTCGAGCAGTTCGGCCGCCGCGGCGGTACGGCCGAATGCCTCGAGTGCGCGCACCCCGCGACGGACGAGGTCGCCGACCACCGAGGTGAGCAACGTGTTCGGCAGATCCGCAGCGTCGTCGCCGGGCTCCACCCCCACCGTCGTCAGCAGGATGGCGTCCGGGCTGACCGGACCGGTGGGAAACAAGGTCGCACGTGGAACCGCCCGCGGCGGCGCGTAGAACGCATACCCGACGCAGGGCTCCTCCACGGACGGGTCGGTCGCCGCGTCCTCGTCGCTCAGGCCCTCGGGGCAGAGCACCGCGACCTGACCGCACGAACCCCACTCGAGCATGACCATCGACAGCCACGCTTCCTTCTCGAACTCCGGGTCCGACAGGTGATCCTCGCGGCCGAGTGTCGCCGGATCGACCTCCCAGAACACGCAGCGCCGCGCGTGCTTGGGAAGCTGCTCGAACGCTTCCAGACGCAGGGGCGTGATTCGTGCCGGCACTAGCCTCTCCGGTTCTCGTGCGCTGCGGATTCCGTGTCCAGGATAGGCACCGTGGCCGCGGTGGGTCGGACAACGGCGGGTCGGAGGCCCGCGGAAGGCGAATCCCCTTGCGGGTCAATCGCTTTACGTAGGACAGGTGCGGGCAGCCGGCCCGCCGAACATCGTGGTGTCACAGTGACGTAATGCCCCCGTGTCCTTGTTCAGGACTTCGCCGAGTTCATCAACTCGACAATTCGCTGCAAATCGTCGACCGACCCGAATTCGACCACGATCTTGCCTTTGCGTTTGCCGAGGCTCACGGTGACCCGGGTGTCGAACGCCGTCGAGAGCTGTTCGGCCACATCCTGCAACCCCGGCATCTGGATCGGCTTACGCCGTGGCGCCGGCGGTGCGGCCGGATCGCTGCGGTTGGCCAGAGTGACGGCCTCCTCGGTCGCGCGGACCGACAGACCCTCGGCGACGATGCGGGCGGCGAGCTCCTCCTGCCGTTCCGGGCCGCCCTCGAGGGCGAGGAGCGCACGGGCGTGGCCGGCGGACAAGACGCCCGCGGCAACCCGCCGCTGCACGGCGATCGGGAGACGCAGCAGCCGGATCATGTTCGTGATCAACGGGCGCGATCGACCGATCCGGGAAGCGAGTTCGTCGTGGGTGACCCCGAACTCGTCGAGTAGTTGTTGGTAGGCGGCCGCCTCTTCGAGCGGGTTCAGCTGTACCCGGTGGATGTTCTCGAGCAGCGCGTCGCGGAGCAGATTGTCGTCGGCGGTCTCCCGCACGATGGCGGGAATCGTCGCCAGCCCGGCCTCCTGCGCGGCCCGCCACCTCCGCTCCCCCATCACGAGTTGGTAGCGCGGCCCCGCATCGCCGGGCTCCAACGCCCGCACGACGATCGGCTGCATGAGCCCGAACTCCCGGATGGAGTGCACGAGTTCGGCCAGCGCCTCGTCGTCGAACACCTGGCGGGGCTGCTTGGGATTCGGTTCGATGGCCGCGGGATCGATCTCCCGGTACACCGCGCCGACCTCCGCCGCGGGCGGCACCACCGCCGGGCCGCCGCCGATCACCACGTCGGCCGCGGCGCTACCCATCCGGGGTCCGCCCAATGCGGACGGGCTGCCGTCCTCCGCGGGACCGGTCGGAATCAGGGAGGCCAACCCGCGGCCGAGTCCGCTGCGCTTACGAGTGGGTTGGGTCATGTCGTTGTCTCCTTCGCGCACAGACGGTCATCGGGCGGTGCCGTCATGGGGTGCTCCCCGCTCCGCCAGTTCGCGGCTGGCGTCGAGGTAGCTCATCGCACCCCGGGATCCGGGGTCGTAGTCGAGGATCGTCATCCCGTAACCGGGCGCCTCGGACACCTTCACACTGCGCGGGATCACGGTGCGCAGCACCTTGTCGCCGAAGTGTGCGCGGACATCCTGCGCCACCTGGTCGGCGAGTCGGGTTCGGCCGTCGTACATCGTGAGGACGACCGTCGACACGGTGAGCTCGGGGTTGAGATGGGACTTCACCATCTCGATGTTGCGAAGCAGCTGGCCCACCCCCTCGAGGGCGTAGTACTCGCACTGGATGGGGATCAGCACCTCGGGCGCCGCCACCAAGGCGTTGATCGTGAGCAGGCCGAGCGACGGCGGGCAGTCGATGAAGACGTAGTCGAAGTCGTACTTCTTCAGTTCCGACAGCGCGGTCCGCAGTCGACCCTCGCGGGCCACCATGCTGACGAGTTCGATCTCCGCGCCGGCGAGGTCGATGGTCGCGGGTACGCAGTAGAGCCGTTCGCTGTGCGGGCTCCGTTGCAGCGCCTCCTCCACGGGGATGTCGCCGATCAACACCTCGTACGACGAGGCGGTGCCGGGGCGATGCTCGATGCCGAGGGCGGTACTCGCATTGCCCTGCGGGTCGAGGTCGATCACGAGCACCTTCAACCCCTGGAGCGCCAGCGCCGCCGCGATGTTGACTGCCGTCGTCGTCTTGCCGACGCCACCCTTCTGGTTCGCGATGGTGAAGACGCGCTGCCGTGTCGGCCGCGGCAGCCCACCGCGCTGGGCCGAGTGCAGGACCCGGACGGCCCGCTCGGCCTCCGCGCCGATCGGGGTGTCGATCACGGCGTCGTTCTGCCACTCCTGGCCGTGGGCCGCATTGTCGGGTGCCGCGGCGGGCCATGTTTCACGTGAAACCTGCGCGCCCCCGGTTCGATCAGGTCCGCTGCTCATGCTCATCTCCTGCCCGATCGCATCGGCCGGTTGCGCTTCTTCAACGGTGCCCCGCGCCGAGCCGCGACGACGGTCGCGGGCGGTTCCAAGTACTCCGCGCCACATTTCAACACCCTCACATCGACGGCGCCGGCGCGGGTGAGTACACGCCGGTTCTCCTCGATCTCTGTTTCCGCCCGCGCACCCTTGAGCGCCAGCATCTCACCGCCGACTCGGAGGAGACCCATGCTCCACGTGGCCAGCTTGTCGAGAGCGGCGACCGCCCGCGATGTGACCACGTCCATCTCCCCCACCTCGCCCAGCACGTCGGCATCCTCGGCCCGTCCGCGGATCACCCGGACGTCGATGCCGAGTTCCTCGACGACCTCGCTCAGGAACTCCGACCGCCGCAGCATCGGCTCGATGAGCGTCACGTGGACGTCCGGCCGAGCCAACGCCAACGGTATCCCGGGGAGTCCGGCGCCGCTCCCGATGTCGGCGATCCACTGGTCCGGTTCGACCAACTCGCCGACGGCGGCACTGTTGAGGACGTGCCGGTCCCAGAGCCGGTCTGTCTCCCGTGGGCCGATCAGCCCGCGTTCCACACCGGCGGTCGCCAACAGTTCGGTATACCGGCACGCCAAAGGGAGGCGCTCACCGAAGACCGCTTCGGCGGCGGGCGGCGGCTCACCGTGTTTCACGTGAAACATCCCCTGCCTGTCGACGCCCGAAGAACTACATGGATGTAACTCAGGTCAGTCGGCGAGGACCACGACGCGACGCGACGGCTCGACGCCCTCGCTCTCGCTGTGCACACCCGGCACCGCGGCGACCGCGTCGTGCACGATCTTGCGCTCGAACGGGGTCATCGGAGCGAGTTCTTCGCGCTCCCCGGTCTCCAGCACCCGGCGGGCCACCTTGTCGCCCAACGCCGCCAGCTCGTCGCGACGACGGCGACGCCACCGCGCGATGTCGAGCATCAGCCGGCTGCGCTCGCCGGTCTTCTGGTGCACGGCGAGCCGCGTCAGCTCTTGGAGCGCGTCGAGCACCTCACCCTTGCGGCCGACCAACTTGTTCAGGTCGCTGCCGCCGTCGATGCTCACCACCGCACGGTCGCCCTCGACGTCCAGATCGATATCGCCGTCGAAGTCGAGCAGATCGAGCAACTCCTCGAGGTAGTCGCCGGCGATCTCGCCCTCGGCGACCAACCGCTCCTCGAGATCGTCGGCCGGAGCCGAGGTCTCCACGTCGTCGGTCCGCTCGGTCGTGTCTGCGTCAGTCATGTGTGTCTCTCCCTCTTCCGCCAGTCCCCGACTGGTCAACGCTTACGCTTCTTCGGCCGGGCCCCCGGCCGTGGCGTTCGGTTCGCGGCCGGTCCGCCGCTGGGATTCGCCACCCCGTTACCGCTCGCTTTGGGCACCGGCCCGTCGCTCGCCGCGTCATCGGACACCACGCCGTCGCCGTCATCGGCACCCGCATCCACGACGCCGGCGGCGTCCTCGGCCTTGCGGGTCCGCTTCGGCTTGGCACCCGGGGCCGGCGCGTTGGCGGAACGGCGCTCGAGCGCCTCGGCCTTCTTGGCCTCTTCTTCCTTCTCGATCTTGTTGAACACGTAGTGCTGCTGACCGTAGGTCCAGATGTTGTTCGCCAACCAGTACATGATCACCGCGAGCGGCAGGAACGGACCGCCGACCACCACGCCCAACGGGAAGATGTAGAGCGCCAGCTTGTTCATCAACGCGGTCTGCGGGTTGGCCGCCGCTTCGGGCGTCTGCCGGGCCACCGAGGCGCGGCTGTTGAAGTGCGTCGCGATGCCGGCCAGGATCATGATCGGGACACCGACGGCGATCACCGCGACGCGGTTGAATTCGGTGAACGCCTCCAGACCGTGCTGCTGGATCATCGTCGCCCCCAGCGGCGCCCCGAAGAGGTTGGCGTCCAGGAAGTGTCCGACATCGGTCGCGCTGAACACGTAGTTGGGCAGGCTGCGGTTCTCCTCCACCGACAGCCCCAGCCGACCGATACCGGTCTGGGTCCGGTTGAACGACATCAGCACGTGGTACAGGCCGAGGAACACCGGGATCTGCGCAAGCATCGGCAGGCATCCGAGGATCGGGTTGAACCCGTGCTCCTTCTGGAGCTTCTGCATCTCCAGCGCCATGCGCTGACGGTCCTTGCCGTACTTCTTCTGCAGCGCCTTGATCTGCGGCTGCAATTCCTGCATCTGACGCGTGGTGCGGATCTGCCGGACGAACGGCTTGTAGAGGATCGCGCGCAGCGTGAACACCAGGAACATCACGGACAGCGCCCAGGCGAAGAAGTTGTCGGGGCCCAACAGGAAGGCGAACGCCTTGTACCAGACCCACATGATCGCCGACACCGGGTAATAGATGATGTCGAGACTGAAGAAGTTAAACACTCGTGCTGCTCCTGACGGGGTCCGCGGCGTCGGCGCCGCTTCGGTCTTGGGGCGGCGCACTCGCCGCATCCGGCCGTTCGGGGATCGGGTCCCATCCTCCCCGATGCCACGGACCGCACTTCGCGAGCCGTACCAAGGACAGCCAACCGCCGCGAACCAACCCGTATTCGGTCAGCGCGTCGACGGCGTACTGGCTGCAGGTCGGCGTGAAGCGGCACGACGGCAGGCGAAGCGGAGAGATCATGTGCCGGTAGAGCTGGATGACGTACACGACGGCCTTGGCTGCCGAGATGCTCACGCGGCGGGCGGCATTCACGCCGAGGCCTCGACACGGGGCCGGGCGCGGCGCAGCGCCTGGGACAGTTCGTGCGACAGCCGCGCCGAGGACGAGGTGGCGGCGCCGGGCAGCGCCCGGATCACCATCCGGTGGCCGGGCTGCAACTGGTCGAGCATGGGATAGACGCTGTGCCGGAGGCGACGGGACACCCGGTGGCGCACCACCGCATTGCCGACGGCCTTCGAGACCACCAGACCGATGCGCGGTCCGGTCGGATCGTCGGCGGCATGCGCCAGGTGCACGACGAGGTCGGGCTGCGCGGAGCGCACCCCTTTACCGACCGTCGAGCTGAACTCCGTCGACCGGGTCATCCGGTACCGAGCCGGAAGCACCGCGGGTGAACCTGCGTCGACTCACGCAGTCAGAGAACGGCGGCCCTTACGACGACGGCCCGTCACGATCGCCCGACCGGCGCGGGTACGCATCCGCAGCCGGAACCCGTGCACACGCGCGCGACGACGGTTGTTGGGCTGGAACGTCCGCTTGCCCTTGGCCACGGCAATCTCTCCTCGTTACGTGTGGCGACCGAGTTCCATCCGCATGTCGTGCCGGATGGACGCGGTTGCCGTTGTTAAGCTCGTGCAACTTGCCGGCGCGGGCTCCGTCAGACGGATCGCAGCCGTACCGCCACTTGCGGGCGACTGTTCGAGGGTACTGACGAGATTTGCCCGGGTCAAACCTGGTCCCGGCACCGCCCGAACGTTGACATTCGTCACATTCTTCACCGTGGTTTTCGGCGACAAAGATGAAGTCTCCCAATGTTGTCGAACGGTTGGCACTCCGAGAGAAAACTGTTAGCTTCTGGCAATGCCGTTTCGTACCCGGGACGGCCGCCGACAACGAAACCAGAACGACCCACCGGCCGCGAGCCCACAGCCGCATCACCCGCTGTGCCGAGCCCCGTCCCGGTGGCGTCCCAACCGGTAGACAAACAGGACGACGACGACTGCCCGTTACTCCACAGACTGTGGATAACTTTGTGGACAGTTTGTCCTCGTGCCTTTGGTCGACCTCTGGACCCGACCGCGAGGGGGTGAGCCGTCTTTGACCGCGGACCCCGACCCACCCTTCGTCGCCGTGTGGAACACCGTCGTCGCCGAACTCAACGGGGACACCCGCAACGGCGACGGCGCCCTCCCCACTCTCACCCCGCAGCAGCGGGCGTGGCTCAAACTCGTCAAACCCCTCGTGATCACCGAGGGGTTCGCGTTGCTGTCGGTGCCGACGCCGTTCGTCCAGAACGAGATCGAACGCCACCTGCGCGAACCGATCATCACCGCCCTCAGCCGTCATCTCGGTCAGCGGGTCGAGCTCGGCGTGCGCATCGCGACCCCCTCCCCCGAGGATGAGGCCCCGCCGCCGGTCCTGGCTCCTGAGGTCGACGAGGTCGACGAGGACACTGAGGCCCGGGTCAGCGCCGAGGAGACCTGGCCGCGGTATTTCAGCCGGCCGCCGGAGAACCCGGCCCCCGAGGATCCCAACGCGGTCAGCCTCAACCGGCGCTACACCTTCGACACCTTCGTCATCGGGGCGTCGAACCGGTTCGCCCACGCCGCGACGCTCGCGATCGCCGAGGCGCCGGCCCGCGCGTACAACCCGCTGTTCATCTGGGGTGAATCCGGCCTCGGCAAAACGCATCTGCTGCATGCCGCGGGCAACTACGCCCAGCGGCTGTTCCCGGGTATGCGCGTCAAGTACGTGTCGACCGAGGAATTCACCAACGACTTCATCAACTCGCTGCGCGACGACCGCAAGGCCTCGTTCAAGCGGAGTTACCGCGACATCGACGTGCTGCTCGTCGACGACATCCAGTTCATCGAAGGCAAGGAAGGCATCCAGGAGGAGTTCTTCCACACCTTCAACACGCTGCACAACGCGAACAAGCAGATCGTCATCTCCTCGGACCGGCCGCCCAAACAGCTGGCGACGCTGGAGGATCGGCTGCGCACGCGGTTCGAGTGGGGGCTGATCACCGATGTGCAGCCGCCCGAACTCGAGACGCGGATCGCGATCCTGCGCAAGAAGGCGCAGATGGACCGGCTCGACGTCCCCGACGACGTACTCGAGCTCATCGCGAGCAGTATCGAGCGCAACATCCGCGAACTCGAAGGTGCCCTGATCCGGGTCACCGCGTTCGCCTCGCTGAACAAGACGCCGATCGACAAGTCACTCGCCGAGATCGTGCTGCGGGATCTGATCTCCGATGCGAGCACGATGCAGATCTCGACCGCGGCGATCATGGCCGCGACCGCCGAGTACTTCGAGACCACCGTCGAGGAGCTGCGCGGGCCCGGTAAGACCCGCGCCCTGGCCCAGTCCCGCCAGATCGCGATGTACCTGTGCCGGGAGCTCACCGATCTGTCGCTGCCCAAGATCGGGCAGGCGTTCGGCCGCGACCACACCACGGTGATGTACGCCGAGAAGAAGATCCGCGGCGAGATGGCCGAACGGCGTGAGGTGTTCGATCACGTCAAGGAACTCACCACGCGAATTCGCCAGCGCGCCAAGCGCTGACGCCCTCTTTTTTTCACGGATTTTCGGCCGCCGGATGGTTCCGGCGGCCTTCTGTCACGTGTCGAAACCCGACCGTTCGTCGGCATGCCGGAGAAATTCGGGAAAAAAACTTCGGTCACCGCTGTCACACCCGTCACCACACAAGCCTGTGGAAACTCATGGGGACAACCTGGTGATCCGATCGTGGAGAACATCCGACTTGTCATACAAGCGGTGCGCTGTGCACAGCCGCACTCGCCGGCCGGCACCTTCGTCCACAGCCCACGCACAGCCCGACACGCCAGCAGTGCTGCACCGAACGGTGTTCATCCCCAACTTCCACAGCCCCTAATACTGTTGCTTGTATATCTCTGTCTTCTTCTCCTAAGAACACAGGCGTTGGGGAAACACACGAGCGCTGGGACCGACCCACCCTGGGTGGCCCCGATGTCACCCCGATCGATTAGCTTTCAAGTTCGAGTGGAAAGCTCTACGGTGGTTCATCGACAGCCGTTACGGTCGTCGAGACGCATCTGGGCGACGCGTTCTTCGGATACCGGTAAAACCGCTGGTAGGGCTCATTGTGGTGTTATGCGAAGGGACGCTATGGACGTGGTGCCGACGACGGCGGGTCTCACCGATCTGAAGTTCCGCCTGGTACGCGAGGACTTCGCCGACGCCGTGGCCTGGGTGGCCCGCAATCTGCCGACCCGTCCGACGGTCCCGGTCCTGGCCGGTGTGCTGCTCACCGGTGACGACGACGGTCTGACGATCTCGGGATTCGACTACGAGGTGTCCGCCGAGGTCCGGGTCGCAGCCGAAATCGCTTCTCCGGGAAGCGTTCTCGTGTCGGGGCGGTTGTTGTCCGACATCACCAAGGCGTTGCCGGCCAAACCGGTCGACGTCAGCGTCGAGGGCACCCGCGTCTCGCTGACCTGCGGTAGCGCCCGCTTCTCGCTGCCGACCATGGCGGTCGAGGACTACCCGGCGTTGCCCACCCTCCCCGACGAGACCGGTGTCATCGGCGCCGATCTGTTCGCCGAGGCGATCGGTCAGGTCGCGGTGGCCGCAGGGCGGGACGACACCCTGCCCATGCTCACCGGCATCCGGGTCGAGATCACCGGCGACAGCGTCGTTTTGGCGGCGACCGACCGATTCCGCCTGGCCGTGCGCGAACTGACGTGGTCGACGAGCATCCCCGACGTCGAGGCGGCGGTCCTGGTTCCGGCCAAGACGCTGGCCGAAGCGGCCAAGGCCGGCACCGACGGCACCGAGGTGCACCTCGCGCTCGGCGCCGGTTCGGCCGTCGGCAAGGAGGGCCTGCTCGGCATCCGCAGCGAGGGCAAACGCAGCACCACCCGTCTGCTCGACGCGGAGTTCCCGAAGTTCCGCCAGCTGCTGCCCAGTGAGCACACCGCCGTCGCCACCATCGGCGTCGCCGAGCTGACAGAGGCGATCAAGCGTGTGGCACTGGTGGCCGACCGCGGCGCCCAGGTCCGGATGGAGTTCGCCGACGACGTGCTGCGGCTGTCCGCCGGCGCCGACGACGTCGGCCGCGCCGAAGAGGATCTGGCGGTGGAATTCCACGGTGAGCCGCTGACCATCGCCTTCAACCCGACCTACCTCACCGACGGGCTCGGCTCGCTGCATTCGTCGCGGGTGACGTTCGGGTTCACCACGCCGAGCCGCCCCGCGGTGCTCCGGCCTGCCGGCGACGAAGAGGCGGTCGGCGGCGAGGGACCGTTCCCTGCGCTGCAGACCGATTACGTGTATCTGTTGATGCCGGTCCGCCTTCCCGGCTGACCGGCTCGAGGCGACCAAGAGGGGCGGGACATGCAACTGGGTCTGGTGGGACTCGGCAAGATGGGCTTCAACATGCGTGAACGCCTGCGCGAGGGCGGACACGAGGTCGTCGGATACGATCCGCGGCCGGAAGTCACCGATGTGCCCTCCCTCGCCGCACTCGCCGAGGCGCTGCCGGCACCCCGCGTCGTGTGGGTGATGGTGCCGTCCGGTCCGGTCACCCACGACACGATCGTCTCGCTGGCCGAGGTGCTCTCCGAGGGCGACCTGGTCATCGACGGCGGAAACTCGCGCTACACCGAGGACGCTCCGCACGCAGAGTTGTTGAAAGCCAACGGAATCGGCTTCATCGACGCCGGGGTGTCCGGCGGCATCTGGGGTCTGGCCGAAGGCTACGGGCTGATGGTCGGTGGCGATGACGCCGACATCGAACGGGTGATGCCGATCTTCGACACCCTGCGTCCGCCCGGCGACCGTGCCGACGGATTCGTCCACGCCGGACCGGTCGGGGCGGGGCATTTCGCGAAGATGGTGCACAACGGTGTCGAATACGCGCTGATGACCGCCTACGGCGAGGGTTACGAGATGCTCGCCGCCGAAGACCTGATCAAGGACCCGCAGGCGGTTTACCAGGCCTGGACGAACGGCACCGTGGTGCGGTCCTGGCTGCAGCAGCTGCTGGCCAAGGCGTTGCGCGAAGATCCGGGTCTGGTCGAGATCTCCGGGTACACCGAGGATTCCGGTGAAGGCCGGTGGACCGTCGAGGAGGCGATCCGGCTGCGGGTGCCGGTGCCGGCGATCGCGGCGTCGCTGTTCGCACGGTTCGAATCCCGCCAGGAGGACTCCCCCACCATGAAGGCGGTCTCGGCGTTGCGTAACCAGTTCGGCGGGCACGCCGTCCAGAGGATCAGCAAGTCGGGGTAGGTACGTGTTCGTCCGGCATCTGACGCTCACGGACTTCCGGTCCTGGGCGCGCGCCGACCTGGAACTGGAGCCCGGCCGCACCGTGTTCGTCGGTCCAAACGGCTTCGGTAAGACGAATCTGGTTGAGGCGCTGTGGTATTCGGCGACCTTAGGATCACACCGGGTGGCTTCCGATGCGCCCCTGATCCGGGCGGGCGCCCCGCGGGCGGTGGTGTCGACCATCGTCGTCAACGAGGGCCGCGAACTGGCCGTCGACCTCGAGATCACCACCGGCCGCGCCAACAAGGCGCGGCTCAACCGGTCACCGGTGCGCAGCCCGCGGGAGGTACTCGGGGTGCTGCGGGCGGTGCTGTTCGCCCCCGAGGATCTCGCACTCGTGCGGGGCGACCCGGGGGAACGCCGCCGCTACCTCGACGAACTGGCCACCACCCGCAGGCCCAGCATCGCCGGTGTCCGGGCCGACTACGACCGGGTCATCCGGCAGCGCACTGCGCTGCTGAAAAGTGCTGCGGGAGCACGGTTCCGGGGTGACCGCAGCGTGCTCGACACGCTCGACGTGTGGGACGGCCACCTCGCCGAACACGGGGCACAGTTGATGGCCGCCCGCGCCGACCTGGTGCACCACCTGGCCCCCGAGGTGGAGAAGGCCTACCAGTTGCTTGCGCCCGGATCGCGGCCCGCGGCCATCCGCTACCGGCCCAGCATCGACGCCGAGGACGACGTGAGCGTCGAATACTACGAGGCCGCGCTGCTCGACGCGATGGCCCGCCGCCGCGACGCCGAACTGGAACGCGGCGTGTGCCTGGTGGGTCCCCACCGCGACGATCTGGAACTCAAACTCGGTGACCAAATGACGAAAGGCTATGCAAGCCACGGGGAATCGTGGTCGATGGCATTGTCGTTGCGGTTGGCCGGCTACGAACTCCTCAGGACCGACGGCAGCGATCCGGTGCTGCTGCTCGACGATGTGTTCGCCGAACTCGACGCCGCGCGACGCCGCGCGCTGGCCGAGGTCGCGGCATCGGCCGAGCAGGTGCTCGTCACCGCCGCCGTCGCCGAGGACATCCCCACGGATTGGGATGCGCAGAGGATCATGATCCGAATGCAGGACGACGACGACGGGCGGATCTCGGTGGTCGAGGCATGACCGACAACGACGATGACGACGACGAGGTGACCGGTCCCCCGGTGCACCTGTCGGAGCTGCGCGGTATGGACCTGGTGCGGCGCACCCTCGAGGAGGCCCGGGGCGCGGCGCGCAGCCAGGGTAAGGATGTCGGCCGCGGCCGGACGTCACCCGCGCGCCGGATTCCGCCCGTGGGCCGTCGCCGGACGTGGTCGGGTCCCGGCCCCGACTCCCGTGACCCCCAGCCCCTCGGTGCGCTGACCCGTGAATTGGCCCGGGTGCGCGGCTGGTCGCCCCGGGTCGCCGAAGGTGCGGTGTTCGGTCAGTGGGCGACGGTGGTCGGCGAGCAGATCGCCGCGCACGCGACCCCGAGCGCACTGCGCGAGGGCGTGCTGACGGTGACGGCGGAGTCCACGGCGTGGGCGACCCAGCTGCGGATGGTGCAGTCGCAGCTGCTGGCGAAGATCGCGGCCGCGGTCGGGGACGGGGTGGTCACCTCCCTCAAGATCACCGGTCCCACCGCGCCGTCGTGGCGGAAGGGCCGCTACCACATCGCGGGCCGCGGGCCACGCGATACGTACGGATGAGCGGTGGCCTGAGCGCCGCCAGGCGTCGTTCGGCCGGGTCTTGGGGCGTCTGGACGCACCGAAGCCCGAGAAATTCCGCGCACGGCGCGGATAGCTGGGTGAAAACGCCGCCGCAGCGTCGGTCCTGACGGCATCTCCCGGTAGACTGGACAGGTACTACGCGACGGTCCGTCGACCGTTCGCCCGCGAACCCCGAGGAGACGCGTCCAACGTGGCTGCCCAGAAGAAGAATGCTCCGACCGAGTACGGCGCGGATTCGATCAAGGTGCTCGAGGGGCTCGAAGCAGTCCGCAAGCGTCCGGGCATGTACATCGGGTCGACCGGCGAACGAGGCCTGCACCACCTGGTCTGGGAGGTCGTCGACAACGCGGTGGACGAGGCGATGGCCGGCTTCGCCACCAAGGTCGACGTGCGGCTCCTCGAGAACGGCGGGGTCCAGGTCACCGACGACGGTCGCGGTATCCCCGTCGCCATGCACGCCACCGGAATCCCCACCGTCGACGTCGTCATGACCGTCCTGCACGCCGGAGGCAAGTTCGAAGAGGGCGCCTACCAGGTGTCCGGCGGTCTGCACGGTGTGGGTGTGTCGGTGGTCAACGCGCTGTCCACCCGCCTGGAGGCCGATATCCGCAAGGACGGATACGAGTGGTTCCAGACGTACGACCGTTCGGTGCCGGGCACCCTCAAACAGGGTGAGAAGACCAAGGAGACCGGAACCACGATTCGGTTCTGGGCGGATCCCGACATCTTCGAGACGACGAGTTACGACTTCGAGACGATCGCTCGGCGGCTGCAGGAGATGGCGTTCCTCAACAAGGGCCTCACCATCGAGCTGACCGATGAACGGGTGACGTCGGAGGATGTCGTCGACGACGTCGTCAGCGATCATGCCGAAGCGCCGAAGACGGCGGAAGAGCAATCCGCCGAGGCGGCCAAACCGCAGAAGGTCAAGCACCGGGTCTTCCACTACCCCGGGGGTCTGGTCGACTTCGTCAAGCACATCAACCGCACCAAGACCGCGATCCAACCCAGCGTCATCGACTTCGACGGCAAGGGTGAGGGCCACGAGGTCGAGGTCGCGATGCAGTGGAACGCCGGCTACTCGGAGTCGGTGCACACGTTCGCCAACACCATCAACACCCATGAGGGTGGCACGCACGAAGAGGGTTTCCGCACGGCGCTGACGTCGGTGGTGAACAAGTACGCCAAAGACAAGAAGCTGCTCAAGGACAAGGACCCGAACCTCACCGGCGACGACATCCGCGAGGGTCTGGCCGCGGTCATCTCGGTGAAGGTGGCCCAGCCGCAGTTCGAGGGTCAGACGAAGACGAAACTCGGCAACACCGAGGTCAAGTCGTTCGTGCAGAAGATCTGCAACGAACAGCTGTCGCACTGGTTCGAGGCCAACCCCGCCGAAGCGAAGACCGTCGTCAACAAGGCGGTCTCCTCCGCGCAGGCGCGGCTTGCCGCCCGTAAGGCGCGAGAGTTGGTGCGGCGCAAGAGCGCAACCGACATCGGCGGCCTGCCCGGTAAGCTCGCCGACTGCCGCTCGACCGATCCACGCAAGTCGGAACTGTATGTGGTGGAGGGCGATTCGGCCGGCGGCTCGGCCAAGAGCGGCCGCGATTCGATGTTCCAGGCGATCCTGCCGTTGCGCGGCAAGATCATCAACGTCGAGAAGGCCCGTATCGACCGCGTGCTGAAGAATACCGAGGTCCAGGCGATCATCACCGCGCTCGGCACCGGCATCCACGATGAGTTCGACATCTCCAAGCTGCGCTATCACAAGATCGTGCTGATGGCCGATGCCGACGTCGACGGCCAGCACATCTCGACGCTGCTGCTGACGCTGCTGTTCCGGTTCATGAAACCCCTTGTGGAGAACGGGCACATCTTCCTGGCACAGCCGCCGCTGTACAAGCTCAAGTGGCAGCGCAGTGCACCGGAATTCGCGTACTCCGACCGTGAGCGCGACGGGCTGCTCGAAGCCGGTCAGAAAGCCGGGAAGAAGATCAACAAGGACGACGGCATCCAGCGGTACAAGGGTCTGGGTGAGATGGACGCCAAGGAACTGTGGGAGACCACCATGGATCCGTCGGTGCGGGTGTTGCGTCAGGTCACCCTCGACGACGCGGCGGCTGCCGACGAGCTGTTCTCGATCCTGATGGGCGAGGACGTCGAGGCGCGGCGCAGCTTCATCACCCGTAACGCCAAAGACGTTCGCTTCCTTGATGTCTAGAAGACGTCTGACCAATATTAGGAATCATCGATGACTGATACGACGTTGCCCCCCGGCGACGAGGCCGGCGACCGGATCGAACCGGTCGATATCCAGCAGGAGATGCAGCGCAGCTACATCGATTACGCGATGAGCGTCATCGTCGGCCGCGCGCTGCCCGAGGTCCGTGACGGCCTCAAGCCTGTGCACCGCCGCGTGCTGTACGCGATGTACGACTCCGGCTTCCGGCCCGACCGCAGCCACGCGAAGTCCGCGCGGTCGGTGGCCGAGACGATGGGTAACTACCACCCGCACGGCGACGCGTCGATTTACGACACCCTGGTGCGGATGGCCCAGCCGTGGTCGATGCGCTATCCGCTGGTCGACGGGCAGGGCAACTTCGGCTCGCCGGGTAACGATCCGCCGGCCGCGATGAGATACACCGAGGCGCGGCTCACTCCCCTGGCGATGGAGATGCTGCGCGAAATCGACGAGGAGACAGTCGATTTCATCCCGAACTACGACGGTCGCGTGCAAGAACCGACCGTGCTGCCGAGCCGGTTCCCGAACCTGCTCGCCAACGGTTCGGGCGGTATCGCCGTCGGTATGGCCACCAACATGCCGCCGCACAACCTGCGCGAGCTGGCCGAAGCGGTTTACTGGTGCCTGGACAACTTCGACGCCGACGAAGAGGCCACGTGTGCGGCGGTGATGGAACGGGTCAAGGGCCCGGACTTCCCGACCAGCGGCCTGATCGTCGGTAGCCAGGGCATCGAGGACACCTACAAGACCGGCCGCGGGTCGATCAAGATGCGCGGCGTCGTCGAGATCGAGGAAGACAGTCGCGGCCGCACCGGCATCGTCATCACCGAGCTGCCGTACCAGGTCAACCACGACAACTTCATCACCTCGATCGCCGAGCAGGTCCGCGACGGGAAACTGGCGGGCATCTCCAACATCGAGGATCAGTCCAGCGACCGCGTCGGGCTGCGAATCGTGGTGGAGCTCAAGCGCGATGCCGTCGCCAAGGTGGTGCTCAACAATCTCTACAAGCACACCCAGCTGCAGACGAGCTTCGGTGCCAACATGCTGTCCATCGTCGACGGCGTGCCGCGCACGCTGCGCCTGGACCAGCTGATCCGCCACTACGTCAACCATCAGCTCGATGTCATCGTGCGCCGCACCCGGTACCGGTTGCGCAAGGCCAACGAACGGGCCCACATCCTGCGTGGTCTGGTCAAGGCACTCGACGCCCTCGACGAGGTCATCGCGTTGATCCGGGCGTCGGCCAACGCCGACGTCGCCCGCACCGGGTTGATGGAGCTGCTCGAGGTCGACGAGATCCAGGCCCAGGCCATCCTCGACATGCAGCTGCGCCGCCTGGCCGCCCTGGAACGTCAGCGCATCGTCGACGATCTGGCCAAGATCGAGGCCGAGATCGCCGACCTCGAGGACATCCTGGCCAAGCCGGAACGCCAGCGCGCCATAGTGCGCGACGAGCTCGCCGAGATCGTCGAGAAGTACGGCGACGACCGGCGCACCCGGATCGTGCCCGCCGACGGCGAGGTGAGCGACGAGGATCTCATCGCCCGTGAGGACGTCGTCGTCACGATCACCGAGACCGGGTACGCCAAGCGCACCAAGACCGACCTCTACCGCAGCCAGAAGCGCGGCGGTAAGGGTGTGCAGGGCGCCGGGCTCAAGCAGGACGACATCGTCAACCACTTCTTCGTCTGCTCTACCCACGACTGGATCCTGTTCTTCACCACCCAGGGTCGCGTCTACCGGGCAAAGGCATACGAGTTGCCGGAAGCGTCGCGCACGGCGCGCGGGCAGCATGTGGCAAACCTGTTGGCGTTCCAGCCCAACGAGCGCATCGCGCAGGTCATCCAGATCCGCAGCTACGAGGACGCGCCCTATCTGGTGCTCGCCACCCGCAACGGGCTGGTGAAGAAGTCGCGGCTGACCGATTTCGACTCCAACCGCTCCGGCGGCATCGTTGCGGTGAACCTGCGCGACGGGGACGAACTCGTCGGCGCGGTGCTCTGCTCTGCCGAGGACGATCTGCTGCTGGTGTCGGCGAAGGGTCAGTCGATCCGGTTCTCGGCAACCGACGAGGCGTTGCGGCCGATGGGCCGGGCGACCTCCGGTGTGCAGGGCATGCGGTTCAATGCCGACGACGAGCTGCTCTCGCTCAACGTGGTGCGCCCGGACACCTATCTGCTGGTCGCGACCAGCGGTGGGTACGCCAAGCGCACCTCGATCGAGGAGTACACCGCGCAGGGCCGCGGCGGAAAGGGCATCCTGACGATCCAGTACGACCGCCGACGTGGCAATCTTGTCGGAGCGTTGATCGTCGATGACGAGACCGAGTTGTACGCGATCACCTCGGGTGGCGGTGTCATCCGGACGGCTGCCCGCCAGGTCCGCAAGGCCGGGCGGCAGACGAAGGGCGTTCGGTTGATGAACCTGGGTGAAGGCGACACACTCATCGCCATCGCGCGCAACGCCGAAGCGGGCGACAGCACCGACGAGGTCAATACCGACCCGGACGCGGTCTGATCAGTGAGGAGCCGTAGGTGAGTGCACCGAACGAGCCGGGATTCCCGCGTGCGGGCGAGAACTCCGGCGGCGGGAACGGCTCGACAGGCCGGGTCGGCACCGAGGGTGGGGATGTTCCGCCCTGGCAGCGCGGCCGCCCGAACCGTCCGCCGCAGGGGCATCCGCAGGAGGGCCCGGCTCGTCCGGAGCCGGGTCGCACCGCGGCCCCGACGCAGGCCCCCGGCGCCGAGGCCAGGAACACCAGCCGGTTCCCGGTGAGCGGGTCGGCGCCGACCGAGGAGACCCGCGCACCGCGTCCGCCCGAACGCAGCGAGGCACCCCGTCCCGACGCCCCGCGGCAGGACCCGCCCCGGCAGGAGGCGCCGCGGCCCGAGGCGTACGCGAGCGAGCTGCCGGATCTGTCCGGTCCGCGCCCGCAGCGCAAGCCCGACCGGCCGGCCACCGAATCGCAGAGCCGGCCGGCCGCGCGCACCCAGGTGGGTCAGCGCCCGGCGCGGGGTCCGGTCCGGGCGAGCATGCAGATCCGCCGCGTGGATCCGTGGAGTGCGCTCAAGGTCTCACTCGTGCTGTCGGTCGCACTGTTCTTCGTGTGGATGATCGCGGTCGCGTTCCTCTACCTCGTCCTCGGCGGGATGGGCGTGTGGAGCAAGCTCAACAGCAACGTCGGTGACCTGCTGACCAGCGCGAGCGGTTCCAGCGGAGGTGAACTGGTGTCCAGCGGGACGATCTTCGGCGGCGCCGCGCTGATCGGGCTGGTGAACATCGTGATCCTCACCGCGATGGCCACCGCGGGGGCGTTCATCTACAACCTCACCACCGACCTCGTCGGCGGTGTCGAGGTGACGCTGGCCGACCGCGACTAGTGATTTGGGGACAGAGGCGCGGTTACGGTAATCTCGCTGCTCGTCCGCAGTGACAAACGGGCCTATAGCTCAGGCGGTTAGAGCGCTTCGCTGATAACGAAGAGGTCGGAGGTTCGAGTCCTCCTAGGCCCACTGGACAGGCTGGTCGCCACACCGGCCCGCCCACTGGAAGGGGGCACCGTGCGATTCGTTCTGGTGCTCGCGGCAGTGACGGCCACGGTGGCGGTGTGGCGGTTACGGCACGGCCCCGAGGTGTGGCACGCGCTGGAAGAACACACAGCCTGACCCGCGAGGGGCCTTAGCTCAGTTGGTAGAGCGCTGCCTTTGCAAGGCAGATGTCAGGAGTTCGAATCTCCTAGGCTCCACAAGTGAATAAGCAGGTCAGACCCTATAAGGTCTGGCCTGTTCTGCGTTCAGGCCATCGCTGCTGACCACATTTTGACCACAATCGCGAGTTAAAAGGGCGTTCATCGCGACCCCGATCGCTTCGACGTCCGACCCGTACAGGTGGCCGTAACGGTCCAACGTGAGAGCCGCGGACTCGTGGCCGAGCATGTTCTGCAGCGACTTGATGTTCGCGCCCGCCTGGATGGCCAGCGAGGCAGCCGTGTGCCGCAGCTCGTGGATCTTGAAGTCGTACACCACGCCGTCATCAAGACCTGTTCTTGAAGAACTGTCCTGATCGGGTACGGCACGCGGGAACAGTTTCGCGGCGGTGACCGCGTCGGCCCACCAGCGCCGACGAACATTGCTGCCCCGCATGTGCCCGCCCGACGAGTCGGGGAACACGAGATCGCCTTGACCTCGGCCTTCAACGTCGAGGTCAAGCAAGTCCGCGACAAAGGCCGACATGCTCACCGTGCGGGCCTTCCCGCCCTTCGGGGAGCCGATCACGAACTTGTTGTCGACAAGCACCACCGATCGCGATATCCGGATCGTCAGCCGGTCCAGGTCGACATCGCGCCACCGAAGCTCCGCAGCCTCACCAAAGCGCAGCCCACACGTGCCCAGTACGTACACAAGAGGCCGATAAGCCCCCGCCGCGTCCGCGAGGGCGTGCAGCTGTTCCAGCGTGAGGAAGCGCTGTTCCACGGTCGCCACTGACGGCAACTCCACCCCGTCCACCGGATTGAGTACCAGACGGTTGTCGGACACCGCCATCGCCAAGATCTGCCGCAGCACCCCCACCACCTTGTGCACCGTCGCCGGGGACCGGGCTGCGCTTAACTCGGCAACCCACTCGCGGACGAGATGCCGCGAGATGTCCCCGATAGGCACCTGCGCGTGGTCGGCGACGAAGGTATCCAGCACAACCTGGTACCGCGCCTTCGTCGACGGCTTGAGATTGTGCTTCGACTGCAGCCACTCGTTGGCGTACTCTCCCAGTTTCACCCGCCCGGCGGCCGGCGCCACATACGCGCCACGGCGTTTGTCGACCTCGAGCTGGTCCGCCCACGCCTGCGCGTCCCGCTTCGTCGTGAACCCGCGACGTGTCGTCTGCCGATGATCCGGGGTCCGGTACCGGACCCGGTACTTGATAGCACCCGCCGTCGTCTCGTACTTCTCAATTGTCGCCAAGGGTCTCCGCCATCATTTCCTTCATCCGCCGGTCGGCTTCTGCTCTCACAGCAGG
Source organism: Mycobacterium sp. GA-2829 (assembly GCF_001499965.1). Lineage (GTDB taxonomy): Bacteria > Actinomycetota > Actinomycetes > Mycobacteriales > Mycobacteriaceae > Mycobacterium. Next base: position 26,914 of record NZ_LQIT01000041.1, read on the forward strand.
ATCAGGAGAATTCTGGTCTCGCTCGATCTGGTTGAGTTCAAGCAACTGCCGGACCCCCTCCGCGAACTGCGACCAGCGCCAACCAGGGGCGGCCAGCCGTGTGAACTCAATCAATGCTGCGGCGCGATCCTCTGGCTCCTGTAACGGCCTATCCGCCCGCAACCACTTCCAGAACTCCTCAGCGGAAATGGGATCAGACAGTCCTGTCGCCGCAACCAAATCAGTAGGGTCGTCGACGTTATCGGCTAGCAGGCTGATCGGCGAAACCCCCAGGGCGACAGACAAACTCACCAAGTCATCGACCGTTACCTTCCTCTCCTCATCCTCAATGCGACGGATGCCGACCGCGCTGATCGGCCACCCAACCGAAGTCAAGCGCTCCGATACCTCGGTGTACGTGAGGTTCAGGTAAGTCCGGATCTCTCGCAACCTCGTCGCCACCGTCTCTCCTGTTGGCCCTCGGGCTGCTTCTTTTCCTGCCACGGCGCTCATCGTCCACTGTCAAAGAATGGCAGTCAAGTTGCAGTTGTTGACACCGGCCACGGCGTGTGATCTTCTGTAAGGGCACTGCCATCTTTGAACAGTCCACCACCATTTCTGAACAGACAGGAAAGAGATGCCTGACCTACTTGCACCGGAAGATCTGCCGCCGCTGGCGACCCCCGCCCAAGTGGCTGCCGTCATGCAGACCACAGTCGACGCCCTATCCCAAGACAGGTACCGCCGCCGCGGGCTCCCTTGGATCAAGGTGTCAGGCCGAGTCCGGTACGCACGCGCCGACGTTCTGGCCTACCTGGTCGCCAACCGCATCGGCGGTGACGCCGCCTGATGAACACCCCGGAAACGACAACAGCCCCCGTGGACCTCGACGCGCCAACGTCGAGCGGGAGCTGCTGCACCCAACCCGCAGATGAATACCGATTGGAGAACACCATCATGCCACGACACCCTGACCCCGCGCAGCTGCCGCCCAACACCGTGTGCGAAGACGGATGGCAAGACGACGAAGGTCGGCCCTACCGGATCTTCTCCGGCCGCGACCGCCGCGTCTCCGGCGTCGAGGGAGTCATTGGGACCAGCGCCGTCCAATACTCAGACGGAACCATCGAGGCGTCCCAGGACGACGGCCCGCACATCTGGCTGGGCATCGCCGTCAACGAGGCCATTAATTCCTCGCAGGCGCGGCAGCTAGCAGCTCTTCTCCTCGAAACCGCCGACGAAGTCGACCAGTGGGTCGAAGCGCCATCGTCCGGTGCCTTGCATGAATTCACCTGCATGGCGTGCCGCGCCGAGGCTGAAGACGTCAGCTGCCCGATCTGCCAGGCCCAGCCTTACCAGCCGTGCGCTGACGCGGATGGCGAACCTCGTAGCGGTGGCTCCCACGCTTCCCGGCTCACCGCCGCACAGGAGGCCCGCCGATGACCGAATCGGTTCTGGCCCAGATGAAGCGGAGGCAGTACATCGCGATCCGGTCAGCGCCACTGAATTGCGGTTGCCGGGATCCGCTTGTTTGCCGCTGTGGTCGGCCGGATGAGGTCACTGAGCAGTACGTCGACGGGTACCGAGACGCCGCTCATCATCTGCTCAGTCAAGGGCTGACGCCGGCCCCGAACATCGCCGCCATGCGCGTCCTGTGGCGACGTGGCGGGGATGAACAGCGCCTCGCCGTCCGACTGTCCGAACTGTGGGAGGTGGCGGCTTGACCGACCCTGAAGTGATCGCACGCGGAAAGGCGGCAGCCCAGCAGTGGGCTGCCGCCCCCGCGGCATCTCACAAACTCCCCACCGACCCTGTCCGCAAGCTAATCGTCACCCGTGGCTCCGACGTCAAACTCAAGCCGATGGTGTGGTGGGAACCTGGCCTCATCCTCCGCGCCGCCATCACCCTCGTCGGTGGCCGCGAAGGCCAAGGGAAGTCCACCATCGTCGCCGGATGGGCCGCACGAGAAACCCTCACCGGTGGCTCAGTTCTCTGGCTCGGCTCTGAGGAATCCCGCGAACAGGCCCAAGCGCCACGTCTTACCGCGGCGGGCGCGGACATGACCAAGGTGATCTTCCTCGACGTCGAACTCGACAATGTGATCGGCGCCTTACGGTTCCCCCTCGACCTCGCCGGGATCGAGGACGTCATACGCGAGCACAACGTGACCATGATCGTGCTCGATCCGTGCAAGGGCTACATGCCCGCCGGGTTCTCCGGGAACGACGACGTGGCCGTCCGCCAATACCTCGAACCGCTGGCGTCGCTTGCCGCCCGCAACGACGTAGTACTACTCGGCATCTGCCACTTCGGGAAGCGGGCCGGCGACGACTCGGGCAAGTTGCTGCTCGGCTCCATCGCGTGGTCCCAGGTGGCACGCTCCGTGCTTTCCGTGGCCGTCGACCCCGACACCAACCACCGCATCGTCACGGCCACGAAGGGCAACTACGCGGCCACCGAACGCAGCATCGAGTGCGAAATCATCACCGGCGTCATCCACACCGACGACGGCCCAACCGAGATCGGCACCGTCCGCTGGATCGGCGACACCACCATCGACGCCAGAGACATCCTCTCCGGCGGCGACGGTGACGACGCCCGCGACATCGACGCCTGGCTGAGAGACTTCCTAGCTACCGGATCCAAGAAGGCCAACGACGTCTACTCTGCGGCCGACGCAGCCGGATACAGCAAGGATCAGGCCAAGCGGGCGAAGAAGCGCCTCGGCATCAAGGCCGAGCGTCCCTCCGGTGACGGCCCGTGGTTCTGGTCCATGCCAACCCCTCCAAGCCAAGGGAGCACCGACCAAGGGAGCACCCCTGTCGTGCACACAGCTGCTCCCTTGCTCCCTTGCACGTCAGGAGGGGTGCAGGAAGGCGAAATCAGACCAAGGGAGCAGGGTGCAGGAGAGTGCTCCCTTGGTGCTCCCAGCGCTGTGGAGTCTCCACTGTTGACACCTCCGACACCGCTCGATGCACGTCGGCAAGAACTGAGTGGCCGCCGAACGATCCGCGTCAAAGGCCAAGAAGTCCCTCGCTGCTACATCTGCGGCAAGGCTGTCGTCGGCGGACAGGGCGACGCACACCTGAGCTGCGTCAGCAAACAGGAGACAGCATGACCGCCCGCCGCGTGATCTTCCCTGGCGACGACTACTGGCTGCCCGCCGACCAGCAACCGGCGTCCCGCAGGCGCGCCAACAAGTCCCGGCCCTGCCGAACCTGCCGCACTACCACCCGCAGCATCACCGGCTACTGCACCACCTGCCGACCAGCAGACGCCATCCCCACCATCCACCGAGACGGCAACACCATCTCCTTCGCCGGCCTCAACCTCACCCCAGCCCAAGCCATCGCCCTCGCCGACGCCCTCGTCGACGCAGTGGAGAAAGGACCAACCCCATGAGCAAGCCCGAGTACGTCAACCTCGCCGACACCCTGCCCCCCGACACCATCGTCGAACCCGCCGACCTCGTCGGCCTCAGCCTCAGCATCACCACCGAAGGACACCTCGTCGGCTCACTCCTCGTCGCCACCAAAGACGGCTGGCACCGCTACTTCCTCGGCCGCGACAACTGGACCGACCTACTCGAGCAAGCCGCCGAGTTCTCCGAAATCTGCAACGACCCCGCCAAGCTCTCCGCCGCCATCACGCAACTGAAGGACGGCCAGTGAAGCCCTGCCTCGACTGCGGCGAACCCACCGACCAGACACGGTGCGCCGACCACCAACTCAAGGACACCCGCGACCGACGCCAACGCGGATACGACTGGACATGGGACCAGCTCTCCCGACGAGCACGACGACTCCAGAAGTTCTGCACCGACTGCGGCACCACCGACAACCTCCAGTGCGACCACCTGCCATCAGCATGGGCACGCAAGGCCCAAGGCAAACCCATCCGCCTGCGCGACGTCGACGTCGTCTGCGGCCCCTGCAACATCCGGCGCGGATCCGCACGCCCCGGCAGCCACCGAGCCACCCAGGGGGATCACCCTCAACCCGCAGGTCCAAGCACCGATGGCAAGGCGCAGAGGGCGTTACACACCCAGTTACACGCGAGTGAGGCCGTCCTCGGGGGCGTCGTTGTCGGTGATGCGGACCCAGAATCCGGGGCCGAAGGCGGTCTTCTCCTTGCCCTTCGTGAGGATCAGCGCGCCACTCGGGTCGAAGGTGTACTTCCAGCCGGTGAAGTTCTCCTCGATGTGCTTGGGATCGTCGGGGATGGGATTGATGTAGGTGACCCTGATCATGAAGCGAGTATGCCGTGAAGGCCGGCCCGAAAGCGGCGGTTGACGATTCCCCGCTGCCCTTCCGACCTCGGTCGGAGGTGGAGTCAGAGCGGTTTGTGGCGTTCGCGGACAAGTTCTTGCGGGTGCCGAAGGGCACGAACTCGCGGGGAAAGCTGAACCTCCGCAAGTGGCAGGTGGAGATCGCTGAAGACGTCCTCGACTCCGGTGCTCGCACTGTGGGATTGATGCTGCCGAGGGGTTCAGGCAAGACCACCTTGAACGCAGCTATCGGCCTGTACGTGTTCTTCTGCTGGGGAGACGGCGCGAATGTGGTGGTGTTCGCCGTCGATGAGCGCCAGGCGAATCTGGCGTTCTCGGCGGCCCGCCGCATGGTCGAGCTGTCACCGGAACTGGCCGAGCGGTGCCAGGTGTTCAAGGACCGCTTGGTCATCCCGTCCACGGACTCGTCGTTCGCGGTGTACCCGGCGTCACCGGCTGGCGCCGAGGGGCTGGACTACGTGCTCGCCATCGTCGACGAGGCCGGTGTGGTCAACCGAGATCTGTTCGAGGTGGTGCAGCTCGCCCAGGGCAAGCGGGAACGCTCGGTACTGGTCGCTATCGGAACCCCCGGCCCGCGGCTGGACGACCAGGTGCTCCTGGATCTGCGGTCCTACGCCGCGGACAACCCGGACGACAAGTCGCTGGTGTTCCGGGAGTTCTCGGCCGCCGGTTTCGAGGACCACCCACCCGATTGTCAGCACTGCTGGGAGCTTGCCAATCCCGCACTGGACGACTTCCTGCACCGCGACGCCCTGTATGCATTGTTGCCGCCGAAGACGCGGGAAGCGACGTTCCGGCGAGCCCGGTTGTGTCAGTTGCCGATCGACACGGACAACGCGTTCCTTCCGCCAGGGGTGTGGGAGTCCCTGTCGACGGGGAAGGACGTGCCGCACGGCCTGGACGTGGTCCTGGCTCTGGACGGCTCCTACAACGGCGATACCACAGCGCTATTGGTCGGGACGGTCTCTGCGCAACCACATTTCGATGTGGTGCGGGTGTGGGACCCGAAGGGCGACCCCGACTACCGGGTGCCGGTCGCCGAGGTCGAGGAAGTTATTCGGCAGTCGGCAAAAAAGTGGCGGGTACAGGAGATCGTGGCGGACCCGTTCCGTTTCACCCGCACCCTGCAGGCGTTGGAGTCCGAGCGTCTACCGGTGGTCGAATTCCCTCACTCGCCGTCCCGGCTGACCGCGGCCACCACAGATCTGTACAAGGCGTGCGTGAACGGCGACCTGACCCACTCAGGAAACTCCACGCTGGCCGCCCACGTCGCCGCCGCGGTGATCCGGGAAGACCCCCGGGGCATGCGACTGGACAAAGCGTCCCGTTCCCGGAACGCCCGCAAAATCGACTGCGCCGCTTGCCTTGTCATGGCGCACTCACGCGCCACCTGGCGCGCTACCCATAAGAAACGAAAGAAAGCGGTGAGCTTCGCAGCATGAATGACCAACTGACACAACTCCTCCAAAAGCTCGATGAACCGGTGGCCCGGTACTCGATGCTGGACCGTTACTACACCGGCATGCAGGGCGCGGCGTTCCTGTCCCCGGAATCGAAGGTCGCCTTGGGTAACCGGTTCGGGCGCATGGCGTCCAACATCTGCCGCCTGTCGATCACCGCCCTCGCGGAGCGCCTCCGCATCACCGGGTTCTCCGACCCCGCCCTCTGGGATGACTGGATCCGCTGTGACCTCGACCAGCTCTCCGGAACTGCGCACCGTGAAGCCCTGCTGTTGGGCGACTCCTACGCGATGGTGTGGGCCGACACGTTCGGCCGGCCCAAGGTCACCATCGAATCCGCGAAACAGGTTGCTGTGCAGTGCGATCCGGGAACCAGGCAGATCCTGGCCGCGGTGAAGCGGTGGGAAACCGCGACCACCACCGAGGCGGTCCACTACATGCCTGACCGAATCGTCCGCCTACGCGCGAATGCGACGGGCGCCACTATCAACGGGTTCCAACCGGTGGAGGAGATCGCCAACCCGCTGGGAGTGGTGCCGGTCGTGCAGATCCGAAACAGTGACCGCATCCTCGACGGGCGCGGACTGTCCGAACTCGACGACCTGATGCCGCTCGTGGACGCTCTCAACAAGAGCCTGCTCGACATGATGGTCACCTCCGAATACACCGGCCGGCCGCGCCGCTGGGCAACTGGTGTTGAACTGACGGAGAAGCCCGTCCTCGACGACGACGGCAACCCCGTCCTCGACGAGAACAACGAGCCGGTGATGACCGAAGTCAACCCGATCCCCGAGGGCAATCGCGCGATGATCGCCGAGGAGGAGGGCGCGAAGTTCGGTCAACTCGCCGCCGCCGACCTCGGCGGGTACGAAGCGTCGGTTCGAGTGATCCTCGGACAGATCATGGCCGTGTCCACCCTGCCCGCGCACTACGTCGGGGTATTCACCGACAACCCCGCCTCCGCCGATGCTCTCCGCGCCGCTGAGGCATCGCTCACGGCCCGCGCTGAGGCAAGGCAGGCGACATTCGGGCGAGCGTGGGAGCAGGTCGCCAAACTGATGATCGCCGTCCGAGATGGGCGCGACCCCAACCAGATCGACGTCCGGGTTCAGTGGGCCGACGCCGCCACCCGCTCCGTCGCGCAGGAAGCCGACGCCGTGGTCAAACTGCACACCGCTGGCCTGCTGCCCGCCTCCTACGCGCTCGCCAAACTCGGCTACTCCGACGACGAGATCGCCAAGATCCGTGCCGCCCGCCGCGCCGAAGCTCTCGACACCGTCGCCGTCGATCTGCAAGCCCTGCCGAGGTCGGCATGACAGCCGTCGAGGAGTTCCAGGTCAGTACCGCGACGCTGGCCGCCACGACCCAACAAGAGGTGCTGACCGTGTACGCCGCGTACACGGCCGGTCAGATCAGCATGGAAGACGCCATGCTGATCATCGGCGGCATCATCAACCGCGCCACCGCCGCCGCAGTCACCCTCGGAGATCTCTGGCTCACCGCCCAGATCGAAGAACTCACCGGGGTTGCGACCCGCTCGGTCGGGGTCCTCCCCACCGATGACTCCGAACGCCTCATCACCGCCGTGCACACTGTGCTGACCGAGCAGGCCGACGCCGAGATGCGCCTGTCCCGCCTGGCCCGCAGTGAATCCCTCGAGGCCGCCCAGAACGGCATCCACGAAGCCATGCAGTCCCAGCAGCTCGTCGAGGGCTGGACCCGGCAGATGGACGCCGACCCCTGCCAGCTCTGCACCTGGTGGTGGCGAGAGGGCCGAATCTGGCCCAAGGAACACCCCTTCCAGCGACACAAGGGCTGCAACTGCCAACCCCGCATCGTCCTCGCCGAGGACATCAAGTCCACCGGCTACACCCGCCAACTCAGAAGGAGCGCAGCATGACCGACGACAATCCCGACAACGAGATCAACGAAGCGGCCGAAACAGATTCGGAAATCCGAAATACCGAGCAAGCCGCCGACGGCGATGTGGGGGTATCTCCCAATGCCGATGATGAGCCGGACACCTTCCCCCGCGCCTACGTCGAGGATCTGCGCCAGGAGAACGGCAAGTACCGGCAGCGCGCCCAGAAGGCCGACGTTTACGCACAGCGCCTCCACACCGAACTCGTCAGGGCAACCGGCAGGCTAGCCGACCCCACCGACATGCCCTTCGACGAGGACCATCTTGCCGAGCCCGACAAGATGACCGCAGCCATCGACGACCTGCTGGCACGCAAACCGCACCTTGCTAGCCGCCGCCCCGTCGGCGACATCGGCCAGGGCGTGTCACCCCCCGGCGGTACCGTCGACCTCGCCGCAATCCTGCGCGGCAAAGCCAGCTAAAGGGGAAGGTGTCAACGTGGCGCAGTTCGTGATCAACAAGGGGTACGAGTCAGAGAAGACGGTCGAGGCGAAGAACTTCCGGGAGGTGGAGTCGCTCGTGGTGTTCTTTTCTCCGGCCGACGAGAAGGTTTTCGCACTGCCGACGACGAGCGTGACCTCAATCGAGCGAGTGTCGCAGTCATAAACCCCCCCGGGGTATGCTGATGGGGTCGGTCCTGGTGGCCGGCCCCATCGCTGTCCTGGTGACACGGGTTCCCTGAATCCACTACGTGACTCAAAGTCACGCTGTCACAAGGACATTCCATGACTGAAACAACTGCCGCCAATCCCGAGCTTCTCGCTGACCAGGTAGCCAATCTCCTCGTCCAACCCCTCGAAGCCGCCAGCGTCGTCCTCTCCAGCGGACCGCGGATCTTCGACACCAGCGGCGTGCTGCGCATCCCCAAGCTCGTGTCCGGCTCTACCCCCACGTTCGTCGGGGAAGGCCAGCTGATCCCCGACACTGCCGACGTCGACTTCGACGAACTCGTCCTGATGCCGACCGAACGCAAGAGCATCAAGACGATCCTGAAGTACACCAACGAGCTGGTCCGCCAGTCGGTGCTCGGCATCGACGCAGTCCTCAAGGCCCGCCTCGTCAAGGATGTCTCCGACGCCCTCGACGACGCACTGCTCAAGGGCACCGGCACCTCCGACACGATCACCGGCTTCATCAACCAGCCCAACGTCCAGACCTCCGACTGGGACCCCACCGACCCGGACAGCCTCATGGACGCCATCGGCTTGGCCGTCGCCGCCGAGGCCAACCCGAACCGGTGGTTCATCAACGGCGCGGACTTCATCAAGCTCCGCAAGGTAAAAGAGAACAATTCTGGAAGCAAGAAGTACGTCCTCGAGTCGGACCTGACCAAGGACGCCACCTACCGGCTCTTTGGCTTGGAGGTGGTCGTTACCAACAAGCTGGCTGAAGGCCAGGCGGTCCTGGCCGACATGTCCCAGGTGGCCATCGCCCGCGACATCGCACCCTCGGTCACGGTCCTCACGGAACGCTACGCCGAGTTTGATCAGGTCGGTTTGAGGGTCGTGACTCGTTATGACCTCGGCCTGCTGCACCCCGAGGGCGTCATCGTCCTGGACACGGACGGCAGCTAGTGGCTGTTGAAGCCGAGCAGGTGGCCGCGTTCCTCGGGAAACCCGAAGACGCGGCCACCCTGGCCATCGCCCAGCAGGCCGTCCCTATCGTCACAGTGATGGTTCGGGCCTACGTGCGTGGCGGTCCCGGATGGGAGTCAAACGAGGAGTTGGACGCCGTGATCGTCACCGCCTCGGCTCGCATGGTGTCCAACCCATCCGGGATCGCTCACGACGCCACCGCCGGCCAGTTCACCCAGTCAGTGCGGGGAGCTTTCCAGGGCTGGACGCTCGCCGAGCTGTTCGTCCTCAACCGGTACCGCAGGCGCGCGATGTAGATCAGGTCGGCCTGGCGTCAAACCCCGCTTCACTCCTTTCGAGGGGCAAGGGTTCACCACGACCGGACATATGGCGTCTGAGAGTGGATTCCTGCGCCGGGCCGACCACACCGTGACCACAATTTGACCACAGTTACAGTTATCTCCGGTGAATCACACTGAGGTGATTTCGCAGGAAACCGCGTGTGGAATCACCTGAACAGCACCGTGATTCGCCTTTGCAAGGCAGATGTCAGGAGTTCGAATCTCCTAGGCTCCACTCTTTTTGGCACACCGCGCCAGATGGATCGGCTCGAGGCGTTCATCGCCACATCCGCCCCTTCCTCGGCAGGCTCCAGCCCTCGTGACGTCAGGGCTTGGGGGCGACGTCCACACTCGGCGGCAGCGGCGACGGCTCCGGCTGCATCGAGCGGCGCAGGATCGAGAAGCTCACTGCGCCGACGGCGAGCACACCCGCACCCACCCCGACGATCAGCAGGCGCTTACGCCGCTTGTTCTTCACCCGGGCTCCGGTGAGGACCTCGGGAAGGCTGCTGACGGCCTCCTGCGCGGCCGCGAGCTCGGCCACCAGGGTCTGCTGCGCGGTGGCCAGTTCGCGGCGAAGCTGACCGCTGCGGTAGCGCCTGCGCAGTTCGGCGGCCGTCGCCCGGGCGGTGTCCGTGCTCACCCCCAGCGCGCCGCGGGTCACGTCGACGGGCCCGAGCGCGGTGTACGTCAGGCCGCGGGCCAGCCGCTGGCGCGATGTCAGGGGTGCGGGGCTCATGCGGATACCTCTCTCGCGGTGCCGGGTCGGGCACGTACAGCCTGCCATCACCGGGTGCGGTGACGACACGCAATCGGCGGATGGCAGACTGACTTTCGTGACGAGCCCCATTCAGACCGCGACGGCCACCCTGCACACCAATCGTGGCGACATCAAGATCGCCCTGTTCGGAAACCACGCACCGAAGACGGTGTCGAATTTCGTCGGACTGGCCCAGGGCACGAAGGACTACCAGGGCGAGAACGCCTCGGGCAGCACGTCCGGCCCGTTCTACGACGGCGCCGTGTTCCACCGTGTCATCTCGGGCTTCATGATCCAGGGCGGCGACCCGACCGGCACCGGCCGCGGCGGGCCGGGTTACCAGTTCGCCGACGAGTTCCACCCCGAGCTGCAGTTCGACAAGCCCTACCTGCTGGCCATGGCCAACGCCGGACCGGGCACCAACGGTTCGCAGTTCTTCATCACCGTCGGCCAGACCCCGCACCTCAACCGGCGGCACACCATCTTCGGTGAGGTCGTCGACGAGGAGTCGCAGAAGGTCGTCGACGCGATCGCCAACACGGCGACCGACCGTAACGACCGTCCGACCGATCCCGTGGTCATCGAGTCGGTCACCATCAGCTGACCGACTGACGCCTCACTGCGCGCCGGTGTAGCCGGCCGCAGTGAGGGCGTCGAGCACCTCGAGTGGGTCGGTTCCCAGATCCCACCGGGTGAACACGTGCAGCCGGTCGTCGGCTGTGTCGATCTCCAGTAGCCGCGTCTTACGCGCCAGCCGCCGGAACTCCGTGATCCGGACGAGCTTGATCTCGGCGTTCGTCAGCACCTGCGTATTCCGCCAACCGCGGATTGCGACGCCTTCGGTGGTGATTGCCAGCTTCGGCCGCGCACGCCACGACAAGATTGCAAACGTGATCAGTCCCACTGCGGCAATCCCCGTGATGACACGTCCTGGCGCATCTGTGACGACAGTCACACAGACGATAGCCATCAGGATTCCCACGAGCCCGCAACCTGCTATTCCGAGCGGTCGCGGGCTCCACTCAGTTTGCTGCATGAGTTGTCCACACCCTCTTACCGTTGCCGATGAGGTTATCCACAGGTGCTATCCCCAATGGGGATGAACTACACGGTTGTGATTGCAGGCGCCTGAAGTTGCTGTGATACCGGTGGGAGCCGGCTGAGATGAATTCATCTGGCCGGTTTCCGGGGTCAGCGCCAACGCATCGTGAGCAACAGACCCGAGATCATGAAGGCAAACGCGATCGCGTAGTTCCACGGGCCGAGGTCGGACATCCACTGCAGGAATCCCGGGGCGTCGATCGGGTTGGTGGCGGCGAGCTGGAACACCAGCAGCCAGATCAGGCCGATGATCATCAAGCCGACGAACAGCGCGACGAACCACACGCTCGACGGCCCGGCCTTCACCTTCACCGGAGTCCGGCTCACCGGGTTGATGGTGAAGTCGTTCTTCTTGCGGACTTTCGACTTGGGCATGGTCACCTTCGTGGCGGTCGGTGTCGCACTTCCCCCGGTGCGCTGACCGGCTCCGAAATGCGACGATGGTGCGGATGCCCCCAGAGCCTAACGCAGGACCGGATCGGGATCGGCCGCCCACGGAGGCGACGGTCCCCGCAGCACCCGGGCGTCCCGCCACCGGACGGCGCTCCGCGTGGCGGTTCGGGGTGCCCCTGGTGTGCCTGGCGGCGGGGCTGTTGCTGGCGGCCACCCACGGGGTCTCCGGCGGCGACGAGATCCGGCGCAGCGACGCACCCCGCCTGGTCGACCTGGTCCGCGAGGCGCAACAGTCGGTCGACCTGCTCGGCGCCGAACGGGATACCCTCGCCGCCGAGGTCGACGGTCACCACGGCGGCAGCCCGGGCGCCGACGCCGCCCTGGCCGCCATCACCAACCGGTCCGCGGCGCTCGCCGTCGGAGTGGGCATCGACCCGATGAAGGGGCCGGGGCTGGTCGTCACCCTCGACGACGCCCACCGCGACGCCGAGGGCCGCTTCCCGCGCGACGCTGCCCCCGACGATCTGGTGGTGCACCAGCAGGACATCCAGGCCGTCCTCAACGCACTGTGGAGTGCGGGCGCCGAGGGCGTCCAGATGCAGGACCAGCGGATCATCGCCACCTCGGCGCCCCGCTGCGTCGGCAACACGCTGCTGCTCAACGGCCGCACCTACAGCCCGCCGTACGTGATCACCGCGATCGGGGACGCCGAGGCGATGCAGGCCGCGCTGGCGGCGTCGCCGCTGGTGTCGCTTTACCGGCAGTACGTGATGCGGTTCGGCCTCGGCTACACCGAGGAACCGCGCGGCGAGGTCGAACTCGTCGGTCACACCGAACCGGTGCGGATGCGGTTCGCGAAACCCCTCGGTCCCCTGGGGTACTGAACGACCGCATGTAACCTGGGCGAATGCAGTTTCTGGTCGTCGACAACTATGACAGCTTCGTGTTCAACCTCGTCCAGTACCTCGGACAGCTCGGGGTGGACGTCACGGTCTGGCGCAACGACGACGACCGCCTGCGCACCGACGCCGACATCGCCAAGGCCGCCGACGAGTTCGACGGGGTGCTGCTGAGCCCCGGCCCCGGCACCCCGGAGCGCGCGGGCGCGTCGATCCCGCTGGTGCACGCGTGCGCGGAGGCGAGCACTCCCCTGCTGGGCGTGTGCCTCGGCCACCAGGCCATCGGCGTCGCGTTCGGCGGCACCGTCGACCGCGCCCCCGAACTCCTGCACGGCAAGACCAGCGTCGTGCACCACACGAACGACGGGGTGCTGCGCGGGCTGCCGGATCCGTTCACCGCGACCCGCTACCACTCGCTGACGATCCTGCCCGACACCGTGCCCGACGAACTCGAGGTCACCGCCCGCACGCCGGGCGGCGTGATCATGGGTGTGCGGCACACCGAGCTGCCGATCCACGGCGTGCAGTTCCATCCCGAATCGATCCTCACCGAGGGCGGCCACCGCATGCTGGCCAACTGGCTCGGCTATTGCGGCAGCGCCCCGGACGAGGCGCTGGTCCGCCGCCTCGAGGACGAGGTCGCCACCACGGTCGCCGCGGCTACGACGCGAAATTCAGCGTGATCCTGCTGTTGAAGTTCACACCGCTGCCCGCGGGCGGGTTCTGCCGGACGACCGCGTTGGTGCGCTGACCGCTGTTCTGCACGTCGCCGCCCTTGTCGAGCACACCGGTCCAGCCGAGTGCCCGTAGCCGGGGTTCGGCGTCGGTCCAGAACTGACCCGTCAGGTCGGGCATCACGAACTGGTTGCCGCGCGACACCTGCAGCTGGATCAGCGTGTCCACCGGCACGTTCTCCCCCGCCGTCGGGCTGGTGCCGATCACCTGGCCCGCCGGTTCGGTGCTGTCCACCTCGGCGGGCACCGAATTGCTGAATCCGGATGCGGTGAGGATCTGCTGGGCCGACTCCACCGACTGGCCGACGACCTCGGGCACGGCGCGGCTCTGCGGGCCGGAGCCGAGGATGATCGTGATCTCGTTGGTGATCGCCGAGGTCTGGTTGGCCGGCGGGTTGGTGGCCATCACCCGGTCCTTGAGTTCCGGGGTCGACGGCGAGGCCTGCTGCCGGAACCGCCCGAAGCCCGCGTCGGTGAGTTTGCGCACCGCCTCGGCGTAGGTCAGCGATTTCACGTCGGGCACTTCGCGCTGCTCGGGCCCGGTGGAGACGTTGAGGGTGATCTCCTCACCCGCGTCGACCTCGGAGTTCGCCTCCGGCGACGTGCCGATCACGTGGTCGGGCGGGACCTCGGAGTTCGGTTCCTGCTGGGTGCGCACCGCGAAGCCGGCGTTCTGCAGCTGGGCGATGGCCTCCGCGGAGACCTCACCGCGCACATCGGGCACCTGCACGGCACGGGTCTCGCCGCCGTAGGTGTTGATCGCGACGGCGACGACGACGGTCAGGATCGCGAGCACCGCGACCGCGACGATCCACCGGCCGATCGACCCGCCCCGGTTCTGCTGCGCCAGCCGCGGTTCGGGCCGCGGCATGTGGCCGATCGGTTCGGTGCGGTCGGGATGCGGTGCGGCGGCCAGCATCGAGGTGCGCTCGGCGTCGGTGAACACCTTCGGCGCCTCAGGGGCTTCCCCGCTGTGCACGCGGACCAGGTCGGCGCGCAGTTCGGCGGCCGTCTGGTAGCGGTTGTCCGGGTTCTTCGCCAGCGCCTTGAGCACCACCGCGTCGAGGTCACGCGAGACGCCCTCGTGCCGCTGCGACGGCGGCACCGGATCCTCCCGGACGTGCTGGTACGCGACGGCCACCGGCGAGTCGCCGACGAACGGCGGCTCCCCGGTCAGGATCTCGTAGAGCACACACCCGAGCGAGTACACGTCGGAGCGGGCGTCGACCTTCTCGCCGCGGGCCTGTTCCGGGGACAGGTACTGCGCGGTGCCGATGACGGCGGCGGTCTGGGTGACGCTGCTCGAGTCGGCCAGCGCGCGGGCGATGCCGAAATCCATCACCTTCACCGCGCCGGTCTTGCTGATCATGATGTTGGCGGGTTTGACGTCGCGGTGGATGATGCCGTGCTGGTGACTGAAGTTCAGCGCCTGGCAGGCGTCGGCGATGACCTCGAGTGCCCGCTTCGGCGGCATCGGCCCCTCGGAGTGCACGATGTCGCGCAGCGTCACTCCGTCGACGTACTCCATGACGATGTAGGGCAGCGGTCCGGTCGGCGTCTCGGCCTCACCGGTGTCGTAGACCGCGACGATCGCTGGGTGGTTCAACGCGGCCGCGTTCTGCGCCTCGCGGCGGAACCGGAGGTAGAAGCTCGGGTCGCGGGCGAGGTCGGCGCGCAGCACCTTGATCGCGACGTCGCGGTGCAGGCGCGTATCGCGGGCGAGGTGGACTTCCGACATCCCGCCGAAGCCGAGGATCTCGCCCAGTTCGTAGCGGTCGGACAGGTGCTGTGGGGTGGTCATGTCTGTGCTCGAAGCCATGTCTGTGCTGGGGCGGACAGCGCCCTGAGGTGCGCGGAAGCAGCAGCCGCGTCGGGACCGGCGGTCCCGTGGTTGTCTCCACGATGACCGATGACCGCAGAAGAGGTCCAATCGGGCATCCGGTCGGGCATGGCCGCGGGTGATTCGTAGGGCGTGGTCTCGGTGATCGTGTTGGTCACCGTCGGCGGCGGCACCTCGCGGTCCTTGCGGTCCTGGGCGTTGAGGACGATCAGGATCGCGATGACGATCGCGAGCGCACCCAGCACGCCTGCCGCCCACAGCAGCGCACGCTGACCCGAGGAGAAGGTGCGCCGCGGGGGCGGCGGCCGGTGGATCGCGCCGGTGGGCCTGGCGCGGGCGGCGGTGACCGGCGCGCGTCCGGTCAGGTCGGCGGCGGCGCGGGCCTGCGCGGCCGACGGCACGGCCGCCGGCGTGGCGCGGCCGAGCGTCGGCGCCTGGTTCGGCCGCGGTGGACGCCGTCCGGAACGCACTGCGGCCACCGCGTCGGCGAACGGGCCGCCGGAGCGGTACCGCATGCCCGGGTTCTTCACGAGCGTGATCTCGATCAGCTCCCGCACATTCGGCGGCAGATCCGCGGGCAGCGGCGGCGGGGTCTCCTTGATGTGCTTCATCGCGACGGTCAACGCACCGTCGCCGGTGAACGGTCGCTTACCGGACACCGATTCGTAGCCGACGACACCGAGCGCGTACACGTCGCTGGCGGCGGTGGCATCGTGGCCGAGGGCCTGTTCGGGGGCGATGTACTGGGCGGTGCCCATCACCATGCCGGTCTGCGTCACGGGTGCGGCGTCGACGGCCTTGGCGATGCCGAAGTCGGTGAGCTTCACCTGCCCGGTCGGGGTGATGAGAATGTTGCCGGGTTTCACGTCGCGGTGCACCAGCCCCGCGGTGTGCGCGACCTGCAGCGCGCGGCCGGTCTGCTCGAGCATGTCCAGCGCATGCCGCAGCGACAGCCGGCCGGTGCGTTTGAGCACCGAGTTCAGCGGTTCGCCGTTGACGAGCTCCATGACGAGGTAGGCGGTGCGGCCCTCGCCGTCCATATCGGTCTCGCCGTAGTCGTACACGCTCGCGATGCCGGGGTGGTTGAGCATCGCGACGGTGCGCGCCTCGGCGCGGAACCGTTCGACGAACTCCGGATCGGTGGAGTACTCGGCCTTGAGGACCTTGATGGCGACGCGGCGGCCCAGGCGGCTGTCCACGGCCTCCCACACCTGACCCATACCGCCGGTGGCGATGAGCCGCTGCAGGCGGTAGCGGCCGGACAGGGTGACACCCACGCGGGCACTCATGAGCCCTCCCTCAGCGCGGCGGCGATGGTGGCGCGACCGATCGGCGCGGCGACCTGACCGCCGGTGGCCGACAGCCGGTTGCCACCGTTCTCGACCAGGACGGCGACGGCGACCTTGGGAGCCTGTGCGGGCGCGAACGCGATGTACCACGCGTGCGGCGGGGTGTTACGGGGATCAGACCCGTGCTCCGCAGTGCCTGTCTTCGAAGCGATCTGCACGCCGGCGATGGCTCCCTTCTGCTGCGTCTGCTGCTCGGCGCCGACCATCAGATCCGTCAGTGTAGCCGCGACCTGCGGTGACACCGCCCGGCGCTCTTCCACCGGCTCGGTCGTGGTCAGGTTAGCCAGGTCGGGTCCCCGGAGGCTGTCCACCAGGTAGGGCCGCATGGTCACCCCTTCGTTGGCGACGGTGGCAGCGACCATCGCGTTCTGCAGCGGAGTCAACGCCACGTCCCGCTGCCCGATGCTCGACATCCCCAGCGCCGCGCCGTCGATGATGGGCCCGACCGTGGACTCGGCGACCTGCAACGGGATCGGCGCGGTCGGGGTGTCGAAGCCGAAGTCGGCGGCGGTGCTCTTCAGCGCTTCGGCACCGGTGTCGAGGCCGAGCTCGACGAAGGCGGTGTTGCACGAGCGGGCGAACGCCTCGCGCAGAGGTGCGGTCGGCCCGCCCCCGCACGGCGAGCCGCCGTAGTTCTCCAGCGTCACGGTGCTGTTCGGCAGCGGCACGCGCGCGGCGGAGGTGAGCTGGGTGTCCGGGGTCGCGCCGTTCTCCAGCGCGGCGGCGGTGGTGATCACCTTGAACGTGGACCCAGGCGGGTAGGTCTCCGAGATCGCGCGGTTGACCAGCGGATTGTCCGGGTTGTCGCGCAGCCGCTGCCACGCCGCGGTCTGCTCTTCGACGTCGTGGGTGGCCAGCAGGTTCGGGTCGTAGGACGGTGCGGACACCATCGCCAGGATCTTGCCCGTCGACGGTTCCAGCGCGACGACCGAACCCTTGCACGGATCGCCGCCGCAGCCCTGCTGCATCGCATCCCACGCGGCCTGCTGCACCCGCGGGCTGATCGTGGTGACGACGTTGCCGCCGCGCGGGTCGCGGCCGGTGAAGAAGTCGGCGAGGCGGCGGCCGAACAGCCGCTCGTCGGAGCCGTTGAGGATGGTGTCCTCGGCGCGTTCGAGGCCGACGCTCGAGTAGGTCAGCGAGTAGAACCCGGTCACCGGGGCGTAGGCCTCCGCGTTGGGGTAGACGCGCAGGAACCGGAACCGGCCGGGCGTCGCCACTGAGTACGCGAGCAGCTGCCCGCCCGCGGTGATCTGACCGCGCTGACGTGAGTACTCGTCGAGCAGGACGCGCTGGTTGCGCGGATCGGTCCGCAAACCGTCGGCGGTGAAGACCTGGGTGATGGTGGCGTTGCCGAGCAACAGCACGATCAACACCATGATCGTGATGGCGACGCGGCGCAGTGAGGTGTTCATACCTTGTCGATCACCTCGGTGCTGGCGGCGGCGAGCGGCGTCTGCTGCTGCGGCGGTTTGGTGGTGATCGGCCTGCGGGCCGCGTGCGAGATGCGCAGCAGGATCGCCAGTAGCAGATAGTTGGCCAGCAGCGACGATCCACCGTAGGACATCCACGGGGTGGTCAGACCGGTCAGCGGGATCAGCCGCGTCACTCCCCCGACGACGATGAACAGCTGGATCGCCAGCGTCGAGGCCAATCCTGCGGCGAGCAGCTTGCCGAAGCTGTCGCGTACGGCGATCGCGGTGCGCAGCCCGCGGATGACCAGGATCGTGTAGAGCATCAGGACCGCGGAGAACCCGACGAGCCCGAGTTCCTCACCCACGGCGGCGATGATGAAGTCCGTCGACGCCGCGGGCACCGTCCCCGGCTGACCGTTGCCCAGACCGGTGCCGAAGATGCCGCCGGTGGCGAAGCTGAACATCGACTGCACCATCTGGTAGCCGGCGCCCTCGGGGTCGGCGAACGGGTCCAGCCAGGTCTGCACCCGCACCCGCACATGGCCGAAGAGGTTGTACGCCACCACGCTTCCCAGCGCGAACAGGCTCAATCCGATGGCGACCCAACTGATCCGTTCGGTCGCGACGTAGAGCAGCACCAGGAACGACGCGAACAACAGCAGCGAGGTGCCGAGGTCCTTCTCGAAGACCATCACCGCGATCGAGGCGATCCACGCCGCGAGCAGCGGGGCGAGATCGCGCGGGCGGGGCAGATCCATCCACAGGAAGTGCTTGCCCGCGCTGGTGAACAGTTCGCGCTTGTCGACCAGGACCGCCGCGAAGAAGATCAACAGCAGGATCTTCGAGAACTCCGCGGGCTGAATCGAGAAGCCCGGCAACTCGATCCAGATCTTGGCGCCGTTCTGCTCCGACATCGACGCAGGCAGCACCGCGGGGATGGCGAGCAGGATCAGACCGGACAGCCCGCACACATAGCCGTAGCGGGCCAGCATCCGGTGATCACTGAGAAACGCGATGACACAAGCGAATCCGATGACACCGACCAGCGTCCACAGCATCTGCTGGTTGGCGGTGCCGCCGAGTCCGCGTTCGATGAGCTCACCCTGGGCCAGGTCGAGGCGGTGGATCATCACCAGCCCGAGGCCGTTGAGCAGCGCGACGACGGGCAGCAGCAGCGGATCGGCGTAGGGCGCGTACCGGCGCACCGCGAGGTGCGCACCGCCGAACAGCGCCAGGTACCCGGCCGCGTACTGCAGCAGGTCCCAGCTGATCCCCTGTTCCTGGTTGGCCTCCACCATCAGCAGGGCGACGGTGGTGATGACCGCGGCGAAGGCCAGCAGTAGCAGCTCGGCGTTGCGCCGATTCGGCAGCGGCGGGGTGACCGTCACCGGCGACTGCGGCTGGGTGGTCATGACACCGCCCGGCAGGTCGTTCCCGGTTGTGGTGGCGGGGGCGGCAGTGGTGTGACGGTGGGGGACGGAGGTGGGGGCGGCGGCGCGGTGACCGTCGTGGGGGTCTCGGGCGCCGGCGAGGAACCGGGCCAGCTCGGCGGCGCTGGTGGTCGGGGCGGCCGACGGTGGGGGTGCCGGAGGTGCAGGGTT
>NZ_LQIT01000042.1 GCF_001499965.1 Mycobacterium sp. GA-2829
CCGACGGCGGTGCGCACCAGGTTGACCTCGAACTGCTCCCGCGTCACCGTGTCCACCCAGGCGGGGAGTTTGTCGACCGCTTTGCGGATCACCTCCACGTGTTTGGCGGTGATACAGCCCAACGCTTGGGCCGCCGCGGTCGCCGCCAACACAGGTGGCAGCGACGGGCCGGTCAATGCTTGGCGCGGCGCCAACACCGCGGCTTCGGTCAGCCGGCGGTGGGCCTCGCTGCTGGAGATCCGCCACCGCACCGTCAACACTTCTTTCCATGATTTCGCCCCGAGTTGCTGCGGGGTGGCCTCGGCCTGCAGCCGGGCCAGCAGGCGGTGACTCATCGTGGGCAGCTGACATGACAGGGTTTCGAGCTCGTCGAGGGCGGCGAGCAGTTCGGTCTTGTCGAGCAGGTCGACCTCACAGGCGGCCACCGCCTCATAGGCGGCCCGCAGCGCGGTCACCGCGTCCTGGAGGCCGTTGCTCGACATACACCGAACATACATTCGACCACCGACAAGACCTGACGGCCTACTCAACCCCTGTGCACCGGACAGACGGTCCCTTCGGATGTGACGCTGGGGCGGTGAACGCGTCGTGGCGGGGACTCGTGGCGGCGGTCGCCGCGGGCGCGCTGCCGGCGCTGGCTTTTCCGGCACCGGCGTGGTGGTGGTTCGCCTGGGTGAGCCTGGTCCCGCTGCTGTGGGTGCTGCGGGCCGCACCGACCCCGCGGGCGGGGGCACTGCGGGCGTGGTGCGGGATGACCGCCTACGTCGTGGCGACCCAGTACTGGCTGCTGCCGAGTGCCGGACCGCTTCTGGTCGTGATGGCGGCCGGTCTCGGTGCGCTGTGGCTGCCCTGGGGGTGGGCCGCGCAGGTGATGCTGCGCGGGCAACCGACTGTCCGGGCGACCTTCGCGGCGATCGCGGTGCTGCCGAGCGCGTGGGTCCTCGCGGAAGCGGTGCGGGCCCGGCCCGGCCTGGGCGGTCCGTGGGCGGTGCTCGGCGCGACGCAGTGGAATCAGCCGGTAACGCTGGCGTCGGCGTCCCTCGGCGGAGTCTGGCTCACCGGGTTTCTGATCGCGGCGGTGAACACCGCGCTCGTCGGCGTGATCCTGCACCGGCGGTGGGCCGTTCGCATGGTTGCCGCGGCGGTCGCGCTGGCGTGCGCGGTCGTGGGTCCGGCGTGGTACTGGCTCGGGTCGGCGCCGCAATCGGGTCCGGCGGTACGGGTGGCGCTCGTCCAACCCGGCGACATCGACGACTCGACGGCTCGTCAGGCGGCCGGCGAGGCGTTGACCGAGGAACTGGGGGGCCGGTCGATCGACCTGGTCGTCTGGGGGGAGAGCAGCGTCGGTGTCGACATCGCCGGCCGACCGGAGGCGATGGCCCACCTCGCCGACCTGTCCCGGCGAGTCGGGACCGACCTACTCGTCAACGTCGACGCCCGCGATCGCACCGGCGCGATCGCCAAGACCTCGGTGCTCATCGGGCCGGACGGCTCGCGGGGTGAGTACACGAAGATGCGCTTGGTGCCGTTCGGCGAATACCTCCCGCTCCGGTGGCTGTTCGACTGGGCGGCGCGGCACACCAAGGCGGCCGCGGAGGACCGGCGCCGCGGCGCCGCGCTGGCCGTCGTGCACACCGACGACCTCGCGATCGGGCCGCTCATCAGTTTCGAGACGACGTTCTCCGACCTTCCGCGCCGGCTCGTCCACCAGGGTGCGCAACTACTCGTGTATCAGAGTTCCACCTCGACCTACCAAGGGAGTTGGGCGCAGCCGCAACTGGCGAGCAAGGTCGCGGTCCACGCCGCGGAGGTCGGCCATCCCGCGGTGCATGCCGGGCTGTCCGGCGTCAGCGCCGCCTTCGACGCCCAGGGCAGGCGAATCGCGTGGTATCCCGCCGCCGAGCGTGGCGTGGTGGTGGTCGACGTCCCGCTCGGCAACCACACCACCGTCTTCCAGCGGTTCGGCGATTGGGTTCTGGTCATGGCGCTTTCGATCCTTGCCTTCGCAATCGTCTTTCACGGCTGGGCAATACGCCGGAGCTGATCGATTCAGCGGTGTGATGCGGTCTGGATCACCTGTCGCACAGGCACTCCAACGGTGCGCGGGGTCCGCACGCTGCTCGGCGACGGCCTCGGCGACGGCACGGCCCATCGAACGCTCGGCTTGGACGGGCACATCGCCCGGGCGCGGTCGTTGCGCGACCCACACGGCGGTCGTCGGCGGTAACTGACGGAGGATCCGGTCTCGGACTGGGATGATCAAGACCGTGGTGGAGCTGATCTCAGCGCAGCGGGAGTTCTCGGCGTACGGCCCGTCGCATCTCGTCGTGCTGGTCGTGTTCGCGATCGGTGGGGTGATGCTGGTCTGGCGCGGGCGCCTGCTGACCGAAGCGCAGGCGCGGGTGGTCGCGCGGGTGCTCGCGGTTCTCCTCGTGACCGCATTCGTCGTCGCCCTGGTCTACAAACTCATCCGCCCGGACCTCGCGACGTCGGTGCCGCTGCAGCTGTGCGACATCGCGGAACTGACCGCCGCGTACGCGCTGTGGTCGCAGCGGCACCGGGCCTTCGTGCTGACGTACTTCTGGGGGCTGTTGCTCAGTTCGCAGGCGCTGCTCACCCCTGACATCGGGACGCCGCAGGAGGGTGCGCCGGACTTCCCGCACCACCTGTTCGTCACGTTCTTCACCCTTCACGTGCTCGTGGTGTGGGCCGCGGTGTACCTGACCTGGGGGCGGGGGATGCGGCCCGGCTGGCGCGACTACCGCTTCGCGGTGGTGGTCACGCTCGGGTGGGTGGCATTCACGTTGCTGTTCAACACGATCGCGGGAACCAACTACGGCTACCTGAACGGGAAACCGCCGACCGCGTCGGTGCTGGACCTCCTCGGTCCGTGGCCGGTGTACCTGGTCATCGAGATCGCCGTCGTCATCGTGGTGTGGGCGCTGATGACGTGGCCGTGGACGCGAAAGCCCCGCCGCCCGACCGTGAGCCGGGCCGACGGGGCCTCCGCGTCCTGAATCCGGGTCAGGTCGTCTCACCCATCGCGGCCCTGCGGTCGTGGTCGGTGAACGCGACCTGCCTGCCGTTGCGGATGTTCGTCACCATCTCGCGGGCCACACCGGTGACCGCCATCGTCGAGTCGTAATCGCTGTCGTCGTAGGTGATCGACGTCGTGCCCGCGATGCCCATCCGACTACCGACCTCGACGGCGTCGATGTTCGCGCCGAGGAAGATGAACGTCCAGTTCCACTGGTCCTGTTGCTGCTTGGTGAGTCGGTGGACCGCGTCCCAGCTCCACTGTTGGCTGGCGTTCTCCATTCCGTCGGTCATGATGAGGCAGATGACCCGGCCGGGGCGTTGCTCCTCGGGCAGCGCCGAGAGCTCCGCGCCGATCTCGGTGATGAAGGTGCCCACGGCGTCGAGGAGCGCGGTCATGCCGCGGGGTTCGACGACGAAGTCGGGCACCCGGTCGATCGGCGTCGACGAGTACACGCGTTCGTAGACGCTGTCGAACTGTGCGAGCGTGACGTCGCAGCGGCCGGGCAGCAGGCGCTGTTCGGAGATGAGCTCGCGCCAGCCGTCCTCGGTGGCCTGTTTCGAGGTGGCCATCGAGCCGGAGCGGTCGAGCAGTGCGGCGAGCAGTGTCTTGTCGGGATCAGTCACGGGTTCTCCTGATGCGTATTGCTGTTCGCCCGGTTTCGTCAGCGCGCAAGCACGGCCCTTCGACGGACCCTTCGAATGCTTGGTTTCGCCACCGGCGCCGCGGGCCGGCGGGCCCGTGACGATCGTGTACGGGCATCTCCACGTACCCCTTGATTATAGTGTCTGAACTGCACTTATGGACCGAATTCGGGGATTGTTCGGCGGCGGCGTCCAGCTGTGAACTAGCTGTCAATCGACGGTTTGACCGGTGCTCCGACCATGAAGGTTTGACAAGCTAGTCGAGTTACACGCGGGGCATGTTCTGTCACGCGACGGGTGTGCTCGGCGGCCGCAGGCCCGACCGCGCGCTGAACTGCTGGTGGTGGACGATTCATGGGCAGGACTGCCGAGCGATCACGCATCGCGCACGGTATTCGAATACTGGCGTTACCCATCGTGGTGGCCTGGCTGGCGCTCACGGTCGTGACCAATGTGTTCGTCCCGTCGTTGGAGAAGGTCGGCGAGGCGCACACGGTCGGTCTCAATGCCAAGGACGCGCCGTCGTTCACGTCGATGCAGCAGATCGGCCACAACTTCGAGGAGTTCGACTCCGACAGCAACGCGATGGTGATCCTCGAGGGCGAGCGACCCCTCGGTGCCGAAGCGCACGCCTACTACGACGGGCTGATCAAGAAGCTGGAAGAGGACACCGCCCACGTCGAGCACGTGGCCGACTTCTGGGGCGACCCGCTCACCGCGTCGGGAGCGCAGAGCAACGACGGTAAGTCGGCCTATGTCCAGGTGTATCTGCGCGGCAACCAGGGCGAGGCGCTCGCGAACGAATCCGTGGCCGCCGTCCGCGAGATCGTCGACACCACACCGACCCCGCCCGGACTGAAGGCGTACGTCACCGGCGGCGCACCTCTGTCTGCCGACCAGCACCACGCCGGCGACAAGGGCGTCGTCAAGGTCACCCTGATCACCCTCGGGGTCATCGCGGTGATGCTGCTGTTCGTCTACCGGTCGATCGCGACGATGGTCCTGATCCTGCTGATGGTGTTCGTCGAACTCGGCGCCTCCCGCGGCATCGTGGCCTTCCTGGGTCAGTACGAGATCATCGGGCTGTCCACGTTCGCGGTGAATCTGTTGACACTCATGGCGATCGCCGCGGGCACCGACTACGCGATCTTCGCGATCGGCCGGTATCAGGAGGCGCGCGGCGCGGGAAACGACCGAGAAACCGCGTACTACACGATGTTCGGCGGCACCGCCCACGTCGTGCTGGGCTCCGGTCTGACGATCGCCGGCGCCATGCTGTGCCTGAGCTTCACGCGGCTGCCGTACTTCCAGACGCTCGGGGTGCCGTGCGCGGTGGGCATGCTCGTCGCGGTCGCCGCGGCGCTGACGCTCGGGCCCGCTGTCATCGCGATCGGCGGCCGGTTCGGGCTGTTCGAACCCAAACGCCCGATCGCCTCACGGGGGTGGCGCCGGGTGGGCGTCGTCGTGGTGCGCTGGCCCGGACCCGTTCTGGTGGCGACCTGCGCGCTGGCGCTGGTCGGATTACTCGCGCTGCCCGGGTACGAGACCAGCTACGACACGAAGAAGTTCATTCCCGCCGACATGCCGTCCAACCTCGGGTACGCGGTCGCCGACCGGCATTTCGACACCGCGCGGATGAATCCCGAACTGCTGATGGTCGAATCCGACCACGATCTGCGCAACTCCGCGGACTTCCTGGTGATCGACAAGATCGCCAAGAAGATCTTCCGGGTGCCCGGGATCTCGCGGGTACAGACCATCACCCGGCCCGACGGCACCCCGATCGAGCACACCACCATCCCGTTCCTGCTCAGCGCGCAGAGCGCGAACCGCGACCTCACCGACAAGTACAACGAGGACCTGACCGCCAACATGCTGGTGGAGGCCGACGAGATGCAGACCTCCATCGACACCATGGAACGGATGTCGAGCCTGACCCGTCAGATGGCCGCCACCACCCACGAGATGGTGACCAAGACCCGCAACATGACTGTCGACATCGCCGAATTACGGGACCACATCGCCGATTTCGACGACTTCCTCCGGCCCATCCGGAACTACTTCTACTGGGAACCGCACTGTTACGACATCCCGGTCTGCTTCGCGATCCGCTCGGTGTTCGACACCCTCGACGGCGTCGACACCATGACCGACGACGTGCAGGCTCTGGTGCCCGACCTCGAGCGGCTCGATGCGCTGATGCCGCAACTCGTCGCGACCCTGCCGCAACAGATCGAATCGATGAAGTCGATGAAGTCGATGATGCTGACGATGTACTCGACGCAGAAGGGGATGCAGGACCAGTCGACCGCGATGCGGGAGAACTCCGACGCGATGGGGGAGGCGTTCGACACCGCCCGCAACGACGACACGTTCTACCTGCCGCCCGAGGTGTTCGACAACGCCGACTTCAAGCGGGGGATGGAGAACTTCATCTCCCCGGACGGCAAGTCGGTGCGGTTCATCATCAGCCACGAGGGCGATCCGGCCACCATGGAGGGCATCTCGCACATCGACGCGATCAAGACCGCGGCCAAAGAGGCCATCAAGGGCACGCCGCTGGAGGGGTCGTCGGTGTATCTCGCCGGTACCGCCGCCACCTACAAGGACATGCGGGACGGCTCGTTCTACGACCTGCTGATCGCCGGAATCGCCGCCGTGACACTGATTTTCGTCATCATGCTCGTCATCACCCGAAGCGTGGTCGCAGCCGCGGTGATCGTGGGGACAGTGCTGCTGTCGCTGGGTGCGTCGTTCGGGATGTCGGTGCTGCTCTGGCAACACATCCTCGGGCTGGATCTGCACTGGATGGTGCTGCCCATGTCGGTGATCCTGTTGCTGGCGGTGGGGTCGGACTACAACCTGCTGCTGGTGTCGCGGTTCAAGGAAGAGCTCGACGGCGGGCTCAAGACCGGCATCATCCGGGCCATGGCCGGCACCGGGTCGGTGGTGACGTCGGCAGGCCTGGTGTTCGCCGCAACGATGGCGTCGTTCGTGTTCGGCGACCTGCTGGTCATCGGCCAGGTGGGCAGCACCATCGCCATGGGGTTGCTGTTCGACACGCTCATCGTGCGTTCGTTCATGACACCGTCGATCGCGGCGTTGCTGGGGCGCTGGTTTTGGTGGCCGACGCGGGTGCGCACCACGGCGTCGCGGCGCCGGTTGGCGGCCATCGGCCTGGGGTCCGGCAACGCCGGCTGAGGGCGCCGAGGTCGCATCCCCGCGGCCGGCCCGCCATGATGGGGGTGTCATGGTTGCGACGAACGAGGACGCGGGGCTCGGCACGCTGCCCCTGCCGCCGAAGAATCCGCTGCCCTACCGGCAGTTGCTGCCCCTGGTGCGCAACTTCCACACCGGTCAGGAGGTGTTGCGGCGCGTCGGCGGGCCGGTGATCCGGCTCAAGCTCGGACCCGCGTGGATGATCCCGCAGATCGTGGTCGTCACCTCACCGGCCGGGATCCGCGACGTCCTGGGACGCAACCACGCCTCGGCCGAACGCTGCCGGGTGCACGACGAGGTCCGCGACCTCGGCGGCGAGAGCCTGTTCGTGCTGCGCAACCTGCCGTGGGTGCCGCGGCGCCGGGCCCTGCAACCGGTGTTCACCAAGCCGAGCGTGCGCGGCTTCGGTGGGCACATGTCGCGCGCCGCGGAGATGGTCGGGCAGGGCTGGGCCGCAGGCGTGCGCGTCGACCTGGACGAGGAGTGCCGCCGGTTGACCATGCGGTCGCTGGGCCGGTCGATCCTCGGGCTGGACCTCGACGCGAAAGCCGACGTGATCGCCGGGCCGCTGCCGGTGGCCGCGGGGTACGCCGCCGACCGCGCGCTCAAACCCGTGCGGGCGCCGCGCTGGCTGCCCACGCCCCAGCGCCGCCGCGCCACCGCGGCCGTCGCGACGATGAAGGCGGTCACCTACGACATCCTGCGCGCCTGCCGGGCCGACCCGACGATCGACGCGCCCCTGGTGCACGCGTTGATCAACGCCTCGGACCCCGAAACCGGTCTGGCGCTGTCCGACGACGACATCTGCAACGAACTGCTGGTGTTCATGTTGGCCGGCCACGACACCACCGCCACCCTGCTGACCTACGCGTTGTGGGCGCTCGGACACCACCCGGACCTGCAGGAGCGCGTCGCGGCCGAGGCCCGCGCCATCGGCGACCGGCTGCTGACCCCTGAGGACGTCGGCCGGCTCGGCTACACCGTGCAGGTGCTCAACGAGTCGCTGCGGCTGTGCCCGCCGGCCGCGGGCGTCGGTCGGCTGGCGCTGCGCGACATCGAGATCGACGGTTACCGAGTCGAGGCGGGCAGCCTCGTGGGGGTCGGGATCTACGCGGTGCACCGCGATCCGGAATTGTGGGAGCGGCCGCTGGAGTTCGACCCCGAGCGGTTCGCCCCGCACAACGTCAAGGACCGCGATCGCTGGCAGTTCATCCCGTTCGCCGGAGGTCCGCGCGCCTGTATCGGACAGCACTTCGCGATGTTGGAGGCGACGCTCGCGCTGGCCACGCTGGTCCGCGACCATGAGATCTCCTCGATCGAGGACGATTTCCCGCTCGAGGTGCCCTATACGACCGTGGCGGCCGGGCCCATCTGGGCCCGCGTGCGCCGCCGCACCTGAGAGCATCGCTGCTATGACGGTCGTGATTGCCCTGCGCTGCGCCGACGGGATCGTGCTCGCCGCGGACTCCCAGATCACCGAACCCGCCCGCGGTCTGACGTACCCGGCTCAGAAACTGCACGGGCTCGGTAAGCGCGCCGCCTGGGGCGGCAGCGGCTCCCGTGCGGTGCTCTACGACCTCGAGCAGCTGTTCGACGCGCAGCCCGAGACCATCGTCGAGGCCCAGGACGTCGGACGGGCACTGCAGTCCCGGGTCGTGCCGGTGTTGCGCCACCACTACGAGAACTTCATCGAGACCGTTCCGGGCAGCGACGGCGGCGGCGCCACACCGGCGACCTATGTGCTGGCCGCGGGGTACTCCAATGGCGCCCCGTTCATCGTCGACATCGACCCCCACGGGTTGATCGGGCACTACGAGGAGACCGGCTTCCACGCCGTCGGCAGCGGCGCCCCGATGGCGCAGCAGGCGCGGGCGTTGCTCGCGAACTTCGGGATGTCGCAACGGCCGATCCGATACGGCGTGATTGCGGCGCTGCGCGTCTTGGACGCACTCGATGAGAGCTCCCCGACGGTCGGCGGCCCGATGGACCTCTGTCGCATCACCGCCGACGGCGCCGAGCACCTCTCCGACGACGAAGTCACGAAGGTTCGCAACGACGTACGCCGGTGGCAGGAGCTCGAAGACCGCGTGCTGGACGGGCTCTTCGACTGACCTCACTCCAGGCTGTCGCGCCGTTCGCCGATGAAGCGCAACAGTTCCGGGTCGGAGGAGACGAACCTGTCGACCTCCTCACCGCCGTCGCAGCGCAGCAACGCCACCGTGACCCGGTCCGGTGTTCGCGACAGGACCGTCCAGACGGCACCGCTGTCCTGCCAGCGTCGCAACTCCTCGACCAGATCTCGCTCGGACATGCCTCCACGATCCCAGTGCCGCTGTGCGGTACGCGCACAACACGCCGGACGGGTTGACCGGCCGACGGCCCGGTCAGGGGCATGATTGACCGCTGATGAAGCTCGCGACGGTGACCACCCGCCCGCCCGCCGGGGCGTCAGGCGCTCCCGCGCAGGGGCTCTCGCCCGACCATCTGTTGATCGCGGCGCTGGTCGACGAACACCTGGACCTCGCCCGCATCCGGGCCGCCTACGGCGACGATCCGCGGGTGCCGGTCAGCATCCTGCTCCTCGGTTACACGTCCGGGGTGTACTCGTCGCGGGAGATCGCCCGTAAGTGTGTGGATGACAACGATTTCCGATGGCTGGCTGCCGGGCAGAGACCCGATCGCCATGCGATCGCCGAATTCCGCACACGGCACCTCGCCGCGCTGACACCATTGTTCGTACAGGCGTTGGTGCTGTGCCAGGCCACGGGTGTCGCCCGGGTGGGACACGTCGTGCTCGACGGGGCGACCCGGGGTGCGCTCGCCGAAGACGTCCTGGCGATGCTGGCGGAGGCTGAACGCGCCGACGCGTTCGAAGCGGCGCCGCCGACCCCAACGGCCGCCCGACGGCCGACGCTGCACCGGGCGCTGCTCGGTGCGTTGCTGATGGTGCTGATGGTCGCGGGCACCTACACCGTGGCGGCGCACAAACGCGTCACGCTCACCGTCGACGGCGAGTCGATGACGGTGTCCACGATGCGGTCACGGGTCGGCGATATTCTGCGGGACAACGGTTTCCGCGTCGGCGCGCACGACCAGGTCAGTCCGGCTGCCGACGCGGCCGTCGCGGATACCGTCGTGTTGCGGCGCGCGCGGCCGCTGCAGTTGTCCGTCGACGGGGGACCGGGCAGGCAGGTGTGGACCACCGCCCTGACTGTCGAGGATGCGCTGAACCAGATGTCGCTGACCGAGGCCGCACCCGTCACCGCCTCCCGGACCGACCGGTTGCCGGTGGAGGGTATGGCGTTACCCGTGGTGACCCCCAAGCGGGTGCACCTCGATGACGGCGGTGTCCCGAGCGACCATCGCCTGGCGGCGGCCACTGTGGGGCAGTTCCTGGCCGCGGCGGGCGTACCGCTGCAGCAGAGCGACAGGGTGGAACCGGCCGCGTCCAGCCCGGTCCGTGAGGGCATGCGCATCGTGGTGACCCGCATCCGGGTGCACCGGGAATCCGCGCGCCTGCCGCTGCCTGCGCCGCTGCGGCGCATCCACGATCCGGGCCTCAACATCAGCCGCAGCGTGGTCGACGATCCGGGCGCCCCGGGGGCACAGGACATCACCTTCGCGGTGTCCACGGTCAACGGCAGGGTGACGGGGCGGCAGGTGGTGGCCCGCGACGTGGTGGCCCCCGCTCGGCCGCAGGTACAGCGGGTCGGCGCGAAACCGGGCACGCAGGTGCCGCCCGTGCGGACCGCCGCCTGGGACGCGGTGGCGTCATGCGAATCCAGCGGCAACTGGGCCATCAACACCGGCAACGGGTTCTACGGCGGGGTGCAGTTCAAGCAGAGCACCTGGGAGGCCTATGGCGGTCTGCGGTTCGCGCCGCGCGCCGACCTGGCCACCAGGGAGGAGCAGATCGCAGTCGCCGAGGCCACGCGCGCGGGACAGGGGTGGGGTGCATGGCCGGTGTGCAGTGCGCGGGTCAAGCGCTGATCCGGTTTTCGCGTTCCAACCGCCGCCGAGAGCCTATGCTGGCCCGCACGTGATCCCCGGAACCGACGGCGTCTCTCTTGGCCACTGAAACCCTGGCCGCCCTGGCCGGCAGCCTCCGCAAAGTCGTTGTGCTGGCAACAGTTTGCGTGATCGCCGCCGCGTGCGGTCACACCGCCGAGGATGTCTCCGCGCGCCTCCCGTCGACCCCGAGCCCGAGCGCGCCGCCCGCACCGCCACCGCCACTGCCACCGGCGCCTGCCGCCCTGGCCAGCCCCGCGATCACCGCCGACTTCACCGGGGTCTCCCGGCCGATCGAGGATGCGATCGCGGCCCGGCGGCTCCCGGGGGCGGTGCTGCTCGTCGGGCACGGCGGCCGGGTCGTCTTCCAGCGCGCCTACGGCGATCGCAGACTCGCCGGCGAGCCGGGGCTCGACGGCAGGCCGGGCCCTGCCGAACCGATGACCGAGGACACGATCTTCGACCTGGCCTCCCTGACGAAGGTCCTCGTGACGGCCGTGGCCGTCCTGCAGCTCTACGAGCAGGGCAGGGTCGGGGTCGACGACGCCGTGCAGGACTACCTCCCCGAGTTCAACCCGGCTCACGACCCGCAGCGCGCCACGGTGACGGTGCGGATGCTGCTCACCCACTTCTCGGGGGAGCCCCCCGACGTCAACCTCGACGATCCGTGGGGTCTGGCGCGGGCGGACAAGAAGGAGGGTCTCCATCGGGCGCTCACCGCGCCGCTGGAGGCCCCGCCCGGGACTGTCCTCCGGTACGCCGACATCAACTACATCCTGTTGGGCGAACTGATCGAGCGGGTCACCGGCGAGCCGTTGGACGCCTACGCCGAGCGGAACATCTTCGCGCCGTTGGGGATGACGGACACCCGGTACCTGCCGCCCGCGCGGGCATGCGGGCCGCACAGGTTCCGGGGCGCCGTGCTGCAGTGGGCGCCGGCCCCGAAATCCGGTGCGCCGGTCCGCTGTCCGGCGGACACATGGAACACCGAACTGCTCGCGCGCATCGCGCCGACCGCCCACGACGACGAAGGGCGACGCGACCCGCGCACCAACCCGGACTGGGACCACCTGTTGCGCGGCGCGGTGCACGACACGACCACGCGGCGCATGGGCGGCGTGGCCGGTCATGCCGGGGTGTTCTCCACCGCACGCGATGTGGGGACGTTCGCCCAGGCGCTGCTCGACCGGCTGGCGCACCGCCCGAGCGGATTCCCGCTCAGCACAACCACACTCGAGCTGATGACGACTCCACAGCAACCTGGCCGCACACCCGGGCAGGTCGACGCCGCCAATGCGGCCGCCGCGGTCGCGCCACCCAACACCCGGCATCCGCTGCTGGCGTCGAGCTATCCGGCGGTCCGTGGCCAGAATCTGCGCGGGCTCGGCTGGGACATCGACACCGCGCAATCCCAACCGCGCGGCAAGGTCTTCCCCGTCGGGAGCTTCGGCCACACCGGTTTCACGGGAACGTCGGTGTGGCTCGATCCGGCGTCGGACACCTATGTGGTGTTGCTGGCCAACGCGATCCATCCACGGGGCAATTGGCCGATCTCGACACTGCGGGGTGAAGTGGCGACCGAGGTGGCCCGTGCCCTCGGTCTCGGACACGCGCCGCGCTGAGCCGCATCAGCCTCGAGGGAGGTCCCACTGCCCGAAGTCGGCGGCGAGCACCTCGTCCACGTCGACGCTGGTGCCGCCGAGGCGCACCCCGGGATTCGACGCGGTGACGACCACGGACTGGAAGAGCACCGCCCTGGACTCGCGCTCCCCACCAGACCAGGCTCTGGTCTGCCAGGCCCACCAGTGCCCCGGCGTGGTGGAGCGGCCGATCACCCCGTCCTCGATCGCCCAGGCGCACACCCGGTTGTGGCCGTAGACGCCGGTGCGCGCGACCCCGAGAACCGAGTTGATGCCGCGCAACCACTGCACCGCGACGCTGCCCCAGGTGTCCTGGTCGATGTCCTCGTCGATGCTGAAGAAGATCGGCGCCGAGGCCGGACCACCGGCGGCGCTGTGCCACCGCAGGGCAGTCTCGGCGTCGGCCACCCCGCCGTCGTATCCGCGGGTGAAGTCCGACGGGGTGGGCCATCCGGGCTTGCCGTACTGGTAGCAGCTGACGACGTGCAGACCGGCGGCGCGCAGCGCGTCCGCGTAGCCGCGGGTGACCGGTTTGAAGTCGAAGTCCGCACCGGGCCGCAACTCAGAGACGTAGACCAGCGCACCGTCGAAACCCGCCGCCCGGATCTCCTCCGGTGCGACCAGCCGATGGGTGAAATCGATCAACTGGAGGTCCGCGGCCGCCGCCGATCCTGCGGTCAGGGTCGCAACCGCCGGACCGGCCACGAGAAGAGCCGGGGCGGCCACGGCACAGGTGAGGACCTCGCGCCGGGAGACGGCACGACCGGACGGCCCCTGGGAAACGTGCACTGCGGAATGGTAACCACTTCCCGGCTGCGCCCGGGCCCTGTCGGCCGAGTCGACGAAAATCGTTGTGCTCCGGCGGATGTCACGGGACGTGGGCAACCGTGTGCCGGTCGCGACGACCGACCGGGGTTGCCAGAAACCCGAGAACGGTTCCTTCCGAAAACTTTCACGTCGGAATCGCGACTCGTCACGCGAATTCCGACCGTGTGCGTGCGCGTCATGGCTACGGTGTCCTTGACTCAACCGCACGGTGAAGGAGTCAACGCGTGTCCCACTCAGACCACGTCATCCGGAAGACGTTGACGATCATGGGAATCGGAGCGGTCCTGCTGGCCGGCTCGGCGTCCGCAACCGCTCAGCCCGCACCGCCGCCACCAGGGTGTACGGCGGGAGACCTCGCACAGGTGTCCGGCGCGGTCGGTACGGCGATGGCGAACTACCTGTTCAGCCATCCGGACGTCAACACCTTCTTCACCAGTCTGCGGGGCCTACCCAACGAAGAAGTCCGCGGCCGCGTCCAGGACTACATGACCGCCAATCGCCAGGTGGAGGCCGAGATCAACGGGATCCGCCAGCCGCTGACCGATCTGCGGAACCGGTGTGACGCCCCCGCGCCGGCAGGCCCGCTCGGCCCGCCGTGATGTGCATCCGCCGGCCGTTCTCGGTGAGGGGAGTGAAGCGATGAGTCGAGGGATGCGAGCGATCAGACTGGCGGTGGCAGGCGCCTCGGCAAGTGCGGCCGTATTCGGCGTCGTCTCGGTGGTTCATCCGCCGGGAGACGCGACGGCCGATGTGTGCGCCAGCGTCGGGCGCCGCGTCTCGGTCAGCGGGTGCGCGAACATCGCCGACGCGGTGGCGCCCTATGTGCCCCCGCCCGCCTACTACGCGCCGATGCCGTACGACCCACCACCGCCGCCGAACGCCACCGGATGCGTCAGCTACAACGGCAGATGGGTCAGCGCGGGCGGCTGCAACTAGGCCGGTCCACAACGGTCGACGGCGGCTCAACCGGCCGTGTGGACGATCAGGATGTCGACCTTGGCGCGCCGGGCGACATTCGCGGGTACCGAGCCGAGTAGCCGGCCGGCAACCGTGTCGAGTCCCACATCGCCGACGACGAGCAGGTCGGCGTTCACCTCGTCGGCGAGTTTGATCAGTGCGTCGACCGCCGCACCCACGATCGCTCGCTCCTCGATTCGCTGCGCGCCGACGGCTTTCGCCCGATCGTGGGCTTCCCGCAGGACCGCGTAGGTGGGAGCGCTGCCGTGCAACATGTAGCCCTCCCGGCCGAGGCTGTCGGAGCCGCTGCGGTCGGTGATCCCGTCCGGCGACGGGGGCCTCGACCAATGGCCCTTCTCGACGGCGGGGAAGTGCGCGCTGGCCAGGACCAGCCGGGCATTCTCCGCAAGGGCGACCTCGGCGGCCCGTTCGACCGCCCGCAGCGACGACGCCGAGCCGTCGGTCCCGACGACCACGGTCCGATACCCGTCCATATCGCCTCCCGTCGCACGGCTGTGGACCACCTCGGCGCAAAAAGGGAGAAGCGGTCCCGAATCGGCGTCGCGTTTTCCGGTCATGCGACCCGAAGACGAGAAGGCGCTCGGATTTCCCGCGCCGGGGCGTGGATCAATTCTCGATCGATCGATCTCCCAGTGGATGATCATTTTCGACCTTGAATTGTTCGAAGCGGTGCACCATGCGCTCGCTCAACCGGATGAGCGGGTCCTCGTGCCCACCGGGCATGGTGTACGCCAGCTTCCGCAGTTCGATGGCAAACCCGTATAGATCCCGGCTCAGTGATCCGGCATTCATGAATTCGACCTCCCGGGAGGGGTATTTCCAAACGCAAAATAGTCGGCGGATTTTGATCTTGTGGAGATAATCCGCCGGCACCCGAGTTTCTCCCGACCACCCTCTGATGGGGAACCTTTTCATCCTGGCAAGATTCTGAGGATTCACCGGGTTGCGAATGCGCGCCATGAATGGCTGGGCATCCGCTCAACCATTCCGCGAATTGCCGCTGCGCGTAATTCCGGTGTTGGCGGGCGTGTTCTCGTTCGCCGGCCAATGCACTCGAAGCGCTACTCCGCCTTGGTGATCGGCAGCGCTTCGGCGTGCGGTCGGGCGGCGAGCCGGCCCGGTTCGGCGAGGATCTTGGACCCGCGCACACCGCTACCGACGACGACGCGGGGCTGTTCGAGCACGAGTTCGTCGATGAGGATCGGCCAGCCCCCGGGCAGCCCGACGGGGGTGATGCCCCCGTACTCCATGCCGCTGAGTCCTACGGCGATGTCCATCGGCGCGAACGACGCCTTGCGCGCGTCGAGCCGCTTGCGCACGACGCCGTTGACGTCGGCGCGCGCGGTGGCCAGCACCAGGCACGCTGCGTACCAGACCCGGTCGGCGCGCTTGGCCTCCACGACCACGCAATTGGCCGAGTGCTCGAGGGCGATGCCGTAGTGCGCGCAGAATTCGGCGGTATCGGCCAGGTCGGGATCGATCGCGCTGACCCACAGCCCCCGCGGGCCGTGGCTCTCCACATTCCGCCGGACAGGCTCGGCCACGAGGTCGAGCGCGTCGGCGATCGGTGTGAACTCGAGGGCGCCCAGACGCTGCACGTCCCCGGCCCGGTCCCGCTCACTCATGGCATCACCCTGACATACGCTCGCTGCGTGAACGCAGCCGCTGCGGTGGGGGTCGCCGCGATCTTCGTCTGGGTGGGCATGGTGGTCGCGATCTCGTTCCTCGAAGCACCGCTGAAGTTCCGGGCGCCCGGCGTGACGTTGCCGCTCGGACTCGGCATCGGACGGCTCGTGTTCCGTGCCCTCAACGGTGTCGAGGCGGTGCTCGCGGCCGCGGTGGTCGTGACGCTGCTGGTGCACCGACCGGGGATCGGCGTCATCGCCTCGGCCGCGGTCGCGATCGTGTGCCTGCTGGTGCAGGTGCTGGCCGTGCGTCCGCGGTTGAGCCGGCGGTCGGATGCGGTGCTCGCGGGTGCGGAGGGACCGCGCTCGCACGCGCACTTCTGGTACGTCGGTTTCGAGGTGGTCAAGCTGGTCGCGCTGATCGTCGCCGGGGTGCTCCTGCTCACCACGGCGTAGGTAAACCTACCCTCAGTCGCTCGGGTAGGCTCGTCGCTCAAATGACCGAGATCGATGAGGCGCTCAAGCCGGTCCTGCCCCGTGAACTGACGACCATCTCCGACGAGGTGCGCGCCGTACCGGCCCCGCCGCTGCCCGTGTTGGCCGAACCGTTCGCGCTGCGCCCTGCCGACCCGGCCGCCGACGCGGAGATGGTCTCGGAGTGGATGAACCGGCCCCACCTCGTCGAGGCGTGGGAGTACCCCTGGCCGCCGGAGCGGTGGCGGCGCCACATGCAGGCACAGGTCGACGGGGAGTATTCCCGTCCGCTGATCGGCAGCTTCAAGGGCACCGACCTGTGCTACGTCGAGTTGTACCGGGCGGCCAAGGATTCCATCGCGCCGCGGTACGACGCCGACCCGTACGACATCGGCATGCACGCCGCGATCGCCGACATGAAATTCGTCAACCGGGGGTTCGCGCCGCTGCTGCTGCCGCGCGTGGTGGCCAGCGTCTTCGAGATCGATCCGCGTTGTCGCCGCATCATGTTCGACCCCGACCACCGCAACACCGGCGCCCGCCGGGTCTGCGAATTCGCCGGCTGCACCTTCCTCGGCGAACATGACATGGCCAACCGGCGCATGGCGTTGTACGCGCTGCCGCGGACCCCGCAGGACGCGCCGGCGGCCGTCGACCGCTAGCTAGTCGTCGTCGCTGACCGGCGAGTCGATCAGTTCGTCGTAGCCGTCGTAGTCGGGGCGCATGGCCGCGGCGACCAGTTCCCACAGCACCTCGTCGGTGCCGCCGCCCACGCGCGCCAGTTTCATGTCGCGCCACCAGCGGCCCAGCGGGGTCTCATCGGTGAGATAGCCCGAACCACCGAAGATGTGCATGCATTCGGAGACCACCTCTTCGCCGAGGCGTGCGGCGGTGACCTTCATCGCGGCCGCCGCGCGCAGGTCGAGGCGGCCGCCCGCGGCGATGCCCGCCAACGCGTACCGCAGCATGTCGACCCGGGCCTGCAGGTCGGCCATCCGCATCCGCAGCGCCTGGTGCTCGTAGAGGGTGTGACCGAACTGGCGGCGTTTCATCATGCGCGCCAGCGTGATTCCGATGACGCGTTGGCTCGCGCCCGCCACCTGGCCTGCGATCGAGAGCCGCTCGTGCGCCAGCCCCCACGAGATCGCCGCCAACCCGGTGCCCGGGCGCGCGACGAGCGCGTCGGCGGGCACCCAGGTGTCGATGTGCACCGCCGCGGTGTCCAGCGGACCCGCGCCCACCTTGTTGTACGGCGTCTGCACCTCGACCTGGCTGGTCGGGACCGCGATCACGACGACGTTGCCGTGCCTGCTGGTCGGGTCGTGGTCGACGTTGCGGGCCACCACTATGATGTGGTCGGCGATCGGCGACAGCGACACGAACTTCTTGACACCGCGGACTTCGTAACCGTCACGCGCGGAACGCACTTCGGTGCCCACGATCTGCAGATCGGATCCACCGGACATCTCCGAGGCGCCGATGCACAGCACCGCCTCACCGCGGATCGCCTGTTCGCAGATGGTGCGCAGGTAGTCGTTCTTGGCGAAGCGCCGCAACAGCGCGATGGCCGAATCGTGGAGGCTGACCCCGACGCCGATGCCGGCCGAACCCAGCTTGCCCAACTCGATGGCGAGCGCGATGAGCTTCGCCACGTCCGGCTGCTGGCCGTCGCCCCATTTCTGCGCGAACACCTCGTGCTTCCCGAGATGTTCGATCAGTTGACGCGGGAAGCGTTCTGTCGCTTCGGCTTCGGCGGTCCAGGCCTTGACCTCGTCGTCGAACACCCGGGCCAGCAGATCCTCGTAGTCCTCGGCGGCGATGCCCGTCACCCGTTCACCTCTTCCAGATTGCGTTTGACCTCCAGGCGGCGCAGCTTGCCCGACGAGGTGCGCGGCAGCGCACCCGGTTCGAGGAACACCACGTTCGACGGCACGACACCGCAGGCTGAGGCGACCCGAGCCACGAGCTCGCTGCGCGCCGCCGGTTCGTCCGTTCCGCGGAACTCCGCGGCGATGACCAGGCCCGGGCGCACGGCGCGTTCACCGGTGCCCACGGCGACCACCGCACCCTCGCGCACACCGTCTACCTGACTTGCGACGCGCTCGACCTCCGCCGGGAAGATGTTTCGGCCTGCGACGGTGATCAACTCCTTCGCCCGTCCGCACACCACCAGGCCAGCGTCGACGAAGTAGCCGAGATCGCCCGTGGGAAGCCAGGTTCCAGGCGGCAACGGCGTCTCGCCGAGGTAGCCGCTCATCAGCGACGAGCCACGGATCTCGATCTCGCCGATCTCGCGGCCGTCGACCTCGTCGGTGGCGCCGCCGGTGGGGGAGATACGTACCTGCATCCCGGGGATCGCCTCGCCGACGACGGCGTGCTCGCGGACGTAGTGCCCGCTGTCGGTGCGCACCTCGACCGTGTCGGTGCGCAACCCGGTCCCGAGCAGGGGAACCGTTACCGCGCAGGTGGATTCGGCCAGACCGTAGGACGGGGACAGCGCCGCGGCGTCGAACCCGAACCGCGCCATCGTGGTGGCGAAGCCCCGCGTGCCGTCACAGTCGACGGGTTCACCGCCGTTGAGCGCGAAGCGGACCGACCCGAGGTCGAGGCCGGTCAACCGGCTGCCGTACTTTCCGATGAGCCCGTAGGCCATGTTGGGCGCGGCGGTCAGGGTGGCGCGGCTCTCGGTGAGCCAGTGCAGCCAGCTGAACGGCGACGCGGAGAACGCGGTCGTGGGTGCCTGCCACACCTCGGCGCCGCCCAGTGCGCCCGCGAGCAGGAACGTCAGCCCCATGTCGTGGTAGAGCGGCAACCATGAACACCCGACGTCGTCGGGGGCGATGTCGACGCGGGTGAGCAGTCCGCGCAGATTCGCGAGCACGGCCTGCGGCGTGAGCTGGGCGGTGCGCGGTGTCCCGGTCGATCCGGCGGTGCCCTGCAGGACCGCGAACTCGCCGTCGCGGGGCATTGGCGGGCCCGCATCGGCCCGGCGTGTCTGTGCGGCCCGGGTGACGTCGCGGGTGGGCACGGGCGCCGTCACGGCACGGAGCGCGTCGAGGTGTGCACCGTGGCTGTAGACCAGGTTCGCGCCGATCGCGGCGGCGCGCTGCATGGTGTGGTGCGCCCACTGCTCGAGGTCGGCACCGCGCACGGGTCCGGGCAGGACCGACACCGCGGCGCCGGCGTAGAGGATGCCCGGGATGGCCGAGATGAACTCGACGGTGGGTTCTCCGACCAGCACCACGACCGCGGCGCCGTCGTCGGCGAGGTCGCTCGCGACGTTCTCGGCGCGCGTGTGCACCTCGGCCCATGGATGGCGAATCCAGATTCCGTCGTCGAGGACGACGAGGTCGCGGCCGCTGGACGTCATCGCATCGGCCAGCGCTGACGCCAGCGGGTTCACTGTGTGCTCTGCGAGCTCGGCACCTTGGCCAGGATCGCGGCCTCGAGGTCGCCGACCGTATCGCAGCTGAGCAGGTCCTCCTCGGTCAGCGCGACGCCGAGGCGGTCCTCGATCGCGACCATGCCGACGGCGAACGCGACCGAGTCCAGACCGACGTCGTCGATCAGTCGGGATTCGCGGGTCACCCGACGGACGTCGACGTTCATGTCGTCGCGCAGGATCTCCGTCAGGGCGGTGCTGATGGCCTCAGGGTTACTCGTTTGCACGCGCACGGACGGTACACCTCCCAGTCAGGTAAGGCTAGGCTTACCCGCCGGGGCCGATGAACGTCACAGCGTGCCGCGGCGCACCCCGTCGTCGACCCACACCGCACCCGGCACGGTCTCGACGGTGACCACCCCGTGGCGGCCGGTGACCTCGTCGATCACCCGGGCACCCGCCGCGATCCGGTCCGGGGTGTCGATGACGATGGTCGTAACCGGGACGTGCCTCCCGACCCGCAACAGGTGGTCGGCCAGCGGCGCCTCGCCGCCCTGGAAGCCCCACGCGCCCCGGAACACGGTGGCGCCGGCACTCGCGTGCAGATCGCGCAGCCGATGGACGAGGGCCCGGTGCACGGGCATCCCGTCGTGCAGCGCCGACGCGCGGGTCTGCACGGTCAGCTTCCGGAGACCGTCCGGGTGGATGGCGCCCGCCGCGGGTGCGACGGGTTCGCCGTGCAGCGTGGAGGTGTTGACCGCCTCGACGGTGAGCATCTGCACGCCGGGTGTCGCGCGCAGTGCGTCGACGACGTCGGTCGCCCGCGCCGTCGGACCCATCCCGACGACCATCGCGGGCACGTCGACGTTGCGGCTGAAGAACCGGGCGCGCCGACGGTGTCCGTCCGCGGTGCCGTCCACCCCGACGTAGGCGGTCGCGGTGTGGAAACCGTTGCGGCGCAACACCTCACACACGGCGGCATAGGCCAGCACTCCGCCGATCCGCCCGCCCCGGCGCACGTAGACACTCAGCCGGGTCAGCGGCGTGCCCGGCATCGGCCCGGCCGCCGGGTGGACCGACTCCCGGGTGATCAGCCCGCGGGTCACCAGCCCGGTCGCCTGCGCGGCGAGCTCGCGCATCTTCGCCGTGTCGTCGACCGCGATGACCGCGATCGGCGGGTCCTCCGACCCGGTCAACGTCACGTCGCTGCGCAGATCGTGCCGCGGTCCGAAGCCCGCGATACCGCGGATCACGATGCTGGTCGTCACCGCCGCCGCGGCGTAGCGGTCGAGCAGCGCGTCGGCGGTGAACCGGTCGCCGCTGCGCTGCCGCTCACCGAAGTACGCGGTCACCTTGGTCAGGTCCCCGGTCACACCAGGCTCCCCAGCCACAGGCCCGCCGCGGCGGCCGCGAGGCCCAGCGCGACGCTGCCGACGATGTTGGCGATGGCCGGCCGGCCCCGGCGCTCCTCGGCGAGGCGCTGGGTCTCCAGCATCCACGTCGAGAAGGTCGTATAGGAGCCGACGAACGCGGTGCCCGCGAGCAGCGCGAGGTGAGGACTCAGCGCCATCCCGCCGAGGAACCCGAGCAGCACCGCTCCGCTGACGTTGACGGCCAGCGTCCCGAACGGGAAAGGTCGCCCCACAGCCTTGGTGACGGCCCGGTCGACGAGGAAGCGGCACACCGCCCCCAGGCCGCCGAGGACCGCCACGCCCGCCCACACGATCATCGGCGGATCCGTGCCCGGCGCACCAGCGCCGTCGCCACCACGACCGCCAGCACGCCCGCGGCCAGGCTGGCCGCCGTGTAACCCGCCGCCAGCGCGACGTGGCCGTGTTCGAGCATCCGCACCGTCTCCACCTGCATGGTCGAGAACGTGGTCAGCCCGCCGCACAATCCGGTGCCCAGGAGCGGGCGGCGGTAACTCGACACCGGCAGCCGTTCGAGCAGCCGGGTGGTGAAGTAGCCGAGCAGGAACGCCCCGACGATGTTGACGGTGAACGTCGGCCACGGCCACCGGCTCGGCTCATCCGCGGCGAGCTCGGCCAGCCCCGCCCGCGCCAGCGTCCCCAGCGCGCCGCCGACGAAGACCGCGGCCAGTTCCCGACCGTCGAAACGAGGCATGACCGAGAGTATGGCGGGAATACCTCCAGCCGTCCGACAGCGTGACGGCACCGAGAGGCAGAATCGAGAACATGGCGGCCCATCCCCGCGCCGGTCAGCCGGCGCAACCCGAAGACCTCATCGACGTCGCACAGGTCGTGACGGCCTATTACGCCGTGCAACCCGATCCCGACGACGTCGCCCAGCAGGTGACGTTCGGGACGTCCGGGCATCGCGGGTCGAGCCTGGACGCGGCGTTCAACGAGGCGCACATCCTGGCCACCACGCAGGCCATCGCGGAGTACCGCGCCGCCCAGGGCTTCACCGGCCCGTTGTTCATCGGCCGCGACACCCACGCGCTCTCGGAGCCGGCATGGACGTCGGCGATCGAGGTGTTGGCCGCCAACGACGTTGTCGCGATGGTGGATTCGGCCGATCGCTACACGCCGACGCCCGCGGTCAGCCACGCCATCCTGGCATTCAACCGGGGGCGGGACTCCGATTTGGCCGACGGCATCGTCGTCACCCCGTCGCACAACCCGCCGCGCGACGGCGGCTTCAAGTACAACCCGCCCAACGGCGGGCCTGCCGACACCGACGCCACCGGTGCGATCGCCAAACGGGCCAACGAGATCCTGCGCGACGGACTGCGCGCGGTGAAGCGCGTGCCGCTGGCCCGCGCGCTGCAGAGCGCCCAGCGTCACGACTACCTCGACGCCTACGTCGCCGATCTGCCCAGCGTGGTCGACCTGCACGCGATCCGCGCCGAGGGGATCCGCATCGGCGCCGACCCGCTCGGCGGGGCGAGCGTCGACTACTGGGGCGCGATCGCCGAGCGGCACGGACTGAATCTGACCGTGGTCAACCCGCTCGTGGACGCGACGTGGCGGTTCATGACCCTCGACGGCGACGGCAAGATCCGGATGGACTGCAGCTCGCCGAATGCGATGGCTGGGTTGATCCACAAGGTGAACGGTGCAAGCGCCGACTACCAGATCGCCACCGGCAACGACGCCGACTCCGACCGGCACGGCATCGTCACTCCCGACGGCGGGCTGATGAACCCCAACCACTACCTCGCCGTCGCGATCGACTACCTGTTCGCCCACCGGCCGAACTGGCCGACGTCGACGGCGGTCGGCAAGACCGCCGTCAGCTCGTCGATCATCGACCGGGTGGTGGCCGGTCTCGGCCGCACCCTGCAGGAGGTGCCGGTCGGCTTCAAGTGGTTCGTCGACGGGCTGATCGGCGGGACAATCGGTTTCGGTGGTGAGGAGAGTGCGGGGGCGTCGTTCCTGCGCACCGACGGCACCGTGTGGACGACCGACAAGGACGGCATCATCCTCGCGCTGCTGGCGTCGGAGATCCTCGCCGTGACGGGGTCGACGCCGTCTCAGCGGTACGCCGAACTCGCCGAGAAGTACGGGGCGCCGACCTACGCGCGCATCGACGCCCCGGCCGACCGTGAGCAGAAGGCGCGGCTGGCCAAGCTCTCGCCCGAGCAGGTCACCGCCACCGAACTGGCCGGCGAGCCGATCACCGCGAAACTCACCGCCGCCCCGGGCAACAACGCACCGCTGGGCGGGTTGAAGGTCACCACCGAGAACGCGTGGTTCGCCGCGCGGCCGTCGGGCACCGAGGACGTGTACAAGATCTACGCCGAATCCTTCAAGGGGCCCGATCATCTGGCCGAGGTGCAGGACGCCGCCCGCGAGGTGGTGGCGGCGGTCATTTCATGACGTCCTCGACGGAGGCCGACTGTTCGACGGGGAAACGGCGGCTGCCGCGCGAAGTCTGGGTGCTGGTCGCGGCGAATGTCGTGGTGGCGCTGGGCTACGGCGTGGTGGCCCCGGTGCTCCCGCAGTACGCGCGGCACTTCGGTGTCACGATCAGCGCGGCGACGTTCGTCATCACCGCGTTCGCGGTCATGCGGCTGGTCGGGGCGGCGCCGGCGGGGCTGCTCGTCCAGCGGCTGGGGGAGCGGCGCGTCTACATCAGCGGCCTGATCATCGTCGCGCTGTCCACCGCGGCGTGCGCCTTCGCCGAAACCTATTGGCAGCTACTGATATTCCGTTCCCTGGGCGGGGTGGGTTCGGCGATGTTCACGGTGTCCTCGTTGGGGCTGATGATCCGGATATCGCCGTCGGATGCGCGGGGCCGCGTGGCGGGGTTGTTCTCGTCCGGGTTCATGGTCGGCTCTGTCGGCGGGCCCATCCTTGGCAGCCTCACCGCGGGCTTCGGATTGTCGGCGCCGTTCCTGATCTACGGCGCGGCGCTGCTGGTCGCGGCGACTGTCGTGTTCGTCAGCCTGCGCGGTTCGGCCGTGGTGTCCCGCCCCGACGAGGACGACGCGGCGCCCGTGCCGTTCAAGGCGGTGTTCCGGCACCGGGCGTACCGGGCGGCGCTGTTCTCCAACTTCGCGACGGGCTGGGCGTCGTTCGGGCTGCGGATCGCGCTGGTGCCGCTGTTCGTCGTGGAGGGGCTCGGCCGCAGTGCCGGCGCGGCCGGGCTGGCGCTGACGGCGTTCGCGGTGGGCAACATCTCGGTGGTCATCCCCAGCGGGTATCTGTCCGACCGGCTGGGGCGGCGCAAACTGCTGATCGCCGGGCTCACGCTGGCCGCGGTGTCGACGGCGCTGGTGGGCTTCACCACGTCGCTGCCGGTGTTCCTGGCCGCGGCCTATGTCTCGGGTGCGGCCACCGGCATCTTCGTCTCCCCGCAGCAGGCGGCCGTGGCCGATGTGGTCGGTAACAAGTCGCGCGGCGGGACCGCGGTCGCGACGTTCCAGATGATGGCCGACATCGGGTCGATCGGCGGCTCGCTGCTGGTGGGCCTGATCGCCCAGTACACGTCGTTCGTGTGGGCGTTCATGGTCAGCGGGATCATCCTCGGTCTGGCGGCGCTGGGCTGGGTCTTTGCGCCGGAGACCAGGGTGCGGCCGGAGACCGGCACCACCCCCGCGCGCCCACTGGGCCCGGAGGCCGGTGGCGAAGTCCCCTGACCAGCGATTTTGAGTGACCACCCCTCGTGGTGTAATTTCGGTGAGCACGCATTACGGGGCTATGGCGCAGTTGGTAGCGCACCACACTGGCAGTGTGGGGGTCAGGGGTTCGAATCCCCTTAGCTCCACTCTTGGAAACCCGCTCTGACCATCGGTCGGGGCGGGTTTCGTCGTTTGCGGGCACGTCGGAGATCCGTCTTGACGACCGTGCAGGCCGACGCTTTAGCCGGATCGGCCGCGCCACCCGGCTCGCGCCGCGAACGCGTCGAGCACGCTGAGGACTTCTGGTGCGCGCCAGGCTCTGTTGCGAGCGCGGTCGGTGAACTCGACGATTATTCCGGCGGCGGTCAACG
The DNA here is from genome assembly GCF_001499965.1 of Mycobacterium sp. GA-2829. Taxonomy (GTDB): domain Bacteria; phylum Actinomycetota; class Actinomycetes; order Mycobacteriales; family Mycobacteriaceae; genus Mycobacterium. The sequence continues at coordinate 25,293 of NZ_LQIT01000042.1, forward strand.
GGTCGACATATCGGCGAGCGTTCCCGGTCGTTATGCCAAGTTCACGCTGAAGAAGTTGCGCGTTGAAGACCGGATGCTGGATGAGCAGGTCGGCGACCCGATGAACAGCTGAATCGCGCCGGGCGGTGATCCTGGTATTCCATTCTTCGCGAATCGATCTGAGGTCGGTGACCAGTCGGCGCCCGTTCGCGACCGCGAGCAGCGACGCTTCCGAGAGGCGCTCGACCATGGGTGCGGGATCACCGTCGCGATAGGAGCCGAGGGCGCCGAAGTAGGCGTCGGTGTCGGTGAGGAGCCCGGCCGAGACCGGGACGGTGATCTGGCGAGTAAGTCGCTTGTGGCGCAGCATCGCTTGGATGAGTGCGCGGCCGGTCCGGCCGTTGCCGTCGGTGAAGGGATGGATGGTCTCGAATTGTGCGTGGGCGATGGCGATCTGGGGGAGGCTGGGCACATCGGCGCGACGGGTGAAGGCCAGCAGATCCTCGATCGCGCCGGGCACGCGGGTGTGATGAGGTGCGATGTAGTCCGCGCCGCGGGGGCCGAAGTTCCCACCGCCAATCCAAACTTGCCCGGTGCGCCAGCGTCCAGTTGAGTCGTGATCGCTGTTGCGCATCAGGGCCGCGTGCATAGCCAGGATCGCTTTGTCGTCGAGTCGGTCGGCCAGGGCGACCGCAGCCTTCATGGCTTCGGTGTTGCTCACGATCAGGGCGGCATTGCACCGGCTGGTGTCGCCGAGGGCTTCGGCTTCAGCGATCGCGCGGGCGGAGGCGGTCAGGTTCTCGATGTTCGAACTCGCCGCGGACTCCGATTGCAGCAAGACGGCGCCGAAGGGCGCGATCTCGTCGCCGAGCTCAGCGTCGAAACGTGCGATCTCATTGCTCGCTTCTTCAGCATCGGCCAGGACCGCCGCAGGAAGCGCCACCGCGAGTTCGGCGATGGAAGCCGGGATCGCCGCCTCGTACTTTCCGGCTTGTCGCTGCGCCGCCCGCAGGTCCGCGAGTCCGTAACCGGCTTCGACGGGCGCGTCCCGCGTCAGCGTCTCGTACGTGAGCGCGGTGCCCTCGTCAGCTGATGCCACACAACAGAGATGGCATCACTTCATGCCTTAAGTGATGCTATCGAGCGCCCGCGATCATCATGTTTCAGCTGGCTGTTCGCGGACCTCTTCGCCTCCACTGGGAGTGCCGTCTCGTCCCTATAGGCGGTTCGTTGACCACAAGTGTGACGACAACGCCGACGACAGTAGCGTGCCCAACTACGTTTACAACACGTCGTCACCGCCGGTAAAAAGCCTGTTCACGGCCACTGCCCGGTCCCGGCAGTGTGGGGGTCAGGGTTCGAATCCCCTTACCTCCACTTCTTGGTTTTGCGGACCAGTTCACCGTCGGCGACCACCACCGCCACCACGACCGCGGGGCGGTCTTGGCGCCGGACCGGGACGCCCGATGTCTGGTCGATCCGGGGGCCTGATGTCGGGAGGTCGCGGAACCGGGATGTCGACATCGAGGTCGACGTCGACGACGTCCGGGACGTAGACGGGCAGCCACGGGTCGACGTACACCGTGGGGGCCGGCGGCGGCGGGTATACGCACCGGATGGTCACGACGTTCCAATACATCCCCGGGGGGCACGGCGGTGGGGGCGGCTGCGCGCGGCCGACGGGCGCTGGCACGAGTTCGATCAGCGGCAGGACTGTCAGGATCACGGCGGACACGGCGATGCGCTGTATCAAAGGCTTCATCGGACGTCTTCTCTCAGTCGCCTCTGGGGGAGAATTCTAGGTGCGTCGGCAGCCCGATATGTCCGAATCCGATGGTGTCGCGTGGGAACGTGACCTTTCAAACACACTCTGCGAGCGTGAAATTCGGTACACGTCGCGGTCGGCAGTCTTATCGTTTCTCGATAGGTGCGGGATTCTCACACCTCCATATCGCGGAAGCAGCCGTGCGATGACGTCAGTGCTACAGCAGGCCGGGATCAGCCCGAACGCCGGTGAGCCAGAGTTCTCGACGCCGACACGATTTACCCCACGGCGGGCCAACAGTCGACGATCCAGTGGAGGAGAAGAGCAATGACGTTGCTGCGACAAGGTTTTCATCAACGAGCGGTGATCGCGGCCGTCGGTGCCGCCGCGTGGACCGGTGCGGCGCTTCTCGGCGGCACCGCGATTGCCAGCGGCCAGCCACCACCCGCACCGCCGAACTGCACGCCCGCGGATTGGGCCGGCGTACGGGCGGGTGTCGCTGCTGCGGTCTCGGCCTATCTGTTCACCCACCCACCTGTGAACGATTACTTCGCAACCCTCAAAGGGCAGCCCAGGGAGGAGATGCGGCCGCAGATCCAGCAATATCTCGACGCCAATCCGCAGGTGCGCGCCGAACTCGAGGCCATCAGGAGGCCGGCCGTGGACTTCCTCGCCCGTTGCGAGTAGCGCTCCGAGAATGGATCTGGCGAGCTGGATCCTCGGTCTGTCACTCATCGTGCTGACCATCGCCATCCACACGACGGGAGTGGTGGTGATGGCGTTTCGCATGGAACCGAGGATTCGTAGGCGCGTGGGGAAGTACGCGCTCGATCCGCAGCGCGCGATCCCCATGGTGAGTGCGAGCATCGGATTGGTGGCGCTGAAACTGGCGATTCTGCACGGGTTGGAAGGGGTGCTCTGGGCGTCGGCGTACCGTTGGCTCGGCGCCTTCGACTCGTTCACGAACGCGTCGGTGTATTCGCTCAGCACGATGGTGTCACTCGACGTTCCCGGTCTGGTCCTGCCTGAACGGCTGCGCTTGACAAGCGCTTTGGAGGCGGTCAACGGTGTGCTGCTCTTCGGTATCAGCACAGCCTTCATGTTCGCCGTGATGCAGGCGTACTTCTCCACACTGTTCCGTCGAGGCCCTCACGATACTCAGGCCGAGGAGGATCGGTAAGCGCGAATTAGTGGCCTAAGCAAGAGGGTTGGCGATCCTCCAGGCGAAAGATGTACGACGGGTGCGGGTGAGTCTCACACTGAGGTGGTCGACGTCGAGCGAAAGCAGATCGCCTTCGTCGATCGACGATCGACGCACATCAAGCGAGCGTTGATTGGGGTAATCATGGTTAGCGCGAACGAACGTGCCCACGCACCGTCGGCCACGGGATCGTTTTTCAAGGACCGCTTGCGCGAAGAAGTCGCTGCGACGACACGGCACTGGTGGCTCATGCTCGTCGTGGGCGCACTCTGGATCGTCGCGGCGATAGTGATACTGCGATTCGACTACACCACTGTGGCCGCCATCGCCGCGCTCTTCGCCGGCGTCTGCTTCGTCTCGGCGGTCAACGAGGCGATGGTGGGTGCGGTGTCCCCGCCGGGCTGGCGAATCATGCACTGGCTGCTGGCGGCGGCGTTCGTCGTCGTCGGCGTGTTCGCCTTCGTGCGCCCGGATCCGACCTTCGTCGGACTGGCAGCGGTGATGAGCTTCTACTTCATCTTCCGCGGCGGCTTCGACATCGCCTCGGCGATCGCGGGCAGCGGATCACCGGGTTGGTGGGTCCTGCTGCTCGCGGGCTTCGCGCAGATCGCGCTCGGCTTCTGGGCCGCGGGGTCCTGGAAGGTTTCCGTCGTCCTGCTCGTCTCGTGGGTCGCGGCCGCCGCACTGCTGCATGGAATCGGCCAGATCTCGACCGCGTTCATGCTCCGCCGCGTGGGCAAGGAGATGGCCGCTTGACTCAACCCCGGCCGTCGGGCTGGTCGTTGTTCTTCTGCGCACCCCACCCGTGCACCCGGTCGATCTCGATCAGCGCGCTGACGCGGGCCCGCTTGCGGTCGGGGTACTCCTTGCCCTGATAGTGCTGCGACAGCGCGTCGATGTCCGCCAGCCCCTCGTCGTCGTACATCTCGGTGACGTGGCCGATGAGCGTGAGATGGGTGTACCAGTCGGTGTCGTCGATGACCGTCAGCGACACCCGCGGCTCATTGCGCATGTGCTCCAAGCGTTTTCGCGCGACATCCATGTTGACCAGCACGCGGCCGTCGTCACGCAGCAGGTACCACGTCGCGGCCGATACCGGTTGGCCGTCGCGGCGCACGGTGCTGATGACGGCGGGGTTCGGCTTCGACAACATCTTCTTGGCGTCGTCGGTCAACTGTGTCGATGTCATATCCCGGGGGTTGCCCGAACTACGAGCGCTCAAGCGGGCGGATACTCAGACCCATGACAGCGAAATGGGACGTCGTGATCGTGGCCCCCTTCGAGGAGGGCATCGAGCACCCCTCGGACGAAGATTTGCAGTCCACCACGATCGACGCCGCCGATGAGGTCGCTGCGCGGCAGACCTATGCCGACGAGTTGAAGGCCGCCGCAGGCCGCCGGCACACCGCCGTGCAGCTGCGCCGCGACGGGCGCATCGTCGAGCAGTGGCCCGCCTGAGTCACTTGGCGCGCCGCCGGGAGGCCACCCAGCGGTCGACGGTCTCGCGCGCCCATCCCTGATTGCGCCCGACCGTGACATCGGGTTCCGGGAAGTCCACGTAGCCCTTCACCGTCGCCAGACTGACGCCGAGATACTCGGCGATCTCGCCCCGCGACATGAAATGCAGCACCACGAATGGTGAGCCTACCCGACCGGATGGCAACATACTTAAAGACGAAACCAGCTCTACTTACTAGTGCAAATAGTTCGTTTGAACTGTATTTTTGTCCGCAACGATAGGTTGCTAGAGACCCCCTTAAAGGGGTTTAGTCGCCGCCATGAAAGCCGTCCTTAAGGTGGCGACCGCCGCCACTTCCATCGCGATCACCACCGCCGCCCCCGCCGTGGGCGACACCGCTCTCTATGTCGGTGGGACCGGCTGGCCGGGCACGCCGTCGCATTCGCAGATGACCTGGCTGCAGAACGACCTCTACGCCGGCCGCGACGACACGCTCGTCGGCGTCGGCTACCCGGCCTCGCCGGTGATGATGGACCAGTCGGTCGCGGTGGGCGCCAAGAATCTCGGCAACTTGGTCAAGACCACCAGTGGGCCGAAGACCGTCGTCGGCGTCTCCCAGGGCAGCCTGGTGCTGCACGCGGAGGAGAGGCGCATCATGGCCCTGCCCGAGGACCAGCGGCCGGCCAAGGGCGACCTGCGATTCGTCTACATCGCCGACCCGGCCCGGCCGAACAACGGCATCGCCAACCAGTTGCCCAAGGGTGTGCGGATCCCCGGGATCGGGCTCACCAGGCCGGCACCGCCGGTCGAAACCCCGTACGAGACGGTCTACGTCACCCGCGAGTACGACGGCATCGCCGACTTCCCCGACCGTCCCCTCAACCTGCTGGCCACCGCCAACGCGCTGATGGGCGGGGTGTATCTGCACGCGAACTACGGCGTCGACCTGAACGACATCCCGAAGAGCAACATCACGGAGGCGACGAACACCAAGGGCGGCGTGACCAAGTCGTACATCATCCCCACAAAGGAACTGCCGCTGACCAAGCCGCTGCGCCAGCTGGGGGTCGACCGCCGCATCGTCGACGAGGTCGACAAACACCTGCGACCCGTGATCAACGCCGGGTACAAGCGCCACGACGTCAAGCGCAACACGTTGTCCGGCACCGAGGAGCAGCGCGAGTCCGAGGATCGGGACAACCGCACGAACTCCGCCAAGGACGACGAGGACGCCGCGCCGACCACCACGCCGACGAACACCACGACGACCGACGCCGAGGACAACGACGCCGACAAGGACGCCGCGGCCGCGTCGTAGGATTCGCGGGTGGCTCCCGACGAGCGGCGACTCGACGATCTGAAGCGTCTACGCAGAGTCCGCGACCGGATGGATCGCGACTACGCGCAACCCCTCGACGTCGAAGCCCTCGCCCGCGGAGTCGGCATGTCCGCCGGCCACCTCAGCCGCCAGTTCAAGGCCGCCTACGGCGAATCGCCCTACAGCTACCTGATGACGCGCCGCATCGAACGCGCGATGGCGCTCCTGCGCCGCGGCGACCTCAGCGTCACCGAAGTCTGCTTCGCCGTTGGCTGTTCGTCGCTCGGCACCTTCAGCACCCGGTTCGCCGAGCTCGTGGGCGTACCGCCCAGCACCTACAGCATGCAACTCGCCGACGCGAGCGCCGAACCGCCGTCGTGCGTGACGAAAGTGGTGACCCGACCGGTCAGGAATCGAGAAGCGCCGGCGGTGGCGCCCCACTTACGGTGAGTCCATGGACATCACCATCCTCAACACCTTTCTCCCGCACGAAGACCCCGAACAGTCGCTGGCGTTCTACCGCGACGTGCTCGGCTTCGAGGTCCGCCTCGACGTCGGCGGCGGCAAAATGCGCTGGATCACGGTCGGTCCGCCCGACCAGCCGGGCACCTCGATCGTCCTGCACCCGGCGGGCGCGGACCCCGGCACCACCGACGAGGAGCGGCGGGTCATCGCCGAGATGATGGCCAAGGGCACCTACGCGATCGTCGTGCTGGCCACCAAGGACCTCGACGCCACGTTCGAACGTCTGCAGGCACGCGGCGCCGACATCGTCGCCGAACCGACCGTCCAGCCGTACGGTGTCCGTGACTGTGCCGTCCGCGATCCCGCGGGCACCATGATCCGTATCCAGGAGCTGCCCTGACCCATGGCCCAGACCACGAGCACGCACGCCGCCGACAGCCACGACGTCATCCGGGTGGTCGGCGCCCGCGAGAACAACCTCAAGAACATCGACGTCGAATTGCCCAAGCGCCGACTGACCGTGTTCACCGGAGTCTCGGGTTCGGGTAAGAGCTCGCTGGTGTTCGGCACCATCGCCGCGGAGTCGCAGCGCCTGATCAACGAGACCTACAGCGCGTTCCTGCAGGGTTTCATGCCGTCGATGTCCCGGCCGGACGTCGACGTCCTCGAAGGTCTGACGACGGCGATCGTGGTCGACCAGGAGCGGATGGGCGCCAACCCGCGCTCGACGGTCGGCACCGCCACCGACGCGCATGCCATGCTGCGAATCCTGTTCAGCCGCATCGGCGACCCGCACATCGGCTCACCGCAGGCGTTCTCGTTCAACGTCGCCTCGGTCAGCGGTGCGGGTGCGGTGACGTTCGAGAAGGGCGGCCGCACCGTCAAGGAGCGGCGCGAATTCTCGATCACCGGAGGGATGTGCCCCTGCTGCGAGGGCCGCGGCGCGGTCTCCGACTTCGACCTCACCGCCCTTTACGACGACTCCAAGTCGCTCAACGAGGGCGCGTTGACGATCCCCGGCTACAGCATGGACGGGTGGTACGGCCGGATCTACCGCGGCTGCGGCTATTTCGACCCCGACAAGCCGATCCGCAAGTACACCAAGAGGGAACTCAACGACCTGCTCTACCGTGAGGCGACGAAGATCAAGGTCGACGGGGTGAACCTCACCTACGCCGGTCTCATCCCCACCATCCAGAAGTCGTTCCTGAGCAAGGACGTCGACGCGATGCAACCGCACATCCGGGCGTTCGTCGACCGGGCGATCACGTTCGCGACCTGCCCCGAGTGCGACGGCACCCGGCTCACCGCCGAGGCGCGGTCGTCGAAGATCAACGGCTGCAGCATCGCCGACGTGTGCGCGATGCAGATCAGCGACCTCGCCGAGTGGATCCGCGGCGTCGACGAGCCGTCGGTCGGCCCGCTGCTGGCGGGGCTGCGGCACCTGCTCGACTCGTTCACCGAGATCGGTCTCGGTTACCTCTCGCTCGACCGGCCCGCGGGCACGCTGTCCGGGGGAGAGGCGCAGCGCACGAAGATGATCCGGCACCTCGGATCGTCGCTGACCGACGTCACCTACGTCTTCGACGAACCGACCGTCGGGCTGCATCCCCACGACATCGAGCGGATGAATACGCTGCTGCTGCGCCTGCGGGACAAGGGCAACACCGTGCTCGTCGTCGAACACAAACCCGAGATGATCGCGATCGCCGACCATGTCGTCGACCTCGGTCCCGGCGCCGGCGGCGCCGGCGGTGAGGTGGTCTTCGAGGGCACGCTGAACGGACTCCGTAAGAGCGGCACCCTGACCGGACGGCATCTCGACGACCGGGCGACGCTGAAAGAGACTGTGCGGCAACACAACGGAGCGCTGCAGATCCGAGGCGCGGCGACGAACAACCTGCGCGACGTCGACGTGGACATCCCGCTGGGCGTGCTCGCGGTGCTCACCGGTGTCGCAGGGTCGGGTAAGAGCTCGCTCGTCGACGGTTCGTTGGCCAACCGCCCGGAGGTGGTCGCCATCGACCAGGGCGGGATCCGCGGCTCGCGGCGCAGCAACCCCGCCACCTACACCGGGCTGCTCGACCCGGTCCGCAAGGCGTTCGCGAAGGCCAACGGGGTCAAACCCGCGCTGTTCAGTGCGAACTCCGAGGGTGCCTGCCCGGCGTGCAAGGGCGCCGGTGTCATCTTCACCGAGCTCGGCGTGATGGCGACCGTGGAATCGCCGTGCGAGCAGTGCGAGGGCCGCCGGTTCCAGCCCGCGGTGCTCGAGTACACGCTCGGCGGGCGCAACATCGCCGACGTGCTCGAGATGCCGGTCGCCGATGCGCTCACCTTCTTCGCCGACGGCGATGCCCGCACGCCGGCCGCGCACAAGGTGCTCGAACGCCTGGCGGACGTCGGGTTGGGTTACCTGTCTGTGGGACAGCCCCTTTCGACGCTCTCCGGCGGCGAGCGCCAGCGTCTCAAACTCGCCACCCGGCTGGGGGACACCGGTGCCGACAAGAAGGACGTCTATGTGCTGGACGAGCCGACGTCGGGTCTGCACCTCGCCGACGTCGAACAGCTGCTCGCACTGCTCGACCGGCTGGTCGACGGCGGGAAGTCGGTCATCGTCATCGAACACCACCAGGCTGTGATGGCCCACGCCGACTGGATCATCGACCTGGGGCCGGGTGCCGGCCACGACGGTGGACGGGTCGTGTTCGAAGGCGCACCGGCCGATCTGGTCGCGAGCAAGGCGACGTTGACGGGCCGACACCTCGCCGAGTACGTCGGCGCCTGATCACCGCCCGGCGCGCGCCATGATCGTCGCGTCCCGGTCGACGATCCGCACCATCGCGTCCAGGTCGGAGGCCACCTGGCCGAACGCCGTGTGGAGCGCGTCGAGTGCGGTCTGGTCCGGCGGGTCGGGCAGTACCGCGCAGCGGCCCTCGACGTCGCGTGCGCTCTCGACGACGGTTTGCAGCGCGCGCGTCAGGTCGGGGTCCGGGGTGTCGACGATCCCCGACATCTCGACGGTGATGGGTGCGAGCATCTGGCTGCAGTAGAACTTGATGGCCGCGGCGTCCCGGGCGGCGATCGCGTCCTGGACCTGGGGACGCACCTGTCGGGTCACCTCGGTCGCGGTGTCGAGCGTGCCCGACGAGGCGGTCACCCACTCCCACATCGCCTCGCGCGCGGCACGGGTGGGTGCGCGCACCCCCCACCCCTCCTGCACGACGGTCGGCGTCGCGGTGATGGAGCCGCCGACGGACGCCGGGTGTTCGACAGGCTCTCGGTCCCGCCCGGTGCCGACGCTGAGCCCGCCCGCCAACAGCGCCGCGGTCAGCACGACCGCCCCGAGGACGGCGACGATCGCTTTACGTGGATCGGCGCGCCGTCGCGACGTCGGCGTATGCGCTCCCGGAGTCCATCCCGGCGGTGCCCCAGGTCCCCCCATGCGTCAGAGACTAGTTGTGAGTGCAAAGGTCTGCGGGGCTTCGGCGGCACCTGAGGCCGAGAGAATTGACGTTTGTGTTTATTCGGTGCGACGGCGGGTACGGGCAGATGACCACGTCAACGGCCGCGGGGAGCCAAGAACAACGGAGTTCGAGATGGAAGACGCCCTACGAGACATGTGGAGTTCGGTGGCGACCTTCGCGCCGAAACTTCTGGCGTTCCTCGTCATCCTCATCATTGGGTGGATCCTGGCGAAACTGATCGCCAAGGCCATCGACAAGATCCTCGAGAAAGTCGGATTCGACCGGGCCGTCGAACGCGGCGGAGTGAAGAAAGCGCTGGCCCGCAGCGATTACGACGCCTCGACCATCGTCAGCAAGATCGTCTACTACGCGCTGCTGCTGGTGGTGCTGCAACTGGCGTTCGGGGTCTTCGGCCCGAACCCGATCAGCGCACTGATCGCCGGCGTGGTCTCGTTCCTGCCGAAACTGCTCGTCGCGGTGATCATCGTGGTGGTCGCGTCGGCCATCGCCGCCGCGGTCCGCGACATCGTCGCCAACGCCCTGAGCGGTCTGTCCTACGGCCGACTGCTGGCCAACATCGCGAGCATCGCGATCCTCGGGTTGGGCGTCATCGCCGCGCTCAACCAGGTCGGCATCGCGCTGACGGTCACACTGCCGGTGCTGATCGCAATCCTCGGGACCGTCGGCGGCATCCTCGTGGTCGGCGTCGGCGGTGGGCTCATCAAACCGATGCAGCAGCGTTGGGAGGACTACCTGACCCGAGCCGAGAACGAAGGCCGCACCGTGCGCGAACACCTCGGCAACCGGGACCGCGAGGACACGACGATGATCCCGGCCGCCCGTCCTTCGTCACCACCGCCGGGATACTCCCAGGGCAGCGCGCAACCCGGGTACACCCAGGGTGCGCCGCAGTATTCGGAGGAACCCCGGTATCCCAGCGGCCCGCAGTATCCGCAGTCCGGTCCGCCGACGGCGCCGTACCCGCCGCCCGGTGGCTCGCCCAATCCGCCGCCCGGCGGTTATGACGATCCGCTCGGAGGCAGGCACTCCGGACCGCAGTACCCGTACGGCGGAGGTCCCGGGGGACAGCGGTAACCGGCCCCTATAGTCGCGGAGGTGATGACCGCTGACGAAGCGCTGCGTGTGCTCACCGAGGAGGCCGAGGCCCTGCTCGACGGCCGGCCCGGTCGTGTGCTCGTCGGGATCGCAGGCCCGCCCGGCACCGGGAAGTCCACGTTCGCCCGCCGCGTCGTCGAGAACCTGGGTCCGGCAGCGGCCTACGTGCCGATGGACGGGTTCCACCTGTCGAGCACGCAGTTGACCCGGTTGGGGCGGCTCGATCGCAAGGGCGCGCCGGACACGTTCGACGTCGACGGGTACCGCGCCACGCTGGCCCGCATCGCCGCCGACCACCGGGTCCGCGACGTCTACATCCCCGACTTCGACCGGGCGCTCGAGGAACCGGTGGCCGCAGGCCGGGTGGTGCCCGCCGACGCCCGGCTGGTGGTCACCGAAGGCAACTACCTCGGTCTGTGGGACGGCGTGCCCGCGCTGCTCGACCGGCTCTACTACCTCGACAGTGCACCCGCGGTCCGCCGGGCGCGACTGATCGCCCGCCATGTCGCCGGTGGGCGCAGTGAGCACGACGCCCGCCGCTGGGTCGAGACGGTCGACGAAGCCAATGCCCGGCTCATCGCCGACACCCGCGACCGATGCGACCGGGTCCTGGAAGTGGATGCGGCGCAACCTGTCTCAGGCGGTGACTGACGGGCGCACCGTGCACGGCACTCCGTTGACCACCTGGGTGTTGCTCGGTACGTCGACGAGATCCGGCGGGTTGAGCAGGTTGACGTTGACGCCGGGATGGCGGTTGGCGAGGTCGAGGCGGGTGCCCGGCACGCCGTGCCCCCACCCGTGTGGCAGCGAGACCACACCGGGCATCATCTCGTCGCTGACCTCCGCGACCACCTCGACCGCACCCTCGCTCGTCGCGACCTCGACCGGTGCACCGCCGCGCACGCCGAGCCGCTGCGCGTCGTCGGGATGGATCAGCAGGGTGCACCGGTCGCGTCCACGCATCAGCGTGGGCACGTTGTGCAGCCAAGAGTTGTTCGACCGCAGGTGGCGGCGGCTGGTCAGCACCAGATCCGGAGCGCGACGGTCGATTCGCTCGAGTAATCGCGGTACGTCGGCGATCAGGTGCTCGTGCGCGAGCTCGACCCGCCCCGACGGTGTGCACACCACCTCGTCGATCCGGCCGCCGGACAGTTCGCCCAGGCGCAGCCCGTCAGGGTGACGACGCGCCGTCTCCAGCGTCAGACCGCCTGGGCGGCGGCCCAGATCGTCACCCCACGGGCCGAGGCGGATGCCGAGATCGACGAGCCGTTCGGGGCCGCGGCCGGTCAGCGCCGCCATCGCCTCGTCGGGAGCCCGGCCGCTGAGCGGGGTGTGCTCCGCGGCGCACATGGTGGCGACCAGCCCCGCCACGTAGAGATCGTCGAGTGCGGCGACGTCCACCTCGGGTACCGGTGTGCCGAACAGCGCACCGCCCAAGCGCAACAACAACTCCCACTCCGCGGGGCGGTCGGGTGCCGGCTCGAACACCGGATCCGACCACTTCACGCACGACGCGAGCGCGTACATCCAGTACAGGTCGTCGGCGTGCGGCCGCTCCAGCGGCGACAGCCCGGGCAGGATGACGTCGGCGTGGCGGGTGGTCTCGTTGAGCCAGCTGTCGACGGCGATCATCGCGTCCAGGCGCGGCAGTGCGACGTCGAGGCGTCCCGCTGCCGGTGCCGAGACCACGGGGTTGCCCGCGACCGTGATCAATGCCCGCAACCGCCCCTCGCCGGGGGTGTCGATCTCCTCGGCCAGGCAGCTGATCGGATACTGTCCCAACACCTCTGGCGTCCCGCGGACCCGGCTGGCGAAGCGGCCGAATTGCCACCCCGGACCCTGCTGGTCCGGTGGTTTGGCGAACATCGGCGACCACACCTCGGGGGTGGGGAACACCGCCCCGCCCAGCCGGTCGAGCGCACCGAGCGCAGTGTTGAGCACGAACACCAGCCAGGTGGCCAGCGTGCCGAATTCCTGTGTGCAGGCGCCTATCCGGCTGTAGAGCACCGGATTGTCGGCCTGTGCGATCTCGGCGGTGAGGCGCCGGATGGTCGCCGGGGCGATGCCGGTGGCGTCGGCGACCCGTTCGGGGGAGAACGGCGCCGCGAGCGCGATGACGTCGTCCAGTCCGTCGACCCGGTTCTCGAGGTGGGCCGGTCGGCGGACCCAGCCCTGTTCGGCGAGGGTGTGCAGCAGCGCGAACAGCAGCAATGCGTCGGTGCCGGGCCGGATCGGCACCCATTCGGTCGCCTTGGCGGCGGTACCGGTCCGCCGGGGGTCGATTACCACGACCCGGCCGCGCTGCGCGACGGCCACGAGCCGCCCGGCGATGTCGGGCGCCGACAGCATCGAACCCTGCGACGCCGACGGGTTGGCACCCAGGATTATCAGGTGGTCGGTGCGGTCGAGGTCGGGGACCGGCGCGTTCCACATACCGCCGAAGAGCAGGGTGCCGACGACGTTGAGTGGCCACTGGTCGACGGTGCCCGGCGAATAGTAGGCCTGCATCCCCGCGGCCTGCGCGAAGCCGATCAGGGCGCCGATATGGGTGCTCAGCCCGAGGTTGTGGGCGACCGGGTTCCCGACGTAGACCGTGAGTGCTTGCGCCCCATGGTCGTTCAGCACGGGCCGCAGCACCCGCTCGGTCTCGGCGAGGGCGTCGTCCCACGAGACCTCGACGTGGTCACCGGTGCGGGTCTTGACCAGTGGCAGCCGTAGCCGGTCCGGGTCGGCGTGGAGGTGGCCCAGCGACACGCCTTTGGGGCAGAGGTGCCCGCGGGACCACACGTCGTCGCGGTTGGCGCGCACGGCGCGTACCCGGGTGCCGTCGGTGTCCACGGTGAGCCCGCACATGGCCTCGCACAGCGGGCAGGTGATCTTGTGTTCTGGCACCGGTCAGCCGTCGGTGTCGGGCAGGATCAGCGACAGCATCGTGTCGAGCCGGTCGGCCATGGTGCGGTAGTCGATCGCGCAGGACTGTACCTGCACGAGCGCACCCCAGAACAGCGTCTCAAGGGCGGCCTGCACCTCCGGCCACGCCCCGGTGCCCAGCGCGGCGGCGATTCGGCGCTGTACCTCGGCGCCGATGCGGTCGCGCGCGACGGCGACGGCCGGTTCGTCGCTGCTGAGCAGCGCCCGGCTGCACGCGGCGGCGAGCGTGGGCTCGTCGGCCATGACCAGGGCAACCGCGCGCAGCTGGCCGCCCACCCGGGCCGCGGGCGGATTGTCGGCGACGATGACCAGCGGCAGCGCCGTCACGCGGTCGAGGTACAGCTCGGCGAGCACGGCGTCGACCGAGGGGAAGTGTGCGGTCACCGCGGCGGGCGCCACCTGCGCCCTGGCCGCCAGCGCCGGCATGGACAGCCGACCGTCCGCGCGTTCGCCCAACAGGGCAGCGGCGGCGCTGAACACCCGGCGGCAGGTCAGTGTCCGGCGACCGTGCGCGTCATGGAGCCGGGTGATGTGGGCCACGCCGCGGCTGGACATGTGTCCAGCGTAGCGGTCGGCCGGGCCGGGCACCGGCTTTCGCCGCACCCGATCAGGGACGCGTGAGCTGCGCGTACCGGCTGAGGTGATGGTCGGTGGAACCGAACTCGTACTGCAGGGCGGTGAGCCGCTTGAAGTAGTGCCCGATCGCGAGTTCCTCGGTCATGCCCATCCCGCCGTGCAGTTGGACGGCGTTCTGCCCGACGAAGCGTGCCGCGCGGCCGATCGTGGCCTTGGCCGCCGACACCGCCCTGGCGCGCACCTCATCGGCGGACTCCAGGTTGAGCACCGCCAGATACGTTGCGGCGACGGATTGTTCGACTTCCATGTGCATGTCGACCATGCGGTGCTGCAGGGCCTGGAAACTGCCGATGGGCGTGCCGAACTGCTGCCGTTGCTTGCAGTACTCGACGGTGTCGGCGAGGACTTTGCGCATCAGGCCGACGGCTTCGGCGCACACCGCGGCCGCCCCTTCGTCGCGGGCCCGGGCCAGCGACGGCCAGACGCGGCCTTCCTCGCCGAGCAGCGCGTCGGCGGGCACGCGCACCCCGTCGAAGGTGAGGTCGGCGGCGCGGCGGTCGTCGATGGTGCGGTAGGGGTGGGTGCGCAACCCGGAGTCGGCCGCGGCGAGGTCGACGAGGAACAGCGAGATCCCGTCTGCGTCGTCGCGGCTTCCCGAGGTGCGGGCGGTGACGAGTAAATGGGTCGCCAGCGGTGCGCCGAGGACGACGATCTTCTCGCCCCGCAGCACCCAGTCGGCGCCGTCCTTCTCGGCGGTGGTGGCGACCTCACGCCAGTTGTCACCGGAGGCGGCCTCGGTCGCGGCGAGCGAGACCACCGCGGTGCCATCGACGATCTTCTCCAACAGCGCCGCCGCGGTGTCGCCGGCCGCACGCTGCAGCAGCCCGCCGGCCACCACCACCGTGTCGACGAACGGTTCGACCACCAGCGCGTGGCCGAGCGCTTCGGCGATCACCATCGCCTCGACCGGTCCGCCGCCGATGCCGCCTGCCTCCTCGGGCAGGGTGGCTCCCAGAATGCCGAGTTCCTCGGCGAAGCCCCGCCAGATCTCCGGCTGCCATCCCGCGCCGGTCTTGGCCGCGGCGCGGCTCTTCTCGAGTTCATAACGGGTCGACAGGAACTTCGTCAGCCCGTCGCGCAGCAGTTCTTGTTCTTTGGTGAGCGAGAAGTCCATCTACAGCCCCAATGCCGCTTTCGCCAGGATGTTGCGCTGAATTTCGTTGCTGCCCGCATAGATCGAGCCGGCACGGTCGTTGAAGTACCGCAACGGCGCGACCGCCTGCCAGGGCTCGCCGCTGACGTAGCCGTCGGCGGGGGGCTCGTACTCGGCGACGGGACCGCCCGGGCAGGTGGCGTGGGGTTGGTAGACCCGGCCCCGCGGACCCGCGGCGGCCATCGCCAGTTCGGTGAGCTCCTGGCTCAGTTCGGTGCCGAGCACCTTGAGCATCGACGACGCCGAGCCAGGGTTCTTACCCGCCGCCACCGTGGCCAGCACGCGGTACTCGAGGATCTCCAGGACGTCGGTGCGGATGCGGGCGTCGGCCAGTCGGTGCGCGAAGCGGGCGTCGTCGATCAGCCGGCCGCCGTCGGGTCCGGGCTGGTCGGCGGCGACGGTGGCGATCTCCTCGGCCAGCACCTGCAGCGCAGGCGCGGATGAGCCACCGCCGCGTTCGAATTCGAGGAGGTACTTGGCGACGGTCCAGCCGTCGTCGATATCGCCGATGACGTTGCGCTTGGGCACCCGCACCTCGTCGAAGAAGACCTGGTTCTGGACCTCCTCCCCGGAGGTCATGACCAGCGGGCGGATCTCGATGCCCGGGGCGGTCATGTCGATCAGCACGAACGTGATGCCCTGCTGTTTCTTCGGCGCGCGGGTGGTGCGCACCAACGCGAACATCCAGTTCGCCTCGCCGGCGTGGGTGGTCCAGATCTTGCTGCCGGTGCACACCAGGTCGTCACCGTCGTCAACGGCCGCCATGGTCAGCGCGGCGAGATCGGAGCCGGCCTCGGGTTCGGAGTAGCCCTGGCAGAAGAACACCTCGCCGGTGAGGATGCGCGGCAGGAAGTAGTCCTTCTGTTCGGGGGTGCCGAATTTGATGATGGCATGCGCGACCATCCGAATCCCCATGGGAGACAACGACGGAGCGCCGGCGAGCGTCGATTCCCGGCTGAAGATGTAGTGCTGCGTGAGCGTCCAGTCGCAGCCGCCGTACTCGACCGGCCACGCCGGCGCCGCCCAACCGCGCTCGTGCAGGATCGCCTGCCACGCCATGCTCGCCTCGTGATCGGCGTACACGCTGGTCATCAACCGTCCGGCCCGCCGGATCTCCGGGGTCAGCTTCTCGTCGAGGAACGCGCGCACCTCGTCACGGAACGCCAGATCGCGCTCCGACCACGTCAAGTCCATGGGTCACCCCCGTCTCCAGTGTGCTTCCACACAGTAAACCTAGTTAGTCAAGTCATGGGTCAGCCCCCTTGCAAACGCACCGAGTCGTGACCAGGTGGGTGATACTTCCCCCATGGAGCGGCGACGGAACGGCCCAGACGATCGAGACCCGATGTCGCTGCTACGGGACATGCCCGCGCTGGTGCTCCTCGAGCGCTTCCCGGTCCCGGTGCTCGCGATCGCCGAGGACGGCGCGATCCTGTTCGCCAACGCGGCCTTCGCCGAGATGGTGGGGTCATCGGCCGAGGAGGTCACCGCGTCGCGCTTCGCGGAGATCTTCCACGACCTGCCCGCCGAGGACTCCGCGGTCATGGTGGTTCGCGCCCACGCCGACCTGATCGTGGGCCTGCGGCACCGCGACGGATCCCTCGTGCGGGCCCGGATGAGCAAATCCGCGCTGGTGCGCGGGGACGACCCGGTGGCACTCGCCACGTTCACCGATCTCACCGAACGGCTGTGGGCGGAGGAACTGTAGGTCCGGCTCAGTCGGGGCGCGGGCGCCGGAGTGTCTCGCGGGTCAGGAACTCGGCGAAGTACTCGCGCGAGTCGTCGGTGACGATGGCGGGCAGCACCAGAGCGAACATGCGGGTGACGCGGTCGCGCAGATCCGTGCCGCCCGATGCGGCATCGGCGAGCAGGCTGCCGCCCACGAACGACCCGACAAAGGTCTCGGCGACCGCGACGACGTCCACGTCGTCGCGCACATCGCCCTCATCGCGGGCGCGCTCGACGTCGGCGGCCATCGCCGCCAGCCAGCCGCTGTAGGTGCCCCGGGCGGACTCGCTGAAACCTGCGAACACCCGCATCAGCATGATCCCGACGCGGGCCACCCGGTCGGTGCGCAGTTGGTCGACCACGACGAAGGTGCCGTGGATGATGCTCTCCAACGCGGGGGAGGACGTCTCGCTGATGGCGTCGAACGTGCTCCGCAGCCGGGCGCTTCCTTCGGCCACGATCTCGGCGGCCAGGGCTTCCTTCGAGTCGAAGTGGTAGTACAAAGCGCCTTTGGTCATCTCGGCGCGTTCGATGATGTCTCCCAGACCCGTTCCGGGATAACCCCGTTCGCTGAACAGGTCGACCGCCGCCTCGATGATCCTGCGGCGGGTCGCTTCCGAACGTGCTTGCCGAATCATGCCGTGTTGCTCACCTCCGGACGAGTGTCGGCGCCCCGCGGCGCCGGCCCCGCGGTCACAGAGTATCGGGGGGCAGCGGTCGCGCCCGCGTGATTGCGGTGGCGCAGTGCCTGCGGACGTACGTGGTCAGATAGCGCAGGCGGTCGGGCACCGCGAGGCCGGGCAGCACCAGGGTCCACGCCCGCCCCAGGTCGCCGAGATAGCCGACAGGGTCGCCGACGTCGTTGGCCTGGCGCACGCCCAGGTAGAGGAACACCAGCACGCGCGCGACGTCGTCGGGGGTGACGTCGGCCGCGGCGTCCCCCTCCTCGACCGCGCGACGGGCGAGCGCCGACAGCGCGTCGCGTGACACGTCGAACGCCCGCCCGCGCAGGCCGTCGGTGCGCCCGACGGCCTCGAGCAGGTTGAGGCCCGCGCGGCCGAGGTGGTTGCCGATGTCGTCGAGTGCGATCGCGAAGGTGGTGTCGACCAGTGTTTCCATACCGGAGCGCTGCAGCGCCGTGGTGTCCTCGACGATCCGCTGGTTCGATATGAGCCACTGGTCGACCACGGCGCTCGCCAGCGCGTACTTCGACCGGAAGTGGTGATACATCGCCCCCTTGGTGACCGCGGCCTCGGCGAGGATGTCGTCGAGGTTCACCAATCCGTAGGGTCTGACCGCGAACTGCCGCGCGGCGGCCTGCAGGATCTGCAGACGCGTCGCGTCGGTTCGCCGGTCGCCCTGCTCGGCCACGCACACCTCGGGATCCAGTAAAGCCGCGTACTGCGCGGTCGCCGGCGGCCGCACCCCGCGACCGCGCTCATACTGTAGGTCATTGCATCGCGTGCGAATGATTCAAAAGGTATGTAATGTCGCCCTCGTGTTGACTGCAAGTATCTCGGGTGTCGGCCGGTCGCATCGGGTGGCCTGCGGCAGGGGATTGCCGTCCGCACTTTCGCCGCGCGGGTTGCAATGGTACCTTCATCCGGTTGCCACGGCCTGTTCTGGCAAACCCCCTCAAATCCCTGTACAGGCCGTGGTGACCCACCTCGCCGCAGCAGCGTCGGCAACACGCCGCGGGTGGGGCAGCGGTTACGCCGGTGTGGCTCCTGGAAACAACGGGCAGAACGGTCAGCGTCCGTTCGAGCGGGACATATCGACTGGCGATCGGGACGACCGGCGCGACGCGCCAGAGCAACGGCGAGGTGTTTAACGCGTATGTGGGATCACGAAGTCGACGTGGTGTGTGTGGGTGGTGTCGTCGGCGCGTTCGCCAGCGCGGTGGTCGCCGCTGACGCCGGAGTGGACGTCCTCGTCGCTGCGACGTCGGCCGCGGACCGTGGCTGGCCCGCCGGTCGTGTCACCGACGAGGAGACGCTCGAGTACTTCGCCGCGCTCACCGACGGGCTCGCCATCGGACCGCAGCGCCAGGGGGAGGTGTCGGTGCGCCCGGTCCGGCCGTTGACCCCCGCCGAGCGGCGCCGGGTCGCGCCCTTCTACGGCGCCCGCCTCAAGAAGTGGACCGAACAGTGCCTGCGTTCGCCGTACGCGCTCATGCACACCCGGGTGTCCGACTGGGACACCACCACCATGCGCACCCTCGAGAACCGTTCGGTACAGGTGAAATCCGTCGGCACGATCGCGCTACCCACCGACGGCGGGGCGGTGCCGATCGCGGCGTGGCTCGACCGCGAGGTGCGCGACCGCGACATCGAGGTGCATCGCGACGTGCGGCTGCAGCGGATCGTCTTCGAAGAGGGCGTCGTCATCGGTGCGGTGCTCGACACCCCCGACGGCGCCTTGGCCGTGGGTTGCCGACACGGCATCACGCTGGCGCCCGGCGTCGCGCATCCGGCGGCGGACGACTACGTCGGCGGCGCCGACGAGGCCGAGGTGGCACTGGTCAGTGAGATCGGCAGTCGGTTCGCCCGCGTCGAACTGCTCGCCGCCGCGCCGCCCGCACCGCCGTCACCGAACTGTGCGAGCAGCAATCGCAAACTGCCCAAGGCGATGCGGGAGTCCCGGCGCGGTCGCGCCGAACTGCGGCGGTCACGCGAAGTGAACGGGCACCCGCCCCACGGCCAGTAGTTGTTCCATCTCCGCGCCGGGCACCGGGCGGGACAGCAGGAAGCCCTGGGCGCGGTGGCAGCCGTGGTGCAACAGGGTCCGCGCACCGACCTCGGTCTCGACTCCCTCGGCCACCAGCTCGAGTCCGAACGCCTCGGCGAGCGCGATGATCGCGCGCACGATCGCCAGATCGCCCGGATTGGACCCGAGGTCCTGGACGAAGCCCTTGTCGATCTTGAGGGTGTCCACCGGTAGCGACTTCAGCAGCGACAACACGCTGTAACCGGTTCCGAAATCGTCGATGGCGACCTGCACACCCGCGTCCTTGAGCCCGGCGAGGGTGACCCGGGTGGTGTCGATGTCCTGGACGACGACGCTCTCGGTGATCTCCAGGCAGACGGATCCGGGTTCGAGGCCGAACTCGGCCATCACCCCGGCGACCGAGTCCACGAAACCCTCGGTCACCAGCTGCACCGGCGACACGTTGACCCGCAGCACGGCCTGCCCGCCCACCCCGCCGGCCCGCTCATG
>NZ_LQIT01000043.1 GCF_001499965.1 Mycobacterium sp. GA-2829
AACCCGGCCGGGTCGGAGATGAACCCGAACTGCACGTCGCGCTCTTTGCCGGAGTCTTTGACCCGCTTGCGCGCCCCGGGATCGTGTTTCTCCACGATCGCGTCGATGGCCGCTTTGGTCTTGTTCGCCGACAGCGCACCCCACCGGGTGATCTGGGCGGCCAGTTCGGCATCGACGGCGGCCATCAACGCCGGGTCTTTGATCAACGACGTGCGGTCCACGACCGCGCGGACCAGCAGATCGTTGATCAACCCCTCCGCGAACAGGGCGGCGACCTGGGGCAGCCGGTCGTTGAGAGCGACCGCCCGGTGGGTCTGGAACATCGCCAGCGCTTCGGTGATGTTCTGCGCCGCGGCAATCTCACTGACCGCGCTGGCCTCCGGATCGACGAACCAGCGGTTGCGATCGGTGGCCGTCTCGCAACCGGTGCGGCGGCGGAACATCTCGGCCATCGCGGCCATCTTGTGCGCGGCGGCCGCCGACTCGGTGCGAGCCCATCCGGCGACAGCGGCGATCAGCGCAGCATCGCTGAGCCCCCGCATGTCCCCGATCTCGGGCAACGAACCATCGCACATACCAATGACTCTCCGGAACACCCCGACAAGAGCGCCGTCCCACCCGCCGAAAACCCCACGCCTGTGGATGAATTCGCCGCTGGGGATAACTTGTCACGGAGTGGGGGCGGCGAGGTGCCAACAATGGGAGCGACGAGTCAGCGCATGCGTTTGGCGGTGATGAACACCGTGCCCGCGCCGATATCGGTGTCGCCGTGATGACCGCAGCGCCCGTACCGTGTCATCAGATCCTGAGCGCTGAGCGTGGTGACCTGCCAGTCGCGCGCGGTCAACCAGTCCGCCACCGCGGTCCCGAGCACTTCGACGGCCAACCGGCTACCGGGCGGGCTCAGCTCGTGAATACGGTCGAACAGCAGGTGCGGCCCGTCGGGGACATAAGGAAGCAGCCCCTCGACCGCCCACGCTGTCGGCTCAGAAGTATCGAATCCCGCGTCCTGCAACGCATCTGGCCAGCCGCCGTCGTAAAGGTCGGCCGGCACCGGCACATAGCGCGACACCGTCGGACTGTCCCCGTGCTGCTGCAGCGCCTCGTGCTTGAACGTCAAGACACCCGGGTGGTCGATCTCGAACACGGTCGTGCCGTTCACCCACGGCAGCCGCCACGCCCGCGCATCCAGCCCGGCCGCGAGGATCACCATCTGCTCGACCCCGTGGGCACCGGCGGCGATGAAGTACTCGTCGAAGAACTTCGTGCGCGACGAGGCGTAGTTTGCGAGGCTGTCCATCTCCCGGGACCCCTCGACCAGTGGGAGCTGACAACCCCGGCTCACGGCCGCGTCGATGAACACCTGCGCGTAGGGATCGTTGAACAGGGGACAGTCAGCGTGGGACTCACTCTGCCTGGCCTGCGCGACGGCCAGTGCGCTCACGATGCCGTCAGGGGTCGTCATGGCCGCGGGGTTCCCCATCCGCGGTCGTTTCAAGCATTTCGTCCCTGGTCAGCAGGTCGTCCCGGATGTTCTGCTCGCGGTAGGCCAGCGACCCGACGCGGTTGGCGATCACCGGGGCGGTGATGACCGTGAAAAGCCCGGCGAGGATGAGCATTCCGACGTCGGCGTTGCCGCGCAGCCGCAGCCCCGCGCCGGCGAGCACCAGCAGCAGACCGAGCACCTGGGGCTTGGTCGCGGCGTGCATCCGCGACAGGGTGTCCGGGAACCGGACGATGCCGATCGCGGCGGTCAGCGCCAGCGTCGAACCGCCCAGCACCAGCACGCTGGCGATGATGTCGAAGACGGTCACGGCGTTCTCCGCCTCTTGGTGGACTTCACGTCGGGCACGCGGAAACGGGCGACGCTGACCGACCCCACGAAGCTGATCAACGCCAGGGCCGTCAGGCTGTAGGTGACGGTGGTGTTGAGGCTGTACGCCGCCCACGTGCCGATCGCGCACATGGTCACCGCCACCAGGGTGTCCAGCGCGACGAGCCGGTCGAGCGTGCTCGGGCCCGACAGCAGACGGAACATCGTCGCGGCCGCGGCCATGCTCAGCATCACGCCCGCGATGATCCACACGGTATTCATGCGGGGTCGGCCTCCTCATCGCTCGACGGTTGCCAGTCGACGTCGCGTTCGAATGCCGCGATCAACAACCGCTCGAATTGCCCGATCTGACGGTAGAACCGGCTCAACGTCCGTTCCGAACCGACGTCGATGACGTGGACGTAGACCATGCGCCGCGACTGGTCGATCTCGAGCGCGATGGTGCCCGGCGTCAGGTTCACGATGTTCACCGCCAGCGCCAGCACCAGATCCGACTTCACCGCGAAGTGCGCCCGCAGCACGGCGGTCAGCGGCGGCGGGCCCGGTTTGATCGCCAACCACGCCACCTGCACCGACGACACCAGCAGGTAGTACGCCACGGTGGCGATCAGGCGGAGCAGCGACAACAGGTGCACCCGGCCCTCGACCGGCACCGGGGGCAGCGGCAGCAGCAGCGTGACCAACAGGGCGACGGCCAGACCGCTGAGGATGTTGGCCGCAGACAGCGTGCCCCACAACAGGATCCACACCAACGTCAGCCAGACCAGGATCCATGCGCGCAGGGCCAGTCGCCGCGGCGACCATTTCATCGCGTCGACTACCTTCATGGCCGCTCACCCACTACCGCGGTGATGTAGGTGTCGCGGTGGATGATCTCGTCTGCCGCCCGCCCGCTGTAGGCGAAGATCGGTCCCGCGGCGACGGTCAGTGCCAGGCCTACCGCGATCAGCACGCCCGTCGGCATCACCATGCCCGCCGGCATCCGGCCCACGTGATCGCGGTCCACGAACTGGATGTCGTCGGACTCCTCGGTGTCGTCGAGCAACGCCGCGGGCGCGGTCGACGCCAGGTGCCCCTCCGGCGCGTCCTCCCGCGACCGCCAGAACGCCTTCGTCCACACCCGGGCCACCACGTACAGCGTCAGCAGGCTCGTCACCACACCGCCACCCACCAGCACCCAGGCCAGCGGGGTGTCGTTGGCCGCACCGGCCTCGAGCAGCGCGACCTTGCCGATGAAGCCCGAGAACGGCGGGATGCCACCGAGATTCAGTGCCGGGACGACGAACACGAACGCCAGCAACGGACTGGCGGCGGCCAGGCCGCCCAGCCGGTTCATCGTCGACGCTCCGGCCTGCCGTTCGATCAGACCCACCACCAGGAACAGCGTGGTCTGGACGACGATGTGGTGGGCCACGTAGTAGATGGCGCCCGCCATCCCGAGGTCGCTGGACAGCGCGATCCCGAACACCATGTAGCCGATGTGGCTGACGAGCGTGAACGACAGCAGACGCTTGATGTCGCTCTGCGCGATCGCGCCGAGGATGCCGACGATCATCGTCAGCAGCGCCGCCCACAGCAGCACCTGGTCCATCCCGCCGCCCGGGAACAGCAGCGAGTGGGCGCGGATGATCGCGTACACACCGACCTTGGTCAGCAGGCCGGCGAACACCGCGGTCACCGGTGCGGGTGCGGTGGGGTAGGAGTCGGGCAGCCAGGTGGACAGCGGGAACACCGCGGCCTTGATGCCGAACGCGACCAGCAGCACCGCGAACAACGCCATCCGGGTGCCGTCGGAGACGTCGTCGAGGCGTACGGCCAGCTCGGCCATGTTGAGCGTGCCGGTCGCGGCGTACACCAACCCGATGCCGAGCAGGAAGATCAGCGACGACACCATCGAAACCATCACGTACGAGATGCCCGCGCGCACCCGTTCGGCGCTGGCCCCGATGGTCAGCAGCACGAAGCTCGCGGACAGCAGCACCTCGAACCCGACGTACAGGTTGAACAGGTCACCGGCGAGGAACGCCGTGCACACACCGGCCGACAGCACCAGGTAGGTGGGCAGGAAGATCGACACCGGCTGACGTTCGTCGCCGTCCCGGATGCCCTGCCCGATGGCGTAAGCGACCACCGCCAGCAACACGATCGACGAGACCATGAGCATCAGCGCCGACAACCGGTCGACGACGAGCGTGATGCCGAGCGGACCCATCCCGGGGATGCTCTGACTCCACCCGCCGACGTGGACGGCCATGGTGCCGTTGCGGTCGGTCAGGTAGACCAGCACGCCGCACACCGCGACGACGGCGACGAGTGCCGCCTGCGCGATCACCCGTTGCAGCACGGCCCGGCGACCGGCGAACAGGGTCAGCGCCGCGGCGATCGTGGGGATGAGCACCGGCAGTGGCGTGAGCACCGCGCCCAGCGTCACCGGGAGCCCTCCCGGCCGGGAAGTGCGTCGAGTTCGTCGGGCAGATCGGTGTCCCGCGTGGGATCCGCCTCGGCCGGCCGGTCCTCGTCGAGGGCGACGGACTCCTTGGTGGCCATCTCCGACACCCGCGCGTCCTCGGGGTCGTCGCCGACCTCCTCCACGGTGGTCAGGCGGTAGGACCGGTAGGTCAGGGCGAGGACGAACGCGGCGATGCCCATGCTGATGACGATCGCGGTGAGGATCATGCCTTGGGCCAACGGATCCGCGGTCGTCGTCTCCCCGGCGCTGGTGCGGCCGCGGACCGGGGGGTTACCCGACGGGCCCGCCACCGTGAGGATGAGCAGGTTGATGGCGTTGCCGATCAGCAACAGCCCCAACAGCATTCGGGTCAGGTTGCGCTCCAGCAGCAGGTACACCCCGACGCTGGTGAGCCCGCCGATGAGGATGAGGGGGACGAGATAGGTGGTCATCGCGCACCCACCTTCGCCGCCGACCGACCCGAACGCGGGGGCTGGGACAGCTCCACGTCGACCCGGGCGCCGAGGCTGCGCAGTACATCGAGGACCAGGCCGACGACGATCAGATACACCCCTAGATCGAAGAACAATGCGGTCACGAGTTTGACGGTGCCGAGCAGCGGCAGGTCGAATTCGAAAACGGCCGAGGACAGTGCGGGCGCCCCGAAGAACAGTGAGGTCACCGCGGTGCCCGCGGACAGGAAGAGGCCGACGCCGAGGATCTTGCCCGCATCCAGTGGCAGCGTCTCACCGAGTTCGTACCGGCCACCGGCGAGGTAGCGCAGCACCAGCGCCAGCCCGGCCGTCAACCCGCCGGCGAACCCACCGCCGGGGGTGTTGTGGCCGGCGAAGAAGAAGTACGCCGACAGCACCATGATGAGCGGGAAGATGACGCGGGTCGCCACCTCCAGGATCAGCGACCGGTGCCGCGGGTCGCGCAGTTCGCTGCCCCGCAGCCATGTGATGTCACCGGCGGCCGGGCTGTTGGTGAAGTTGCCGATGCGTCCGATGTCGGGCTGGCCGGCATCGGCGACGCGCGGGGCGATGCCGAAGCGGCGGTTGCGGAACACCAGCGACGCGACGCCGGTCGCGGCGACGAGCAGCACCGAGATCTCGCCCATGGTGTCCCAGGCGCGGATGTCGACCAGCAGCACGTTGACGGTGTTCGAGCCGTGGCCGCGGTAGTACGCCGCGTCGGGGAGCAGTTCCGCGATACCCGCGCGGCTGCGGGCCGCCATCGCGTACACCGCGAGCGACGTCACCGTGACGCCGACGGCCAGCGACAGCACCGCGCGCGGCAGCCGCTTGTGGTTGATGTGGGCCTTCTCCGCCTCGGCGGGCAGCGTGCGCAGTACCAGCACGAAGATCACCAGCACCAGCGTCTCGACGAGGAACTGGGTCAGCGCCAGGTCGGGCGCACCGTGCAGCGCGAAGATCGCCCCGCAGCCGTAGCCGGTAACGCCGATGAGCAGCACGGCGGCCAGTCGGTTACGCATCACCGCGGCGCCGAGCGCGGCGGAGAGCATGAGCAGCCCGATCACGACCTGCCACGACGAATCCCACGGCGCGAACTCCGGCCGGTCCCGCGCGCCGAGCGCCAGCGTCGCCGCGGGCAGCACCACCAGCGTGCAGAGGATCACCGACTGGGTGGCCGGGATGGAGCCGCGCTGCGTGGTCGCGGTGAGCCGCACCGACACCAGGTCCAGCCAGCGGATCAGCGCGTCGTACACATGGTCGGCGTTGCCCAGCGGCAGGTAGGCCACCCGCGCGCGGCGCAGCCGGGACCGCTCGAAGAACGCGGCGATACCGGTGCCGATCACCACCACCGACAGCAGCAGCGGCAGGTTCACGCCGTGCCACAGCGCCAGGTGGTAGTCCTCCCCGCCGGGCACGGTGTCGGCGTAGTCGTGCAGCACCTTGTCCAGCGGTGCGGGCCACAGCCCCGCGAGCAGGCCGGTCGCGGCGAGGACGGCGGGTGCGGTGAGGAATGCGACCGAGGGCCGGTGCATCTCGCGGACGCGGACGCTCGGCTCGCTCTGGCCCTTGCGGCTGAACGCACCCCACAGGAACCGGAGGCTGTAGATGGTCGTGAACACCGAGCCGAGCGCGATGCCGGCCAGTACCCACGGTGCGAAGGGGCCGAGAGCCTCACTGTGCAACACGGTCTCGAAGTCGGCCTCCTTGGCGATGAAGCCGAGGAACGGCGGCAGCGCTGCCATGCTCGCCGCGGCGCCGACGGCGATGATCAGCAGCGGTTTCTGCCGGTCACCGAGCCAGGCCAGGCGCCGGATGTCGCGGGTGCCGGTGGAGTGGTCGATGACGCCGACGACCATGAACAGCGACGCCTTGAACATCGCGTGTGCGACGAGCATGGCCAGCCCGGCCAGCATCATGTCCTTGCCGCCGGTGCCCACCATGATCGTGATGAGCCCGAGCTGGCTGACCGTGCCGAACGCGAGGATCAGCTTGAGGTCGTATTCGCGGACCGCACGCCAGCCGGCCATCAGCATCGTGGCCAGGCCGAGGACGATGATCATCGGCCGCCACACTGGGGAGTCCGCGAACCCCGGGGTCATCCGCGCGACCAGGTAGACGCCGGCTTTCACCATCGCCGCGGCGTGCAGGTACGCGCTGACGGGGGTGGGCGCGGCCATCGCCCCGGGGAGCCAGAAGTGCAGCGGGACCAGGGCCGATTTGGACAGCGCGCCGACCAGGATCAACGCCACGCCCACCGCGGCCGCGACCCCGGTCGGCGGTGCGGCGACCAGTTCGGACAGCAGGTACGTGCCGGCCAGGTTGCCGAGGATGATGATGCCGACCAGCATCGCCAGCCCGCCGAAGGTCGTGACCAGCAGCGCCTGGGTGGCGGCGCGGCGGCTGGTGGCGCGTTCGGCGTAGTGGCCGACCAGCAGAAACGACAGCACCGTCGTGGTTTCCCAGAACACGTAGAGGATCAGCGTGTTGTCGCTGACGACCAGGCCGAACATGGCGCCGGCGAAGGCGACCATCTCGGCGGCGAAGCTGGGCAACCGGTTCTCGATGCGACCGTCGCGGTGGTGGAAGTACGTCCCGCAGTAGAAGAGGACCAGCGCGCCGATCGCGAGCACCAGGACGCTCATGATCGCCGCGAGCGTGTCGAACCGCAGCGTGATGTCCATCGACAACTCGGGCAGCCAGACCAGGTTCACGGTCGTGGCGGTCCCGGGTTGCGGCCAGTTCAGCCCGACCCAGACCAGGGAGACCAGCGGGACGAGCGCCAGCGGATAGAAGGCGATGCGACCCCATCTGGCCACCAAGAGGGGCGCCAACGCGGTTGCGACCGCGTGGGCACAGAGGATGGCCAGCATGGCACTCCGATCTTGATTGGGGTCGGGGTGTCAGCCGTAGCTGCTTTGGATTGTATCCATTCTACGTGGGCCACCGACGGCGTCGGCGGCCCACTGCGGACCGCCCCGTTCAGAAGTACCGCAGCCACACGTACACCCAGGCCAGCGCCGTGCTGAGCAGCGTAACGAGGATTCCGTAGCGGGTGAACCGCCAGAAACTGATCGGATGCCCGGCCCTGGCGGCGATGCCGATGGCGACCACGTTCGCACTGGCCGCGATCGCGGTGCCGTTACCGCTGAAGCAGGCGCCCAGCGCGAAGGCCCACCACAGCGCCTGACCGGTGACGGGGTCGGGGGTCTGACCCACCATCGACTCGACGACCGGCGTCATGGTCGCGGTGTAGGGGATGTTGTCGACGAACGCCCCGAAGATCGACGAGCCGAACAGCAGTGCCGTCGCCGCACCCAACCAGTTGTCCCCGAACGCCGACTCGGCCACCGACCCCAGCGCGCCGATCACCCCGGTGTGGGTCAGCCCGGCCACCATCACGAACAGGCCCATGAAGAACACCAGCGTCGGCCACTCCACCTCGGGCAGCACCTCGGCCACGTCGATGTCGGTGACGAGCAGCATCGCGCCCGCCCCGAGCAACGCCACCACCGACGGGGCCACGTGCAGCACCGAGTGCAGCGCGAACCCGACGATGACGACGTTCAGCACGAGCAGCGACCGGACCAGCAGCCTGGTGTCCTTGATGGCCCGGCGCTCCTGCAGGGCCATCACCTCGTCGGTGTGCATGGCCCCGTCGCGCAGGTCTTTGCGGAAGAGGAACCGCGTGAAGACCACGAACAAGATGAAGATCAGCGCCACGATCGGCGCCATGTGGATGAGGAAGTCGTTGAACGTCAGGCCGGCCCGGCTGCCGATGATGATGTTGGGCGGGTCGCCGATCAGGGTGGCCGCACCGCCGATGTTCGACGCCAGCACCTCGGCGATCAGGTACGGCTGCGGCGCGATCCGCAGCCGGTCGCAGATGACCAGCGTGACCGGTGCGATCAACAGGATGATCGTGACGTTGTCGAGCACCGGCGACGCGAGCGCGGTGATCAACATCAGCATGACCATCAGCCGGTACGGGCTACCGCGTGAGCGTTTGGCGGCCCAGATCGCCAGGAAGTCGAACAGGCCGGTCTGCTTGACGACGCCGACGATGACCATCATCCCGAGCAGCAGGAAGATGACGTTCCAGTCGATGCCCTCGTGTTCGGAGTAGAACACCTGCTCGCCGGGGATCAGCCCGAGCAGCGCCATCAGCCCGGCGGCGACCAGCACGGTCTTGACCTTGTCCGCCCGTTCGGTGGCGATGAAGAAGAAGGCGACGACGAAGATCGCCAGGGCGAGCAGCGGGGCCAGCGAGGACATCACGGTCGGAGCTGCTGACACGTGCTCGCCGGGCTCAGGGTCAGTCGCCCGGACCCGCGACAGCCAGACTGGTCAGCAACCGTTCGAGGGTCACCGCACCGGTCAGGCGGCCGGCGCTGTCGACGATCGCGATGAGCGGGCTGCGCTTGGTCGCCATCACGGTCGCGACCTCGAGCAGGGTGGCGTCGGGTGCCACGGTCGCGGGCTTGGCGACGGGCGTGGGCAGGCAGTCGCCGACGGTGAGACGTCCCGGCCCGTGCCAGAACAGGTCGGCGTGGATCTCGTCGACGGTGCGGACCAGGGCCGGATCGTCGCGGTAGGTCTCGGGGATGGTCAGCCGCAGCACCTGGGTGCCGGGCAGCACCGCGACCGGGCGGCCGGCGTCGTCGACGACGACGAGGCCCGGCAACCGGTTGACGACCATCAGCTGCACCGCCTTGGACACCGGGTCGTCCATGCGGACGGTCGGGGGCGACACCGCGATCTCATGTGCTTGCATGGCGATTTCATTCCATCGGGTGGCTGCCGTTACCGTCATGATCCCCGTTCTCCGATCAATGCGTCGACCCGACGTTCCAGCGTCCGGACCCGATCGGCGATCGGTCGGCTGTGCAGGATCTCGGCCAGCCCGTCGGCTTCGTCAGGAGCGAGCAAGACCTCCGTCGCGGGTTCGTCCTTCGCGTCGTCGTAGACGAACACCTGACGGTCGCCGTCACGGCCGACCAGAACGGCCAGCCGAATGCCACCGCGGGTGACGATGTGGTGCAGCGTCCCGCTGCCGGGCACCGTCGTCCGATCGATGTGCATCGCAGCTCCTTGCAGGTCATCTCCAGCGTTCACGCCGAAGGGGCCCGGCACCATCGGGGCTGACACCCATTTCGCGGGGGTGGCGGCGTGTATGGACATCGGCCGATGGGAACGCCACGCTGTTGGTATGAATCGGGCGCGCACCCCCGCGGCCGCACTGTTTCGCCGGGTCTTCCTGATCAACGGCCTCATCTTCACGCTCGGAACCCTGATCCTGGCCCTGTCACCCGCCACGGTGTCCTCGCGCATCCGGCTCACCGAGATCCCGGTCCTGCTCGTCGGGTTGGCGATCATGTTGGCCACCAACGCTTTCCTGCTGCGTTCGAGCCTCGCCCCGCTGGACCGCCTCGCCGCCTCGATGCGGCGGGTCGACCCGCCGCGGCGCAGCGACCGCGTCGACGGCCGGGGCAGCGGTGACCTGCAGGAGGTGATCGAGTCGTTCAACAGGATGCTCGACCGGTTGGAGACCGAGCGGACCACGGCCAGTGCGTCCGCCCTGGCCGCGCAGGAGAACGAACGGCAGCGCATCGCCAGGGAGTTGCACGACGAGATCGGGCAGACGCTGACGGTCGCGCTGCTGACGCTCAAACGTGCGGTGGACCGGGCGCCCGCCGAGATCCGCGGCGAGTTGGAGCTCACCCAGGAGACCGTGCGGGCGAGCCTCGACGAGGTGCGCGACATCGCGCGCCGGCTGCGGCCCGACGCGCTCGAGGATCTGGGGCTGCAGAGCGCGATCAACGCGCTGTGCAGCGATTTCGCGCAGGCCACCGGGCTGCCGGTGGTCAAACACGTCGCGCTGCCGACCGCCCGGCTGGCCCCCGACGTCGAACTGGTCTGCTACCGCGTCGCCCAGGAGTCCCTGACCAACATCGCCCGCCACGCCGAGGCGGGCAAGGTGTGGGTCGACCTGCACGTCGCAGGGGATCAGGTGACGCTGCGCATCGCCGACGACGGTAAGGGCGGTGCGGGTGCGGCCGGGGAGGGTGCGGGGATCAGCGGGATGCGCGAACGTGCACTGCTGGTCGACGCCGTGCTGGCGATCGCGTCGCCGCCGGGGGAGGGCACCGAAGTGCGGTTGACGATCCCCTACCGGGAGGGGTCATGACTCCCGCCCGGATCCTGCTGGCCGACGACCATGCGCTGGTGCGCAGCGGACTGCGGCTGATCATCGACGCCGAACCCGATCTGCAGGTGGTGGCCGAGGCCGCCGACGGGCACGAGGCGCTGGAGGCGCTCGAGGGCACCCCGGCCGAACTGGCGATCCTCGACATCGCGATGCCGCGGATGACCGGGCTGCAGGCCGCCCGCGAGATCAGCCGCATGCATCCGAACGTGCGGATCCTGATCCTGTCGATGCACGACAACGAGCAGTACTTCTTCGAGGCGCTCAAGGCCGGGGCGTCGGGATACGTGCTCAAATCCGTCGCCGACCGCGATCTGCTGGCGGCGTGCCGGGCCACGCTGCGCGGGGAACCGTTCCTCTACGCCGGGGCGGTCACCGCGCTGATCCGCGAGTACCTGCACCGGGCGCGCAGTGGCGACGAGTTGCCCGAGACGATCCTCACGCCGCGCGAGGAGGAGGTGCTCAAGCTGATCGCCGAGGGTTATTCGACGCGGGAGATCGCGGGCACGCTGAGCATCAGCGCCAAGACCGTCGACCGGCACCGGGCCAACATCCTGGCCAAGCTGGGCCTGCGGGACCGCCTGGCGCTCACCCGATACGCCATCCGGGCGGGGCTGATCGAGCCGTGAGCCTCCCGCATACCGATCCGCCGACGTAGCGCATCGGGACGGCATGGCCCAGCAGGCCGAGTCCCGCGCCGAGGATCGGCCAGACCGGCCAGAAGTACCAGGACCCTGCGGTCAGTCCGACGGCCAGCCACACCGTCAGCACGATGACGACCATGGTCAGGTAGCCGGCCAGATGCCACTGCACGCTGCGGCGGGCGGCGCGGCGGCGTTGCGCCTGCCGTGCGGGATCGTTGCGCCGCAGGGTCGCGACCGGGAGATCCGCGGTCAGCGCCTGCAGTTCGGTGGTGGTCTGAGCGGTGTACGCCGACTCCATGCGCTGTTCGTAGGCGGGTAGGTCGAGGTAGCCCTGGGTCAGCGCGAGGCCGAGCAGGGTCGCGGTGCGGGTGCGGTCGTCGTCGCCGACGCGGACCGCGATGGGGACGGTCATCGTGCCTCCCGAGTGATCTAGGCAGTGGCTAGTTCGATGTCTCGACTGTCCCACCGCAACTAGGCACTGTCAAGATTTATCGGCGAAGGCGCGCAGCGCGTCGACCTGCATCGGATCCAGCGACGGACGCACCGCCTGCCGGGCGGCCTCCACGTCGGCGGCGGTGACGTCCGCGGCGTCGATCGAGCGCCGCATCGCCGTCATCGCCGCCTCGCGCAGCAGGGCCACACAGTCGGCGGCGCTGTAGCCGTCGAGTCCGGCGGCCAGCGCGTCGAGGTCGACGTCGTCCGCCAGCGGCACCGATTTGCCTGCTGTGCGCAGGATCTCGCGGCGCGCCTCGGCGTCCGGCGGTTCGACGAACACCTGCCGCTCGAGCCGGCCGGGCCGCAGCAGTGCGGGGTCGATGAGGTCGGGCCGGTTGGTGGCCCCGAGCACCACGACGTTGCGCATGGGTTCGATGCCGTCGAGTTCGGTCAGCAGCGACGCGACGACCCGGTCGGTCACGCCGGAGTCGGTGCTCTGCCCGCGCCGGGGGGCCAGCGCGTCGATCTCGTCGAGGAACACCAGCGACGGCGCCGAGTCACGAGCGCGCCGGAACAGTTCACGCACCGCCTTCTCCGATGCGCCGACCCACTTGTCCATCAGCTCGGCGCCCTTGACGGCGTGCACCGACAGCCGCCCCGAACTCGCCAGTGCGCGCACCACGAACGTCTTCCCGCAGCCCGGCGGGCCGTACAGCAGCACACCGCGCGGGGGTTCGATGCCGAGCCGTTCGAAGGTGTCGGGGTGTTGCAGTGGCCACAGCACCGTCTCGGTCAGCGCCTGTTTGGTCGCGGCCATGTCGCCGACGTCCTCGAGCGTCACCGAGCCCACCGAGACCTCCTCGGTGGCCGACCGGGACAGTGGGCGGATCACGGTCAGCGCGCCGGTGAGATCGGCCTGGGTGAGCTTCGGGGGTGCGCCGTCGGCGCTGGCCCGCGCCGCCGCGCGCAGCGCCGCCTCACGGATCAGTGCGCACAGATCGGCGACCACAAAACCCGGTGTGCGCCCGGCGATTTCGTCGAGTTGCAGATCGTCGGCGGGAACGTCGCGCAGCAGCACCTCCAGTAGTGCCTTGCGGGTGGCGCCGTCGGGCAGGCTCAACCCGAGTTCGCGATCGCAGAGGTCGGGTTCGCGCAGCCGGGCATCGATGTTGTCGGGCCGGGCCGACGTCGCGACGAACGCAACACCGGGAGTGGCGACCGCCGTGCGCAGTTCGGTGAGGATCAGCGTGCCGACCGGTTCGGCGGTCGCGGGCAGCAGCGCGTCGATGTCGGTGATGAGCAGCACGCCGCCGCCGTCGCGCACCGTCGAGACCGCCGCCGACACCCTCCTCAACCGGTCCTCGGCGTGCAGGGCGCCCACCTCCGGACCGTCGAGTTCGACGAGCCTGCGCTGCGCGCAGACCGTCCGGACCAGGGTGGCTTTGCCGACCCCGGCGGGACCCGACACCAGAACACCGAGATTGGCCGTGGCGCCGAGTTTTTCGAGCAACGACGGTTCGTCGAGCGAGAGCTTGAGCCATTCGGTGAGCCGGCCGGCCTGGGTGTGACTGCCCTTGAGGTCGTCGAACGTGATCGCGGGCCGTTCGGTCGACGGTGGGGTGACGGTGGCCTCCCCGATCGGTGCGCTCACCGTCGCGTCTGAGCTTTCCATGGGCCCGGGCACTGGCCCGTCCCCCCAGGTGACCGACGAATTGGGTTGCACGCTCACGGTTCCGCTGGGGTCGACGCCGGTGACGGTGAGCAGTTCGGAGGTCCAGGTGATCCCGACCGACGACGCCAGCGCGGTGGTCGCCGCGGATGTCGACGTGCCGGGACCGAGGTCGCGGGGGAGCAGCGACACCGTGTCCCCGACGGACATCACCTTGCCCAGCAGCGCCTGCCGCAGTGTCGCCGGGGAGATCGAGTTGGTGGCCAGCCTGGACCCCGACACCGTCACCGACCGCGCCCCGTAGACGGTTACCGGCGCCACGAGGACCGTGCTGTTCTCCCGCAGCCCCGCGTTGGACAGCGTCACGTCGTCGAGCAGCGCGGTGCCGGTCGGGGTGCCCGGCGGGGCGGTGCCGACGACGGCGGCGGTGGTGCGGGAGCCGACGAGCGACACCGCATCCCACTCGCGGATGCCGAGTGCGGCGATGACCTCGGGATGCAGCCGCACCACCCCGCGCCTGGCGTCCAGCGCGGACGTGTTCAGCCGCGCGGTGAGCCGCAGATGGCTCAGGTTGGGTTCGTCGGCGTACACGTCGGCTTCGGTCATGTCACCTGCCGGGTTTGCGCAGCCCCAGCCGCGCGACCGAGCGGCGGTGCGGCTGGGTGCGCCGGATCTGGCGGACTTCGCGTCGGGTGGCGCGGCGGATCGCCCGGCGCTGGCGCGGTTTGTCCTCCCACGTCTCCGGGTGGGCGGCCAGCCAGCGGTTGGTCCGCACCGCGAACGGGATGTGCAGCACGTAGGCCAGGATGATCAGCAGGATCACCATGTAGCCGTAGAGGATCGAGGCGGCCACGCCGATCGCCAGCAGCGCCAGCAGGGGCGCGACCATGTTCGGCGACACCGAGAACGTGTGGATCTTGCGCATCGGGATCGTGCTGACCACCAGCAGCGAGACGCCGATCATCCAGACGACGACCGCGATCTCCGAGGTCCACCAGCCCTCGCCGAACTGCATCTTCGCCGCCAGCGGGCCGATCGCCCCGATCGCGCCCGCGGGCGCGGGCATCCCGACGAAGAACTCCTTGGTGTAGGCGGGCAGGTCCTCGGCGAGCATGGCATTGAACCGGGCCAGCCGCAGCACGATGCACACCGCGTAGAGCAGCACCACGATCCAGCCGATCCGCGATTGCGACAGCAATGTGCCGTAGACGATGAACGCCGGCGCGACACCGAAGTTCACGGCGTCGGCGAGCGAGTCGATCTCCTCGCCCATCTTCGAGGTGGCATTGAGCATGCGGGCGGTGCGGCCGTCGAGGGCGTCGAGGATCGCGGCGATCGCGAGGAACGCCATCGCCTCGGTCGGCCGGTCGTCGAGCGCGAACTTGACCGAGGACAGGCCCAGGCAGATCGCCGCGACGGTCATCGCGCTCGGCAGCAGGCGCAGGCTGACGACGCTTCGGCGGATGCGGGGCTGGATCACGACAGCTCCGCGAGGATCGTCTCGCCCCCGACCGCGCGCTGCCCCGGCAGCACTTTGATCTCGGTGCCCTCGGGCAGGTAGGTGTCCAGCCGCGAGCCGTAGCGGATCAACCCGTAGGTGTCGCCGATCGTCACCTTGTCGCCGGCGCTCAGTTCGCACACGATGCGGCGCGCGACCAGTCCCGCGATCTGCACGGCGATCACCTCGGCGCCCGACGGGGTGCGGATGACCACGCTGTTGCGCTCGTTGTCCTCGCTGGCGGCGGCCAGTTCGGCCGACCCGAACAGTCCGGGGCGGTGCTCGACGGCCACCACCTCACCGCTGATCGGGATGCGCTGGACGTGCGCGTCGAAGATCGACAAGAAGATGCTGACCCGAGGCACCGGCCGCGCGGGCAGGCCGAGTTCGGCGGGCGGTACGGCCTCCTCGACCAGGCAGATCAGCCCGTCGGCGGGGGCCACCACGACGCCCGGCCGCACCGGTGGCACGCGGGGCGGATGCCGGAAGAACGCGGCGTTGGCGCCTGCGGCGAGTAGCCCCGCGCCACGTACCCAGCGGTTGCGGCGGCCGGCGGCGGCGAGTGCCAGCCCGGCGCCGATGAACGGCAGCCCGGCCGGGTGCACCGGCGGCACGGTGGTCTTCACCAGCGCCATGAACCGCTCTGGGCCGGATTGCAGGTCGTCGGTGCGGGGGCGTCTGGCCATCGGCTGGATTCTACGTGCGGACGAGCTAGCCGAGGTCCCAGACGTCGAGTCGCGTCCCGGCAGGCAGCTCGGTGACGTCCTCGGCGATCTCGAGGAGACAGTTCGCCGACGCCAGCCAGCGCAGGTGATGCGAGGCCGGCGGGCCGTAGCTCATCACCTCGTCGGTGGTCGCGTCGAACACCCCGCGGCGGAACTGGCGCTTACCGCGCGGCGAGGTGAGGTTCTCGGTGAGCACGGCGCTGCGGCGCGGCCGCTGCGGTGTCGGGACACCCATCGCGGCGCGCAGCGGCGCCCGCAGGAACACCTCGAACGAGACCAGCGCGCTGACCGGGTTCCCGGGCAGCGTGACCACCGGCGTCCCGCCCACGCGCCCCGCGCCCTGCGGCATGCCGGGTTGCATGGCGACCTTGGCGAATTCGACCTCACCGGAGCCGCCGAGGGTGTCCTTGACGACCTCGTACGCACCGGCGCTCACCCCGCCGGTGGTGATGATCAGATCGGCCGTCCCGGCGTGTCGGTCCAGCGCCGCCCGGAACAGGCCGACGTCGTCCCCGCACATCGGGGAGGCGACGACCTCACCGCCGGCCTCGCGCACCGCGGCGGCCAGCATCACGGCGTTGGACTCGTAGATCTGCCCGGGCTGCAGCGGCGTGCCGGGGGCGACGAGTTCGGTGCCCGTCGACATGACCAGCACCCGCAGCCGGGGCACCACCGAGAGCTCACCGAGTCCGAGCGCGGCCGCCAGACCCAGCGCCGCCGGGGTCAGCGTGACGCCCGCGCGCAGCACCGTGGTGCCCGCGGTGACGTCCTCCCCGGCGGTCCGGACATGTTGGCCGGGCCGTACGGCGGCGCGGATCTCGACGGTGTCGATGGCCGCGTTCGTCGCCTCCACCGGGACGACGGCGGTCGCGCCGCGGGGCAGCGGTGCGCCGGTCATGATGCGGTGCGCCGTCCCCGGGTGCAGCACCAGCGGATCGGTGCGCCCGGCGGGGATGTCCTCGGCGACCGGCAGCAGCACCGGCCGGTCGGCGGTCGCGTCCGCGACGTCCTCGGCGACGACGGCGTAGCCGTCCATCGCGGAGTTGTCGAAACCCGGCAGCGACAGCGGCGCGACGATGTCCTCGGCCAACGTCAGCCCGAGGGTGTCGGCGATCGGCAGCCGGACGGCCGGGCGGCGTTCGATCAGCCCGGCGACCACCCGCTGGTGCTCTTCGACGGTCCGCATCGCTACACCGGGAACGTGACGCCGGTGAGTTCCTCGGACACCGTCCAGAGCCGGCGCGCGACGGCCTCGTCGCGCGAACGGCCGGACGAGCCCACGAGTTTGGGGTGCCCGCGCTGTTCGCCGACGCCGCTGGGGCCGTAGTACTGGCCGCCGCGCACCGCCGGATCGGTCGCCGCGCGCAGCGTCGGCAGCGCCCCCATCTCGGGCGACTGCGAGATCAGCCCCCACACCAGTTCGATGGGCATCCGCGCCACCGGCCACAGATTGCGGGTCAGCTCCGTACTCGAGGTGCCGGGATGGGCGGCGACGGCGATGGTGGGCGCACCCTTGGCCGTGAGCCTGCGGTCGAGTTCATAGGTGAACAGCAGGTTGGCGAGTTTGGCCTGGCCGTAGGCGTTGGTCCGGCTGTAGCCGCGTTCGGACTGCAGATCGTCGAAGTTGATCCGCCCCATCTTGTGGGCGTTGCTGCTGATCGTCACCACCCGCGAACCCTCGACCGGCAGCAGGTTGTCGAGCAGCTGTCCGGTCAGCGCGAAGTGGCCGAGGTGGTTGGTGCCCAGCTGCAGTTCGAAACCGTCCTTGGTGACGCCCTTGGGGGTCATCATCACCCCGGCGTTGTTGATGAGCAGGTCGATGCGCGGATAGTCGGCGCGCAGCTCGTCGGATGCCGCGCGGATGCTGTCCAGCGACGTCAGGTCGAGTTCGCGGACCGTCACGTCGGCGTGCGGCGTTGCGGCCCGGATGCGTTCGGCCGCCGCACGGCCCTTGTCGGTGTTGCGCACCGCGAGCACCACGTGGGCGCCCTTGCCCGCCAGTACCGCGGCCGCCTCGTAGCCGATCCCGGTGTTGGCGCCGGTAATGACCGCGACACGGCCCTCCTGGTCGGGAACGTCGGTCGCAGTCCATGTGGTCATGGGAGAAACCCTACCGAGATGGGCCATGCTCGAAGCATGGACAGTGTCATCCTGACCGATCCGCCCAACCGTCCGAGCGCGAAGGCGCCCCTGCTGTGGGCGGTTTCGGCAGCGGTGCCCTGGCTGGTGGCCGCGGTGGCGCAGATCGCGTGGTGGGCCGTCGATCCGCGGCCGGGGTGGGCGCACGCCGCCGCGGCGGTGGCCACGGTGGCCGGCCTCGCGCTGTTCGTCGGCGTCGTCCCGGTGTGGCGGTATCGGGTGCACCGCTGGGCGATCGACATGCAGGCGGTCTACACCCGCACCGGATGGCTGGTGCAGGAACGCCGGATCGCGCCGATCTCCCGGGTGCAGACCGTCGACACGCTGCATGGGCCGCTGGACCGGCTGTTCGGTCTGGCCACCGTGACGGTGACGACGGCGTCGTCGGCGGGTGCGGTGCGGATCGTCGCCCTTGACGCCGCGGTGGCCGAACAGGTGGTGGCGCAGCTGACCGATATCGCGGCGCTCGGCGAACAGGATGCGACGTGACCGCACCGGATATGCAGTGGCAGCGGCTGAGTCCGCGCATGCTGCTGGTCCACCCGGTGCACGAGGTGCTGCGGCAGGTGCCCGTGCTCATCGGGTCGGTGGTGGTGGGTTCGGCGACGGGCAACCCGCTGTGGGCGGTCGCCGCGCTGGTCGCCACGGTCGCACTGGGGGTCGCGCGCTGGTTCACCACCACCTACCGCATCGATGCCGAGGAGGTGCAGCTGCGTGCGGGGGTCCTGCAGCGCCGCGTGCTGTCGTTGCCGCGCAACAGGATTCGTTCGGTGTCGACCGAGGCGCGGCTGCTGCACCGGATGCTCGGGCTGACCGTGGTGCGGGTGAGCACGGGTCAGGCGGCGCAGGGGGACACCGCGTTCGCGCTCGACGCCGTACCGGCCGAACAGGTGCCGCGGCTGCGGGCGGAGTTGTTGTCGGGCATGCCGAACGCCGTGGCGGAGCAGGCAGCGCGGGGGCGGGTGCTGGCGCGGTGGCAGCCGGCGTGGCTGC
The DNA here is from genome assembly GCF_001499965.1 of Mycobacterium sp. GA-2829. Classification (GTDB taxonomy): domain Bacteria; phylum Actinomycetota; class Actinomycetes; order Mycobacteriales; family Mycobacteriaceae; genus Mycobacterium. The sequence continues at coordinate 19,065 of NZ_LQIT01000043.1, forward strand.
GGTACAGCCCGCTGAGCTTCACCGGGCTGGCGATGATCGTGGCGGCGGCGGGTCTGCTGTACCAGGCGGGGGCCGGTGCGCTGCTGCGGAATTCGGAGCTGTCCTCGGGCGGCCGTGAGGTGGCCGAGCGGTTCGGGGTGACCGCCGTCCTCGCCGTGACCGCGCTCGGCGTGCTGATCGCGTCGGTGGTGCTGTCGGTGCTGCGGTCGCTGCTGACCTACGGCAACCTCCTGTTGGCCAGGGACGCGGACGTCCTGCACCTCGAGTACGGTTTGCTCCGGCGGCAGGAACACACCTACGACATGCGCCGGTTGCGCGGCGGCACTCTGCGGGAACCGCTGCTCGTACGCGCCTTCGGCGGGGCGCGACTCGATGCGGTGATGACCGGGGTGGGCGGTGCGGGCGAGGCGTCGCTGCTGTTGCCGCCGTGCCCGGCGCCGACGGTGCGGGCTGTGCTGCGCGACCTGATCGGCCGCGACGCCGAGGTCAGCGGACCGCTGCGCACGCACGGCCCCGCCGCGGCCCGGAGGCGGTGGACCAGGGCGCTGGCCGTACCCGCGGTGGCGGCCGTCGCGCTGGTGGTGGCGTCGGTCATGGCGGCGGCGCCGGTCTGGCTGTGGGCGGTGTGGGTGGTGCTGACCGTGTGCTGTGCGCTGCTGGCGGCCGACCGGGTGCGCTCGCTCGGGCACCGGGCGGGCGACGGCTGGCTGGTCGCCGGTGCGGGCAGCCTCGAACGGCGCCGGGACTGCATCGCCGGGCCCGGGATCATCGGATGGACCGTGCGGCAGACGTTCTTCCAGCGGCGCGCAGGGGTGGCGACGCTGATCGCCGCCACCGCCGCGGGCACCAAGGCCTACCGGGTCATCGACGTCCCCGCCGACGTGGCGTGGTCGGTTGCCGCCGCGGCGTCCCCGTGGGTGGCCGAACTGCCGTGGGCGCGGCGTTAGCCGGGTCCGAGTTGCGCGTCGTACCCGGCGGTTTACTGTCGGCGCATGGCAATCGGTGCAGTCCTGTTCGACATCGATGGTGTGCTGGTGACGTCGTGGCGCCCCATCGACGGCGCCGCCGAGACGTTGCGGGTGCTCGCCGACCACCAGGTCGCCCGGTCGTATCTGACCAACACCACCACCAAGACCCGCACGCAGATCGCGGACCTGCTCACCGACGCCGGAATGGACGTCACCGCCGACGAGGTGATCACCGCGGCGGTGCTGACCGCCGAATACGTCCGCGACCGATACCCCGGCGCCCGCTGCTTCCTCGTCAACAGCGGCCGCATCGGCGAGGACATGACCGGGGTCGACCTGGTGTACTCCGGCGAGTACGGCCCGGACCACATTCCCGAGACCCCGGACGTCGTACTGCTCGGCGGCGCGGGCCGCGAATACGACCACCTCACCCTCAGTTGGGTCTACGACTGGATGGCCCGGGGTGTTCCGGTGGTCGCGATGCACCGCAGCACGTCGTGGACCACCGACCACGGTCTGCGGATCGACACCGGCATGTACCTGATCGGGATGGAGGAGACCTCGGGCCGCAAGGCGACCGCGGTCGGCAAACCCGCACCCGAGGGGTTCCTGGCCGCCGCGGGCCGCCTCGGCGTCGACCCTGACGAGATGTACATGGTCGGTGACGATTTGAACAACGACGTGCTGGCCGGTCAGGTGGTCGGGATGACCGGCGTGCTGGTGCGCACCGGGAAGTTCCGGCAGGACACCCTGGACCGTTGGGCCGCAGACGAATTCGCGATGCAGCCGAACCACGTCATCGATTCCGTCGCCGATTTGCCGAATCTGCTCGGGTTGTAGCGCCCGCGACCATTCCGGCTGCGCGAGAGGATCTCAACCGTTCGGTTGAGGCGCGGAACCCTTTGCTGATGGTTGGGTTGAACCCTGACGCCGATCAGGGAGGAGCGATCGATGCCGAGAATCGGTCAGCATGCGGTGGTCTGCGGGGCGAGTATGGCCGGTCTGCTGGCGGCCCGCGTTCTCACCGACCATTACGACAGGGTCACCGTCATCGAACGCGACACCCTGGTCGACGAACCGGTGGCCCGTCGCGGTGTGCCGCAGGGCTGCCAGCCGCACGCCCTGCTCGCCCGCTGCGCCGTGATCCTCGATGACCTCTTCCCGGGCTTCCTCGACGAACTGGTCGCCGAGGGCGCACACCGCTGGGATGACGGGGACATGTCGCGGTTCGACATCAGCTTCGGCGGCCATAACCTCCTGCGCACCGGCAGGATGCCCGAACCCGAAAGCCTCGTTCAGCACTATTCGAGCCGGCCGCTGCTCGAACACCTCGTGCGGCGCCGGGTGCGTGCGCTTCCCGAGGTGACGATCCTGGACGGCCGCCACGTCGACACCTTGATGACGGAGGGGTCGCGGGTCACCGGCGTGGTGGTCAGCGGAAAAGAGGATGCCTCAACGCAACTCGCGGCCGATCTGGTCGTCGACGCGTCGGGACGCGGCTCGCGCACACCTGCCTTCCTCGCCGAACTGGGCTACGGACGACCGGAGGTCGAGGAGCTGACGATCAGAGTCGCGTACGCGAGCATGCCGGTGCGTCTCCCGCAGGAGGGGTTGCGGGAGAACATGATCGTTCGGATGTTCGAACCCGGACGGCCGCGGGGATTCGTCATGTTCCGCTGTGAGGGGGACGTCTGGTTGATCGCCGCTGGAACCCTGGGGGCGATCCGGCCACCGACCACAGCTGCCGAACTGCTCGACTTCGGCGAGGGTATCGCTCCCGCCTATGCGCTCGCCGCCGCCAGGGCGGCCGAACCGCTGGGCCCGGTGGCGGTGCACCAGTATCCGAGTAACCGCTGGCGGCGCTACGACAAGATGAAGCGGATGCCCGACGGATTCGTGGTGGTCGGGGACGCGGCGTGCAGTTTCAATCCGATCTACGGGCAGGGCATGACGATCGCGGCGATCGAGGCGACGGTGCTCGGAGACTGCCTGCGCTCAGGCGACGCCGATCTGCCGCACCGCTTCCACCGCACCGCGGCCAAATCGATCCGGGTGGCGTGGCAGACGGCGGTCGGCAGCGACCTCGCGCTGCCCGAGGTGCCGGGGCGGCAGTCGTTGTCGATGCGGATGACGAATCTCTACACCGACCGCGTGCTGCGGGCCGCCGAGGTCGACGCCCTGGTGACCCGCGACTTCCTCCGAGTGGTGGGGATGCTCGCCCCGCCCGCACAGTTGATGCACCCGGCGTTCGTGGCGCGGGTGATCCGCGGTCAGCGCCGCCGGGCGGCCACGGGTGCGGCCGCTGAAGCGGCACTCACGGCAACAGGGCGGTGAGAAGGCGGACCAGTTCGGCCTGCCGGTGGGTGTCGGTCTTGTCGAAGACGTGCTGCAGGTGGGTCTTCACGGTGGCGACCGACACCGACAGTTCCTCGGAGATCGGTGCCAGCCCCTGACCGTTGGCCACCCGCAACGCGACGTCGGCCTCGCCGTTGGTGAGCCCGAACAGGTTGCGCAGCATGGCCTTCGGTGGCTGTGGTCGGTTGTCCGGGTCGACGACCACGAGCAGCGCCCTTGGCTCACCTTCGCCGTGGTGGTCCCGGTTCGGAAACGGGAATGCGTGCGCGACGTACGCGCGCCCGCCTGAGGGCCGTGGGCACAGCACCGAGGTGCCGCTGCGCGCGCCCGTTTCGTTGTGCCCGAGCGCATCGGCCACCGCGCGCTGCAGCGCACAGTCCACATCGGGCCGCAACGCGCACAGCTTGCCGCCGCGCACCTTGAGCCCGTCGGCCTGGTGCAGCAGCCCGTCGCCGGCCAGATTGCAGTGCAGCACAATGCTGTTCGCGCCCACCACGAGCACGGCCTGACGCATGCTGTCGATGGCCCCGGCGAGATCGGCGGCGTCGCGCTTGAGGTCTTCGAGGTGTTTCTCGGTGCGCAGGGCGTGTTGGAAGTGGGGGATGAGGGCCGCGGTGAGTTCCGCGCGTTCGGTGGTGACGAACGGTTCGTCGCGGCGCGGATCGGCGAGGATGAAGCACGCCGGGTGGTCGCTGGCGGTCAACCGGACGAACAGACCGTCGTCCATGTGGTTTGGGGCGACCCAGTCGTTGTTGAACTCGGACTTCGGGTCGATGTCGATGAGTTGACGACCTCCGTGGATGTGCCCGACCGGACCGCGTTCGACGGCTTCGAGCACATAGTCGATCTGGTGGTAGTACTCGCGATAGGTGCGGTGGGCGTCCGGCGGCAAGCTGGCCCTTTCGGCGGAGCGCCCGACATCCTCGGCGATCAGCATGGCTCCGGTGATCGCGTTGAGGGAGTGCCGCACCTCGTCCATCGCGTTCACCCACTGCGCCGGGGTGACCGCCGCGTCGTGGATCGCGGTGACTAGGCGGGAGAACTCGCCGAGCGTGACCATCGCCGGTACCCCGTGCGGACAACGAACAACATCGCGACCCCCGTCTGTGTGTACACCGACTGTAATTCGCGAACCGCCCGGTCACAGCGCTCATGAAGCGCAGTGCTTACGTGATCAAAAGGCGTGGGGCCCTCACGCCTTGAGGGTGCGGACCGCCTTGATGCGGGCCTGCAACTGATCCGACGTCGCTGCGGCCACCGGTGGGCCGCCACAGATGCGGCGTAATTCGTTGTGGATCCACCCGTGCGGTTTGTTGAGCCGGTGGTGGGCCAGCGAGACCAGCGTGTTGAGCTCCTGGCGCAGTTCGCGGAGCTGACCGTAGGGCGTCACCGGTGGCGGCTCACCGGATGCGGTGCGCCGGGTCAGCTGTTCTTCCTGCCTGCGCCGCAACAGATCCCGCATCTGTTCGGCGTCCAGGAGCCCGGGAATCCCGAGGTAGTCGGCCTCCTCGTCGCTGCCCGCGGGGGTGGCGGTGCCGAACGACGCCCCGTCGAAGATGACCTGGTCCAGTTCGGCGCTGGCGCCGAGGGATTCGAATCCGCGATCCTCCTCGGAGGGCTCGGTGCGGCGGCGTTCGACGAGTTCCTCGTCGCCCATGGACTCCCGATGGGGTTTGCCGAGCACATGGTCGCGCTGGGCCTCCATCTGGCTGGCGAGGTCGAGCAGCGTGGGCACCGAGGGGACGAAAATGCTGGCGGTCTCGCCGGGTCGCCGCGACCGCACGAAGCGGCCGATCGCCTGCGCGAAGAACAACGGGGTCGAGGCGCTGGTGGCGTACACCCCGACCGCGAGACGCGGCACGTCGACGCCCTCGGACACCATTCGGACCGCGACCAGCCACGGACTGGTCCCGGCCGAGTACTCGGCGATCCGCGCCGAGGCGCCCGGATCGTCGGAGAGCACGACCGTCGGCTCCTCGCCGGTCATCTTCGTCAGCAGCTTCGCGTACGCCCGGGCGGCGGTCTGATCGGTGGCGATGATCATCGCCCCGGCGTCCGGGATACCGCCTTCGCGCAGCTGGCGCAGCCGGGTGTCGGCGGCCTTGAGCACCGCGGGAATCCACTCGCCGTTCGCGTCGAGCACGGTGCGCCACGCCCGGGCGGTCTGCTCGGCGTTCAGGGGTTCGCCCAGGCGGGCCGCGTGCTCCTCACCGGCGCTGCTGCGCCACCGCGCCTCACCCGAGTAGGCCAGGAAGATGACCGGGCGGACCACCCCGTCGGCCAGCGCGTCGGAGTAGCCGTAGGTGTGGTCGGCCTCCGAGCGCAGCAAACCCTCGGCGTCGGGCACGTAGGACACGAACGGGATCGGGCTGTCGTCGCTGCGGAACGGGGTGCCGGTCAACGACAGCCGGCGGGTGGCGTCGCTGAACGCCTCCCGCATCGCCTCACCCCACGACTTCGCGTCACCGCCGTGGTGGATCTCGTCGAAGATCACCAACGTCCTGCGGTTCTCCGTCCGCACCCGGTGCCGGGTCGGGTGACTGGCCACCTGCGCGTAGGTGATGGCCACCCCGTGGTAGTCCGACGACGTCTGGGAGTTCGAGTTGCTGAACTTCGGGTCGAGCGCGATGCCCAGGCGCGCGGCCGACTGCGCCCACTGGATCTTGAGGTGTTCGGTCGGCACCACGACGGTGACCTGCTCGACGGTCCCGTCGGCCAGTAGCTCGGCCGCGATGCGCAAGGCAAACGTGGTCTTACCTGCACCGGGGGTCGCGACGGCCAGGAAGTCGCGCGGCTTGGCGGCAAGATACCGCACCAAAGCCCGACGCTGCCAGCCTCGCAAAGCCTGGGTGTCGGGCGCTGCATATGCCCGCACCCAAGACTCCTCACTGATCGGACTGCAGTCTAAAGCAACGGATTCCGGCGACGCACATCCGCTGGGCGCGTCGTGGGAATCCGGTGTGTCGCCCGCGTGGGAGGGTCCGGCCGGGCCCCGTGACCGTCGACCGGACGCCGCCGCGGCGCGCCGAGGCGCAGGTGGAAGCAGCAAACGGCCGTATCGTGGGTACCCTGCTTCGCACCATGACCGCATCCGCCGCACCGCCGTCCGACGAGCACGACCCGTTTGTGCGAGTGTTCGGTACGCGGGTGCACAACCTCAAGGGTGTCGACGTTGCCGCACCGCGGGATGCGCTGGTCGCGTTCACCGGGATCTCGGGTTCCGGCAAATCGTCGCTGGCGTTCGGCACGATCTACGCCGAGGCGCAACGCCGGTACTTCGAGTCCGTCGCACCGTACGCGCGGCGGCTGTTGCTGCCCGCCGGCGCGCCCAAGGTCGACGACATCACCGGGCTGCCGCCCGCGGTCGCGCTGCAGCAGCGGCGGGGGACGGCCACGTCGCGGTCGACGGTCGGCACGGTCACGACGCTGTCCAATCTGCTGCGGATGCTGTTCTCGCGGGCGGGCACCTATCCGCGCGGCGCCACCGAACGGCTGGACTCCGATGCGTTCTCCCCGAACACCGCTGTCGGCGCGTGCCCGCAGTGCCACGGTCTCGGCCGGCTCCACGAGGTGACCGAGCAGACCCTGGTGCCCGACCCGTCGCTGACCATCCGGGAGGGCGCCGTCGCCGCGTGGCCGGGGGCCTGGCAGGGGCAGAACCTGCGCGACATCCTCATCACGCTCGGCTACGACATCGACAAACCGTGGCGCAAACTGCCGAAACGGCACCGGGATTGGATCCTGTTCACCGACGAGCAGCCGACCGTCGAGATCGACCCGGGGCAACACCCCGTCACCGCCGACTACTACTACAACGGGACCTTCTCCAGCGCCGAACGCCACGTGCGGCACACCCTGGCCAACTCGCAGAGCGCAACGATGCGCCGCCGCGTGCTGCAGTACGTCAACACCGTCGAATGCGATGTGTGCGGCGGATCGGGGTTGCGGCCGGAGGCGCTGAAGGTGACGTTCGCCGGGCGCACCATCGCCGACTACGTGGCGATGCCGCTGGCCGACCTCGCCGCCACGCTGCAGCCCGTCGCGGAGCGCACCGACGCCGTCGCGGCCTACGAGTCCACGGCCTCCGGGGAGCAGACCGAGGTGGCCACGATGATCGCCGCCGACCTGGTGGCCCGGATCCAGGTGCTCATCGATCTGGGCCTGGGGTACCTGACGCTGAACCGCCGTACCCCCACTGTGTCGCCGGGTGAACTGCAGCGCCTGCGCCTGGCCACCCAACTGCGCGCCGGCCTGTTCGGGGTGCTCTACGTCCTCGACGAACCGTCGGCCGGGCTGCACCCAGCCGATGCCGAACCACTGCTCGACGTGCTGGATCGCCTTCGCAGAGCGGGTAATTCGGTGTTCGTCGTCGAACACGACATGGACGTCGTGCGTCGCGCCGACTGGGTCGTTGACGTCGGGCCCGGCGCAGGTGAGCTCGGCGGCCGGATCGTCTACAGCGGACCCGTCGCCGGTCTTGCGGAGGAGGGCGAATCCGTCACCGGCAGATACCTTTTCGACGCCGCGCCGCGGGCGAAGCGGTCCCCGCGCACCCCGTCGGACTGGTTGCGGCTGCGCGGTGTCTCATCGCACAACCTGCGCGGCCTCGACGTCGACCTGCCGCTCGGCGTCTTCACCGCGGTGACCGGGGTGTCGGGTTCGGGGAAGTCCACGCTGGTGGTCAAGGTGCTCGGCGACGTGGTCAACCGGCACCTCGGCCGTGCGGTGGACGCGCCGGAGTCCGACAGCGCCGACGACGATCCCGACGCCGAGATCGCCGACCTCGACCACGATGCGTCGGTCGGGGTGAGCGCCGAGGGCGTCGAGACCATCACCCGGTTGGTGGTCGTCGATCAGCGCCCGATCGGCCGCACCCCGCGCTCCACGCTGGCCACCTACACCGGGTTGTTCGACGCGGTCCGGCGGGAGTTCGCCGCGACCCCAGCGGCCCGCCGACGCGGGTGGACTGCGGGCCGGTTCTCGTTCAACGTCGCCGAGGGCCGCTGCCCGACATGTCAGGGCGAGGGTTTCGTCTCCGTCGAATTGCTGTTCCTGCCAGGCACTTACGGTGTCTGCCCGACGTGCGGCGGTGCGCGGTACAACGAAGCGACGCTCGCCGTGCGATACCGCGACCGCACCATCGCCGAGGTGCTCGCGATGACCGTCGACGAAGCGTCGGAGTTCCTCGCCGACATCGCAGGCGCCGCACGGAGTCTGACGACGCTGCGCGAGGTCGGGCTCGGGTACCTGCGGCTCGGCCAGCCCGCGACCGAACTGTCCGGCGGGGAGGCGCAGCGCATCAAGCTGGCCTCGGAGCTGCAGCGGCCGCGGCGCGGGCACACCCTGTACGTGCTCGACGAACCCACCACCGGGCTGCACCCGTCGGATGTGGACCTGCTCGACGCGCAGTTGCACCGCCTCGTCGAGGCCGGTAACACCGTGGTGGTCGCCGAACACGACATGCGGATGGTCGCGGGCTCGGACTGGGTCGTCGACCTGGGACCCGGCGCGGGCACCGCGGGCGGCCAGGTGGTCGCCGCCGGCACCCCGGCGGACGTCAGCCGCGCCGAGGGCAGCCGCACCGCGCCCTACCTGGCCGCGCGGCTGGCTCACTCGACCCAGTAGTTGTCGTTGTTGACGAACCACTCACGGCGTTCGTCGTCGGTCATGTCGCCGAGCTGCGCGAGGCCTTCGAAATAGTGCTCACGCGGTGCCCCGGGCGCGAACAGCATGAGAATCGATGCGGGTTCGTCGGCCTCGTTACGGAAGCCGTGGACGCCGCCCGGCGGCACGTACAGGAAGTCGTTTCGGCGTCCGTCGACCCAGTCAGCGCCGTCGTACAGCCGGATGGTGCCGTCCAGCACGAAGAACGCCTCGGACATCGCGCGGTGGAAGTGCGGCCCCGGCCCGCCACCGCGCGGGGCGATCTGCACGCGGTAGAGGCCGTAGTCGCCGTCGGTCGCGTTCTGGTCGGCCAGGTAGTGGTACCGGACGAGTCCGAAGGAGTCGTAGTCCGGCGGCTCGTCCCCGCGTTTGAGCCACGCGCTCGCCTCCGGTTTGTCGGCGGTGTAGCGCGGTGGCGGATACGGCGGCACGACCAGCGACACGGTCCGAGCCTAGAGCGGGAACACCACGCCGGTGAGCTGTTCGGACACCGTCCACAGCCGGCGCGCCACCGCCACGTCGTGCGATTTCGCGCTCGACTCGATGAGCTTGGGATAGCCACGGATCTCGCCCAGTCCGTCGGGACCGTAGTACTGCCCACCTTGGACGTGAGGATCGGTCGCGGCCCGCAGCGTCGGCAGCGCTCCCATCGCGGGGCTCTGGGTGACCAGGCCGATCAGCGGGTTGAACGGGGACGGCAGATGCAGGTGCCGCATGAGTTCGGTGTTGGAGATCCCGGGGTGGGCGGCGACCGCGATGGTGTCGCGGGTGTCGAGGCGGCGCTGCAGTTCGTAGGTGAACAGCAGATTTGCCAGTTTGGACTGGCCGTAGGCGCCGACGCGGCTGTAGCCGCGCTCCCACTGCAGATCGTCGAAGTGGATGGCGGCCTGGATGCGGTGTCCCTGGCTGCTGACGGTCACCACCCGCGAACCCGGGACGGCGAGCAGGTTCTCGAGCAGCAGCCCGGTGAGCGCGAAGTGCCCGAGGTGGTTGGTGCCGAAGGTCAGCTCGAAACCGTCCTCGGTGGTCTGCTTCGGCGGATACATCACCCCGGCGTTGTTGATCAACAGGTCGATGCGGGGGAACTCGGCCTTGAGCGCCTCAGCGGCGTCGCGTACCGAGCGCAGCGACCCGAGGTCGAGGCTCTGCACGCGCACCGCGGCCGCCGGGTGGGCGGCGGCGATCTCGTCGGCGGCGCGTTTGCCCTTCTCGGTGTCGCGAACCGCGAGCACGACGTGGGCGCCACGTTCGGCGAGCGCCTTCGCGGTGGCGAGGCCGAGGCCGGTGTTGGCTCCCGTGACGACGGCGGTGCGACCGGACTGGGCGGGGATGTCGGCGGTGGTCCATCTGGTCATCGGGTTCTCCTACAATGTAAGCGGAACGGACGCTCCGGTTGACAGTCACTATACGGAACGTGCGCTCCGTTTCAAGGATTCCTGACAGATCGGAGCGAAATGGCCGGGAACGCGGCGGGGGAGCGGCCGCTACGGGCGGACGCCGCGCGCAACCGCGACCGCATCCTGGAGGTGGCGTACGAGACGTTCGCCGTCGACGGGTTGACCGTCCCCATCGACGAGATCGCCCGTCGCGCCGGGGTGGGTCCGGGCACGATCTACCGCCACTTCCCGACGAAGGAGGCGCTGTACACCGCCGTCGTCGAACACCGCCTGCACGAGATGACCGACCGGGGTAGGCGCCTGCTGGCATCCCCCGACCCGGGGGAGGCATTGTTCGCGTTCCTGCGCGCGATCGCGCTGGAGGGGTCCTCCGACCGCGTGCTGATCGACGGGCTGGCGGGCTGGGGGATCGACGTGCACACCGTCGCCCCGGAGGCCGACGCCGCCGCGCGCGCGATGCTCGGCGACCTGCTCGCCGCAGGTCAGCGGGCGGGTGCCGTGCGCGCCGACCTGACCGTGCTCGAACTCAAGTCGATCCTGGTCGGTTTGCAGGCCATCGGCGCGTACGACGCCGCGGTCGCCGCCCGCGCGACAGCCGTGGTGATGGACGGTTTACGCCCCCGCTGAAGGACCGGTGATGCCTTGCACTCTCACTGGTCGAGTGCTAAGAATGCAATTGGCACTCGCGACCGGTGAGTGCTAGGTCGGGACTGTGAGGCGAGGGTCCGCACCTGCGGGGCACACCCAAGCCGTCCGTCGCGGGCACTGGGTCCGACCGATGAGAACGTGCATCCGTTATCGGAGGAACACTTCGCAATGGCCAAGACAATTGCGTATGACGAAGAGGCCCGTCGCGGCCTCGAGCGGGGCCTCAACAGCCTCGCCGACGCGGTAAAGGTGACGCTGGGCCCCAAGGGTCGCAACGTCGTCCTGGAGAAGAAGTGGGGCGCCCCCACGATCACCAACGATGGTGTGTCCATCGCCAAGGAGATCGAGCTGGAGGACCCGTACGAGAAGATCGGCGCTGAGCTGGTCAAGGAAGTCGCCAAGAAGACCGACGACGTCGCAGGCGACGGCACCACCACCGCCACCGTGCTCGCCCAGGCGCTCGTGCGTGAGGGCCTGCGCAACGTGGCCGCCGGCGCCAACCCGCTCGGCCTGAAGCGCGGCATCGAGAAGGCCGTCGAGAAGGTCACCGAGACTCTGCTGAAGTCCGCCAAGGAGGTGGAGACCAAGGAGCAGATCGCTGCTACCGCCGGTATCTCCGCCGGTGACCAGTCCATCGGCGACCTGATCGCCGAGGCGATGGACAAGGTCGGCAACGAGGGTGTCATCACCGTCGAGGAGAGCAACACCTTCGGTCTGCAGCTCGAGCTCACCGAGGGTATGCGCTTCGACAAGGGCTACATCTCGGGTTACTTCGTCACCGACGCCGAGCGTCAGGAAGCGGTCCTCGAGGATCCCTACATCCTGCTGGTGTCGTCGAAGATCTCGACCGTCAAGGATCTGCTCCCGCTGCTGGAGAAGGTCATCCAGTCCGGTAAGCCGCTGCTGATCATCGCCGAGGACGTCGAGGGCGAAGCCCTGTCGACCCTGGTGGTCAACAAGATCCGCGGCACCTTCAAGTCCGTCGCCGTCAAGGCCCCGGGCTTCGGTGACCGCCGCAAGGCGATGCTGCAGGACATGGCCATCCTCACCGGTGGTCAGGTCATCAGCGAAGAGGTCGGCCTGTCGCTCGAGACCGCCGACATCTCGCTGCTGGGCCAGGCCCGCAAGGTCGTCATCACCAAGGATGAGACGACGATCGTCGAGGGTGCCGGCGACGCCGACGCCATCCAGGGCCGGGTCGCGCAGATCCGCGCCGAGATCGAGAACAGCGACTCCGACTACGACCGCGAGAAGCTGCAGGAGCGCCTGGCCAAGCTGGCCGGCGGTGTTGCGGTGATCAAGGCCGGCGCCGCCACCGAGGTGGAGCTCAAGGAGCGCAAGCACCGCATCGAGGATGCCGTGCGCAACGCCAAGGCCGCCGTCGAGGAGGGCATCGTCGCCGGTGGTGGCGTGGCTCTGCTGCAGGCCGCCCCGTCGCTCGAGGAGCTGTCGCTCACCGGTGACGAGGCCACCGGCGCCAACATCGTGCGCGTCGCGCTCGAGGCCCCGCTGAAGCAGATCGCCTTCAACGGTGGCCTGGAGCCGGGCGTGGTGGCCGAGAAGGTCCGCAACTCGGACAAGGGCACCGGCCTGAACGCCGCGACCGGTGAGTACGAGGATCTGCTCGCCGCCGGCGTTGCCGACCCGGTGAAGGTGACCCGTTCGGCGCTGCAGAACGCAGCCTCGATCGCGGCGCTGTTCCTCACCACCGAGGCCGTCGTCGCCGACAAGCCGGAGAAGGCCGCCGCACCCGCCGGCGACCCGACCGGTGGCATGGGCGGTATGGACTTCTAAGTCCTGTTTCGAGGAGGCCCCGGCTCGCTTGGCGAGCCGGGGCTTTCTCGTGTCTTGCGTCGCCGTCGCCGACTGTGCGGTTTCATACGCGACGCGCCGGGCTGGGCGTATCAGTCCGCACACTCGACGCCCGGTGGTTGTGGATAACCCGTCGGCGAGTAGGCCGGATCGTCGGAGGCCGTTGCGACGGTGCGCTCATGCAGCACATCAACGGTCCGTTCCTCGCGCGCGAGGCGCTTGACGACGGCCTCCTCACCTTCCGCGAACTGCGGCGCTTCCACCGCGCCGACTTCCCCGGCGTATGGATGCTCCGCGGTAGCGACCTGCCGATGGATCAACTGGCCCGCGCGGCATGGCTCTGGTCCGACCGCAAGGCGGTGGTCGCAGGTTTGGCGGCTTCGGCGCTGCACGGTGCCAAGTGGATCGAACCCGACGTCCCGGTCGAGCTCATCCACACCAATCGACGTCCGCCCGCCGGCATAGTCGTTCGCACCGAAAGCCTTGCCGCCGACGAGATTCGGCGAATCGGATCACTTCCCGTCACCTCGGCGAGCCGCACGGCCTTCGATCTCGGTAGACGTCTGCCCCTCAGCGACGGTGTCCAACGCATCGACGCGCTCCTGAACGCCACCGATGTCAAGATCGCCGACGTCGAAGCGGTGATCGCCAGACACCCCGGCGTCCGCGGCCTTCGGCAATTGCGTGAGACGCTCCCCCTCGTCGACGGGGGCGCCGAGTCACCCTACGAATCGCTCACTCGACTCATTCTCGTCCAGGCCGGCTTCCCGCCGCCGGAGACGCAGATCCGGGTTTGCGACGAGTACGGGTGCGTCTTCGCGCGCATCGACATGGGCTGGCGGGATTACCTCGTCGGCGTGGATTTCGAAGGCGCGCAACACTGGACGGACCCGCGGCAGCGGACCGGCGACGTGGTGCGCTACACCCGTCTGGCAGAAATGGGATGGATCGACGTCCGGTTGACCAGCGGCATCCTGCATACCCGACGTCAATGGTTCCTCGACCAGGTCGGCGCGGCCCTCGAATCCCGCGGATGCCCGAAGACTTGGTGAGTGTGCGGATCGATACGTCGGCAGCGGCGTGTCGCGTATGAAACCGCACAGTCGGCGAGCGGGAGGCGGCGCTCGAATCCCGCGGATGCCCGAAAACGTGGTGAGTGTGCGGATCGATACGCATGCAGCGGCGTGTCGCGTATGAAACCGCACAGTCGACGAGCGGGAGGTCGGCGCGGCCCTCGAATCCCGCGGATGCCCGAAGACTTGGTGAGTGTGCGGATCGATACGCATGCAGCGGCGTGTCGCGTATGAAACCGCACAGTCGGCGAGCGGGCGAGGCGAGCTGGCAGCCGCTAAGCCGGCGCCGGTTGCCGTCCGCGCACCAGCCGGCCCGGCCGCGCGTCGGTCGGCACGCCGTGTTCGGCGATCACCTCACCGCTGACCACGGTGGCGACGTAGCCGTCTGCGGTCTGGTCCAGCCGTTTACCGCCCGCGGGCAGGTCATGGACGACGACGGGCCGGTGCAGCCGCAGCGCCGCGTGGTCGATGACGTTGAGATCGGCCTTGTAGCCGACGGCGATCCGGCCGCGGTCGGCCAGCCCCGCCACCCCCGCGGGCACCGACGTCAGCTCACGCACCGCCTCGGGGACCTCCAGCCGGCCAGTGGGCCGGTCCCGCGTCCAGTGTGTCAGCAGGAACGTGGGAAAGCTTGCGTCGCAAATCATTCCGTAGTGTGCGCCGCCGTCGCCGAGGCCGAGCACCACGTCGTCGCGGCGCATCAGTTCTCCGACCGTGTCGAGCGAGTTGTCCTGGTAGTTGCCCAGGGTCACCAGCATCATCGCGTGGCCGTCGTCGTCGAGCAGGCGGTCGTAGGCCTCTTCCAGCGGCGTCACCCCGCGCGCGGCGGCGCGCGCGGCGATCGAGGTGGACGCCGCGGGCTCGTAGTCCGGATGCTCGCCGAGCGGGAAGATCCAGTTCCACGCCTGCACCATGAACATCAGCGGGTGTCCCGGCGAGGACGGGGTGTCGTTCAGGATGCGTTCGCGCACTTCGGGTTCGCGCATCCGGGCCACCCGCTCGGCCAGCGGCAGGTCGGCGATCTCCTGGTAGCTGGGGTACATGATGAACGGGTTTCCGCTCACCTCCAGGCCGATCACCATGCCGATCGGCCGGGGGAACATCTGCGCGGTGATGGATCCGCCTGCGGCGTTGAACTTCTCGACGAGGTTCATCGCCTGCGGCCACACCGGATCGCCGGTGTTGCCGGTGAGCAGTGAGAACGTCACGGGCAGACCGGTTTCGGTGGCGACCTCGAACACCTGGCGCAGTACGGTCTCGTAGCCGCCCGCGGGGATGTCGGGAACGAACTGCAGCAGCCCGCCGCCGCCGTCGGCCACCCCGGCGGCGATCGCCGCGATCTCGGCCTGCGCGGCGTCGTAGGTCGGGATCGGCGATCCGCTGGAGGTCTTGTGCAGTGCGAAGCGCGACGACGCGACGCCCAACGCTCCCGCCTCGACGGCCTCGCGGGTCAGCGCCCGCATCCGCGCGAGGTCCTCCTCGGTGGCCGGTTCGCGGTCGGCGCCACGCTGGCCCATCGTGTACACCCGCAGCGGCGAATGCGGCAGATAGGCCGCCACGTCGATGTCCCTGCGCCGGGCCTCCACCGCGTCGAGGTACTCCGGGAACGTCTCCCAATCCCACGGCAACCCGTCGACCATCACCACGCCGGGTATGTCCTCGACGCCTGCCATCACGTCGACGAGCACGTCGTGGTCCTCCGGACGGCACGGGGCGAAACCGACCCCGCAGTTGCCCATCACCGCCGTGGTCACCCCGTGCGCCGACGACGGCGTCATCCGCTCCGACCAGATCGCCTGCCCGTCGTAGTGGGTGTGCAGATCGACGAAGCCGGGGGTGACGAGCAGCCCGGTCGCGTCGATCTCGCGTGCTCCGCGCTCGGCGACGGCGCCGACCGCGGCGATGACGCCACCCGACACCGCGACGTCCCCGACGTACGGTTGCCCGCCCAGCCCGTCGACGATCGTGCCGTTGCGGATAACGAGATCGAATGTCATAGGCCGACCCTACGATGACGGGGTGATCGATCACTTCGGAATCAACTGCGCAGACCTTGAGAAGTCAAAAGAGTTCTACGACAAGGTGCTCGGCGTGCTGGGCTACACCCGCCAAATGGATTTCGGAGTGGCGGTGGGCTACGGCGCCGACGGGCATCCGGCGTTCTGGATCGCCGACATGACCGCGGGCAACGTGCCGGGCCCCAACCGCGAGATGCACGTCGCGTTCGCGGCCAAGGATCCCGAGAGTGTGCAGGCCTTCTACCGCACCGCGCTGGCGCTCGGCGTCGAACCGCTGCACGAACCGCGGCTGTGGCCGGAGTACCACGACAAGTACTACGGCGCGTTCGTCCGCGATCCCGACGGCAACAACGTCGAGGCGGTCTTCCACGGCGGCGGTCCGCGCATTTGAGCTTCCCTCGGTAGGTTGGCCGTATGACCGACTCGGATGCGGCTGCCGCCCGCGAACTGCTGCGTGATGCGTTCACCCGCCTGATCGAGCACGTCGACGACCTGACCGACGGTCTGACCGACGAGGTGGCGCTGTACCGGCCGACGTCGACGGCCAACAGCATCGCGTGGTTGCTGTGGCACAGCGCCCGGGTGCAGGACGCGCAGCTGTGCGACATCGCCGGCATCGAACAGGTCTGGACGCGGGACGGCTGGGTGGACCAGTTCGCCCTTGACCTGCCCCGCGACGACACCGGCTACGGGCACAGCCCCGAGGACGTCGGCAGGGTCCAGGTGTCGGCCGATCTGCTGGCCGGCTACTACCACGCCGTGCACAAGGTGACGCTGTCGTACGTGGCCTCGGTGACGCCCGAGGACCTGGCCCAGATCGTCGATCGCCGGTGGGATCCGCCCGTGACGGCGAGCGCCCGGCTGGTCAGCATCATCGACGACTGCGCCCAGCACCTCGGCCAGGCCGCCTACATCCAGGGGATCGCGCGCTGAGTACTCGGACGGCGCTGCGGTGGTGGCCGGTGATCGCCGTGGTCGGGCTCTTCGCGCTCGGCTGGGCGGTCGGTAAGGGGTCCACCCCGCTCGACGACCGGTTCTTCCAACTGCACCTGCCGGACTGGCTGGGCGACTTCGTCGAGGCGCCGGTGCAGGCGGCGGTGCTCGGCGCCGCCGTCGTCTACGCCATGTGGCGCAAGCGTTGGCGGTTGGCGGCGGTGGTCGCGGTGTGTCCGCCGCTGGCCGTGGCCACCGCGCAGCTGCTCAAGCAGTTGTTCGGCCGGGACAACGACGGCGGCCTCGCCTACCCCAGCGGACACGTCACGGGCCTGGTGTCGATCGCGGGCATGGTCGTGCTGGTCTCGGGCTGCCGGCTGTGGGCGGTGGTCTCGGCGGCGGTGGTGGTGCTGGTCGGCATGGTCGTGGTCGGGACGTCGTTCCACTACTTCACCGACACCGTGGGCGCGCTGCTACTCGCCAGCGCGTACGTCGCGGTGGCCGCCCTGCTGGTCGCGCCGCGTCGACGCCGCCGCGTGACTTGACAGGTGTCAACCCGGGTGCGACCTGCGTCACACAGCGTGGTTAACATAGCGCTATGACCGCGACGCCAGAAGTTGATGCGCTCGACAACAGCACCATCCGCAACCCCGCGACCGGCGCCGTCGCCGGCCAGGTGCGCTGGACCGAACCGGCCGACGTCTCCAGGATCGCCGCCGGTCTGCGCACCGCGCAGCGGGAGTGGGAGGCCCGCGGCGCCAAGGGCCGCGCCAAAGTGCTGGCGCGCTACGCCGTGTGGCTGGGGGAGCACCGCGCCGAGATCGAGGACCTGCTGATCAAGGAGACCGGCAAATCCGCCGTCGACGCGGCGCAGGAGGTGCCGCTGATCCTGATGATCACGTCGTACTACGTGCGCACGATGGAGAAGGCGCTGGCGCCCGAGTCACGGCGCGCGGCCCTGCCATTCCTGTCGATCAAGAAGATCTCCGTGCACTACCGGCCCCGTCCGGTGGTCGGGATCATCGCGCCGTGGAACTACCCGGTCGCCAACGCGCTGATGGACGCGATCGGCGCCCTGGCCGCGGGCTGTGCGGTGCTGCTCAAACCGTCCGAGCGCACCCCGCTGACCGCCGAACTACTGCTGCGCGGCTGGCAGGACTCCGGCGCCCCCGAGGTGCTCGCGCTCGCCCAGGGCGCCCGCGAGGTGTCCGAGGCCGTGATCGACAACTCCGACTACATCCAGTTCACCGGATCCAGCGCCACCGGCGCGAAGGTGGCCGAACGCGCCGCCCGCAGGCTCGTCCCGGTCAGCCTCGAACTCGGCGGCAAGGATCCGATGATCGTGCTCGAGGACGCCGACGTGGAACTCGCCGCGCACGCCGCGGTGTGGGGTGCGATGTTCAACGCCGGCCAGACGTGCGTGTCGGTGGAACGGGTCTACGTGCTCGAACCGGTCTACGACCAGTTCGTCGACGCCGTCGTCCGGGACGTGAAGAACCTCAAGATGGGCGCGGGCGACGGGTACGACTTCGGCGCGATGATCGACGACGGTCAGGTCTCGGTCACCGAACGCCACGTCCAGGACGCGATCGCCAAGGGCGCCAGGGCGCTGACCGGCGGTGAGCGCCGCAACGGCCCCGGCAGCTTCTACGAGCCGACCGTGCTCGTCGACGTCGACCACTCGATGGCGTGTATGACCGAGGAGACGTTCGGTCCGACGCTGCCGATCATGAAGGTGAAGTCCGTGGAGGAGGCGGTCCGGCTCGCCAACGACAGCCCCTACGGTCTCTCGGCGGCGGTGTTCTCCAAGGACGTCGAACGTGCGCAAGATGTTGCGCTGCAACTGGATTGCGGTGGGGTCAACATCAACGACGTGATCTCCAACCTGATGTGCACCACCGCTCCGATGGGTGGCTGGAAGACCTCGGGCATCGGCGCGCGGTTCGGCGGTCCGGAGGGGCTGCGCAAGTACTGCCGCATCGAGACCGTCGTCGCGCCTCGCACCAACGTCGGCGCGGGTGGCAACTACTACAACAACTCGCCCAAGGCGCTCAAGCGGATGAACACGATGATGACCAAGCTCGCGCTCATCCGCCCGCGCCGCGTGGCCAAGTAAGGCGTGCGCTTCGTTCTGACAGCCCTGCTGTGGCTGCTGACCACGGCGCTGCTGGCGGTCGCCGTACCCGCGATGTGGGCGCAGCAGAACATCATCAGCGAGCAGGGGTACGCCGACCTCGCCGCGTCGGCGGCCACCGACACGCAGCTGCGCGACGCGATGGCCGACGAACTCACCACGCAGATCGTCGCGCTGGCGGCCGACCGCGGGTACGGGCTGAACGAGACGCTGGTGCACCAGGTGACGTCGTCCTATACCGGCAACGCCGGGTTCCCCGGTCAGTTCGCCCAGGCCAACCGCATCCTGCACCAGTGGGAGTTCTCCGGCGACATCCCGCAGGCGAACGCCGAGAACCAGTGGCTGATCGACATCGCGCCGATGGTGGCGGATCCGTCGGTAGCGGCCACCCTCGGCGATCTCGACCTCGACGTACCCGACGAGTTGCTGGTGCCGGTCACCGTTCCCGATCCGCAGCTGCGGCCGGGGCGGTTGCAACCCGTCGCGACGTGGGGGCCGTGGATCAGCATCGGCGCGGCGGTACTCACCGCGCTGTTCGCGCTGCTGACGCTGGCGGCGTCCCGGTCACGCGGTAAAGGCCTTGCCGGCCTCGGCGTCTCGGCGCTGTTGGTGGGTGCGGCCGGGTGGGCCGCCCTGGAGGTGGCGCAGGGGCCGATCGACCGGGCACTCGACCACGCCGAAGGCAACTTCCGCCGCATCGCCGCCGAGATGGTGGCCCACGCGGAGGCGAGCCTGCACCACTGGCTCAACATGACGCTGGTGGCGGGTGTGGGGCTGGTGGTGGTCGGTGTGGTGGTGTCCATGCTCGGTGGGCTGCGGCGCCAGGAATAGCGCAGTTTGACACCGGGATGGCCGGGGAAACGCATGACTCATGGGAGCGAATGGGCATCAACTGGCCGGGGCGCGGGCCGTCGCGACGCTGGCAGACCTCGGATCGGCGTCGATCGCGGCTGGGGTGATCGCGCGCCGTAAACCCGCGGTGCGGGCGGTCGAGACCATGCAGGCCGATGCCAGGGCGGTGCGCCGCATGCAGCAGCTGCGCGACGAATTCGGTTCGGGTCCGGTCGAATTGGTGCTTCCCGGCAGACGCATGGTCGTGATCCTCGATCCCGCCGACGTCGCCCGGGTGCTCGACGGGGCGCCGGATCCGTTCCATCCGGCCAACCGTGAGAAGCGCAAGGCGCTCGAGTGGTTCCAGCCGCACGGGGTGCTGATCTCTCGAGGCCCGATCCGCCAGCAGCGCCGCGCACTCAACGATTCCGCGCTCGACTCGGGCGCCGACATGCACCGGCTCGCCGGGGCGTTCGGCGACGTCATCACCTCGGAGGCGCGGGAGCTGGTCGATGCGGTGCTCGCGCGGGGCGGTATGGACGCCGACCAGTTCATGAAGGCGTGGTGGCGGATTGTGCGGAGGCTGGCGCTGGGGGACCGGGCCCGCGACGATGAGGAGATCACCGACGCGCTGCTTCGGCTGCGGCGGGCGGGCAACTGGTCGTTCCTGTCGCTGCCGCACTACCGCAAGCGGGCGAAGTTCCTCGAGCGGCTGTACGACTACGTGGAGGATCCGCAGATCGGGACGCTGGCCGCCGCGGTGGCCGAGGTGCCGGCCGCAGGCGCCGTCGACCCGGTGGGGCAGCTGCCGCAGTGGCTGTTCGCCTTCGACGCCGCGGGCATGGCGCAGTTGCGCGCGCTGGCCGCGCTGGCCACCCACCCGGCCGCGATGGTGCGCGCGGTCGAGGACGCCGCCGAACCCGATCAGCTGCGGCTGCGGCCGTTCCTGCGGGCCTGCCTGCTCGAGTCGGTGCGGCTGTGGCCGACGACGCCGACGATTCTGCGCGACACCACCGAGGACACCACGTGGCGCGACGGTACGGTCACCATCGAGAAGGGTGCGGGGCTGATGATCGTCACGCCTGCCTTCCACCGCGACCCCGACCTGCTGCCGTTCGCGAACCAGTTCGTCCCCGACATCTGGCTCGACGGCCGCGCCCGCTCCTACCCCCAGCTGGTGCCGTTCTCCGCGGGCCCCGCCGAATGCCCGGGACGCAACCTGGTCCTGTTCGCGACCAGTACGCTCATGGCGAACCTGTTGAGCGCATTGGACTTCCGGCTCACCTCGACCCCGAAGCTGTCGCCGGATGAACCGCTGCCGGTGACGCTGAACCAGTACGGGGTTGAGTTCGCGGTCGCTCCGGTCACCGGACCAGAGTTGCGCCCCCATCGAGCCGGATCTGCTGGCCGGTCATGAACCGGGACTCGTCGGCGAGCAGGTACAGCGCGGCGTAGGCGCTCTCCCACACGGTGCCCCGGCCCATCTTGAGTTTCACCACCTCGTTGTGTCGGGCGGTCGCCTCCTCGGCGTCGAGGCCGAACAGTGACTGCGAATCCCGGTTCGCCAGAACGGAGTTGATCGGTCCCAGCATCAGCGTGTTGACGCGGATACCCACCTCGGCGTACTGCACGGCGGCGAGTTCGGTGATCTGGTTGAGCCCGCACTTGCCCAGGGCGTAGGGCATGATGCCGATGTTGAGCCCGAGCTCGTTCTTCACGCTGGCGATCGACGAGATGTTGATGATGCTGCCCGTGGTGTCGCCGTCGTTGCGCGCCATGGCTTCTGCGGCGTAGAGGTTGCAGTGGTAGCAGCCCAGCATGTTGACGTTGATGCCGTGGTTGAAGTTCTCGACGGTCATCGAGTTGGTCTCGAAGTCGAACGGCGGATTGGTCGCCACGCTGTAGACCATGCCGTCCACCCGGCCGCTGGTCTCGATCGCGGTGTCGAAGATGCGCCTGCAGTCGTCCTTGTCGGAGACGTCGGCCTCGATGGCGTAGGCGCGGCCCCCTTCGGCGACGATCATCTCGACCGTCTCTTTGACCGCGGCCGGATTCAAGTCCACCGCAACGACTTCCGCGCCGTGGCGCGCGGCCATGATCGAGATCGCCCGGCCGTTCCCCATTCCGGGGCCGGGGCTCTGTCCGGCGCCCACCACGACGACGACCTTGCCGGTCAGGTCGAAGGCGGTGCGGTTCTTGCGGTCGAAGTCAGTGGACATGGTTCTCCTCGGTGATGTGGATGGCGCGTTCGGGGCAGCCGTCGACGGCTTCGCGCACCGCGGCCTCGAGTTCGGCGGGGATGTCGGATGCGGTGGCCTCGGCGTAGCCGCCGTCGGTGATGACGAAGACCGACGGGCACACCGCCGCGCAGACGCCGTGGCCACGGCAGAGATCGTCGTCGACGGTGACCCTCATCGAGCGGTCCTGACGTGCAGTGCGGTCAGCCCGCGCAGGATGTAGGTCGGCACGTAGGTGTACCGGCGGGCGTGCTTCGGACCGTGGACGGCCTCGTCGACGCCGACGTCGGTGGTGCGTTCGAGCAGGCGTTGGATCAGCACTCGGCCTTCCGCGCGGGCCAGGGGCGCGCCGATGCAGCTGTGCTCGCCGCGGCCGAATCCGATATGGCGCCGGGCATTCGGGCGGTCGGGGTCGAAGGTGCCGGGGTTGTCGAAGATGCGGGGGTCGCGGTTGGCGGCGCCCAGATGCACCATCAGCGTTGTACCGGCCGGGATCTCGACGCCGCCGACGGTGGTGGTGGCCCTGGCCAAGCGGAAGTCGCCCTTGATGGGGCTCTCGAAGCGCAGGCATTCCTCGATGAAGTTGGGAATGTCGGCGGGGGTGGTGCGCAGGCGCGCCTGGAGTTTCGTGTCCTCGGCGAGCAGTTGGAGTGCCGTCGAGAGCAGTCGGACGGTGGTTTCCTGCCCTGCCGAGAAGAGGTTGGCGGCCACACGGACGACGTCGATGACCTCGGAGGTCGCGCCGTCCGGGAACGTCGCGAGCGCCATCCCGGTCATCACGTCGTCGCGGGGCGCGTTGCGCCGGTCGGCGATGTAGTCGGTGAAGCGGGCGTAGAGGTGTTCGAGCGGGGTATGCGCCATGACGGCGTCGTCGGTGCTGCCGAGCGCCATGTCGCCGGTGAGTTCGGCGGTCAGCGCGGCGTGGTCCTCCTCGGGCACGCCCAGCAGGTCGGCGACGACGAGCAACGCGAACCGGGTCGCCACCTCGCTGATGAACTCACCGCCGCCGTTCGCCAGGAACGGGTCGAGCACCCGATCGGCGAGCGTCCACATGAACTCCTCGTTCTCCTTGAGCCGCTTGGGCGTGATGAGGCGGGAGAGCAGGGAGCGGTGCGCGGTGTGCTTGGGCGGGTCGAATGAGGGGAGTTGATCGCTGAAGGGCAGTTCGTCGCGGTGGCGGTCGATCGCCGCGCGGACCTCGTCGTCGCTCAGACCCTCGAGCGGAACGGGGAAGCCGGGGATGGGGCCGGTCACGGAGGTGCAGGAGGAGAACGTGTCGGGGTCGCTGACGACGGCCATGGCCTCGTCGTAGCCGGTGACGATCATGACGCCGTGCACCGGTTCGCGGAGCACGGGGTCGATCTTGCGCATCTGGTCGAGCACGGGGTAGGGGTCTGCGATCAACGCGTCGTCGTGGAAGAAGTCGAGCGTTTCGAGAGTCGTCACCTGACCAAACGTACAGGAGATTCCTGTACGAATGGTCAGGTAGAGTGCGCAGTGTGAGCGGTCGTACACAGGGCGAACCGACCCGGCAGCGCCTCATCGACGTGGCGATCGAGCTGTTCCAACGGCACAGCGTGGCCGGCACGTCGCTGCAGATGATCTCCGATGAGCTCGGCCTGACGAAGTCCGCGATCTACCACCATTTCCGCACCCGTGACGAACTGTTGAGCGCGGTGATGGAACCGGTGATCGCCGAGGTGACCGCACTTCTCGAGGCCGCCGAGGCGCGGTCCGGGCCGCGCGCACGGGCCGCACACCTGCTGGCCGGCTACGCGGCACTGGCCGCGTCTCGCCGGGAGCTGATCCCGCTGTTGACCGGCGACCCTGGTGTCGTCGCGCTGCTGCGCATACGCGAGGACTGGGGTGCGGTGGTGGCGCGGCAGATGGCCGTGTTCGCCGCCGTCGAACCCGGTCTGGGTGGCCAGGTGAAGGCCGCGCTGGTCATGTCCGGGATCGCCTCGGCCGCTGGGGTCGATTACGGCGGTGTCGACGAGGCGGAACTACGTGACGCGCTGATTGCGGCCGGACGGCGCACGCTCGGACTGCGCACGCCGCACGGCCGTTCGGATTAACTGCGCTGTCTGATCACTCCCGGTCCCGGAAGGCCTCCAGGAGCCGATTCCGGAAGGCGGGGTCCAGGTTCTCGTCCCGGGCCTGCCCCAAGGTGGCGACGGTGGCCCGGAACTGCTGCAGGTAGTTGGTACAGCCGTCGCACTCGAGCAGATGCAGGTCCAACCTGGCGCGTGTCTCGGGATCAAGCGACCCGTCGAGGTAGGCCGTCACGAGCTCGACGAGTTCGTTGCAGTTCATCGGTGCGGTCGTCACGTCATGTCCTTCATGTAGTCCTCGAGTACCTGCCGCACGGCCGAGCGGCCGCGATGGAGCAGTACCCGCTGATTGGCCACGCTGAGGTCCAGAAGCTCCCGCACCTCGTCGGATTCGAAGCCGAGCATGTCGCGCAGGGTCACGACCATCCGTTGCCGCTCCGGCAGCCCGTCGAGCGCGTGACGCGCCACGTCGGTCAGTTCGTGGCCCAGCACCGAGCCCTCGGGTGTGTCGGGGAAGGGGGCGGGTGCCTCGTGCTCGCGCCAGTGACCCTCCCACCGATCACCGGCCGGACGGAACCGGGCCGGGTCGACCGAGCCGCCGTCAGACGCGAGGGCCATCGTCTCGCCGTCGCGCCTCTCGCGGATGCCGCGTGCCTTCGCGATGTTGATCAGGACGGTGAAAAGCCATGTGCGCAAGGAGGATCGGCCTTCGAATCCGTCGATGCCCTTGAGTAAGGCGATCCAGGTGTCCTGGACGACTTCTTCGGCGGTCTCGTGTGTCCGGACGTATCCGCGCGCCACCCGCAGCATCGATGGGGTGTGGTGGTCGACCAGTTCGGCGAACGCCGCCTCATCGCGGTGTCGTAACGCCGCGATGAGGTCGGTCTCGTCGTATCGGGTCATCCGCAGCGAGCGTATGCCTCGGCACGTCGACTAGCGGCGCTTCAGCGCATCGGTCAACGTCCATACCGCCGCACCGAGCAGGACGACGTCCTTGATCAGGAACTGGCCGGTGGTCGACAGCAGCGGGAAGCCGCCCTGTGAGGCCTCGAAGACGCCGGGCGTGGTGAACAGGAAGCTCAGAGTGGCGACGAACAGCCCGATCGCGATGACACTGCCGATCGCGGAGACTCTTGGCCACCAGGGCTTGACCGCCAGTAAGACCGCGGCGGCGACTTCGACGACACCGAGCAACACGGAGAACGTGGTGACTGAGAAGAAGACGTACATCCAGCTCATAAAGGGGCTGTTGGCGACCAGCGGCTCGATGCCTCTGGCTTCGAAGGCGGTGAACTTCATCAGCCCGATCCACGCGATGACGAGGACGAGGCCGTACCGCAGGACGGTCGCCCCGATGCGGTCGGTGACCGGCAGGGCCCTGGTGGACAAGGTGGCGGGTGCGTGGAATGGGGTCATGATCGGTCCTCTCGAATGGCGGTGCAGTACACGCTGTAGTGCGTCGCCACCCGCCACCCGTTACACGGGCGATCGGCCGAGTTCGAATTGCGCACGCCGCAGGGCCGTTCGGAATCTCCGCGTCAGAAGGGTGGGGGGTCGTCGCCGCCGGGTGGCGGCTCGGGGGCCGGTTGTTTGGCGGGTTTT
>NZ_LQIT01000044.1 GCF_001499965.1 Mycobacterium sp. GA-2829
GGGTGGATACTTTTACTTGGCCAAAAACGGATACCTCGACCTGGCCACCAGTGGGTACTTTTTCATGGCCACGGACACTTCGCAATGGTGAATAACGCCGAGCGATTCGTCAGCCCGATCAACCAGTCAGGCTCTGAAGTCCACTACAACCGGCACAAGCAACCAGCCGACACAGTGAAGGTCATCGAAAAGCTCCGAGAGATCAACCGACGGCCCGGCCCGCAGACAGCTCAGTCTGGCTTCGACGCGTTCGGCATCATGGTCGTCGAATTGCAGAATGACGGCTCACCAATGCACATCGTTGCCGGACCGCCTGCACCCCAACCGGACAACGACTTCCACTACGACAAGATGATCATGCGAACCGCGCACTTGTACGATTCCAGCTTTGCGGCCGTGTAGCCGCCCGGGCGCGTTCTCCCAGCGGCGTCGTTGAAGCCGGATCACTCCGTCAACACTTCTTACCGGGCTAGATCGATAAGGACCCCGTGCTTGTGTAGGTTCTGCAAATGCTCGCGCACACTGGCGGCCACCAGCGAATCCCTGCTGAGGATTCCACACTCCAAACTGCGTTTGGCCCCCGCGGTCGAGAAGTTGGCACTGGTCACCAAGACGGCAGTGTCGTCGACAGCAATCAGCTTCGAATGTTGGATCGCCCACTCGCCGTCCTCCGGTTCAGCCAGCCTCCAAATGCGTGCACCAGCAAGCACATTGCAAATCATTTCAGCCTGCTCAGCGCGTTCTTTGACGTCGACTACGACAGTCACCATGACTCCGCGGTCGATTGCATGACGGAGGGCCAGCAGGTGGGGGGATTTCTTGCCCGCGGAGTAAGTCGCCGCGTAGATGAACGCCGTCGCACTGTTGATCATGTCGAGCGCCGCAAGAGTCGTGTGTCCGCCAGAGCCAGGGACCGAGGGTGAGGTCCATACCGCTACTGGACGCTCCACCTGCGGCACCGCCGCGATTCCGTCAAGCACTGCCGCCACGCGGAGTAAGTCACTGTCCCCGCAGAGCAACTGCCGCAACAGCCGCTGCACTTCCCACCGGTGGGCGGGATACGCCCGCTTGGCCGCGAGGTGAGGCAGCTTGAGTTGACGAAGAGCCGCGGCGATCGACCTGGCTTCGTCAGCACTCAGCAACTCACCTAGTCGAGCGACCTCCGGGGAACTCATCAGAGAAGCGGAAGCCCTTCAAGCAGAGCCGGTGTTCGGACATCCGGATCGGTCATCAGGCCGAGCAGGAGGCGCCGGTCAAGGAAGCGGTTCGTCCGCTCGCAACTCGTCTCGCTGAGGAAGAGGCAGAAATGGCATGCGGCGCCGTGGAGGAACTCCTCCTTGCCCTTGGGCGAGCGATGAGAACAGATCGGATCGGACGAGCATCTTTGTCCGCGACGGATCGCATCCGAGAACAGACGTTCCAGCTTGGCCGGCTTGGCGAGTTCGACCAGGCCTCCCAAAGTACCTTCACCATCGGAGGCAGTCGTACTGATCAACAACCCGGCCGCAGCCGGGTGCTCCTCGTCCGCCGGCCAGGCATAGATTCGCTCGGTCAGGCTGGCGCTGCCATACCCGCTCGACATCGCCGCCTGGCGGATGAGTAGATGCGACAACGTATGGATTGCCCAGTAGCGCGGAGCCGGGAACCGTGAATCCGGATCGATGTCGCCGGCCGTCTTACTCGTGCGGCGTAGGAAGTTCAAACGATGCGCTTGGCGGAAGGCGTCCCACACAGGCAGAGCAAGCACCTGCTGCTCCCATGAAGCGATGACTGACTCATCGAACTGTAGGAAGATCCCTTCTCCCCTGTCTTCCGTGGCAGGCACCCACGTCGGCTTGCCGTTGGCGCAGAGCGGTGCAACACGGGCAGCCGCATCGTCGATGCGATCGAGAGCGTCGATCCTCGTGAAACCGATGAAGGCGTTCACCTTCTTCAACTTCTCTACCGCAACGACCGCCGAAACCACTGGCTGCAATATCTGGGGCACTTCGCGGCGTACTGCCCGGAAGTCACGCGAGCCGCTCATTTGTGTGTACTTCGGTTCGTCTGTCAGCAAAGCCCACTCAGGCGCAAGAATCGTACGAGGATCTGTCTGCTGTCCAGATGAATCCGCGGCCTTCGGAATTACACTCCCCCGCGCAATCTGCACTGCTTCCCAGAGACTTTCACCAGCGACATCGTCGAACTCGTCGGTCTTCAATGCCATTGCCGCCATCTTTCGAAACACCTTCATCTCGGCGACACCGTCTAGGTCGTCGAGATCGGCTTTCGGCAACATCCGCAATAGCACAGCGAGGTCCGTGACTGATTTGACCTCTTCGCGAGGCAAGGCGAGCAACCCGAGCGTGGACGCAAACCACTGGTTGGCCGCTCCAAGCATCAGCAGACGCCCTCGCTGGCCACACTTGTAGAACGCGTCAAGGTGTGGATGCCGACCTCGGCACATGGGGAGCTTATCGGCTGCTTTCGGTCCGACGGCCTCGAGCATGCCTCGGCTCTGTTGACAAGTAAGGCAATGGATCTGCACATCGGGACCGATGTTGCTCTTCCATTCCCGCATCCGGAGTTCAGGGAACTTGCTGCCTGAGCGACACGACCCGCCGCGGTGCACCCACGCGTCGTATGGGAACTCATCGAGGTGACCGTTCACGCATGCGATCATGTAGCGCGCCGGAAGCGCGACCGCCCTGAACGCCTTCTTCTTCCCCTCGAAGCCCTTGCAGTTCTCGTGTTGAAACTCGGCGCGGTCCGGTCGGTATCTCACGACATTGCGATAGACGAATCGATTGTGCGACACCGGCGCCAGCAGGCCGCACCCCGTGCACCTCAGCCATTGCGGAAAGATGCGGCAAGGAATCCCCAGATCGATCGCAGACCCGGCCGCCCATCCCTTCTCTTCTGGCGCCCACGGCGGCTTGCGGAGCTCCGCTACTTGGCTGCCAAGGTGTCCCCGGGTGAGCTCGAGCAGCCGAGGTTCGACGATTGTCTCCGCTCCGCCGGGTCTACGCGCGTACACCCGCTCCCACGCATCGAGCCCTGACGGCATCACTGCGAAATGCGGAAGGTCGACCGTAGCTCCGATGCCGTTGGTGTAGAGCATCGCGGATGGCCGTATCGATCCAACACGCGCGAAGTTCTTCGAGGTCTTGGCTTCGATATCGGCGATGGGGTCGAGGGTCTCTGCACCCACCACGATGGGGTCGGCGTCCTGGAGTATGCCGGCGTCGGCGAGGGATTCGGTCACTTCTTACTCTCGGCTGGAATGTTCCACTTGGGGTAATTGGGCTTCTCTTTGCACGCGAGATTGTCCACCGTAGGGCTGACCAACAGGTTCAGTTCCGGCTGTACCTCTCGCATCGAATTTGCGACAACGAACACTTGATCCGCCGGTTTCAGCAGCGATGATTCCGGGCTGATCAACAAAGGCCACGCTGTGGCGTTCTTTGGCACACGCTCATAAACCAATGCGCCTTGAGTTTCCTCAGCCTTGTCGTGCCAGCGGTCCTGGCGTTGAATCAGTTTCAGCCGCAATCGTTCCGCGGCGGCAGCGTCCTCGACGGCCGGCAGCGCTCGCGCTGTGATCTGTTCGATGAGCTCAGCCACCTTGCCCATGGATTTGAGAATCTCGCCGGCGCCGGCTTCGGGAGAGAGGCCCGCAGCCGTGCGTGCCTGGGTCACCCGAGCAACGCTGACGAGCACACCCATGAGACCCCGCTCCATCGCCGTATCCGAATAAGGAGTGACGCTCAATGCCTCGACCTGCGCGTAGAAGGTCTCATGGTAGTGGCGGAACTGCTCGAAATGTGCCATGTCACGTGGCCTCGACCAGTTGGCCAGCGAAACCACGAGGCCGGGCTTCGACGGGTCGCGGCCGACGCGGGATGACGCCTGGATGTATTCGGCCGTGTTCTTCGGCTGGCCGACGACGAGCATGAGTCCAAGCCTGGGAACGTCGACTCCCACTTGCAGCATCGACGTTGCGAGAACGAAGTCGAATGGCTTGGTCCCCCAGTCGGGTTCCGGTTTACCTGCCTGGCGGGCAGCATCCCGGTCCTTGAAAAACTTCTGGCGTCCCTGCGTACTCCATCGCTGAGTGAACGGCAGCGACAGTTTGTCGAGGTTCACCGAGATGTCCTCTGAGGAAATCCGCGAGGTCAACTCGCCGATTTCGAGCCGCTCGAAATCGTTGGTACGACGCGGAAATGGCTCCGTGTTGCCGGTGACGCGGGTTGTGACGTCATCATCGAGGTAGCGGCGCATACCTGCGAGCTCTCGAGTGGCCGAGAAGTATGCGACGGTTGTCATGTACGGGTCAGCCGCCTCACCGGCCTCGTCGAGCAGCTTCTGTCCCGCGAGCAGTAGCACCTCGGCGATCCGAATCTCCGCCAGAGTCAATCTGATTCCGTGTGCACACACGCCGAGGTACTTGCGCCCGGGCGCGTCGTCGGTGACTGGCACTTCTTTCGAGAAGTAGGTGTCCCGAACGTCGAGGACTTGGGGCGGGAACATGTCGACGCCCCGCCCGTAGAGCGCCTGTACTTGCTGCTCGGCGTTGCGGACGGTGGCGGTAGACGCCACGATCAATGGACGAACCATCGTGCCGTCACGCCGGTACGAGCACAACACGTCGATGGCGTTCTCGAAGACACCGACTGACGTTCCCAAAGCGCCTGTGATGAGGTGGAGCTCGTCTTGGATGATCAAATCCGGTGGGCGCAGTCGGTCAACGCGTTGCACTGCGACCTTCGGATAGTCGCGACGACCACCTTTGACGGCATTGTGCGACGCGCCCTTGCCGCACAGGCCGCGGCTGTCGGGATGCCGGTACCCGTGGCGGGGGCAGTATTCGTTCACGTACCCGAACAGGCTCGCGGCCTCTCCTTCGCGCGCCAGCCGCGCGAATTTGTCGACTGTAGCGAGTAGGAATGTGGGTGGATGCCGGTAAATTTCGTCATCAACGGTGAGGATCGGTAGTGGGCCATCAGCATCGCCCTCGCTGCTGAACGGGCATTCGCCACGGCGCTCTCCGCAATAGACCTCGATGCGCTCGGCAGTCCGGTCGACGTGAAGGTCTCGCTTCGAATCGATCTTGGTGCCGCACCAGGGGCACCGCTGCAGCTGCAAGACCGTCAAACCGAATGGCTTGCTATTCCCGGATTTCACCTCTTCGACTTGCGTTTTCGCATCATCGAAGCGCTTGGGGCTCACTGCGGCCCCGACCCAGAGTCCGATGGTGAAGGGCTTCTCACCCCAGGTTATCGGGTCCTCCTGTCGAATGAGCTCTGCCGCGCAAACGAGCGCGGTCGCGCGCTGAAACTGCTGAGATGTGAGCAACCGCAGGGTGTACCGCATGAGGACAGCGACGCCGTCGCCACCATCGAGAACACCATCGTCGGTGTCGATCTTGCCCTGCAAGCGACGGATCGCAAATGTGTAGGCGGCGAGGCCAAGGTATGCCTCCGTCTTACCGCCGCCAGTCGGGAAGAACAGCAGCTCCACGTTGGCGGCGTCACCACTGCGGAATGGATGTGCCGGATTCGTCAGGGCTGGTATCTGCAGAAGGATGAATGCGAGCTGGAATGGTCGCCAAGAAGCTGCCGAATCACCTTTGGCCTCAATCACGCTCAGCGCATCGTCGATAGTCTGGGAATCATCGGCGGCACGTCGCATGGCGACCTGGCTGCGAATGCGCTGATCGCGCATCGCTCGATTCATGAATCGGAAGGCTTGCATCGCTTGGGGCTGGGAACTCAGATAGTCCACGCCTTCGCGCAAACGAGCAGCCGCGAGCTCTGCTTCCGCGATAGCGTTCGCCGCTGTGTCCTGGAGATGCTCAGGAAGCTGTTCGGCGATCGCGCGCTGCTGATCCAGCCAGGCGTTATACCCGTCGATCAGCGGCGCGAACGCATCGACTACCTGTTCCGACGGGAGCTCTGCCAACTCACGCATTGAGGTGATTGCCGTACCTGCTGATCCAGGTCTGGTTTGCGGGACGTCGGCCGTCGGAAGCCATGTAGTCTCGACGCTGACAGCACGGCGAACACCGTTGCCGTCGGCATCCGTCGGCTCATCCCAAGTGACAGATGTAGTTCGGCCAACCGCGAATTCAAGGCGGTGCCGATACTGAAGATCGAGGCGCTGTCGCTCTTCTTCGGTTTCGTCGTAACCCGACTGCAACACATCACGAGTAGGCAGGAAGACGGGTTCACCGCTGTTCGCCTCAACTCTGAGCTTCGTCTGGAAGAGCCAGTCGGCGGGCGGTGCGTTCATATCTGTGACTTTGTCGTTCGACAGTGCCACTTCGACGATTATCCGGTCGGCAAAAGGAAATAGTTCGACTCGCAACGAAACGAAGTCGTCAAGTTCAATTGGCGGCAGCGAAGTGTGGCTGATATAACCACGGACGTCAATCTCAGAGGTCTTCTCAACGGGGGTCCGACGTGACCATTGAACCTTTCGACCGTCTTTGTCTTCTCGCCGAAAGGTTTCATACCGCCCCCATGATGCCCTGACGGCGAGTAGACCGCAGTCAACGGGCACCTGAAATCGCAAACCCATCGAAGACGGATGCGTCAGAGCCCCTTTGGGGCCTTCGTCACGTTCCTCCTCCTCTCGGGCATCGCCCGGTTCCTCGTCCGTGGTTACCAGCACACCGCGCTGATCCGCATGCTCTACATCGGCATCGGTGATCGCGATGCCACTTTCCTTCGGGTCTGAGGACTCTGCTTCCGCCGATGGCTTGATCGAGGGGTCAATTGTCACTGGGGCAAGAGCTCCGACGGCATAAGCGTCGCGCGGAGTTCGGAGTATCTCCTCTTCCGGTGCGTTTCGCGGCCCGAGAAGCTCCCTCTCTATCAGCGACAGCAGTTCAAAACGAACAACGGTAGAGGGGGTTACGGTCATGAGAACAATTCTTCCTGTCTCCCGGACACGTGCCCGCTCAGGACGCCTGCGCGGCGATGGTTTTCTTCTAGCAGCCGGTCGAGTATTTCCACACGTGCGGACGGCGAGATTGTGAACCGTTCCATCTGTCGATAAGTATGAAAACCATGGCCAAGCTGAACATCATCCCATCCGTACGCTGCGATGGCGGCTGCATCGACCTCAATGTGATTTTCGCGGATCTCCGCAACGTCAGGATCGTTGACTACGTCTGGGTTATTGACAAGGCTGTATAGAGCGGTCAGCCCAAGCTTCCTCCGACACATGATTTCGCGGCGCCTCGTGTCGAGCACTTCACCCACAGCGTGAAGGCGGTCAGTGTTTTGCGGCAGCGGAAAGGTCTCTAGAACATCGGACGGTGTATAGCGTGGATCGCTACGCATAGCAGAGCCATACTTGATTGCCCAGGCTTGATGAAGCCCGGATGAGAGAACTGCTTGGACTCCATAGCAGTCCGTTGCGAACACAACGAGCATCATGCTGAAGACTTGCCCTGTGGGAACCCTCACTGGCATGAGTGTTTTGCTCACCTGCGCGATAGCTAGCACGTGCTCAAGGTGCCTGACCGCCGTTCGTAGCCCGGTCGCCCGCTCTGCGAATTGCCACCATCGGTCACGGCGGGCGGCTCTAGCGTTTTTTGCTCGTTCCGGTTTGACTTCCCGCTCTAAGCGAGCGAAAGGGGCTCGGTACCTCTGCGCTTCGCCTTCACTGCGGTCGTTGAAGTCGATAATCCACCTGGACCCAGAGAGATCCGGCCGACCGTTGAGGTCTTCTCCAGTGAGGTAGGGGAAGAGTACCTCGGCATTCGCCGAATCCATGTTGATCCACTCATGCGCCTCGGTGGGCGAAAGTAGAAAGCCTCTACCCAACGGTATGCAGCCTTGATACGCAATGCCGGCATTCTCCTCCAAGCGGAGCGGCTTTCCATCTTCGCGACCCACCGGTTCTAGGAGCGTCGAGATTCGATTCACAGCAACTTCGTCGCTAACCCGAGAAACATCAGCGGGTACGTCGGCCTTCGTACCCCAGACTGCCGCGAACTCTAGGTTCACGGTTGATGCTGGCCACGTCCGACTCTGAATCGCTCTTACGATCGTGAAGCCCGAAGCCACCATTCGATCAAGCCCGACTTCGCGTGTATCACCCTGCGCCAACGTATTTGTGGCGATAAGACCGAGCGTACCCAAATCGCGCAGGATTGCATAGGCTCGTAAGAAGAAGTACGCGACTAGATCGGCACTTCCTCGAGTGCCTTCAGCGATAACGTTGACGAACCAATCGCGCACGTTGGTACCGGACGCACCTGTTAGTTTCTGGCCGCCAAGAAAAGGCGGATTGCCAATGATGGTGTCGAAGCCGCCACGTTCCATGACGTCGGGTACTTCGATAGCCCAGTGCAGGGGCTGCCAGTGGTCGTAGTCGGTTTCGACTGTCGGGGTTAGCCCTTTCGCGATGATGGCGTCGAGTTTCGCCCGGTCACCGGTTGGTCGATCACTTGGGAACGCCTCGGCCAGTGCCCATTCCAGCGATTTGTAGGCGTCTTCGAGCTGGGCGCCTGGTTTCCCTCCAAGGACGAGGCCGGCTGCGATGATCCCGTCGGCCATCAGCCGCAGTTGTGCGGTGACTTCCTCGGCTCGCCGGAGGAGCCTTAGCTTGCCTGCTATTGACCGTTGGGGATCGTCCTCGTCGACCGGGGAGGCCAATTCACGCCGCAACCGAGTAGCTTCCGCAAGAACGGCATCGACATCGACAAAGGGCTGTAGGAACTTGCGTTTCCTATTCGGATCGATGTGAAGGTGGCGCAGTTGATCGAGTGTCGTCACTCCGAGCAGTGAATTGCCGCAAAGGATCTTGTCGTCGACAAAAGAGAATGGCTTCGTCTTGTCCAGCGACACCAACCACAGCGAGAGCTTGCACATTTCGACGGCCATTGAATTGATGTCCGCACCGTAAAGGCACCGTGCCACCACCTCGCGGATTGCGCGCTCCTCGGCGAGTATAGGATTGGCGACTTCGGCGTCGCTGAGCATCCCTTCCTCGGTCCATGCTTCGGTGACGCGCTTGGCCAGGAATCTCGCCGCTGCGACCAGGAACGCTCCCGAGCCCGCGGCGATATCAGCGACCTTCAGGTCAAGAATTGCCGTGCTGGACTTCAGTTTCCACTCGTCGACATCGTTGGTCTGCAATGGGCCCGGCTCATACACCACTGGTTCGAGGGCATACTTGACAACTTCCTCGGCCAGCGACCGCGGTGTGTAGTGCGCTCCGGCGTTGCGACGCGAAGGAGTCTCGATCACCACCAATCCACCCGGCGGGACAACCAGCGGGATACCTCGCAGGTCGCGACGGATGAGATTTCCCCACCGAATCAGATCAACCAGCAGCTCTGGCTCATGCCCTGCGACCGGTGTGAGGAGACGCCGCAATTCCGCCTCATCGACCGGATCGTCCGTCAGCTTCTTAAGCTTGGCGGCCGTCTTGATGCTCGCGGCGGGTTGGTCTTTCTTCACCCACTCGATCAACTTGTCGACGAAAGTCTTGGTACTGCCTGCGCTTTCGCGCAGCTCGTTCAGCTGGCTGAGAGTGATCTCCGGCTCCTCGCCCTCCTTGCCGACCAGCCCAACCACGACATCGTCGGAAACGGTGGCGCAGGTGTATCCCAGCAAGCCTTCGTAGATATAGCCGATCTGTTCAACATCGATGTCGCGGAACGAAATCCGACGCGACTCACCGCGAACCTTCGCCTCCTGCACAGACTGCAGCACATGCAGCATCACTCGATCCGACACCTGCACCCGCAGACCATGTTGATCAGTCGCGGTCAGCCACGGGAACCGAGCCGGATCCAACAGCGAGCCGCCGTAGGCGGGCATGCGCATCTCGTCGTAGTTCACACCGAAGTACAGCGCATCACTGACCGCCAACAGCCGATGCCACACATCGTGCGTTTCGTCGAGATGTTCTTCACCGTGAGCCAACGCCCGGTCTTTGAGGTCGTCGAGAAGCTCACGGATAGCGTAGGAGTCCCAATACAACCGCTCGGTTGGCAGCATCCCCCGTTCTTCCGCGAACAGCAGGAACACCACCCGCATCATCACGGTGACCGCTGCTTGATACACGTCATCGGGCTTCTCTGTCAGCGGATCGGACTCACCATTCTCGGCGGCAAGCAGTCGTGTCTCGGAGAACGCTTGCACCAGAAGCTCGACCGACTTACGGACCTGAGTACCGAGGGCCTCGGTGATCTCCTCGGCCTCGAGTTCGCTGCGCTGCAACAGCCGCGCCAGCCTGTGATCGGGATTCTTCGCCCGTAGTTGCTGCTGATCGATCAGCGTCAGGAACGCGTCACGCAGCAGCGGTTCTTCACCCCAGGTGACCGCGTCAACGATGCCCGAACCGGTGGCCGTGCCTTCCTCGGCCCATACGATACCCCACCACCGGCCGTCCGTGACCAGACCGATCGGGACCCCTGCTTGCCGTAAAAGTGCTGCCATCCGGTCGATTTCGGTCGCCGCCCACCCATCCAAGCCAGGCCCACGTAAATCTTCGGTCGGCGAGACCACCCGCAACAACGCCGCGACCTCACCGCTCTCCCGGCCCCGCAACCCTCCGTCCGCGCGAATCCGTACCTGCTCACCCGGCGAATGGATCTCGAACTCCGCAGGCAACTCGTCGGCGCCAATACGAAGACCGTCCCAGCCGGCGAGCTCGTCGAGCACCGTATCGATCCAGGCCCGCGCCGTCG
Organism: Mycobacterium sp. GA-2829; assembly: GCF_001499965.1. GTDB lineage: Bacteria > Actinomycetota > Actinomycetes > Mycobacteriales > Mycobacteriaceae > Mycobacterium. The sequence continues at coordinate 10,688 of NZ_LQIT01000044.1, forward strand.
CTGCGTACTGATCCCGCTTCTCGAGCGATTGCTGGTCATAGGCACGCAGCCAGACCGTGAAGCCCTGCTTGAACCGCACCAACCGGTCATCGGCATCCCCCAACCGATCAACCCCACTGGGCCAGAACCCCTTGACGACAGGCAACGACAAAAACGGGCCATCGACGTCGAACTGCTCGAGCCAACCGAAATCCGGACCAGTGCCCCGACGGGACCGCCTCATCGGATGCTCACCTCCCCCCGCTCGATGTCCCTCGGCGACAACGCGAACAACACCGCACCATGGAACGTTCGGGCCTGCACATCGGTATAACGCGCGTCCACCGCCACCAACTCCTCGTCACGCTCATCAGCCAGAGCCTCCATGCGCGCCCGGATCTGACGCAGGTCCCGTTCGCTTTGGCGGCGCTCATCATCGAACAGCGTGAGCTCGGATTCGATCGCCTCCGCTTCCGCTAGAGCCGATTTCAGCGTCACACCAAATCGTCCGAATGTCGCGATGACTCGCTCACGATCCGCCTTCCGGCGCTCTTCCAGCTGCGCCGCGATCGCGTTCTGTCGACGTTCCACCCGGTCGGCAACAGCCTTGGCCACGCGCGCTCGGAGGCCGTCATCCTTATCGTCATCCCACGCTCTCGCCAGTTGTTCGGCGATGGACACCGGGACAGGCTCGAGGCGCTCTGCGTCGAGGGCCTTCTCGAGCAAATCCTCGGCGCGGTGTTCGCCGACCGCTTGCCGCCGGCCCAACCGTGTACCCGCAAGGAACACCTCTTCGTGGAGTCGAAGCCCCGCCTTCCCGATGAGGATCAAGCGCGTGACCGCCGCAGCGAAGGACTCCTCCAGGCCAGGAACGACGACTGCGGTCACCCGTTCCAGCGATCGCTCGCCGCCCCACAGAGCGGACCGCAATCTGCGAGTGGCGCGCTGCAGTAGGGGGCTACCGAGGTGCATGTACACCACGTCGGGATCTTCCGCGAGCACGGCCGGATCGAAGGCGATCGGTCGGAGATTTTCACGGTCCAGGGCCGTCGTGAGCCCGCGCGTCACCTGCTCCCAAGAGCTGCCGAGGGCGGGCAGGCGAAAGACCGGAACATCGGTGCGGTCCGACCCGACTTCCTCGATAGTAGGTAGCCGGTCAAGCTCGAACGCGACGTCGACGACCCGCTTCAAATTCGCCGGCCGCAAGTGGAGCGTTTCACGACTTTCAGCGATGTCCTGCGCCAACTTGGTGAGCTCTGCGCCGACATCCCGCCCGCCAGCAAGCATCTGCCCGATCGGACTCTTCTCGGCCTTCCCCTTGCGCGGCGCTGCGTCGATGCCGCCGAGTTGGCGTTGCAGGTCTGGCGCGATGATCTCGTTGGCCGAACCGAGATCGGCCATGATCTGCGCGACTTTCTTGGCGACTCGTGCCAGCAAGTCGACGTCTCTTGTGAGTTGAGACTGCTCGTCATCGGTCGCGAAATGGCGGATCTCCGGGTCGTGGGTCTGTCCATAACGGTCGATGCGGCCGATGCGTTGCTCGAGCCGGTTGGGGTTGAACGGGATGTCGAAGTTGACGAGCCGGTGGCAGTAATCCTGCAGATCGATGCCTTCGCCGGCGGCGTCCGTCGCCAGCAGAATCCGCAGCTTCTCACGAGGCGGGTCGGTGTTGAAACGGGCACGGATGACTTCGCGTTGTTCACTGTCCGTAGAGCCGTCGATCACCGCGACGCGGTCCGCCTCGTAACCGCGTTGTCGGAGGATGCCGTGGATCCATTCGAGCGTATCGACGTACTCGGTGAAGACGACGACTCGTTCGTTGAGCCATTCACCGTTGGCTTTGGTGTTGGCTTCGAGGTAGTCGACGAGGGCCGTGAGCTTCGAGTCGGCGCGTGCTTCGTAGCTGTGTCCCCAATCGCTCAGCCAGTCGAGGTCGTCCTTGTCCGCGGCGGTCAGTGGCGGTAGCGCATTCTTGGTTTGTTGAAGAGTCTGAATTTCCGGCTGCTCGACGCGCCCTTCTTCCAGCTCGTCGGCATCGACACCAAGGACTTCGTCGTACTCCGCGTCGAAGTCGATAGCCAAGCCACGCTGGCGGGTGTCCTTGTATACATCGACAGTTCGGGCGAAAGCCACGGGTGACGAGAAGAACCGCTTCTTCAGGAGCAGCGTAGCCATGTCCTTGGCGCCGCGGTCGTCGCCCTTGGCGGCAGCGTCGCGGCGCTGTGTGAAAGCGATCAACCGGTCGTATGCTGCTTCTTCGTCTGCCGATGGCGTGATGAGCAGCTTTTCGACTTTCCGTTCGCGGAATTGGCCGGGCAAGTCCTTCTTGAGACGTCGTACGGCGACGGCTTCAAGTGCCTGTTCGTCCATGAACTTGCCCCGGACGAAGCGCTGCGGGTCGATCATCTCCAGCAGTGCAGTGAACGACTCGGTGTAGCCGTTGTGCGGGGTTGCCGAGAGGAAGAGCCGGTGTTCGGAGCGCTCAGCGAGGTCGCGGACGGCCCGGGTGCGCTGAGAATCGACGGCGTAGCCCTTGCGCAGGCCGACTTTGTCCGTTCTTGTCGGCGTTGCCGGAGCCACGTGGTGAGCCTCGTCGACGACGAGGACGTCAAAGGCGAAGCGCGACCCTGCGCCACGTGACTTGGTGATCAGCGCGTCGCGGAGTTGGCGCTGCGCGCGTGGGCCGGGAAGCCACGCCATCGACACGATGATGCGCGGAAACAGCGTGAACGGGTTGGCGTGGACGCCGTGTGTGCGACGAACTTCCTTCATCGTTTCGGAGTTGACGATCCGGAAGTCGAGGCCGAACTTGTCGTGCATCTCGTTCTGCCACTTCACGGACAGACCGGCGGGGCAGACGATGATGACCGTGCGTGCCCGGTGGCGAAGCAACAGTTCTTGGATGACCATTCCTGCTTCGATCGTCTTGCCGAGACCGACGTCGTCGGCGAGAAGCAAGTTGGCGCGAGGTGCGCTCAGCGCTCGTCGGAGCGGCTCCAATTGGTACGGCTCGACCTTTGCGCCCGAACGGAAGGGCGCCTGGACTGTCTTGACGTCGGCGCTCGTGACGGCACCCCATCTCAGCGCGTCGATGAATGCTGCCAGGCGTTCGGGCGGGTCGAACCTGCTCGCGTCGATTCGGACTGGCAGGTCCTGGGGCGGCTTGAGGCCCCGTCCCGGTTCGAGTTCCCAGACGACGCGTAGCTCGTCGCCAAGTCGGTCATCCTCGACCGACTGGAGTGTCACTGCGTTCTGCAGTTGCCGGACCGCATCGTCGTGGGCGCTGCGAGGGAGACTCTGCTGCTGGACATCCGTAACTGCCCAATTGGAACCGCGAACGGTGACGATTTGGCCGACCTCGGGAACTCCGATGTGGTCGTCCGAGGCCGCCTGAGTACTGGTTGTCACGGATCCTCCGTTGCCTGAGGGGGAGCTGCGGGGACTTGTGTGCTCGGCGCAGTCTTGCCTGGCACCCGCAGAGCGCTGCGTCTCCCCGTACGCGATGAAAGCTACGCGGACGACCTCTCGGAGGTTTTTCGTGTTCCGCAGTCCGCGAAGATACGCCATCTGAGCCTTGCGGTTGGTGATTCGACCCTCATCGCCGCGGAGTGCGCGCAGAGCATCCACGACAAGAGTGCGCGAATGGCGGTCCCGGGGCAACCACGCGTCTCGAAGTGCGGGCCATGCTTCCTTGATGAAGTCATCTGTAGGGCGCGCCCGGTAGACAGACCTCAGCGCCTCTGCGCGGTCGAGGTTCTCGTAGTTGACGAGGAGCGCTTGACAAAGGGGGTCGAGCAGCCACACGGGCAGATTGGACCACCGGAACCGGTAGCTAGGCATTTACCGCCAGCTCGATGACCTCAAAGACCTGGCCAGCAGATGACGTGACGTTTCAGCGAACTTAATCGACCCAAGCGCGGACACTTCCCTCCTCCGTCGGCTAAGCCTACGAGGAACTCAGCACAGCGTCTCGTTTATGCGCGCATTTGATTGCCCCTCCCCTTCCAGCTAGTCGCTCGCACCGGAAAGGAAGTGCAATTCGACGAGCGGTCTGAGCAAGCAGGTTCGAGTGGCCAGGGCTCAAGAACAGTGGCAACCGCCGACTCTCGCTATTAGGGGACCCTGGGAACATTGCACGGTCGGCTTCACCGGCTGATGCAGACGGGAAATGTCCCGAGTGTCAGCAACTGCCCGTATGGTCACTTTGAGTCCCGTGGCACGATGTGACACATAGCGCGAATGGAGCAAGGAAAAATGCCCACTCTAGCGATCGATAGAGGTTTCCTGGGAGATCTCGCAAAGCTGGAGAAGCCCGTTGTCAGGCGCGTGACCGAGGTCTTCGACGAGTTCGACGCTGCCACCCATACCGGTCTGCACCTGGAGAAGATCAACAACGCCCGAAATCCCCGGTTCCGTTCGATCCGTATCGACCAGTCGTGGCGTGGCATCGTGCTGGCGCCCGCCAGCGGGGACGTGTACACGCTCCTCAAGGTGCTGCCCCACGATGACGCCTACGCGTGGGCGCAGCGGAGCAATATCTCAGTGAACGCGGCCACTGGCGGCATCGAAATTCGCGATGAAGTCGAATTGGAACGTCAGATCCCGGGGATGGAGGCGAGTGCAAGAACCGCCGAGACCCCGCTCTTCGATCATGTCCGCGACGGTGAGTTATCGAAGCTCGGCGTCGACGAGAGCGTACGAGCTTTTGCCAGAACAGTGACAGATTACGCGCAGCTCGAGGCGGCGAAGTCTTTCCTCCCGGGAACGCAGTGGGATGTGCTCATGGGATTGGCAGCCGGGTTCACTCCCGAAGAAGTCTGGGCCGAACTGGGCGCCGAGATCTTGAACGAACCGGTCGATACCGAGGACATCGACGCGGCGATCCTCCGTAGCCGGGACCGCGTGGTCTTGGTGGAGGGCCCGGACGAACTGATGGAGATCTTCGCCTATCCGTTCGCTACATGGCGGGTGTACCTCCACCCCACGCAGCGGGCGGTCGTCGACGCCGCGTACAAAGGACCGGCGCGTGTCACTGGCGGTCCCGGTACCGGAAAGACAGTGGTTGCGCTCCACCGAGCCCATATGCTCGCCCGACGCGACGGCGGCAAAGTTCTTGTCACGACTTTCACTTCGACCCTCTCGGACAGTCTCCGTTCGGGACTCGACATGCTCATCGACGACAGAAAAGTCGACGGGCGCATCGAGGTATCTCATGTCGACAGGTTGGCGCATCGGGTGTTCCGCCAAGTGCACGGCGCACCCCACATGTTGGGGTCCGAAGACGAGAAGGCGTTGTGGGCGGGCCTCGCCGACGAACTCGGACTCAACTTCACCTCGGTATTTCTGTCCGAGGAGTGGCGTCAGGTGGTTCTCGCACGACGAATCAGTACTGCCGACGCGTACCTGGCTGCCAAGCGCACCGGCCGAGGCCGCGCGCTCGGCGCCGCACAGCGTGCACAGGTCTGGCAGGCGATATGGGAGTTCGAGCAGACACTCATCAAACAAGGACTATGGACCCACGAAACCATCCGTCGTGAGGCCACCCGACTACTCGAAGATTCGCCCGACAAACCGTTCCGTCACATCGTCATCGACGAAGCACAGGACCTCAGTCCCGACCAGTGGCGACTGCTGCGAGCAGCAGTCGCCGAAGCACCTGACGACATCTTCATCGCGGGCGACACGCACCAGCGCATCTACGACAATCACGTCAGCTTCCGAGAAGTCGGCATCAACATCGCTGGCCGATCCTCTCGACTGAACATCAATTACCGGACCACTGCTGAAATCCTGGGATGGAGCCTGGGTCTCATGCGGGGCGAACCGATCGATGACATGGAGGGTGGACTCGACTCGATCGCAGGCTGCAGATCCTATGTTCACGGTCCTCGGCCCACGCTGAGAGGATTGCGAACAGCAGAAGCGGAGGCCGAGTCCATCGCTCAGGCCGTCAATGAGTGGATCGACCGGGGTGTCGCACCTTCTGAGGTGGGAATCGCCGTACGCGCCAGGTGGTTTGCGTCGAAGATCGAGCATGCGCTCAAGGCCGCCGGTATCGCAAGCGTTGATCTCGCGCGCGCATCGGAGGGCGATGATGCAGTCCACATTGGCACGATGCACAGGATGAAGGGCTTGGAGTTCCGGTGTATGTGCGTTGCTGGCGTGAGCGCCAAGTGGGTGCCGGCGGCAAACGCTGTCACTCCCATCGAGGATGACAAGCAAACGCATCGGCGTGACCTCGAACGGGAACGTTGCTTGTTGTTCGTCGCCTGCACACGGGCGCGTGAAGAACTCCTCGTCACTTGGCACGGCGATCCCAGCCCATTCATAACGGACCTCGTACCTGGAGAACTGGAGGATCGGTGACCCGTCTCTCGACACTGCTGGATGAAATCGATTCTGGAGCAGTGCTACTCCCGGAATTCCAGCGTGGTTACGTGTGGAACAGGGATCAGGTCCGCGGCCTTATGCGCTCGCTTTACCGCGGATATCCGGTCGGGGGTCTCCTCATGTGGGAGACCACGTCGGAGGACATCACGGTACGGGGGTCCGCTGGCGGCAGTGGCACTCGCCAATTGCTCCTCGACGGCCAACAGCGGGTCACGTCGATGTACGGCGTCATCCGCGGGACTCCACCGCCGTTCTTCGAAGGCGACGCAAGTGCATTCACTGGTCTCTACTTCAATGTCGAAACCGAGGCGTTCGAGTTCTACGCTCCCACAAAAATGACCGGCGACCCGACATGGGTGAATGTCACTGAACTATTCCACCGTGGTCCGACCAAGTACTTGAGAGCCTTCCCGAATGCGGATGACGACACACTGGACACCTACATCGACAGGCTCAACCGCATCGCTCAGATTGCGAACCGAGACTTCAACCAGGAGAAGATCACCGGCGCCGGCAAGACCGTCGACGAGGTCGTCGACATCTTCAACAAGGTGAACTCTGGTGGCACCAAACTGTCGAAGGGCGATCTTGCACTGGCCAAGTTGTGCGCTGAGTGGCCGGACGCCCGAAAAGAGCTCCGGGATGACCTGGAGCGCTGGCGCAAGGCTGGCTTCAGATTCTCGCTGGACTGGCTACTGCGGAACACAACAGCAGTGGCAAACAGGCCGTGCCCTCTTCTCTTCTTTGAGCGCGGTTTCCGCGGGACAGTTCCGATCCGCGCTTCAGCAGTCCGTCAATCACATCGGCACCTTCCTTGATGCCTCATCAGGACGCCTCGGGCTCGACCATGACCGGGTTCTCATGGGCCGATACGCCACACCGGTCATCACGCGCCTGCTACACCTGAACGGAGGGGGTTTCACCGACAGCTCTCATCGCGACAAGGTGTTGTACTGGTACGTGCACTCCGCGCTCTGGGGCCGCTTCAGCGGCTCCACCGAAACCGTTCTGCAGCAGGATTACGAAGCTGTCGAGCGCGGTGGAGTCGACGCTTTGATTGCGACACTAGAGCGAGTCCGCGGAGGGCGACTTTCGATAGGGCCTGACGACTTCGGGGGCGCGACTCGCGGCTCACGCTTCTACCCGATGCTGTACCTCCTGACCCGAGTTGACGGCGCCCGCGACTTCGGCAGCGGCTTGGAATTGCGCGCAGAGCTGTTGGGCAAGCTCACCTCGCTGCAGGTGCATCACATCTTCCCGAAAGCCCTGCTGCGTAAGCATGGGCTCGACCGCAACGAGATCAACGCGATCGCGAATTTCTGCTTCCTCACCCAGGACACCAACCTGAAGATCGGTAAGCGAGATCCCGCGGAGTACTTACCCGAGGTGCAGAGCAAGCACCCGGGAGTACTGGAGTCGCAATGGATTCCCACCGATCCAGATCTGTGGCGGGTCGACCGATATCTCGACTTCCTCGCTGCACGTCGTGAACTACTTGCAGCGTCAGCACAAAGGTTCCTCGAGAGCCTCCGCAATCCAGACGTACCGCACGAGGAAGCTGCTCTCGAGCGCCTGCAGGTAGTCGACGAAGTCATCGATGACCCGCGGGCGGAACAAGTCCGCAGCCTCATCTCCGAGCTGGAAGGCCGCGGTTTCGCGACGCCCCGTGTCGATGCCGAGATTCCAGACCCGGTCACTGGCGTGGAATTGGCTGTTGCAGAGGCGTTCTGGCCGGACGGCCTACAAAGCGGCATGGGCGATCCCGTCGTGTTGGAGCTGGACGCCGACGATGCCGACCTCCCGCGACTGGAAGAGCTCGGATACAAAGTATTCACGTCAGTCGACGCGCTCCTGGGCTTCGTCGAGAACGAAGGTGCCAGTGCTGCTGGTGAGGATCCAGCAGAGCACGAACCGCAAGCTGACACCAAGCAAGACACCAGTGTTGAGAAGCATTTCGCACAGCGGATGCTGGACGCCTATCGGCAGGCGGCTTCGGAAGCCGGATACAACGCCAGCTACTACCGCAGTATGCTCGCGCAGCTCGCCCTATCGAGACCGCTCGCAAATTGCTGAGCTCTCCCGCCGTGTCGGATGGCTTCGCTGCTCTCTGGGAGCGAGGGCGCATGGACCTCACCGTGGAAGCCATCGTCGTCGATCCGCATTTCGCGGAGCTGTTCAGCGAAGACGAAATCGGCATCGCAAACCGTCGGCTGGAGCAGTTCGGCTATACGCCGTGACGTCGCAGAGAGGAATCGGTTTCCCCGTCCAACATGAAGTGGACATACCGGAATACCTGCTGGGCCTCACGCAACACGATGTCGACGGACAAATCAACGTATGGAAGGCCGCCTCGGCGTGGGAAGGACTGTCGAACTCGCGCCCGAAGTTGGCGCAGGCTCTGGCCGCTGAAGTTGCCCAATTCGGCGGGATCCGCCGGAGCTTCGTACACGGGTATGCGGATGAGGACCCTCTCGACCTCTTCTACGCCGCCATGGCATGGGGATTCGGTACGACGAACGTTCGCTTCCCGATTCAGCGAGCACTACTCCTGAACCCACCGGTCGACAAGATCCGCGACGTTGTCAAGCTAGTTAGGACGGCAGGGGCCGAAGCTGGCTGGCACGCCCTTCATCATCGACACAAGATCACGGGGCTCGGATACGCGTTCGGCACGAAACTTCTCCACTTCGCGGGCTATAGGTTGGCTCTACGGCCACGACCACTGATCCTCGATTTGAACGTCCTGCTGGCGCTTCACGAAGCGGGCACAGGCATTCTTGCCGCCGGGAGGGTCTGGCGGGCGGACTACATGTACTACTTGGACCTCGCCGAGCGGTGGTCGGCTACGCGGAGCTGGGATGTGACACCGGAGGCGGTCGAGTACGGACTCTTCAGACGAGGACAGATTCTCTCCGACTGTGCCGCAAGGCGGCGACGCAACCGCGGCGCGTACATGGGACCGGAGTGAGATCAGGTTTACAGTCAGAGACTCAGACATGCACAGTCGTGCCGCCATTCGCCCCGGACACGAAGTCGCCGATAATGACCGATTGGCGACTGCACGCCCACGTTGTTGACACCTGCGAATCGACTCCGGATCGCGCCCGTATCAACCATGTTTCATCTTCTTGTGGTTGCCAATAGCTTCAGCGAACCACACCTGTTCGTCGCGGTCATGTCGTAAATGAGCGCGGTAGTTTCCGTCAACCCTGACGGAGTAGACGTTTGGTCCCGCCTTCTTCCACTGTTTGAAGTCAAGGCTCTTCAGGGCGGTCGATCGGGCAAGATCTGCTTTCCTCTTCAGCCATTGCTTCTGAAGCTTAGGGTCGAGCTTCGATAGCGCACTTTGAAACTTTGGTGTCTCCTCCACATCCTCCACCGCCCGGAAGAGAGAAATGCCGATACCCAGCCGCTGGAGCAGGTGGACCGGGTCATCGACGATGATCGGGCATCGAGTCCAGTCGATTCGCACGGGATTGGGGTAGAAAATCAAAGTGTCCAACTCATGCGGAACATGCCAGCTTGTTTTCGACACTTGGTGGTACATGTCGGCTAACCAGCTGCATTCGAGCAAATAAGAACCGCGTGTCTTGGCGACTTTTGGGCCGTGATCATAGACGGGCGGCTGACGTTCACAGAAGCGCCTGAGGGCCGCATAGGTGCCGACCGAGTTGGCCAACGAGCGCGTTGGATGCTTGAACCCGCGAAGCATGTAGGCGTTTGCTAGCGCTTCCTCCTGCTCGATATACCCGCTGCCGTTCAGAAACCCTCGGGCGTTCCAGTAGACATCGACGCCGGTGGTCAACTCCCAGTTGGCCGTCATGCAGTCCACTTCGAAGTGGAAAAGCTCGTGCCGAAGGATGGCGTGGAAGGCGAGCTCAATCCGCCGCTCGACAGGTAGTTCCACCCTCTGGAAGGCGTGCAGCACAAGCCAAAGGACGCCTTCTACCGGGATGTAAACGCCATGTTGATATCGCCTCTGGTGGAAGGTGACGTACCAGCCAAGCGCATCTGTGCCGCGGATTTGATGCAGTTGTCGAAGCTCCTCGATGCGGTCCTCCCCGAGCACATTGCGGATGTCCGCATCGGTGACAGACGGCGGAACCTCGAAGACGACGGAGGGTTCGTCTGTTACGCCCTCGTCCGGATCGCTTTCCAACGGCGCGTTCCCTGCCTCCGTTTCAAGCAGAGCGTCTTCAGGGGCCCACAGCGGAACCTCAGTCGCAGGATCTTCGCCCCCACGCGCGTCCTCCGGCAGCGGCTCGTCCCGGATGGCGCCTGGCACCTCTTCGAGGGCGGAGCGGATCGCACGCACCGAAGGCGGTCCGTAGATGTTGTACACGATTCTCCTTCCGTAAGTGGTTCGACTGGATGCACAACCTCCGCGTTTCGGTTAAGTGCTACCTGCAAGGATTCGCAACGCCGCCGCACGCGAGAGTTGTTCGTGGAACCGAGCATTGCGATACGACCGCAGACAGCCATAACACGACGTCTCTTCACCGCAGTCGCATTCCGTCACGCGCTTCGCCGCCGCATTCATCACTTCGCCGATGTTCTCCGCGATCTTCTTCGCCGATCCGGCACCTCCTGGAACGGTGTCGAAGAGCACGATGCTTCGCCGGTGATCTGAACTCCACGACAATGCACCGTCGATGTCATCGCGGCTTATCTCGAGCGCGTGGGACGCGCCCTCGAGGATGGCGTACAACGCTGACAGCCAGTTGGATTCGTGGTCTTTGCGGTATTGCAGCCCGTCAAAGGTGAACTCCGCGACATCCGACTGGTAGCGATGGCCTAGTGAGATCTTCTCGAGCGGCCCGTCGCACTCCTTGCTCGTATCGGGCTTGTAGTGTTTGCGCCGCCGGCTGCCTCGTTCGGCCGGCGTCGACCACCCGCACCACTGGCAGAGTTGGAAACCGTCTCCCCGGCCGTCCGACACAACCGCAAGCCACGCACGCACTCCCGCACGGGCATTCACCCGCAGACCGCTGGGCCCGCACCATCGATAGAGACCGGCGTCGTCCCCGGGAGTCTCCACGTAGCTTCCACCGTGCCAACGCCGCTCGGGTGGCGCGCTACCGACCTCCCGAGTATCACTCGCTGCGATGAAACCGAACTCGGGAATGACCAGCGTGCCAATTGACCGGAACGGGTCCCCGCAGCTAGGGCATGTATCTGCCGGATCCAACTGGGGCCCGCGCTGGAATCGCCCGCATGTCGGGCAGATGCGGTACCTGTGGCGGACCAGCTCCTTGCCGGGACGCCGCTTCAAACCGACGGACGTCCACACCTTGCCGCCCGCCACGACCTCGTTCCCTGGCGCATAGTCGTAGATCGCCAAGCTGAGATCTCGCGACAGGTCGAGTTGACGGCCCACCGGATCGGCCGAAGCCAGCGTGCTGAGCTCGACAGTGTCGACGGGAAATCCGTACTTGGGGAGGATGTTTCGGTTGGCGAGGAATCCGAGCAGTTCTCTTCCGACGATCGTGTGTTTGGTGTCTTCGAGACGCTTGGTCAAGCCGAACTTGCGTTCCTTGATCGTCTGCTCGATCCGCTCCTCGATGTCTGCGACGTCCTTGGTCAGCTCAGCTTCCACTGAGTCCAGCAGAGTGACAAGCTCACCAACCCAGGACCCGTCGGTAACGCCGATCTCCGCTTGCACGCTCCTCGGTAGTGCCGCATGAAGTGCGTTCTCCACTGCCGAAGGAACCGGCGACAGGTACTGTCCCACTCGGCGTGCCGGTGAATCCTCGCCGTTCGGACCTGGTGAGAAGAACTCGCCGGCCGACTTCCACCGGTCGTTCCGCTTTTCGTAGCAGTGCCGGAAATACGCCGCTAGAGCCACCGAATGCGCGTGGCGTCGGGCGATTCGCGCGTTGTCGACCGGCACCCACGGAATGCGCATCTGGCCGGCGATCATCGCGTTTGGTTCCTGGTACATCGCCAAGTCATGCGCCGAGCGGTTGGCATAAGTGACGACCAGTGCCGCCGACGCGGCGCGGCGCCCGGCTCGACCGGCGCGCTGCACGTAGTTTGCGGTTTTCGGGGGCATATTTCGCATGACGACGGATTGGAGGTCGCCGACGTCCACCCCGAGCTCGAACGTCGTCGAGCACGAGAGCACGTTCACCCTTCCTGTGATGAATTCGCGTTGGATGTGGGCTGCTGTCTTGGCGTCCCATTGCGCGGTGTGCTCGTGCGCCCTCAGCGGCGCGGGCGCCATCGTTTGGTACACCGTGCGGTAGTGGTTGGAATCGTCTGCTGGAGTCGGGAGTTCGAAGTCCTTTAGCTGTCCGGTGCAGCGACTGTTCGGACAGACACCGCGGATCGCGAATGCCGTGATCAATCGGCAGGTATCGCACTGGAACCACCGGCATTCCGCGCCGTTGGTGACAGTCAGCATGCTGTGGTCGAGTTGGTAGACCTGTCCGAGAACCCGATCGGATTCCGCGACTAGGAACCCGCCGGATTCGAGCAATCGCCAGCAGCCTTCGAGAATTTTCTCTGCTGGAGTGGTGTTGGACAGCGCCTGCAGAACTTTCCGGAGGAGAGTGATGCGCCCATTTGTGGTGCCGGTCCCACTAGGATTCCAGCTGATGACCTGCCGGGCTCTGTCAGACCCGGTTGACCGCATCCGCACCCGTGTATTCCGGGGCGCGAAACGCTCGTCCTTGATGTCAACCCGATCGAGTACCGTCACCGCGCCCTGAAGGCGCACGGTCTTGACGAGCTCGTTCATCAACCCCCATGCTTCGTCCTCGGTGAGACCGAGTGACGTGAACCCCCGAAGTGGTACCGAGGCGTCTCGCCGAAGAGCCACCCGCATCAGCCCAAGGCCTTCGAGCGATTGGCGTGTCTCGAGTGTCATCAACTCCCCGGAGATCCATTGGTTGACCGCTTGACTGATCTCGATGCTGCCCATCTTGCGGTCAAAATGTCCTGCTGCTTGCGCCTTCTCGCGGGCAAGGATCGCTAGGTCGCCGACCGTGAGATGACTACCTTTAGCCACGGGGTCGCGGAGCGCCTCGGTGATGTAGCGCCGCTCCAGCATCCGAGAGTACGTACGGTCCAAGTAGGGAGCCGCGAACGCTGCCGCTTGCCGGGAGTCGGAGAACATGAGGAGCTTTCGACCACCACCCACGTGATCGGCGGCTTCGCCAGCCGCCTCCGGGAGCTGTTGATACAGCGCCGTGGTCACCACGGCCGGCGCCGCATTCACGTCTGTGCGTAGTCGGCGGATACCGAGCCGGGATTGCGTACCGCATTCGGTGCAGCGATTCATGATCCGCGTGGGCCGCGGATGTTCGCGAACGAGCAGCATCTGCCCGCCGCGGCAACCTGTTGTCGCGCAGCGGGCCGCTTCGGCTGCGGCGAGTTGGCCACACCCAGTACACAGACGCCGTGTAGTCGGATCGGCGTGAGCCTTCGGTCCGTCGCTCGCCAGTGTGGCTTCGTCTTCGTCGACCACCACGTCATGATCACCGTCGGCAAGCACCAACCAGTTCACGGACGCATCCGCCTTCTTCGAGGGCGTGAAGTACTCCTGCCGGTCGCGGTGCTCGAGTTCTCCGGCGAGATGTACCGCACCGCAGCGTGTACAGGTGCCGAACTCGAACACCGCCCGGCCTGTCGACGGATCCACTTCATGACGGCTAAGGAATATCCGTGGCCCGTCGCCATTGAAGCTCACAAATGCGCCCTCAGTCGCCCGGACGAAGAAGTGATAGCGAGCGGACAGCACCGGATGGCCAGACTGGTCGCACGTGCTGCTGCCGAGTTCCACGAGGGCATCCAGCTTCTCGGCCGATCGAGGATCATCGGGCCAGAGCTTGTCACGCAGTGACCGGACAGCGTCGGGTCCGCCACTGAGCGCGTTCTTGAGTTCGACGATCGATTCTTCCCGAGCGAGCGCCTCGGCTGGGTCGGCCCCCGCACCGATGACCTCTGTAAGAGTGGTAGACCCGCCGCGTAGTGCCAACAATTGTTCGCCCGTCAGTCGCCACTCAGGTGTCGCCAAGTGCTTCTTGCGCCTCGGCTCGACGAGATCCTGCCTACTTGTATCGCCGTCGACGTACTCGAAAGTCGCGTCGAAGAGGTTGGACGCGAATTCCATTGCCTCTCCGCGGGGATCGTTGCGAACCGAACCCGTCAATGACGCTGATGTAGCGATGCATTGGACTCTCGAGTCGGGCGCAACCCGTTGTTTCAGACGGCGGATCAGTAGCGCCACTTCCGAACCCTGCGCACCGTCATACACGTGGGCTTCGTCCATCACGATGAAGCGCCATGTGCCCGCATGAGGGCCGTCGAACAGATCGATGTCCAAAGGTCTCAGGAGTAGGTACTCGAGCATCGCGTAATTCGTGAGCAGCAGGTGCGGTGGAGTGGTTCGCATCTCTTCTCGGCTGAGAAGCTCATTGCTCAGGCGACGCTGGCCCGGGTTGTACTGGAGGAAGTCGCTCTCCGCTGTGCGCGCGTCGTCGCGTGTCTCACCGGTGTACCGCCCGAACGTGATTTCCGGGACCCCCGCGAGAATCCCACGAAGTCGTTTGAGTTGATCGTTGGCCAGGGCGTTCATCGGATAGAGCAGTAGAGCTCTTACGCCGGGGCCGAGTGCGCCTCGGGCTGACTCCTCGAGCAGGGCGTTGATGATAGGAATGAGGAAGCTCTCGGTCTTGCCAGAACCAGTTCCCGTACTGACAACCAAATTCCGGCCCGAGACGAACTTGCGAACCGCAGTTTCCTGGTGAATGTAAAGGGGCTGATCGATGCTGAATGCGTGGCTGTCGAGCCGCGCGAAATCAGGGTGCAGCACGCCTTCGTTAATCAAGTCTCGACACGTCGCACCGGTTTCATACGGGGGTGTCAGCTCGAGGATAGGGCCCTTGGCGAGCATCGTGCTGGCATCGATCTCACTGTCGAAGGCGGTCGCCAACGCCTCGTCCCGTGGCGCCAACAGCGTTTTGAGATATCGCTTGTAGGATGCCTCTATCGAGTCTGCCGCTTTCAGGGGGTCGAGACGGTCGTTCATGTGTCCTCTCCGGTGAGATCGCCGCGGCGGTCGTACAGCACAACGGCTTCGGCGATCAACAGATCGTTGGCAACCATGGTCGGGCAGAGCTTCGCCATGCGGGACCACGTCCGCAACAGTCCACGGTCGAGGTACCGGCCGTCGATCCGCCCGTGCGCTTCCAGCCGAGAGAGCAGCGCCAAAGTAATTGACTCCACAGACATTCGAATCCATGGATCCGCCGCAGCGTCGATCTTGCGGACACGATCGACGCGGGTGACGATCGCCTCGTGCGCCAGGAGTGAGGCGCGTTTGATTGGCGTGACCACCAACCCGGTCTGCGTGGCGAAGTGGGCGGTCCACCCTGAGGCGAGCCACTCGCTGCGCCGACAGAATGCCTCGTACACACCGGCACGCAGGTTGTCGTGGTGGAGCTGCGGAAGAGGGACCTGCTGAATCTCCCGCAGCTTTGAAGCAATTCGGTCACCCGGCACTGCAGTCCAACGGAATACGTTGCCGTCGAAACACGCCCCGTACGCGTGGTCGTTCTTGCCCGTTCGCAGGAGATCCATCAACGGAACTCCGCCTCTGTCCTGGAGGTAGGAAAGTGTCTGTGCACGCTCGTCTCGCACTTCGTTGTGGCGGTTGTGCAGAGAGGGGAGGTCGGCGAGTTCCACCATGCACCCGAACCAAGGGTGGGCGTGGAGGTCGTTGAGAGTGTTCTCGGCGGAAAAACTATGGTTTACGAGCTCACTGCGGATGAGCATGGCCATCTTGTCACCAGCGGGAATCATACTGTTGCCCAGACGTTCAAGCGCGAAGCGCGGATCCTCGGCGAGAAGTTCAGTCAACCCTTCGAATCGCTCCGTTGTACCGTCAGCGTGGAGCCGGGCCATGGCTGCCCAGACCTCGGGGATGGCGCCGATTTCCACCGGCGCTGAACGCTGCGTGCCGAGGTAACGGGAGAGCTTCACCTGGCTCGGCGTACCGTCCTCGCGCCATCCGACCTGCTCAACGACGAACGCGAAATCAGGGGGCATGGGCGGCGGCTCGATGACCACCCAAGGGTCGTCGATAAACAACTGGCAGCGCAACTCCCCGGCATCAATCAGATTGGCTGGGACAACGGCTTTTCCGTCGGAGACTCGGAGGACCTCCGGCGCCCTCCAGGGTGCGGTGCTGCTCCACACGTACACCGCCAGGTCGTCGAGGAGCGGGACATCGGAGAAGATCAACATGTCTTCGCGTAGATGAGCAGACGAAGCCAGCCGACGTGGGTGCGCGACGAGAACCGTTACGTCGAGCGGGCCCGAAAGGGTGTGGAGGGTCGCCACTATCCGGCCGCCCGGGTTGTTCCGGACAGTGTCAGCGAACTGTTGGATTCGCGACTCGAAAACGTCACCGTGGCGTCGCCTCGCGCTGAGATCCTTCTGGAGCACGTCGCCATGGGGTGAGATGTATGCGAACTCGACGTGCTCGACGCCGGAGGCGCGTACTGCCACGAAGCGGTCTTCGGCGAAGTCTGCGGGGTCGCAAACCTCAGCCGTCATCCTCCATGCCGCTGGTTCGCCGGTCACACCGGCGCGGATCTGGATGTGGGGCGGTTTCACTGCGATCCGCGACTCGAAGTCTTCTGACCGCAGGGTGATTTGTCGCTCGAGCTGGGTGGGACCGAAGATTAGGGGCTCTGCAGGAGTTATCGCGACGGTGTCAGCCTTTGCTTCAGCGATACAGGGTGTCAGGCCGTCCGGCCCGGGCACGCGAATCGGTGTATCAAAATGAAGTTCCAAGCCCTCCGCCATGAAGAGAACGCAGCGCGCATCAGCACCTAGCGGTCCGTTCACAACGATCTCGAAGTGTCCCAGCTGCGGGTTCTCATCGTCGTCGAACGGGTCGACGCAGGTCTCGACGTCTTCCGCGCGCCAGCTTTCTTCGACGATCCACTCCAACGCCCCAAGGCGTCTCACTCGTACGACCCACTCGGGCGCGGGATCGGTTTGCGACGGGGGCAGCATCACCCACGGCCGTGTGCTGTAGACCGTTCGGCCATCCGGGGCCGACGCACCTCCGACGGGAGATCCGAGTACGAAAGACGGTCTGGCGTCCTTACGAACGGGGTGCGGTGAGCCGAGCCGTACCTGGTCGGCGGTGACGAGCTGCAATGCCGTGATGTTGGAGAGGTCGATGAAGGCGCTGCGCCAGCCATGCCATCCGCCAGGCGACCCCGAGTCTTGGGCGTGGACAGTCTCGCCCGTTCGAGTGTCGATCAGCCGGCATTCTTCAGGGAAGACCGTCCACACGCCCTCTTTCAGGCCGTCTCGACGCGGAATCCACCGGCCGGACGCGTCAAAAGCCAACAGAGGGTCAGCCTTGACCACGAGCGGAAGTGCCGCCTTGATTCCGCTGGGATGTGAGATGACGATTTCGCGGACTGGGCTCGGGACCGCTATCTGGGCCGTTGCAGTGTCGGCGCCCCACGTGCGCGCGGGGTGTACCTGGCGGACGTCACCGTCGAAGGACACGCGCCATGGCAAGTCCGCATCGGTCTCCGGGGTGGGTAGAACCAACACGATTTCGTCGTCGCTGACGTTGTACTCAATCGCTGGTTGTCGGGCGCTCCGTGCGATGCGCCGTGCCGTCCGCATTTGAACGGGGGTCTCACGCAATTGCTTGACGAGCTCGTCGAGGAGGACGTCGGGCAGCCCGGTAGTCGATGCATCGAGGTGCTCATCCAAGAGGGTGGGCGTAGCCGTCGTCTCCTCGATGAACTCGATGATGCGGTCGAGGATGTCAACAGCGAACTGAGCACCATAAGCCAGGAAGTTACGTACGGGAACGTCGAGTGGAGCCGACCGATGCTCTTTCCCGGGTTCTTCCAGCCACTCGATGAGAGCCGCTCCATGCGGAGGCCGCCCCTGGTTGGTGTGGTCGTTGATGATTCGTAGGAGATCGCCGAGGCAGTGCACGGGAATGCCGGCGTGCAGCGTCAGCGTCATGACGTATCTGAACGCAGAGGCTTCCTCGATCCGCGGGAAGCGGGCGAGCGAGAATTTGTCGAGCAGCCCGAAGAGGTTCTTCCTGATCTCGGCCTCGAAGTCGGCGTCGCGCGAAATTCCGAGTTCGTCCCAGAAACTGTCCCAGTACTTGCCCTGCTCGTATTCGAGTGCGGCATGTCCGACCAAGACCAGAAGTGTGAGCGCCGGGTACCGCCGGATGAACTTTCTGTAGGGCACACCACGTAGGAAGAGCTGCCTCGCTGCTGCCCCGTACCGCTGCTGAGCGTGCCGAATATCGTCTATCGAAAAGTTCGTTTCAACAACGAGATTCACCGGCTGTAGGCGCTGCCGCCAGTCGTATTCGGCATCGCTCATCCATTCCGACAGGGACATGTCGCTACCTCATCGAACGGCCGGAGCCAGGATGTTGCGGGCCGGTGACGGCCGCAGCAGCCCTCGTTTGATGAGCCTCTGAGTATGAGCGCGCCGCGGCAGCTGACCGCCGGATCGGGTGCCCACACAGTGCGTAAAGCCAGCCGTTCAACTCCCTTGCCGCTTCACCCACTGCCCCGCTGTAGTTGACGTCAGTCACCGCAGGTCCCCCAATTCGCCTCGCACAATCGTGTTTCGGCAAACCTCGCTTCGCCGTGGTGGCGACAATAGCGTTCGACTCCGACAAATTGTCCTGCGCGACACATACCGGTGCGCATTGAAGCGCACGTCACCGATCAAGCGGTCCGGTAGGCGTAGCGTCTATCACCACGGTCGCAGCTTAAAGCGAACTATCTCGCCGTACTTATCGAATGAACAAATTGCCAGTTCACCGCTGGTGACGCCACTACATGTAATCACCTAAGGCCCACATTCGTTATCCGAAGCAACGTTCTGCCGTTAGCACGGACGCGGCGGTCAGCCACCCAGCAGCCGGGCGTCGGGGGACGGCCCACGACGGTTCCAGCTTTCGCCGGATTTCAACCAACTTCTCACTTCTGGGGAGAAACCATCGCAGCCAGCAAAATCGATTAGAGGACGTGCAGGCAGCGGTCCGCACACGCACCCCTCACCCCGCCCGCGCCACCACCCGACCATCCGGCACCCGCGCCAACCCCAGATGCCCGCGCAGCGTCGACGTCGCGTACTCCCGCCGGCACAGCCCGCGGTCCCGCAGGATCGGCACCACATGGTCGACGAACAGCTCCAGGCCCGACGGGAACACATCCGGCATCAGGTTGAACCCGTCGACCGCGCCCGCGACGAACCACTCCTCCATCGCATCAGCGATCTGCTCCGGGCCGCCGACCACCAGTCGGTGCCACGTGATCACCCGGTCCAGCAGCTGCCGCACCGTCAACGACTCCCGCCGCGCCAGGTTCACCACGATGTCCCGCGCCCCCTGCGACCCGGTGTCGGTCACCGCCCCGTCGAGCAGCCACTGCGGCAGCGGCTTGTCCCAGGCCAACTCGCTCACGTCGACCGACAGCTGCCCCGCCAGATGCGCCAGCCGCCGCTCCCCCGCCAGCTCGTTGAGCTCGTCGTTGCGCCGCCGCGCCTCCTCCTCCGTGCTGCCCAGCACGAACGACAACCCCGGCATGATTCGGATCGAGTCCCGCGGACGCCCGTACGCCACTGTCCGGGAACGCAGTTCAGCGGCATTGCGTAACGCATCCGGCAGCGACGCCTGCGCGGCGAACACCCCGTCGGCATACCGCGCCGCCAGTTCCAGCCCACCCGAAGAGCCACCCGCCTGGAACAGCACCGGATACCCCTGCGGCGTGCGCGGCAGCGTCAACGGCCCGTCCACGGAGAAGAACTCGCCTCGGTGGTCGATGGTCCGGATCGCCCCCACCCGGCTGAACGCCCCCGTCGCCTTGTCCGCCAGCACCGCGTCGTCATCCCACGAATCCCACAGCGCCCGAACCACATCGATGAACTCCGCCGCCCGCCGGTACCGCTCGCGGCGGTCCGGCTGCGCGGGGGCACCAGAACCGCCGCCGAAGTTGTTCCACGCGTAGGGATCACTGCTCGTCACCACGTTCCACGCCACCCGGCCGCCGCTGAGATGGTCCAGCGACGCGAACCGGCGCGCCACGTTGTAGGGCTCTTCGAACGACGTCGACACCGTCCCGATCAACCCCAGATGCGTCGTCGCCGACGCCAACGCCGACAACAGCACGATCGGATCCAGCGCCAGCGGCGGCGCCACCAACGGCTCGTCGGGCTTCTGGAACAACGACGGGCTGTCGGCGAGGAACAACGCGTCGAGCGTGCCGCGCTCGGCGATCCGCGCGACGTCGATCCAGTACGACAGATCGGTGAACCAATTCGGGTCCGCGCCCGGGAATTGCCATGCTGCCGGGTGCATCCCGTCGGACAGCACGTTGACGCCCAGGTGCAACTGCCGTGCGCTCACGCCGGATTACCGGGCAGCGCGAGCTTCTTCACCTCGGGATCGGTCGCGATGAACTCCTGCACCCGGGGATCCTTGAACGCCTTGATGAGGTTCTGCACGTTCTCGGTGCCGACGTAGTCGCTGCCGACGGTCAGCACCGACGCGAACTCGTCGGGCGACTTCGGCGCGAAGATGAGCTTGTCCTCGCTCACCCCGGCCGCCAGGAACGACTCGGCGTATCCGACGATCGCGTCGAGGTCGCGCAGCGCCCGGGGTTGCGCGCCGAAGTCCAGCAACGTGAACTGCAGGTTCTTCGGGTTGCCGACGATGTCCTTGACCGTCAGCGCCGTGATGTCCGCGTCCGGCCGCAGCGTCACCAGGCCGGCCTGCGCCAGGTACCAGATGCCTTGGGCGTTGTTCGCGGGGTCGGCCAGCAGCGACACCGTCGCGCCGTCCGGCAGGTCCTGCGGGCTTTTGTACTTGTCCGACCAGATCCCGAACACCCAGTGGAAGAACGGGCCCGTCGCTGCCTCCTCCTTGAAGGAGGGGTTCGCGTCGAGCACCTGCTGCAGCCAGTGCCGGTGCTGGAAGATGGTCCCGGCGTAGCGGCCGTCGCTGATCGCCTGGTTGATCTGGGTGCTGTCCCCCAGACCGACCGCACCGACGTTCACGTCGTAGTCCGGGGCGACGTTCTCGGCGATGTACTCGATGATCGCCTTCTCGGCCGGATTCGAGTCCAGGTAGACGACGTCGAGCGTGGCGCCGGCGGTCTCGTTGGCCGACGTCGTGCCGCCACTACGCTGCACCACGAAAAAGATTGCCGCCGCGGCGATCACCACCACGGCGATCAACACGAACGGCCAGCGGCGGCGCTTCCTCAGCGTGAAGCCATGCGGGTCGGCCGGCGCGGCCGACACCGATTCATCAATGCTCATGAGACCAGCACTGTGACGCAGAATCGGCGCACCGCCCACAGTTTGAATCACCGCGATCTACTCACCGTGATCGCAAAGCTGTTGAGCGGCCGCCCGATTTGCCACGGTTGCCGCATCGGCGATGACGCCTGCGCACAATCTCCCCTCGAAGGGCACTCATGATCGAGCTGACCGAGCTGACCAAGGTCTACGGCCACGGCGAGCACCGCACCATGGTCCTCGACCGCATCAACTTCCGCGTCGACGCCGGCGAGATCCTCGCCGTGGTCGGCCCCAGCGGCGCCGGCAAGAGCACGCTGGCCCAGTGCATCAACCTGCTCACCGCGCCGACGTCGGGCTCCGTCGTCGTCAACGGCGAGGACTTGACCACGCTGTCGTCGCAGAAGCTGCGGGTGGCCCGCCGCCGCATCGGGACCGTCTTCCAGTCCGCCGGGCTGTTCGAACGGCGCACCGCCGCCGAGAATGTCGCCCTGCCCCTGGACTACCTCGGGGTGACCGCGGCCGAATCCCGCGCCCGCGTCGCCGAACTGCTCGACCGGGTCGGGTTGTCCGACAAGGCCGGTCACTATCCGTTCCAGCTGTCCGGCGGGCAGAAGCAGCGCGTCGGCATCGCGCGGGCACTGGCGTTGCGGCCCTCGGTGCTGCTGTCCGACGAGGCCACCGCCGGGCTCGACCCGACCACCACCGACTCCGTGGTCGCCCTGCTGCGTGAGCTGCGCGACGACCTCGACCTGTCGATCGTGTTCATCACCCACGAGATGGACACCGTCCTCAAGATCGCCGACTCGGTCGCCCGCCTGGACCGCGGCAGCATCGCCGAATCCGGTCGTCTGGTGGACCTGCTGACCGATCCGCAGTCGACGCTCGGCGCCGAACTGCGCCCGCAGGGTGTCGCATCGAAAGCCATTGACGGCCAGCAGGTCTGGCACGTCGTCTACGACTCGCCCGACGTGCCGTCGGACTGGATCGCCCGCGCGTCCCTCGATCTCGGCGCGCCGATCGCCGTGCTGGGGGCGTCGGTGCAGGAGGTGCACGGCGTCACCGTCGGGTCCGCCACCCTCGGCGTCCCCGCCGACCTGGGCGGCCGGGTCACCGACGTGCTGGCGCGCTACGGCCTCTCCACCGGTGAACAGCGTGTGCGGAGCGCGGCATGACCGAGACGCTGCTGGCCAACGCCAAGGTCCCGCTCAACGAGCTTCCGGCGCTGCTGTTTCCGGCGCTGCTGGACACCCTCATCATGGTCGGCATCGTCATGACGATCGTGGTGCTCGTCGGCGTCCCGCTCGGCGCGCTGGTCCACAACCTGGCGCCCGGCGGCTTGTTCGAAAACCCCGGGCTGCATACGGCGTTGAGTTGGGTCATCAGCATCGGCCGGTCGCTGCCGTTCCTGATTTTGATGGCCGCGATCATGCCGTTCACCCGCTTCATCACCGGCACCAACATCGGGATCGCCGCCGCCGTGGTGCCGATGTCGCTGGCCGGGATCGCGTTCTTCACCCGCATCGTCGAGAACTCGCTGCGCTCTGTGCCGCCGTCGGTGGTCCAGGTGGCCCGCGCCGCGGGCGGATCGCGGGTGCAGATCATTCGCACCGCACAGCTCACCGAGGCCGTGCCGTCGATCCTGGGCGGTCTGACCATCAACATCATCGCGATGATCGAGTACTCCGCGATCGCCGGCACTATCGGTGCGGGTGGGATCGGTTATGTCGCAGTGACTTACGGCTACCAGCGCTTCGACCAGGGCGTCATGCTGGCCACCATCGTCATTCTCGTCGTCACCGTCGCCGCCGTGCAGTTGATCGGCGACGCCCTGGTCCGCTTCACCACCCCGCATACCCGCGTGAGAGGAACCGTCAACGCATGACCGCCACCGAAATCGACAGCTCCGACCACGGGTTCGAACTCAAGAAGAGACCAAAGTGGATCTGGATCGCCGGGAGCCTGGTGCTCGTGGTGGCCGTGCTCGTCGCCGGCAGGTTCCTGTTCTTCGGGAAAGCCCAGTCGGCGAACGAGATTCCCGGGGCGACGTTGATCGTCGCCACCAACGAGGGCAACGCCGCCGAGCAGGCGCTCATCGAGTACATCTCCCGCGAGGTCGCGCCCCGGCACGGCATCAAGGTCGGGTTCCGCGGGCTGGCGGACAGCAACACCATCAACCGCGCCGTGAGCGACGGTGAGGTCGCCGGCACCATCTACCAGCACAAGCTGTGGCTGGGCCAGGTGCTGGAGGCCAACCCGGACTTCCAGGAGGAAGCGGCCACGCCGGTGTTCCGGTGGGGCTTCGGCATCTCGTCGGACAAGTACACCGACGTCAACCAGCTGCCCGACGGGGCGAACGTCTCGCTGTACTCGGATCCGGCCAACGAGGCGCAGGGGCTGTGGCTGCTCGAGCGTGCGGGACTGATCACGTTGAACTCGACCGTCGACAAGTGGACCGCTACGCAGAAGGACATTGTCGCCAACCCGAAGAACCTCAAGTTCACGCTGCTCGACTTCGCCGCACAGTCCCGCTCGCTGCCCGACCTCGACGCGGCGGTCGGTTACACCGAGTACTACCTGGCGGCAAAGATCCCGTTGCAGCAGCAGATCTTCGCCCCGCCCGCACCGGACGAGTTCGCCGGGCAGTTGACCATCGGCAGCCGCTGGGCCGGCACCGACAACATCAAGAAGCTGGTGGAGACGTTCAAAGACCCTGCGGTGCAGCAGTTCCTGGCCACCGATCCCAGCGTGAAGGGAATTCTGCTGCCGCTGTAGTCCGTCGGGAGCGGGGCCTACTCACCCCAGAACGAGCGACACCCCGTTCGCCTTGAGTTGATCAAAAGTGAAGCTGAGTTCGCCTCTGCGGCCCACTGATACGACGTATTGATCGTGACCCTCGGTGACCTGGAAGGTGATGCCAAACGTACACATGTACCGGCCACCCTTCCCGGGCTCAAGGTAGGAGGTCGTGAGAATCTCGCCCTTACCGTTCTTCACCGTCACCGGTGTTCCAGGATTGACATCGGAGTATCCACCGGCCCCCGTACACGATGACCCGTCGAGTTCGATCGCGGGCGAATAAGGATTCGGGTCGTCGTCCTTGAGCGTAAAGCTCCCCGTGATGGTCGCCGTCTCGAGAACGTGGAAGCCCTCGGCGAACTGCGGGCAGAAATACTGCACGGCGACTTCATCCGCGGGCATCCCCTGCTGGGGGCTCCCTTCCTCCATCTCCCGGCATACCTGCTTGCCGTGGGCGACCGCGTTGGCGTCGGAGTTGAATTCGGCCGAGAACCCTTCCTCTCGCAAGGCGGTGAGGTACTTGTCCTCGACGGTCGTGCGATCACGATTGATGTACAGATACGCCGCTACGCCCCCGGCCGCCAGCGCCACAACCAAGGCAGCGGCGCCGACCACGGCCCAGGCCCGACGCCGTCCTCGCCTGACCTCCGGTACAGCCTCTGACTGCGGCTGGTGCCCAAGCTGTTCCAGTTGCTGCTTGCCCGTCGCGTCCAAAGCTTCTTCGCCGCCGTCACGAATGAGGTCGGTGGGCTGACCGCCGACGAAGTATCGGCCCTCGTGACGTCCAGTCGGGTCCGGCCTCCAACCCGTTCCGGTGACGTTCGCCGGTCCGTAGTCGACGCCACTGTCGGACTCCTGCCACGTGCCGTTGACCTCGACGGCCCCGCACGCATGGCACCGTTGCGGGTCGGTCAGCGCGGCACCGCAGAACACACAGAACGTCATGGGCATCCGCTCACTTCCGATACTCCGTCGTGCCTTCGACACCGAACAACGAACTCACGAATTTGGCGAAGCAATCGTCGACCGCGAAATCCTCGGAATCACACCAGCCGTTCGCCTCGGTCGCCGTCAGCTTGGGCGGACCTACTACCGTCACCCACCAGTCGGGCGAATTGAACGTCGTCCAGTGCCCCGACCACAACAGCCGCGCCCCGCTGTACTTCCGCCGCGCGTCGAGGTGGTCACGGAGCACATCGGCGCTTGTGAGCGTCCTTCCGTCCACGACGATCCCGGCCTTCTTCGAACTGATCTGGGGAACCCAACGATTCGCGATGCTTGCTGACGCGTACCCGTAGTCGGCGTCGCGCAACTCTTCAAGGACGGCGTCAGCCACACCCTCGACACTTCCGTGCTCCGGTTTGGCCGGTCCTATTGCGACCAATCTGTCGGCGTCCGATGGCTTCGCGCCCCCTTTCGACTCGCCACCGCCATGGAACACCAGATCAGGTGCCCCTGAGAACATGTCGGGGGTACGCCAATACGCACCAGGCGGAAACACCAGAACTCGACGCGCCACCACTCCCGGCTTCATCGCCAACGGCGTCGCCGCGAAGTCGAACAGACCCGAAGCGATGTCTCGCTGTCCCGCAGCCGCCGTTATCCGGACTTCCGACCCAGATTCTGTGTTTCCGCCCGGGCACAGGGAAGTGAATGCGGCGCTGATGGTCAAGCCGTCCGGCGTCATGTCCACGGATTCGGCCTCGATCAGTGGAGCTTCGATGCACGCGGGGGCCCCGCCCGTGATCGGCGTTGCTCCCCCGTCGGGCCGGTCCGCTCTCGGCGCTGCAGCGTCGTCATCCGACGACACTGCAGTCAACCAAAGTGCTACCGCGGCTGCGACGACGGCGACCACCGCGACTACAACGATCGTGCCCACGACAAAGGGACGCCGACTCGATGGCTCAGCAGCCTCGCTGTCCGGGTCGATGTCCGTTTCGGGGTATGCGATCACTCCGATGGGAGATCCGCACTGGCCGCAGAATTTGTAGTCCCAGGCATTGACGTGGCCCTGTGGGCACAGCACGGTCGGGGCTTCGCCGTCTCCGGCCCACCCTGCTTGCGGCGTTGAGTCACCCGCCATCCCACGCCCCCTCAGCAACCGGACGCTTAGATTATGCGCATCGAACGACATTCGCAGGACGGGTATCGCCGACGATGGTGACTTTGCCGAATCCAGCCCCGGTCGTCCGGCTGGCCGGGCGCTCGCCCCGCCAGGCTCCTAAAGGCCTGATGACGCCCGCTCAGCCCGTATTTGCTGTCATGATCTATCGCAGCGCACAGCACCCGACAGCCAGGAAACGCCATGCTTCACCGCAACGCCCTCAACCGGTTTTCCACCGGTCTCGGCCTGATCCTGAGCTGCTTGTCAACGGCGACCGCCATAAGCCCCCCAGCCGGCGCGACGCCGCAGGACCAAGCCTTCCTCCATCGTCTCGACGAAGTGGGGATCACCTACACCAGTCCATACGGAACAACGATGTACGCGCGCGGTGTCTGCCGCGAGCTCGACCTGAACGTGCCCCACTCGCGCGTCGTCGAGTTCGTTCAACGCGACAACCCGGCGTTCGATTGGGACCACGCCGCGGACTACGTCGTCATCGCCTATATGACGTACTGCCCCTGGAACAAGGTGGCGTGAAGTCCACCCGGCCGCCGGTGAATTCACAACGACTGCAATTCCGAATAGGTCCCGAAAGATGGCTTCGGTTTCACTTCCTGCTGTCCCTATAAGGTTTCGAAACGGGCGCACTCGAGCCGTTCGAGCGCGCGACCGTCAACAAGTTCTCGGCGGTCGTCAGCATGTCCCCAATAGTGTCGAACCATCCAATAGAGCGGCACACCCTGCGGTACATAGAAGTCGGCGCCGTCGATAACCTTCTCGCTGCCGTCGCGGAGGCGGAGAACGACCGCTTTTCGCGTTTTCTTCGTGTCCGCGGTATCGGTCACGTCGTCGATGTCCGCCCAGTCGACCGACTCGGTGTACGCGATGTTCGCGATGTCGATCCCGGACGGCGTCAGTTCGATATAGCCGACGCCGCCTCGCCGCCAGCCGGTGATCAAGCCGACGACACCGACCACCGCACCGAAACCCGCCACGAACGGTGAGAATGTACGCATCCCGTCGGACATGGGGATGTCCAACGTCCGCAACGGCGTAGCGACCGCGATCACAAGAAAGCCCACGATTGCGAGTGCGAGACCCATCAGCGTGAGCACGCTGAATCTCTTATCCGGCAACAGCATCGTGCCGCTTGAATCCTGCTCGGCACGAAGAGACGTCCGGCCGCTGCGTACCAACTGCAAGGCCACAACGAGGAGAACCGGGCAGGCAACCAGACAGGTCAACGCCAGAGCCGTCAGATAGTGTCCCCGCATCGCAGCGCGTCCGGCGTACACGACGCCCGGCAGGAAAACGAGCACCGCGACAACGGCCATCCAGGTCAGCCTGCGCCCGCTCGAGTCCCAACCCGCCGGCTCCGGCAGGTTCAGTACGGACAAAGTACGTCTCCGATCTTCTTCCCGAGTTCCGCAAAGCCCCATCCTCCGAGGAGAGCTCCGCCGGCTGCAAGGGTAGGAACCATGACCGGCGCCAGCGGTCCGGTCGCGGCGCCCGCCATCGCCCCGCCCTCCGCCAGTGCCCAACCTCCCAATCCACCGCTCCCACCACCAAAGGCCGCGATGCATGCATCTCGACCCGATTCAGCCATCACCATGTCGAAGACGGTGGTCGCCACGCCAAGCGCCGGGCCTCCCAACTTCGCCGCCTTCCCGATGTCCTCCACGGACGCCGCGGTGAGCATCGGCAGACTGCCTCCCTTGACGACATGCGCCTCGAGGCCGGACAACGCCGCGCCGGCGCCGAGCGACATGTTGTCGATCAACTGCACCGGAACGGCTTGATGTCGGCCACCCGCCGTCGTGAAGCCAGCGGTGCGATGCCCCGTCGGATCCATGGACATGGTGAAGTTCGACCCATCCGGCCACGTGACTGAGGTGTAGTCGCAGTCGTTTCCGAGGTCATGCCACGAGCTCGACCGCGACACCTCCTCGCCGTCTTTGTCGAACTGCTCCACTGTGATGAAGTTCTGTCGGCTTGGCCAGTCGAACGGATCCTTCTTGGTTATGACTTGCTTGCTGCCGTCCTGCATGTGAACGGTCGTGACTTCTTCGCCGATCGTATTCTCGGATTCGACGACTTCGCGGAGGGTGACCGCCATGTCTCCATTGCGCAGCGCCTGCTGGTTGAGCATCCCGATCGGGTCTCGCGGGTTGGGCACCTCGTCGGCCGGTCGATGCGGGGCGCTGGGGATGGCGAAGGGGTCGTTGGACGGTCGAGACTCGACGAAGCCGAATCGCCCACCAGCCGCCGTGACGGAGCCGGCTGTGTCCTCATCGGCGTCTCCGACTGCGGTCAACAGCTTGTTGATCGCAGCCTGTTCGGTCGCGGCCAGCTTCTCCAATTCCGCGAAGTCTTCAGCGGACATTCTCACCGGATCGATCAACACGACCCACTGATCGGACACGTTCAACGGCCCGGCGTCGACGGCGTCGGCCTTACTCAACAACGCCGATCTGGCGCCTCCGATGACTGAGCTCCCTGTTCTCAACGCCGTCGCGACAGCTCGGGCGTATTCCGACAGCTTCGTCGCGTCCTTGTTCGCACGTCCGAACATTGCGCTCGCGGCGTCATGGGAGCGTCCCTCCCAGGCTCGTGTCTCCGGCATCCGCGCCACACGCGCTGTCGATCCCTTTCACCGAGCCTTCGACCGATTCCGCGGCGGCAGCCACCGCATCCGCGGAGGTTGCGAGCGCATCCGGCTTCCAGCCTCTCAAGGTGGTTCGTGACGGCAACACCGCTCAGAACAGCCCGTCAAATTGTCCCGCCAACGCGTCGTCGGCCACCTCGAACGTGTCACCCGCGCCGCGCACCGCTGTCCCCATCTTCGTCACGTTCTCCGCTAGACGGGTCGCCATCTGATTGAAGTGCTTCCCCACTGCCTCTACCGCCCATTGCGTCGTCGACCCGGGCAGCGCATCTCCCGCGGAAGAAGTCTTGCCGCCCACGTCCGCCGCGGCGATATCCCCGGCCGCGATATCCACCCGACCGGCAAATGCGCGCAGAATCTCCGGATCGACCAGCATCGCCACCCTCCGCACCCGCTTCCATGATGTTCTGATTCTGCGGCACCGCGGACACCCCCGACTCCGCTAATCTCCATCGACGGTGTTACACCAACGCCTTCGGTGTTACACTCTTCCCTATGCCGACCGACCACCGGCGCCACGCAATCACCGAGACCGACGACATCAGCCGCGCTCTCGATGACGCACGTCGCGCCTGGCCCGAGCTCGCAGACAGGCCCGGAGCACTGCTGCGCCAACTGATCCTGGTTGGACAGAAGACGCTCGCGCACAACGAGATCGAGATGCGTCGCGCCCGCCAAGAAGCGATCGACGAAACCGGCGGCGCGCTGACCGGGGTGTTCGGCGCCAGCCATCTCCACAAGCTCCGCGAGGACTGGCCCGAGTGATCATCCTCGACGCGAGCGTCTTGATCGCCCACTTCGAATCCGCCGACGCCCATCACGCCGATGCCGCCGACCTGCTCGCAGATCATGCGTCCGAGCCACTCGGATCCAGCGTCGTCACGCTTGCCGAGATCTATGCGGCAGCGGCGGAGCGAGCAGACCTCCTCGACTATCTCCTGAGCCGCCTCGAGGTCGAGTCTCTCGATCTACCCGCCGGCAGCGCTCGGCGCCTGGGTGAACTGCGTGCCACGACCGGCCTCAGGATGCCCGACTGCTGCGTCCTCTACACCGCCGAGCATCACACAGCCGCCATCGCCACTTTCGACGCCAAGCTCGCCGCCCGGGCCGCCGAACTCGGAGTGCCGCTGGCGGGTAAGGCGGGAACGCTGTTCACCCAACCGGTCACCGCACCCGACCTCGCCGCAGGGCGCATCCGGATCCCAGTCGCAACCAAACCCGCCCTCCCCGGCGCCCGCACGTCCGTACTCCTCGTCCTCCGCGGACGCGAACTCGAGGTGCGGTGGGACCCGCGCAACGGCCCCGACCGCGCGCGGTCCGGCGTCCTCAGCGTCGGCCGGGCCACTCTCGCCGAGGCGGTATCAGCGGGTGAGCGCCTCGAGGTCGTCCCGCGCCCGGACGGCCGCCTCGAACTCCGCTAATTTCGCGCCGCCACCCACCTGCACCCCGTTACATTCAGGCAGCGAGGTGACACCTATGAACACTCTGATGCGGCACCCCTACCGGGTGCCGCGCGTCGACAAGCCGCGCGCAGAGGGCCGCTTCTACCTGCCCGACGGCCGCCGCCTCGGCTACGCCGAGTTCGGTGACCCGTCCGGCGACCCGGTGCTCTGGTTCCACGGCACCCCCGGCGGACGCCGCCAGTTCCCGCTCCTCGGCCGCCGCGCCGCGGAGAAACTCGGCCTGCGCGTCGTGCTGCTCGGCCGGCCCGGCACCGGCCTGTCGGACCCGCACCCCTACGACGCCGTGGCCGACTGGACCGCCGACGTCACCCACGTCGCCGACGCTCTGGGCGCCGACCGCCTTGCCGTCGTCGGCCTCTCCGGCGGCGGACCCTACGCCCTCGCCTGCGCCGCCATCCCACCGCTGGCCAGCCGCGTCGCCGCCGTCGCCGTCCTCGGCGGTGTCGTCCCCTCCGTCGGGCCCGACGCTCTGGCCACCGGCGCCGTCGACCTCGCCCGCCGCTTCGCGCCCGTCCTACACGAATTGCGCCGTCCGCTAGCGGGATTCATCTCGACGCTTCTCACCCCGCTGCTCCCGGCCGCGCACTACGCCTGCCTTGCCTACGCGATGACCACCCCCGAGGGCGACCGCCGCGTGCTGCACGACCCCGAGATGGAGGGCATGTTCATCGACGACCTCGTCCTGGTCGCCCGCGGACGCTTCCAGGCCATCGTCGACGACGCCCGACTCTTCGGGCGCGACTGGGGCTTTCGCCTCGCCGAGGTGGCCGCCCCGGTGCGGTGGTGGCACGGCGACGCCGACCACATCGTCCCGCTCACCGATGCGCAGAAAGCGGTCGAGCTGCTGCCCGACGCCGAACTCGTCCTGCGCTCCGAGGAGAGCCATCTCGGCGGCTTCGCCACCGCCGACGAGGTGCTCCACTTCGTCCGCGCGCACCTCTGATCGCTGGCGAGCGTCAGACCCCGAACGTCGACGCGCCGCTGAGTATCGCCCAGACGATGAACGCCGCGAGTATCGCGACGATCACCGACACCGAAATCAATCCGACAACAACGATATTCGTGCTCACCCCGAAGGTGGAAGCCGACCGGACAACCGGCGCCGCGCGCACCACGGGCCGCGGCCGGCTGCGCGCGCCCCGGCGTGCGAGGCGCTCTTCGTCGATCGCACACCACGGGCACCGCTCCGTACCGACCGGAACACGGTGCGCCCCTGACGAACACGTCGTCAACCGCAGCCGCAGCAGGCTGTCCCGCCATTCCGCCGCGCTCGGCCGGCGACCGGGGTCGCGCACCCCCTCGGTGAACGCCCGGACGAACAACTGCTGAATTTCCGCGGGTAGGAACGTCGGCGGCGGAGCCAACGGATGCGTCTGCAGCGGTGACCCCGGGCCCCCCCC
>NZ_LQIT01000045.1 GCF_001499965.1 Mycobacterium sp. GA-2829
GGGTTGCGCCGGTGCGGGCGGTTGCGGTGCGGCGGGCTTGGGGGCCGCCGGCTTCGCGGGTGCCGGCGGGGCCGGGGTCGGCGCTGCCGCG
The DNA here is from genome assembly GCF_001499965.1 of Mycobacterium sp. GA-2829. GTDB lineage: Bacteria > Actinomycetota > Actinomycetes > Mycobacteriales > Mycobacteriaceae > Mycobacterium. The sequence goes on from NZ_LQIT01000045.1 coordinate 92, forward strand.
GCGGCCGCAGTGGCGGGCGTCGCGGAGGTGGCCGGCGCGGCCGGGGCGGCGGGTGTGCCGTTGCCTGCGCTCTTCGCGGGTGCGGGTTTGTCGAACTTCTCGCGCAACCGGCGCGCTACGGGTGCCTCGACCGTCGACGAGGCTGATTTGACGAACTCGCCCTGCTCTTTGAGCGTTGCGAGGAGTTCCTTGCTGGTGACACCGAGTTCCTTTGCCAACTCGTGCACGCGAGCCTTACCTGCCACTACATCTCCATCTCTAGAGGCGACAGCGGTGGTAGGCGCCGCGCCTCGGTTTAGCTATGACGCATGGTCATCGGGACTTCACGGTGTGCTCATGTTCTTCGCTACCTGTTCTCTTGCCGGGTGAGGCGAACCCGCCGAGAAACCCTCGACGTGCTCGATCACCGCGGATAGATCCGGTGAACCGGTGATTCGCAACGCTCTGACGAACGCTCGCCGCCGGATCGCCGCGTGTAGACACTGCGCGTCGGGATGCAACCAGGCACCCCGTCCGGGCAGATTACCCGCCGTGTCAACGGTTGCGGCGCAATTGCCATTCCCGTCCACCACAGCGACCACTCGAAGCAGTTCGACGGCCAACTCTCGCCTCCGACACCCCACACAGGTCCGCACGGGCCCCGTCGGGGCGGCTGGTGTGCTTCGTTGCGGCGATACCGGATTCTCGCGCTGGCTCACGATCCACTCTACCGCCCCGGCCGCCGCGAACTGAAACGGCCGTGCAATATCGGCGGTGCTATCGATCACGCGCCGCCGGATGCGGAGCGTCGACCTCGGGCCGGTGATCGGCCGGTGCGGCGTCGCTGCGGATGTCGATCCGCCAACCGGTGAGCCGGGCCGCCAGCCGGGCGTTCTGACCTTCCTTGCCGATCGCCAGCGACAGCTGGAAGTCGGGAACGACGACCCGGGCGGCCCGGGTCTGCTCGTCGATGACGGTGACCGAGACGACCTTGGCCGGCGACAGCGCGTTGGCGACGAATCGGGCCGGGTCCTCGTCGTAGTCGATGATGTCGATCTTCTCGCCGGACAGCTCGCTCATCACGTTGCGGACGCGCTGGCCCATCGGGCCGATGCAGGCGCCCTTGGCGTTGAGACCCGGCACCCGCGAGGCGACCGCGATCTTCGACCGGTGGCCGGCCTCCCTGGCGACGGCGACGATGTCGACCGAGCCCTCGTTGATCTCGGGGACCTCGAGGCTGAACAGTTTGCGCACCAGGTTCGGGTGGGTCCGCGACAGCGTGATCAACGGTTCCCTGGCGCCGCGGGTGACCCCGACGACGTAGCAGCGCACCCGGTCGCCGTGTTCGTAGCGTTCGCCGGGCACCTGTTCAGCGGCCGGGATGACACCCTCGTTGCCCTTGACCTCGCTGCCCATCCGCACGACGACCAGACCGCGCGCATTGGCGCGGGCGTCGCGCTGGATGACGCCGGCGACGATGTCGCCCTCCCGCGCGGAGAACTCACCGTAGTTCTTCTCGTTCTCGGCGTCGCGCAGGCGCTGCAGGATGACCTGGCGCGCGGTGGTGGCGGCGATCCGGCCGAACCCCTCGGGGGTGTCGTCCCATTCCTGGATCACGTTCCCGTCGGCGTCGGTCTCCCGGGCCATCACCTTCACCGCACCGCTGCGGCGGTCGATGTCGATGCGCGCATCGGGCTGGTGACCGTCGGTGTGGCGATAGGCGGTCAGCAGCGCCGATTTGATCGTCTCGACGACGACGTCGACCGAGATCCCCTTGTCCGCTTCGATGGCATGCAGGGCCGCCATGTCGATGTTCATGCTCCGGCCTCCTCTCCCGGTTGGCCGGTCAACTCCAGCTCACGCTGGCTCGGTGGTGAGAACTCCACCTGGACAACGGCTTTGACGATTCCTTCCAGCGGCAACTCCCGGACGGAGAAGTTGGCGCGCGCGCCTTCGCGGACCACGACCGCCACCGCACTCTCGTCGTCGGTCAGCGCACCGATGCGACCGGTGAGCTGGGATCCGTCCGACAACGTCAACTCGACCTTGCGGCCGCGGGCCCGACGGAAGTGCTTGGCGGCGGTCAGCGGCCGGTCCACCCCCGGCGAGGTGACCTCGAGGACGTAGGTCGCCGCGTCCACGGACCCCTCGATGCGGTCGAGCTGTTCGGACGCCGAGCGGGACAGGCTCGCGACGGTGTCCAGGTCGAGCGGACGGTCCCCGTCGACGACGACGGTGATGCGCGGCGGGCGTGCCCCGCCGTCGATGATGACGTTCTCGATCTCGTATCCGGCGCGCGCGAACTCGCCGTCGAGTAGCTCCATCACCTGCTCCTGCGACGGCAACCCCGCCGGCCGCAACTTCGGCTCCGGTGCCACGGCGAGCTCCTCATCTTGAGTTGTCCTGACGCGTCGCCCGGCGGCCGGGCGTATGACAGCCGCCGGAATCGACTACTCACGATACGCCAGGCGCGCAGGGGGACGCGGCGAACGCGGCAGCCGTCTCGGCGGCAATGGCAGGATGTTGCTCGTGCCGAGCGCCCCCGTCACCGAAACCGCCGCCGACGCCGGACAGGTGAGCAGGCGCCGTCTGCTGGTCGGCGCCGCGACCCTGGCGGCGCTGGGCGTCACCGCCGCGGGCTGCGGCTCCCCGCCCCCGCCGCCGGAGGTCGACGAGCTGCGCGCCCAACTCGACCGGGCCCGCGCGGACAGCAGCCTCGCCACCGACGCCGCCACGACCGCGCCGCGACCGCTGAAGCAGACGTTGACCGCGGTGGCCGCAGAACGCGATGCGCACGCCCAGGCGCTCGTCGACGAGCTGACCCGCCTCGTCGGCACCGAGGCGCCCACCACCACCCCGTCGAGCAGCACCGCCGCGCCGGCGAAACCCGCCACGGTGCGCGAGGTCATCGGGGCGCTGCGGCAGTCCGCCGAGAGCGCGACCGGGCTCGCCGCGCAGATGTCGGGGTACCGGGCCGGTCTGCTCGGTTCGATCGCCGCCTCCTGCACCGCGGCGTACCAGGTCGCGCTGACCCCCGCCAAGGACGCACCGTGACCTCAGCCGAGCCCACCCCGTCGCGGCCCGCCGACGTCGCGGCCGGCGCGCTCTACGATGCGATCGCCACCGAACACGCCACCATCTACGGCTACGGGCTGGTGTCGGCGCACGCGACTCCGGAGATGAACCCGCTGGTGTCGGCGTCGATCGCCGAACACCGCGAGCGTCGGGAGGCCGCGATCGCGCTGCTGGAACAGCAGCAGGTGACCCCGCCGCTGCCCGCACCCGGCTATCGGGTGCCGATGCGCGTCGACGATCCGCGCGACGCCGCCAAGCTGGCGGTCCGGATGGAGCAGGACGGTGCGACGGCGTGGCGGGCGGTCGTCGAGCAGGCCACCGCCACCGAGGACCGGACCTTCGGCCTGACGGCGCTCACCGAGTCGGCCGTCGCGGCCGCACGCTGGACGCGGATCGTCGGCACCGCCCCGGTTACCGTCGCGTTCCCGGGCGGTTCCGAGTAACGGCGCTACCGCACGGCGGCGAGGATCTCGGCCGCGGCGCCGTCGACGGCGATCTCGCGCTTCTCACCGCTGAACCGGTTGCGCAGTTCGACCACGCCGTCGGCCCAGCCGCGGCCGACCACGACGATCCACGGCATCCCGAGCAGTTCGGCGTCCTTGAACTTCACACCGGGTGAGGACTTCCGGTCGTCGAGCAGCACCTCGAGGCCGAGCCGGTCCAGTTCGGCCGCCAGCTCGGTCGCCCCGGTGCGGGCGCCGTCGTCCTTGTTGGCGATCACGACGTGCACGTCGAACGGCGAGACCTCCGAGGGCCACCGCAGCCCCAGCTCGTCGTGCTGCTGTTCGGCCACGACCGCAACCAGCCGCGAGACCCCGATGCCGTAGGAGCCCATCGTCAGCCGGACCGGCTTCCCGTCCTCGCCGAGCACGTCGGCGCTGAACGCCTCGGTGTACTTGCGGCCCAGCTGGAAGATGTGGCCGATCTCGATCCCGCGCGCGCTGACCAGCGGTCCGGCGCCGTCCGGGGACGGATCGCCGTCACGCACCTCGGCGGCCTCGATGGTGCCGTCGGCATGGAAGTCGCGGCCGGCGACCAGGCCGACGACGTGCTTGTTGGGCGCGTCGGCGCCGGTGATCCACGCCGTGCCGTCCACGATCCGCGGGTCGACCAGGTAGCGGACCCCGTTCTCGAGCAGCGCCTTCGGGCCGACGTAGCCCTTGACCAGGAACGGATGCTTGGCGAAGTCGGCGTCGTCGAGCAGGGCGTACTCGGCCGGTTCCAGCGCCGCCCCGAGCCGTTTGTCGTCGACCTCGCGGTCGCCGGGCACGCCGACGGCCAGCAGTTCCCACTCCCCGCCCGGTTCGCGGACCTTGAGCAGCACGTTCTTCAGCGTGTCGGCGGCGGTGACCGCACGGCCGGCGAAGCTCGGCAGGTCGGCGCTGTTGGCCCAGTCGACCAGCGTCGCGATCGTCGGGGCGTCCGGGGTGTCGTGCACGACCGCCTCGGGCTGACCCTCGATCGGCAGCGGGTCGGGCACCCGGGTCAGCACCGCCTCCACGTTGGCGGCGTAGCCGGACTCCAGGCAGCGCACGAACGTGTCCTCACCGACCTCGCTCTCGGCGAGGAACTCCTCGGACGCGCTGCCGCCCATGGCACCCGACACCGCCGAGACGATCACGTACTGCACGCCGAGGCGGCCGAAGATCCGCTGATACGCCTCGCGGTGCAGGTGGTAGGCGGTCTTGAGGCCGTCGTCGTCGACGTCGAACGAATAGGAGTCCTTCATCACGAACTCGCGCCCGCGCAGGATCCCCGCCCGGGGGCGGGCCTCGTCGCGGTACTTGGTCTGGATCTGGAACAGGATCAGCGGGAAGTCCTTGTAGGAGCTGTACTCTCCCTTGACCGTGAGCGTGAACAGTTCCTCGTGGGTGGGCCCCAGCAGGTAGTCGTTGTCGCGGCGGTCCTTGAGCCGGAACAGGGTGTCGCCGTACTCGGTCCAGCGGTTGGTGGTCTCGTACGGGGCGCGCGGCAGCAGGGCGGGGAACAGGATCTCCTGCCCGCCGATCGCGGTCATCTCGTCGCGGACGATCTGCTCGATCTTGCGGAACACGCGCAAGCCCAGCGGCAGCCAGGTGTAGAGGCCGGGGCCGACGGGGCGGACGTAGCCGGCCCGGATGAGCAGCTTGTGGCTGGGCACCTCCGCGTCGGCGGGATCGTCACGCAGGGTGCGGAGGAAGAGCTCGGACATGCGGGTGATCACAGCGGATTACCTTAGTCGGCGGCTCGGCGACCGACGGCCGCGGTCAGAGCTCGCTAAAGCTAAAGCTCTCCCAAGCCCGATGTCGAGCTAAAGCTCTCCGGCGTCGATCGCGTCCTTGACTTCCTGCGCGTGGGCGACCTGCTGGCTGGTGTAGCCGATCAGCAGCGCCGCACCGCCGACGAGGACGGCCACCGCGGCCACCCACAGCAGCCCGTAGGTGTAGCCGGCGTCGAGCGCGGCGATCTGGGTGTCGTCCATGTTCTTGACCGGACCGGTGGTGCCGCCGAGGTACAGCGTGCGCGAGGTGATCACGGCCTGGATGACGGCGAGCACCACGGGTCCGCCGAGGTTCTGCAGCATCAGCGCGATCGCCGATACCGGGCCGATGCGGTCGAACCCGACACCCGCGATGGCCGACAGGGTCAGCGGGACGACGATCATGCCGATACCGATACCGCCGACGGTGATCGGGACGACGAGGTTCGGGAAGTACGGGATGCCGCGGTTGAGCGTCGACCCGTAGATCATCGCGCCCAGCACCAGCACACCACCGGCGATAACCAGCACACGCGGCGGTAGCAGGGAGACCAGCTGCGACGACAGCGCGAGCCCGATGCCCATCGCGATGACGAACGGGATGAACCCGACACCGGCGCGCAGCGCGCTGTAGCCCAGGATGTCCTGCACGTAGAGGCCGATCAGCACGGTGAGCGTGAACAGCACACCGCCGGCCAGGAAGATCGCGGCGAACGTGGCCAGCCGGTTGCGGTCCTTGAACAGGTCGAACGGGACGACCGGGTTCGCGGCGGTGCGCTCGACGATGATGAACATCAGCAGGAACACCAGGGCGGCGCAGACCGATCCGATCGTGATCGGTGACAGCCAGCCCTTCTCCGGGCCCATCGAGAAGCCGAACACCGCGGCGGTGCAGCCCAGCGTGGCGAGGATGGCGCCCGCGGCGTCGAGCTTCATCCGCTCCTTGCTGGTCTCGCGCAGCGTGGTGCGAGCCAGGTAGATCATCACCAGGCCGATCGGCACGTTGACCAGGAAGGCCCAGCGCCAGGAGACCTCGGTCAGCGCACCGCCGACCACGAGGCCCATGACAGAGCCGACGGCCGTCATCGCGCCGAACACGGCGGTGGCGGCGTTGCGGGCGGGTCCCTTGGGGAAGGTGGTGGCGACCAGCGCGAGGCCGGTCGGCGAGGCGATCGCGGCGCCGATGCCCTGCAGCAGGCGCGCGGTGACCAGGGTGGCCTCGTTCCAGGCGATACCGCACAGGATCGAGGCGATGGTGAACAGCGCGACGCCGGCGATGAACGCGCGCTTACGGCCGATGGTGTCGCCGAGGCGCCCGCCGAGCAACATGAGACCGCCGAACGTCAGCACGTAGGCGGTGATGACCCAACTGCGTCCGGCGTCGGAGAGAGACAGTTCGTCTTGGATCTTCGGCAGCGCGACGATGGCGATCGTGCTGTCCATGGTGGCCAGCAACTGCATGCCGGCGATTGCGATCACGGCGGCGAAGAAGCGCCGCGACGGCAACCAGGTCGGTGTCTTGCTGGGTCCTGTCACAGTCGTGTGCTCCACACTCATCGGCTGTACCCGCTCTGCTCGGCTTCCACATCTAGAACCGTGGACGCGCGCTCTGCGTCGTTGAGAGCCGTCATAACGAGTTACCTTACAGTACTCTTAGAGATCTTTTATCCGCCGAAAGCCGCCACCGCCCCGATCACGATGATGGCAGGCGGTCGAATGCCCTCGGCACTCATCCGTTCCGAGACATCCGCGAGCGTCGCCCGCAAAGTCCGCTGCGCGGTGGTGGTGCCGTGCTGAACCACGATCACCGGTGTTTCCGCTGGTCGACCGCCGTTGATCAGCACTCTGGCGAATAACTCGATCCGTTCGACCGCCATCAGCAAAACGATGGTCCCGCTGAGCGCGGCGAGCGCATCCCAATTGACTAACGATTCGGGATGGTCCGGCGCAACATGGCCGCTGACCACCACGAACTCATGGGTGACATGGCGGTGCGTGACGGGCACACCGGCCAGCGCGGGCACGCCTATGGCGCTGGTCACACCCGGTACGACGGTGACCGGAACACCCGCCTCGACGCACGCGATCACCTCTTCGTACCCCCGTGCGAAGACGAACGGGTCACCGCCCTTGAGGCGGACGACGAACTTGCCCGCCGAGGCGCGGTCGATCAGCACCTGGTTGATGGCGTCCTGCGCCATGGCGCGGCCGTAGGGAATCTTGGCGGCGTCGATCACCTCGACGTGCGGCGGCAGTTCGGCGAGCAGTTCCTGGGGCGCCAACCGGTCGGCCACGACGACGTCGGCCTGGGCGAGCAGGCGCCGCCCCCGGACGGTGATCAGTTCGGGGTCGCCGGGTCCCCCGCCGACGAGTGCGACGCCGGTGGCCGGTGCGTCGGGGTCCTCACCGGAGATCAGCCCGCTGGCGAGCGCCTCGTGGATGGCCGAGCGGATGGCCGCCGACCGGCGGTGCTCGCCGCCGGCCAGCACCCCCACCGACAACCCCTCGTACTCGAAGGACGCCGGGGTGACGGCGGTGCCCTCGCGGGCGACGTCGGCGCGCACGCAGAAGATGTGGCGGCGCTCCGCCTCGGCGACGACGGCGGCGTTGACCTCGGGATCGTCGGTGGCGGCGATCACGTACCAGGCGCCGTCGAGGTCGCCGACGCGGAAGTCGCGCAGTGTCAGTGTGATTCCCGCCATAGCCTCGACCGCGGGCGTGGCGGCCCTGGCGATCACGTGCACGTCGGCGCCGTTGGCGATCAGCAGCGGCAGCCGGCGCTGCGCGACCGTGCCGCCGCCGACGATGACGACCTTCCTGCCCGCCAGACGCAGGCCGACGAGGTACGCGTTATCGGTCACCCGGCGAGCTTAGAGCGTGCGGCCGACGCGACGAAGCGGGCGATCGCGTGCGGGTGGGCGGCCGGGTGGGTGTGCAGGTAGCCCGCGTGGACGCCGCGGTGCACCGCGCCGTCGGTGGCGAGCCCGGACGGTCGGCCGCCGAAGTGCCAGGCCGGTTCGTAGCGGTCGGCGAATGTGACCGCGGTGCGGTGGAACTCGTGACCGGTGACCCGTTCCCCCGCACGGTGCAGCGCCGAGTCGGTGGTCGCGACGGCCTGTCGGTAGCCCAGCGTCAGCCGTTCGGTGAAGTGTGCCGAACCCGACAGCACCCCGCACATCGGCAGCCCGTCGAGGTCGTCGACCAGGTAGGTCAGCCCCGCGCATTCGGCGTGAATCGGCGCACCGGCCTCGGCGAGGTGCCGGATCTGGTGTCGCACAGTGGTATTCGCCGACAGGTCGGCGGCGTGCTGTTCGGGGAAGCCGCCGGGGATCACCAGCGCCGCGGTGTCGGGGGGCAGTTCCTCGGTCATCGGGTCGAATTCGGCGACCTCGGCGCCCGCCGCGCGCAGCAGTTCCCCGTGTTCGGGGTAGCCGAAGGTGAACGCCTTACCGGCGGCCAGCGCCACCCGGATGCCGGGGCCCGCCTCGACGCCCGGATCCCACGGCGGGTCGGTGACCGTGGCGCGCGCGCTGCCGACGACAGCATCGAGGTCGACGTGCTGGGCCACCAGGTCGGTCATCGCGGCCACGGCGTCGCGGGCGGCGCGGCCGTGTTCGACGGCGGTGACCAGGCCGAGGTGGCGCGACGGGACCGCCAGGGCCTCGGTGCGCGGGATCGACCCGAGCACCGGCAGTCCCGCGTGTTCGCAGGCCTGCCGGAGCACCTCGTCGTGGCGGGGTGAGCCGACCCGGTTGAGCACCACACCGGCGATGCGGGTCTGCGGGTCGAAGGTCGAGAACCCGTGCAGCAGTGCGGCGATACTGTGACTCTGGCCGCGGGCGTCGACGACGAGGATCACCGGCGCACCGAGCAGACCCGCCACGTGCGCGGTGGAACCCGTTGCCGGACCGGTCATCTCGGTGGTGATGCGGCCGTCGAACAGTCCCATGACGCCCTCGACGACGGCGATGTCGGCGCTCGCGGTGCCGTGCGCGTACAGCGGGCCGATGCGGTGGTCCCCCACCAGGACGGGATCGAGGTTGCGGCCGGGCCGTCCGGTCGCCAGCGCGTGGTAGCCGGGGTCGATGAAGTCCGGGCCGACCTTGAACGGTGCGACGGTGTGTCCGGCGCGGCGCAGCGCACCCATCAAACCCGTTGCGACGGTGGTCTTCCCGCTACCCGAGGCGGGTGCGGCGATCACGACGGCGGGAACGCTCACCGGGTCACCACTCGATGCCCTTCTGACCTTTGCGGCCGACGTCCATCGGATGCTTGACCTTGGTCATTTCGGTCACCAGGTCGGCGGCGTCGATCAACGCCTGCGGTGCGTCGCGGCCGGTGATCACGACATGCTGGCGGCCCGGGCGCGCGCGCAGCGCCTCGACCACCTCGTCGACGTCGACCCAGCCCCACTTCAGGGGGTAGGTGAACTCGTCGAGGACGTAGAAGTCGTGGCGCTCCTCGGCGAGGCGGCGGCGGATCTCGGCCCACCCGTCGGCGGCCGCGGCCGCGTGGTCGTCCTCGCTGCCCGCCTTACGCGACCAGGACCATCCCGACCCCATCTTGTGCCATTCGACCGGGCCGCCGGTGCCGTGGTCGTCGTGCAGGCGACCGAGCTCACCGAACACCGCCTCCTCGCCGACCTTCCACTTGGCGCTCTTCACGAACTGGAACACCGCGATCGAGAAGCCCTGGTTCCACGCCCGCAGCGCCATCCCGAACGCCGCGGTGGACTTGCCCTTCCCGGGGCCGGTGTGCACGGCGAGCAGCGGCGCGTTGCGCCGGGCACGGGTGGTCAACCCGTCGTCGGGGACGGTGACGGGACGGCCTTGCGGCATGACTTCCTCCGTTAGGCGGCGGTGCGGTCGGTCTGGGTGACCACCCGGGTGAGATCGTCGGCGCGCAGGTGGGCCAGCCGCACGGCGGGCGCCCGCAACGCCGCGGCGAGTTCTTCGGCCAGCCCCAGCCGCACGAACGACGTCTCACAGTCGACCACCACGGCCGCCGCGCCCTCGGCGACCAGGCGGGCGGCCGCGGCGCGGGTACGGCCCAGCGGGTCCGGTCCCCCGGTGGCCCGGCCGTCGGTGAGCACGACCACCAGACAGCGGCGGGCGCGGTCGCGGGCCTTCTCCCGTACGACGATGTCGCGGGCGGCCAGCAACCCCTCCGCGAGCGGGGTCTTGCCGCCGGTGTCGAACCGCGACAACCTACGGCTGGCGATGTACACCGACGACGTCGGCGGCAGCAGCACCGAGGCCTGCCGCTGACGGAACGTGACGACGGCGACCTTGTCGCGCCGCTGGTAGGCATCGCGCAGCAGCGACAGCGTCGCACCGCTGACCGCGGCCATCCGGTCGCGCGCGGCCATCGACCCGGACGCGTCGACGACGAACACCACCAGGTTGCCCTCGTGACCCTCGCGGACCGCGCGGCGGACGTCCTGCGCGCCGAGGCGGGGACGGCCCGGGGTGCGCTGGCTCTCCGCGGCCGCCAACAGCGTGCCGAACACGTGCAGCCCATGCCCGGTCTCGGTGTCGGTGGTGGCCTTGACGACGGTGCCGGTGCGGTTGCGCGCGCGCGACCGCCGCCCGGGCGCCCCCTCGCCGACGCCCGGCACCACCAGGGCCTTGGTCTTGAACACCGCGGACGGGTCACCGCTGCTGCGCGTCTGGGTCGACGAATTACGTTGCGGTGCAGCGTTTCCCGATGACCCCGACGACTCCGAGGCCCCGCCACCACCGGGCGGATCCGGCAGCGGGTCCGGGTCCGGATCGGGTTCGGCCGCGGTGGAGTCCCCGGCCTGGGCCATCGCCTCGTCCAGCCGCTCGGGGTCCAGGCCCGGATCGTCGAACGGGTCACGCCTGCGCCGGTGCGGCAGCGCGAGTTCGGCCGCCACCCGGATGTCCTCTTCGCCGACGGTTTCACTCCCCCGCCATGCGGCGTGCGCGACCGCGGTGCGCGCCACCACGAGATCGGCCCGCATCCCGTCCACGTCGAACGCCGCACACAGCGCCGCGATGCGGCGTAACTCGTTGTCGGGCAACGCCACCGACGGGACCAGCGCCCGTGCTCGGGCCACCCGGGCGGCGAGTTCGGCGTCCCGGCCGGCGTAGCGGTCGGCGAACCCGACCGGATCGGCCTCGAACGCCATCCGCGCGCGGATCACCTCGACGCGGACGTCGACGTCGCGGGAGGCCGCCACGTCGACGGTGAGCCCGAACCGGTCGAGCAGTTGCGGACGCAGTTCGCCCTCTTCGGGATTCATCGTGCCGATCAGCACGAACCGGGCCTCGTGGCTGTGCGAGATGCCGTCGCGTTCGACGTGTACACGCCCCATCGCCGCCGCGTCGAGCAGCACGTCGACCAGATGGTCGTGCAGCAGGTTGACCTCGTCGACGTACAGCACCCCGCCGTGGGCCCGCGCGAGCAGACCGGGCGAGAACGCGTGTTCGCCGTCGCGCAGCACCTTCTGCAGGTCCAGCGAGCCGACGACGCGGTCCTCGGTGGCGCCGATCGGCAGTTCGACGAGGGCGCCGCCGTCGACGCGCGACAGGATCTGCGCCAGACCGCGAACCGCGGTCGACTTCGCGGTGCCCTTCTCGCCGCGGATCAGCACACCGCCGATCTCGGGACGCACCGCGCACAGCAGCAGGGCCAGCAGTAGCCGGTCGTGACCGACGACCGCGCTGAACGGGTAGACCGGTGCGGTCACGGCGCGCCCGGCCGCAGCATCGGCACGTGCGGAATCCCGTCTTCGACGAATTCCTCACCGGCACGGACGAATCCGTGCCGGGCGTACATGGCTTCGAGGTAGGTCTGGGCGTCGATGCGGCACGGGTGGTCGCCGACGTCGGCCAGCGCGGCCTGCATCAGCCGCGCGGTGTGGCCGTGGCCGCGGGCGTCGCGCCGGGTGCAGACGCGTCCGATGCGGAAGCCCTTCTGCCCGCCCGGATGTTCCTCCATCAGACGCAGCGTCGAGACCACCTCGCCGTCGGAGCCCTCCAGCCAGAAGTGCCGGGTCTCGGCGAGCAGGTCACGGCCGTCGAGTTCCGGGTACGGGCAGGCCTGTTCGACGACGAACACCTCCACCCGCAGTTTGAGCAGTTCGTAGAGCGTCGCGGCGTCCAGGTCCTTGGCCCAGCTCCGCCGCAGCGCGACCGTCATCGCCACCCCACGTCAGGCGGTCGCCGTGGTGCGAGAGGCATCCGGTGTGGGGTGCTCGGTGTCCGACCCGGTGGCGGGCAGACCCGCTGCGGGCCGGTCGAGCTTGAGGACCTTGGTGCCGTGCGCCCAGATCTCCTCGAACAGCTTGGGCTCGTCGGACAGCTTCGTCCCCAGAGACGGCACGATCTCCTTGAGCTTGGGCTCCCAGGCGCGGTAGCGGTCACCGAAGCAGCGCTGCATGACATCGAACATCGCGGGCACCGCCGTGGAGGCGCCCGGCGACGCGCCCAGAAGACCGGCGATGCTGCCGTCCTTGGCGGCGAGCACGGTGGTGCCGAACTCCAGTACCCCGCCCCTACCTTTACGCCGGATGACCTGTACGCGCTGACCGGCGATGTCGAGCTCCCAGTCGGCGTCGCGCGCACTGGGCGCGAAGTCGCGCAGCGATTCGACGCGGTCGGCCTCGCTGAGCATCAGCTGGCCGATGAGGTACTTGAGCAGACCCATCTCGGTGAGGCCGACACCGAGCATCGAGGCCAGGTTGTTCGGTCGGACCGAGAAGGGCAGATCGGTGACCTTGCCCTGCTTGAGGAACTTCGGTGACCAGCCGGCGAACGGGCCGAACAACAGATACGACTTGGAGTTGATGACGCGGGTGTCGAGGTGGGGCACCGACATCGGCGGCGCGCCGAGCGGCGGCATCCCGTACACCTTGGCCTGGTGGCGCGCCGTCAGCTCGGGATTGTCGCTGCGCAGCCACTGCCCGCCGACGGGGAATCCGCCGAACCCCTTGGCCTCTTCGATGCCGGCCTTCTGCAGCAGCGGCAGCGCGCCGCCGCCCGCGCCGACGAACACGAACTTCGCGTTGAGCTTGCGCTTGGCCCCGGTGCGGCGGTTGCGGACCTTGACCGCCCAGCTGCCGTCGGACTGTTTGTCGAGATCGCGCACCTCGTGGCCGAACAACGTGGTCATTCCCCGCTGCGCCGAGTAGCCGATCAGCTGGCGCGACAGCGACCCGAAGTCGACGTCGGTGCCGTCCTGGGTCCAGTTCAGCGCGATCGGTTCGCGGAAGTCGCGTTTGTCGGCCATGAACGGCAGCCGGCGGGCGAACTCGTCGGGGTCGTCGATGTACTCCATCGTCGCGAACAACGGGTTCGTGACCAGCGCGTCGTAGCGGGCCCGCAGGTACTGCCGGTTCTTCTCGCCACTGACGAAGCTGACGTGCGGGACCGGGTTGATGAAATTGCGAACGTCGGGCAGCACACCGTTCTCCACGGCGTGGGTCCAGAACTGCCGCGAGACCTGGAACTGCTCGTTGACGTTGACGGCCTTGGTGATGTCGATCGAACCGCCGGGACCCTCGGGGGTGTAGTTCAGCTCGCACAGCGCGGAGTGTCCGGTGCCCGCGTTGTTCCACGCGAAGCTGCTCTCGGCGGCCGCGCCGTCGAGGCGCTCGATCAGCGTGATCGTCCAATTGGGTTCGAGCTGCTTGAGCAGCACGCTCAGCGTCGCGCTCATGATGCCGGCACCGACCAGCACGACGTCGGTCTTGGCTACCTGGGAATCAGACAACTCATCGGTCCTTTTTCGTCGCGGCTGCGGGACGGTTTACCTCGCTCAAGGTTATCCCGCTGAGGTGCTCGTCAACCGGGGCGGCCACTGTGCCATCGCTCACCGCCCTGACCTGCGGCGTCGCCGGGCGGCCTACTGTGTCATCCGTGGACGCTCGGGGGCTGAGCTGGGAAGCCGACGTGTTGCCGGATTACCAGCGGCACACCCTGACGCTGGGCCGCGACCCCGATGGTGAGGGCGACCTGGTCGCCACCGTCGTGCGACGGGGCGCGCCGCAACCCGACGCCCGGCATGCGGTGCTGCTGGTGCACGGATACACCGACTACTTCTTCCACACCGAACTCGCCGACCACCTGACCGCCCGCGGGTTCGCGTTCTACGCCCTCGACCTGCACAAATGTGGTCGCTCGCGGCGGGACGGGCAGACCCCGCATTTCACCACCGACCTGACCCGCTACGACCGCGAGCTCGAACAGGCGCTGCACATCGTCGCGGCCGAGACCGGCGGCGCGGCGGTGTTGGTGATCGGGCACTCCGCGGGCGGGCTGATCGTGTCGCTGTGGCTGGACCGGCTACGGCGGCGTGGGATGACCGCCCGTCTCGGCGTGACGGGTCTGGTGCTCAACAGCCCCTGGTTCGACCTGCAGGGGCCCGCGGTGTTGCGCTCGGCCGCGGCCTCGGCGGCGATCGCCGCTGCCCAGCGGTTCGGGAAGCGGCGGATCGTGCGGGCGTCGCGGCCGGGCGAAGGGTACGGCGCGACGCTGCACCGGGACTTCGGCGGCGAGTTCGACTACGACCTCGAGTGGAAACCGGTGGGCGGCTTCCCGGTGACGGCGGGGTGGCTGCACGCGATCCGCCGCGGCCACGCCCGGCTGCACCGCGGACTCGACGTCGGCGTGCCGAACCTGATCCTGCGGTCCGACCACAGCGTGCGCGAGGCCGCGGATCCGGCGGCGATGCAGTGCGGTGACGCGGTGCTCGACGTCGCGCAGATCGCTCGCTGGGCGGGGTGTGTGGGTAACCGCAGTGCCGTCGTGCCGATCCCCGACGCCAAACACGACGTGTTCCTCTCACTGGCCGAGCCACGGCGCGCGGCCTACGGTGAACTGGATCGCTGGCTGGACTGGTATCTGACCGAACGATCCGAACGGGGAACCCAATCATGGGGCGAGCGAAGCGACGGGGGATGAGACAGTGACGCACTTCGACATCGCGATCATCGGAACCGGTTCGGGCAACACGCTTCTCGACGAACGCTATGTCGACAAACGGGTCGCGATCTGTGAGCGCGGCGTCTTCGGCGGCACCTGCCTCAACGTCGGGTGCATCCCCACGAAGATGTTCGTCTACTCCGCAGGGATCGCGCAGAACGTCCGGGACGCAGCGCGTTTCGGCGTCGACGCCGCGATCGAGGACGTGCGGTGGGGCGATATCGTCTCGCGGGTCTTCGGGCGGATCGACCCGCTCGCCACCGGCGGTGAGCACTACCGGCGCTCCTCCCCCAACGTCGAGGTGTTCGCCAGCCACACCCGTTTCGCCGACGCCCTGCCCGACGGCCGCTACCTGTTGCGCACCGATGACGGCGACGAGTTCACCGCCGACAAGGTGGTGATCGCGGCCGGTTCGCGGGTGACGGTGCCGCCCGCGATCGCCGACTGCGGGGTCGCCTACCACACCAGCGACACGATCATGCGGCTCCCCGACCTACCCGAGCACATCATCATCGCCGGCGGCGGTTATGTGGCAGCCGAATTCGCGCACATCTTCTCGTCGCTGGGGTCGCGGGTGACGATCGTCATCCGGGGTACCGCCATGCTCGCCCACGCCGACGACACGATCTGCGAACGCTTCACCGACATCGCCGGCAAGAAGTGGGAGATCCGCAGTCGCCGCAACATCATCGGCGGTTCGACCGACGATTCGGGGGTCACGCTCAACCTCGACGACGGGTCGTCGCTGCGCGGCGACGTCCTGCTCGTGGCGACGGGCCGCAAACCGAACGGCGATCAGCTCGACGCGCACCTGGCGGGTGTGACGCTCGAGGACGGTCTGGTCGCCGTCGACGAATTCCAGCGCACCACCGCCCGCAACGTGTTCGCACTCGGTGACGTCTCCTCCCCCTTCCAGCTCAAGCACGTCGCGAATCACGAAGCCCGCGTGGTCAGGAACAACCTGCTGGTCGACTGGGACGACACCGAGGCGCTGATGCCCGCGAACCACCGCAACGTGCCGTCGGCGGTGTTCACCGATCCGCAGATCGCCTCCGTCGGGCTGACCGAGAACGAAGCCCGCGCCAAGGGTTTCCGCATCAGGACCAAGGTCCAGGACTACAGCGACGTGGCCTACGGGTGGGCGATGGAGGACTCCGAGGGTTTCGCGAAGCTCATCGTCGACGACGAGACCGGATTGCTGCTCGGCGCGCACATCATGGGCCACCAGGCGTCGTCGATCATCCAGCCGCTCATCCAGGCGATGGCGTTCGGGCTGCCGGCCCAGGAGATGGCACGGGGCCAGTACTGGATCCACCCGGCGCTGCCCGAGGTGGTCGAGAACGCGCTACTGGCCCTGTGCGGGGAGCCGCCGTGGCCGCCGGCCCGACAGCACTGACTCAGGCCGCACAGTCGGGGCACGGGTAGCCGCGCGCGGCCGCGAGTCCGGAGAGCAGTCCGCGCAACCGGGCGCGTCCGCGGTGCAGACGCGACATCACCGTGCCGAGCGGGATGTCGAGGACCGTGGCGATCTCCTTGTACCGCAACCCTTCCACGTCGGCGTAGAACACGACGAGCCGTTGGTCGACGGGCAGTGCGGTCAGCGCGGCGCGCACGTCGTCGTCGCCGAGTGCCTCCAGTGCGGTGATCTCGGCCGAGGGCAGCCCGGTGGCGGTGTGCGCGGCCTCCGAGGCGAGTCGGGCGTCGGTGACCTCGGCGCTGACCTCGGTGGGGCGCCGCTGAGCGGCGCGGTAGGAGGAGATCCAGACATTGGTCATGATGCGCAGCAGCCAGGCCCGCACGTTGGTTCCGTCGGTGTACGAACCGAATCCGGCGTAGGCCTTGGTCAACGTCTCCTGCACGAGATCCTCGGCGTCGGCGGCGGTGACGGTGTAGCGGCGGGCCGCCCGGTAGAGCGTGTCCATCAGCGGCAGCACGTCGCGCAGGAACCGGGTGGTGCGGTCGTCCGTGGTCGCATCGTCGATCGTGCTCATGTGAGCAGCAAAGCACCTCAACCAGAGTTGAGGTCAAGCGAATAAGCGACGTTACGGTCGAGGGACCGCGAAACCCCACGGCAACTCGAGCCGATGGGACGCCAGAAGCTCGGTGTCGGACAGCAATTCGGCGATCGGGCCGTCGGCCACCACGACGCCGGCGTCGACGATCACGGCGCGTTCGCACAGCTGCGCGGCATACGGCAGATCGTGGGTGACGATGATCGTCGTCGCCTCGATGGTCGCCAACGTCTCGGCGAGATCGCGCCGCGCGACGGGGTCGAGGTTGGCCGACGGTTCGTCGAGCACGAGGATCTCGGGTTCACACGCGAGCACCGTGGCCAGTGCCGCGCGCCTGCGCTGCCCGGCCGACAGATGGGTGGGGCTGCGGTCGGCCGCGCCGGTGAGCGACACCGTCGCCAGGGCTTGATGCACCCACCGGGTCAGTTCCTCGCCGCGCACACCGAAATTGGCGGGCCCGAACGCGACGTCCTGGGCGACGGTCGGCATGAACAGCTGATCGTCGGGGTCCTGGAAGACCAGCCCGACGCGCCTGCGGATGTCGGGCAGCGTGGTACGCGCCACGGGCGTACCGCCGATGTGCACACTGCCCTCGGTCGCCCGCAGCACACCGTTGAGGTGCAGCATCAGCGTGGTCTTACCCGCACCGTTGGGTCCGAGCACCGCGACCCGCTCCCCGGCCTCGATGGTCAAGTCGAGTCCGGCGAGTGCGACGTGGCCGTCCGGATAGACGTGGCGCAGTCCCTCGATGCGGACCGCAGGCGCCGTCACCGCACCACCCAGGCCGAAGCGGTCACCGCGACGGCCGCCGCGACGGGCAGCAGGGCGGCCGCCCACTGGTGCGCACGTGCACCGGGCGGGGCGCCGACGGCGGCGAGATCCGGTGTGTGACCGTCGAATCCGCGGGACAGCATTGCGAGGTGGACCCGCTCGCCGCGTTCGTAGGACCGCAGGAACAGCGCGCCGACGCCAGTGGCCAGCGCGCCGGCCTGGTGCAGCGCCCGCGGTGAGTCCCCGCGCGAGATCCGGGCGGTCCGCATGCGGCCCGCCTCGGCCGCCAGCAGGTCGACGTAGCGGATCATCAGTACGAGCACCGAGGTCATGACGGCCGGTACCCGCAGTCGGCGCAGCGCGGCGGGCAGTTCGGCCGCCGGGGTGGTGGCCGCGACGGTCAGGGCGGCGGCCACGCCGAGTGTGCCCTTGGCGACGATGCCCCACGCCGCGTAGAGGCCGGGGATCGACAGCGACATTCCGGCGATCTCGGTACGCTCACCGCCTTCGGTGAACGGCAGCAGCACAGCCAGCACCACGAACGGCGCCTCGATGAGCATGCGGGGCAGCGCCCAGCGCAGCGGCATCCGGGCGCACCACCAGACCGCGACCACGATCACCGCGAAGACCGCGTACGGCCACACCGTCTCCCGCGGGGTGGCCACGACGGCCAGCACGAACGCGACCAGGGCGACGATCTTCGTCTCGGCGGGCATCCGGTGCACCGCGGAGTCCCCGTGCCGGTAGAGCGGATGTGCGCCCGCGCCCACGGTCACCGCCCGTCGCGGCGGGCGCGCGCGATGAACCAGAACAGCGCCGAACCCGCGGCGGCCGTCACGAGCACGCCGAGCACCCCGGCGACACCGTTGGTGCCCTCCCGGCCGCCCAGGGTGTAGTCGGCGAGCGGTGAGCCGGCCAGCGCGTGGTCGTCGGCGTGCCGGGCGATGCAGTCACCTCTCAGCGCTTCGCCCTCGGCGGTCTCGACGACCTCACAGCCGCGCAGCGTGGTGGCGTCCAGACCGTCCGGGCTCGCGCTCGCGACGTAGGACAGCCCGCCGGCGATCACGAGAACGACCGCCGCACACCCGATCCAGAAGAACCTGCTCACGCCGGCACCGTCGCCCGGGTGCGCCGCAGCAGGTAGACGAGGTCAGGACGGACCCGGGCGACGGCCACCACGGTGATCGCGGTGATGACGCCCTCGCCCACCCCGATCAGCGTGTGCGTACCCGCCATGTAGGCCAGCACCGCGCCCAGCGATGCGGGCGCCGCCCCGCCGATCGAATACTCGATCACGAACCCCATTGCGGCGCATACGGTTCCGATCATCGCGGCGGTGAACGCGATGACGCCCAGCGCCGTGGTCGACACCTCGGCCCTGCGGCGCGCGACGGCGTACAGCGCCACCGCGGTGCCGTATCCGGCGGCGACACCGATCACCGCCATGTTGGTGATGTTGGCACCCAGCGCGGTCACACCGCCGTCGGCGAACAGCAGTGACTGCACGGTGAGGACCAGCGCGATGCACAGCGCACCGGTGTACGGGCCGACGAGGATGGCGGCCAGGGCGCCGCCGAGCAGGTGTCCGCTGACGCCGGGCAGGATCGGGAAGTTGACCATCTGCACGGCGAACACGAACGCCGCGACCAACCCGGCCAGTGGGACCGCGCGCTCGTCCAGTTCCGTGCGCGAGCGCAGGACGCAGAACCCAAGGGCCGCAACCGCTATCGCAGCAAACAGCAGCGACGTCGGGGCGTTGACGATGCCGTCGCTCATGTGCATGGCGACGTGGTCGACGGTCACCCCCCGAGCGTAGGACCGGTACGCATATCTGTCCAGGTGAACAGATGTTCAGGAGTGCGGCGGGCTCAGGCGCGGACTCAAGGTAGCGTCCGGACCAGTTCGTGCAGCCCGTCGCGCGCCGATGCCACCTCGTCGCAGAGCCGACGCGCGTCGGTGTAGAGCGCGCCGTAGAGCGCCCATTGATCCGGCAGGTCCAGGCCGTGCAGGTCGGCGACGCGGCCGAGCGCCTCCAGCGCCGCGTGGCACTCGCCCGCCTCGGCCGCGAGTGGGTGTCCGCGCCGCAGATCGTCGACGACGTGGATGGCGGCCGCGGCGGTCACCGCGGCGCGCACCGCCGACAGCACGAACGCGAAACGCCGGAGGAACTCGCCGTGCGGTGAGCGCTGCCGCGCCGCCTCCCCGTCGGCCGATTCGGCGATGCGTGCCAGCCCCGCGGTCACCGAGCGCAGCTGTTCTGTGATGCGCTCGACGGCGTGCACGGTGATCCGGTAGCCACCGAAGGTGGCGCGGCGCCGTGTGACCACGCGGCGGGGGTTGAACTTCGACGTCTCATAGGCGTGGTCGATGGTGGCGCGGGCCTGCCGCGCCAGCCGGGGCAGCTCGTCACCGCGCCTGCGCCAGTCCCGGGCGGCGTCACCGTCGGGCACACCGTCCTCGAGCCCGGCCACCATGTCCCCGAGCAGACCCGCCACCGCATCGCAGTAGGCCTCGACGGCGGCCGCGGCACTGCGGTACCGCAACGGCGGGGCGATCAGCAGGTTGACGCTCACCGCGATGACCGCGCCCAGCAACACCATCCCGGCGAGGTCGCGGATCAGAACCGCCGGGGAGCGGCCGGGCTCGGGCATCGTGAACACCCCGTAGGCGAAGATCGCCGCGACCGTGACGTTGAACCCCTGACTGCCCAACCGGTGCCAGCGGCCGATCAGCATCGTCACGGCCAGGATGGCCGGGAACAGCCACAGGGTGGGGCCGAGCGGATACACCACCGCCCCGACCACGCCGATGCCGACCAGGACCGCGGCCGTGTAGTGAACCGCCTTCTCGACCGACTCGGCGATCGTCATGTGCATGAGCAGCATGGCGGTGAACGCCGCGAACGTGGGATAGCTGGAGTGGAAGACCCCGCTCGCCAGTGCCCACGCCAGCGAGCCCGCCACGACGGCCTTCACCAGCATGCGCCAGGTGTCGCCGCCCATGTCGATTCCCGGGAAGGCCCGCAGCAGGCGCCCGCCGATCCGAGCCATCCGCACCTGAGCCTCCCTCCGACGTGAACGGTCGACTGTACGGACCGCGCCACTCAGCCGTGCCGGGCGCCGATCCAGTGCAGCAGGTCGTGGACGGTCTCGTCCTCGAGTCGATAGCTGACCGCGCGCCCCTCCCTCGTCGAGCTCACCCAGCCCTGTTGCCGGAGCACCCGAAGTGCTTGAGAGACGGCGTTTTCGGAACGGCCGAGCGCGGCGGCCAGATCGCTGACCCGGATACCGGGGGCGCGGTGCAGGCAGAGCAGGATCTCCAGCCGGTGCGGGTCGGACAGCAGGTCGAAGCGCTGCGTCCAGCCGCCGGTGTCGACGTCGGCCAGCGCCGAGGTCGCCCGCTCGACCTGCGTGTGATCACCGGGTTGCTCCACCGGTGTCAATCTAATCCAGGAGCGTCCGGCGTCGGCGGGTCAGTCCAGGAAGCCGTGCAGCAGTGCGGCCGACCCCGCGATGTGGGCCCGCATCGCGTTCTCCGCCGCGCCGGTGTCCCCGGCCAGGATCGCGATGACGATCTCGTGGTGCTGTTCGTCGGAGTGGGCGATGTTGCGGGTCAGCAGCGGGATCTGGTCGAGCATCGCGTTGAGCCGCATGCGGTTCTCGGCCACCAGCGGCACCAGCGACGGCGAACCGGCGGCCTCGGCGATCGCCAGGTGCAGCCGCGAGTCGAGCCTGCGGTAGTCCTCGGGGTCGGCGGCGCGGACGTCGGCCAGCCGCGTCCACAGCTCCTCCCGCTGCGCCGAGCTCAGGGTTCGGCCCGCCGCCATCCGCGCCGCGCCCACCTCGAGGATCTCGCGCAGCCGCAGCGCGTCGTCGATCTCGGCGCCCGTCAGGCCGCGGTCGACTCCGGTGTGCCGGGGCAACTCGTCGGCGAGGAAGGTGCCGCCGTAGCGGCCCCGGCGCGACACCAGGTAGCCGGCGTCGGCCAACGATTTGATCGCCTCACGGACGGTGTCGCGGCTGACGCCGAGCCGCGCGGCGAGTTCCCGTTCGGGAGGCAGGGATTCGCCGGGTTCGAGCACACCGAGCCGGATGGTCTCCAGCAACCGGCCGACGGTGTCCTCGAACGCGTTCCCGAGCCGGACCGGGCGCAGCAGCGTCTCGCTGGCGGGCAGCGGATCCGGCTCGGGGTTCACGATGGCCTACAGCGGGGTGACTACAGCGGGGTGACGTAGTGGCCGGTGATACCGCCGTCGACCAAGAACGTCGACCCGGTGATGAACGACGCGTCGTCGCTGGCCAGGAACGCCACCGCAGCGGCCAGTTCCCCGGGCTCGGCGAACCGCCCCATCGGGACGTGCACCAGCCGTCGGGCGGCGCGCTCCGGGTCCTTGGCGAACAACTCCTGCAGCAGCGGGGTGTTCACCGGTCCCGGGCACAGCGCGTTGACCCGGATTCCCTGGCGCGCGTACTGGATTCCGAGTTCACGGGACATCGCCAGCACGCCGCCCTTGGACGCGGTGTAGGAGATCTGCGAGGTCGCCGATCCGTTGACCGCGACGAACGACGCGGTGTTGATGATGGACCCCTTCTGCGCGGGCACCATGTGGCGCAGTGCGGCCTTGCAGCAGAAGAACACCGACTTGAGGTTGATGTCCTGCACCCGGTCCCACGCGTCGATCCCGGTGACCTCGATCAGATCGTCCTCGGGCGGGCTGATGCCCGCGTTGTTGAACGCGATGTCCACCGAACCGTGGGTCTCGGCCGCGGTGTCGAACAGCGCGTCCACCGCCACCTGATCGGCGACGTCGACCTGGACGAAGGTGCCGTTGAGATCGTCGGCGACGGTCTTGCCGGTCGCAGGGTCGATGTCCCCGATCACGATGGTCGCGCCCTCGGCGGCCATCCGCTTGGCGGTGGCCAGGCCGATGCCGCTGGCACCGCCGGTGATGACGGCGACCTTGCCGGCCAGCCGCTGGGTCAGGTCCATATCAGCTCTCTTCCGTGACTGCGAAGAACACGTTCTTCGTCTCCGTGAACGACAGGGGGGCGTCGGGGCCGAGTTCGCGGCCGAGACCGGACTGTTTGAAACCGCCGAACGGGGTGTTGTACCGGACCGACGAATGCGAGTTCACCGACAGGTTGCCCGCTTCCAGTGCCCGCGAGACCCGTACGGCCCGCGACAGGTTCTCGGTCCAGATGGACCCCGACAGACCGTAGGGGGTGTCATTGGCCAGGGCGAGCGCATCGGCCTCGTCGTCGAACGGCAGCACCGTGACCACCGGTCCGAAGATCTCCTCGGTGACCGTGCGGTCGGTGCGCTGCGGGGTGAGCACCGTCGGCGCGAACCAGTAGCCGCGTCCGTCGGGTGCGCTGCCGCGGAACGCGACGGGCGCGTCGTCGGGCACGTAGGACGCCACCGACTCCCAGTGCTTCTTGCTCACCAGCGGGCCCATCTCGGTGTCCCGCGCCTGCGGGTCGCCGACCTTCACCCCCTTGACGGCGGGTTCGAGCAGTTCCATGAACCGGTCGTACACCTTGCGCTGCACCAGGATCCGGCTGCGTGCGCAGCAGTCCTGCCCGGCGTTGTCGAAGACGCCGTAGGGCGCGGTGGCCGCGGCCTTCTCCAGATCGCAGTCGTCGAAGACGATGTTGGCGCTCTTGCCACCCAACTCCAGGGTGACGCGTTTGACCTGCGCGGCGGCCCCGGCCATCACCCGTGTGCCGACCTCGGTCGACCCGGTGAACACCACCTTGCGCACATCGGGATTCGTGACGAAGCGCTCCCCGACCACCGAGCCGCGGCCGGGCAGCACACAGAACAGGTCGGCGGGCAGACCCGCCTCGATCGCCAACTCGCCGAGCCGGATCGAGGTCAGCGGCGTCCACTCCGCGGGTTTGAGCACCACCGCGTTGCCGGCCGCGAGCGCGGGTGCGAACCCCCACGCCGCGATCGTCATCGGGAAGTTCCACGGGGTGATGACCCCGACCACGCCGAGCGGTTCGTTGAACGTGACGTCCAGTCCGCCGGCCACGGGAATCTGCTTGCCGGACAGGCGTTCCGGACTCGCAGAGTAAAACTGCAACACGTCGCGGACGTGACCGGCCTCCCATTCGGCGCTGCCGATCGGGTGTCCGGAGTTGGCGACCTCGAGGGCGGCCAGCTCGTCGACGTGCGCATCGACCACCGCCGCGAACGACCGCAGGGCGGCCGCACGTTCGGCGGGTGCGAGCCGCGCCCACGTCCGCTGCGCCGACTTCGCCCGCGCCACCGCGTCGTCGACCGCCTCGACGTCGAGGAGTTCGACGGTGCGCAGCACCTCCTCGGTCGCCGGGTTGATCACCTCACTGGACGTCACCTACTGGGTCCTTTCCATCGCATATCGGCCCGCGGCTTCTACCACCGCGGCGAACAACCGCAGATCGTCGAGCCGTTCTTCGGGATGCCATTGCACGCCCACCACCCACTGATCCGGGTGGCTGTCCCGGTCCAGCTCGACGGCCTCGATCACCCCGTCGTCGTCGCGCGCGCTGACGAGCAGACCGTCGCCGACCCGGTCGATCGCCTGGTGGTGGTAGCACTGGGCGTCGGAGGTCGCGCCGATCAGATCCGCCAACCGGGTGCCCGGTTCGGTCCACACCGCCGAGGTCCCGAAGACGGCGTTGCCCTTCTGGTGATGGGTGTGGCCGATGACGTCGGGCAGGTGCTGGAACAGCGTACCGCCCAGCGCGACGTTGAGAACCTGTGCGCCCCGGCATATTCCGAGCACCGGGACGCCGCGCCTCAGGGCCTCCTCGAGCAGCGCGAACTCCCAGGCGTCGCGGACGCGGTCGGGTTCGTCGGTGGTGGAGTGCGGCGTCTGTCCGTAGCGCGCGGGGTCGACGTCCTTGCCGCCGGTGATGATCAACCCGTCCAGACCGTCGAGCACCCGCGCGGCCGCCCCGGAGTCCACGGGCTGCGGCGGCAGCAGCACCGCGACGCCCCCGGCGAGGTTGACGCCCTGAAAGTAGATCGCGGGCAGGAAGCTCGCCTGCACATCCCACACACCGGTCTGGGCCTGCTGCAGGTAGGTGGTCATTCCCAGGACGGGGCTACGTGATTCAGAGCCGCTCAAAGCCGCGCACCCTCTCCCAATCGGTCACCGCGAGGTTGAACGCGTTGAGTTCCACCCGCGCGTAGTTCACATAGTGGTCGACGACGTCGTCACCGAACGCCGCGCGGGCGATCTCGGACCGCTCAAAGAGATCGGCGGCCTCGGCCAACGTCGTCGGCAGGCGGTCGGCGCCGCTGGTGTAGGCGTTGCCCGTCACGGGTTCGGGCAGTTCGAGTTCGTTCTCGATGCCGTGCAGACCGCCGGCGATCAGCGCGGACACCGCGAGGAACTGGTTGACGTCGCCGCCGGGCGCCCGGTTCTCCATCCGCATACCGGCACCGTGGCCGACGACGCGCAGCGCGCAGGTCCGGTTGTCGAAGCCCCACGCGATCGCGGTGGGTGCGAAGCTGCCCTCGGCGAACCGCTTGTAGGAGTTGATGTTCGGGGCGTAGCACAGGGAGAGCTCACGCATCGTCGCGAGCTGGCCGGCGATGAAGCTGCGGAACAGCGGCGACATCCCGTCCTCGGCGTCGTCGTCGGCGAACACCGCGGAGCCGTCCGAACCCCGCAGCGAGATGTGGATATGGCAGCTGTTGCCTTCGCGCTCATCGAATTTCGCCATGAACGTCAGGCTCTTGCCGTGCTGGTCGGCGATCTCTTTGGCGCCGTTCTTGTAGATCGTGTGGTTGTCGCACGTGACTCGCGCGTGGTCGTAGCGGAAGCCGATCTCCTGCTGGCCGAGGTTGCACTCGCCCTTGACGCCTTCGCAGTACAGCCCTGCGCCCTCCATGCCGAGCCGGATGTCGCGCAGCAGCGGTTCCATCCGCGTGGAGGCCAGCATCGCGTAGTCGATGTTGTAGTCGGTGGCAGGCGTCAGGCCCTTGTACCCCGCGGCCCACGCCGCGCGGAACGAGTCGTCGAAGACCATGAACTCGAGTTCCGTTGCGGCATAGGGCACCAGATCGCGTTCGGCGAGCCGGTCGATCTGGTGATTGAGGATGCTGCGCGGGGCCTGTTTCACCGGACGCCCGTCGGTCCACGACAGGTCCGCCATCACCAGGGCGGTGCCGGGCAGCCACGGCACCAACCGCAGCGTGTCGAAGTCCGGGGTCATGACCATGTCGCCGTAGCCGGTCTCCCAGCTGGAGATCGCGTAGCCGTCGACGGTGTTGTTGTCGACGTCGACGGCGAGCAGGTAGTTGCAGCACTCGGCCCCGTGTTCGGCGACGTCGTCGACGAAGAGCCGCGCCGAGATCCGTTTGCCGGTGAGCCTGCCCTGCATGTCGGTGAACGCCACGATGACCGTGTCGATCTCGCGGGCGGCCACCATGCGTTCGAGGTCGGCCTGCGCCAACATCCCGGATCCGGTCCCCATGTGCGCACCTTTCCCATGGGCCCCGCTGCTGTCGCGGAGCCGACCTTTGGCCAGCGTTGTGCCAGACCTTCCCACGAGGTTTTACACGATCACCATTCGTAAAGGTAGGACATCAGACCTTTGGCATCTTAAGGCCCCAGCGCCGGCCGTGCATCCGCACCCTGCGGGTCAGCACACCGTTCGGTCGGCGTCGACGAGCGGCATGGGCTGCCTGTCGGCCGGTCGGGTCGACACCATGTGGTGCGCCTGCGCGACGCTGTAGGCCACCGGCAGCAGCTCGTCCCGCCCGACGGAACGCAGGTAGGGCGCGACGGCGGGGCCTGCGATCAGCACCCAGTTGCCCCCGGTCTCGCGCGCCTGATAGCTCCACGCCCGCAGCGCCCGGAATCCCGCCACGGACAGGAACGCCACCCCCGACAGGTCGAGGACGCCCGGTCCCCGGCGGGCCACCGCCGGCTGCACGTGGGCGGCAAGTTCCTCAGCCTCGGCGGAGTCGATCTCCCCGGTCACGGTGAGCACCTCGACCGGGCCCTGGCTCCGGACGAGACGCGCGCTGCCGCACTCGATCGTTTCACTGGTGGGGTGGGACGTGAGATCGGCCACCGCACGCGCATACCCATACGCGATCGGGGTATGCACGCTGCCGTGAAGAGCATGGTCACAGCGCGACAGTCCGTTTTCCCCTCCGTCAAACACGGCGGGTCCGCTCGCGGTAGGGTCTAAGCGATGTGTGGAGCCACCGGCGAGGTACGCCTCGACGGAAGAACCCCTGACCTAGCCGCAGTCTCGGCGATGGCCGAGACGCTGTCCCCCCGCGGCCCGGACGGCGCGGGCGCCTGGTCGCAGGGCCGCGTCGCGCTCGGGCACCGTCGCCTGAAGATCATCGACCTCTCCGAATGCGGCGCCCAGCCGATGGTCGACTCCGAGCTCGGACTGGCGATCGCGTGGAACGGCTGCATCTACAACTATCAGGAGCTGCGCGACGAACTCCACGGCCACGGATACCGGTTCTTCTCGACCAGCGACACCGAGGTCCTGCTCAAGGCCTACCACCACTGGGGCGACCGGTTCGTCGACCGGCTCTACGGGATGTTCGCGTTCGCGATCGTCGAGCGCGACAGCGGGCGGGTGCTGTTGGGCCGCGACCGGCTGGGCATCAAACCGCTCTACATCAGCGAGGACGCCCACCGTATCCGGTTCGCGTCGTCGCTGCCCGCGCTGGTCGCCGGCGGTGGCGTCGACACCCGGATCGACCCGGAGGCGCTGCACCACTACCTGTCCTTCCACTCCGTGGTGCCTGCGCCGCTGACCATCCTGCGCGGCGTGAAGAAGGTCCCGCCGGCGTCGCTGGTGGCGATCGAGCCCGACGGCACGCACACCACCACGACGTACTGGACTCCCGACTTCACCCGGCACGCCGACCGCAGCGACTGGTCCGAGAAGGACTGGGAGGATGCGGTGCTGACCGCGCTGCGCCGCGCGGTAGAGCGCCGGTTGGTCGCCGACGTCCCCGTCGGGTGTCTGCTCTCCGGCGGCGTCGACTCCAGCCTCATCGTGGGGCTGCTCGCCGAGGCGGGTCAGAGCGGGCTGCAGACCTTCTCGATCGGCTTCGAATCGGTCAACGGCGTCGCCGGTGACGAGTTCAAGTACTCCGACATCGTCGCGCAACGCTTCGGCACCGACCACCACCAGATCCGCATCGACACCGCGCGGATGCTGCCCGCGCTCGACGGGGCGATCGGCGCGATGAGCGAGCCGATGGTCAGCCACGATTGCGTGGCCTTCTACCTGCTCAGCCAGGAAGTGGCCAAGCACGTCAAGGT
Source organism: Mycobacterium sp. GA-2829 (assembly GCF_001499965.1). GTDB lineage: Bacteria > Actinomycetota > Actinomycetes > Mycobacteriales > Mycobacteriaceae > Mycobacterium. The sequence goes on from NZ_LQIT01000045.1 coordinate 28,406, forward strand.
GGTGCAGTCCGGGCAGGGCGCCGACGAGGTGTTCGCCGGATACCACTGGTATCCGCCGATGGCCGAGCCCGGCGCCGCCTCGCTCGAGGGGTCGGTGGCCAGCTACCGGGCGGCGTTCTTCGACCGCGATCCCGACGCCGTGAACGGGCTCGTCACTCCCCCGTACTTCGCCGCGGGCGATCCGAGCGGCCGCTTCGTCACCGAGCACTTCGCGCGCGAAGGCGCCGCCACCGGGGTGGACCGCGCGCTGCGCCTGGACTCGATGGTGATGCTGGTCGACGATCCGGTCAAACGCGTCGACAACATGACGATGGCGTGGGGTCTGGAGGGCCGCGTGCCGTTCCTCGACCACGAACTGGTCGAGCTGGCCGCCACCTGCCCGCCGGAGTACAAGACCGCCCAGGGTGGTAAGGGTGTGCTGAAAGAGGCTGCGCGCCGGGTGATCCCGGCCGAGGTCATCGACCGCCCCAAGGGGTACTTCCCGGTGCCAGCCCTGACCCATCTCGAGGGTCCGTACCTCGACCTGGTCCGTGACGCGCTGTCCGCACCGGCGGCCAAGGAACGCGACCTGTTCCGTCCGGAGGCCGTCGACCGCCTGCTGGCCGACCCCAACGGGCGGCTCACACCGCTGCGGGGCAACGAGCTGTGGCAGATCGCGCTGCTCGAGCTGTGGCTGCAGCGGCACGGCATCACGGGGCCCGCGGCATGACCAAACTGGACCCGCAGCTGGCTGCGCACATGGATCCCGACAGCGATCACACCGAGGCCATCACCCTCGGGCTGCACGACGCGTCACCGCCCCAGTTGGTGGACAAGATGGACGACGACGTCGTGCTCGAACTCGGTTGGGGCCGACTGATCTTCGGCCAGACCTTCGCCGACCCGGAAAAGCTGAACAAGGTCCTGCAACTCGAGGGCCCCGGCAGGCGCGACATCTGCATCTACGCCCGGGAATCGCACGTCCTGGTCGCGCGCTCACCGTCGGAGTTGTTCATCGACCCGAGCCACACTTACCGGTTGCGGTTCACCGAGGACGACGAGGCCTCGGTCCGCACGCCCATCGGGTTCTCGGTCCGGTCGCTGTCCCAGCCGTCGGACGCCGACGCGATGAACCGGGTGTACCTGCAGTGCGGCATGGTGCCCGCGCCGACCGACGTCATCTGGCAGAACCACAGGGACATCGACGCGATCGACTACCTGGTCGCCGTTCGGGACGACGACGGCAGTGTCGTCGGCACGGTCACCGGTGTGGACCACAAGCTGTTGTTCAACGACCCCGAGGACGGGTCGAGCCTGTGGACGCTGGCGGTGGACCCGACGTCGAGCCTGCCCGGTGTGGGCGCCGCGCTGACCCGCGCACTGGCGCAGTTGTTCCGTGAGCGCGGGCGCTCGTACATGGATCTGTCTGTGGCACATGACAACACCGCGGCGATCGCACTGTACGAGAAGCTCGGGTTCCAGCGGGTGCCGGTGCTGGCGGTCAAACGCAAGAACGCGATCAACGAACCGCTGTTCACCCACTCCCCCGAGACCGTCGACGACCTGAACCCGTACGCACGGATCATCGCCGACGAGGCCATCCGCCGCGGCATCTGGGTCGAGGTGCTCGACGCGGGCGCGGGCGAGATGCGCCTGTCCCACGGCGGGCGCAGCATCATCACGCGAGAGTCGTTGTCCGAGTTCACCTCCGCGGTGGCGATGGCGCGCTGCGACGACAAGCGGCAGACCCGGCGGATCGTGAGCGAGGCCGGGATCACGGTGCCCAAGGGGCGGCTGGCGACCTTCGACGAACAGGACCACCGGTTCCTCGCCGAGGTCGGCGACGTGGTGGTCAAACCCACCCGCGGCGAACAGGGCAAGGGGATCACCGTGGGCGTCGAGACCGGCGAGGAACTCGAAGCGGCACTGGCCCGGGCCCGCGAACAACACCCCGACGTGCTGATCGAACAGCGCGCCCCGGGCGACGATCTGCGGCTGGTCGTCATCGACGGCAAGGTCGTCGCCGCCGCACTGCGGATGCCCGCGGAGATCCTCGGCACCGGTAAGCACACCATCCGCGAGCTCATCGAGACCCAGAGCCGGCGCCGCGCGGCCGCGACCGGCGGTGAATCGCGGATCCCGATGGACAAGGTCACCGAGGGCACCGTCAAGGAGGCGGGCTGGTCGCTCGACGACATCCTGCCCGAGGGCGAACGGCTGCGGGTCCGCCGCACGGCCAACCTCCACCAGGGCGGCACCATCCACGACGTCACGGCCGAGGTGAATCCGGAGCTGTGCCGCGTCGCGGTCGCCGCCGCTGAGGCGATCGGCATCCCGGTCACCGGCATCGACCTGCTGGTGCCCGACGTCACCGGCACCGAGTACGTGTTCGTCGAGGCCAACGAGCGACCCGGCCTGGCGAACCACGAACCGCAGCCCACCGCAGCGGCTTTCGTGGATTTCCTGTTCCCCATGCAGCCCGGGCTGCCGCAGGCGTGGACCCCGGAGGAGACGCCGAACTAGGTCACCAGGTGCTGGTGCGCAGCACGATCTCGGCGGCCAGTTGCGCGGTCGTGTCCGCGGCGTTGCGCCTGCCCAGCAGTTCGACGAGCCGGTAGTCGCCGTAGACGAACCGCTGGCTGGCCTTGGCGACCGACCGTGACGCCGGACTGCTCACCAGCGCTGTGGTGTTCATCTCGACGGGTGGGCAGCCCTCATTGCGCACGAGACCCGCCGGGTCGGGCACGCGCGGGTGGCCGCGGTCGATCACGACCAGGCCGATGAAGCGGTCGAGCCGGGTCGCCGCGAGTTCCCAGGCGAGTTCGCCGCCGTGGCGGTCCCCGACCAGCAGCGCCCACCGGACGTCGAGCGCGTCGAGGATGCCGATGACGGCCGCGCCGGTCAGCCGCGGATCGGCCCCGATGACGACGGTGCGCAGCGAGGCGGTGTGCAACCGCTGGCAGATTCCGTCGTAGGCCGCGGGCGAGTGCTGGGCCGCGCCGAGCAACACCACCGCCGAACCCTGCTCCGGACCCGCCACGTCGACCGGTACCGGGAACCCGTCGACGGTGATCATGGAGGAGAGCACTTGGCCACGCTACCGGCTCGGTCCGCGCGGCGGGTCGGTTTACCGGTGTTGCGCCGATCTCAACCCGCGGCGATGCGTTCGGCCTGCCGGGTGAAGACGTCGACGAACGTGGCGGGCAGTTCACCTTTCGCGGTGATGTCAGGATTCGGTGTGGGAAAGGCGATTCCGAACACCGCCATCGTGCCGACGTTCTCGAAACCGAAATACACGCTGCTGTCCTGCCCGGCCAGCGTCATGGTCTGCCGGTACACCAGCGCATCGGGTCGCGGGGTGTCGATGCGCGTGGTGGTCATCGGGATGCCCGCGTCGCCCGGATCGAAGAACGTCTCGAAGGTGGCGCACCGCGCGGCGGTCGCGGCCAGTTGGTCGACGTCGAGGTTCCAGGTCAGCACGGTCATCACCGAGCGGGCCACGTCGTAGGCGGCGACGTACTTGGCCGCGCTGCCCGGACCGCGCTCGGCGCCGCGCTCGATCACCCGGGTCAGCCCGTCGGAGCAGCCCTCGGGACGGGACAGCATCGGCGGCGGTCCACCGGCCGAGCCGCCCTGGGCCGGGTCGTCGACGATCCGGTCGTACTGCACCCCGGGCGGGAAGTCGGCCGGGGTCAGCAGCACCTTCTCCAGCCGGGCGCCCGGCCACGTCGGGGCGCCGGTGACGGTGGTAGAGCATGCGGCAACCAGGGCGAGTAGTGCCAGTGCGGGCCACCTGGTCATCGCCCCAGGCTACCGACGCGGTGTCCTCAGAGCCGGTCCATCATCCGTGACAGTCGCGCGTGCTCGGTGTAGTCGTGCCGCGAGGGGGGATGCGGCCGCGGTTCGGGCCACAGGGCGGCGAGCCAGGCGGTCACCGACCGGCGGTGCGGCGCCTCCCGCGACGGTGCCCGTAGCGCCGCGGCCGAACCGAGCATCACCTCCTGCTCGGTGATCAGCACCTTCGGCCGGGTCGGGGTGAGCGGAAGGACCTGTGTGGGAAGGATGTTCATGGCAAACGCTCCTGTGTGCGGTGCCGGTGGGGTCCGGCGATGCCAGGAAACGTAGGACGCCGGGCGGCCTGGGTCGCGAGTAGTGCGCTACCTGTTCTTCAGGCCGGTGATGATCGTCGGCCGTGCCTGCGGTCCGTGCTCGATGAGGTGGCAGATCGCGTCGACGTCGAGGTGCTCGTGCAGCAGGTCGGCCATGAGGTCGAGCTGGGCGTCGCGGCGTGCGGGCACATTCACGTCGTCGGCCACCGCGAATCCGGAGCGGCCCGCCGCGTGGGCAGCCTCGGTCAGCCATGCCCGCCGGAATGCGTCGTTGTCGAACAGCCCGTGCCAGTGCGTGCCGAACACCGCGTCGCGGCGCAGCCCGACACCGGCCCAGTCGTCGGCGCCGGACCGGACCACCCGGCCGTGGTGGATCTCGTAGCCGGAAAGCGGAGTCTCCCAGTGCCGCAACGTCTTCTCGGCGGCGAACGCGATGTCGGCGTCGAGGATGCCGAGGCCGTCCACCCGGCCCGATCGCGACTCCACGGGGTCGTCGATGCGTCGGCACAGCATCTGGAACCCGCCGCAGATGCCGAGCACCGGCCTGCCTGCGCGGGCGTGGTCGGCGATCGGTGCGTCGAGTCCGGCCGCCCGCAGCCACTCGAGGTCGGCCACCGTGGCCTTCGAGCCGGGCAGCACGATGACGTCGGCTCCGGTCAGGTCGGCCGGTCCGGTCACCCAGCGGACCGTCACACCGGGTTCGCAGGCCAGCGCCTCGACGTCGGTGGAGTTCGAGATCCGCGGCAACCGCACCACCGCCACCTCCAACCCCTCGCTCCCCCGCGGCGGCACCGGCCTGCCGACGGTGCGGCCCGTAACCACGGAGACCGAATCCTCGGTGTCCATCCACAATTCGTCGCTGTATGGGATCACGCCGTAGGTCGGGCGGCCGGTCAGAGCCTGCAGTTGGTCGAGGCCCGGATCGAGCAGTGTGGGGTCGCCGCGAAACTTGTTGACGACGAACCCCGCGATCAGCGCCTGATCGTCCGGGTGCAGGACGGCGACGGTGCCGAACAGGTGGGCCAGCACCCCGCCGCGGTCGATGTCGCCGACGACGAGCACCGGCAGGTCCGCCCGCCGCGCGAGCCCCATGTTGGCCAGGTCGGTGCCGCGCAGGTTGATCTCGGCAGGTGACCCCGCACCCTCGCACAGCACCACGTCGAATTCCTCGCGCAGCGAACCTAATTCGTCGGCGACCACGTCGGCGAGCCGGTCCCGGTGGGTGATGTAGTCCCTGGCGCCGACCGAACCGGTCACCCGGCCCCGCACGACGAGTTGCGAGGTGCGGTCGCTGCCCGGTTTGAGCAGCACGGGGTTGAAGCGCACGCTGGGCGCAAGGCCGGCGGCGCGGGCCTGCACGGCCTGGGCGCGGCCGATCTCCCCGCCGTCGACGGTGACCGCCGAGTTGTTGGACATGTTCTGCGCCTTGAACGGCGCCACCCGCACGCCGTTGCGGGCGAGCAGCCGGCACAGTCCGGCGACCACCATGGATTTCCCGGCGTCGGAGGTGGTGCCCGCAACCAGCAGTGCGCCGCTCGTCACGCCGAACGTGCGCTCACGGCGAGAATCCGGCCGGAAAATCGCACTGGGCGCACGTTCGTTGCGACGTTCACGGCAGGGTGAGGATCTCGGCGCCCGTATCGGTGACCACCAGCGTGTGTTCGAACTGCGCGGTCCACTTGCGGTCCTTGGTCGCGACGGTCCAGCCGTCGTTCCAGATCTCGTAGTCCAGACCGCCGAGGTTGATCATCGGTTCGATGGTGAACGTCATCCCGGGTTCGATGACGGTTTCGACGTCGGGCTGGTCGTAATGCAGCACCACCAGCCCGTTGTGGAACGTGGTGCCGATACCGTGGCCGGTGAAATCGCGAACGACGTTGTAGCCGAACCGGTTCGCGTACGACTCGATGACCCGCCCGATCACCGACAGCGCGCGGCCCGGTTTGACGGCCTTGATCGCGCGCATGGTCGCCTCGTGCGTGCGCTCGACGAGCAGCCGGTGCTCCTCGGAGACATCGCCCGCGAGGAAGGTGGCGTTGGTGTCGCCGTGGACGCCGTCGATGTAGGCGGTGACGTCGATGTTGACGATGTCGCCGTCCGCGATCACCGTCGAATCGGGGATGCCGTGGCAGATGACCTCGTTGAGCGAGGTGCAGCAGGACTTCGGGAAGCCCTTGTAACCCAACGTGGACGGGTAGGCGCCGTGGTCGACCATGTACTCGTGGGCGATGCGGTCGAGCTCGTCGGTGGTGACGCCGGGTGCGACGGCCTTACCCGCCTCGGCCAGCGCGCCCGCGGCGATCCGCCCGGCGACACGCATCTTCTCGATGACCTCCGGGGTCTGCACCCAGGGTTCGCTGCCCTCGACGGCGGTCGGGCGCCACGCATATTCGGGGCGCTCGATCGACTTGGGTACCGGCAGCGTGGGAGACAGCTCGCCGGGACGGAGGGCGGTGCGCACAGACATGACTCCTAGGATAGCTAGGAGAATCGCACTCTCCTGAGACGAGAATGCTAGATTCTCCCCATGCTCGGCGAGTCGACACCGATGAAAACCACCCCCGATCACGTGCTGGGGCAGCTGGGCATCCACGATCTGCTCGAGACCGACGAGCGCCTGGTCCTGGAGATGCAGAACCGGCCCGACCTCGCCAACACCCGGGGCGCCCTGCAGGGCGGGTTGGTCGCGACGTTGATCGACATCGCGGCCGGCCGGTTGGCCGACCGGCTGACCGCCCCCGATCAGAGCGTCACGACCGCCGACATGACCGTGCACTTCCTCGCCCCGGTCATCGTGGGGCCCGCTCGCGCCGAGGCCACCGTCGTCCGCGCGGGCAGGCGGTCGATCGTCACCGCCGTCGACGTCTTCGATGTGGGGCGCGACCGCCTCGCGGCCCGCGCCACGCTCAGTTTCGCGGTCCTGGACCCGCGGTAGGTCAGCGCTCGCCGAGGAAACGCGGCCTGCGCAGCCAGCCGGTCTGCGGACCGCGGATGTCGACCGAACCCCACACCACCTTGCCGGTGAGCACGACGTGCGGTCGGCCCTCGGCGGGGACGTCGCGCCGGTGGTCGGTCGCGCTGCCGACGATGACCTCGACGTCGTCGATCGACGCGCTGGCCCCGTCGGGCAGCCGCAGGTCGAGTCCGCCGAACTTCAGGTCGAGTTCGATCACGACGATCGGTCCGGCGAACCGGGCGCGGGTGAGGTCCAGGTCGATCGACCCCATGCGGCGCCGCAGCGCCAGCCGGGTCGGGACGATCCACTCCCCCTGGCGCTTCAGCGGTCCGAAGACGCCGCGCAGCTCGACCCGGTCGGTCGCCGAGGTGACGATCGCGCCGGGGCCGGGCAGGTCGGTGACGAGCGCGTCGAGGTCGGACCGCATCCGGGCCTGGGAGACCCGTGCGGAGCGCTCCTCGAACTCCTCGATGTCGATGAGGCCCAGCGCCACCGCGTTGTGGAGCCGTCGCAGCGTGCCGTTGCGGTCGGCGTCCGAGATGCGCATCGGCGCCGGTTCACCGTTGGAGGCGGGGGTGGTCATAGCCCCTTCAGGCTACTCAGGCCAGGTAGTCGGCGGGCAGTCCGTCGAGCATGCCGCGCAACATCCGCACCGCGTACTCCGAGCTGCCGCCACCCACGATGAGCGCGGCGAATGCGAGGTCACCGCGGTACCCGGCGAACCACGAGTGCGAACCACCGGCGAACTCGGCCTCGCCGGTCTTCCCGCGCACATCGCCGGCACCGGCCAGATCCTTGGCTGTGCCGTTGGTCACCACCAGCCGCATCATCGGCCGCAGCGCCTCGACGACCTCGGGCCGCACCGGCTGCTGGGCGCCGGTGACGACGGTGTCGCGGCCCTCGATCAGCCGGGGCACCGGGGTGCGGCCCGCGGCGACCGTCGCGGCGACCAGCGCCATCCCGAACGGGCTGGCCACCACCTTGCCCTGCCCGAAACCGTCCTCGGTGCGTTCGGCCAGGTTGACCGTGGGCGGGACCGAACCGGAGACGGTCGGGATGCCCGCGATCTGGTAGTCGGGACCGATGCCGTACTGCGCCGCGGCCGAGGTGAGCCCGCGCGGCGGCATGCGGCTGGCGAGTTCGGCGAACGTGGTGTTGCAGGAGCTCGCGAACGCCCGCGACAGCGGGACGGTGCCGAGGTCGAAACCGCCGTAGTTCGGCACGGTGCGGTGCCCGATGTCGAGGTGGCCGGGGCACCCGAGAAGCGTGTTGGGCGTTGCCATATCGCGTTCGATGGCCGCGCCCGCGGTGACGATCTTGAACGTCGACCCCGGCGGGTAGAGGCCCATCGTGGCGAGCGGACCCTCGGCGTCGGCGGCGGCGTTCTGCGCGATGGCCAGGATCTCGCCGGTCGAGGCCTTCATCGCGACGATCATCGCCTGCTTGCCGGTGAAGTTCACCGCGTTCTGCGCGGCGGTCTGCACGGCCCGGTCCAGGCTGATCGTCACCGACGGCGCGGGGTCACCGGGCACCTCGGTGAGCACGTCGACGTCGACGCCGTTCTGGTTGACGGTGACCACCCGCCAGCCGGCCCGGCCGTCGAGTTCGTCGGCGACCTGCTTCTTGACCTCGGTGATGATCGCGGGCGCGAACTCCGGATCGGTGGGCAGCATGTCGGCCTGCGGGGTGATCACCACCCCCGGGCGGGCGCCGAGGATGCCGGCCACCCGGTCGTGGTCGGCCTGGTTGAGCATGATCAGGCTCATCGGCTCCGATATCGAGGAGGCCTGTTCGGCCAGGCGCTGCGGATCGATGGTCGGATTGAACGGCCGCAGCACGTCGGCGACCACCCGCGCGGTCGTCATCAGCTCGGGGCCTGCGGCCTCGGCGTCCAATGAGAGGTGGTACCGGAAGCCGGGCACCAGCACGTTGGTGCCGCCGCGTTCGTTGACCGAGGCCCGCGGCGGCGGGTCGGCGCGCAGCGCGAACGACTGGTTCTCCCCCAGCCGGGGGTGCAGATCCGTTGTGGCCCAACGTACTTCCCACCGACCCTCGTCGCGGACCATGTTGAGCCTGCCGTCGTAGGTCCAGGTGCGGTCCTTGGGCAGGTGCCAGGTGTAGCGGTAGGCGACGCTGCCGGTGTCCTCGGTGTACTTCGAACCCAGGATCTGCGCGTCGAGATGGGTCGCCTGCAGGCCGGCCCACGCGTCGTTGAGCGCGGCGCGGGCATCGGCGGGCCGGTCGGAGAGTTCGGCCGCCGCGGCGGTGTCACCGTTGGCCAGTGCGGCGAAGAACTCCTCGGCCGCGGGCTCGGGTCCGTTGGGTTTGGGGGTGCAACCGGACAGACCGAGGCTGCCGAGAACCGTGGCCACCGTGAGCAGGCAGGTGACTCGTGTGACTGCTGAGGTTTTAGTTGCCATTGAGGCAAATGGTAGGGATGAGGTGATCGGTTTCCGGGGAGGCGCACCGTGACACCGCCGTGACGGGGCCGTGTCCCGCGCGTCACACGCCCAGGCCGCGCACCACGATCTCGAATCCGCGCCGGAACTCCTCCTCCGGCGTCACCTGCGCCGCCTGGGTCGCCGCCCGCGCCAGCAGCGGATATTCCTGCTGGCGCGCGATGGCCCGGGTGCCCTCGCCGGCGAGCGGCCCGAAGTGGGCGACCTCCAGCGCACCGAACACGTACGCCAGCACCGCCCGGAACGCGATGACGCGCCGCCGGCCCGTGAGACCCGCGTCGGTCAGCACCTCCAGCACCGCCTCACCCCAGGCGAGCGACGCGGGCACGCGGTGGCGGTGCACGAGCAGCAGGGGCACCACCGCCGGATGCCCGGCCGCGGCCGCCCGGACCCGCTCGGCGAGGGCGGCCAGGCGCCGCGGCGGCGCACCCCGTGGCATCCCGTCGGCCATCGCGCTCAGCACCCGCCCGACGACCAGCTGCTCGAGTTGGGCCCGGTCGGTGACGTAGCGGTAGAGCGACATCGTCCCGACGTCGAGGCGGCGCGCGACGGTGCGCATGGACAGCGCGGGCAGTCCGTCGTCGTCGACCACCGCGAGCGCGGCGTCGGCGATCTGTTCGGAGGTCAGCGACCGGGGACGTGGCATGGCGTTGACAGCGTACACCGTACGACTACAGTAGATAGGCGTACACCGCACGCCTACCGAGGAGCCGCCATGGCACCGTCACGCATCCCGGCCAGAAACCTGCGCACCGTCGTCGGCGCCACTGTCGCACTGCCCGATCCGGACACCGTCACCCATCTTCATTTCCGCCGCTTCGCGGGCTGTCCGATCTGCAACCTGCACCTGCAGACGTTCGTTCGCCGCCACGACGAGATCGCGGCCGCGGGCATCCGCGAGGTGGTCGTGTTCCACTCCCCCGCCGACGATCTGCGCGCACACACCGATGGGCTGCCGTTCGCGGTGATCGCCGACCCCGACAAACACCTCTACCGCGAGTTCGGCGTCGAATCCGGTCGCCGGGCGCTGCTCGACCCGCGCGCGTGGGGCGCCATCGTGCGCGGGATCACCGCAACGCTGCGCGGCCGGTTCCGGACACCCGCGCTCACCCAGCCGGGCGGGCGGCTCGGCCTCCCCGCGGACTTCCTCATCGCGGGCGACGGCACCGTGCTGGCCGCGAAGTACGGCAGGCACGCCGACGACCAGTGGACGGTCGACGAACTCCTGGCTCAGGCCCCCGCGGCCGGGGCGCGCACGACCAGGGGCACCGCGGGGAAGTAGGCGGCCATCTCGGCCCGCGAGGCGCGCAGCGCGGCGGTCCCGTACCCGCGTTTGCGGTGGTCCGGGTGGATCCAGATCCGCACGTTCACCTCACCGCCGGACAGCTCGCCGAACACCATGCCGATCTTCTCGGAACCGACGGTCGCCACCAGCCAGACCGCCTCCTCGGCGTGGACGCGGCCGACCGCGGCGCTGATCTCGTCGTCCAGCGCACCGGCGGGCGCACCCGAACCGTCGCCGGCCGCCCGCACGTCGGCCGTGCGCGCGGCGAACACGTCGCGGTCCTCGCTGGCCGAAAACGGGCGCAGCACAACGCGTTCCACCCGGCGCGGGGTCTGCTCACCCATGGTGAAGCTGAGCTGGTTGTTGAGGTCCTCGAGTTCGGCGGCGATGCGTTTGCGCGAGACCTTGGTCAGCCGGTCGAACGACAACCGCAGCACGGCCTCACCAGCGGCGGGCGAGGTGCCGAGCAGCGCGGCGACCTCCTCGATCGCGGCGTCGTAGTCCTCGGACCCGACGATCACGTCGAGCACTTCGTGACGGCGTTCCAGCGCCCGCATCAACGCGTCGGCGATCTCCCGGCGGTCCGCGGCATCGGTCATGGCCGCCAGCGTAACCGCCGGCTTCAATCAAGTAGCGCGTCAGTCGAGCAGGATGGTGGCGAAGGTGCCGACCTGGCGGAACCCGATCCGGTCGTACGTGGCCCGGGCGACGGTGTTGTAGCTGTTGACGTAGAGGCTGGCGATCCGGCCGCCGCGGACCACCGCGGCCGCGAGCGCGGCGGTGCCCGTGGTGCCCAGACCGTGGCCGCGCCAGTCCGGATGCACCCAGACGCCCTGGATCTGACCGACCGCGGGTGACTGCGAACCGACCTCGGCCTTGAACACCACCTCGCCGCGTTCGAACCGGGCCCACGCCCGGCCCGCCGCGATCAACCCGGCGACCCGGCGCCGGTACCCGCGGCCGCCGTCACCCGCGCGGGGGTCGATGCCGACCTCGCCGATGAACATGTCGATGGCCGCCACGAGGTAGGCGTCGAGTTCCTCGATCCGCACCGGACGCACCGCCGGGTCGATCGCACACACGGGCGCGGTGTCGAGCGCCATCAGCGGTTGGCGGTCGCGGACGTCGCGGGCCGGACCCCACACCCGTTCCAGCCGTTGCCACATCGGCATGACGAGTTCGGCGCGGCCGACCAGCGAGGAGCACCGGCGGGCGCTGCTGGTGGCCTTGTCGGCGAACGCGTGCATGTCGGCGGTGTCGCCGCGCAGCGGAATGAGATTCGCCCCGGCGTAGCACAGGGATTCGGTCGCGCGCCTGCGCGTCCACAGCTCACCGCCGATGGCGCTGGGTTCGACGCCGTGTTCGGCGACGCGGGAGGCGACCATGCAGGAGCCGACCGGATCGTCGTCGAGCACCCGCTGGACCGCCGCGGCGTCGCGCACCACCGACACCCGTCGGTCGTCAGCGAGGCGGAACAGCGGCGGAGCCGACATCGATACTGCTTTCTGCTGGACCGAGGCGGTGACCCCACTCACCGCGTCGTTGTTCAGCTTACGGTCACAACCGGCGAACCGCTCGTACTTCCCTCGGCGCCGTCGCCCATGTCGGCGGCGATACGCATGGCCTCCTCGATCAGGGTCTCGACGATCTGCGCCTCGGGCACGGTCTTGATGACCTCACCCTTGACGAAGATCTGACCCTTGCCGTTGCCGGAGGCCACCCCGAGGTCGGCTTCGCGGGCCTCGCCCGGACCGTTGACGACACAGCCCATGACCGCGACCCGCAGCGGCACGTCCATCCCCTCGAGACCGGCGGTGACCTCGTTGGCCAAGGTGTACACGTCGACCTGCGCGCGACCGCACGACGGGCACGACACGATCTCGAGCCCGCGCGGACGCAGGTTCAGCGACTCCAGGATCTGGTTGCCGACCTTGACCTCTTCGGCGGGCGGGGCCGACAGCGAGACCCGGATGGTGTCGCCGATGCCCTTGGACAGCAGCGCGCCGAACGCCACCGCGGACTTGATCGTGCCCTGGAACGCCGGGCCCGCCTCGGTGACGCCGAGGTGCAGCGGGTAGTCGCACTGCGCGGCGAGCTGCTCGTAGGCGGCGACCATCACGACCGGATCGTTGTGCTTGACGCTGATCTTGATGTTGCCGAAGCCGTGCTCCTCGAACAGCGAGGCCTCCCACAGCGCGGACTCGACCAGCGCCTCCGGGGTGGCCTTGCCGTACTTCTCCATGAAGCGCTTGTCCAGCGAGCCGGCGTTGACGCCGATGCGGATCGGGATGCCCGCATCGCCCGCGGCCTTGGCGACTTCGGCGACCCGGCCGTCGAACTCCTTGATGTTGCCGGGGTTGACGCGCACTGCGGCGCAGCCGGCGTCGATCGCGGCGAAGATGTACTTCGGCTGGAAGTGGATGTCGGCGATCACCGGGATCTTCGACTTCTTGGCGATGATCGGCAGCGCGTCGGCGTCCTCCTGACGCGGGCACGCCACGCGGACGATGTCGCAGCCCGAGGCCGTCAACTCGGCGATCTGTTGCAGGGTCGAGTTGATGTCGTGGGTCTTGGTGGTGCACATCGACTGCACGGACACCGGATAGTCGCTGCCCACACCGACGTCGCGCACCATCAGTTGGCGGGTCTTACGCCGCGGGGCCAGCACCGGTGGCGGTGCGGGCGGCATACCAAGCCCGATGACGGGGCCGGAAGTCATGAGTTCTCCTATTGGAACAACCTGATCGGGTTGACCAGGTCAGCGGTCACGGTCAGCAGCATGTAGCCGACCACCACCACCAACACTACGTAGGTGGCGGGCATGAGCTTGAGATAGTTGACCGGCGCCGCGGCCACCATGCCGCGTGCCGACCGGATCATGTTGCGGATCTTCTCGAAGACGGCGATGGCGATGTGCCCGCCGTCGAATGGCAGCAGCGGTACCAGGTTCACCGCGCCGAGCACGAAGTTCAGCTGGGCGAGGAAGAACCAGAACGCCACCCACAGCCCCGCGTCGACGGTGTCGCCACCGATGATGCTGGCGCCGACCACGCTGATCGGGGTCTCGGGGTCCCGCTCCCCGCCGCCGATGGACTCCACCAGCGCGCCGACCTTGGTCGGGATCTTGGCCAGCGACTTGCCGAGCTCGACGGCCAGGTCGCCGGTGAACGCGAACGTCGCGGGCACCGCCGAGAGCGGGTTGTGCTGCGTGGGGCCGAACTGCGCGGCGGCGATGCCGATGGCGCCCACGTCGGTCGGCTGGTCCCCGTCGCCGGTGAAGCGCTGGGTCTGGGTGACGTCGACCACCTTGGTGAGCTTCTCGCCGTCGCGCTCGATGACGACCGGGGTGGGGCCCGAGGACTTCTGCAGGGTGGTCCTCGCGTCGTCGAACGTCGCGATGTCGGTGTCACCGACCTTGACGATCACGTCGCCCGCGCGGATGCCCGCCTCGGCGGCCGGGCCGGGGCCGGTGCACTCGCCGATCTTGTCCTTGCTGAGCTGCGGTGCCACGCAACCGGTTTCACCGACGATCGCGGCGGTGGGCGGGTTGAGGTTGGGTAGCCCCCACACGACCGCGATGCCGTAGATCAGCACCAGCCCGATGATGAAGTTCATGGCGGGCCCGGCGAACAGTACGGCGACGCGCTTCCAGACCTTCTGCCGGTACATCGCATACGGCCGGTCCTCGGGGGCGAGTTCCTCGACCGAGGTCATCCCGGCGATGTCGCAGAAACCGCCCAGCGGGACGGCCTTGAGGCCGTACTCGGTGCTGCCCAGCCGGTTGGGCCGCCGGGTCGACCAGACCGTTGGCCCGAACCCGACGAAGTAGCGCCGCACCTTCATCCCGGTCGCGCGCGCCACCCACATGTGCCCGCACTCGTGCAGAGCCACCGACACCAGGATGGCCAGTGCGAACAGCACGATGCCGAGAGCAAACATCATCTGGTGATCAACCCTTTAGTCGTCGCGGCCCGCTCGGCGGCGCGCCCTGCGTGGTCCCTGGCCCAGCGCTGCGAGTCGAGGACCTCTTCCACGGTAGCGGGTTCGGCGGCCCACTGGTCGGCAGCGCGCAGGACTTCGGCGACGGTCTCCACGATCTGCGGGAACCCGATGCGGCCGTCGAGGAACGCCGCGGCGGCCTCCTCGTTGGCGGCGTTGTAGACGGCGGTGAGGCTGCCGCCCCGGCTGCCGGCCTCGCGGGCCAGCCGCACCGCCGGGAACACCTCGTCGTCCAGGGGCAGGAACTCCCAGGTGGACGCGGTGCTGAAGTCGCAGGCCGCGGCGGCGCCGGGAATGCGGTCGGGCCAGCCCAGCGCCAGCGCGATGGGCAGCTTCATATCGGGCGGGCTGGCCTGGGCCAGCGTCGACCCGTCGGTGAACGTGGCCATCGAGTGCACGATCGACTGGGGGTGCACGACGACTTCGACGCGGTCGTAGGCGATGCCGAACAGCAGGTGGGTCTCGATGAGCTCGAGACCCTTGTTGACCAGCGTCGCCGAGTTCAGAGTGTTCATCGGCCCCATCGACCAGGTCGGGTGCTTGCCCGCCTGTTCGGGCGTCACCGACTGCAGATCCTCGGCCGACCAGCCCAGGAACGGGCCGCCCGACGCGGTGAGCACCAGCTTGGCCACCTCGTCGGCGGTGCCGCCACGCAGGCACTGCGCCATCGCCGAGTGTTCGGAGTCGACCGGCACGATCTGGCCCGGCGCGGCGGCCTTGAGCACCAGCGGCCCGCCGGCGACCAGCGACTCCTTGTTGGCCAGCGCCAGCCGGGCGCCGGTGGCCAACGCCGCCAGCGTCGGCTCGAGCCCGAGCGCGCCGACGAGCGCGTTGAGCACGACGTCGGCCGGGGTGTTCTCGACCAGCCTGGTCACCGCATCGGGTCCGCTGTAGGTGACATCGCCGATGCGGTCGGCGGCCGCAGGGTCGGTGACGGCGATCGCGCTCGCCCCGGTCGCGGCGCGCTGGCGGGCCAGCAGGTCGGGGTTCGCTCCGCCCGCGGCGAGTCCGACCACCTCGAAGCGGTCGGGATTGGCGGCGATCACGTCCAGCGCCTGGGTGCCGATGGACCCGGTACTCCCCAGGATCAGCACCCGAAGTCTTGAGCTCACGAGCCCATTGTGCCGCCTGCGGGTGCCGCGCCGAAGCCGCTCGGAATGTGACGCGAATCTGACCGCCGCTCATCTCGCCCATCCGGATCCGCCGGACGCCCGAATCACCGGCGTCAACCGCACCGGATGAAGGAGTACGTGTCGATGAAGACCCTCTCGAAGACCAGGAACCGCCGGACCGTGGCGGCCGCAGGGCTGAGCGCGCTGGCCATCCTCGGCGTCGCCGCGTGTTCGAGCGAAGATGCCGAGAGCACCGCCTCGTCGGCGTCGAGCACCGCGTCCTCGGCCGCCGCGTCCGCGACCTCGTCGGCGCCGACGTCGAGTGCGGCCGCCGACCCGGCCGCGAATCTGGTGGGCGCGGGTTGCGCGGCCTACGCCGAGCAGGTGCCCGAGGGCCCCGGCTCGGTCGCCGGGATGTCCGCCGCACCGGTCACCGTGGCCGCGTCGAACAACCCGCAACTCAAGACGCTGTCGCAGGCGCTCTCCGGTCAGCTGAACCCGAACGTGAACCTGGTCGACACCCTCAACGGCGACGAGTTCACCGTCTTCGCCCCGACCGACGACGCGTTCGCCAAGCTCGATCCCGCGACCGTCGAAACCCTCAAGACGGATTCGGACCTGCTCACCAGCATCCTGACCTACCACGTCGTCCCGGGTCAGGCCGCGCCCGATCAGGTGCCCGGCGACCACACGACCGTGCAGGGCGCCGACGTCACCGTCAGCGGTGAGGGTGAGGCGCTGAAGGTCAACGAGGCCGGACTGGTGTGCGGCGGTGTGCAGACCGCCAACGCGACGGTCTACATGATCGACACCGTCCTGATGCCCCCCGCGAACTGACCCCCGGCGCGAGCAGACACAGATTCGCGCATTCACGCGCCATTCAACGCGAATCTGTGTCTGCTCGCGGCCCGCTCGTACGCAACAACGCTCACCACCAACGAAGGAGTGCATGCAATGACCATCAACTGGAACCGCCTCATGGGAGCGGGCTTCGCGGCGGTCGCCGCCACCGGGCTGTCGCTGGGTGCGGCCGCCACCGCGCAGGCCCAACCGGCCGCCGCCCTGGTCGGGCCCGGCTGCGCGGCCTACGCCGAACAGGTGCCCGAAGGCCCCGGCTCGGTCGCGGGCATGGCGATGGATCCGGTCGCGACGGCCGCGTCGAACAACCCGCTGCTGACCACGCTGACGAAAGCCGTTTCCGGACAGCTCAATCCGCAGGTGAACCTCGTCGACACGCTCAACGGCGGCGAGTTCACGGTGTTCGCGCCCACCGACGAGGCGTTCGCGAAGATCGATCCGGCCACCATCGAGCGGCTGAAGACCGATGCACCGCTGCTGCAGAGCATCCTCACCTACCACGTCGTGCCCGGCCAGGCCGCGCCCGACGCGGTCGTCGGCACGCACAAGACGGTGCAGGGCGCCGACGTGACCGTCACCGGACACGGTGCGGAACTGAAGGTCAACGACGCCTCGGTGGTGTGCGGTGGCGTGCAGACCGCCAACGCCACGGTGTACCTCATCGACACGGTGCTGATGCCGCCGGCGAACTGACCCGCGGTCTGAGGCAGCCCGTCCGCCACGGCGGACGGGCTGCCCTGCTCAGCGCGCCGGGAAGTGGTCGATCCAATGCCGGGCGATGTCCACCCGCCGGGTCACCCACACCTTCTCGTGAGACTGCACGTGGTCGAGGAAGCGTTCGAGCGCCGCGGTGCGGGCCGGGCGGCCGACCAGCCGGCAGTGCAGTCCGACCGACAGCATCTTCGGCCTGCCCTCGACACCCTCGGCGTAGAGCACGTCGAACGCATCGCGCAGATGGGTGAAGAACTCTGTGCCGCTGGGGAATCCGCCGGCCGCGGCGAACCGCATGTCGTTGGTGTCCAACGTGTAGGGCACCACCAGGTGGTCGTGTTCGCGCACCGTCGTCCAGTACGGCAGATCGTCGGCGTAGGAGTCGGAGTCGTACAGGAAGCCGCCGTGTTCGACCACGAGTTCGCGGGTCTGCGGGGAATCGCGGCCGGTGTACCAGCCCAGCGGCGCGCTGCCGGTCAGCTCGGTCAACAGCGCCACCGCCTCGGCCATGTGCGCGCGTTCGATGTCGGGTTCGACGAGTTGGTAACTGATCCACCGCAGGCCGTGGCAGGCGATCTCGTCGCCGCGTTCGGTGAACGCCGCCACCGCCTCGGGATTGCGGGCCAGCGCGAGCGCCACCCCGAACACCGTCAGCGGTAACCCCCGCCGCTCGAAGACCCGCAACACCCGCCACAGTCCCGCGCGCGAGCCGTACTCGTAGAGCGACTCCATGCTCATGTGCCGGTTCGGGAAGGGTTGCGCGCCACTGATCTCCGACAGGAACGTCTCCGAGGCCGGATCGCCGTGCAGTACGCAGTTCTCGGCGCCCTCCTCATAGTTGAGGACGAACTGCACCGCGATGCGGGCGTCCCCGGGCCACCGCGGATCGGGCGGGCGGGGTCCGTAACCCACCATGTCGCGCGGATAGTCGGCGGCTCCGGTGATCATGGTGGGCATTCTGGCAGGCCGCCGATGGGCGCGCCGGTCACGATCGCGTCATCGCCGACGGGGTTTCCGCCGTCGGCGATCGGGGCAGACCGGACCATGCCCACGGTGTTGTGGTTCCGCCGCGACCTGCGCCTGCGCGATCTTCCCGCCCTGCTCGACGCCGCGCAGGGCGACGGCGAGGTGCTCGCCTGCTACGTGCTCGACCCCCGACTGCACAAGTCCTCGGGCCCGCGGCGGCTGCAGTATCTGCACGATGCGCTGCGCGACCTGTCCGACCAACTCGACGGCAGGCTGCTGGTGACCCACGGCCGCCCGGAAGAGCGGATCCCCGAACTCGTCCGGCGGTCCGACGCCTCCGCGGTGCACGTCTCCGAGGACTTCACCCCGTTCGGCCGCCGCCGCGACGACACGGTCCGCCGCGCCCTCGGCGAGGTGCCGCTGGAGCCGTCGGGATCGCCGTACCTGGTGTCGCCCGGTCGGGTCACCAAGGGCGACGGCACGCCCTACAAGGTGTTCAGCCCGTTCTTCGACGCCTGGCGCAGACACGGGTGGCGGGCGCCGGCGCAGAGCGGCCCCGGCACCGCGCGATGGATCGACCCCGCCAACCTATCGGGGACCGACCTGCGGGTGGAGATCCCCGACGACGGTGTCGCCCTCGACATCCCCTCTGGTGAGCGGGCGGCGGCCCAGCACTGGCAGACGTTCGTCGCCGACGAGCTGGACGGTTACGCAGACGACCGCAACCGCCCGGACCTCGACGTCACCAGTCGGATGTCGGCGCACCTGAAGTTCGGCAGCATCCACCCGCGGACCATGGTGGGCGACCTCGGGCGGGGTGAGGGCGCGCAGGCGTATCTGCGGGAGCTCGCGTTCCGCGACTTCTACGCCGCGGTCCTCTACGAGTGGCCGCACAGCGTGTGGTGGAACTGGAACCGCGGGTTCGACGCCATCGAGGTCGACGACGGCGTAGCGGCCGAGACACGGTTCGACGCCTGGAAGCAGGGCCGCACCGGGTTCCCGATCGTCGACGCCGGGATGCGTCAGCTCGCCGAGATCGGCTGGATGCACAACCGGGTGCGGATGATCGTGGCGTCGTTCCTGGTCAAGGATCTGCACTTGCCGTGGCAGTGGGGCGCGCGCTGGTTCCTCGACCAGCTGGTCGACGGCGACATGGCCAACAACCAGCACGGGTGGCAGTGGACCGCGGGCTGCGGCACCGATGCCGCACCGTTCTTCCGGGTGTTCAACCCGACCACCCAGGGCGCGAAGTTCGACCCGGACGGGACATACGTCCGGCGCTGGGTCCCCGAGCTGCGCAACGTGGCCGACGTGCACAAGTTGGGCGACGACCGGCCCGCCGACTACCCCGCGCCGATCGTCGACCACGCCGCGGAACGGACCGAGGCGCTGCGTCGCTACGCCGAGATCTCCTAGGGCACGCCCGTTACGACAGAACGTCGTATGTCAGAATGTCCCCAGTTTTCGATTCGACCGTGAGGAGCTCCCTGTGGCCAGCACCGAGGTGGAACGTCACACCGGCGTCGACGTCGAGGACGTGCCGTCGGCGGAGTGGGGTTGGAGCAAGGAGAACCCGCGCGTCATCCACATCTCCCTGCTGCTGGGCGCGGCCTTCCTGCTGGTGATGCTGCGCGGCAACCACGTCGGCCACGTCGAGGACGCCTTCCTCATCGGCTTCGCCGCGATCCTGGTCGGTTGGGTCGCCCGCGACTGGTGGATGCGTAAGCGCGGCTGGACCCGCTAACGCCCCGCCACGACCAGGTCGGAGTCGACCGGGCGGTAGCCACCGCACATCAGTGATTCCACGGCGTCGACCTGCATGTCACAGCAGGCGGCGTCGAGCGCGTGCCGTTTGAACGTGCGCGCCGCCGCACTGAGCCGGTACCGCACCTCCTCGGTGCGTCCGCCCCACTGCGCGGGCCACCGGCCACCCCACAGCACGATCTCGGTGTCCCCCGTCGCCAGCGCATCCCGCACGACGTCGCCGACGGCGCCCAGCGCCTGCGCCGAGACGGCCAGTCCCGCGGCGCGTTCGTCGGCGGACCGCCCGGCCGCGGATCCGAGGTGGTGTCCCCGGACCCCCAGCACCTGCAGCGGGCGCAGATCCTCGGCGTCGAGCAGCCAGGCGTCGACGCGCCAGCCGGCCATCGCCCGGTCGAACAGCCATCCGCCCGCGGACCGCACCAGATCCGCGGTGTCGGCCCCGACCACGTCGAGCCGGTACTCGAGCCGGGTCGCGGCCGCACCGATGCGCATGGGGGCGTGCGGGTCGTCGAGCGGGAGGGATTGGGTCACCACGGGGCAGCTCCGTTCACCGTCGGGGATTGCCCCAGCGTGACACTATCGCGTCGATCTGTAAAGTCTCGATTCGGTCGCCGAACGGCGGCGGCTGAGTCAGACCGGGGTGACGAGCGGAAGCGCTCCCGGCACCTCGGTGAGCGGGGTGGTGATGCCCGCCGCGGTGCGGAGTTCCGCGAAGGCCCGCACCATCGCGTCGGTCGCCTCGTGGGGGTCGTGGAGGGTCTGGTCGTCGGTGAGCACCGAGATGCTCAGCTGGCCCACGTAACTCCACACGGTGATGTTCATCCCGCTGCCCACCACCAGCGGTCCGACCGAGTAGATCTCGTCAACCGACGCGCCCGCGACCAGACCCGGTTCTCGCGGGCCGGGCACGTTGGAAATGGTGAGGTTCATGATCAGGCTGGAGTCCCTGCGGCTCGACTGGTGCCGGAACACCGGGGGTACCAACCGTGGCGGCAGGTAGTTCAGCCACGACGCGATGAGCGTCGGACCGAGCAGATGGTGGTTCTCCTTGGCGATCCGGGTGGCCACCGCCGTCAACCGCACCCGCTCGAGCGGATCGGCGACGTGGACGGCCAGTGACGGGGTCATGTACGAGAACTCGTTGCCGGACAACCGATCCGGATCGGTGTTGAACGCGATCGGCACCCCGGCGATCAACGGGGCGTCGGCGCGGCCGTCGTAGCGCAGCAGCAGTTCGCGCAGCGCACCCGACGCGGTGGCCAGCACGATGTCGTTGAGCGTGACGCCGAGTGTGCGGGCGAGTTCTTTGGCGTCGGCCAGCGCCACCGGCGCCGTGGCGAACCGGCGCCCGGGGGTGACGACGTGATTGAGGAACGTGCGCGGCGGCGCGAAATTGCGGGCGAGGTCGGGGTGGGCGCCGCGTTCCCGGCCCTTGCGGTACACCTGCGAGACCCCGGCGGCGGTGTCGCGCAGCAGCATCGGCAACCGGCCGATCTGCCGCAGGTGGTCACCACCGGCGGCGCGCAGCAGCCCGGCCGACGAGTGCGGCGGCGGGGCGGGTTCGTCGTCGGCCCGCGGGCCCTGCGGCGAGATCACCTGCGACATCTGGTTCGCCGACGCGACCCCGTCGGCGAGCACGTGATGGACCTTGTGCACGATCGCGATCCGGTCGCCGACCAGTCCTTCGACGACGTACATCTCCCACAGCGGTTTCGAACGGTCCAACGGCGTGCTGGCGATCCGCCCGATCAGGTCGTCGAGTTCGCGCCTGCCGCCGGGGGCGGGCAGGTCGACGTGGCGCAGGTGGTAGTCGAAGTCGATGGTCGGGTTGTCCACCCACATCGGATGGTGCAGGCGTCCGGGGATGTCGACGAGGCGGCGCCGCAGCGGGCGCAGCGCCAGCAGTCGCGGGGCGGCCACCTGCCTGGCGTAGTCCCGGCTGTAGCCACCGGGCACCCGGGACACGTCGAGCACCCCCACCTTGAGGGTGTGCATGTGGATCTCGGGCGTCTCGCTGTACAGCATCAGCGCGTCGATGCCGTTGAGTCGCTCCACTGTTCGCCCCGTTTCCTCGGTGTCCTACGGTCCTGTGCCCACCGGCCGCGTTTTCCACACACCGCGCGTTATGTTCTCATTCCAGCCGAAAACCCGCCCAGGAGCGCGATGACACTCACCGCCGGACGCGGTCCGCTCAGCACCGACCCCGCCGGATGGTTCGTCCCGGCGCTGCCCGACGGTGCGGCGTTCGCCGAACCGCATCCGCGGCGGGTGGTGGCGGTACGGGCCGACCGGACGGTGCTCGACACCGAGGACGTCGTGCTGGTGCACCGCCGCGGCCAACCGTTGAGCTATGCGTTCCGACCCGAGGCCGTCGGCGATCTGCCGTCCACGCCCGCGGCGGAGGCACCCGGCTACGTGTACGTGCCGTGGGATGCGGTGGACGCCTGGTTCGAGGAGGGCCGCCGGCTGGTCCACTACCCCCCGAACCCGTACCACCGGGTGGACTGCAGGCCGACGCGGCGGGCGTTGCGGGTCAGCGTCACCGGCACCGTGCTGGTCGACACCGCCGACACCGTCGCGGTGTTCGAGACCGCGCTGCCTCCGGTCCTCTATGTCGACCCCGCGCACGTGCGCGTCGATCTGCTTCGGCGGAGCGAGACCACCAGCTACTGCAACTACAAAGGGTGGGCGACGTACTGGTCGGCGGTCGTCGACGGCACCGTCGTCGACGACGTGGCCTGGTCCTACTTCGAACCGTACGACGAAACACGCTCTATCACCGGCTTTTTCGGCTTCGATCCGGCCCGCGCGGAGGTGGTCGCCGAGCTGCCGCTCACGCCCGCTTGATGACCTCGGCGCCGAACCGCTCGATCGTCTCGCGGGCGTGGGTCAGGCTGTCGCCGGGCACCGTCACCTGCAGCCAGGTGACACCGAGCCGCTCGAGGGCGGCCACCCCGTCGAGGTAGCGGTCGGGGTCGAAGTCGTCGCTGCCCGCATCGCCGCCGTCGATGTTGGTGAACGTGACGTCAACGGTGGCCGGGTCCCGGCCCGCCGCGTCGCAGCGGCGGCGCAGATCGTCGATCGCGGCGCCGAGCCGGGCCACGGAATCGAGTGCGGCGGTGCGCGCGGTCTGGGCCAGCACGGCGGGTGCGGGGAACGGGCACCACCCGTCGCCGTACGTCGCGACCCGCTCGCGGGCGGCCGCGGTGTTCCCGCCGATCCAGATCGGCGGATGCGGTGCGGTCAGCGGCCGGGGGTGGGCCGTGACGCCCTTGGCGGTGAAGTGCCGCCCCTCGAAGGTGAGGTCGTCGGAGGTCCACACCGCCCGGATGGCCGCGAGCGCCTCGGTGAACAGGTCGGTGCGCTCGTCGTAATCGACGCCCAGTGCGGCGAATTCACGCTTGAGGTAGCCCACCCCGACGGCGAGGGTGAACCGGCCACCGGAGAGCAGGTCCAGGGTCGCACCGGCTTTCGCCACCACGAACGGGTTGCGGTACGGCAGCACCACGATGTTCGGGATCAGCCGCAGCGTGGTGGTGTGGGCCGCCGCGTAACCCATCGCGACGAACGGGTCGAGCGCATCGTGCCCCCCGGCCTCGAGCCAGCGCTGAGTGGGCGCCGGATGGTCGGTGAACCCGAAGCCGGAGAACCCCGCCGCCTCGGCCGCCTTCGCGACCGCGGTCACCCCCGCACCGGTCACCAGTTCCGGGTTGTACGGGTGGGTGTGCATCGGGTGGGTGATGGTGAAGTGCACCGATTGCGCTCCTTGCGTCGTCGGCTCGCGTCGTTGTGTCACGGCCGCTATGAGAATACGATTCTCCGCGAAGGCGAAGCCTCTTTTCGCCGAGTAGGGAGAGCCATGGCGGATCTGGACGTCGGTGTCTACGTGCCCCAGATCGGCTTCAGTTACGACGACATGCTGCACCGCGCGATCCGCTGCGAGACGCTGGGCATCGGGTCGCTGTGGCTCTACGACCACCTCTACGGGCCCGGCGCGCCGGACCATCCGTCGCTGGAGGCCTGGACGCTGGCGACCGCGCTGCTCGCCCGCACCGAACGACTGCGGATCGGACACATGGTGCTGTGCAACCAGTTCCGCCATCCCGCCCTGCTCGCCGAGATGGCCACCACCCTCGACCACATCGCGGCGGGGCGGTTCCAGTTCGGCATCGGCAGTGGCTCCATCGAGGACGAGCACCGGCGCGCCGGACTGCCGTGGGGCTCGTTCGCCGAACGCTCCGAACGGCTGGCCGAGACCCTCGAGATCATCACGCAGGCGTTCGACAACGGACGAATCGATGTGGCGGGCAAGCACTATCAGGTGCGCGACCTGCCGGTGACCCCGGGACCGGGCGAGCGGGTGCGGCCGCCGATCGTCATCGGCGGCGTCGGCGAGAAGTACACGCTGCCGCTCGTGGCCCGGTACGCCGACGTGTGGAACGTACCCACCTACGCGCTCGGCGAACTGCGACAGAAGGCCGACACGCTCCGTGCCATCTGCGCCGACGTCGGCCGCGACCCGGACTCGATCGTACTGTCGGTGGAGATGGTGATGGCCCTCGCCCCGGACGACGCGTCGCTGCCCGAGGTGCGACAGCTGGCCGAGAAACGGTTCGGCGGGCCGGGTTTCGGTCTGCACGACGGCGGTATGGTCGGCACCCCATCCGTGATCGTGGACCGGTTGCACGAGCTCGCCGACATCGGTTTCACCCAGGTGGTGCTGTTCACCCACGACCGCGCGTCCGACCGGACGCTCGACCTGCTCGCCGAGCAGGTGCTCGCACGGCTGTGAGGTCAGCGCGGCGCCGAGTAGTGCGGCCTGCCGAGGCCGAGCGCGTGCTGGGCGATCATGTTGCGGAACACCTCGAGGGTGCCGCCGTAGATGCCGGTGGGTCCGGCGAGCCGGAAGATGTACTCCGGTCCCCCGGCCGCGGCGGCGCCGTCCGCATCGACCGGTAGCGCCCCTGCCGCACCGAGGATGTCCATCAGATCCGGCGAGACCTCCCGCATGGTCTGGGCGATCGCCACCCGGCCGAACATCTCCGGGGTGCTCATCGCGGCCTCCATCCGCGCGATCGCCCGACCCAGCCGGTAGGCCACCGACGCGTCCCGCGTGGACACCGCGGCGGCGACCCGGTCCACCGCCTCGGCCATCAGCGTGATGTGTTCGGTCATCACCGCGATCTTCTGCAAACCGTCGTCGCTGCGTTCGCCCGTACCGTGTTCGGCGTCCAGGGCGCCGCGCAGCACCGACCACCCGGCGTTGACCGCCCCGACGCGGTAGCGGTCGCTGATCCGCACATCGCTGTAGTAGGTGATGTTGGTGCGGTCGCCGTCGACGGTGCGCAGCGGCTGGATCTCCACACCCGCCGCCGACAGCGGCAGCAGGAACATGGTGAGGCTCTTGTGTTTCGCCGCCGCCGGGTCGGTGTTGGTGATCAGGAAGACGTACTGCGCGTTGTGGGCGTTGGAGGTGAACATCTTCGAGCCGTTCACGATCCAGTCGTCACCGTCGCGCACGGCCCTGGTCTTGCACGTCGCCACGTCGGAGCCGCCCTCGGGTTCGGTGTAGCCCAGACACAGCCGCAGCCTGCCGGACAGAACGCCAGGCAGCACTTCGTCGTTCAGCTCCTGGGAGCCGAACCGTTCGACGGTGTGTGCGACCATCGCGGTGGTCCCCCAGTGGAACCACGGGGTGTGGGCCCGCCCGATCTCCAGCTCCCAGATGCGCCGGCGTACCGCGGAGAAACCGCCCTCGGCCTCGCTGCGGTAGTCCGCGGCGAGGTAGCCCGCCTCCCCCAGCGCCAGGTGCACGCCCTCGTCGAAGTTCTCCCCGGTCTCCCGGTCCCTGGCGATCACGTCGTCGGTCACCACCGCGGCCAGGAAGTCCCGCAGCTCGCGCTGGAACGCGCGGTCCTCTTCGGACAGGTCGACCACGGCGAAGTCCATCCCATGAGCGTGACATCGCACCGTCGATCTGTAAAGGTGGTGGGACCCGCGCGTCACAGAGGAAGGCATCCCGTTGGGCATCGTCACCACCAGTTCGGACACCGCGTACCACCATGCGCCAGAGGTGATCTACGACTTCGTCACCGACCCGGCGAACTGGACGAAGACGTATCCGGGGAGCAGCTACGTGGGCCGCCTGGACAGCCTGCCGTTGCGGGTGGGCGACATGTGGGAGGAGGGCGGGCCCGATAGCGACAAGATCTTCACCTGGCAGCTCGCGATGGCGGTGCGGCCGCGGCTGTGGATGTTCACCTCGGTGGGCCGCCTCGGACACGACCGCGACGGCAACGGCGGGATGGCAGGCCGGATCACCGTGGAGTACCAGTTCACCCAGCCGGGTGAGGGTGTCACGCTGTTCCGCAGGACCATGACGATCGAGGCGCCCAAGGAGGCGCCGATGCCCGACGGCTTCTTCCGGATCGTCAACCCCGCCAACATCGACCGCTACCACGCGGCGGTCGCGCGTGAGCTCAGCGGTGCAGGGTCCGCCGCAGCGCCGACCCCTGGAGCGCGAACAGCGCTCGGCTGACCTCCCAGTCCGGGAGCAACGAGTCGAATCCGTGGCAGGTGCCGGGGAACACGTGCAGTTCGGTGGCGACGGCGGCCTCGAGCAGGCGCCGTGCGTAGTCGAGCGCCTCGTCGCGCAGCGGGTCGAGTTCCGAACAGCTGATGAACGCCGGTGGCAGCCCGGCCAGTTCGGTGCGGGTGGCCGGGGCGACACCGGTGACCCCCGCCGGGAGGTAGTGCCGCCACATCAGCTCCACCGCGGGCCCGTCGAAGCCGGGGGTGGTGGTGAACTCGCGGTGCGACGGTGTGGCCCGCTCGTCGAGCACGGGCTGGTGCAGCAGCTGGAACACCACGGGCGGGGCGGCGCCGGTCGCCGACGCCTGCGCGAGCAGCGCCGCGAGCGCTCCCCCGGCGCTGCTGCCCGCCACGGCGATCCGCGTCGGGTCAACGTGCAGCGCAACGGCTTCGGTGTGCAGCCACTGCAGAGCGGTCAGCACGTCGTCGTACGCGGCGGGGTGGGGGTGTTCGGGCGCCAGCCGGTAGTCGACGGAGACCACGGTGCACGCGGCGCGACGGGCGAATTCGACGCACTGCCGGTGGTCGGTGTCGAGGTTACCCAGGACGAACGCCCCGGAATGGCAGTAGAGCACCGCGGGCGCCGGCGAGGTGCCGCCGCGGTAGATCCGCACCGCGACCCCGGATCCGGCGGTGGTGTCCTCGATGTCGACGCCGGTGGTGTCGAGCGCGGCCGCGGTCTCCCGGCGCCGGATGTCGAGTGAATCCCGCACGGCCGACAGCGTCGCCGGGGACAGGTCGGTACGGAACGCGGCGAACCGCTCCAGTGCGGGGTCGAGGCGTTCGATCACGCGGTGGCGTTCTCGGCCTTCGCAGAGGTGCCGGACAGCGCGTACGCCGCGGCCACCCCGCACAGCGTCGCGGTGACCGCGGTGGTGATCCGGGCCCGCTGGTCCAGCGCGGGTGACCCGGCGGTGGCCACCTCGACGGCGGTCAGCCCGACGGTGGCGGCCAGGGCCGCGCGGATACCACCGCCGCCGAGCAGGATCGCGCCCAGCGCCGCCTCGCGCATCGCGTACATCCGTGTGAGGTGGTGGCGCTGCGCCTCGGCGCGTACGCCGTCCCCGGCCGGGGTGCTGTCCAGTCGTTTCGGGGCCACCGTGCCGACGGCGCCGAGCAGGACCATCAGCGCCCCGATGACACGCCGAATACGGTGCGAGGCCTGGGGGCTCGCGGGGGTGATCGTCATCGGGGGGCGCTCCTCGTGAGGTCGGTGTGGGTGCGCACCTCGATGTCGGGCAGGTGCGCGGGTGGGTCGAAGGTGTAGTCGGCGGCACGGAACCGGCGGGTCATCGCCCAGAACGCGCGGGCACTGCGCGGCCACTGGGTGACCACCCGCCCGTTGGCCGCGCGGAAGTAGTTGCTGCAGCGCGTGGTCCACACCGTGCCGGCCATCCACCCGTCGATCCTGGCGATGTAGTCGACCATCGTCTGCGGCCGCACCGCGACGTACGAACGGCCCCGCCGCCGCAGATGCCGCAGCGCGCGCACGATGTAGCGGGCCTGGGCCTCGAGCACGAAGATGACGCTGTTTGACCCGACGTTGGTGTTGGGGCCGTAGAGCATGAAGAAGTTCGGGAATCCGGGTACGGCCATCCCGAGGTAGGCGTACGCGCCGTCGCGCCATTTGTCCCGCAGCGCACCGTCTTCGCCGACCACGTCGATCTGCCCGAGGTAGTCGGCCGCGGCGTAGCCGGTGGCGCACAGCACGACGTCGACGTCGAGTTCGGTGCCGTCCTCGGTGACCAGCGACCGCGCCCGCAGCTTCTTCGCCGCGCTCGAGATCACCTCGACGTGCGGTTGGGTCAGCGCCGTGAGGTAGTCGGTCGCGAACACCAGTCGCTTACAGCCCAACGGGTGGCCGGGAGTGAGTCTGCGGCGCAGGTCCTCGTCGAGCACGGTCGCCTCCAGCACCCGGGTCGCGATGCCGGTGAACTCCTGGGTCTTGTCGCTGCCGTTCTCGATGACCGAGATGTTGCGCTCACTGCGCAGCCACAACCGCGTCCGGTACACCCGTTTGGCGAACGGCACGTGGGCGAAGAGCCACTTCTCGCGCTCGGTGTAGGGGCGGTCGGGTTTGGGCAGGATCCACGTCGGCGACCGCTGCACCGAGTACACCTTGGCCGCGACCTTCGCGACCTCCGGAAGCAGTTGCGCAGCAGTCGAACCCGTGCCCAATACCGCGACCCGCGCACCGCTCAGGTCGACACTGTGGTCCCAGCGGGCGGTGTGCATCACGACCCCGGTGAACGGCCCCTCCTCGAACAGATCGGGCATCACCGGCCGGGTGAACATCCCGACCGCGGACACGACGATGTCAAAGCGGTGCCGCTCCCCCGTCGCGGTGGCCAACTCCCAGTTGCGCGCCGCCGCATCCCAGACCGCGGACACGATCTCGGTGCCGAGCACCAGATGCGGTCCGAGTTCGTGGCGGCGCGCGCACGTCTCGAAGTAGTCGAGGATCTCCGGTTGCGCCGACCACAGCCGCGACCAGTCGGCGTTGAGGTCGAACGAATACGAGTAGAGATGCGATTTCACGTCGCACGCCAGACCCGGATAGGTGTTGATGCGCCAGGTGCCGCCGACGCCGTCCTCCCGGTCGAAGATCGTGAAGTCCTCGAAGCCGGCCTTCTTGAGGAAGATCCCGAGCGCCAGCCCGCCCGGGCCCGCGCCGATCACGCCCACCGACAGAGTCTTCCGCACCGCACTCATCCGATCTGCAGGCTCTGGCCGCCGTCGACGACGAGTTCGGCACCGGTGATGAACGACGCCTGCTCCGAGAGCAGGAACGCGACCGCGTCGGCGATCTCGGCGGGCCTGCCGATGCGGCCCGACACCGCCGCGGCGGCGAGCCGGCGCTGGGTGTCCGCGTCGAGCATCGGTGTCTCGACCGCGCCGGGGAGCACGGCGTTGACGCGGATGCCCGACGGCGCGAGCTCCGCCGCGGCGACCTGCGTCAAACCGCGCAGCGCCCATTTCGCCGACCCGTACGCCGCATGGCGCGGGAACGGCCGGATCGCGCCGGTGCTGGCGGTGTTGACGATCGCCGCACCGTCGGCGGCTTCGAGGTGCTTCACCGCCGCCTGGATCCCGAGGAACGGGCCGAGACAGTTGACCCGCCAACTGTTCTCGAACCCGGCGGGCGTCTCGTCGGCGATCGCGGCGCGGTGCAGCACGCCGGCGTTGTTCACCAGCGCGGTGAGGCCGCCGAACCGGGCGACGGTGTCGGCGACCGCATTCGCCCACTGCTGCGGCGAGGTGACGTCGAGTTCGAGCGCCAGCACGTCGTCACCGGAACCGTCACCGGCACCAGCACCGGCACCGGCCACACTGTCGCGCAGTTCGTCGGTCCGCACGTCGCAGGCGGCCACCCGGAAGCCGTCGGAGAGCAGCCGCGACACGATCGCCGCACCCTGTCCGCGTGCGGCGCCCGTCACCAGCGCCACCCGGTTCACTGGTATCCCCCTGTCGGCGCACCCTTTGGCGCGGCCCCGGTGGCCTCGGCGAGATGCGCGGTGGCGCCGCGCCGCAGCGCCTGCGACTCCGAGGCGAGGGTGATCATCCGGAACCCCATGTCGGCGGCCTCCTTTCCGATCGTGCCGCTGCCCGCGTGGACCCCGGCCACCACCCCCGCGGCGCGCGCGGTGGCGGCGAGACCCGCGATCGCGTCGCGGACCTCCGGTTCGCGCCACGCCGCGGTGGGCGCACAGCCCATCGAGACGGCCAGATCGGCGGGGCCGACGTAGATACCGGTCACCCCGGACACCGCGCAGACGTCCGCGCACGCGGACACACCGCGCGCGGTCTCGATCATCGCGAACACGCTCACCCTGTCCTCCAGGTCGGCGGGCACCAGGCCCAAACCGGGCCGCAGCGGGCCGAAGCTGCGCACACCCGTCGGCGGGTAGCGGGTGGCGGCGACCGCGGCCGCCGCCTGGTCCGCGGACTCCACCATGGCGATGACGACCGCGTCCGCGCCGGCGTCGAGCACCCGGCCGATCGGCGCGGGATCGGCGCCTGGCAGCCGCACCGCGGTGGCGATCGGCACGTGTTCGAGGCGGCGCACCAGCGACGCGGCGTCGGCGTCGTCGAGATATCCGTGCTGACAGTCGATTCCGACATAGTTGTAGCCCGCGGAGGCGAACTCCTCCGGCCCGATCGCGGTGGGTCCGACCACCCACCCGCCGAACACCGGTGTGTCCGCGTCCAAGGCGGTCTGCAGTCTGCTGCGCGCCGTCATGCCGTGAGCGCGATCTTCACGCGGGCCGGGGTGGGCAGGCAGGCCAGCTCGAACGCCGCCTGGACGTCGTCGACACCGAACGTGTGGGTGACGTAGGTGGGCAGCAGGCCGGGGTGGTCGCGAGCGAAATCGTCGGCCCGTGTGAGCATCCGGCGCCGTTCGAGTGTCACGCCGGATTTGAGGGTCAGGTTGTTGCGCAACATCGTTCGCATGCTGATCGGGTACACGTCGTCGTCGGCGACACCGAAGTAGAACACGGTCCCGCCGAACGCGACCGCCTCGACCGCGTGGCCGAGGGTGGCGACCTGGTGGCCGACGGCCTCGATCACCACGTCGGGCCGGTCGTCGGTGGGCAGATGGCTGAGCCACCGGTCGCTGGTCGCGCGGACGACGGTGTCCACGCCGAAGGCCGGGCCCACCTCGGTGCGGTCGACCGGGTCGACCCCGGTGACCCGGCGTGCGCCCGCGGCCTTCGCCACGTAGGAGAACAGCAGGCCGATCGACCCCTGGCCGAGCACCGCGACATGCCTGTCGGTCAGGTCGGGTAGCTGTTCGGCCGCGTACAGCACGCACGCCAGGGGTTGCAGCGCGACGGCGTGGTGCGGCGGCAGCGCCGGAGCGTAGGCGGCCAACCCCTCGCCATCGGCCACGACGTACTCCATCAGCCCGTCGAATCCGGAGGCCCAGCCGACCACCCGGTCGCCCTGCTGGTGCGCGGGGTGCCTGCTCGCCACCACCTCGCCGACGATCTCGTGGATCGGGAACCCGTTCATCTCCGCGGCGCTGACGCCGGTGTCGCCGGGCAGTCGTCCCTTCGCACCGCGGAAGCCGGGCAGGTCGCTGCCGCAGATCCCCGCCGCGGTGAACCGCAGCAGCACCTGACCGTCGGCCAGGCGGTCGGCGGACGGTTCGGGCAGGCACCGTCGTTCGAAGGTGTACGGCGCCACCAACCGGTAGGCCCACACGTCAGGCGCCTCCCGCCCGCACTTCGACCGGCACGCTGTTCCAGCCCCACTGGAAACTCGACGGCGGGCGCGACGCGGCCTCGGCGTCGACCGTGAATTCGGTGACTCTCCGCAGCCATTCGGTGACCATGACGGTGATCTCCAGCCGCGCCAGATGCACTCCGAGGCAGAAGTGCTGGCCGCGCCCGAAGGCCAGCAGCCGTTCGATCGGCCGGTCCCAGCGGAAGTCGTCGGGGTCGGCGTACTCGCGCTCGTCGCGATTGGCCGAGGCCAGCAGCGTGATGACACGCTGACCCGGTTCGATGGTGGTGCCGTGGATCGTGACCGGTCGGCGCACCGTGCGGGCGAACCACTGTGCGGGTGCGCAGTACCGGATCATCTCCTCGCGGGCGATCGGGACGTTGGCCGCCGGGTCGGCGCGCACCTGGGCGAGCTGTTCGGGGCGCCGCGCGAGTTCCCACAGTCCGTGCGCGACGATCTTCGGCACCGTCTCGGTGCCGCCGATGAACACGCCGAGAAGTTGGACGGCGGCCTCGGTGTCGGTGAGCGGGGTGCCGTCGGGTTTGCGGTACTCCAGCAGTGCGTCGACGATCGGCAGGTCGGCACCGGACCGGTCGGCGCGTCTGCGTTCGACGAGCGGGATCAGGTACTCGAGGTAACCGGGCCGAGCGTTGGCCACCTCGACGCCGCTGCCGGGCTGGGCCAGGCTGCCTGCGTTCACGGTGGCCAGTACGTCGGCCGCCAGATCGACTGGAAGCCCGATCAATTCGCACACCATCGAGGCGGCGACGATGCCGCCGTAATCCTGGGTGAGGTCGAACCGGCCGGTGGGCAACAGCGCGTCGAGGCGCTCGTTGGCCAACTCGCGGACCCGGTCGGCCAGCCGGCTCACCGATCTCGGCCGGAACGGACCCGAGGTGCAGCGGCGCACATCGGTGTAGACCGGTGCGTCGAAGTTGGCGTGGAACGGCATGGGCGACAAAGGTGGATCGGGTACCGGGCCGGTGTTGTGGGTGGCCAGCACCGCGCTCGACGGCAGGGTGCCCTCGGACGCGACGAACGTACCGTCGTTGACCTCGAGCACCTGCCAGATGTCCTCGAACCGCGACAGCGCGTAGAGGTCCCACTCGTCGACGTAGTACAGCGGATGCTCGTCGCGCAATGTGCGGTAGTACGGCAGCGGATCGGCCATCACCGCCGCGTCGAAGGGATCGTACGAGAACGACTGCGCCAGTCGAGCTTTCGGGCTTGCGGTCATCGGAGCGGCGACTGTGGTAGCGCTTGCAGGATCGAATCCTCCCAGCCGTCGCGCAGCGCCGGGGCGACGCTCATCCACGTGACGATCTCGGCGGGCGGACTGTCCTTCCACGACGGGTAGTGCTCGGCGAAGCAGTCCCAGTCGCCGTCGAGGGCCCAGTAGTGGATGACCTCGTTGAACCGGAACGTCGTGATGAACGAGCCGAGCCACTGCTTGCCGGTGCGTTCCGACCACGGCACGTAGAGCCGCTCGAGTTCGCGGATGTAGTCGTCCTGGCGCCCGGGTTTGGTCTGCATGACCTCCTGGATGACCAGTCCCGCACCGACGTTCGCCTCCCGTAGCTGCGCGAGGGTGCGGTTGCTGCGGCCGGCGTACATGATGCGGCCCTCACCCGAGGCGCCCGTGTCGGTCAGGTACTCCCGCCACGCGGTCGCGGGTCCGGCGTGCGTGCCACCGGCCCGCTGGGCGTTGCCGATGCGGGCGTAGTCGGCGAACGCGTCGATCTCCCAGATGATCGTGACCTGGGGCCAGTGCCCGTTGTAGGGCGTGGTCTCCCAGATCGCGAACAGCCGGGCGCCGAGGTCGGACATCATCGGGTGGTAGACGGCGTCGAACGTCTTCGTGAACTGCTCGACGCCCCCCGATCCGAGCGAGATCGTCTCGTGGAGGTACAGCAGTGTGTGGCTGAAATACTTCTTCATGGCGCGCCAACGCCGCAGGTGGTTGACAGTGGCACCTACGGAGCGTGACACTTGTCGCGTGTTTTGTAAAGGTGCGATGTGACGGCGCGCGAAATCACCACGGAATCGGGCCTCCAGGCGCCCGCGGTGCTCGCCGACGGGTTCTGCTTCGGTGAGGGTCCGCGGTGGTTCGAAGGGCTGCTGTGGTTCTCCGACATGCTGGGCGAGGCGGTGCACACCGTCGACCTGAGCGGGTCGAAGACCACCCTGCCGGTACCGGGCCACGCCCCGTCCGGCCTGGGCTTCCGGCCCGACGGCACGCTGCTCATCGTCTCCGCCGAACGCAGGCAGGTGCTGCGCTACGACGGGGACGCCGTCACCGTCGCAACCGATCTGGGTGGGCAGGTGTCCGCGAATCTCGGGGACATGGTCGTCGACGACGTCGGCCGCGCCTACATCGGGGTGCAGGCCCGTGCGAACGGGGTGATCGTTCGCCTCGACCCCGACGGGACGTCGACGGTGGCCGCCGACGGACTCGACTTCCCCAACGGGTTGGCCATCACCGAGGACCGCGCGACGCTGATCGTTGCCGAGTCGACAGGCAGGCGCCTCAGCGCGTTCGCAATCGCCCCCGACGGCGCCCTGCGGGACCGCCGCGTCTTCGCCGAGGGCCTCGACGGGCCGCCGGACGGTATCGCCGTCGACGCCGGCGGCGGGGTGTGGACCGCACTGACGCTGGCGCGCCAGTTCCAGCGCGTGGTCGACGGGGGCGCGGTCACCGATCGGATCGACATCGGCGACCGGATCGCGATCGCCTGCGCGCTCGGGGGACCCGAGCGGCGGATGCTGTTCCTCGCCTCGGCCACCGACGCCTATCCGGAACGGCTCATCGGCACGAAGAATTCGCGCATCGACACCACGATCGTCGACGTCCCCGGAGCGGGGTTGCCCTGATGTCGGACTCGTACTACGAACTGCTGGGCGAGGATTCGCACGGCGAGCGGTTCGCGGCCACCGACCTGGTGCGCAGTACCTGGTCGGCGGCCATCCAGCACGCAGCGCCGGTCTCCGCGCTGCTGGTCCGCGCACTGCAGCGGTGCGAGCGGCGCGACGACACGCGGCTGAGCCGGGTGATGGTCGACCTGCTGGGTCCCGTCCCCGCCGAGGGTGACCTCTGGGTCAGCGCCCGCCGGGAACGCTCGGGCAAGCAGATCGAACTGGTCAGCGCGGAGATGTCCGCACCGGGACCCGACGGCACCCCACGGCCGGTCGCGCGGGCCAGTGGCTGGCGGCTGCAGCAGCTCGACACCGCCGCCATCGCCCGCGCCGACACTCCTCCACTGCGGCCGCTGACCGAGGCCCGCAGCCGGGACATGGCCAAGGACTGGGATCCCAACTACGTCCACAGCCTCGACTGGCGCTGGCTGACCACACCGCTGGGCGACGGCCCCGGCGAATCCTGGATCACCCCGACGGTCGACCTGGTCAAAGGCGAGTCCATGACCCCGCTCGAGCGGTTGTTCGCCGTCGCCGACGACGCCAACGGCATCGGCGCCAAACTCGACATCCGCAAGTGGACGTTCCTCAACACCGACCTCGTGGTCCACGTGCACCGCATCCCCGACGGCCGCTGGATCGGCATCCGCGCCGAAACCAGTTACGGCCCCGACGGTATCGGCACCACCAGCGGGACGCTGTTCGACGAGGCGGGCGCCGTCGGGGTCATCCAGCAGTCGGTGCTGGTGCGCCCGCGCCCGTCGCGGTAGCCCTACCCTGGACCGGGTGCGGTGGATCATCGACGGGATGAACGTGATCGGCTCCCGCCCGGACGGGTGGTGGCGTGACCGCCGGGCCGCGATGGCCCGCCTCGTCGAGGCGCTGGAACACTGGGCACGCAGCGCGGACCTCGAGGTGACCGTGGTGTTCGAGAAACCGTTGAGCCCGCCGCTGGTCTCCGATGCGGTCACCGTGGCCCATGCGCCGGCACCCGCGCCGAACTCGGCCGACGACGAGATCGTGCGCCTGGTGCGGACGGCTGACGATCCGGGCGAGATCTGCGTCGCGACGTCGGACCGCACACTGGTCGAGCGGGTCCGCGCCGCGGGCGCATCCACCTACCCCGCCGAACGCCTGCGCAACGACATCGACCCGCGCTGAGAGGCGTTCAGTCCACCAAACGCAGTGCGGCGGCCGGACACTGGGTGACGGCCTGGCGCATCCGGTCGTGGTCGGCGGGGGGTCGCTCGGCGCCGTGCACCATCACGGTGCCGTCGTCCTGCACCTCGAACACGTCCTCGGCGATCGACTCGCAGATCCCGTGTCCGGTGCACCGGGTGAGGTCGACTTCCACCCGCATGCTCAACGCACCACCGCGGGCAGGCGTTTGACGCCGTGGACGAACGTGCTGAACAACAGGTCGGGCTCCCCGAACTCGACGTGGCACAGCCGGGTCAGCAACTCCCGGAACAGATGCCGCAGTTCGGCTTTCGCGAGCTGGTTGCCGAGGCAGAAGTGCGGACCGCCGCCGCCGAAGCCCAGGTGCGGATTCGGCGACCGGCTCAGGTCGAAGGTGTGCGGATCGCCGAAGACCGTCTCGTCGCGGTTGGCCGAACAGTAGAACAGCCCGACCTTGTCCCCCGCCCGCACCGGAGCCCCGTTGATCTCGGTGTCGACGGTCGCGAACCGCGCGAACTGCAGAACCGGTGTGGCCCAGCGGATGAACTCCTCGACCGCGGTGCCGATACGTCCGTCGAAGTCGGCCAGCAGCCACTCGCGTTGGGCGGGATGTTCGGTCAGCGCCAGCATCGCATGCGTGGTGGTCTGCTTGGTGGTGTCGTTGCCCGCGGAGGCGAGCAGGATGAGGAACGCGCCGATCTCCTCGTCGGTCAACCGTTTCCCGTCGACTTCGGCGTTGACGATGCTGGTCATCAGATCGTCGCCGGGGTGGTTGCGGCGGAACTTCGCGAGTTCGACGCCGGTGGCCGACAGCAGCATGATCTCGTTGACGGTGTCGGCCGCACGCTCCTCGAGTGAGCTGTATTCGTCGTCGCTCATCGAGAACAGCGTCTCGGCGGCCTTGGCCACCGCGGGCTGGTCGGCCGCGGGCACCCCGAGCATCTCCATGATGGTCAGCATCGGCAGCCGTGCCGAACACGCTGCGACGAAGTCGATCTCACCGACCCCGATGAGATCGTCGACGACGGCGACGGCGTTGTCGTGGATCTGCTGTTCGATCCGCCGCACGTTGCGCGGGGTGAACGCCGAGCTGATCAGCCGCCGGTAGACGGTGTGCTCGGGCGGGTCCATCGTGAGGAAGAACGACGCGAACCGTTGGACATCGGCGGGCATCGGATCGAGCGCGACGCCCTGCGCGGAGGAGAACAGCTCCGGATGCTGGCTGACGTGGGCGATGTCGGCGCGCCGCGTGAGCGCCCAGAACCCGTCCTCCTCCATCGGGAACAGCGACGACAGGGGGTGATGCCAGGTCAGTCCGTCGGCCGCGCGCAGCTGCGCGAACACGGTGTCGCGCTGCGCGAACGGCTGCTGCCAGAACGCGGCCGAGGTGATGTCGATCGAGCTGTACTCGCGGGCCACCGCTGATGGGGAGGTCACGAACTTCAGCGTGACAGTCGACACGAAATTTGTAAAGCTACCGGGGTGACCTCCGTGTCGACCGATCAGAATGCGACCCGCGAGCGGATCCTGGCCGCGACCGCGGAGGTGCTCGGCCGCAACGGGATGACGAAGCTGAGCCTGTCGCAGGTCGCCGCGCAGGCGCGGGTGTCACGGCCGACGCTCTACCGCTGGTTCCCGTCCAAGCAGGATTTGTTGAGCGCGTTCGTGGTCTGGGAGCGTTCGATCTACGAACGCGCCGTCGCCGAACTGCCCGCCCACCTGTCGCCCGAGGAACGCCTCGACGCCGTTCTGCGGATCATCGTCGACTACCAGCGGTCCTACCCGGGTCTGCGGATGGTCGACATCGAACCCGCGCAGGTGATCGCCCGTCTCGCCCGCATCCTGCCGTGGATGCGCGAACGCGTGGAACGCGGCATACCCGGACCGGACGCCGGCCTCGCCGCGGCGACCGTTGTGCGGGTGGCGATCTCGCACTACCTGGTCCGCGGCGACGACGCCGACGACTTCCTCACCCAGCTCCGGCACGCCGCGGGGCTGACCTGAACGCCTCAGGAGCGCCACGCCGCGGCCGGGTCGGCCAGCACCTCGTCGGTGTGGGCACCGAGGCGCGGGGCCGGCGAGCGCGGCGCGCACGGGGTGCCGTGGAAGTCGGCGGGGGTGGCGACCATCGGGACCGTACCGTCACCGTCGGGGACGTCGACGATGCCGCCCGCGGCGTGGAACTGCTCGTCGCCGACGACGTCTTCGAGCGTGTTGATCGGCGACCAGAACAGATCCGGTTCCGCGGCGAAGGTCTCGGCCCACTCGGCCAGGGTCCTGGTGGCGAAGATCGCGTCGAGTTCGGTGATCAGGTCGCGGGCGTGCACCGCGCGCGCCCGGCCGGAGGCGAACCGCTCGTCGTGCAGCCAGTCCGGCCGACCGACGCTGCGGCACAGGGCGGGCCAGTGCCGGTCGCCCTGCAGCCCGACGATCCAGAAGCGGCGGCCGTCCCCGGCGGTGTAGTTGTTCATACAGGGGTTGCCCATCGTCTCGCGCTGACCGATGGCGATCTGCTGGCCGGTCAGCAGGAACGTGTTGAGGTCGAAGCTGATCGTGTACGCACCCTGGCGGTACAGCGAGGTCGTCACCAGCTGCCCGGCGCCGGTGCGCGCACGGGCCACCAGGGCCGCGCACACCGCGCCCGCCAGCGTCATCCCGACCGAATGGTCGCCCATGCCGCCGCGCTGGAACGGCGGATCTTCACCGGGCCTGGTGAGCAGGTGCGCCAGACCGGCGCGCGCCCAGAACGCGGCGACGTCGTAGGCGGCCCGGTCGGCGTCGGGTCCCTCGACGCCGTATCCGGTGATGAGCCCGTAGACCAGCCGCGGGTTCCGCGCGGCCAGCGTCTCGAAGTCCAGCCCGAGGCGCCGCAGCGCCGACGGCCGCACGTTGGTCACGAAAACATCTGCGCCGCAGAGCAGTTCGCGGACAGCGTCGCGGCCGGTCTCCGACGTCAGGTCCACTGCGACGCTGCGTTTCGAGCGGTTGTCCATCTCGAAGGGCGGGTTCAGGTCGTCGCCCACCCCGAGCATGCGGCCGAACATCCGGGCCGGATCCCCCGACGGCGGTTCCACCTTGACCACATCAGCGCCCCAGTCGGCCAGGATGCCGCCCGCCGCGGGCGCGGCCACCCACACACCCAGTTCGACGACCTTCACCCCATCCAACGGTCCCGGCATCGGCCCTCCTGTTGGTCGCAACTCAGAACTGGTTTACAGTCTGACTCTAATTTGTAAACTCACCACGGCATGATGCCCGAGGAGGCGCAGAACCGGTGACGAAGACGTTCGGCATTGTGCCCGCCGCCGGTCTGGCCGCACACCTCGGGCGGAGTGTGCGGCGCGTGGCCGCCGACGCCGCGCTGCGAGGCGCGCGGCCGTTCCCCCGCTCCGTCGCCGACCTCGACGCGCCCACGCTCTCGCGGCTGATGGGCCGCACGGTCACCTCCGTCTCGGTCCTCGGCGGGGACGCGGGCACGTCCGCGCGGGCGCGGCTCGCGCTGACCGGAGACGGCGTCCCGGACACCGTGTTCGTCAAGCTGCCCGCCGAGACGGCGGCGACGCGCCTGATGGGCGAGCTCGGCAGACTCGGCGACACCGAGGTGCGGTTCTACCGCGAGCTGCGGCCGGAGCTGACCGGTGTGCCCGCCGTGCACGGCACCGCGTTCGACCGGCTCACCGGCCGCTACGTGCTCGTCCTCGAGGATCTGCCCGCCGGCCAGTGCCGGTTCCCCGACACGCTGCACCCGCTGGACCGCGACGAGACCGCGCTGGTGGTGGAACTGCTGGCCCGGCTGCACGCGACGTTCTGGGGGCGGCTGCCCGTGCCGGGGCAACGCGGACCGTTCGACTGGGTGTACACCGCCTCCGCCGATCGCACGTCGCTGCTCACCGGCACGCTGTTGAAGACCTCCGCGCGCCGGATCGCCGAATCCACCGACATCCCCGTGCACGTCGGCCGGTACATCGACGAGAACTACCGTGAGGTGGCGCGGCTGATCGACGAACCGCCGCACACCGTCATGCACGGGGACGCCCATCCGGGCAACGTCTACTTCCGCGACGGCGCGGCCGGGCTGCTCGACTGGCAGGCGGTGCGGCGCGGGCATCCGAGCCGGGAACTGGCGTACACGATCGTCACGGGCATGACGCCGCAGGACCGCCGCGAACACCAGCGCGAGTTGCTCGACACCTACCGTCGCGCGCTGGCCGCTGCGGGCGGTCCCGAACTCGACGGTGACGAGCTGTGGCGCCGATACCGCCAGGGCGCGCTCTACGCCTATGTCGCCGCGCTCATCACCGCGGGGATGGGCGGGATGCAGGACGAGGCGATCGCCCACGAGGGCCTGCGCCGGGCGGTGGCCGCGCTGCAGGACCTCGACACCGTGGCCGCCCTGACGGTGTGATTCTGTCGCCGCCGGTGATGCGAAACCGCCGATGAGGCGTTACAGGCTCTACCATCGGTGAAACATCCACCCCGTCGACCAAGGCCAGGACGTGAACGAACCAGTGCCCGACCGGCGCGACGCCGCCGAGTTCGACGACACGTCGACGCAGCACCGCATCCTGGCGGCCACCGCCGAGGTACTCGCCCGCAGTGGCCAGACCAAGCTGAGCCTGTCGGAGGTGGCGCTGCAGGCCGGGGTGTCGCGCCCGACGCTGTACCGGTGGTTCGCCGACAAGCAGGAACTGCTCGACGCGTTCGGCCGCTACGAGCGGGCGATGTTCGACCGCGGGATCAGCCAGGCGACGCAGGGGCTGCGCGGCACCGAAAAGCTCGACGCCGCACTGCGTTTCATTGTCGCCTATCAGCAGTCGTATTCGGGTGTCCGGCTCGTCGACATCGAACCGGAGGTGGTGATCGCGCAGTTGTCGCGGATCATCCCGCTGATGCGCGCGCGACTGGAGAAGCTGTTGACGGGCGCCAACGCCCCGGTGAAGGCCGCCACGGCGATCCGGGTCGCGGTGTGCCACTACATCGTGCGCAGCGACGACGGTGACGAGTTCCTCGCTCAGCTGCGTCACGCGGTGGGTATCCGGCAGTCCGACTGACCGGGATTCCGCACCGGGCGCGCCGTCGAGCAATCCACGAATGCGGCGTACGCGGGCCGCTCCAGGCGACGACGGGGCACCGGTCCGGCAGTCGGCGCCACCGCAGCCGGAACCGATCGCGAGGCCACGCCGCACCTCAAGCCCTCATCTTTCGCGCACGCCGTGCTCGCACAGCGCCGGCAACCGGGCGCACCCGCGGTCTCGGCGGACTGCAGGCGCCGGACCGCAGCGAACATCGACGGCGATGGCGCTGTTTCTCGAAGCAATGACGCCGCCGGAAGTGGGTTGTGACCTGGTGCCGCGAGTGGTCTCATTGCTCAATCGGCGGCGTCGCCGCCGGTCTGGGTTGCCGGGTGATCATTCGATCCCCCGGCATCCCCGAGGCAGGATCGTCCTTGGACCATCGGCACGTGGTCCTCGGTGTGGGGAGGGCGTTGTGGCCCCGCGACGTTGGCACTCGTTCGTGGGCATCGTGGTGCTCACCGCAGGCCTGTTCCTGGGCGGCGCGGGCGGCGGGATCGCCGCCGCCCACCCTGACTCGTCCGGTTCGACGGCCGGCGAGTCGACCGACAGCGGTGCCGGCGACAGCGACCGGGCCGACGACACCAGCGCCATCGACCACACGGGCACCACGGACGACGGGACGCACCCCGCCGATGAGACGTCCGGCTTCGATGAGCCTGCGCCGGATGAGGATGAGGATGAGGCCGACACGTCCGGCTCGAGCAGCTGGGACGTGTGGTCAGAGCCGCCGGTCGACGCCGACCTGTCGGCCACCACGTCCGACTCCGACTCCGCCGCAACGTCGTCGGACTCGACCGGCGACGGGACCGCACCGCTGACAGACACCTCACCTGCCGCCGAGCCTGCTCCTGCGCCCGTTTCCGAACCGGTCACCCCCGCGGTTGAGCCGGCGATCGCCCCACCGCCACCGGTAGAAGCTTCCGCGCCGGTGAGCGTCCCCGTGGCCGACCCACCGGCCCCGGCCTCGGCGCCGATGACGACGAGCGTGCCACCGCCACTGCAGGCGATCCCGCCCGCGCCCTACCCCGTCCTGTTACCTCCCGCATACATCTGGGTGTTGGAGAACATCGTGGATCCCATCGTCGCTACCGTCGAGCGGCTGCTGCAGATCCCGGCCGATCTCTACCGCGCCCTGGTGAGCCTGCTCGGCGCCCAACCGTCGACGGCGGGGCTGCCAGACCTGGCCCTGGGCGGTGGCTTGTCGCCAGATGTCGCGTCCTTCATGACGTCGCCGTTGGCCCTGCTCCTCCTGCCACACCTCGACAGCTTCACCGTGCCCGCACCGGGCGCGGGGCCGGTCGGCGTCGTCCCGGCCGCCACCGACATGCTGGCGCTTCTCAGCCATCCACAAAACGTCACCGGCGCGCCCGCCGAGCCCCCAGGCATGGTGGCCGCCCCGAGCGCCCCGGCCGCAGGGTCGTGGCTCGAGAACGCCATCGAGCGGATCGACGACATCGCGGTACCGGCGTCGCTGGCCGTGCTGGCGGCGACGGCGCTGCCCGGCATCGGCGGAATACTCGTCCTCACCGCGGTGGGCATTCGACTCGGGTACCGGCAGGCCAGGGCCGGTATCGCGGTCCGGGTCTCGGCGGTCGCACGGTTCCTGGAGCCCGAGCACGGCGGCAGCGGTCCGGGCGCGGTGGTGACGTTCCCGCGCTGGCGGCCACGTGCCGGACCGCCGGACGGGGCCCCGGAGTCCATTGCGCTGGGCCGCGCCGCCTGACACCGCCTCGGAGAATCATCTCCTTCCAAATGGAGAACGGTATTTCCATCATTCGGCTGACGACCCGGCCAATTTTTGTAACGCTTGACGTATGACGACTGTGGAGACCGAATCCGGCGTTCTCGCCGGTGACGAGCGGATGTTGATCGACGGCGAACTGCAACTGACCGGCAGTGGCGCCACGTTCGACGTGATCCATCCGGCCAGCGAGCAGGTGGCGGGCCAGGCCACCGACGGGACCGTCGACGACATGGGTCGCGCGGTGGCCGCGGCACGCCGAGCATTCGACGAGACGGACTGGTCACGGGATCTCGACTTCCGGTACCACTGCCTGACCCAGCTGCACGAGGCGCTCGAACGCAACAAGGAGCGGCTGCGGCGCATCCTCATCACCGAGGTGGGCTGTCCGGTCACCGTGAGCGGCAGCCAGATCGAGAGCCCGATCGAAGAGGTCAAGCACTGGGCCGAACACGGGAAGAACTTCGACTACCTCGTCGACACCGGTGTGCACCCGACCCAGTTGGGCCCCGCGCGCCGCAAGATCCACTACGAACCGGTGGGTGTCGTCGGCGCGATCACGCCGTGGAACGTGCCGTTCTACCTCAACATCGCCGAGACGGTGCCCGCGCTGATGGCCGGGAACACCGTCGTGCTCAAGCCCGCTCAGCTGACGCCGTGGTCGGGCAGCGAGTACGGCCGCATCGTCGCCGAGGAGACCGACATCCCGGCCGGGGTGTTCAACGTCGTCGTCTCCAATGCCAACGAGGTCGGGGCGGCACTGTCGGCGG
Source organism: Mycobacterium sp. GA-2829 (assembly GCF_001499965.1). Classification (GTDB taxonomy): domain Bacteria; phylum Actinomycetota; class Actinomycetes; order Mycobacteriales; family Mycobacteriaceae; genus Mycobacterium. The sequence goes on from NZ_LQIT01000045.1 coordinate 72,099, forward strand.
ATCCGCGGGTGGACATGATCACCTTCACCGGGTCGACGGCCACCGGGCGGGCGATCCTGGCCGCCGGTGCGCCGACGGTGAAGAAGACGCTGCTGGAGTTGGGCGGCAAGTCGGCCCACATCGTGCTCGACGACGCCGATTTCAATTCCGCACTGCCGATGGCGGCGATGATGGCGTGCGTGATGAGCGGTCAGTCCTGCATCCTGCCGTCGCGAATCCTGTTGCCGCGCAGCCGGTATGACGAAGGTCTGGCGATCCTCAAGACCATGATGGAGGGTTTCCCGGTCGGCGATCCATGGACGCCGGGCAACATGCAGGGTCCGCAGATCAGCGAGACCCAGCGGCAGAAGGTGCTCGGGCTGATCAGGAGCGGCATCGACTCGGGCGCACGGTTGGTCACCGGAGGCGGCGTCCCGGAGCACCTGCCGGTCGGCTACTACACCCAGCCGACGCTGCTCGCCGACGTCGACCCGGACAGCCAGATCGCCCAGGAGGAGATCTTCGGGCCGGTACTGACGGTGACGCCGTACGACACCGACGACGATGCCGTCGCGATCGCCAACAACACCATCTACGGGCTGTCCGGCGAGGTGTCCGGCGGAGATGTGGACCGCGCATTCGCGATTGCGTGCCGAATGCGGACCGGCAACGTGACGATCAACGGCAAGAGCCACTTCGGCATCACCAGCCCGTTCGGCGGCACCAAACAGTCGGGGCTGGGGTACCGCAACGGCGAAGAGGGCTACAAGGAGTACCTGGAGGCGAAGACCATCGGCATGCCCGAATGATCGACGAGATCACGGCGCTGCTCTACCGGTACGCCCGTGCCGTCGACACGAAGGACTGGGAGCTCTACCGGTCGGTGTTCACCGAGGACGCCCGCATCGACTACTCGTCGGCCGGTGCGGTGGTCGGCAGCCGCGACGAGGTGGTCGACTGGTTCGCCGCGAATTTCGGGGTGCTGCCGTGGAGCATGCACTACATCACCAACATCGAGATCCTCGAGCACGACGGCGATTCGGCCACGGTGCGGGCGATGTTCTACAACCCGATGCAGCTGCCCGGGATGCCCGAGATGTCTTCGTGCGGCGGCTATTACCACCACGAGGTGGTGCGCACGCCGGACGGGTGGCGCAGCCGCAGCCTGCGCGAGGAGAACGTCTGGTTCGCCAACGCGCCGGCGCGTACCGGTTGACCGATTCGCCGAAACTGCTGTCAGATCGTCTTTTTCGCGTGGCACGCGATCTGGCAGCAGTCTCGGCGGAGGGTGATCAGCCCTGGGCGGCCAGCTGCCCGCAGGCGGCGGCAATCTCGCGGCCGCGGGTGTCGCGCACCGTGCAGGACACCCCGCGCTCGCGCACCCGGCGCACGAACTCGCGCTCGACGGGTTTGGGACTGGCGTCCCACTCGCTGCCCGGGGTGGGGTTGAGCGGGATCAGGTTGACGTGCACCAGCGGGCCGAGCTTGCCGTGCAGCTTCTTGCCGAGCAGATCCGCCCGCCACGGCTGGTCGTTGACGTCGCGGATCAGCGCGTACTCCACCGACACCCGGCGCCCGGTCACGTCGGCGTAGTAGCGCGCCGCGTCGAGCACCTCGTCGACCTTCCAGCGGTTGTTCACCGGTACGAGCGTGTCGCGCAGCTCGTCGTCGGGGGTGTGCAGCGACAGCGCGAGCGTCACGTTGAGTCGCTCGTCGGCGAGTTTGCGGATCGCCGGCGCCAGCCCGACCGTCGACACCGTCACCGAGCGCGCCGAGATGCCGAACCCGTCGGGTGCCGGTGAGGTGATCCGACGCACCGCCGCGACCACCCGGTTGTAGTTGGCCAGCGGTTCGCCCATACCCATGAACACGATGTTGGACAGCCGACCTTCCCTCGCGATGCCCTCCCCGTCGCGGTCGCGCAGCTCGACGGCCGCGGTACGCACCTGCTCCAGGATCTCGGCGGTGGACAGGTTGCGCATCAGCCCGCCCTGCCCGGTCGCGCAGAAGGGACACGCCATCCCGCACCCGGCCTGTGAGGAGATGCAGACGGTGTTGCGGTCCGTGTAGCGCATCAGCACCGATTCGAACGTCGCGCCGTCGTGGGCGCGCCACAACGTCTTTCGCGTCTCCCCCGCGTCGCATTCGATGGCGCGCACCACCGACAGCAGGTCGGGGAACAGCGCCTCGGCGGTCTGGGCGCGCACCGCGGCGGGCAGGTCGGTCATCAGCGCCGGATCGGAGATCAACCGCCCGTAGTACTGGTTGGCCAGCTGTTTGGCGCGGAACGCCGGCATGCCGAGGTCGGCGACCGCGGCGGCGCGGCCGTCGTCGTCGAGGTCGGCGAAGTGCCGCGGCGGCATACCCCGTCGCGGAGCTTCGAAGACCAGGTTCTGTTTCATGTTCCGTCCAGTATCAGGCTTGTTCGGTCAACACGTCGCGCACCGCCTGTTCGGCGGCGGTCAGCACGTCCGGGTCGACCCCGGTGCGGCCGCGCACGAACACCGAGGCGCGGCTGGTGGGTGGGAGCCCTTCGGCGGGGCAGAGGCCGTCGGGCAGCCGTCCGATCATCGGCAGCAGCGCCACCCCGAGCCCGGACCGCACCGCGGCCAGCAGGCCGGACAGGTCCGAGCTCTCCGCGGCGATGCGGTAGGCCACCCCGAGGCGGTCGAGCGCGACGAACGCGGGTTCGCGCAGCGTGCACGGTTCGCTGTACATCACCACCGGCAGCGGTTCGGCGGCCGATGCGGTGAAGCTGCGCGCCGACACCCACGTCAGCGGCACCATGCCCGCCGCATTCGTCGGGTCCAGGCCCGACCCGTCGAGCAGCACCGCGAGGTCGAGCGCGCCATGTTCGATGGCGTCGGCCAGCAGCAGGTTGCGGTCCAGGCGGAACCGCAGCCGCCACCCGGCCAGCCGCTCCCCGAGCGCCGCCGTGAGTCCGGGCAGCATGACGTCGGCGCCGTGTTCGGTGGCGCCGATCAGCAGGACCCGTTCCTGTACCGCGCCCAGATCGGTGAGCGCGGCGTCGTGGGCGGCGAGGATCGTGCGGGCGTGGGCGAGTACGCGGTACCCCAGTTCGGTGAAGGCGACGCCGCGGCCCGACCGTTCGACCACGGGCGCCCCGACCACCGCCTCGATGCGGCGGACGTGCTGGCTGACCGCCGACTGGGTCAGGTGCAGAACGGCCGCCGCGCGGTGAAATCCACCACAGTCGGCGACCGCGACGACGCTGCGCAGCGGCGCGATGTCGAGCACCTGGGACATGCGACCAAGGTACTCCGATCAGCGATGACGATCAAAAATCCGGCGTTAGCGCGCACGATGCGTGGATCGGCGGCAGGACCGATCACGATCCTCGATCGATCGTGATCGTCGATATTCGTTGGACCGCATCGCCGAACGCGCCGACCATGGCACCATGACGCCCACCCGCATGCCGCTGCGCACCGCGACGGCGGTGACCGTCACGTTCGCGCTGGGGTACCCGATCGGCAACCTCGCCGTACATGCGATGACGCCGATGGCCGTGCTGGCGTTCCGCTTCGGATTCGCCGCGCTGATCCTCGGGGTGTGGGCGGCCGTCGCGCGGACGGGGTTCCCGACGGGCCGCAAACTCGGCCACGTCGCGGTCACCGCGCTGTTGATGCAGGCCACGCAGTTCTGCGCGCTGTACTACGCGATCCAACAGGGTGCGCCCGCAGTGCTGTGCGCGGTGGTGATCGCGATCAACCCGGTCGCGACCGCGCTGCTGGCGGCGGCGTTCCTGCGGGACCGGCTGCACCCCGGACGCATCGTGGCGTTGGTCCTCGGTGTCGCGGCGGTGCTCGCCGCGTGCGCGAGCCGGCTGATGGCCGAACACGGCGTCGACCCGGTGGTGCTGCTGCTGCTCGTGGCGCTGCTCGGGCTCGCGGGCGGCGGGGTGTACCAGCAGCGCTTCTGCGCCGACGTCGACTTCCGCGCCTCCAGCGCGGTCCAGAACGGGGTGGCGTTCCTGCCCGCGCTGGCGCTCACCATGGTCACCCCGTTCGAGGTGCAGGACGCCACCAGGGCGGCCGTCGCCGTGGCCGCCGTCGTGCTGCTCAACGCCGTCCTCGGGCTCAGCCTCTACGTCCGCGCGATCAACCTGCACGGCGCGTCGGCGGTGGCGATGCTGTTCTGCGTCATCCCCGCCGTCGCCGGGGTCATGTCGTGGTTCATGCTCGGCGAGCGCATCGACGTAGGGATCGGCGTGGGGCTGGTCCTCGGCGCGACGGCCTGCTGGCTGAACGCCCGCTCGTCGCGCAGACGGGCCTCAGGCGAGCAACGTGAGCACGATCCAGGTGGCGACGGCCGACGGCAGCATGCCGTCCATGCGGTCCATCATCCCGCCGTGTCCCGGCAGTAGATTGCTCATGTCCTTGATTCCCAGGTCTCGCTTGAACTGGGATTCGACCAGGTCGCCGAGGGTGCCGGTGATCACCAGCATCACCCCGAGCGCGACGCCGGCGTACCAGGGCTTGTCGAGCAGGAAGACCACGGCGACCACCGCGCCGGTGACCCCGAACAGCAGTGAACCGGCCAGCCCCTCCCACGACTTCTTGGGGCTGATCGCCGGGACCATCGGGTGTTTACCGAACAGCACCCCCGCGACGTAGCCGCCGATGTCGGAGAACACCACCCCGAGCATCAGGCAGAACACGCGGTTGGCGCCGTCGTCGGGATAGATCAGCAGCGCGCCGAAGCTCGCGAACAGCGGCACCCAGGTCGCCAGGTACACCGCCGCGCCGATGTCGCGGGAGTAGTTCTGCGGGGTGTGGTTGAGGCCCTGGCCGACGAGGCGCCAGATCATGCAGACCACGACGGTGGCGGCGAACGCGCCCAGCGCCCCGGCGGGCCCGAACGGCCACGTCAGCCACAGCGTGGCCTGACCGCCGACGAGCAGCGGGATCGTCGGCATGCGGTAGCCGGCCTCGGTCAGCCGCTGGCACACCTCGTAGGTGCTGACCGCCACCGCGGCGGCCACCAGCGCCAGCCACAGGTAGGGCGCGAACAGCAGGATCGCGATGAGCCCGCCGCCGAGCACCACACCCACCGCGATCGCGGCGGGCAGGTTGCGCCCGGCACGGGACGGCTTCTTCTGCGGTTCGTCGACCGGTGTTCCCGACACGGAGTTCGCTTGTCGCTGTGAGGTCATCAGACCTCCAGCAACTCGCCTTCTTTGTGCTTCACCAACTCGTCGATCTGAGCGGTGTAGGTATGGGTGGTCTTGTCGAGGTCCTTCTCGGCGCGGCTGACCTCGTCCTCGCCGGCCTCGCCGTCCTTCTTGATGCGGGCCAGCTCGTCCATCGCCTTGCGGCGGATGTTGCGCACCGAGACCTTGGCGTCCTCACCCTTGGACTTGGCCTGCTTGACGAGGTCGCGGCGACGCTCCTCGGTCAGCTGCGGGATGGACACCCGGATGATGTTGCCGTCGTTGGAGGGATTGACGCCGAGATCGGAGTTGCGGATCGCATCCTCGATGTTGCGGAGCTGATTGGCCTCGTAGGGCTTGATCACCACCATGCGGGCCTCGGGCACGTTGATGCTCGACAGCTGGGTGATCGGGGTGGAGGCGCCGTAGTAGTCGACGGTGATCCGGGCGAACATGCCCGGGTTGGCGCGGCCGGTACGGATCGACGCGAGATCGTCGCGCGCCACCGACACGGCCTTCTCCATCTTCTCCTCGGCATCGAAGAGGGTTTCGTCGATCACTGTCTGTCTCCCGTCGCTACGTTCGCCCGCGCACCCGCATCAGGTGGTGACCAGAGTTCCGATCTTCTCACCCGCGACCGCGCGGGCGATATTGCCGTCGACGAGCAGGTTGAACACCAGGATCGGCATGCCGTTGTCCATGCAGAGCGAGAACGCGGTGGCGTCGGCGACCGCCAGCCCGCGGTCGATGACCTCGCGGTGGGTGATGGCGGTCAACAGCTGGGCGTCCGGGTTGGTGCGCGGATCGGCGGTGTAGACGCCGTCGACGGCCTTGGCCATCAGCACGACGTCGGCGCCGATCTCGAGCGCCCGCTGCGCGGCGGTGGTGTCGGTGGAGAAGTACGGCAGGCCCATACCGGCGCCGAAGATCACGACGCGGCCCTTCTCCAGGTGGCGCACGGCGCGCAGCGGGATGTAGGGCTCGGCGACCTGGCCCATCGTGATCGCCGTCTGCACGCGGGTGTCGATGCCTTCCTTCTCGAGGAAGTCCTGCAGCGCCAGGCTGTTCATCACCGTGCCGAGCATGCCCATGTAGTCGCTGCGGGTGCGTTCCATCCCGCGCTGCTGCAGCTGGGCGCCGCGGAAGAAGTTGCCGCCGCCGATGACGACCGCGACCTGCACACCGCTGCGCACCACTTCGGCGATCTGGCGTGCCACCAGGTGCACGACATCGGGGTCGAGGCCGACGGCGCCGCCGCCGAACATCTCCCCTCCCAGTTTCAGCAGCACGCGTGTGTACAGCGGCCGGATCTCCCCGACTGCGGCGCCGGCGTTGTTCGGCTCCGACATGCCCTTCCGGCCTCCTCGCTAGACGTACCGGGCGCTCCCCCTGGTGGCACACCCATCCTGCCTCATGCGGGGTTCCCGGTGTGGCCGGGGCGGACGAATTCGCCCCGGCGCGCCGTCAGCCGGGATGGGCCGAAAGCAGCCAGGCCGGGGCCGACTTGCGGCCACCCGGCTCGTTGCGGATGCCGGAGGGGACCGGCCGCCGGGCGACCTCACGGGCGCTCAGCGGCGCGAGTTCAAGCGGATCCTGGTCGCACTCGGCGCCGATTAGAGTCGGGCGGCATGACGACACCGGCCGGGCACGTGTACGTGTCGCGGCGGCTCACCGACGGGGCCATGGCCCGGCTGGGCGACCTCGGCAGGCCGCTGCGCGTCGGTGACGACGATCCGCCCGACCGCGCGGCGCTGGAAGCCGGCATCGCAGGCGCCGCCGCGGCGGTGGTGACACTGACCGAGCGGGTGGACGCCGACCTGCTGACCGCCGCGGGCACCGGGCTGCGCGTGGTCGCCAACGTCGCGGTCGGCTACGACAACATCGACCTCGCGGCCGCACACGCCGCCGGGGTGACCGTCACCAACACCCCCGGCGTCCTCGACAACGCCACGGCCGACCACACTTTCGCGCTGATCCTGGCCGCCACCCGCCGGGTGGTCGACGGTGACCGCTTCCTGCGTTCGCGGGAACCGTGGATCTGGGGGCCGCGCATGTTCGTCGGGCTCGACGTCAGCGCGGGCGCCACGCTCGGCATCCTGGGTTACGGCCGCATCGGCCGGGCCGTCGCGCGCCGGGCCCGCGCCTTCGACATGACCGTGCTCGCCACCTCGCGCAGCCGCACCTCCGGCACCGAGGGCGACGTCCGGTTCGTCGACACCGATACGCTGCTGGCGACCAGCGACGTCGTGTCGGTGCTGACGCCGCTCACCCCCGAGACCCGCCACCTCGTCGACGCCGCAGCGCTGTCCCGCATGAAACCGACTGCGCACCTGGTCAACACCGCGCGGGGCGGAGTCGTCGACGAGGCCGCGCTGATCGACGCGCTGACCGCGGGCCGGATAAGTGGCGCCGCGCTGGATGTGTTCGAGAATGAACCCCATGTCAACCCCGCGCTGCTCGACGCCCCGAACCTGGTCATCACCCCGCACATCGCCAGCGCCGGGGAAGCGACCCGCGACGCCATGGGCATCCTGGCCGTCGACAACGTCGCAGCCGTGCTCGCCGGCCGACCCGCGCTGACCCCGGTCCCATGAGAATCGTTCTCGCACCGGACTCGTTCAAGGAGTCGATGAGCGCCGCACAGGCCATCGCGGCCATGCGCGACGGGGTCCGCGCCGTGCGACCCGCCGCCGAATGCGTCGGGGTACCGATGGCCGACGGCGGCGAGGGCACCGTCGACGCGGTGGTCGACGCCCTCGACGGTGAACGGGTGAGCGTCGAGGTGGCCGACGCACTGGGCCGTCCGGTGTCCGCGCGCTACGGCTACGTCCCCGACCGGCGACTCGCGGTGATCGAGATGGCCGCCGCCGCAGGTCTGGAACAGATCGCCCCGTCCGAGCGGGATGTGTTGCGAGCCAGCACTTTCGGCGTCGGAGAGCTGATCGCCCACGCGCTGGACCGCGGCGCCGCGGAGTTCCTGATCGGCCTCGGCGGTTCGGCCACCAACGACGGCGGGGCCGGCCTGCTGACCGCGCTCGGCGCCCGGCTGCTCGACGCCGCGGGCGCGCCGCTGCCACCCGGCGGTGCGGCGCTGGCCGACCTGGACCGCATCGACGTCACCGGGCTCGATCCGCGGCTGGCCGGGGTGCGCATCCAGCTGGCCTGCGACGTCACCGCACCGCTGCTGGGGCCGGGCGGCGCCAGTGCGGTGTTCGGCCCGCAGAAGGGCGCCACCGAGGACGACGTGGCCCGGCTGGAGGCCGCGCTGGGCCGGTTCGCGGCCGTCGCCCACGCCGGGCACGCCGATACGCCCGGGGCGGGCGCTGCCGGCGGTCTCGGCTTCGCCCTGCTCGAATTCCTCGGCGCGACAAGCCGACCCGGGGTCGAGGTCGTCGCCGAGACCGTCGGGCTGGAGCAGGCGCTGCAGGGCGCGGAGTGGGTGTTCACCGGTGAGGGCGGCGTCGACGCGCAGACACTGATGGGCAAGACGCCCTTCGGGGTCGCCCAGGTCGCCGCCCGGACCGGCACCCGTGTGGTGATCTTCGCCGGCCGCGTCGGCGACGACGCCTCGGTGCTGCTCGACCACGGCGTCGACGCGATCGTCGGCATCACCGCCGAGGGCACCCCGCTGGCCCAGGCGCTGCGCGAGGGCCCGCAGTCACTGAGGCGTGCCGCGGCCGACTTCCTGCGCCGAGCAGACACAGAATCGCGTGGATCCGCGTGAAATCACGCGATTCTGTGTCTGCTCGCGGCGCCTACGACTCCCGGGCGACGTCGGCCACCGGCAGGCTCGCGTGGTGCGGGTGGCACGCCTTCGGCGGTGACGGCGGCAGGTCCAGCGCCGGGTTCCCGTCGAAGAAGCCGACCGGTTTGAGGTGGAAACCCGTATAGGCGCACGGCATCACCGGCCAGTCCTCCGGCCGCACCACGTGATGGGCGCCGACGGTGTACCAGAGCACCACGTCGGTGTCCTCCAGCGGCGCGTCGTCAGCGATGTACTCCGGCAGTCCCTGCATGTCGGCCGACTGGTACATGTAGTCGCCCGCGGCGAAGAGCTCCGCCGGGTCGTACCGCGTCACCCACAGATTGTGCTGGACGAACCGGGCGCGGTCGTAGATGTAGGACCCCTCCTGCACCATCACCGGCACCACGTCCTTGGGCGTGAGCTTGTAGGCCACCGGGGCGCCGAGTTCGTTGCGCTTGGACGGGTTGGCGACCTTCCAGTACCGGCCGGTCGACCAGTCCCAGTCGCGCGCACCCTCGGCCTCCGAGGCGACCAGCGTGTCTCGAGTGATCCACGCGTTGCGGTGGGGATTCAGCGCCGGATCGGGCTCCGGAATCGAATCCACCTCGTACACACTGTTTCCGGCGCCATCGATGCTCATGTCCAGCCGGAAGTTGAAGAAGTGCTGGTGGTTCGGGCCGTAGATGCCGGGCGCGACCAGCTTCCCGTAGCGCGGTTCCTGCCCGTCGGCCACCGCACCCGTGGTGAGCACCCCGGACAGCTTGACCTCGACCTCCATCGAGGCGTCGTTGTAGAAGTACCAGAAGAACCCGTACTCGTAGTTGCCGACGGTGCAGATCATCGAGATCACCAGCCGCCGCGACCGCCGCACCTCCACCTCACCGGTGCGGAAGTCGGTGTGCTTCCACGAGATCCCGAAGTCCTCCTCGTGCATGCAGATCGCGTTGGGGATGGTGACCGCGTTGCCCGCCGAATCGTTGACCGTCCCGTCGAAGTAGTGGATCTCGCCCAGACAGTCGCACCCCAGGGTCAGCGGGTTGGCGGAGAAGCCCATCCCGACCTCGCCCATGTCGAAGACGTTCTTGTTCCAGTGCGTGGGTGCGGTGTCGCCGTAGGGCACCACCATCTCCGACAGTGACGCCCGGTACACGATCGGCCGGGTCTCCCCGCGGTCGGTGTAGGCGATCTCGTGCAGCACAATGCCTTCGCGCGGGTTGAAGCCCACCCGCATCGACCATTTCTGCCACTGCACCCGCCATCCGTCGACGGTGAAGCTGGGCCCGTCGGGCTGGGTGATCTCGATCGGTTTGACGTCGTCACGGAACTGCGTGAACGCCGGGCGGTTGTTCGGGTCGAACATGAACTGCTCGGTGTAGTTGCCGGCGGTCGGTGGCAGCGGCACCACCCCGTGATCCTCGACGTCGATGACCCGCATCGCGTCGAGATCGAATGTGACGATCAACCCCTCGACGGGTCGCGCGTATCCGTGTTCGGACGGCGCGGCCCGCATGAACGTCAGCGGTCGGCAGATCAGCGGGGAGTTGTCGTAGTGGTCCTGGGGCCCGTAGTACCCGGCCGGCCACGGGTCGATCATCGCCAGGTCGAAGTCGGTGACGCCGCGACGGCGCATCGCCTCCTGCCAGCGCGGGTCGCACCGGACCACCTCCTCGACACCGGTCATGTGCTCGACGAGGTAGGACGGGAACCGGCCCGGCACCGTGCGCCAGGAGTCGATGACCCGGGCGCCGAGGTCGACGATCGCCTCGCAGACCAGTTTGGCCGCCGCGTCGTACATCGTCGCCAGCGCCCGGCGCGGCACACCGTCGAGGTGCCCGAACGTCAGTTCCGGCGTCTTGGCCGGTTCCGCCAGCGAGATCATCACGAACTTCAATGTCGGTGTGGCGTATTCGGAGTCCATGATGATCCGGGCCGCGGCCTCGATCTCGGCGCCGCTGAGCGGGTCGAGCGGGTAGCCGAGCCCGTCGTCGGTGGGCTTCGTCGTCGCCACCGTACTGTCCATCGTCATCGGTCACGCCCCTTCCGGGTCGGTCTTGTTGAGGTCGAGCACCGCCAGGTGCGCCAGCGCGTCGTCCTGGGTCATCTTGTGCGCCGAGCGCCTGCCGAAGATGTAGACGACCAGGCCGAGGGCGAACATGCCCAGGCTGATGCCGCCGACCCAGGTCATCCAGTTGCCCGTGGACACGTCGATCCACGGGGTGACGAACGAGTAGTAGATGCCGCCGATCGTGCCCAGCGTGCCGACCACGACTGTGACCCACACCCCGGCCATGCCGCCGGGGATCCGCCAGAACTGTTCGTTCGCATAGCGATCCGCGTACTTCTTCCGCGCGATGATCACCGGGATAAGGAAGAAGAACCCGGACAGCAGCCACACCGTCGACAGCCCGCCCTGCAGGTAGATCGTGACGTTGGCCATGCTGCTCTGGGAGTACAGGCCGACCAGGATCAGCGACGAGATCACGCCCTGAATCAGGATGGCGGTCACCGGATTACGGGTGCGCGGGTTGAGGTGGGTGAAGATGCGCGGCAGGTGGCGTTCGAGGCCGGAGACGAAGATCAGCCGCGAGTAGGCGACCTGGTAGGTCATCAACGCCACCACGATGATGCCGGCCAGCACGACGGCACAGACCTCCATCAGGCCCGGGAAGCCTGCCACGTCGAGCATGCCGATGATGCCGGTGACCGGGTCGATCTCGTCGCCGGGTAGCGCCATCATCGTGCCGAGGGTGGTGAGCAGGTAGATCGCGACCAACGCGGTCGAACCCCACAGGATCATCCGCGGCCCGCTGCGGCGCACCGACAGGAACTCCGCGCCCATGTTGTAGGGCGTTTCGACACCGAGCAGGTAGAGAAGGACTGTGCCGTACAGGAATCCGGCGGTGGCGAAGTTGGGGATTGTCGCCTCCTCCCAGGTGAACGGGGTCGCCGATCCGTGGCGCGCGGCGAACAGCAACCCGCAAAGGAAGATCGTCAGCGTCAGCAGGCCGTAGACGACGAAGACGATGTTCATGATGCGTTGGTTGGCGGCGAGTTTGGCCAGCGCCAACCCGATGACGGTCCACAGGATCACCAACTGCAGGATGATGCTCACGGTCAGCCCGAGCTCGGCGTGGAACGCCAGCAGCAGGAACTGCAGCACCACCGCCGGGGACGATGCGGCGTTGAGGATCACCGGTACCCACGACAGGTAGCCGCCGATGAATCCCCAGGTCTCCCCCATCGTGCGGTAGGCCCAGATGTACACCCCGCCCTGACCCGGCCACAGGTTGCCGAGTTCTACCACGGCCATACCGGCCGGGATCAGGAAGGTGAGGATCCCGAGCACCCACATCGGGATGGCCGTCCACCCGCCTGCGGCCATCACCGACGATCCGGTGACCCAGCAGATGATGAAGACGTAGGCGGCGGTGAGCCCGAAGGTGCTCATCACCTTGGGCAGGATCTGTTCGGGGACGAGCTCGGTGGTCATGAGCTTGTCGCGATCGGCCGGTGGCGCGGCCTCAGCTTGTGTCATCGATTCTCCGAAAGGGGTTGCTTCATTTGATGATCTGTCCGTCTTTCATCCGGACGACACGGCTCGCTTCGTCGGCCACCGTGGGGTCATGGGTGCTGGCGACGACCGTGACGCCCAGCGACGAGCACAGGTCACGCAGCATGCGCACCACCGTCTCCCCCGTGCGGTGGTCGAGGTTCGCGGTCGGCTCGTCGGCCAGCACGAGCGTCGGACTGCTGATCAGCGACCGGGCGATCGCGGTGCGCTGCTGTTCGCCGCCCGACATCTTGGTCGGCTGATGGTGGAGGCGATGGCCGAGCCCGACGAGCTCGAGCAGTTCGATCGCTCTGGCGCGCAGCGCTTTCCGATCGTAGGGCTCGAACATCAGCGGCAGTTCGACGTTCTCCACCGCCGACAGGAACGGGATGAGGTTGTAGCTCTGGAAGATGAAACCGATGGTGTCGTGCCGCAGCGCGGCGAACTGGCTCTCGGTCAGGGTGCGGGTGTCGCGGCCCGCGACGGTCACCGACCCCTTCGTCGGCCGGTCCAGCCCGCCGATGATGTTGAGCAGCGTGGACTTCCCGCTGCCGCTGGGTCCCATCAGGCAGACGAACTCCCCCGGCATGATCGTCAGATCGGCCGCCACCAGGGCCCGTACGACCTCGTCGCCGAGTTTGTGCAGCTTCCATACGTCGGCGATCTCGATGACGGGCGCAGGCGGCGGCGGGGCCGCATCGTCGCCGCGGCGTTCTTCGATGGTGGTCATGGCTACCTCACGCGGTCAGGGAGCGGATCGGGGGCCGGGACGCGGCCGTCCAGGTGGGCAGGATGCTGGTGGCCACGGCCGCGACGACGCTGACCGCGACGGCGATCGCGGCGCCGGCGAGCAGACCACCGGCCGCGACACCGCCGGCCGCCAGGCCGGTCACCCCGAGCACGATCCCGGTCGCCGCCGCTGCGGCGGCGCCCACGAGTGCGCCGAGGACGGCGGCCACGACGGGTTCGACGAGCAGGGCGGCGACCACCGGTAGCCGTGGAATCCCGTTGGCCGCCAACACCCCGAGCTCACGGGTGCGGTGCGCGACGGTGCGGGTGGTGGCCACGGCGACCTCGACGACACCGACGAGCAGTACCGTGACCGCGATGAGGACCACCGCGCGGTTGAGTTCGGCGGTGTGCCCGAGCGATGCGGACTGCTGCCGGATCCCGGCGGACATGCCGAACACGATGACGACGAGGAACGCCCCGGTCGCGGTTATGACGACGGGCAGCACCATCTCGCGGATGCGGCGGCGCGCGGACAGCCAGCCGTAGGACAGTCCCCTGCGTATCACTGTCGGTACTCTCTCTTCGCGCAAGCGCTCATCGGTCCCCGAGCAGGTCGACCGGCCGTTGCTGCAGCAGCCGGTGTACGGGTACGAGTGCGCCGACGATCGCCATCGCGGGTATGAACGCCGCGACCATCCCCGCCGCCTGCGCCCACGCGACCGGTGTCGCGATGCCCGGAATCGTCAGCGCGACAGCAGCACCTGCCCCGAGCACACCCACGACGTAGGCGGCGACGAAGACGAGTGCGGATTCGACGAGGAAGAAGTACAGCACCTCGTCGGCGAGGCCGATACTCGACATGATGCCGAATTCGCGTTTGCGTTCGGCGACCGCGGCCAGGAACGACGACACCGCGATCACGAAGCCGAGGACCAGGCCGATGGTCGAGATCAAGCCGAGCGTCGACGCGGTCACCTTGCCGCTGAACAGCGCCGAGAACTTCTGCTCGAACGACAGCGGCCCGGTACCGCCGACGGTGTCGTAGATCAGTCCGCCGCCTGCCGGATCGGGTGTCGTCGACGGGTCGGCGGTCGCATCCAACCCCGTGGCCGTGCTCAACTGCTGCGCCAGGTCGCGTCGGTTCTCCTGTCCGGCAGGTGCTTTCACCGTCCACCAACCGTCGCCGCCGACGACCCCCGCGGCGAGCGCGGTCGACACCGTCACCGACTGACCGGACCCGTCGACCACCGCGACCAGGTCACGGCCGGCGATCTCGACGTGGTCCCCCGCGGCCACGTCGAGACGCTCGGCCAGCGGAGCACCGAAAACCGCTTCACCCGTCGGCGTTTCGTCACTGCCACGCAGCGACACCGCGGCGCCGTCGATCTCCGTGCGCCCCGACAGCGTGCGGTCGGCCGACCACCCGGCCGGGACGCGCAGTTCGGGCGCCGGACCGTCGGCGATCAGCGCCTGCGATTCCGCGTCATAGTGCACCCCCGCGGCGGGCACCACCCACAGCTGCGCGTCGCCGAGGACGTCGGTGACCGAATCCGCGCCGGTGATCGCGAAACTCGACGAGATCGTGCGCACCACGGTCACACAGGCGATCGCGAGCGCGATCCCGAGCACCGACAACACGAACCGTTCGGGCCTGCGGCGGATGTTGGCCAGCGCGAACCGGACCAGACATCCGAAGGTGTTCCCCTGCGCCGTGGCGATCCCCGGTGACCGTGCGGTGGTGGGTGCGTCGTTGACCTGACTGGTCTCCACGAGAAGAGATCGTCAGACCGCCACGTTTCCGCTGCCGCCGCGCGCGGTGTCCGCGCGGTTAACTCCCCACCGGTTCCGTTACGGCGCTGTGTCGCCCGCGCGCCATACCTCGTCGAGCGCCACGGTGGCGCGGAAGCCGCAGAGCACCAGGATGTGCAGTAGGTACAGCCACAGCACCAGCGCCGAGACCGCGCCGACGATCGGCAGCCCGCCGAACGGCGCCGACCACGGGATCGGGATCGCGAGGAACAGGATGAAGCCCTGCAGGAACCCGGCCAGGATCGCGCCGCTGCTGAACGCGCCGATCAGCAACGGCCGCCACGCGATCCGACCGGGGCCGATCAACCCGAACACGCCCACGAGCGCGGTCGACAGTGTCAACCAGATGACGTGGAAAGCGACCACGATCCCCCAGATGAGCGACCAGCCGCCGCGGTCGTACAGCGGGCCGACGTACGGCGCGGTGGCGAGCACCGCGAGCAGCAGCAGCGGCGCCACCACCGCCACACCGAGCAGACCGGCGCGGCCGCGCCACCCGGTGAGAGTGTCGGGGGCGGCGGACATCTGACGGAACGCCCGACGCAGCCCCTCGCCGTACAGGCTGGCCGGGAAGAGCACGACCAGCGCCTGCACCCACGACATCGACAGGGCCACCGAGGTCAGGGTGCGCAGCGCCTCGGGGGTCCCGTGCCCGTCGGGCAGCCCGTCGATCGCGGCGTCCATCGCCGCGGTGACCGTGTCGTGTCCGACCAGTCCACCGGCCGCCCACAGCGACGCCAGCGCCAGCGGTGCGATCCCGATGACGCCGAAGAACGTCGCACCCGCCGCCCACAGCGACAGGTCGCTGCCGGGGAAGGTGCCGCGTACTTCGGTGGCCAGTCGGCGCAAACGGTTCATCGGGTCCTCTCGCGGCGCGCGCGCCGCCTTTGGCAGGCTGGCGTCGTGACCGCATTCGACGACGACAGCTGGTCGGCGCTGCACGACGGTGTCGAACCGTCGGCGGTGGTGCGCGGCTGGCTGCGGATGGTGCGGGCGCTGGCGTCGGGGCCGGTGCTGCGGATCCCGCCCGACGTGCTGTCGGCGACGGGTGTGCTGGTGCTGGCCGGGGCGTTGGTCGTGGTCGAGGCCGGATGGCCGTGGCTGGCGGTGCCGCTGATCGTCGCGGCGGGCGTGCTCGACGGGCTCGACGGCGCGGTCGCGGTGCGCACCGGGCGGGCCCGGCCGCTGGGTGCGGTGATCGACGCGGTCGCCGACCGGATCGGCGACGTGCTGCTCGGCGGCGTGCTGCTGGCCCTCGGCGCGCCTGCGGGATGGGTGGCCGCGGCGCTCGTATCGGTCCTGGTGCACGAGTATCTGCGGTCCCGCGCGCAGGCGGTCGGCATGCCGGGCGTCGGCGCGGTCACGGTCGCCGAACGGCCGACCCGGTTGATCGTCGTCGCGATGGCGTCCGGGGGTGTCGCGATCTTCCCGGCGGGTGTGCCCCCGGTCGGCTGGGACTGGGGTACGACGTTCGCGGTCACGTGGACGGCGATCGGGGTGGTCGGGCTGGTTCAGCTGGCGGTCGGGGTGCGGCGGTCGATCCCGCGGCACTACCCGCGGACCCGATGAGACCGGCGACGATCTCGGCCGACATCAGAACCAGCGGGATACCGCCGCCCGGATGCGCGGAACCGCCCACCAGGTAGAGCCCCGGTAGGCGGCTGCGGTTGGTGGGTCGGCGCAGCGCGGCACGCGGTCCGTGTGAGGCCGTGCCGTAGATCGTCCCGCCCGGCGCGCCGGTGCGGCGTTCGAGGTCGGCGGGGGTGATGACGTCGACGAACCGGATCCGGTCGCGGACATCGGCGCCGCGGTCGGCCAGCAGATCGAGCACGTGGCGGGTGTAGCGCTCACGTAGATCCGGGGCATCCCAGTCGACGCCGCGGGCCGGGTCGTGCGCGGGCGCGTTGACGAGGACGAACCAGCCCTCGGAGTCGTCGTCCGGGCGCAGCGCCGGATCGTCGGGGGCGTGTACGTAGACGGTCGGATCGGGCACCGGTCGCGGGGTGCGGCCGAAGATCGCGTCGAACTCGGCCGCGTAGTCGCGGGGGAAGTAGATCCGGTGGGCGGGACCCGGCGCCCGCCCCGACAGGCCGAGCAGCATCACGAAACCGGCCATCGAGGGTTTACGGCCGCGCAGTCGGCGGCGCGCCCCCCGGCCGGCAGTGCGCGGCAGCAGCCGGTCGTGGAGCACGCCGGCATCGGCGTTGCTGACCACCGCGTCGGCCCAGATCTCCACCCCGCCGACGCATACCCCGGTGACGCGCCCGGCCGATACGGTCACCGCCTCGACCGGTGCGCCGGTGCGGATCTCGACCCCGAGGTCGACGCAGCGCTGCGCGACGGCGTCGACGATGCGGCGCAACCCGCCGGGGACGTACCAGGCGCCGAACTCCTGCTCGACGAACGCGGTCACCGACAGCACCGCTGGCGTGCGGCGCGGGTCGGAGCCGGAGTAGGTGGCATACCGGTTGAGCCACATCCGCATTCGCGGATCGGGCAGGATCCGGCGCCCGAGCCCGTCGATCGTCTGCCACGGCGCGACCGCCTTGAGGTCGGCCGGTCGCGCACTCATCCGGGCCAGCGCGGGCAGCGAGACCGGCCGCCGCAGCACGGGTTCGCCGACCAGCTCCCACAGCCGCCTCGACCGACTGTGCAGCCGCTGCCACGCCTCCCCCGCGCCCGTCCCGAAGGCCGCATCGAACGCGGCCGGGGCATGTGTGCGGTCGAAGGGCAGTTCGAGACGCGTCCCGTCGCCGAACACGTAGGCACAGGCGGGGTCGACCGGGGTCACGGGGAGATCGGCCGGCCCGCCGGTGTCGGCGAACAGCTGCTCGAGCAGGCCGGGCATGGTCACCAGGGACGGTCCGGTGTCGAAGGTGAACCCGTCGCGTTCGACCACGCCGAGTTTCCCGCCGACGGTGTCCGCGCTCTCGAAGACCGTCACCCGGTGGCCGGATGCGGCGAGGCGCGCCGCGGTGGCGAGCCCGCCCAGACCCGCGCCGATCACGATCACTCGACTCATACCCTGCGTCCTTTCCACTGCAGGGTGCCGCGAATCTGACCGATCCATGACGACGCCACCAGCGCCAGCAGCGTCAGCACGGAAACGGGGTGCGCGAACGCATCCCGGCGGCGGCCCGCCCACGGCGTCGCCAGGGCACGCCCCGCCACGGCGGCGGCGTAGCCGAGCGCGCCGACGCGGGATCCGGTCAGCGCGGCGGCCGGGGGCACGACGTACACCACCGCGAGCAGCGACCCGACCGCGAGCGCGCCGAGCGGGGAGCCGAACGCCGCCCACAGCGACTTGCGGTACCCGTCGCGCAGTTCGGCGCCCGTCGCGTACATCCGGCACGTCGCCAGCCGGGATCCGTCGGCCAGCCCGGTCCGGCCACCGGAGACCCGCACCGCCCGTGCGAGCGAGATGTCGTCGAGGACCTCGCCGGCCACCGCGGCCCAGCCGCCCGCACGGGCGAGCGCCACGGCCTCGACCACCAGGAACTGGCCGTTGGCCGCGGCCATCGACGGACGCCGCGACCGCTCCGCGACCCGCAGCGGCAGCGTGGTCAGCCACGACCACGCCAGCAGCGGCTGGATCAGCCGGCCGGCGACACCGGCGGTGATCTGGTGCGGCCACGGCGAGAGCAGATCGAGCGGCCGGTCCCCGCGCAGCACGGCGTCCGCGGCGGCCACGGCGTGCGGGGCGAGCACGACGTCGGCGTCGACGAACACGAGGATCTCCCCGCGCGCCGCGGCGGCCAGCTGTGCGCAGGCGTGCGGTTTGCCCAGCCATCCCGGCGGCGGTTCGACACCGGTCAGCACGGTCAGCGCGGGCCCCGCGGTGCGGCGGACGACGTCGGCCGTCCCGTCGGTCGAGCCGTCGTCGAGCACCACGATCTCCGCGTCCCGCAGTCCGCGCTGCGCGAGCAACGACCGGATCGTCGGCGCGATCCGGTGCGCCTCGTCGCGCGCGGGAACCAGGATCGATACGCTCGCCGTGACCGGCGGCGGATCGAGGGGCGGGCGCCGCAGTAAGCGCAGGTTGACCAGCTGGTGCAACGTGCCGGCGCACGCAAGTGACGAGCCGATGACGGCGAGCGCACGTGACGTTTCGGCGAAGCGATCATCGGGCACCTTGCAAACTCTACGAACCCGCGCGGCGGCCCCGCCGGGTGCGGCAGTTCCAGGAGCGGAGGTACACACTGTGGCGTTGGCCGTGCCCGTCGCGCCGGTGCGCGGATCGGCGGTCGTGTGGACACTGGTGACCGCCGCCATCCTCGTACAGATCGCGTACCCGCTGATGCCCGACGCGTGGCGCACCGAGGTGACGGTGACCAGCGTGGTGGTGTTCTTCCTCGCGGCCGTCGCCGACGCGGCGCGGGTGCACGGACCCGCCGGGGCGGCCGTCCTGGTCGCCGTGGCGGGCGGTGGCGGCCTGGCCGCCGAGGCGGTCGGGGTGGCCACCGGGTTGCCGTTCGGGCACTACGCCTACACCGGCACGCTGGGCCCGGAACTGTTCGGCGTCCCAGTCGTGGTGCCGCTGGCCTGGGTGATGATGGCCTGGCCGGCGCTGGTGGTCGCCAGGACGCTGGCCGTCGGCACGGTCGCCGTCGTAGCGGTCGGCGCGGTGGCGCTGACCACCTGGGATGTGTTCCTGGACCCGCAGATGGTGGACGCCGGTCATTGGACCTGGTTCGACTCCGCGCCGGGGCTGCCGTTGATCCCGGACATCCCGTGGACGAACTACCTGGGCTGGCTGATCGTGTCGCTGATGATCATGGCCGTGCTCAACCGGGCGCTGCGCAGGGAGGCGACGCCGTCGGCACCGGCCGCGGCGCTGTACCTGTGGGTGTACTTCTCCTCGGTGCTCGCGCATGCGGCGTTCTTCGGCCTGCCGGGTTCCGCGCTGATCGGCGCGCTGCTCATGGGTGCGGTGGCGGTGCCGTTCGCGGTCGCGCTCACCCGGCGTCACCGCGACGGCGGGAAGGTCGCGGCGTGACGCGTATCGACGGTCGTGCCGCACCGGGGCGGATGCGGCCGCGGCGGCTGGTCGTCCCCGATCCGCTGGCACCGCGTGAGGTCCCTGCCGGCGTCGAGGCGGTCGTGGTCGGCGGCGGTATCGCGGGCGTCTCGGCGGCGGTGGTGCTCGCCGAACGGGGTGTCTCGGTCACGGTGCTGGAGGCAGCCGATCACCTCGGCGGACGCCTGGGCGCCTGGCCCGAACGCCTGCCCGACGGCACCGAGCAGAACGTCGAGCACGGCTTCCATGCGTTCTTCCGGCACTACTACACGTGGCGGTCGGTGCTGCGGCGCATCGATCCTGACCTGTCGTTCCTCGCACCGGTGCCGAGTTATCCGGTCATCTCCGCGACCTGGCCGCCCGAGAACCTGGCCGGTCTGCCCGCCGCGCCGCCGCTGAACCTGCTCGCGCTGGCGCTGCGGTCCAAGAGCCTGTCCCGACGCGACCTGACGGGTGCGGATCCCGACGCCGGGCGCGCGCTGCTGGCCTACGACCGGGCCACCACGGTCGCCGAACTCGACACCACCGACGCCGCGGCATTCCTCGACACACTCGGCATGTCGGAGCGCAGCAGGAGCATGCTGTTCGAGGCGTTCGCCCGCAGCTTCTTCTGCAATCAGGGTGAGCTGTCGGCCGCGGAACTGGTCGCGATGTTCCACTACTACTTCCTCGGCAACCCGGAGGGCATCGGCTTCGACGTACCGCGCACCGACCACGCCACCGCGATCTGGAATCCGTTGCGCGCGTATCTCACTGGGCTCGGCGCCGTCGTGCGGACCGGCACCCCGGTCACCGGCATCGAGCCCGACGGACACGGCTGGCGCATCGGCACCGGCGACGGGGAGTTCACCGCCCACCACGTGGTGCTCGCCGTCGATCCGGGCGCGCTGCGCGGGCTGATCGCCGACTCGCCGGCGCTGCGCACGGCGGCGCCGCTGCTGACCCGGCGTTGCGAATCCCTCACCGTCGCACCGCCGTTCGCGGTGTCACGGCTGTGGCTGGACCGCGACGTCGCCCCCGAGCGCGCACCGTTCAGTGCGGTCACCGGCCAGCCCACGCTCGACTCGGTCGCGGTGTACTCCCGCCTGGAAGAACCCAGTGTGCGGTGGGCCGGGGCTACCGGCGGTTCGGTGGTCGAACTGCACTCCTACGCCTGTCGATTCGACGACGCCGAGACCGCGGCGAAGGCGCTGCGCGACGAGCTGGCCACGCTGTGGCCGGAGACCGCCGACGCGGCGATCCTGCACGCACACCACCGCCTCGAGGCGACGGCGCCGTCGTTCCCGCCGGGCTCGACCGGCACCCGCCCCACCGTGCGCAGCGATGCGCGGGGTCTGCGGGTGGCGGGCGATTTCGTCGAACTGCCGTACCTCGCCGGGTTGATGGAGCGGTCCTCGATGTCGGGGGTGTTGGCCGCCAACGACATCCTGGCCGAGCTCGGCGCCGCGGCCGAACCGATCATGGGGGTGCCCCAGCGGGGTCTGCTCGCCGGGGTGCCGCAGGTGGGCCGGAAACGCCGCTGAGCGCAGCCCTCAGTCGTTGATCCGCGCCCAGGGCCGGGCGGCTTCGATTTCGTAGGCCAGTTCGAGCAGCCGGGCCTCCTGCCCCACCGTCGAGGCGAACATCACCCCGATCGGGAGGCCGCGTTCCGATGTGCCGAGCGGCAACGAGATCGCCGGATCGCCGGTGGCGTTCTGCAACGGCGTGAACGCCACCCAGTCGATCAGCCGGTCGATGATCTGCTCGTAGTCGGCGGAGGGATCGAGGTGTCCGATCCGCGGCGGCGCCTCGGCCAGCGTCGGGGTGAGCACCACGTCGTAGTCGTGGCTCAGCGCGGCGGTGACGCGACGGATGCGGGCCAGGCGTGCGGTGGCCAGCGGGAGCCGGTGCAGGTTGCGCGCGGCGTGTGCCTCCAGGCCGAGGGTGAGGTTGTCGAGCCGCGTGCGGTCGAAGCTCGGCCCGAAGCTGCGGCGACCGCCGCGGACCAGTGCGTAGGCCAGCATCGACCAGTACAGCAGGAAGTCACTTAGGAAGTGGTCGGGGATCGGATTGTCGATCGGGGTGACGCGGTGGCCCAACTCCTCCAGCAACGCAGCGGTTTTCGTCGTCACCTCGCACACCTCGGGGGCGGCTTCGCGGGCAATCGAGTGAGTGCACACCGCGATTCGCAGGCGCGGGCCGCCCGGCCCGGTGACGTCGCCGACCGGCGGCAGCTTGGGGTTGCGGTACACCCGCTCCATCTCGCGGTAGAACGCCGCGGTGTCGCGCACCGAGCGGGTGACGACGCCGTTGGCGACGATGCGCACCGGCATCTGCCGCATGACGCGGTCCAGCGGCAGCCGGCCACGCGAGGGTTTCAGACCGACCAAACCGTTGCAGGAGGCCGGGATTCGGATCGATCCACCGCCGTCGTTGGCGTGGGCGATCGGCACCACGCCCGCGGCGACGAACGCAGCCGACCCCGACGACGAGGCGCCCGCGGTGTGCTCGGTGTGCCACGGGTTGCGCACCGCCCCGAGGCGGGGGTGTTCGGCCGAGGCGGAGAACCCGAACTCCGAGAGCTGCGTCTTGCCCAGCGGCGCGAGCCCCGTCGCGAGGTACGCGCGGGCGAAGTCCCCGTCGCCGGACGCGGGCCGCGGATCCCATGCGTCGGTGCCCTCCATCGTCGGCATGCCGGCGACTGCGACGTTGTCCTTGAGGAACGTCGGGACACCGTCGAAGTAGCCGCCGTAGGGCCGCGGCGCGTTCGCCCGCGCGCGGGCCCGGTCGAAGGACTCGTACGCCAGCCCGTTCAGCGACGGGTCGACCTTCTCGGTGCGGGCGATCGCGGCCTCGACGAGTTCGGCGCGCGACACCTCACCCCGGTCGAGGGCCTCCACCAGACCGACGGCGTCGCGGTCGCCGAGGGCGTCGTCGGTGAAGGCGCTGATGCGAGTCATGGGCCAGACGGTACCAACCCGTACCGCGCGCCCGGGTGCAGATAGCGAAGTGCCCCGGAACTCGGGGTTCCGGGGCACTTCGTCACGCTCTGCGGGTCAGGCCTGGCCGACCTCGAACCGCACGAACCGGGTGACGGTGACGCCGGCCTCGTCGAGCAGCGCCTTGACCGTCTTCTTGCTGTCGGACACCGACGGCTGGTCGAGCAGCACGACGTCCTTGTAGAAGCCGGTCACACGGCCTTCGACGATCTTCGGCAGCGCCTGCTCGGGCTTGCCCTCGTTGCGGGCCGTCTCCTCGGCGATGCGCCGCTCGTTGGCGACGATGTCCTCGGGCACGTCCTCGCGGGTGAGGTACTTGGCCTTGAGCGCGGCGATCTGCAGGGCCACCGCGTGGGCGGCCTCCTTCGAATCACCCGTGTACTCGACCAGCACACCCACGGCCGGCGGCAGATCCGCGGCGCGCTTGTGCAGGTAGGTCTCGACCTGACCGTCGAAGTAGGCGACACGGCGCAGTTCGAGCTTCTCGCCGATCTTCGCGGAGAGATCCGCGATGACCTGCTCGACGGTAGTGTCGCCCGCTTTGGCAGCCTTGAGCGCGTCGACGTCGGAGGCCTTCGCCTCGGCGGCCGCGGCCACGATCTGCTCGGCCACCGACTGGAACTCCGCGTTCTTGGCGACGAAGTCGGTCTCGGAGTTCAGCTCGATCAGCGCGCCGTTCTTGGCGGCGACCAGGCCCTCGGCGGTCGCGCGCTCAGCGCGCTTGCCGACGTCCTTGGCACCCTTGATGCGCAGCAGTTCGACTGCCTTGTCGAAGTCGCCTTCGGCGTCGACCAGCGCGTTCTTGCTGTCGAGCATCCCGGCGCCGGTGAGCTCCCGAAGCCGCTTGACGTCGGCAGCGGTGTAGTTCGCCATGTATGTCTTCCCTAGGGGTTCTGAGGGGCGGTGGGTTCGGTCTGGATGTCGGCCTCGGGCGTACCGGGCGCGGCACCGGCCGCGGTCGGTGACGCCGTGGCGCCGGCGAGCAGTTCCTGCTCCCATTCGGCGAGCGGCTCGGCGGCGGGCCCATCCTGGCTGGCCTCGGCCTTGTTGCCGTTACCACCACCGGCGCGGGCCTGCAGACCCTCGGCGACCGCGGAGGCCACCACCTTGGTCAGCAGCGCAGCGGAACGGATCGCGTCGTCGTTGCCCGGGATCGGGTAGTCGACGACATCGGGATCGCAGTTGGTGTCGAGGATCGCGATGATCGGGATGTTCAGCTTGCGCGCTTCGGCGACCGCGAGGTGCTCCTTGTTGGTGTCGACGACCCAGATGGCCGAGGGCACCTTCTGCATGTCCCTGATACCGCCAAGGCTGCGCTCCAGCTTGTTCTTCTCGCGGGTCAGCATCAGGATTTCCTTCTTGGTGCGACCCTCGAAGCCACCGGTCTGCTCCATCGCCTCGAGTTCCTTGAGGCGCTGCAGACGCTTGTGGACGGTCGAGAAGTTGGTGAGCATGCCACCGAGCCAGCGCTGGTTCACGAACGGCATGCCGACCCGCGTGGCCTCTTCGGCGATCGACTCCTGCGCCTGCTTCTTGGTGCCGACGAACATGATGGAACCGCCGTGCGCGACGGTCTCCTTCACGAATTCGTAGGCCTTGTCGATGTAGGTCAGCGTCTGCTGCAGATCGATGATGTAGATGCCGTTGCGGTCGGTGAAGATGAACCGCTTCATCTTGGGATTCCAGCGACGGGTCTGGTGCCCGAAGTGGGTGCCGCTGTCGAGCAGCTGCTTCATGGTTACAACAGCCATGGTGATGTGGCCAGCCTTTGTGTTTGTCGGTTGTCGCCCGGCGTCGGGTGATGCCAGGCCCTGGTGGCTGCGGGAGTGCCGGACCCGTCTGGGACGGGACCGCCGGCATCCGGTACGACTCTCGAGTCGAGGTGCAGACACGCGAAGTCAGCTCGCTGAAGCGAACTGCAGGTAGCAGTTTACACCGTCGGAACAGGTGCTTTGTCCACAGCGGCCGCTCGCTCCCCAGGGCGGCCCGCTCCCCCTGGCGGATGTCATGGCAACCCTCTGAACTGGGACGATGCGGATCCTGGCCGTCCTCGCCTGCCTGACCCTCCTGGCGCAGGCCCCCGCGCACGCCGACGACGGCCGGTTCGACTGGCCGCTGCGCCCCCCACCTGCGGTGGTGCGCACGTTCGACGCCCCCACCCCGGATTGGCAGCGCGGCCACCGCGGGGTCGACCTGGCCGCCGCACCCGGGCAGCCGGTGTACGCGGCTCGGGACGGTGTCGTGGTGTTCGCCGGTGAAGTGGCCGGGCGGGCGCTGGTGTCGGTCGCCCATCCCGGCGGCCTGCGCACCAGTTACGAGCCGGTGCGGCCGTCGGTGCGGCGCGGCCAGCCGGTGGCAGCGGGCGCGACGCTCGGGACGGTCGAGGCGGGCCACCCCGGGTGCGCGGCGCCGGCCTGCCTGCACTGGGGCGCGATGTGGGGGCCGGCGGCGCGCGCGGACTACGTCGACCCGCTCGGCCTACTGGCGTCCACACCCGTGCGGCTGCTGCCCCTGCGCTGATCGCCTGCATTACAGCACGTTTCGCATCATGCCCGCTGATTCCGTTGCCGCAGTGGCAATTTGGACATATGGGGCTAGGTGTTGCATATGCACGGTAAGTTTGCCCGTCGTGCGCACATTGGGGGGTAGAGCCCACATCCGGTCGATGCTCGTGGCCGCCGCTGTTCTCATGGCCGTACCGGCGGGTGTCGCCGGCGCCGAACCGGTCGAGGGAGCCACCCGGCTGGACGTCGGGGCGTATCCCACGACGCCTGCCGTTCCGCTCGGCATCGCCGGCTCACCGCAGGCGGGCGCCGCGGCCGAAGCCCGGCGGATGGCGGACTTCGTCGTCGGTCCGTGGGAGGTGGATCCGCGGCTGATCGGGTTGTTCGACACCAGCGCCGTGGTCATCGACGGCCCCGAGACCGCGCAGTCGGTGTTCCCCGAGGAGTTGGGCGTTGTGGCGTCGCGCCATCAGGTGATCGACGGCTTCAGCACGGCCCGGTGGGCCGACGACCTCGAGTTGCAGCACACGGTGCTGCGGTTCGCCGATCCGGGCGTGGCCGCCGCGGCGGCACGGGAGTTCGCCGATGCGCTGGCACACCGCACGGTGCCCGGCGGTCCGGTGGTCCCCGCGTCGATCCCGGGCCATCCGCAGACCGCGGCGTTCAGCAACCCCGTGATCGAGGAGGACGACGGACGGGTGGTGACCTATGTCCGGTCCATCACCGCCCACGGCCCCTACGTCCTGTCCGAGCGCGCCATGGCCGCCGACGGGGTGGACACGGCAGCACGGCTGATCGCGGGCGCACTGGACCGGCAACGGCCACTGATCGACCGGTTCGCGCCCACGCCGCCGTTCCAGCTCGCGGGCCTGCCGGTCGACCCGTCGGGTCTGGCGGCCCGCACGGTCCCGCTGCCCGCCGACGAGGTCACCGCGACGCTGCCCGGGAGCTACGGTCCGCACGCGACCCTGCACTTTCAGGACTCCCCCGCCGAATCAGCGGGCCTGTTCACCGAAGCCGGGCTGACCGCTTCCGCATTCGCCCATGCCGACGTGTACGAGACCCGTGACCCACAGGCGGCCGAGGACCTGGTGACCGGCCTCGCGGCCGAGTATCTGGCCACCGGCACCGACGCCGGGCCGATCGAGGGTCTGCCCGTCAGCCGCTGCGTGGACAGCGTCGTCCCGTCGTCCGGCGAGCCGATGGGCTACTGCGTCGCGGCATTCGACCGCTACGTGGCCGAAGCCGCGGCCGATACGGTCCAGGACGCGCGTCAACGCGCCACCGCGCAGTACGTGATGCTCACCCACTGAGCTTGCGCCGCGGCACAATCGGGGGCATGCGTCCGTTCCGCTTCGGCCTGACCACCGCGCGGCCACGCGCGGGTGACGAGGCCCGCGACTTCGCCCGAGAGGTGGAAGCCGCGGGGTTCGACGTGCTGACATTCGCCGACCACCTGATGCCCGCCATCGCACCGTTGGTTGGGGCGACCGCCGCCGCGACGGCCACCGACCGGCTGCACGTCGGAACCTTGGTGCTCAACAACGACTTTCGTCACCCCGTGGAGACCGCCCGGGAGTCGGCCGGGGTGGCGACGGTGTCCGGTGGGCGCTTCGAGCTGGGACTCGGTGCGGGACACATGAAGTCGGAGTACGACAGCGCGGGCATCGCCTTCGACCGCGGCGGTGTCCGGGTTCGGCGGCTCGAGGAGTCGACGATGATCGTGCGGGCGCTGCTCGACGGTGCCGCGGTCGACGTCGACGGGGACTTCTACCGGGTGCACGCCGGGCCGGGCGCGCTGCTCGCCCCGCCGCCGCACCGGGTTCCGCTGCTGATCGGCGGCAACGGTGACCGGGTGCTGCGGCTGGCCGGGCGGGTCGCCGACATCGCGGGGTTCGCGGGCATCACTCACAACCACGACACTCACAACCACGACGCCACGCGGGTCGCGCTGACCCACTTCGGGCCCGACGGCCTGCACGACCGGATCGCCGTGGTCCGCGACGCGGCGGGCGACCGGTTCGACCGCATCGAACTCAACGCGCTGATCCAGGCGGTGGTGGTGACCGGGGACCGGCACGCCGCCGCGACAGATCTCGCCGAGGCGATCGGCGGTGTGCGTCCGGAGGAGCTGCTGGACTCCCCCTTCGTCCTCCTGGGCACGCACGAGCAGATGGCCGAGGCGCTGGTCGAACGGCGCCGCCGGTTCGGGGTGAGCTACTGGACGGTGTTCGACGAGTGGGCGGACCGGCCGTCGGCGATGCCGGATCTCGCGGAGGTCATCCGCCTGCTCCGCTGAGCGGCTCGAAGGCCACCGCCCGCACCGGCGCACCGTCGGCGTCGATCGGGAGCGGGAAGAACCCGATCCGCACCCTCGCGGGCAGCCCGTCGAGGTGGCACAGGTTCTCGACGATCAACGCGTCGGCGCCGAGCACCACCTGGTGCACCGGGAAGTCGGTGCCTCCGCCGGTGGGATCGGGGCTCAGGGTGTCGACGGCGAGCACGCGCATCCCGCGACGGACCAGATCCGTTGCGGCGTCGACGGACAGCGCCGGGTGGTCCAGCGCGGCGGCGCTGCCGAAGTGCGTCGCCCACCCGGTGTCGAGCACCACGATCGGGGGCACCCGGTCGGGTAGCCCGCCGCACAGGGCCGCTTCGATCTCGGTCAGGCCGTAGACCGTCCGGGGCTTCAGCGCATCGAGGTGGACCACCAGCGCCTCATCGACCAACTCGTCCAACGTGATTCGTGCTGTCGTCCGTGCGCCGGCGATGCAGTGCGACGGCGCGTCGAGATGGGTGCCCGTGTGCGAGCCCAGGTGCAGTGCCGCGACGTCGACGCCGTCACGCGCCAGCAGCAGCGCCGGTTCCACAGCGACAGTGGGATCGCCGGGGTAGACCTGCATCCCGGTCGCGATCGGGTGGCTGAGGTCACGCACCCCGGACCTCCGCGAGGTGCACGCTGTCCTCGCGTGCCGCGCGCCGCGGCCACATCGCCGCCAGGTACAGCACGAACGTCAGCGCGAACGCCGGGATGGTGGCGCCGATCGGACTGGGCCACACGTAGGTCATCAGATAGGACGCGACGGCGCCGATCGCCCACGCGGCCACCGCGATCCAGTTCACGCCGCCGGTGTACCAGTAGCGCCCGCCGCGGGCGCGCAGCAGATCCGCGCCGTACGCGGACCGCTTCACCAGGTAGTAGTCGACGATCATGATCGCGAAGACCGGGACGAAGAACGCCCCGATGACCGTGAGGAAGTCGGTGAACTGCCCGAGCAGACCGAGCCATGTCGACCCGAGGATCGAGACGAGCCCGAGCACCAGCGCCGTGGGCAGGAAGCGCAGTCGCGCGCCGACGGGCGCGTTGACCACCGACGTGGTCATGCCGTAGACGACCATCGTGTTGGTGGCCATGACCGACAGGAAGATGACGATCGCCAGCGGGGCGCCGAACGGACCGACGATCGCGGCCGGGTCGAACGCGACGGCCTCGCGGTTGTCCAGGATCACGTAGCCGATCGCCGTGACGCCCAACGTCATCGCCGTGACGGTCGACAGCGTGTAGCCGACACCGGACCCGACGATGCCCGCCCGGCTCGACCGCGCGAACCGGTTGAAATCGGCGGAGAGCACCGTCCACGAGATCGCGGTCGCGATGACGATGTCGAGCACGGTCACCGCGGTGAACCCGATCGACGCGTCCACCGGGATATTCTGCAGCGCAGCGGGACTGAACTTCGCGAACGCGACGACGAAGATCCACGCGATCACCACCAGCATCAGCACGGCGAGCCACGGCTCCACCCTGGCGATGCCCTCGTGGCCGAGGATCGCGATCAGCACGACGATGGTCTGACACAGCACCGAGAACAGGATCGGGCTGGAGAAACCGGTAAGGTCCTCGACGAGGTAGTCGACGGTCACCCCGGCGAGCATCGCCTGCACCCAGCTCCACCCCATCAGGATCACGACGTTGGCCGCGACGGGGAGCAGGCTGCCGCGGGTGCCGAACGCGCCCCGTGTCAGCGCCATCGTCGGCAGACCGGTGCGGGTGCCGATGTTGCCGA
Organism: Mycobacterium sp. GA-2829; assembly: GCF_001499965.1. Taxonomy (GTDB): domain Bacteria; phylum Actinomycetota; class Actinomycetes; order Mycobacteriales; family Mycobacteriaceae; genus Mycobacterium. The sequence continues at coordinate 101,653 of NZ_LQIT01000045.1, forward strand.
CGAGCGTGAGGACCACTGCGCCGCAGAGGGTGCCGAGCACGATCATCGTCAGCGCGGTCGCGAAGTCGACGGCGGGCAGCAGCAGCGTGCCGGTCAGCAGGGTGGTCACCACGAGGTTGGCCGCCAGCCAGATCATCGCGATGCGGCCCAGGGACAAGGTGCCGCGGACGGGTCCGGCGTTGTCGGCCTGCTCTTCGAGGCGGCGGTCGAGGCGACGGTAGAGCGACATTCGATGAAAGTACGCCGAAATCGCCCGTCAGGCCCGCGGGTGGGCCTGATCGTGCACTGCGCGCAGCCGCGCAACGGTGACGTGCGTGTAGAGCTGGGTGGTCGCGAGCGTGGAGTGCCCGAGCAGTTCCTGCACGATCCGCAGGTCGGCGCCGCCCTCGAGCAGGTGGGTGGCGGCGCTGTGGCGCAGGCCGTGCGGGCCGATGTCGGGGGCGCCGTCGACCGCGCCGACCGTTTGGTGCACGACGGTGCGGGCCTGGCGGGGATCCAGCCGCCGCCCGCGGGCGCCGAGCAGCAGCGCGGGTCCGGATTCGGCGGTGGCCAACGCGGGCCGGCCGCCGCTCAGCCAGGCGTGCAGGGCCACCTCGGCGGGTTCGCCGAACGGGACGGTGCGCTGTTTGTCGCCCTTGCCGAGGACGCGCAGCAGGCGGCGGGAGGTGTCGACGTCGTCGACGTCGAGGCCGCACAGCTCGCTGACGCGGATGCCCGTGGCGTACAGCATCTCGACGATCAGCCGGTCCCGTAGGGCCAGCGGATCACCCTGTTGGGCACCGGAACTGGCGGCTGCGAGGGCGTCGTGGGCCTGGTCCTGACGCAGTACCGCGGGCAGGGTCCGGCGCGCCTTGGGCAGCTGCAACCGGACCGCGGGGTCGGTGTCCAGCAGCCCGCGCCGCAGCGCCCATGCGGTGAACGTCTTCACCGCCGACGTCCTGCGGGCCAGGGTGGTGCGCGCGGTTCCGGCGCCGGCCTGTGCGGAGAGCCAGGAGCGCAGCACCGGCAGCGTCAGCGCGCTCAGACCGGCGCCGGGGGCCCGTTCGTCGAGGAACGCGAATAGCGACCGCAGATCGCCGAGGTATGCCCGCCGGGTGTGGTCGGAGCGGCCACGCTCCAGCGCGAGGTACTGGTCGAACTCGTCGAGGACGGACTCCACGCCCTTACCGTGACAGAGCCTGCGCAGGTGTCCACCCGACGCGCCGCACCGTGTCCGGGGTGAGATCGGCCAGGGTCGGATAGCCGTCGACGGCCATGGTGAGGTCGGCCTCGGCGAGCAGGGCGCGCAGCACGTGGACGACGCCGTCGACGCCGCCGAGGGCGAGCCCGTAGGCGTAGGGACGGCCGATGCCGACGGCGGTCGCCCCGAGGGCCAGGGCCTTGACGATGTCCGAACCGCTGCGGATCCCCGAGTCGAACAGCACGGGCAGCCCGTCGGCGGCCTCCACCACTGCGGGAAGGCAGTCGATCGCGGGTAGCCCGCCGTTGGCCTGCCGTCCGCCGTGGTTGGAGCAGTAGATGCCGTCGACGCCTTCGTCTTTGGCGCGCCGGGCGTCGTCGGCGTGGCAGATGCCTTTGAGGATGAGCGGCAGTGTCGTCAGCGACCGCAGCCACGGCAGGTCTTCCCACGTCAACGGGTTGCCGAACAGCGACACCCATTTGAGGACCGCGGCCTGCGGGTTCTCCTCCGGCGGCTGGGCCAGACCGGCCCGGAACACCGGATCGCTGGTGTAGTTCGACAGGCACCGCCCGCGCAACTGGGGGAAGTTCGACGTCGAGAGGTCGCGGGGCCGCCAGCCGGGCACCCAGGTGTCGAGGGTGACGATGATGCCCTTGTAACCGGCGGCCTCGGCGCGGTGCACGAGGCTTGCGGCCAGCTCCCGGTCGGTCGGGGTGTAGAGCTGGAAGAAGCCCGGGGTGTCGCCGAATTCCGCGGCGACGTCTTCCAGCGGGTCCTCGGTGAGCGTGGACACGACCATCGGCACCCCGGTGCGGGCGGCGGCGCGTGCGGTCGCCAGATCGCCGTGGCCGTCCTGCGCGCAGATCCCGATGACCCCGATGGGCGCCATGAAAACCGGTGCGGGCAGCGACAATCCGAACATCTCCACCGACAGGTCGCGGTCGCGGGTGGCACGCATCATCCGCGGAACCAGACCCCAGTTGTCGAAGGCGGTGCGGTTGACCCGTTGCGTACGCTCGTCCCCCGCCCCGCCTGCGACGTAGGAGTACACCGACGGCGGCATCGCCGACTCCGCCTTGGCTTCCCATTCCGCGAACGTCATGGGGAGTTTGGGCATGATGCCTGAGAGCCCCTGCAGGTAGATCTCGAGTTGGTAGTCGCCGAACGCCATGCCCCTCAGCGTGCCAGCCCGCGCGGTGGCGCGGGCGCAGACGCGCGCGTCAGCCCGCGGCTTCGGCCTTGGCCAGTTCGGCCTTCCACTGGCGGAAGGTCTCCTCGGTGCGGCCGCGCCGCCAGTAACCCGAGATCGACGACGCCCACTTCGCTTCCACGCCGCGCTCCTTGCGGATGTAGGGCCGCAGGTTGTGCATGACCGCCTGGGCCTCGCCGTGGATGAACACCTGCACCTGACCGGGCAGCCACGCGGTCTCCTTCACCGCGGCGATGAGCGGGGCGTGGTCACCGGCGGCTTCCTCCGGCACCAGGTCCGCGCGGCCGCCGCGGTAGATCCAGTTCACCGACACCCCCTCCGGTGCGGGCAGCTCGATCTCATCCTCCGGACCGGCGACTTCCACGAACACCTTGCCGACCGCGTCGGCGGGCAACGCCTCGAGCACCGCCCCGATGGCGGGCAGCGCGGACTCGTCACCGGCGAGCAGGTGCCAGTCGGCGGCCGGGTCCGGGCTGTACGCCCCGCTCGGACCCATCAGGTAGGCCGGCTGCCCGGGCTGCGCCCCCGCGGCCCACGGTGCGGCGACACCGTGTTCGCCGTGCACGACGAAGTCGATGGTGACCTCGCCGCGCTCCGGGTCGGCCTTGCGAACGGTGTAGGTCCGCACCACCGGCTGCTTCTCGGGCGGCAGCTCCTTGAAGCTGTCCAGGGTCAGCGGCTGCTCGAGCGCGGCCACATCGATGCCGTCCGGCACGATCACCAGCTTGACGTAGGCGTCGGCGAAGTCGTTCGGGGTGAAGGTGTCGAAGCCGGTCGACCCGTTGTTGCCCAGCACCACGCGAACCATGTGCGGTGCGATCTGTTCCGTACGCACCACCTCGAACGTGTGCACCGGTCGTCCAGCCACAACTGCCCTCCAAACTCTCGACGGTTCCTTCGACCATACGAGCGGCCCGGTCCACGCAGGGACCTACCGTCTGCCCCCGACCTTCCACCGGCCCGCCTCATGGACCACCAAGCCTGCCACCTCCAGCATCGCCAACGGCCCGATGACCTGGTGGGCGGGTATTCCCGCGGCGAACGCCACCTCATCGGCGCTGCGCGCCCCGCGTTTGGGCAGGGCGTCGTAGACCCGCCGCTCGGTGTCGCTGAGCCCGTCCAGCGGTGACGACGGCCCCTGCTCTTCCGGCGCCAACTCCCCGATTCGGCCGACCATCTCGATCACCTCCTCGGCGCACGTGACCAGGGTCGCCCCCTGCCCGCGCCGCAACAGCCGATGGCACCCGACCGACGCGCCCGACGTCACCGGACCGGGCACGACGCAGACGGACTGGCCGAGCGCCTCCGCCCACGCCGCGGTGTTGGCCGCACCGCTGCGGGCGCCGGCCTCCACCACCACGGTGGCCCCCGACAGCGCCGCCACGAGCCGATTGCGGGTGAGGAACCGGTTGCGCGTCGGCCGCGACCCGGGCGGATACTCGCTGAGCACCAACCCCTCCTCGGCGATCCGGCGCAGCAGCCCCGCGTGCCCCGCCGGATACGGCACGTCGAGGCCACCGGCGACCACCGCCACCGTCACCCCGTCACTGGCCAGCGTCGCCCGGTGCGCGGCGCCGTCGATCCCGAACGCCCCGCCGGAGACCACGGCGACGTCATGCATCGCCAACCCCGCGGCGAGATCCGCCGCCACGTGTTCGCCGTACGCGGTGGCGGCCCTGGTGCCGACGATGGCCGCCGACCGGTGGGCCACCTCGTCGAGCCGGACATCGCCCACCGCCCACAACACCAGCGGCGCATGGCCCTGCGGCCGCTTGTTGTGCTCGATGCGGTCGAACGCCATGAAGTTCAGCAGCGGCCACTCGTCGTCGGACTCGGTGATCAACCGTCCACCCAGACGTGCCAGGACGCCGAGATCGGCTTGCGCACAGGCGTGTTCACGGCGCGCCTCGGTCCGCTGTTTGAGCCGATCGTTGTCCAAGTCGGCGCGGCGGACTTTGTCCGCCGCCTCCACCGGGCCGACGGTGGCCACCAGATCAGCCAGTTCCGGGCACGGGGGTTCGGCGACCCGCGACAGGTACGCCCACGCGCGTTCGACGTCGGTGCTCATCGTCCCCCCTCGGTGGGTCGGAAACTCAACGCCATGGCGACGTCGTCCTTGATCGGCGATGTCCGTCCGGCCAGATCGGCCAGCGTCCACGCCACCCGTAGCGACCGGTCGACGCCGCGGATGCTCACCAGTCCGCGCTGCACCGCGGTGTGCAGCGGCGCCATGGTCTCGGCCGGGAGGCGAAACCGTCTGCGCAGCAGGGGGCCACTGATCTCGGCGTTGGTCCGGATGCCGTAGGGCCGCCACCGCTCCTCGGCCGCCGCGCGCGCGGCCGCGACGCGTTCGCGCACCACGGCGGTGGGCTCGCCCGCCTCGGGCGCGAACGCACCGGCCCGTACCGGCTGCAACTCCACCCGCAGGTCCACCCTGTCGAGCAGCGGACCCGACAGCTTCCCGAGATACCGACGCTTGGCGCCGCCGGGACAGATGCAGTCCTTGGGATCGGGTGGGGCACACGGGCACGGGTTGGCGGCAAGCACCAGTTGGAAGCGGGCCGGGTAGCGGGCGACGCCGTTGCGCCGCGCCAACCGGATCTCCCCGTCCTCCAACGGGGTTCGCAACGCCTCCAGCGCGCTGACCCCCAGCTCGGCGCACTCGTCGAGGAAGAGCACGCCGCGGTGCGCACAGCTGACCGCCCCGGGGCGCGCGATCCCCGACCCTCCGCCGACGAGGGCGGCGACGCTGGACGTGTGGTGCGGTGCGACGAATGGTGGACGCGTGATCAGCGGGGTGGCCCCGGTCAGCAGCCCGGCCACCGAGTGGATCGCCGTCACCTCCAGGGACTCCTGCTCGGACAGCGGCGGCAACAGCCCCGGAAGTCGTTGCGCCAGCATCGTCTTGCCGACACCGGGCGGCCCGGTCAGCATGAGGTGGTGGGCGCCTGCAGCGGCGACTTCGACGGCGTAGCGCGCCGCCGTCTGGCCGACGACGTCGGCGAGGTCGGCGCACTCGGGGGCCGCGGCCGGCGGCGCGCTGACCCGCGGTTCGAGATCCTCCTTCCCCGACAGCCAGTCGTACAGCTGTCCGAGGGTGCGCACGCCGAAGACCTCGATGCCGTCGACCAGGCTGGCCTCAGCGAGGTTGTCGCATGGCACCACCACCGTCGGCCAGCCGTCCCGTTTGGCCGCGACCACCGCGGGAAGCACGCCCTTGACCGGGCGGACGCGACCGTCGAGCGCCAATTCACCCAGCAGGACGGTCTTCTCGAGCCGGTACCACTCCTTCTTGCCTTGTGCGGACAGCACCGCGGAGGCGAGCGCCAGGTCGTACACCGATCCGACCTTCGGCAGGGTGGCGGGCGACAGCGCGAGCGTGAGCCGCGTCATCGGCCAGTCTTTCTCGCAGTTGAGGATCGCGGCACGCACCCGGTCGCGGGACTCCTGCAGCGCCGTATCGGGCAGCCCGACCAGATGCACGCCGGGCAACCCCGAGGTGATGTGGGCCTCGATCTCGACGATCACCCCGTCGAGGCCGAGTACCGCGACCGAGAAGGCCTTGCCCAGCGCCATCACGCCACCCCCGTCAGGTGGGAGATCTCCGGGGTGGCCCGACGGCCGATCCGCACGCCGATGACGTCGATGCGCACCGCAGGCCAGTGCTCGTCGTGACCGGCCAGCCAGAGGCCGGCCAGTCGCCGCAGCCGGCGCAGCTTTTGTGGCGTCACCGCCTCGGCCACTCCGCCGAACTGGTCGGTGGTGCGGGTCTTGACCTCGACGAACACCAGCGCCCGCGTGGCGGGGTCGGTGGCGATAACATCGAGTTCGCCGTAGCGGCAGCGCCAATTGCGTTCGAGTACTTGCATTCCCAGAGATCGCAAATGCTCGACGGCGAGGTCCTCCCCCAGCGCGCCGATCTGCGCACGTGTCCATGAAGTCATGCCGCAAGGCTGCGCAAGCCCACCGACACCGCGGCCGTCACAACGGCCAGTTATCCCCAGCGGCGAATTCATCCACAGGCGGCCAGCGGCGACCCCGATATCGCCGGCGACATCACATCTGACGACGACATCCCTCCCGCTTCGTGGTGCAGATGTGACGGAAGGGACCCCCAGGCAGCACCGCAGAGTTTCACGCTCGTCAAAAAGGGGGACCCCTCACCAACCGTGCACCGACGCAGGAGGTTTCCATGTCCATGAGCGCCCGACCCGGCTACGGCGGGACCCACTCCACCATGCACGGTGCCGTGCACCGGGCCACCGACAGCAACGCCTTCGAATACGCCGCGCGGGCGGGGTTCGCCGCCAGCGGTGTCCTTCATCTGCTGGTCGGCTACATCATCCTGCAGATCGCCCTCGGCGGCGGCGGGAACGCAGACCAGTCCGGCGCGCTCGCGACACTCGCGAACCAGACCGGCGGCAAGGTCGTGCTGTGGATCGCCACCATCGGCCTGTTCGCGCTCGGACTGTGGCGGCTTGCCGAGGCCGTCATCGGCGCCAAACCCGGCGAACGCACAGCCGGTGAGGATTCCCCCGCCTGGAAGCGCGCCAAAGCGGTCGGCCTCGCCATCGCCAACTTCGCAATCGCGTTCTCCGCCATGCAGTTCGCCACCGGCGGCGGGCAGTCCAGCGGTCAGCAGAACTCCGGGATGTCGGCCCAACTCATGCAGCACGGGTGGGGCAAGCTGCTGCTCATCGTCGTCGGCCTCGGCGTCATCGCCGTCGGCGGCTACCACGTCTACAAGGGCGCGACCAAGAAGTTCCTCAAGGACCTGCGGGTGTCGGGCGGCACGGGCATCAACGCCGTCGGCATCGCCGGCTACGTCGCCAAGGGGCTGGTGCTCGCCGGTGCGGGCATCCTGGTGATCGTCGCGACGCTGCAGGCCGATCCCGCCAAGGCCTCAGGTCTCGATGCCGCGGTCAAGACCCTCGGTCAGGCGCCCTTCGGCAAGTTCCTGTTGATCATCGCCGCGATCGGCATCGCCGCGTTCGGCGCCTACAGCTTCGTGCGCAGCCGGTACGGCCGCCTGTAACGCCCCGAACCGAGTCACCGAACCGCCGCCGCAGCATCGCTGCGGCGGCGGTTCGGCGTTCATCAGGCGAGCGCGTCGAACAGCATGGCCAGCTGGCCCGGCTGCACCGTCACACCGCACTGGTTGCGCTGATCGATCAGCGGCCGGGCGATGTTGCGGAGGTCGAGGAACTCGTTCGGATGGGCGGTGAAGTACGCGCGCACCGACGCCTCGCCCTCACCGGCCGGCTGCGACGCCGCCCGGGTCAACACGTCGTTGGCGCCCGGGTGCGTGCTCAGGTAGCCCCCGGCGGCGCTGAGCACCCCGCCCGCGGTTGTGGCGAACCCGCCGGCATTGCACACCGCGGGCTGCGCAGCCGCGGACGGCAGTGCGATGGTTGCGGCGGCAACACCGCCGAGCGCGGCGGCGGCAAACGCACCGGCAATGCCTCGGCGCGCAGTCTTCGTGGACATCGTCATGTCGGATTTTCCTCGTCTCAGGTAGGGAGCGGTCGCATTCCCCGCGACCCCAAGACAACGTACGCGGCGCGCAACTGCCCCGGAACGGACGCGGGAACGCCCTGTTCACCCTCAGAAAAACGTTACAAGAAAGGCCGTGATCTCCGTCTCGAACCCGCGCCGATTCTTGAGCGGAGGATAAGAGCGCGCGCCGAGAGATAAGGACGGCGCAAGCAGCCCTCAAGAAATCGTGATCGCATCGTGACAGCTACTTAGCTCTGCTCGATACGTAAAGAGGGATTCCCGACCCGGTTCGGACAGAGGTTAGCGGAGGGTATCTTCCCTTAGGTAAGCCTCAGATGGCGCCCGTGGCGCGGAAAGGATTCCTGAATGCGACCACGTCGGAGAGGCACCCGCTGGAGCGCGATCGCCGCCGTCTGCGCGGTGCTCGTATCGATCACCGCCTGCTCGGGATCCGGTGACGACGACGAACTGCTGATCTACAACGCTCAGCACGAATCGCTGACCAAGGAGTGGATCGACGCGTTCACCAAGGAGACCGGCATCAAGGTCACCTACCGCCAGGGCGGTGACACCGAGCTCGGCAACCAACTCGTCGCCGAGGGCGCCGAGTCCCCCGCCGACGTCTTCCTCACCGAGAACTCCCCCGCCATGGCCGCCGTCGAACGCGCCGGGCTGTTCGCCGATCTGGCGCAGGCCACCATCGACCAGGTGCCCGCACAGTACCGTCCGGCCACCGGCAAGTGGACCGGCGTCGCGGCCCGCAGCACGGTGTTCGTCTACAACCCGTCCCGGCTGCGCCCCGAACAGCTGCCGAAGTCGCTGCTCGACCTACAGCAGCCCGAGTGGAAGGGCCGCTGGGGCGCACCGCCTGCGAAGGCCGATTTCCAGGCGATCGTCGCGGCGCTGCTGCAGCTGAAGGGTGAACCCGCCACCGCGCAGTGGCTCGCCGGGATGAAGGCCAACGCGACGCTCTACAACGACAACATCGCCACGCTCAAGGCCGTCAACGCCGGTGAGGTCGACGGCGGCGTGATCTATCACTACTACTGGTTCCGCGATCAGTCGAAGACCAAGGAGATGAGCGGCAACACCGCGCTGCACTACTTCAAGAACGAGGACCCGGGCGCCTTCGTCAGCCTCTCCGGCGGCGGCGTGCTCGCCTCCAGCGACAAGATCGACCAGGCCCAGCAGTTCCTCACGTTCGTCACCGGTAGGGCCGGTCAGGAGGTGCTCGAGAAGGGCACGTCGTTCGAGTACCCGGTCGCCAGCGGCGTGCCCGCCAATCCCGCGCTGCCGCCGTTGGATTCGCTGCAGGCGCCGCCGGTCGACCCGTCGACGCTCGACGCCCAGAAGGTGACCGACCTGATGACGAAGGCTGGCTTGCTGTAGGTGGTCGCCACCGCCCCGCCCGCTCCAGCCACCGCGACACCGATACCGCGGTCGGAGGCGACGACCCGGCCGGGTCCGTTGGTGTCCGGGACGGTGGCGGTGCTCGTCGCCGCCACCATGATCCCGCTGGGATATGTGGTGTGGGGCGCGATCTCGGTCGGGTGGGATAGGGCCTACGAACTCGTCGTGCGGCCGCGCGTAGGCGAACTGCTGATCAACACCGTCGCCCTGGTCGCGGTCACCGTTCCGCTGTGCGTCGTGCTCGGCGTCGGCGTCGCATGGTTGGTGGAGCGCACCGACCTGCCCGGACGCGCCCTGTGGCGTCCGGTGTTCGTCGCCCCGCTGGCGGTGCCCGCGTTCGTCAACAGCTACGCCTGGGTCGGGGTGATCCCGTCCCTGCACGGCTTGTGGGCGGCGGTGCTGGTGACCACGCTGTCGTACTTCCCGTTCATGTACCTGCCGGTGGCCGCGACGCTGCGCCGGCTCGACCCCGCCGTCGAGGAGTCGGCCCGCACACTGGGATCGCATACGCCCGCGGTCTTCGTCCGCGTCGTCTTGCCGCAGTTGAGGTTGGCGATCCTCGGCGGCGGGCTGCTCATCGGGGTGCATCTGCTCGCCGAGTTCGGCGCGTTCGCGATGGTGCGGTTCGACACCTTCACCGTCGCGATCTTCCAGCAGTTCCAGGTGACGTTCGACGGTGCCGCGGGCAGCATGCTCGCCGGTGTCCTGGTGCTGCTGTGCCTGCTACTGCTCCTCGCCGAGGCCGCCGCGCGCGGGAAGGCGCGCTATGCGAGGGTCGGTTCGGGCGCGCAGCGCGCGATGACCCCGATTCGCCTGGGCAGGTACAGAATTCCCGCACAGGCCGCGCTCGCCGGTCTGGCGGTGCTCGCGCTCGGCGTACCGAGCGCGACGATCGTGCGGTGGTTGTGGATCGGCGGGGCGCAGGTGTGGGCGCTCGACGACCTCGGTACGGCGCTCGGGCAGACCGTGGCGTTGGCCGCGGCCGCCGCCGCGCTGACAACGGTGCTGGCGTTCCCGGTCGCCTGGGTCGCCGTGCGCTCCAGCGGCCTGCTGGCCCGCGCGGTGGAAGGCGCCAACTACGTGACCAGTTCGCTGCCCGGCATCGTCACCGCGCTCGCGCTGGTCACGGTCACCATCCACACCATGCGCCCGCTCTATCAGAGCGTGGCGCTGATCGTGGCCGCCTACGTCCTGCTCTTCATGCCGCGCGCTCTGGTCAACGTGCGCGCCGGCCTCGCGCAGGTGCCGCCCGGCCTCGAGGAGGCGTCCCGGTCGCTGGGCCGCTCACCGACGGTGACGTTCCTGCGGGTCACGTTGCGCCTGACCGCACCCGCCGCGGCCGCGGGCGCGGCGATGGTGTTCGTCGCCGTGGCGACCGAACTGACCGCGACGCTGCTGCTGGCCCCCACCGGCACCCGCACCCTGTCGATGTTGTTCTGGTCGTACGCAAGCGAACTCGACTACGCCGCCGCCGCACCGTACGCGCTGACACTGGTCCTGCTCGCCATCCCGGTGACGCTGATCCTGCTGCGGCAGTCCACCAAGGCGGTCGCCCGGTGACCGCCGTCCTCGAGGCCCGCGGTCTGGCCAAATCCTTCGGCGGCACCACGGTGCTCGACCACATCGACCTGGACCTGACCGCCGGCGGCCTCACCGCGATCGTCGGGGCGTCCGGATGCGGTAAGACCACGCTGCTGCGGCTCATCGCCGGTTTCGAGACCCCCGACGCGGGCACCATCGCGATCTGCGGGCGGCGGGTGGCCGGTGCGGGCAGGCCGGTGCCGCCGCACCGGCGCAGCGTCGGGTACGTCGCGCAGGACGGGGCGCTCTTCCCGCACATGACGGTCGGCCAGAACATCGCCTACGGGCTGCCCGGCGCCGCGCGCAGCGCCGCGGTGCGCGCGCGGGTGGCGCAACTGCTCGAAACCGTCTCGCTCGACGCCGGTTTCGCCACCCGGCGTCCGCATGAACTGTCCGGCGGACAGCAGCAGCGCGTCGCGTTGGCCCGCGCACTCGCCCGCGAACCCGACCTGATGCTGCTCGACGAACCGTTCAGCGCGCTGGACACCGGGTTGCGGGCGGCCACCCGCAAGGCCGTCGCCGGACTGCTCGCGCGGGCCGGGGTGACCACGCTGCTGGTCACCCACGACCAGGAGGAGGCGCTGTCGGTCGCCGACCAGGTCGCGGTCATGCGCGACGGACGCTTCACCCAGGTCGGCGCGCCCGAAGACGTCTACCGGTATCCGGTGGACCGGTTCACCGCCGAATTCCTCGGCGACTGCATCATGCTGCCGTGCACCGTGACGGCGGAGGTCGCCGACTGCGCGCTGGGCCGTATCCCCGTCACAGCGCCCGACGGTGCGGCCACCCTGCTGCTGCGGCCCGAACAACTCACCGCCACACCGGTTTCCGACAGCGAACGGCTCGACGGGGTCGCGACCGTGCTCGCCGTCGAGTTCCTCGGCCACGACGTGCTGCTCACGATCGACCCGGGCGGCGACACCGCCCCGATCGTCGTACGCCAGCACAGCCTCGCACCCCCGCCGGTCGACGCCAAGGTCCACATCGAGGTCGTCGGCCGCGGATCGGTCCTGCCATGAGCACACTCGTCGACCACCTCCGGTCCCCCGGCGAGCATCCCGCGGTCCTCACCGAGACGCGCCGGCTGTCCTACCGCGAACTCGCCGACCTGGTCGCAGCCACCGACTTCGGCGCCACCCGGCGACTGGTGCTGCTCGAAACCCGCAACGACATCGCGACTCTCGTGCACTACCTCGGGGCGCTCGCCGCGAACCACGTGGTGCTGCCCGTCCCCGCCGGGCGCGACCACACCGACCTGGTGACCATCTACGACCCCGACGTCGTCGTTGACGCCGACGGACCGCACATCCGCCGCGACGGCAGCGTGCACGACCTGCACGACGACCTGGCGCTGCTGCTGTCGACCTCGGGCAGCACCGGCGCCCCGAAGTCGGTGCGGCTGTCCCGGCACAACCTCCTCAGCAACGCGGCCGCGATCGCGGACTACCTCGGCATCGACGAAAATGACCGCGCCGCAACGACATTGCCGATGTCGTACTGCTACGGACTCTCGGTCGTGCACTCCCATCTACTGCGCGGCGCCACCCTGATCCTCACCGAACGCTCGGTCGTCGACGACGAGTTCTGGGCGTTGTTCCGCCAGCACCGCGGCACCTCGTTCGCCGGGGTGCCGTACACGTTCGAACTGCTCGACCACGTCGGCTTCGACGCCATGGAACTGCCGCATCTGCGCTACGTGACCCAGGCCGGCGGCCGGTTGCCGCCCGAGCGGGTGCGCCGCTACGCCGACCTCGGCGCCGCGCGCGGCTGGCAGCTGTTCGTCATGTATGGCGCCACCGAGGCCACCGCCCGCATGGCGTATCTGCCGCCGGAGCTCGCTGCCGAGCACCCCGGCTGCATCGGAATCCCCATCCCCGGCGGGTCGTTCGCGATCGAACCGCTGGACGGCTGGCCGGCCGACGACGCCGCGGGTGAACTCGTCTACCGCGGACCCAACGTGATGATGGGGTACGCGTACGGTCCCGCCGACCTGTCCCGGGGCCCCGAACTCGACGCACTGCACACCGGCGACATCGCCCGCCGCCGACCCGACGGCCTGTACGAGGTGATCGGCCGCAGCAGCCGGTTCGTCAAGATGTACGGCCTGCGCATCGATCTGCAACGGCTCGAGTCCACGCTGCGCGGCCACGGCGTGGACGCACTGTGCACCGACGTCGACGACAAGCTGGTCGTCGCCGCCGCCGAACCGCACCGTCCTGAGGAGGTCGCGCAGTTGGCCGCCGAGGCCGCGGGCGTCCCGACGAGCGCGGTGCAGGCGGTCGCGGTGCCCGCACTGCCGATGCTGCCGACCGGCAAACCCGACTACCCCGCCGTGCGCGCACTGGCCGCCGGCATCGACACCGAACCCCCCGTGCCGGATCTGACGGCGGCGGTCGCCGAGGTGCTGCACCTCGACCGGGACCGCATCGACCCCGACGCCAGTTTCGTCGACCTCGGCGGGAATTCGCTGACCTACGTCGCGATGTCGGTCCGGCTGGAACGCGCCCTGGGCACGCTGCCCGCGGACTGGCAGCGGATCCCGTTGCGCGATCTGCAGGCCCGCGCGGCGCCCAGGCGCAGGCGCTGGACGGCCACGCTGGAGACCAGCGTCGCGCTGCGCGCCATCGCGATCGTGCTGATCGTCGGATCGCATGCGGAACTGTACGAGTTGTGGGGCGGCGCGCACGTGCTGCTCGGGATCGCCGGCTACAACTTCGGCAGGTTCTGCCTGACGCCGGCCGCCCGCACCGACCGAGTGCGCCACCTGCGCACCACGATCGGGTGGATCGCGGTTCCGGCGGTGGTGTGGGTGGCGTTCGCGTTGCTGGTGACCGACGACTATCACCTCTCGAACCTGGTGCTGGGCAACAAGTTCCTCGGTCCGGACGACAGTATGACCGCGGGCCGGTTGTGGTTCGTCGAAGTGCTGGTGTGGACGCTGGTGGCGCTGGCCGCGCTCATCGCCGTCCCCGCGGTCGACCGCGCCGAGCGGCGGCGGCCGTTCGCCTTCGCCGCGCTGTTCCTGGCAATCGGGCTGGCGCTGCGCTACGACGTCCTCGGCCTCGACTTCGGCCGCGACGCCTGGTTCACGATGCTGACGTTCTGGTTCTTCGCGGCGGGGTGGGCCGCGGCGAAGTCCTCCACGACGTGGCAGCGGGTCGCGGTGACGGTCGTGGTCGCGGTGGGCCTGCACGGCTACTTCGCCAACGGCAACCGAGAGGCGTTGGTGCTGGCGGGTTTCCTGCTGCTGATCTGGCTGCCCGCGCTGCGCTGCCCGGCGGGTCTCACGGTGGTGGCGGGGGTGGTCGCCGAGGCGTCGCTCTACACCTACCTGACGCACTTCCAGGTGTACGCGCTCTTCGAGGGGCACCCCGGGGTGGGGGTCGCGGCCTCGCTCGTCGTGGGAGTGGCGCTCACCCAGGCGATGACGCTGCTGCGGCGGCGGTTGCGGGAGCGGGTGTCAGCGCGGTTCCCGCTCCGCGATGAGCCCCTCCTGGACCAGGGTCGCCGCGACGGCCCCGTCGGCACGCACCAGGCTCGCGGTGATGACGCCGCGGCCGCGGGCGGCGGCCGGTGACGAGGACTCCAGCAGATTCCACTCGTCGGCGCGCACGGGCTGGTGGAACCACACCGACGAGTCGGTGGTACCGCTGCGGTGGGTCCGCGCCCGCATCGAGTGTCCGTGCACCTGCAGGGCGGGGTCGATCATGTACAGGTCGGTGACGTAGACCGCGATCAGCGTGTGCACCAGCGCGTCGTCGGGCAGCGCGACGGTGGCGCGCCACCACAGGCGCCGCACGAAGTGCTCCCCCGCGCCGGTGTCGGCGATGCGGATGTCGAGTTCGTCGAGCGGCAACGACGGCGCCGGTCCCGGCGGCCCGGTGCGCTCGAGTCGGTCCGGACCACCGGACGGCGACCGGTGGCCGTGTTCGGGCCCGGGCATCGGCGCAGCGAACGACACCGTCGCGGTGGTCAGCAGCCGCTCTCCCTGGCGCGAGTCGACGCGGCGGGCCGCGGTGGTCCGCCCGTCGTAGACCGCGGTGACGGTGTAGTCGACGGGGTCGCCGGCCTCCCCGCCGCGCAGGAACTGCAGATGCATGTTCGCCGGCGGCCGGTCGGCGCCGACGGTGCGCGCCGCGGCGGCGAGGCTCTGGGCGGCGAACTGGCCACCGTAGGCGCGCTTGCCGTCGGGGCCGCTCGCCCGCCCGACGAAGGTGTCCGCGCGGTCACCCGCGGCCATGTCGAGCAGGTCGAGGAGCCGGCTCACGCGTCGGAACCCGTTGCGACGGCGCCGGCCTGCGTCAGCCGGTCGATGTCGGCGGTGTCCATGCCGAGCCACTCGCCGAGGACGGCGGCGGTGTCGTCGCCGAGCGCCGGCGCGGGGACCGCAGGCGGGTAGACGCCGTCGACGGCGATCGGCAGCCCGGGTGCCAGATACGTGCCGATGCGGGGTTGGTCGAGTTCGGTGAACAGCGGGTTCGCGGTGACCCTGGCGTCGGCGGCGATCTCGGCGAAGCTGCGGTAGCGCTCCCACAGCACGGAGGTTCCCGACAGCGCGGCGCTCACCTCGTCGGCGGTGTGTCCGCTGAACCAGACGGTGAACAGGCCGGTCAAGGCGTCACGGTGCCGGTAGCGCTCCCCCTCGTCGGTGAAGTCGGCGCCGAGCGCCTCGCCGAGTGCGGCGACGGCGTCGGTGGTTCCGGTCATCGCGGCGAGGTCGCGGAAGTGCCGGTTCGTCAGCGCCACCACCATGAACGCCGCGCCGTCGCGGCTGCGGAAGTTCTGCCCATAGGTGCCGTAGAGCGAATTGCCCACGCGCGGACGGGTTTCCCCGGTCACCATCGCCTCGGTGAGGAACGCGAGGTTACCCGCGGTGGCCAGTGCCACGTTCTCCAGCGGGATGCTGATCCTGGCGCCCGCACCGGTGGTGTCGCGCTGCCGCAGCGCGGTGACGACGGCCAGGGCGGCGTAGAGCCCGCAGGAGACGTCCCAGGCGGGCAGCACGTGGTTGACCGGGGTGGCGATCTCGGTGGGCCCGGTCACCAGCGGGAAACCGGTCGCGGCGTTGACGGTGTAGTCCACCCCGGTGCCGCCGTCGGCGCGGCCCGACACCTCGACGTGGATCAGGTCGGGCCGGTGTTCGATCAGCGCGTCATAGGAATGCCATTGCCGCCCCGCCACATTGGTGATCAGGACACCGGCGTCGGCGATCAGCCGGGTCACCAGCTGCTGCCCCTCGGGTGAGCGCATGTCGACCGCGACCGACCGCTTGCCCTTGTTCAACCCGGCCCAGTAGATGCTGTCCCCGGCCTCGGTGACCGGCCAGCGCCGGTAGTCGGCGGCCCCGCCGATGGGGTCGACGCGGATGACCTCGGCGCCGAGCTGCGTCAACGTCATCCCCGCCAGCGGCACCGCGACGAAGCTGGAGATCTCGACGATGCGCACTCCGGCGAGCGGCCGGACCGGACCCGATACAGACATCCGATCAAGTTAGCAAGCGGTCACCCACGGCCCGTGCGGGCCAGCTTGATGGCGGCGGTCTCGACGGTCTCCTCGCTCAGCAGCACCTGCAGCGCCGCGTCGCCGAGCGGGATGAAGCTGTCGCGGCTGGCCACCCGGTCGACCCGGCCGGTATAGCCGTGGGCGATCAGCTCCGCGAGCACACCCTCTCCGACCCCGCCGGTCGCGCGGGTCTCGTCGACGATCAGCACGCGTCCGGTGGCCTGGGCCTCCCGCAGCATGTCCGCCACGGGCAGCGGCGCGAGCCAGCGCAGATCGACCACCCGGGCGGCGATGTGCATACCGGCCAGCCGGGCGGCGACCCGTAGGCTCATCCACAATCCGTTGCCCCACGTGAGGATCGTCAGGTCGGCGCCGTCGCCGTAGGTGCGCGCCCGGCCGATCGGGGCGCCGGCCTGCGGCAGCGGGGCGAGCCACTGCTCGTCGCCGTCGGTGTGCAGATCCTTGGTGTGGTACAACGCGATCGGCTCGAGGTAGAGACACACCGCCCCGGCGTCTTTCGCGGCGGATACGCACGCGTGCATCATCGCCGCGGCGTCGTCGGGCCGGGCCGGGGAGGCGATCACGACGCCAGGGATGTCGCGCATCGCCGCGATCGAGTTGTCGTTGTGGAAGTGTCCGCCGAACCCCTTCTGGTAGCCGTAGCCGGCGACCCGCACCACCATCGGGTTGCGGTACTGGCGGTCGGCGAAGAACTGCAGGGTGGCGGCCTCACCGCGGATCTGGTCCGCGGCGTTGTGGAAGTAGGCCAGGTACTGGATCTCGGGGATCGGCAGCAGACCCGACACGCCGGCGCCGAGCGCGAGCCCCAGGATGGCCTGTTCGTCGAGCAGCGTGTCGAAAACCCGTGCAAGACCGGCCTTCTGCTGCAGGCCGCGGGTGACGCCGTACACCCCGCCCTTGCGGGCGACGTCCTCGCCGAAGATGAGTGCCTCGGGGTGGCGGGCCAGGGTGTCGGCCAGTGCGCGGTTGATCGCCTGCGCGACGGTCATCGGCGTCGACGGCGCCTCGCGAGCGGGATACGGCTCCTGCGATGCGGCCACCGCCTCGGTGAGGCTGTCGCGCAGGGGACGCAGCACCGCGTCGGGGCTGTCGAGCTGGGGCAGGTCGGCGACGTCGCGGGCCATGTCGATGACCCGGCGGCGGGTGTCCTCGTAGCGGTCCAGCACCTCCGCGGGTGTCAGGACGCCCTCGGCGACAAGCATTTTCGCGGTGCACAGCAGCGGGTCGCGGTCGAAGTCGGCGATGATCTCGTCGGGTCGGCGGTAGGCGGGTTCGTAGTCGGAGCCGGCGTGGCCCATCAGCCGCACCGTGGACAGGTGCAGGAAGGCGGGGCGGCGCTGCGCGCGGACCCAGTCCGCGGCCGTGCGCGCCGTCTCGAGGCTGCCGACGAGGTCGGAGCCGTCGGCGGCGAAGTACCGCAGACCCTCGCGCGCGCCGTAGGTGCGGGCCACCCAGCCGCGCGGCGTCTTGGTCGAGATGCCGATGCCGTTGTCCTCGCAGACGAACAGCAGCGGCATGGGCATGCCCTGGTAGGCGGTGTGCATCGCGGTGTTGAGCGCCCCGACCGCGGTGGAGTGGTTGACCGAGGCGTCGCCGAAGCTGCAGACGGTGACCGCGTCGTCGGGCCAGCGGCACGCGACGTCGAGTTTGCGAGCGCGTGCCGTGGAGAACGCGACCCCCACCGCGCGCGGCAGATGTGAGGCGATGGTGCTGGTCTGCGGGATGATGTTGAGGTCCGCGCGGCCGAACACCTTGTGCCTGCCACCGGAGATCGGCTCCTCGGTGGCCGCGACGAGGCCGAGCAGCACATCGCGCAGCGCGGCGGACAGGCCGTCGTGTGTCGGACCATTGTCGACCTGTTGGGCGCGGGCGAGGAAGAACCCGCCCGAACGGTAGTGCAGCAGTGCGGGATCGGTGGGCCGCAGCGCCGCGGCGACCGCGGCGTTGGCCTCGTGGCCCGACGATCCGATCGTGTAGTAGCCGCGGCCGTGGGCGCGCAGCCAGCGCGCGGCGAGGTCGAGGTGTCGGCTGCCGAGCGCGGCGTCGAACAGCGTGAGCGCCTCGCGCACCGTGACCGTCGATCCGTCGCGCACCGGATCGTCGTCACCGCGGCGCGCCGCGGTGGTGCCGGACAGGTCCGAGATCGCCGTGACGAAGTGGTCGTCGACGGCTTCCCGTTTGGTGCTGGCCACCGGTCCTCCTGTACTAGCGCTCAGCGGAACGCGGACATCCCCGTCAACGCCTGGCCGATGATGAGAGTATGCATCTCGCTGGTGCCCTCGTAGGTGAGCACGGATTCGAGGTTGTTGGCATGACGCATCACCGGATACTCGGAGGTGATGCCGCTGGCGCCGAGGATCGTACGACTGGTGCGCGCGATGTCGAGTGCCTCGCGGACACTGTTGAGCTTGCCGAGGCTGACCTGGTGCCCGGCGATGTCGCCGGCATCCTTGCGCCGGCCCAGGTGCAGCGCGAGCAGCAGGCCCTTGCCGTACTCCAGCGTCGAATCGGTGAGTTTCTGTTGGGTGAGCTGGAATTCGGCGATCGCGCGGTCGAACTGCCGCCGTGAGCGCGCGTAGTCCAATGCGGTCTCCAGACAGTCGCGTGCGGCACCGAGCGCGCCGAAGACGATGCCGAAGCGGGCCTCGTTGAGGCAGCTCAGCGGGGCGCGCAGGCTGGTGGCGCCGGGCAGCCGCGCACTGTCGGGCAGCCGGACGTCGGTGAGGACCAGTTCGCTGGTGACCGACGCGCGCAGCGACATCTTCGATTTGATGGTGTGGGCGGTGAAGCCCGGCGTGTCGGTGGGGACGGCGAAGCCGCGGATGCCGTCGTCGCTGCGGGCCCAGACGACCGCGACGTCGGCGACCGAGCCGTTGGTGATCCACATCTTCGCGCCGTTGAGGATCCAGTCGTCACCGTCGCGGGTGGCGCGGGTGCGCATACCCGCCGGGTCCGAGCCGTGGTCGGGTTCGGTGAGGCCGAAGCAGCCGATCGCCTCGCCGGCCGCCATGCGGGGCAGCCACTGCTGCTTCTGGTCCTCGCTGCCGAAGGCGTGGATCGCGTACATCGCCAGCGAGCCCTGCACGCTGACCAGTGACCGGATGCCCGAGTCGCCCGCCTCGAGTTCCAGGCAGGCCAGACCGTACGCGACGGCCGAGGTGCCCGCGCAGCCGTAGCCCTGCAGGTGCATGCCGAGCAGGCCCAGTTCGCCGAGTTCGCGCGCCAGTTCGCGGGCGGGCAGCTCGCCGTTCTCGTACCAGGTGGCGATCTCCGGGCTGATGCGGCGCTTGACGAGTGCGCGCACGGTGTCGCGGATCTGGCGCTCCTCGTCGCTGAGCAGCGCATCGATCCCGACCAGCGCGTCGGGTGACATCGGTTCGGTCACGTTGCGGGACAACGGATCTCCTCAGAGGTCAGCAGCAGCCGGTGCTGCGGGTGGCGGGGGCGGTCAGGGGCGGCTGGTGCGCGGCGGCGCACTTCCAGGTGACCGAGCGACTCGGCGGCGGGGTCTGCTGGCTGCGTGTCTCGACCAGCGCGACACCGTCGACGAGAATGGTGGCGATCCCGGGCAGATCGCCGAGCGCGAAACACTCCAACGCGTCGGTGGCCGTCGACCCGGTGATCGGGCCCAGCACGATCAGGTCGGCCGGCCGTCCGACGTCCAGCACCCCGGTGTCGAGTCCGTGTGCGCGCGCGGTCTGACCGGTGGCGGCGGCCACCGCGGCGACGGGGTCGACCCCGCACACCGACGCCAGATAGCAGATGTTGCGCAGCATCCCGCGGGGGATGACGCCGGTCCCGCCCGGGGTGTCGGTGCCCAGGGTCAGACGGCGCACCTCGTCGCGCTCGAGGAGTCGTTCGGCGACGAATTTGGTGGCGCGGTAGTTGTTCGAGCTGCAGACCTCCACGTACGCCGACGGGAGGTCGGCGATGATCGCGGCGATGTCGGCGTCGGGCGCGGGGATCGGTCCGCCGGAGATGTGGCCGACGATGTCGGGCCGCACCGCGGTGACGACGTCGCTGCCGGCCACCCGGCTGGAACCGGACCGGGACACCCCGCCCGAGTGCATCTTGACGGTCATCGCGCGGTCGTGGGCCCACTGCATGTAGCGCTGGGCTTCGCCGTCCCCCAACCGGTTCCAGTCGTAGAAGATGAACTTGAGCTGATCGATGCCCTCGGCATGGGCGCGGTCGAAGTGCTCTTCGGTCATCCCCGGCACGAGCAGCACCGTGCCCGCGTTGACCTTGACCCCCGACGGCCGCATCCGGCCGGTGGTGTGCTTGCTGGTGATCGCGATCGAGAGCACCAGCTCCGGGGTGAGGGCGTCGAATGCCAGTCCGGGGATGTGCAATTCGCCCGCGGACACCATCGAGGTGGTCCCGCCGTGCAGGTAGTTGCCGATCCACCCGATCGCGTCCTGGGCCGGGGTCCACTCACCGAAGGTGGGATGGACGTGGCCGTCGACCAGACCCGGCATGACGGCGAGTCCACCCGCCGACAGCACCTGATCGGGTGCGGGATGGTCGGTGCCGATCCCGGCGATCACCCCGTCCTCGACGACGAGCGTGGTGTCGCGCACCGGGGCGACGTCGGGGTCGCCGTGGATGAGCAGCCCGATGTCCTCCACGAGCAGTGTCGTCACGGCACCTCCTTGTATTGGATTCTGTATACAGTATCGGATGTGTCTGGTTGACGGAAGACGGTCCACGCCTTGGGCGCCAGGAACATGACGGCCACGACGATCGCGGCGCCCAGTAGGTTCATCGCGAGCCGCACGCCGCCCTCGTACCAGGGGAACCAGTGCGGGTACTCGCTGATGACGAGCAGCACCGGCGGGCCGGTGATCGCCCACCAGGTGTAGTTCACCGGCCGCAGGGCGATCGCCAGCAGGAACAGCACCACCGTCACCGCGACCGCGACCGGTACCGCCGGTTGGGCGCCGAGCAGCGCCGCGGCGATCACGGCGCCCGCCGCGTTGCCGGACAGCCGCTGGACCAGCCGCACCCGGGTGGCGGGCCGGCCGGGCTGGATGGTCAGCAACACACTGGTCACCAGCCAGTGCCCGCCGACGAAACCGTCGGGCAGCCAGTCCGCCAGCGCCACCGCCGCCGCGACCGCAACGGCCACCCGCACCGCATGTGTCCGGTCGATCGTGCGCGCGGGCGCGGTGTCCGGTGGCGGCTTGTGCAGCAGGTTCGCGGCGAGCCGCCACACCGTCCAGGCCACGAACACCGTCGCGGCACCGATCGCGTAGGGCCACAGCGTCGCGGGCGACGCGTCGGATCCGGAGTCGATCGCGATCAACACCACCGAAAGGCCCGCCGTGGCTCCCAGCCGGTCGATCAGCGCACCGCACACCGCCGCACCCACGGTCACCACGGCCAGGCTGACCGGCCGGTCGGCGCAGACGACGACCAGGACGCCGCCGACCAGTACGGCCGCCGCGCGCGTCGCCATGGTCGCCAGCGCCGGACGCCCCGCGGTGGGCAGCGACGGCACCGCGGTCAGCACGAAGCCCAGCGCCAATGCGGAACCCAGCGACGGTCGGCCCTGCATCTGCGGCACGACCAGCAGCACGCCCAGCGTGCCCGCGAGCGCGGCGGCCATCCCCCACCTGCTGCGCCCCACCGGCTGCAGCAGTGCGGGCAGCGCGATGCGGGGTCCGGAGCCCATTACTCCGGCGGGCTCGCCGCGTCGAGCACCGCAGCCACGATGCCCTGATAGCCCGTGCACCGACAGATGTTGCCCGACAACGCCTCCCGCACGGTCTGCTCGGTCAGCGGTTTGTCGGCGTCGGTGTCGCGCAGCAATTCGACGGCCGTGACCAGGAATCCCGGTGTGCAGAATCCGCACTGCAGGCCGCCACGTTCGCAGAACGCCTCGCGCAGGCGGCCGGTCTCCTCGAAGACGTCGAGCCCCTCGACGGTGTCCACCCGCGCACCGTCGACCTGCACCGCCAGCATCAGGCAGGCGCGTGCGCTGCGGCCGTCGACGAACACCGTGCAGGCGCCGCACACCCCGTGTTCGCAGCCCAGATGTGTTCCCGTGAGGTTCAATTCGTCGCGCAGGAAGTCGGCCAGGGTGAGTCGCGGGGGTACCGACCGCGACACCGCCCTACCGTTCACGGTCACCGACACCGCGACGGCTGCGGGAGACTCAGACATGGGCGGACTCCTGTTCTCGCACGGCGCGGCCCGCCGCGGCGGTGAGCGCCTCGACGAGCGCTTCGGCGCACAGCCGCCGCGCGTAGTCGGTGTCCTCGGCTGCAGGTTCGGTGCGGGCGGCCCACGTCTGCGCGAGGTCGCGCCAG
The DNA here is from genome assembly GCF_001499965.1 of Mycobacterium sp. GA-2829. Lineage (GTDB taxonomy): Bacteria > Actinomycetota > Actinomycetes > Mycobacteriales > Mycobacteriaceae > Mycobacterium. The sequence continues at coordinate 124,364 of NZ_LQIT01000045.1, forward strand.
AGCGCCGGTGTGGGACGCACGCCGACGGCCTCGTCGCCGACGAACAGCAGCGGCCGGTCGGCGGCGCTCAGCACGGCCGCGCGCAACCCCGCCACGGTCCCGTCCTGGTCCAGCGTGAGCAGGCAACCCGCCCCGGCCAGTCCGTAATCCCCGTGCTGCGGCGCGTATTCCACGAAACCCCAGCCCTGATCGGGCCGGATGGCGGGCAGCGATATCCAGGTCAGCATTTCGTGCGGTTCCAGCCCGTTGGTGTAGAACGACACGAACATGTCCTCGGCGGCCACGGTCCGGCGTCCGGTCACCGCCGATTCGACGTGGAACGTCGCGTCCAGCGCCAGGGTGACCAGCGGCATCTCCGCGGCCGGGTCGGCGTGGGCGATCGACCCGCCGATCGTGCCCCGGTTGCGGATCCCGACGTGTCCGATGTGGCGGGCGGCGTCGGCCAGCAGCGGCGCCCGCGCGGCGATCAGCGGGTCGACCTCGACGGTGCGGTGGGTGACCAGCGCGCCGAGGATGAGATCGTCGGTGTCGTCGAAGATCCGGGTGAGCTCGGTGAGCCTGCCGATGTCGATGATCGCCGACGGCCGCGCCAACCGCAGGTTCATCAGCGTGAGCAGCGATTGTCCGCCGGCCAGCAGCTTGGCGTCCGGGTCGGCGGCCAGCAGCTCGAGCGCCTCGGCCACGGATCCCGGGCGGTGGTAGGCGAATTCGGCGGGCTTCACCGCGACTCCCCGGCCATCGCGCGGCACAGGTCGCCGGGGCGGATCGGGGTGCTGTCCACGTGGACGGCGCCGCCGAGCGCATCGTCGACCGCACCGGCCACCGCGGCGTACACCGCGATCGTGCCGCTCTCCCCCGCCCCGCGCACCCCGATGGGGTTGACCGGGGTGTCGACGTGCAGGTGCTCGATGTCGATGCGGGGCACGTCAGTGGACAGGGGCAGGTGATAGGCGGCGAACGTGGTCGAGAGTGGCTGTCCCGCATCGGAGTACCGCCACTGTTCGAACAGCGCGCCGCCGAGTCCCTGCGCGACACCGCCGATGATCTGACCCTCCACGATGCGCGGGTTGATCTCGCGGCCGCCCTCATGCGACACCGCGTACCGCAGCACGGTCACCAGACCGGTGCGCCGGTGCACGCCGACGATCGCGGCGTGCACACCCATCGTCCACGTGACGGTCTCGACCCGGAACACGGCGGTGACGTCGAGCGCCGCGCCGGTCTCGGCGTCGCCGCCGACGGCCTGGGCGCGGGCGATCTCGGGCCAGCTCATCGCGCGGCGACCGGCGCGGAACACGCCGTGGGCGTAGTCGATCGGGCCGTCGACGCCGAGCAGTCGCCGGACGTGCTCGACCGCGGCGCCGATCAGCTTCTTGGCCGCCTCGTGTACCGCGGAGCCGGCCAGGATCGCCGACCGGCTCGCGAAGGTGCCGACGCCCTCGGGCAGCCGCTCGGTGTCCGACGGCACGTAGCGCACACAGTGCATGGGTACGCCCAGCGCCTCGGCCGCCACCTGCGCGAAGACGGTCTCGTGGCCCTGTCCGGCGGCCGCGGCGCCGGCGGTGACCTCGAAGCCGCCGTCGGCGAGCAACCGGATGCGGGCGGTCTCGTGCGGACCGCGGCCGGTGGCCTCCAGATACGACGACAGTCCGTACCCGATGCGATGGTCCGGGTAGCCGGCGGCATACCGCTCGATCTCGCTGCGCGGCAACAGCTTCGACACCGACTCCAGGCAGGCACGGTAGTCGCCGCCGTCAAAGGAGATGGGGACCCCGTCGCGGTACGGCAGCGGACGCGCGTAGGGCAGGTCGGCGGCGGTGAGCAGGTTGCGCCGACGGATCTCCTCGGTGCTGATGCCCAGGCGGCGGGCCGCGGCGTCGAGGCTGCGTTCCAGCGCGAACGTGGCCTCGGGTCTGCCCGCCCCGCGGTACTGCGCGGTGAGGGTTTTGTTGGTCAGCGCCGCGCGTCCGGTGATGCGGGCGGCGGGCACCCGGTACGGGCCGAGCAGGTGGATCGCGGTGTTGGCGACGATCCCGGCGACCCACAGGCTGCCCGCGCCGATGTCGGCGACGAACGAGTCCTCCCACGCCAGGATGTGGCCGTCGGCGTCGACGGCGAGCCGGGTGTGGTGCACCTGATCGCGGGCCTGCGCGCTGGCGATCAGGTGTTCCTGCCGGTCCTCCACCCATACGACCGGGCCGCCGGTCTTTCGGGCCAGTACGGCGAGCGCGATCTCCTCGGCGTAGACGTTGGCCTTGGTGCCGAACCCTCCGCCGACGTCGGGCACCGCGACGGTGATGTCCTGTTGGCTCCACCCGGTCACCGCGCAGATCGCGTTGCGCACGGTGTGCGGGATCTGCGTGGAGGTCCACACCTCGACCCGCTGCCGCTGGGGGTCGAAGGCGGCGCGGACGCCGCGGCCCTCGAGCGGGATCGCGCCGTGGCGGTTCATCCGATAGGTGCCCTCGACGACGTGCGCGGCGCTGGCGATCGCTTTCTCGGGGTCGCCGAACGAGAACTCCAGTCGCGCCGCCTCATTGGAGCCCAGGTGCCCGAACAGCACCGCACTGTCCCGGCTGAGGGCGGCGACCGGGTCGGTGACCGCGGGCAGTGGGGTGTAGTGCACCTCGACGGCTTCGAGGGCGTCCTCGGCGCGGTAACGGTCCTCGGCGACCAGGACGGCGATCGGCTGGCCGATGTAGTGCACGGTGTCGTCGGCCAGCACTGGCAGGCGCTGGTCGGCCAGGAAGCAGTTCGTCGCTGCGGTGAACTCCGGGTTGGGCACGGTCAGTGCGGGGATCGCCGCACCGGTCAGTCCGAGGTCCGCCGCGGTGTACACCCCGAGGACTCCGGGCATGCGCGTCGCCGCGGTGGTGTCGATGTGGTCGATGCGGGCGTGCGCCTCACTGGAGCGGACGAAGACCGCGTGGTGCGCGCCGGCCGCGCGGTCGGCGAGGAACCGGCCGCGGCCCGCGAGCATCCTCTCGTCCTCGCGGCGCCGCACCGACGTGCCGATGTAGCTCAATGTAGCCGTTTCTCCCACTGCCACAACGCCACCGAGATCGCGAACGAGATGGTGATCAGCAGCATGATGGTCGCCACCATCGACGGGTAGTCGCCGTGGCTGTAGGACTGCAGCACGACCCGGCCGAGGCCGCGGCGGGTGGCGAAGAACTCCGAGAGCACCACGCCGACCACCGAGAGGCTGACCGCGAGCCGGATACCGGTCAGCAGCGGCCGTCGAATCGCCGGGAAGATGATGTGCGTCAACGTCTGCCACGCGTTGGCCCGCACCGAGCGTGCGAGTTTCCAGTACACCCGCGGGATCTCCTGCACACCGGTGGAGACGTTGATCAGCACCGGGAAGAGCGCGAACAGCACGCCCATCACCACTTTGGAGCCCGAGAGGCTGAAAATCGGCAGCAGCACCGGGTACAGCACGATCTTCGGGACCCCGTTGAGGATGATGAGCAGCGGCTCGAACAGTCGGCGCAGCAGCGGCGAGAGCCCCAGCAGCAGGCCGATACCGCCGCCGACGGCGGTTCCGATCACGAAGGCGAGCAGCACGGCCTGGGCGGTCACCCGCAGATCGAACAGATAGCTTGGCGTCGCGAGGTTCTCGACGAGCACGGTGAACGTCTGCACCGGGGAGGGAATCACGAACGTCAGGCTGGACATGATCTCCCAGCCGATCCCCACCAGGACGGCGAGTGCGACCGCGCCGACGAGCTGATTGCCCAGCAGCGTGCGGATGCGGTGCGCGGCGGGTGCGGCGGCACTGGTGCGCGGCAGTGTGGCGGTCATGCCTTCCTCCCCCGCAGCAGCACCCGTTCGACGAGTGCGAGCAGCACGGTCAGGATCATCGACAGCCCGAGCACCACGAGGATGTAGGCGAACATCAGGTCGTTGTCGAAGATCTCGTAGAGATAGCGGATCCGGTATCCGAGCCCGGCCTGGGCGGTGGTGAACTCCATCGCGATCGTGCCGATCAGCGCGTAGACCACTGCGAGGCGCAGCCCGGCGACGATGAACGGGCCCGCGGCGGGGATCGCGATCGCGAACAGGGTCTGGCGCGGTGAGGCCTTCAGTGAGCGAGCCAATTTCATGTACACCGGCGGCATGGTGTTCAGGCCGACCGCGGTGTTGAGCGCCATCGGGATGGCCGCCATGATCGTCGCGAGGATGATCACCGACGTCGCGTTGATGCCGACGAGCACGATCATCACCGGATAGAACAGCACGAGCGGCACCGCGTAGAACGAGACCAGGTAGGGCTCGAACACCCGGCCGACCGCAGGCAGCTTCCAGAACGTCAGCCCCGCCGCGAAACCGAGCAGGCTGCCCGCCACGATCGAGACGGCGACCTCCGTCCCGGTGCGGCGCGCGTCGAGCCAGAACTGCGGGTCGGCGAACAGGGCGGGCAGTTCCCCGAAGATGGTCGACGGTGCGGGCAGCACCCGCTCGGTCCACCACCCGGCCGCCGAACCGATCTCGGCGAACACGAGGAACAGGACGATCAACCCGAGGGTGGACAGGATGCTGACCAGCGCACCACCCGTCCTGCGGGGACGGCGGGCGGGGCTTGGCTCGCTCGGTTGCGGAGGCACGGTCTCGGTGGGTAGATCGTCTTCGGCCAGGTACGACGCCGTCATGTGGCCGCCGCCTCCTGCTGCTTGAACCCGCGCATGGACTCCGCCTGCAGCGATCCCCAGATGCGGTTGTGCAGTTCGTTGAAGCGCGGCGTCGACACCACCCCGGCGTCGCGGTCGGCGGGCAGGTCGATGTCGACGACGTCGATGATCGTCCCCGGCCGGTAGGACATCACCCACACCTGCTGGGACAGCAGGATCGCCTCGCTGATGTCGTGCGTGACGAAGACGATGGTCTGGTGGGTGCGGGCCCAGATCTGCCGGACCTCGGCGCCGAGGAAGAGCCGGGTCTGCTGGTCGAGCGCGGCGAACGGCTCGTCCATCAGCACCACCTCGGGTTGCACCGCCAGGGTGCGCGCGAGGGCGACGCGCTGCCGCATGCCGCCGGAGAGCTGCGACGGGTAGGACTTCTCGAACCCGCTGAGCCCGACGAGGTCGATCGCCTCCTTGGCCCGTTGGCGCCGTTCGGCTTTCGCGGTGCCGATCATCTCCATCGCGAAGCTGACGTTGTCCTCGACGGTGCGCCACGGCAGCGTCGAATCCTCTTGGAAGACAACGCCGATCTTCGGGTCCGGGCCCGTCACCTTCTTGCCGGCGACACTGACGTGACCGGTGGTGGCCTTCTGCAGGCCGGCGATGACGGCCAGCAGCGTCGACTTACCGCAGCCGCTGGGCCCGACGATGGACACGAAGCTGCTGTGCGGCACGTCCTGGTCGACGTCGGTGACGGCGGTGACCTTGCCTGCGGGGGCGTCGAACACCACGGACACGCCGCGCATCTCGATGCCCTGGGATGTCGCGTTCACGGGACTCCGATCGTGGTCAGGGGCGGGTGGACCGGCGCGCTCAGAACTCGGTGCGGGCGTCGTCCGGAAGGTACTGCTGATCGAGCACCGTGGCCCAGTCGACCGGCTCGGGAATCTGACCCGCGGCGACCATGAGTTCGGAGAGGTTCTTCAGACCGTCCGGGTCGACGGTCAGCGAGTAACCCTTCTCGATGTCGGGAGTGTTGCGCAGCGCCGCGGTCATCACCTGCGGGCTCACCTTCACCAGCGGGCCGAGTTCGGCGCCCGCTTCCTCCGGGTTCTCGACGACCCACTTGTTGAGGCGGTCGGCGACACGGAAGAAGGCCTTCAGGTTCTCGGCGTTGGCCTCGGCGTAGTCGGCGTTGACCGCCACCAGGTCGGCGGGCATGTCGCCGATGACCTCGCGCGAGTTCACCAGCACCTGCGCGTTGTCGGTGGCCTCTTTGTCCGCGATGAACGGCTGCATGGCCCAGCCGGCGGTGATCTGACCGGCCTTGGCGGCGGTCCAGTTGTCACCCATCGGCCCGACGGCCTGCGACTTGACGCCGAGCTTCTTCTCGAGCGCCTTGACGATCAGTTCGGTCGAGGAACCGGCCGAGCTGAAGCCGAGCGTGGCGCCCTCGAGCGTGCGTCCGGGCGGTGAGATCCAGGAGAAATCGTTGACCTGGAACCATGGGGCGATGACCTTGAGGTTGGAGTCGGGCTGGCGGGCGGCCAGCAGCACCGAGGTGTTGCCCGCGATCGCCATGTCGGCGTCCCCGCTGGTGACCACGCGCAGGGTGTTGCCGCCGCCGCCACCGGAGAACAGGTCGACCTTGAGACCCTCTTCCTCGAACCAGCCCTTGTTGATGCCGGCCTGCAGGATCGCCATGAACGGCAGACTGTCGACGCCGGTCGCCGAGATGCTCAGCTCGTCGGTGCCCTGCGCGGCGGGTTCGGCCGATTCGTCGGCGCAGGCGGTGGCTCCGAAGAGGAGCGCTCCTGCGGCGAAGAGGGCGGCAAAAGCTTTGGGGGACCAGATCATCGGACAACCTCCGGTAAACTGAATATTGGATACAGCATACGAATAGGTGTGATCTGCGTCAACATTTCACACCCCTGGACCGACGCGCCAACACCCCGGCGAGTTCGAGTCCGGCGGCGATACCGACCATGGCGGCCGCCGCCGTCAACCGCGGCGCACCACGGCCCCCCACACTGCTGCGCGAACCCCCCTGCGGAGGTCGCGACGGACGTCCGGCGTCCGGCGCCGGCGCCGGTGCCGCGGTGTCCACCACCGCCCCGTCGGCCGGCGTCAGCGGCCGCTGCAACGGCGGCGGGGCCCCCGCCACCGCACTCCCCGGCGCCGGGTAGCGCGGCCCCGCCTCGCCGGCCGACGTCACTGCCGAGGTCCGTCGACGATCTCGGCGAAGGTCCGGATGGTCGGCGCGCGGCTCTCGCCCGGCCGGACGAACGGGACGATGGAGACCTGATCGACGCCGAGGGCCTCGATCTCCTTGAGCCGCTGGGCGCATTCGTCGGGCGTGCCCGCCAGCGCGAACAGGTCGACGAGTTCGTCGGGGACCAGATCGGCGTGCGACGCCTCGGTGTTCATGTGCTCGTAGTAGTTGTAGGACTCGCGGATCCGGTCGATCGCCTTCTCGAGGGCTGGCTCCACCTTGGCGGGCAGCGGGCGGATCGCCACCCGCGACACGTGTGCACGCACGAGATCCCGCGCCAGCGTGCGGTCCTCGTCGATCGCGGTCGGCGTCCACAGCACGATGTGCAGATCGTCGAGCGATCGTCCGCTCTCGGCCGCACCGGCCTGGATCGTCTCGAGCGCCGCCTCGATGAAATGCGGTGCGGTGCCGACCAAGACGATGACGCCGTCGGCGATGCGCCCCGACATGCGCAGGATCTTGGGCGCCGACGCGGCGATGTAGACCGGGATGTCGAGCGGTTCGGTCAGGTAGTTGAGGTGGAAGTCGGCACCGCTGGTCGCCTCGACCACCTTCTCGCCACGGACCAGCGCGCGCAGCTGGCGGATCGACTCCTCCAGTTCGGCGAGCTTCTGCGGTTTGAGCCCCATCGTGCGCAGCGACGAGTCACCGGTACCGATGCCCAGCGCCACGCGGCCGCCGGTGAACTCGGCGAGCGTCGCCCACGTCGAGGCCAGCAGCGAGGGATGCCGCGTGACGGCGTTGGTGACGCCGGTGCCGAACACGATGCGCTCGGTGCCGACCGCTGCCGCGCCCATCACCGTCGACGATTCGCGCCAGATGTTCTGCGAGTCCCCGAACCAGACGTTGTCGTAGCCGAGCGATTCGCACAGCCGCACGTAGTCACACATGGCTCCGACGGGCTCGGTCGGGAAAAGACCGACTCCCTTGCTCAACACCTGCTCGACCTCCTACCGTTTGGATATCGTATCCAATCGTAGGGTGGTGTGCCCGGGACCACAACCGGAACGGACGAACTCGTCCGAGAAGAAGGAGATGCACATGCGACTCGTCAACGAGTTCTCGGTCGCCGCCCCGCTCGACACCGCATGGGCGGCGCTCACCGACATTCCGAAGGTGGTCGAATGCATCCCCGGCGCAAGTCTCGACCGCCGAGACGGCGACGACTACCACGCCAGCGTGGCGGTCAAGGTCGGCCCGGTCGGGTTGACGCTGGCCGGGACGGCGACGGTGGTCAGCCGCAGCGACGCCGGCCACGAGATGGTGGTGCGCGGACAGGCCCGCGACCGCAAGAGCAACGGGTCCGCCGAGGCGACGGTGACGATGACCGCTCGCGAATCGCTTGCCGCCACAGGACATTCCGATGTGACCGTGGTGACCGACCTGGAACTGGGCGGGCGTATCGCGCAGTTCGGCAGCGGAGTGATCTCGCAGGTGAGCAACCGGATCCTCGCGCAGTTCGTCAAACGGCTCAACACCGCGATCACCGGAGGCGGTCCGGCACCCGAACCCGTCACCGAGCCGGCGTACCCGTCCCGATATGCGCCGTCGGGCGATGACGTATCGCTGCTGCTGACCATGCTGGCCGGGGTGCTGCTGGGACTGGCGATCGGACGGACGGCACACCGGATGCGGTGACCTCAGCGGTCGATCGCGGCGACCAGTTCGAGCTCCACGCACGCGCCGCCGGGCAGCGAGGCGACGCCGATCGCCGTGCGGGCGTGGGCGCCGCGCTCATCCCCGAACACCTCGTGCAGCAAGCGCGACGCGCCGTCGATGACGGCCGGATGGGTGTCGAATTCCGCTGCGCCCCGGACGTATCCGCGCAGATGCACGAAGCCGCGTACGGCGTCCAGTCCCGCGGCGGCGTCGACCGCGGCGAGCAGGTTCAGCGCCGCGAGCCGCGCCTGCTCGGCGGCCTGCTCGACCGTGACGTCCACGCCGACGACACCGCGCAGGGCGGGCGCGTCGGGCCGTCGCGCAGTCGCGCCGGAGACCCACAGCTGGTCACCGCACCACCGGTACGGCTGGTAGGCGCCCTTCGGAGGTGGCGGCGCCGGTAGGTCCAACCCCAAGCCCGCCAACCGGTTCCGCACTGTCACGACTGGTGTCCGGCCTCTTCCCGCGCGAACACCTCGCGAAGGTGGCCGACCGCCTGGACCCGGTGCTGATGGTTGATCACCACCGCCTTCTCGACGTCGCGGGCCACCAGCGCCTCGACGAACAGCACATGTTCGCTGTTGACCTTGCTCAGGTCCATCAGATGGCCGTACAGCGGTCGGTAGGCGTCGGCGGTGTTCCACAGCTGCGTCACCAGCCGACGGGTGCGGGCCATCCGGCTCGCCTCGAACGGCAGGAAGTGGAACCGGCGGTTGGCCACGCCCACAGCGATGAGATCGTCGGCGGCCGCGGCCCGGTCCATCTCGGCCATCTCCGCGCGCATCGCGTCGATGGTCTCGTCGGTGAGCCGCGGCATCGCGTCGCGGATCAGCTCCTCTTCGAGGATGTCGCGCAGGCGGAAGACCTCCAGCAGGTCCTCGAGTCCGAGTTTGGCCACCCGGTATCCGCTGTGTGGGACATAGGTGACGTACTCCTCGGCCTCCAGGGTCTTGAGCGCCTCGCGGACCGGGATGCGAGACATGCCGAACTGTTCGGCGAGCGCCTCCTGCACGATCCAGCTGCCCGGTGCGAGCTTGCCGGTGGTGATGTCGCGCCGCAGCGCCTCGGCCACGGCCTGCTGCGCGGTCTTGGGCCGCACGAAATCCGCACGCGGCGCCGCATCCGCTTCGGCGCGGACGGCGGTGCGCTTGGTCGCTGCGCGTGGAGGCATAGGGCACCCTTTCGCCAATATTGGATACTCTATGCGAAACGGCCGCGCGGGGGCCAGTTTCGGACCGGTCAGACCAGGTCGATCGCCTCCGCGATGGACGGCAACACCCGGCTGGGCCGGAACGGGTACCTCTCGACGTCCTCGACGCTGGTTGATCCGGTCAGCACCAGGATGGTTTCCAGACCGGCCTCGATGCCGGCCACGACGTCGGTGTCCATGCGGTCGCCGACCATCACGGTGCCCTCCGAATGCGCCTCGATCCGGTTGAGCGCGCTGCGGAACATCATCGGATTCGGTTTGCCCACGAAATAGGGTTCGCGGCCGGTCGCCTTGGTGATCATCGCCGCCACCGATCCGGTGGCGGGTAGCGGTCCCTCCGCCGACGGACCGGTCACGTCGGGGTTGGTGGCGATGAAGCGCGCGCCCCCGAGGATCAACCGGACCGCCTTGGTGATCGCCTCGAACGAGTAGGTCCTGGTCTCGCCGAGGACGACGAAATCGGGTGCCACATCGGTGAGGGTGTAGCCGGCCTCGTGGAGCGCGGTGGTCAGCCCCGCCTCCCCGATGACGTAGGCCGAGCCGCCGGGGAGTTGGTCGCGCAGGAACGTCGCGGTGGCCAGCGCCGAGGTCCAGATCGAATCCTCGGGCACGACCAGCCCGGACCGCGCCAACCGCGCGGCCAGATCCCGTGGCGTGAAGATCGAGTTGTTCGTGAGCACCAGGAACGGCCGCTCGCGTTCGACGAGGCGGGCCAGGAACTCCGCCGCGCCGGGTAGCGCATGCTCCTCCCGCACGAGCACACCATCCATGTCGGTCAACCAGCATCTGGGTTTGTCGGCCACGCGCCCCAGTCTGTCATCGCGGAGCGACCACGCCCGGACATTCGGCGATGCGACGCTAGGGTCGGTCGTTGTGAGCGTCCCGCCCGAACTGACCCTGGCCAACTGGCAGACGGTCCCCCACCTGCACTGGGCTTTCCAGCACCTCGCCGAATTCCTCCCCACCGCGACCATCTCCCGCGGCTCCGGACCGGTCGCGGATCTGCCGCAGCGAGACGCCGATCTGTCGGCCATCGCGATGCCGGGCGGCGACACCGTCGGCCACGTGCTGGATTCCACCGCGACCGACGGCTGGATCGTCACCCGGCGCGGCGAGGTGCTCGAGGAGCGGTACCCGAGCGGGATGACCCCGGACACCCCGCACCTGCTGATGTCGGTGAGCAAGACGCTGGTCGCGACGGTGGCCGGGGCGCTGGTCGGCGAGGGTGCACTCTCCCCCGACGCGCTGCTGAGCCACTACGTGCCCGCACTGGATCAGTGCGGCTACGCCGGCGCCACCGTGCGTCACCTGCTCGACATGCGTTCGGGCATCGCGTTTTCCGAGGAGTACCTGGACCCGCTCGCCGAGGTGCGGTTACTCGAGCAGGCCATCGGCTGGGCCCCGCGCACCGTGGCGGATCTACCCGACACCATGTACGGCTTCCTGCTGACACTGCGTCAGAAGGGTCCGCACGGCGGGCCGTTCGACTACCGCTCGTGCGAGACCGACGTCCTGGGTTGGGTGTGCGAGGCCGCGGGCGGGATGCGGATGCCGGAGTTGATGTCGGCGCTGCTGTGGAGCCGCATCGGCGCGCAGGCCGACGCGGTCATCGGCGTGGACCGGGAAGGCACCGGCATGTTCGACGGTGGCATCAACGCCTGTCTGCGCGACCTCGTGCGGGTGGGCACGTTGTACCTCGACGACGGCGTCTCGCTGACCGGCCACCAGGTGGTGCCGGCCTCGTGGATCGCCGATACGCGGGCAGGCGGACCGGATTCGCGTGCGGCCTTCGCCGCGGGCCGCGACGCCGCCCGATTTCCCGGCGGTATGTACCGCAACAAGTGCTGGCTGCCTTATCCGGGCGACGATGTGTTGTTGTGCCTGGGCATTCACGGGCAGATGATCTACGTCAACCGGTCCGCGGGGATCGTCGCCGCCAAACTGTCGAGTTGGGCGCTGCCCGAGGAGGACGACAAACTTCGGGCCACGATCGCGGCGTTCGACGCGGTCGCCGCCGAATTCCGCTGAGGCAGCAGCGGACTCAGGCGGTGACAACCGGGAGCCGTGACCACCCGCGCACACTCGACGTCCGGGCCCGGATCGCGTTGGCGTGGTCGACGTCCCAGTCCGACCACCGCTTGAACACCTCCTCGAACGCGACACGGGCCTCCAGCCGCGCCAACGCCGAACCGAGGCAGAAGTGCAGACCCTGCCCGAAGCTCAGATGACCACCCTTGCGGTGGATGTCGAAGCGGTCCGGAACCTCGAAACGCGCGTCGTCGCGGTTCGCTGATCCGTTGAGCAACAACATGAACGAACCCTCCGACACCGTGCGCCCGTACAACTCGACGTCGTGCGCGACGTAGCGCGCCTGCACCGGCGACGGCGGCTCGTAACGCAGCGTCTCCTCCACCGCGGACGGGATCAGCGACGGGTCCGCGGCGAGTTCGCGGCGCTGGTCGGGATGCCCACCCAGTAGCTCCCCCATGAACCCGATGAGACGCGCGGTGGTCTCACCGCCCGCACCGGCGATCATCGCGGTGTAGGCCAGCACCTCGGTGCGTTCGAGTCTCCTTGTGCCGCCGTCGGGTTCCTCCACCTCGGCGTTGAGCAGTTCGGTCATCAGATCGTCGGACGGATGCGTCGACCGCCACTCGATGTACTCGGCGAACAGTGCCAGCGATTCCGCGAACACCGTCGCACTCACATCCCCGGCCGCGCCCTCGACGGCGATGCTGGTGTCCGTGCGGTCGCGGATCTGCTGCTGCCCCTCCTCCGGGATGCCGAGCAGGTAACCGATCGTCCGCATCGGCATGATCGCCCCGAGATCGGCGACGAAGTCGAATCCGGCACCGTCCACGAATGGATCCAGTGCGCGCGAACAGAATCCGCGCGCCAAGTCCTCCACCGCGAGCATCCGGCGCGGGGTGAACACCCGCGACAGCAACCGCCGGTGCAGATCGTGCAACGGCGGGTCCTCGAACAGCAGGATGCCCGGTGGCACCTCGATGTCGTTGAACAGGATGTCCGCGGTGGTCCCCTTACCCGACCGGTAGGTCTGCCAGTCCGGCAGCGCCCGTGCCACATCGGCGTAGCGGCTGAGCGCATAGAAACCGTACTTGTCGTTGTAGTACAGCGGCGCCTCCTCCCGCATCCGCCGCCACACCGGATACGGGTCGTCGTCGATCGCGTAATCGTAAGGGTCGTAATACAACTCGACTGCCGCGTTCACCATGGTCACCTACCTTGGCTGATTCTCGATGCCGGGGAACAGTTGCTCGGTCGGGCCGACGGTCACCCAGCCGCCGAGTTTCGTCGCCAGATGCGGCGCGAACACCGCGAGGTACATGGCGTGCCCGACGACCACCACCGCGACGATCGACAGCAGCGCGGAGCCGGCCTTGCCCGAGGCTCGCTTGTCCGACCAGATCTCGATGACGTTGCGGCCCTGTTCATCGGTGCGGCCGAGCAGATAGGTCAGCACCATCATCTGCAAGCCCATCGCGACCGCGTCGTAGACCGGGTACTGGAACCTGCTGCCCTCGAACAGCGCGAGACCATCGATCACGTAGCCGTAGTAGAAGATCCCGAACCGCGGACCGAAGAACCCGTTGAACAGCAGCGCCCAGCAGAAGCCGACCAGGAATCCGACGGCCAGCAGTGTCTGCGGCCTGCGCCAGCCGGACTTCCGGATCACCCGCCGGCCCAGCGCCGCACCGATCACCGCGGGCAGCACGAAGTACGCGATGTAGCCGAGCGGTACCGAGGACGGCAGGCCACCGCCCCAGGTGTAGTTCATCGGCCACCACGAGGGCATCCGCGGCAGCGCGGGCGGGAACTGGGCATAGACCGCCCAGTCGTAGGGCGCCTCGATCCACGAGAACGAGATCGCCGAGATCGACACCAGCAGCAGCGGATGCAACCGACCGCGGCGGATGCTCAGATACACGCCGAACGCCAGAAACAGGACGCCGCCGATGTAGGCGAAGGACAGCCCGACGATCAGCGGTGTGGTCAGTTCGGTGCTCACCGCCTCGACTCCGGGTCGAAGTACAACACCAGACCGACGATGAGGACCGCCAGACCGATGAGTGTGCCGAGCATGATCAGTTGCCCCAAGGTCGCGCTCCCTCCAGAAGGTCCGGCACGGCTTCCCGATCGGCTGTGGCGTCAGCCCCCGGGCCCGTTGGGCCACTTGAGAAGTGAACCCGCGTCCACCCGGATCTGCTGTCCGGTGATGTAACGGCTGTCGTCGCCGGCGAGGAACACCCCGAGCTTGGCCATGTCCTCGGGTTCGATGTACGGGATCGGCATGGCCTGGAAGAGCGAGAACAGCGGTTCGGCGTCCTCGCGGGTCGGCGCCTTCCCGTCGGCCTTCAGGTCCGGCCGGAACACCCCGTACATCCCCTCGTTCTGCAGCAGGTGGGTGTTGCAGTTCGTCGGGTGGATGGCGTTGACCCGGATCCTCCGCGGCGCGAGGTGCAGGCTCATCTCCTCGACGTAGGAGATGACGATCCGCTTGCTCCACCCGTATCCGGCGCCGCCCGGCCCCATGTCCGGGCTCGTGGTGGTACCGCGGATCATGCCCGCGGTCGACCCGGTGACGATGATCGAGGCGCCGTCGGGCAGATGCGGGATCGCGACCGCGACCGTGTTCATCACCCCGAGCAGATCGACGTCGGCGGCGTCGACGAAACCCATCGGGTCGAGGTTGCCCATCGCCATGGGCAGGATGCCCGCGTTGGCGACGACGATGTCGAGCCGCCCCAGATCGGCGACCCCCGCCTCGACCGCCTCGCGGAGTTCGTGCCGTTCCCGCACGTCGGCGATGCGCGCCACCACCCGGCACCCGAGTTCCTTGACCGACCGTTCGGTCTCGGCGAGGTCCTCCGGTGTCGCGAGCGGATACGGGTTGGACGGGATGTCCCGGCAGATGTCGACGGCGATGATGTCGGCACCCTCCTTGGCCATGGCGATCGCATGCGCCCGGCCCTGCCCCCGCGCCGCGCCGGTGATGAATGCGACCTTGCCGTCGAGCTTTCCGGTCACTGCTGCTCCTTCTTCGTGAACGTGATGTGCAGCTCGGAGAGCCCGCGCATGATGAACGTCGGCTCGTAGCTGTACCGGCGGTCGTCCGCGGTGCCGTGGTGCTCCTCGGCGATCGTGATGTCCTCGATCCGGTCGAGGATCCGTTCCAGCGAGATCCGCCCCTCGGCCCGTGCCAGCGGCGCGCCCGGGCAGGAGTGCGCGCCGCGGATGAACGCGATCTGTTCGCGGACATTCGGTCGGTCGTACCGGAACTGGTCGGGGTGCTCGAACTTGCGCGCGTCGCGGTTGCACGCCCCGGGCAGCAGCATCACGGTGGTCCCGGCCGGCACCGGCACGTCGCCGATCGTCGTCGACGTCCTGGCCATCCGGAAGTGCGATTTGACCGGGCTCTCCATCCGCAGCGTCTCCTCCAGGAACGCCGGGATCCTGCTGCGGTCCGCACGCAGCATCGTCTCGAAACCCGGGTTGTCACCGATGAACCGGACCGCCGAACTCACCAGCTTGGTGGTGGTCTCGGTCCCGGCGGCGAACAGGAAGGTCGACAGGTTCATGACGTCCTCTATGTCGGGCGTCGAACCGTCCTCGTGTTTGGCCCGCGCGAGTTCGGTCAGCACATCCTCACGCGGCGTGCGCCTGCGGTCCTCGATGTAGCCGTAGAACTTCTCGTTGAGCCACTGCAGCGGGTTGTGCGTCGTCGGCGCCTCCTTACCGAGTTCGCCGACCGTCTCCCCCGCGAACACCGCCTTGAACTGTTCGTGGTCCTCGGCCGGGACGCCGAGGAGGTCGGCGATCACCAACAGCGAGAACGGCTTCGCGTAATCGGCGAGGAACTCGCACGCCCCGCGGTCGATGAACGTGTCGAGCTGCCGATCGGCCAGCCGCCACATGAAGTCCTCGTTCTCCTTGAGGCGCTTCGGGGTGATCAACCGGCTCAGCAGACCGCGGGTGCGGGTGTGCAGCGGCGGGTCCTGCGAGGTGATGTGCTCGGCCATCGGCACCGCGGCCCGGTGCGTTTCGATCAGGTCGCTCACGTCGTCGCGCACCCCCGGCCCGAACGGCATCCCGGAGAACGGTCCGGCCACCGAGTTACAGGAGGAAAACGCCGGGTTCCGGTACACCGAGAGCGCCTCGGCGTAGCCGGTCACCGCCAGCACGTTGAACGGGGTGGCCTGGGTGACCGGACATCTCGACCGCAGATGGTCGAAGTACGGGTACGGATCCGGCACCAGGTCCGCATCGGTGAAGAAGTCCACCGCGTCGAAATCGGTCATCGGAGGCCTCCCGTCGGGTCGAACAGCACCGGCAGCGAGGTGGGCGACCGGAACACCTGCCCGCGGATGTGCGGATCGTCGCCGGCGGGGTCGAGCCGCAGGTGGGGCAGCCGGTCGAGCAGGAGGTTGACCGCCGTGCGCATCTCGAGGCGCGCCAGATGCATCCCGAGGCACACGTGCACCCCGTACCCCCACCCGAGGTTGGCCTTCGGGGTGCGGAAGATGTCGAAATCATCGGGACGGTCCCAGCGGTCCTCCTGCCGGTTCGTCGAGCCGAGCATCGGCAGCACCGAACACCCGGCGGGGATGGACACGCCACCCAGTTCGGTGTCGCAGGTGGTGGTGCGGGTGATGGTGAGCAGCGGCGGATTCCACCGCACCGCTTCCTCGATCGCCTGCGGGATCAGCGAGCGGTCCGCCCGCACGGCATTCAGTTGCGTTGTGTCGGAGAGCAATCCGAACAGCAGGTTACCCAGGGAGCGGTAGGTCGTCTCGACCCCGGCAGGCAGCAGCAACCGCAGGAACGAGAAGATCTCGTCGTCGGTGAGCTTGTGGCCGTCGATCTCGGCCTCGGCGAGCAGGCTGATCATGTCGTCGCGCGGTTCGGCCCTGCGGGCCTCGAGGATCGGTGCGAAGTAGTCGCACAGCGCCGCGGCGGCTGCCAGCCCCCGCTCGGGGTTGAGGATCCAGCTCAGCAGCGAGATGGACCAGCGCTGGAACTGCGGGTAGTCCTGTTCCGGCAGCCCGAGCAGACCGGCGATGATCCGGCTCGGATAGTCGAAGGTGAATTCCTTGACCAGGTCGGCCTTTCCGTTGGCCGCGAACCGGTCGATGAGCTCGTTGCCGACCCGGCCCACCAGCTCGTCCTGCCGGCGCGCCAACGCCTTCTGCGAGAACGCCTTGGACACCAGCGACCTCAGCCTGCCGTGTACGGGTTCGTCCATACCCAGCATGACCCGGTCACCCAGTACGGGCCCGAACGCGGCGATCACACCCGACGAGGAGAACGTGACGTTGTCGCGCAGCATCTGCTGGGCGTCCTCGTAGCGGTAGACGATGAAGACCGGTAAACCGGCCTGCCCGGGCATCGCGGACATGTCGATCCGCTGGACCGGTTCCTCGCGGCGCAGCCGGGCGAGCTCGGGATAGGGGTCACGGACGTCTCCGGACACGGCGTCGTCGAACGACCCGAAATCCTCGAGATCGTCGAATAGTTGGGGCAAGGCTTCCTCCTCGAGCGCTATTGGGCCGGGTAGGCGACGGATTTGATCTCGGTGTACTGGCGCAGACCCTCGACGCCGTTCTGCCGTCCCACACCGCTGGCCTTGTAGCCGCCGAACGGGGTGTCCGCGCCGTAGCCCGCGGTGCCGTTGAGTCCGATGAACCCGGCACGCAGCCGTCGGGCCACCCGCAGGGAGTTCTCCAGCGAGCTCGACATGACGTTGCCGGCCAGTCCGTAGGGGCTGTCGTTGGCGATGCGCACCGCGTCTTCCTCGTCCTCGTAAGGGATGACGGTGAGGACCGGACCGAAGATCTCCTCCTGCGCGATGGTCATGGAGTTGTCGACGTCGGTGAAAAGCGTTGGGTTGACCCAGAATCCCTTGTCGAACCGCTTCGGTGGCTCCGTGCTGCCGACCAGCAGCGTGGCGCCCTCGGCCACACCCTTGTCGATGTAGCCGAGGATCCGCGCCTGCTGTCTGGCGGAGATGACCGGTCCGCAGATGGTGCCCGGATCCTGCGGATCGCCGGCGGCGATGTTCTCGTAGAGGCCCTTGAGGATCGCCACACCCTCGTCGTAGCGGGATCGCGGGAGCAGCATCCGCGTCGGCGCCGCGCAACCCTGACCGGCATGCATGAGCGGTCCGATACCGAGCATGCACGCGAACCCGAAGTCGGCGTCCTCCAGGACGATCGTCGCCGACTTGCCGCCCAGTTCGAGGAACAGCCGCTTCATCGTCGCGGCGCCCTTCTCCATGATCCGCCTGCCGACGGAGGTGGAACCGGTGAACGAGATCATGTCGACCTTGGGCGACAGCGTGAGCTCCTCGCCGACGAAATGGTCCGATGCGGGAACGACATTGACGGCCCCGGCGGGGATGTCGGTCTGTTCCGCGATGAGCCGGCCGAGCCGGGTCGCGTTGAACGGGGTGTCGGGCGCCGGTTTGAGCACCACGGTGTTACCCGCGGCCAGCGCCTGCCCGAGTTTGTTGATCACGACCTCGAACGGAAAGTTCCACGGGGTGATGGCCCCGACCACGCCGACCGGTTCGTGCCACACCTTCCTGGTGGTGTTGACACCGGTGACCGAGACGACGGTGTCACCGAGATCGGTTTCCCACGGGAAGGTGTCGATCAGCCGGGCGGGATACCGCAGCGCGTCGGCGAACGGGGCGTCGAGCTGCGGGCCGTGGGTGACCGCACGCGGCGCGCCGACCTCGCGGATCAGCTCCTCGCGCAGGCCCTCCAGTTCGCCCGCGATGGCCTCGTGCAACTGTTCCAGGCACCGCTTGCGCAGCGCGCGATTCGTCGACCAGTCGGTCTCGTCGAACGAGCGCCTGGCCGCGTCGATGGCCCGGTGCATATCGGCCTTCGACGCGTCGGAGACCTCGCCGAGCACCTCCTCGGTGGCCGGGTTGATGTTGACGAACGTGCCGGCCTCACCGTCGACGAGCTTGCCGTCGATGAGCATCCGCGACTCGAACATGGGTGTTGTCGCCATCAGCCATCCCGATTCTCGGTCGCACACCGGTCACTGGTGGCGCCCAGCTCGACGTCGATGTCGCGGGCCGGCCCCTGCTGCCAGGTCGCCCACTTGCCCACGGAGTAGGGCCCCTCGGCTCCGTTCGCTCGGTAGAACCCTTGTGGGTCATAGACCTTGGCTTCCGGGTATGGCCACGGACAGGCGACCGAGGTGGCCAGCCCGCTGGCCTTGATCGCCCAGAACCAGGACCCGTAGGCGAAATACGACACGTTGATGATCGCGAACATCACCAGGAAGGTGCCGAGCACCGGCTTCTTGGGGAAGAGCCTCGCCTTGGCGGCGAGCTTCTCCGCCACCGACTTCCCGGTGTCATCGCGGTAGACGAGGATGGCGGCCGGGATCATCACGAACGTCACCGACAGCGATTCCCACAGCAGCGGGAACTGGAAAGTCGTGCCGGGGAACAGGGTTCCGAACGGGATGGCCTGCGAGTAGATGTAGAGCCCGGTGCGCACCAGGCTGATCTCCAGCATGGCGTCGAAGAGGAACCCGATGACCAGGACGAGCCCGCCCAGGGTCAGTAGCGGGTGCCTGCTGACGAACGCCTCCGGGCCGTGTTTGGCCTGCCACTTCCGCAGGATCCAGATCGCCGGAAAGTAGGGGCCGAAGTAGAAAGTCACGTAGCCGAAGACGATGAACGGTTCGACGGTGGGCGACATCATGATCAGCGGCCAGGACTCCGGCCAGTGCAGCAGCGCCGGGTTGTACACCGCGTACGGCGCCCAGTTCATGATCGGGTCCTGCCAGACGATCAGCGTCGTACACAGCATCATCAGCAGCACGGGGCTGCCCGGGTTGCGGCGCCAGCCGCGGATGAACACCACGGTCAGCACCACGACCATGGTGAGCGCGCCGAGCTGCGGGATGATCTGCCAGTGGTCGAACCCGGTCAAAAACCCGACCGGACGGGGCCGTCCCTCCACGTTGGGGTTCGCGACGCGCGGGTCGACGTCGGTGCGCATCACGGCCAGGAAGCAGCCGAGGAACCCCAGCCAGGCGAACAGCGATATCCACCGCCACCAGTTGGGCCCGGTGCGCGGTGTGGGTTCGACGAACGAGGAGTCCAACCTGTCCTGCGTCGTCATCCCCTCAGACCGCCCCGAACCGGTCGACCAGATGGGAGTTCACCCCGTCGGCATCCAACCGGCGGGCCACCAGGTAACCGGCGCCCATCCACGCGCGGCGGGTCCATTTGCCGAGGGAGACACGGGTTCCCGGCGCTCCGGACGCCGCGGGCATCATCTTGACCCGCTCCAATGCCTCCTTGACACCGCGCGGGCTCAGCGGGTGGGCGTCGGCGAAGGCCCGCACCAGGGTCGCGGCGACGTCGTGGTTGACCACCGACACGCAGTACTCCGGGCGGCTGCCGTCGTAGCGGGCGGCGTACCGATCCAGGAAGTCCTGACCGATCGGGTTGCCCTCGTCGTACTGGTCGACCCCGATCCAGCCCAGGAACGCCTGCCACATGATCGGATTGACCCAGGCGTTCTGGAATGCGGTGGTGGTGAACCGGGGCGGGTCCCAGTCGACGGCGTCGAGGGCCGGGTTGATGAACACGATGCCGAAGCCGAAACCCAGGTGCACGATCGCCTCGGCCTTGGCGTCGTGCAGGACGGCCACCGCGGCGTTGATGTCCTGGGCCGTCTGCGCGATCGACGCCTCGGCAACGATCCGGATGCCCTGGCGCGCACAGGCATTGCGCAGGTTGCGCAGGTAACTGTCCCCGATCAGGCTCTGCTCGACGAGCACCCCCACCTCGGTGAGGCCGCGTTTGGCGAGCAGGTCGGCCAGGAAGATCGGCTCGTCGGTCATCGAGCCCTGCGGGAACGCGAACGTCCACTCACCCAGCCAGTCGTCGGTGCCGGTGACGCTGACCGCGGGCACCTTGAAGCGCTCTTCGATCGCCTCCCGCATCGGTACGCAGTTGTCGGTGATGTTCGGTCCGAAGACCACGAGGCAACCCTCGTCGACGAGTTCACCGTAGGCGTCGATCACCGCCTTCACCGAACCCTTGGGCAGCCCTTCGACTTCCCGGTAGATCATCTGCACGGGCCGGTCCATCACCCCCTGCTCGACCGCCTCGGCGAAGACGAGGTCGAAGGTCTGGGTGAACGACGCCCGCAGATCGTCGGGAAAACCCGGCGGCAGCGTGAAGTCCATGAGATAGCCCACCTTGATGGGCTCCGCGGTGCTCTCGTACGACATCGGACCTCCTCGGCACCCCGCCGCGGCAGACAAAAACCTAATATTTGTTCAGACCCTAGCGGGCGCCCTCGAGTGGCGTCAATAACCCGACGGCGCAGCGAGGTACACGTCGATCATCTCGGCGAGCCCGCGGCCCACCGCGGCGTCGTCGCTGAGCGGGCCCGCGATCGCCGCGAGCGCCGCATCCCGCAGCGGCAACCCCTCGGCGGTCAGCCGGCCCGCCGCGATCAGCACGCGGGTGGACGCGACCTCGCGCAGTCCCCCGGTCTCCAACCGGCGGATCGCCTGGCCGAACCGCACCAGCGCGGCCGCCGTCACGGCGTCGACCCCCGCTTCGTGGGCGACGATCGACTCCTCGAGTTCTGGTGCCGGGAAACCGAATTCGATCGCCACCATGCGCTGGCGGGTCGAGTCCTTGAGATCCTTGAGCACGCTCTGGTAGCCGGGGTTGTAGGACACCACCAGCCCGAACCCGGGTGCGGCGTCGAGCGTGACGCCCAGCCGCTCGATCGGCAACTGGCGCCGGTAGTCGGCGAGGGGGTGCAACACCACGGTGGTGTCCTGCCGGGCCTCGACCACCTCGTCGAGGTAGCAGATCGCGCCCTCGCGGACGGCGCGGGTCAACGGTCCGTCGACCCAGACCGTCTCGTCTCCCTGCAGCAGGAACCTGCCGACCAGATCCGCGGTGGTCAGATCGTCGTGACAGGCGACCGTGATCAGCGGCCGACCGAGTTCGTGGGCCATCGCCTCGACGAACCGCGTCTTACCGCATCCGGTCGGGCCCTTGAGGACGATCGAGAGCCCCTGGCGGTAGGCGGCCTTGAACACTGCCACCTCGTTGCTCACCGGGGCGTAGTACGGGCGCGACACGTCGACCCGGCCGTTCACATTGACGAGTCCGGCTTCGCCGGTCATCACGCCCTCCTCGTCCGCTCCGTTGCGTTCTATGTGAGCCTAACCGGAACAGATGTTTGGTATCAAGAGCACGAGCACATCAATCCTGTTGTGTGGCAATGAATCAGAACCGTCATGCAATGCGCCGCCGAACCTCCGCGACACGCAGTGCCGACCGGAACAGCGGACCGACGACGCCTGCGAGCTGATCGGGGCGGCCTATCATCGCGTGCGCCGCGCTACCGAACACCCGGCGCAGCGACTCGACGTCGGTGCTGGCGCCCACCGTCAGGCAGACGCACCCGGTCCCGCGGCGGCGCGCCTCCGTCAGCGCCCGGCGCGCGTCGGCGGCACCGTAGGCGCGTTCGTACCCGTGGTCGTACGCCAGACCGTCCGACAGCACCACCAGGAGTCGCCGCGCCGTGCCCCCGCGCGCCTCCAGCACGGCCGAACCGTGCCGGATCGCCGCACCCAATCTCGAGTACGCGCCGGGCTCGAGGCTGTTCAGCCGCCGGATCACCCGCGCGTCGAGGTGGTCGTCGAAGCGTTTGACGGGCACCATCGTGACGTCTTTGCGCCCCTGCGAGTAGTACCCGTACAGCGCGACCCGGTCGCCGAGATCGTGCAGTGCGACAGTGAGGTCGGCGACAGCCTCGCGTTGTTGCTGGTGCACGGTGCGGCCGACGGTCCCCGCCTCCGCCGTCGACCCTGACACGTCGAGCAGCAGCAGCACCGACAGATCGCGCCGGCGCCGCAGACTGTCGAGGTAGACCGCCTCGTCGGGCACCGATCCGGCCCGCGCCTCGACCCGTGCCTCGATGACCGCGTCGATGTCCACGTCGTCGCCCTGGGACTGACGATGGCGCCGGTGCAGCCCCATCCCCAGCCGGGCCAACGGCCGCCGCACCGAGATGCTGCCTTCCAGATCCTGCCTCGCCGACGCCTTGATCGGCGGGGTCACCTCGCGCACCGTGCACCACTCCGGCCGATAGGCCCGACGCCCGACGTCCCACTCGGGATAGACGAAGTCCCCCACCGCGAACGCGTCGGTCTCCTCGCCCGGTGCCGCCGCAAGGGAGGACACCGCATGTCCACCGCGCCGGCCCGAGCTCACCCGGTGCGTAGGCGAATCCGCGCCCGGCGGTCCGCTCCCGTCGCCGGTCTTGCGCACTGACGACAACATCTTCTTCAACCACTTGCCGATCGGCCCTTCACCGCCCACCGGACTGCTGAACAGGTCCGGATCGTCGGTGTCGTCGACCTCACCGTCGTCGAGTTCCTCGAGCGCCTGCACGCTGTCCCGCCGGCGCGGGACATGGCCCGCGGCCTCGTGGTCGTCCTGGAAACCCCCGGCGCGGCGGGCGGCGAGCACCTGCTTCGGCCGCAGCACACCGAATGCGGCGGGCGCATCGCCGATCGGATCCCGGCCCGCCGCAAGCGCGAGTGAGGTGGCCGGGGAATCGCTGCGGGCGGCCAGCCGCGGGTCGGCGACCGCCCCCAGCGCCACCGGGAGCAACTCCGCGTTGGCCGCCAGCGCCCGGTGGCCCTCCACGGCGAGGTACCGCTGGGTCAGGCGGGAGTGGCGGACCAGCTTCTGCGCCACGTCCGGCGCCAGACTTTCCGCCGCTATCAACGACGCCTGCACCGCGATGGCTTCGAGTGTGGCGCGTTGCCCCGCAACCGGATCGACGAAGACGGTGACGCCGTCGGTCCACGGCGGCTCACCCGGTGGCACCGCGGCCACCGCGACCGCGCGTCCCGCCAACGCCGATGCCAGCATCCCGAGCGCGGTGAAACGCTCGTGACCGGTGTCGGCAGCCATCAGGACCCTTCCGCCATGTTGACCAAATATCTGTTCCACCGTAGGGTCGGCGGACGTTCGGAGTCAACGATGGCCGATCCGAGCCGGTGATCACCCGTGAAGCGCTCGACGGTCGGTAGGATCTGCGCAAAAGGCCGACAGTTGCGAAGCCGACGACGAAGGAGCACCGTGCGGGAACCGGCGAAGTTGCGTGGCTCGATCCGGCGGCCGAACCGGCCGACCGCGCGCGGCTGACGATGGCCCCCGCCGGCGCCGCTGGGCGCGACCCCCGCCGTGGCCGTCCCGCAAGCGCGAAGAAGACGGCCGCGCGGCTGACCGCGGTCCCCAAACCGTCCGCGGACGCGCCCCGGCGGACCGAGATCCTCAAGACGGCCAACTCCGTCTTCGCCACCTCCGGCCTGCGCAGTTCGCTGCAGCAGATCGCCGAGGCGGCGGGCATCCTCCCGGGCAGCCTGTACCACCACTTCGAGTCCAAAGAGGCCATCCTCGTCGAGCTGATCCGCCTCTACCACCGGGATCTCGACCGCATCGGTGAAGAGGCGCTGGCCCGGATCGACGACGATGATCCGCGCTCGGCCTCCGAACGGATCACCGCACTCGGGCGCGCCATCGCCCGCTGCGCCGTCGAACACCGTGCGGCCCTGCAGATGTCGTTCTTCGAAGGGCCCAGCAGCGATCCCGAACTGCGCGAACTGACCGCGCGCACCCCGTCCGCGATCCAGACCGCGATGCTGCAGATGCTGCGCGCAGGCCGGTGGAGTGGTGAGATCCGTTCCGACGTCGACCTTCCGACCCTCGCCGACCGGTTGTGCCAGAGCCTGCTGCACGTCGGTCTCGACGTGATCCGGCACAACGCCGCGACCGACGCCGTCGCCGCGCTGAAGTGCCGGATCGCCCTCAACGGCCTGGCCACCGTCGCTCCGTCGGACGCGGATCTCGATCGTTCGGAGGCGTTCAAGGCCGCTGCAGCAGTGATCGCCAGCTGGGACGAGACCGAGGACGACACGGATCTCAAGGCCGCGCACCTGCGCGCGGTGGCGCGGGCGGAGTTCGGCCGCCGCGGGTACGAGATGACCACGATCCGCGACATCGCGTCCGCGGCGGGCCTGGGGACCGGAACGGTGTACCGCATCATCGGGTCCAAGGACGAACTCCTGATGTCGATCATGCTCGACTTCGGCCGCAAGGTCGGCGGCGCATGGACCGACATCGTGCGGACGGACTCCGCGACGGTCGAGAAACTCGACGCGTTGAGTTGGTTGAACATCAACGCGCTCGACCAGTTCCCCGACGAGTTTCGCATCCAGCTCGCCTGGCTGCGCCACTCCCCTCCGGACTCGGCGAATCCGGCGTGGTCGTTCAGCACCCGTATCCGGCAGATGAAAAGGCTGCTGTCCGAAGGCATCCGCGCCGGGGAGATCCACATCGACAGTCCCACCGCGGACATGCTGGCCCGCTGCATCATCGGCGAGCAGTGGATACCGGAGAACATCCTTGCCGAGGTGGGTCCGCGCAACGCGCTGATCCTCGGCCGGGACACGGTGCTGCGGGGAATCACCGTCCGCGGCCGTTAGCGGACCTGCGCGACCGTCCGCATCGCACCGAACCGCGGGATGCCCATCATCAGCCTGATCATGTGGTGCAGCGCCGACGGCGGCAGGAACCGGCCGGCCACCATCAGCATCCGGGCATCCGGTCCCACCGCACGCCGATCGAAGGGTTTGGTGGACTGTAGCGCCGCGGCCAGCCCCACCGCGAACGCCTCCGGCGACCGTGCGGCCAGCCGCATCGCGGCGCGGCCCCGCCGGTCCATCGTCTGGTGGTGCCTGCCGTACGGTCCGTCGAGGACCCGGCAGTCCGACGTCCCCGCGTCGGTGATGATCTCGGTGTCATAGGTGCCGGTGATGAGCACACTGACCCCGATCCCGAACGGCGCCACCTCACCGGCCATCGACTCGCCCCAGCGCTCGAGTGCGCCCTTCACCGACGAGTACGGCGCCGTCGCGGGCATCCCGCGCACCCCACCCTGACTGGACACCAGCACGATCCGCCCACATCCGGCGTCGCGCATCGACGGCAACAGCGCCTTGGTGAGGGCGACCGGTCCGAGCAGGTTGGTGGTGAACATCCGCTCCCACAACGCAATCGGCGTCTCCTCGACCATACCGGCGGCCGAGATGCCGGCGTTGTGCACGAGCCCGAACGGCGCGCCGACCGACCCCTCGATCACCGTCGCCGCAGCCTCGATCGACTCCGGATCGGTCAGGTCCAGGCGCACGCCGATCAGCCGGGGGTCGTCCACCCCCGCGCCCGTCACCTGGCGCAGCCGTGCCATCCCGTCGTCGACCGAGCGCATGGCGGCCACGACCGTCCAGCCGGAACGGTAGAGGTGGGCGGCCGACGCCAGGCCGAGTCCCCGTGACGCGCCGGTGATCACCACGCTGCGCGAGACCATCGGCCACTCCTCGTCGAATCCGGGCGGTGCACTGCGCACTCTAACCTAATGTTTGTTCACGCCGACCGGAAGTTGGCCGAGGGCGTGGCGGGGCAACGTGTTCGGCAGATCGAGGGAACTGAGCAGCCCCGCCGGTGCGCGGACGACGTACGGGATCGCGTTCACCACCCGCATCGCGGTGGCCGCCATCGCCGCCCGCCCGGCGCCGTGGCCCTCGGCGTCGCCCAGGGTCATCTCGCAGTGGACGTCCGGATCGCCGTCGATGTCCACCCGGTAGGTCGCGTCGCAATCCGAGTTCCACCAGTCCGGCGCGACGTCGCGGGCCATCCGGATGATGTGTTCGACGACGATCGCCTCCCGCCCGTGCACCACCGCGGCCGCCCTGGTGCGGACCGCCCCGCAGGTGCCCGCCGGAATGGTGCCGAACGCCACCTCGATGTCGCGGTCGGTCAACTGCCGGTCCAGCGTTCCGGTCACCTCGGTGATCCGAACACCCAGGGCGTCGGCCATCAACTGAAGCGGAGCCCGCCAGGCCATCTCGATGAAACCCGGTGTCTGGAGCAGGGGTACGAAGTCCAATGGCCGCCCGAAACCCATCCCGTCCATCATGACGTCGGCGACCGGGTAGTGGTCGTTGAGGCTCACTTCGGTGACTGTGAGGACGTCGATCCGCTTGGACTGCGTCGCCAGCACCAGGGCCAGCTGGTCTGACCCGAACCCCGGGAACACACCCGGGGCGTAGAACGACGCACCGCCGGCGATCGCGGTCTCGTGCAAAGCGTCGCGCCACTGCGCCGAGTGGTAGGCGGGCGGATACACCAGACCGGTCGACGTGGTCGTGACGACGTTGATGCCCGCGCTCAACAGCCGCAGGTAGTCCGGGACCGCACCCGCATCGCGTTGCGGTCCGGACGCCGCGTACACCACGCAGTCCGGGCGCAGCGCGATCAGCGCCTCGGCGTCGGCGGTCGCGGCCAATCCGAGCGGCTCCCGGCCCGCCAGTTCCCCGGCATCGCGTCCGACCTTGTCCACGGAGTGCACCCACACCCCGACCAGTTCCAGGTCGGGCCGGCCTGCCACCGCGTCGATCGCGACCGAACGCACTCCGCCCGTCGACCAGACGACGGTTCGCAGCGTCCGTGCCTCCTCGTCCATCGCAATCCCTTTCGTGGCGTCATCCCACCGCGGCGGCGCATTCGAGATACGGCCACGCCACGTCCGGCGGGATGCCCCCGCACAGCGGTAGCAGCGGAAGCAGGCCGCCGGCTCGGGTGTGTTCGGCGGCCTCGGCCGGGGTGAGGATGCGATAGGGCCCGGCCTCGGCGCGCAACTCCGCCACGGTGCGGGCCCGGGAGATGCTGGCCACCCCGTCGTCGCCGTGCCGGTATGACGCGGCGGTGACGGCGTCGTGCAGCAGGTACGGGCCGAGCTCCGACCACGCCCGGTCCACGTCCTCGGCGACGAACACGGCGGTGGGCGCCCCGGGGACCGGGAACTGCGCGAATCCGGGCGGATGGCCGTGCCGACGGCATTCGGCGTCGAACAGGTCGCGCAGTTCGGGTGAGGCGGTCTGGCAGATCAGCCCGAGACCGTGGCGGGCGGCCCGCCGCACCGCGGGGGCGCTGCCGCCGGCGACCAGGATGCGAGGTCCGCCCGGCGTAGTGCACGGCGGGGTGACACGGACGGTGCGCCCATCGATGTCCGTGGCCTCACCCCGGACCAGACGCAACACCAGGTCCAGCCGCTGGTCGGCGAGCTGGCCGCGACGCGCTCGGTCGACACCGAAGTGGACGTATTCCTCGTCGCGGTGGCCGATTCCGAACGCGAACGACACCCTGCCGCGGCTGAGGATGTCCAGCGCGCAGATCTCCTCGGCCAACCGGACCGGATCCCAGAACGGCAGCGGCACGGCGGCGGCCAGGATCTGCAGCGTGCGGGTGCGGGCGGCGATCGCCGCCGCGAGCAGATGGGGTGCCGCGAGATGGCCGTCGTCGGTGCCGTGGTGTTCGGAGAGCACCGCGACCACCGCGCCGCGGGTCTCGGCCCACGCGCACATCTCCACCGCCGCGGCGTAGAGGTCGGGCTGCGGGGCACCACCGGTCGCCGAGCGCAGGTCGAACCGCAACGTGAACATCAACGCCGCCGGCTCCGGGTCACGGCCACGAACTCTAACCTAATATTTGTTCACACACCCGGGCTTCGTCTGCTCCGGCCACGACCCGACGATCCGGGGGCAGAGGTCAGGGTGGGGTGAGGCCGGACCTCACTCCGGCAGCCGCAGCTCCGGCTTCTCGACCTCTTCGATGTTGACGTCCTTGAACGTGATGACCCGGACCTGTTTGACGAACCGGGCGGGCCGGTACATGTCCCACACCCACGCGTCGGCCAACCGCAGCTCGAAGTACACCTCGCCGTTGGAGTTGCGGGGCACCATCTCGACGCTGTTGGCCAGGTAGAACCGGCGCTCGGTCTCCACCACGTAGCTGAACTGCCCGACGATGTCCTTGTACTCGCGGTAGAGCGAGAGTTCCATCTCGGTTTCGTACTTCTCGAGATCCTCGGCGCTCATCAGTACTGCTGTCCTTCGTGTCGGTGTGGCCTGGCCGTTCGCTCCGCACAGATGCGGCCCATCGCAATCCTCCCCCTAGCCGAGTTCACAGTGCTGCCCGGGTTCGGCGTCCAGCGACCCGCCGCTGATCTGCGGGGTACCCGCGGTGACCAGCCGACGCACGTTGATGAACGAATACCGGTGCGCGGGGCTGGGTCCCAATTCGGCGAGCGCGGCGGTGTGGGCCGGTGTGCTGTACCCCTTGTGCTCGGCGAAACCGTACCCGGGATGCTCACGCTCCATCGCCACCATCAGCCGGTCGCGGCTCACCTTCGCCAGCACGCTGGCCGCGGCGATACAGGCCGCCGCGGCGTCCCCGCCCACCACCGGCAGCGACGGCATCGGCAGCCCGGGCACCTGGAAACCGTCGGACAGCACGTATCCCGGCCGCACGGACAGCCCGGCCACCGCCCGCCGCATGCCCTCGATGTTCGCGACGTGCACCCCGCGCCGGTCCACCTCCTCGGACGGGATGAACACCACGTGGTAGGCCAGCGCGTAGCGGCGGATCAGCGGGAACAGCCGCTCACGTTCCTTCTCGCCCAGCTTCTTGGAGTCGTCGAGCGCGGCGAGGCTTTCCAGCCGGTTGGGCCCGAGCACACACGCCGCGACCACCAGCGGACCCGCGCAGGCCCCACGACCCACCTCGTCGACACCGGCCACCGGCCCGAGGCCGTTGCGGTACAGGGCGGATTCGAGGGTGCGCAGACCGGAGGCCTTGCGGATCACCGTGCGGGGCGGCCAGGATGCCGGCACGCTCAGGCCCTCGGCTCTTCCATCGCTGACACTCCTACGGGGCTGGTCGTCCTACTGCGACGCGTCGGCGGTCTGCGGGTTCACCGAGCTCACCCCACCCCAGCGTGACGGGGGCCAGGCGATGAACCGCGCCTTACCGATCACATTGTCCACCGGAATGGTGCCCGCTTCAGGGTCACCGGTGCACAGCAGCCCCCGCTGCGCGTCGCCGGGCAGGTTGGTGCAATGGGCGCGCGAGTCGGCCGAGTGGGTGCGGTTGTCGCCCATCACCCAGAGCTTGCCCTCCGGGACGGTGACGGGGCCGAACTCGTTACCCAGGCACGGATAGACGGCAGGATCGGCCATCATCGTCTGCGGATCCAGGTATGGCTCCTCGAGCCGTTTCCCGTCGACGGTCAGCCCGGTGGCCGCACGGCACTCGACGGTCTGCCCACCCACCGCGATGACGCGTTTCACCAGATCGTTCTCGTCGGGCGGGACGAAGCCCACGACCGACAGCGCGTTCTGTACGAACCGGATGGCGGGGTTGTCCGACCGGATCGACTTGTAGCCGATGTTCCAGTTCGGCGGGCCCTTGAACACGATCACGTCGCCGGGCCGGGGTTCGGTGAACCGGTAGCTGACCTTGTCGACCATGATCCGGTCGCCGACGCAGCCCGGGCAGCCGTGCAGCGTCGGCTCCATCGATTCCGACGGAATCAGGTACGGACGCGCGACGAACGTCAGCATCACGTAGTACAGGACGATCGCGATGGTGACCAGGATGGCCAGCTCGCGCAGCGCCGAGTGTTTGCGCTCGGGTTTCTCGTCCGGATCGGCGGCTTCGCTGTCGGCGGCGTCCCGATCGGCACGGCCGATGGTGTCCTCGGGCGACGGCTCGGGGCTCTCGGTCACGGCTTCAGACTAGTCAGCACACGGACCGACGCCGCGTCAGCGCCGTCGCGCGTCAGCGCTTCTCCTTGATCTTCGCCTTCTTGCCGCGCAGCTCGCGCAGGTAGTACAGCTTGGCGCGACGGACGTCACCGCGGGTGACGACGTCGATGTGGTCGATGTTGGGCGAATGCACGGGGAAGGTGCGCTCGACGCCGACGCCGTAGCTCTCCTTGCGGACCGTGAAGGTCTCCCGGATGCCCCCGCCCTGACGGCGGATGACGACACCCTTGAAGACCTGGATGCGTTCCTTGGAGCCCTCGATGACCTTCACGTGGACGTTGACGGTGTCGCCCGGGCCGAAGGCCGGGACATCGTCACGCAGCGACGACTGGTCGACGAAATCCAGCGTGTTCATCGGTGACACTTCCTTGTTGCTTGCGGCATGGGCATGCTGTGCAGGACAGCGTGCTCCTGGCCGGTGGGTACGGACGCTTTCGGGGCGTATCTCGCAGCGGACCGGGGATCTACCCCACGTCCTGCGCGGACAACTGCTCAATTGTGCCAGACGGGCACCCCTGCGGTGAAATCGCCACCGTCTCGCGCCCGATTCGCGACGGCCGCTGATCAGCGACGCTACCGGGTACCCGTTAGGCTTGGATCACCGATCCGACGCCCATCAGTTGCGCATCGATTCCGCCAAGAGGCGCCCACCGGATGCGAGAAGGAGACCTATGCAACGGCCGTCGGTGCTGGTGAAAGCCGCCGCCGTGAGCGTGGTCGCAGCGGTCGCCGTCTCCGGCTGTGAGGCGCAGGTGTACAGCACGCCGCCCGCGCCGGACGGCCCGCACCTGACGGTCGTCGTCCCTCAGGGTGACATGGCGCCGATCCCCGAGGCGGCGCCCGACGTTCCCGCCGCCTCCTGGCCGGGTCTCGACGAGCGGACGCGGCTGGCCACCGAGCAGGCCGCCGAGGCCGGCGCCGACCTCACCGTGCTCGTCAAGGACCGCAACACCGGCCAGCTCGTGTCCAACGGCAACGGCCGTGGCATCGCGATCGCGTCGGTGGTGAAGTTGTTCATCGCCGACGATCTGTTGTTCAGCGGTGCGCCGCTGTCCCCCGACGACGTCGAGTCGTTCCAGTCGATGCTGCGGTCCTCCGACGACAGCGCCGCCGAGGTGTTCTGGAACCGCCGCGGCGGTAGGGAGCTCGTCACCCGCGTCGCGGAGCGCTACGGGCTCACCGGCACCCGGCCACCCAACGACGGGCGGTGGTGGAACACGATCAGCACCGCCGAGGATCTGGTGCGCTACTACGACATGCTGCTCTCGGGTGCGGGCGGGCTGCCGCACGACAAGGCCGAGATGATCGTGACCAATCTCGCCGCCTCGACGCCGAACGGCATCGACGGCATGATGCCCGGCGGGATCTACCCGCAGCGCTTCGGAATCCCCGAGGGTCTGTACGCGGTGCCCGTGGCGGTCAAACAGGGCTGGATGTGCTGCGTCGGATCGGACTGGATGCACCTGTCGACCGGCATCATCGGCGCCGACCACCGCTACA
This sequence comes from Mycobacterium sp. GA-2829, assembly GCF_001499965.1. Taxonomy (GTDB): domain Bacteria; phylum Actinomycetota; class Actinomycetes; order Mycobacteriales; family Mycobacteriaceae; genus Mycobacterium. The sequence goes on from NZ_LQIT01000045.1 coordinate 156,381, forward strand.
TCATGGTGATCGGGTCCGACCAGCCCGCCAGTGCCACCGCGGCCCGCGCCACCATCACCCAGGCCGTCAAGACGATGTTCCCGGACGGCCGGATCTAGCTGTCGGACAACAAATCCGGGCGTCTGTCCCGGGTCCGTTCCAGCGCCTGCTCGTGCCGCCAGGCCGCCACCTTGGCGTGGTCCCCGGACAGCAGCACCGGCGGTACGTCCAGACCGCGCCAGCTCGGGGGGCGGGTGTAACTCGGACCTTCGAGCAGACCAGCGGAATGCGAATCGTCGGCGTGTGACGCAGGGTTGCCGAGCACCTCGGGCAGCAGTCGCACGACGGCCTCGACCATCACCAGCGTGGCCGATTCGCCGCCGTTGAGGACGTAGTCGCCGATCGAGACCTCGGCCACCCGCATCCGGCGGGCGGCGTCGTCGACGACACGCTGATCGATGCCCTCGTAGCGTCCGCACGCGAACACCAGGTGTTTCTCGGTGCTCCACTGCCGCGCCGTGGCCTGATCGAACAGCCGCCCCGCCGGGGTGGGGACGACGAGCAGGGTGTCCTCGGTGCAGACATCGTCGAGCGCGGCACCCCACACCGGCGCCTTCATGACCATGCCCGGCCCCCCGCCGTAGGGCGAGTCGTCGACCGAACGGTGCACGTCGTGGGTCCACTCCCGCAGGTCGTGCACCCCGAGTTGGATCCGGCCGGCGTCGATCGCCTTGCCGGGCAACGACTCTCGCAGGGGGTCGAGGTAGCGCGGGAAGATCGTGATGACGTCTATGCGCATACCGGCTAGTCCAGGTCCAACAGACCCTCGGGTGGATCGATCTCCACCAGGGCGTCGGCGAGGGACACCCGCGGGACGATCTCGGTGACGAACGGCACGAGCACCTCCGCCCCCTCGGGTGTCTTCACCGACAGCAGTTCACCCGCCGCCGTGTGCAGCACCTCCGCGACGGTCCCGACGTCGACTCCCTCGACCGTCCGGACGCGCAGACCTTCGAGTTGATGGTCGTAGAACTCGTCGGGATCCTCGATCGGCGGGAGTTCGGAGGTGTCGACGATGAACAGGGTGCCGCGCAACGCGTCGGCGGCGTTGCGATCGGAGACACCGTCGAGACGCACGAGCAGCCGACCACCGTGCGGCCGAACGGATTCGACGACATAGCGACGCTCGGCGCCCCCCTTGGGGGCGCGCCCGCGCAGCTGGGCACCGGGCACGAACCGGGCGTCGGGGTCATCGGTGCGTACGTCGACCACCAGTTCGCCGGTGACCCCGTGCGCCTTGGCGACCCGTCCGACTACGAGGTCCATGACCGGTGTTCGCTACTGGTCGGTGTCCACCACGTCGACGCGGATGCCCCGGCCGCCGATCCCGGCGACCAGGGTGCGCAGCGCCGTCGCGGTGCGACCGCCGCGGCCGATCACCTTGCCGAGGTCGTCGGGGTGCACATGCACCTCGACCGTGCGACCGCGGCGATTGGTCACCATGTCCACCCGCACGTCGTCGGGGTTGTCGACGATTCCGCGGACGAGATGCTCGACAGCGTCGACGACGACTGAACTCACCGGGCTCAGCTCTCAGTGGCGCCGGCGACGGTGGCGTCCTCGCCCTCAGCGGCGGGCTCGGACTTGTCGGCCGAACCGGACGGATCCGCGGTGGCCTCGACGTCGGAAGCGGCCTTCTTGGCGGGCGCCTTCTTCTTCTTGAGCTGGGTGGCCTCGTTGCTCGGGCCGCCGTCGGCCTCGGCCAGCGCGGCGTTGAACAGGTCGAGCTTGCTGGGCCTGGGCTCCTTGACCTTCAGCGTGCCCTCCGCGCCCGGCAGACCCTTGAACTTCTGCCAGTCGCCGGTGATCTTGAGGAGCTGCAGGACGGGTTCGGTGGGCTGGGCGCCGACGCCGAGCCAGTACTGGGCGCGCTCGGAGTCCACCTCGATCAGGCTCGGCTCTTCCTTCGGGTGGTAGCGGCCGATGACCTCGATGGAACGGCCGTCGCGGCGGGTGCGCGCGTCGGCGACGACGATGCGGTACTGGGGGTTGCGGATCTTGCCCAGACGGGTCAGCTTGATCTTGACAGCCATGGGTGTTGCGTCTCCTCGAGAGTTGCCACGCTGCAATTCGGCGATGCGGGCGGAATTGCCCGATCCGGTTTTGCCTCACGTGTGTGACCACCGCGCAGCCGTAGTCGCGGGCGGACAGCCGACCATTGTGCCAGACCGGCACGTCGGGCCGGAAATCGTCGCACCGGGCACACTGGTGGCCATGTCCCTACGTCAGCGACTCCTCACCACTGTGGCAGGACAACTCGGCCGCCCGCACGGCCGACTCGGCGGAGTGGTCGCGGGTGCCCTCAACCGCGGCAACGGCCAGGCGATCGCGACGGCGGTGGCCGCCGCGCAGGTCCCCGCCGGTGGCGTGGCCGCCGACATCGGGTTCGGTGGCGGAGCGGGACTGCGCCTGCTCGTCGACGCGGTGGGCACCGGCGGCACCGTGCACGGAGTGGAAGTCTCCGGTGACATGCTCGAGCGGGCGCGGCGGCAGTTCCAGCGGGACCTCGAAAGCGGCAGGCTGCGGTTGGCCGAGGGGTCGCTGACGGCGCTGCCGGTGGACGACGCCACGCTCGACGCCGCGATCACGGTCAACACGGTGTACTTCGTCGACGACCTCGATGCCGTGTGCGCGGAGTTGGCCCGCACGCTGCGGCCCGGCGGCCGCGCGGTCATCGGCATCGGTGACCCGGAGGCCATGCGGAATCTGCCCGTCACCCCCTACGGGTTCCGGTTGCGCCCGGTGGCCGAGATCGTGGCGGCGTTGGAGCGTGCCGGGTTGACGGTGGACGTGCAGAGCCGCGCCGACGGCCGGCTGCCGCGGCACACCATCACCGCACAGCGCCCGGCCTGATGCCTCACACCAGCTTGTCGAAGCACTTCTCCTCGACGCGGCGGGTCATGCGCCACCCGTCGGCGGTGCGCAGGTAGGCGTCGACGTACCAGAGGCCGACGAAGTAGACCTGCTCCCCCATCACCATCGGGTTGAAGCAGATGGTCCGCGACGTCGCGGTGTCACCGTCGACGCGGACGTCGAAGTTGCCGAGCATGTGCGAATAGGCCGGAAAGTTGGGCAAGACCTCGGCCAGCCACTTCTTCACCTCGGGATACCTGCCGTCGACCCCGCCGGTCGCGCGGTAGTCGATGTAGGCGTCCGGGGTGAACACCCGGTCGAGGTCGTCGAACCGGCGCTGGTCGATCGCCGAGGAGTAGTCGACCATCAGCTGCTGGATCTCCAGCCGGTCCGAGATTTCCGCCAGGCTCAACATGGGACGATTGAACACGATTAGGCTCCACCGCCATGGGGAGGATCGCCACCGCGTTCGCCGTCGTGTTCACCGCGCTCGGGGTCGTCGCCGCGCCGGTCGCGGCCGCCGACATCGACATCCAGCCCGTCGGCTCGGTGCCGGTCCCGGCCGGTCCGGCCGAGGCGTGGATCGTCGCGGACATGGACACCGGCCAGGTACTGGCCGGGCACAACGACAACACCCGCTACGCGCCGGCGAGCACGATCAAGACGCTCTTGGCGCAGGTGGTGCTCGACGAGGTGCCGCTGGAGACCACGATCGTCGCCGACGAGGCCGACACCCGGGTGGAGTGCAACTGCGCCGGGGTGGCGCCGGGCCGCACGTACACCGCCCGCCAGCTGCTCGAGGCGCTGCTGCTGGCGTCGGGTAACGACGCCGCCAACACCCTGGCGCGGATGCTCGGCGGTATGGACGTCGCCGTGGCGAAGATGAACGGCAAGGCCGCCCGACTGGGCGCCCACGGCACCAACGTGGTGACGCCGTCCGGCCTGGACGGGCCCGGCATGCCGTTCTGGTCCACCCCCCACGATCTGGCGGTGATCTTCCGCGCGGGCATGGCCAACCCGGTGTTCGCGCAGATCGTGGCCATGCCGTCGACGGTCTTCCCGACCAAGACCGGCGACGCCGTGCTGGTCAATCAGAACGAACTGCTGTACCGCTACCCGGGGGCGCTCGGCGGCAAGACGGGGTTCACCGACATCGCCCGCAAGACCTACGTCGGAGCCGCCCAGCGCGACGGCAGGCGGCTGGTCGTGGTGTTGATGCACGGGCTGGTCACCGCGGGCGGCCCCACCTACTGGGACCAGGCCGCTGGGCTGCTCGACTGGGGGTTCGGACTGGACCGCGGTGCGAGCGTCGGCGTGCTGTAACGCGATGTCATTGAGCTGCAACGTCTTCGAGACCGAATCGAGGCGTAACCGCCCTTAGGCTCTGGCGCCGTGGCCGGTTCGCGTTCTTGGTGGTCGCGGACGTTCATCGCCGGATGCGCGCTCGCGCTGACGATGTCGTCGGCCGGCGTGGTCGCCGGGCGCACCCCGGCGCTCGCCCAACCCCAACCGGCCGGTGCGGTCACGCTGCCCGAGGGGCCGGCGCAGGCGTGGCTGGTCGCCGATCTGGACTCGGGGCGCGTCCTGGCCAGCCGCAACCCCTATGAGCCCCACGCCCCGGCCAGCACGATCAAGGTGCTGCTGGCCATGGTGGTGCTCGACCACCTGAATCCCGACAACTTCGCCAGGGCCAACGCATCGCACACCAAGGTCGAGTGCTCCTGCGTCGGCCTCGAACCCGGTCAGCCCTACACGGTTCGCGAACTGCTCTCGGCGCTGCTGATGGTGTCGGGCAACGATGCGGCCAACATGCTCGCCGACATGCTGGGCGGGCAGCGCGCCGAGGTCGCCGCGATGAACCGCAAGGCAGCACTCGTGGGCGCGAAGTCGACGAGGGCGTCGTCACCGTCGGGTCTCGACGGGCCGGGCTGGGAGTCGATCACCACACCGCACGATCTGGCCGTGATGCTGCGGGCCGCGCTGGGATATCCGTTGATCGCCCAGATCATGCGCTCACCCTCGGCGCCGTTCCCCGGTAAGACGCTGACCAACCAGAACGAGCTGCTGAGCCGCTATCCCGGTGACATCGCGGGCAAGACCGGATACACCAACCTCGCCCGCAAGACGTATGTCGGTGCGGCGCAACGCGGTAACCGCCGGCTGGTGGTGGTGCAGATGTACGGCACCGGCGACCTCTACAGCCAGGCGATCGGATTGTTCGACTACGGATTCAGCCAATAGCACCGACGGATTCGTAGCCGGCGTCGTCGACGCTCAGCGCGCGCACCGGCACCCCCGACAGCAAGTGGGTCAGGACATGGCCCGGCGGCATCTCGACGGCGGTGCGAACCCCGAACTCCGGCAGCACCGTCGCGATGTCGTACCACTGCACCGGCCGAGCCACCGACACCGCCAGATCGCGCAGGACGGCGTCCGGGTCGTCGATGATGCGCCGACCCCCGGCATTGGTCAGGTAGGCGGCCGTCTGCCTGCGCCGCGGGATGCCGGCGAGGTGAGCGGCCAGCCGCGTCGCGGTGTTCTCCTGCAGCGGACCGTGTGAGGCGACGGCGATGTCGAGCATCTCGAATCGCCTGGCACCGCAGCGTCGGGCGGCCTCGCGGGCGCGCTCGAGTGCGTCGCGCGTGCCCGCGAACACGATCTGGTCCGCGGCGTTGATGTTCGCGACCCACAGCGTGCCTGCCGGTACGGCCGCCGCGGTGATCACCTCATCGGCCCGTCGCCGCCCGATCCCCGTCGTCGGGGCCATCCCCCACACGTCGCCGGCGGACGCCGCCGACATCGCCTCGGCACGCTTTGCGACCGCCGCAACCGCCTCGGCCACCGTGAGCACCCCCGCGGTCACCGCGGCCGCGAACGCGCCGACCGAGTGGCCGGCCACCACGCCCGGGACGACACCGTGCTCCTCGGCGAGGTGACGTGCCGCGGCCACCCCGCAGATCAGCAGCGCCAGTTGGCAGTTGCGCGTCGCGGTGAGCGCCTCGGCGGTGTCGAGTCCGGTCAGACCGCCCAGGACGGCGGACGCCTCCTCCGTGACGGTCCGGGTGGCACAACTCGCCGGAAGGTCACCGAGCATGCCCGGGCGTTGCGAACCCTGACCCGGGAACAGAAACGCCACAGACGGATCGTGCACTTTCACAACGACTTTCGATCGATGAGGACCGGTCCGTCGACGGTGCGGAGCAACACCCGCTCGGCCTGCACCACGTCGGCCAGTGCCACCGCGCCCGCGGGTAGGTCGAGCTGACAGTCGACGCGAGCGGGGAACCGAGCGAATGCGCGGTGCCATGCGGTCAGGATCTGGTACGGCGGCAGCCGGTGCACCCGCACCACCAGGTCCAGGTCGCTGGTGTCGGTCACGGCGCGGACGCCGGTGGCCAGGGTGAACCCGGTGCTGCCGGCGGGCCCCCACCACAAACCCGTCGGCCCCAACAGGTTCCGCGCCGCGTCGAGCGCCGACGCGGCGGGTACGTCGGGCAGCCTGACCTCAGACTCCAGAAGGTCTGCCGGTGTGCGGGTTTCGAGGACCGACCTGGCGTCGATCTCGGTGGCGTACCGTTGCCCGCGACCGGCCCCGCGGACCCCGACCGGGATCCGTCCGGGCGCGTTGCTGCCCCGCGAGGCTGAAGCTACGCAGCAGTTGTGCGAGTGAGGCCCTGCGTGGCTTCCGTCTCGCGGATTTGTCTGGCCGGGCGCGCACCGCGCCCGGCGCACCACCACCCACGGCGCAGTCGCCAGCTCGGGTGCCACCCACGCCGGGGCATCTCGGGTGAGCTCCGGTGCGACGGCGATGCGCAGCAGATCGTGCGCCCGGAACGTCGTCACCGCCGCCACTGCGCCGTCATCGCCTCTCGCACCTGTCGCGACGCTGTCCGGACCCGGGTGGCATCCGGGGAGTCGAGCCGGGTGGACAGATCGCGCGGGCCGGTGCGGGCGGCGTGGATCTGCGCGTCGACCGCGCCGCGGACTACCTCGACGTCGTCCGCGGTCGGATCCTGCGCATCCGTCACGGGGAGCAGACCGTCGCAGAATCCGAGCCGGGCCCAGTCGCGAACGTCGAAACTCAACGGCAGCACCGTCTTCGCGAGCTCCTCGAGTTCCGCGACGGTCCGCAGCGTGATCCGGGCTGCCGCCGACTCGTGCATGGCGTGGATGCGGACGCCCGGATCGTCGAGGGCGAGAATCCGTTGTGCCTGCAGCCCGTGGGCGAGGAATCCACCGGAAAGCGCCGCCCCCACCACGAGTGCGACGATCGGATGGCCCGCGGTGCGGGCGCGGTGGTAGGCGTCGACGGTGACCGCGATGGCCTGGTGCAACCCGGCCATCTCCTCGAGTCGCCCGTAGGCCTGACTCGGCAGGTCCACCACGGCGACCACTGCACGTTTGACGGCCGCGTCGGCATCCGCCCGGATCACGTCGTCGAGCGCGTCGGCCAGTGCCCAGCATTCGACGAGCCCGACCTCGCCGTGGCGCGCCCGGGGATAGTGGCTGTCCGGATCGGGCACCACGGCCAGGTAGGTGCGATCGGTGGTGTCCGCGCGCAGCACGGAGGCCACCACGGGTTCCGGTGCCGTCGCGGCCAGTGCGGTCAGCCACGTGCGGCCGCGGCTGGGCGCGGTGGAGGACTCACCCCGCGGCAGCCGCATCGTCGGGGCCGCACCCCACAGGGTGCGCAGCTCCTCGGGTGTCGGCGGATGCCCGGGATCGATTGCCGCCACGCGGGTTTCGTAGTCGTCGACACGCTCGCTGCGGTGTTCGCCCCGGCGCAGCGGACCCGCGGCCAGCGCGGCGGAGACCGCGGCGCGCAACCGGTCGGCGTCGTCGGGCACGAGCACGTCGGCGAGTCCGGTCGCGCAGCGTTGTTCACCGCCGTCGATCCGCCAGATCAGCGCACGGTCGCCGGCGTCGAACTCCTCGACCCCGGCCTCCTGTTCGATGACCGCCGGCCCGTTCAACCCGATCCGGCCCTGCGGCGTGACGATCAGCGTGGTGCACAGCCCCGCGGCGATGCTCACCCCGCCGTAGGACCCCACTTCACCGGCCACCACACCGACGACCGGGGCCAGCGGGCGCAGATCCAGTATCGCCGAACAGATCTCGGCGACGGCGTTGAGACCGAGGTTGGCCTCCTGCAACCGGACGCCGCCGGTCTCCAACAGCAGCACCGCGGCCGTCGGCGTGCCGGCCCGGCAGTCCTCGGCGGCCAGCCGCAGCGCCTGGGTGATCTTCGCGCCCGACACCTCGCCGATGGCGCCGCCCTGGAAGCGCTGCTCGATCGACGCGACCACGACGGGGTTGCCGCCGATCGTGCCGCGGGCGATCACCACACCGTCGTCGGATTGGGGAACGATGCCCTGTACGGCGAGCCACGGGGATTCGATGCGGTCGAACGGTCCGCACAACACCCGCGCACTGTCGGGGTCGAGCAGGGCGGTGGCCCGGCCGAACGCATCGCCTTCGAGGAAGCTGCGGCGGTGCAGGATCGTCTGCCAGTCACCGGCGGTGGTGGTCATGACGTCGCCTCCGTCGCGGACTCGGCGGTCTGGCGAAGCCGCAGGGTCACCACGGCGGGGGTGGCGCCGAAGTCGTTGAGTTCCCACTGTCCGCCGAGCGGGGTGTGGGCGAAGAACCGGGCGAGCGTGTCGTGCCAGACGGTGTCGAACCCGTCGACGCTGGTGCGCACCCGCACCTCCGCAACTCCTGCGTCGGCGCCGCGATGGTCGAGCAGCACCTCGAGGTCACCGGAGGCGACGACACCGACGTGCACGGCGGTGCTCGGTGCGGTGGTGGCCGGGAAGCGGTACGTCAACGTCTGCACGGTCATGCTCCGTTCGTCAGCAGGTCGCAGAAGAGGGTGGCGGCGAGCAGGTCCGCGCTGCCGCCCATCGACAGATCCTGTAGTTCGGCGTCGCGGCAGAACCGCTCGAGACGCCGTCGGCCGACGGCGGTGGCGGCGCCTCCGGCGGCGAGAACCAGTGCGGCACTGCGGTGGACGAAATCGAGCGCGGAGGGACCGCCGCGGTGCAGGACGCAGGTGTCGTCGAGGCGCGACATGATCGCCAGCAGCGCGTTGAGCGCCGCATCGCGCGGATCGTCGCCGCGGCGCCTGCTCGCCACCAGTTCCGGCAGGCCGATGCGCACGACGTGCGGGAAGCCGGCCGCGGCCTCGGCACGCGCGCCGCCGGTGCCGTACCGCAGGTGGGCCCGTTGGCCATTCGAGACCGGGCGGTCGGGCGCGGCGACGTCGGGCAGCGCGGCCAGTCGCCCGGCGTACGCGGCGCCACCGGCGACGGTGTCGCAGACGGCTATCCCGGCCGCCAGCAGTCCGAGGGCCCACAGCGCGCCGCGGTGGGTGTTGACCCCGCCGGTGACGGCCAGCATGCGTTCTTCGCCGGCCCGGCCGACGGCCCCGAGCCGCGCCCGCAGGTCGAGCCCCACGGGCAGCTCACTGGCCGCAACGACGCAGTCCCGCAACGGTAGGGCCAACGCATCGGCCGACGCCAGCAACAGCGGGACCGTCATGTCCGGGTGGGAGGCGCTGCCGCGCAGGTCGACCAGACCGGGTTTCGGGGTCAGGACCGCCTCGATGCGCAGGGCCCGTACCGCGGCGGCGGCGATCCGCGCAGCGGACAGTCCGGTGTCGATGTCGAGAACCGTCATGGGATCACCAGTCCCGGAACCGCGCGGGCGGGTCGTAGAGGCCGCCCGACCAGGCCACCAGATCGGAGATGCTGCGGGCGGCGAGCAGCGACCGGTCGGCGTCGCGGGCGCTCACCTCGAGGTCCTCCGGATAGGCGACCAGTCCGTCGGCGCGCAGCTGTTCCACGCGGCGGGCATCGGCGGCGCGGCCGAGTTCGGTGACCCCGGCGACCGCGGCCAGGGCGTCGCGCCGGTCGGCCAGTGTCGGCGCCTTGTACAGGTAGGCGACGCCTTCCTCGGTCACCACGTGCGTGACGTCGTCGCCGTAGATCATCACCGGCGACACCGGCATCCCGGCGTGCCTCCCGACGTCGACGGCGTCGAGGGTCTCGACGAACGTCGGGATCCCGCCGTTGCGGAACGTCTGCGCGATCTGGACGACCAGTTTGCGTCCCCGCAGCGCCGCCCCCTCGCCGTGCACCATGCTGAGCCACGACGGTGTGGCGTGTCTGCGACCGTGCGGATCGTGCCCCATGTTGGGGGCGCCGCCGAACCCGGGCAGCCTGCCGTCGGTGACGGTGGACGAATTGGCGTCCCGGTCGATCTGCAGCGACGACCCGATGAACATGTCCACCGCGTACTGGCCGGCCAACTGGCACAGCACCCGGTTGGAGCGCAGGGAACCGTCACGGCCGGTGAAGAACACGTCGGGGCGGGCGGCGGTGTAGCGCTCCATCCCGGCCTCACCGCCGAAGCTGTGCACCGACTCCACCCAGCCGGACTCGATCGCCGGGATCAGCGTGGGGTGTGGGTTCAGCGTCCAGTGCCGGGCGATCCGACCCTTGAGCCCCAGCCGTTCACCGTACGTGGGGAGGATGAGTTCTATTGCGGCGGTGTCGAATCCGATGCCGTGGTTCAGCGAGACGACTTCGTGGCGTTCGTACACGCCGCGGATCGCGATCATCGCCTTGAGGATCTCGACGGGCCCGATCAGCCGCGGATCGCGGGTGAACAACGGTTCCAGCGCGTACGGCCGGTCGGCGGCGACCACCAGGTCGACCCAGTCGCCGGGGATGTCGACGCGCGGCAGGGCACCGGTCTCCACGATCCGGTCGGCCTGCACGATCACCACCCCGTCGTGGAAGGCCGCCGCCTCGGCGATGGTCGGCGTGTCCTCGGTGTTCGGTCCGGTGAACAGGTTGCCGTCGGCGTCGGCGGCGTTGGCGCACAACAGCACGACGTCGGGGGTGAGGTCGGTGAACATCCGCGCGTACAACTCGACGTAGGTGTGGATCGCCCCGATCCGCACGGTCCCGTCCTCCACCAGCTGCGCGATCCGCACACTCTGGGGTCCCGCATACGCCAGGTCGAGGCGGCTCGCCAGCCCGCGTTCGAACAGGTCGAGGTGTTCGGGGCGCGACACCGAGGAGATCAGCATGTGCAGATCGTTGATGCGGGCGGGATCGCAGCCGGCGAGGGCGCGGGACAGGAAGTCCGCCTGCTTCTGGTTGTCGCCCTCCAACGCCACCCGGTCCCCCGGGTGGATCACCGCGTGCAGCACCTCGGTCAACTGCGCCGGGTCGATCACCTTGCCGGTGCGGAACTCGGCGGCGGCCTCGAGCCTGCGGTGTTTGGCCTGTCGGCGTCGGTCCCAGGTGGTCATGCGACGGCGTTGAGTGCAGAGTCGATGACCGCGGTCACCGCGTCGGGGTGGCTGATCAGAGTCAGGTGCGAGCCGCCGGGATATTCGGTGACATGGCTGCCGGCCCGCTGCGCCATGGCGTGTTCGGCCTTCGGGGTGATGATCCGGTCGCCGCTGCTGATGAAGTACCAGGAGGGGATGGTGCGCCACGCCGCCTTGGTGGCCGGGGTGTCGAAGGCTGCGGTGGCGGCGGTCCGCTGCGTCGCCCACAACTCGGTGGCCTGATCGGCGGGGAGGTCGTTGGCGAAGTCGCGGACGAAGACGTCCTGGCGCAGGTAGAGGTCGGTCGCCCCGCCGGGGGCGGGCACCTTGTCGAACAACTGGTCCTCCGGCAGTCGGTTGAGCACCGAATCGTCCCCGGACAGCGAACCGTTGGTCTCCCCCACATCCGGCGCGGCGGCATCGACGTAGACCAGCGCGCGTACGTTCGGGCTGTCCGCGGCCGCCTCGGTGATGACCGCACCGCCGTAGGAGTGACCGACCAGCACCACAGGTCCGTCGACGGTCCGCAGGAAGGCGGCCACCTCGGCGGCGTCTGCCGTCAGCCCGCGCAACGGGTTTGAAATCGCCCGAACCGGATAGCCCTGGGCCCGAAGCGCTTTCACCTCGCCGTCCCAGCTGGACGTGTCTGCCCATGCTCCGTGCACGAGGACGACGGTGGGCCGTTCCCCCGCGGGTTGGGCCTCGGAGGTGGCGCCGTCGCCGAACAGGGTGATGGTGGCGATGAGCGCGGCTCCCGCCATCACGCTGAGCGCGGCCAGAAGCGGTTTGAACGTCGCGTACATGTGGGGCCTCCCTGGGAATCGCCTGGGCGCGATCACGGGAATGACATTGCTGCACCGGCCCGGTGAAGTCATTGCCGATGACGAGAAACCGGTATACCGGTTAACCGGTACTAGGGATAGACCCGGCCCCGCAGGATGACCAGGGCCGGCTCGTGGACGACGGCCGAACCGCCCCGGGGGTCGTCGGCGTAACAGACCAGATCGGCGGGCGCGCCGTCCTCCAGAGCGGGCCTGCCGAGCCACTTGCGGGCCGACCAGCACGCCGCGCCGAGCGCCTCGGTGGCGCTCATCCCGATGCCGCGCAGTGCGTCGATCTCGTCGCCGATGCGGCCGTGGGCGATCGAGCCGCCCGCGTCGGTGCCGGCGTAGATCGGCACCCCGGCCTCCCGTGCGGCCGCCACCCGCGCATAGCTGCGCTGGTAGAGGTCGCGCATGTGGGCGGCGTAGCTCGGGTACTTGGCCGCCTGGTCGGCGATGCCGGGGAAGTTCTCGATGTTGATCAGGGTCGGCACCAGCGCGGTGCCGTGGTCGACCATCTGCGCGATCGTGTCGTCGGTCAGCCCGGTGCCGTGTTCGATGCAGTCGATTCCCGCGCCGATCAGGCCGGGCAGCGCGTCCTCGCCGAAGACGTGCGCGGTGACCCGGGCCCCCTCGGCGTGCGCGGCCGCGATGGCTCGCGCGAGGATCGCGTCGTCCCACAGCGGGGCGAGATCGCCGACCGACCGGTCGATCCAGTCGCCGACCAGCTTCACCCAGCCGTCACCGCGGCGGGCCTGTTCGGCGACGATGGCGGGCAGCTGCGACTCGTCCTCGACGTCGACGGCGTACCCGGCGATGTAGCGCTTGGGTCTGGCCACGTGGCGCCCGGCCCGGATGATGCGGGGCAGGTCCTCGCGGTCGTCGAGGCTGCGGGTGTCGGTGGGCGACCCGCAGTCGCGCAGCAGCAGCGCGCCGACGTCGCGTTCGGTCTCGGCCTGCGCGGCGGCCTCCTCGATGCCGACCGTCCCGCCGGGCACCGGGCCGATACCGACGTGACAGTGCGCGTCGACCAGACCCGGCAGGATCCAGCCGCCGTCCCACACCGTCTCCGCGCCCGCGACGGGTTCGGCATGCAGCAGACCGTTGACGATCCACCACTCGACCTGTTCCTCGTCGGGTAGCCCGCGGCCCCGCACGTGCAGGGCGGACATCAGTTCTTGGGGAACTTCAGCTTGCTCAGATCGATGTCGGCCAGGCCCGGGGGCAGCTCGTCGAGGCCCTTGGGCATGTTCGAAAGGTCGGGGAAGCCCGCGGGCATCCCGCCCGGGAAACCGGCGCCCAGCGGGTTGCGGTTCTTCGGCGGCGTCGGGCCCCGGCCTTTCTTGCCTTTTTGCTTGTTCTTGCCCTTGGCGGCCTTACGAGTGTTCTTGCGCCCGAACGGCATTCCCATCTGGCCTGCCATCTGGGACATCATCTTGCGGGCCTCGAAGAACCGGTCGACGAGCTGGTTGACCTCGGCCACCGTGACGCCGGAGCCGTTGGCGATGCGCAGCCGCCGCGAGGCGTTGATGATCTTCGGATCGGCGCGTTCCTGCGGCGTCATACCGCGGATGATCGCCTGCACCCGGTCGAGCTGGCTGTCGTCGACGGCGGCCAGCGCATCCTTCATCTGGCCGGCGCCGGGCAGCATGCCCAGCAGGTTGCCGATCGGCCCCATCTTGCGGATCGCCAGCATCTGCTCGAGGAAGTCCTCGAGGGTCAATTCACCGCTGCCGATCTTGGCCGCGGTGGCCTCGGCCTGCGCGGCGTCGAAGTGCTGTTCGGCCTGTTCGATCAGGGTGAGCACATCGCCCATGCCCAGGATCCGGCTGGCCATCCGGTCGGGGTGGAAGACGTCGAAGTCCTCGAGCTTCTCACCGGCCGACGCGAACAGGATCGGCACGCCGGTGACCTCGCGCACCGACAGCGCGGCGCCACCGCGGGCGTCGCCGTCGAGCTTGGTCAGCACGACACCGGTGAACCCGACGCCCTCGCGGAACGCCTCGGCGGTGGTGACCGCGTCCTGACCGATCATCGCGTCGAGGACGAACAGCACCTCGTCGGGGTCGACGGCGGTGCGGATGGCGGCGGCCTGGGCCATCAGCTCCTCGTCGATGCCGAGCCGGCCCGCGGTGTCGACGATGACGACGTCGAACAGTTTGGCCCTGGCCTCGGCGAGGCCCGCCGCGGCGACCGCGACCGGGTCGGCGGTGCCCTTGACCTCGGGCGCGCCGGGCGCCGTGCCCGGATGCGGTGCGAACACCGACACCCCGGCGCGTTCGCCGACGATCTGGAGCTGGTTCACCGCACCGGGGCGCTGCAGGTCACAGGCCACGAGCAGCGGGGTGTGGCCCTTGCCCTTGAGCCATCGGGCGAGCTTGCCCGCCAGCGTCGTCTTACCGGAACCCTGCAGGCCGGCGAGCATGATGACCGTCGGCGGGGTCTTGGCGAACGCCAGTGGGCGGGTTTCCCCGCCGAGGATGCCGATGAGCTCCTCGTTGACGATCTTGACGACCTGCTGGGCCGGGTTGAGCGCGGCCGACACCTCCGCGCCCTTGGCGCGTTCCTTGATGCGGGCGACGAACGCGCGCACCACCGGCAGCGAGACGTCGGCCTCCAGCAGCGCCAACCGGATCTCCCGGGCGGTCGCGTCGATGTCGGCGTCGGTCAACCGGCCTTTGTTGCGCAGCCCCTGCAGGGCACCGGTCAACCGGTCGGACAAGGATTCGAACACGGTGTCCACCTTAACGGTCTGGCTCGACTCCCCCGTCGGGCGGCGCGGACCGCCCGGCCGGGGCTCAGCTGGCCTGTTCGGCAGGCTTGGGCGGCGGTGGCGGGGTCGGCAGCACCGCGTACAGGTCACGTTCGAGTTCGGCGCGGATCTCCTGGCGGTCGGCGTCGCCGCCGCCGGCCAGTGCGGGTACCGAGATCCCGAACACGTCGACCACCGACGAGCCCAGCGTGGTGACCTTCGCCCACGCGATGTCCACCCCGTCGCGCTCGAACACCGCGGTCAGCCGGGCCAGCAGGCCGGCGCGGTCGACGGTACGGATCTGCACCACGAACTCTCCGTCGGCGGCGCCTGTCGACCACAGCACCCGCGGCGGCGCGGGGACGTGGTTGGCGGGTACCGCGGCGAGAATCTCCCCGGCGCGTGCGGTGCCGTACTGGGCGGCCTCGCGCTCGCGGCGCTCCAGCGCGGTCAGGACGTCGAGTTCGCCGTCGAGGGCGAGGATGAACTGCTGGCGCAGCAGCCCCGCGGCGGGCGGTGCCCCGAAGTGCGGGGACACCACGAAGGTGTTGATCGCCGAGCCCTCGTGGCTGTTGACCGAGGCGGAGTGCACGCGCAGCGAGTTCAGCGCGAGCACCCCCGCGGCCCGGGACAGCAGGCCCCGCCGGTCGGGGGCGATCATCGTCACCCGGTGGATGTGCGGGCCGTCGCCGGGGGTGAGTTCGACGTGCACCCCCACCTGGGCGGCCATCTCGAGGTGCCGGGTCTCGATCGGATCGGGGGTGGGCAGCGGTTCGCCCGCCATCACCAGCCGGCAGCGGCGCACCAGATCGCCGATCAGCGAGGCCTTCCAGTCGCCCCACACCCCGGGCCCGGTGGCCAGCGAATCCGCCTCGGCCAGCGCGTGGAGCAGTTCCAGCAGCACCGGGTCGCCGCCCAGTTTCTGCACCACGCCGTCGATGGTCTTGGGGTCTTGGAGATCGCGGCGGGTCGCGGTCTCGGGGAGGAGCAGGTGGTAGCGCACCATCTTCGACAGCAGGCCGATGTCCGACGGCCACATCCCCAGCCGGCTGCCGATCTGGTCAGCGAGTTCGGCGCCGATGACACTGTGGTCCCCGCCCCGGCCCTTGCCGATGTCGTGGCAGAGCGCGCCGAGCACCAGCAGATCCGGGCGGGAGACGCGAGTGGTGAAAGCCGCTGCGCGCGAGACGGTTTCGACAGAGTGCCGGTCTACGGTCCAGATGTGCACGACGTCGCGCGGCGGCAGGTCGCGCACCGCACCCCATTCGGGGAACAGCCGCCCCCACAACCCGGTGCGGTCCAACGCCTCGATCGTGCTCACCACCGCCGGGCCGACGCCGAGCATCACGAGCAGATCCTTGAGCGCCTCCCGCGGCCACGGGGTGCGCAGTTCGGGGGCGGTCTCGGCGAGCCGGCTGAGCGTCGAGACCGCCATCGGCAGACCCGTGGTCGCCGACGCCGCGGCGACCCGCAGGATCAGGCCGGGGTCGCGTTCGGGCCGCGCGTCGCGGGCGAGGATGACCTCGCCCGCGTATTCGACGACACCCTCGTCCAGGGGGCGGCGCACCGGCCGCCGCAGCGCGGCGAAACCGCGCCGCGGCAACGCGTTCGCGGCGGTGCGCACTCCGGCGTCGACGTAATAGCTGATGGTGCGCGCCGCGTCGGAGAGCATGCGCGCCAGATCGAAACGGTCACCGATGCGCAGCGCGGCGCCGATCTCGTCGGCATACTGCGCCAGCAGCAGATCGCGGCCGCGGCCCGAGACGCGGTGCAGTTCGGTGCGCACGTTGAGCAGTGCCAGGTGCGCCCCGCCGAGGGTGCCCGTCGGGGACGCGAGCGCATGGCTGGGGTAGACGTCGGCCAGCTGGGCGATGGCAAGAGCGTTGAGCAGCTGGACGTCGCGCAGCCCGCCGCGGCCGGATTTCAGGTCCGGTTCGGCGCGGTGGGCGATCTCGCCGCTGCGCTGCCACCGCGCCCTGGTGTGCTCGACGAGGTCGCCGAACCGCGGCGCGATCCCCGTACGCCACTGCCTGCGGGCACCGCCGACGAGCAGATTCGACAGATCCGCGTCCCCGGCGATGTGGCGCACCTCCAGCATCGCCAGCCCCGCGGAGACGTCCTCACCGGCGACCTTCAGCGCCTCGGGCACGGTGCGCACACTGTGGTCGAGCCGAATGTTGGCGTCCCACAACGGATACCACAACAGTTCGGCGACCTGGCTGACCACGTCGGCAGGCATGTTGTCGTGCAACAGCATCAGATCGAGATCGGAGTACGGCAACAGTTCACCGCGCCCGAGTCCACCGGTGGCGACGATCGCGAAGCCACTGGTCTCGGTGATGCCGATCTCGTTCGCCTTTGTGGTGAGCCAGAATTCGTGCAGATCCAGCAGTGCGTCCCGCAGCGCGGCGGTGTCCAGCGGACGCGATCCGCCGTCGAGCAGCTGCTGGGTGGCCTTGACCAGATCGGTGGCCGGCCGCGACGATGCCGCCGCCGGCGCGCTCCAGCGGGGCGCGCCGGCGGCGGGATCTGGTCGGTGCTCTGTCATCTTCGGAAGTCCTCCCCCGGACCAGTGGACGCTGACGTGTTGACCCGGGAGACGACCCCCTCGTAGATCAGAGGGCGTCAGCCCCCCGCTCGCCGGTGCGCACGCGCACCACGGTCTCGACCGGGCTCACCCAGACCTTGCCGTCGCCGATCTTGCCGGTGCGGGCCGCCTGCACGATGACGTCGACGACCTTGTCGACCGCCGAGTCGTCGACGATCACCTCCACCCGTACCTTCGGCACGAAATCCACGGAGTACTCGGCGCCGCGGTAGACCTCGGTGTGGCCCTTCTGGCGTCCGTAGCCCTGGACCTCGCTGACGGTCATCCCGAGGATGCCCGTCTGCTCGAGCCCGGTCTTGACGTCTTCGAGCGTGAACGGCTTGACGATCGCAGTGATCAGCTTCATTTCGTCGGTCCCTTCCCAGAAAATTGTTGCCGATCAGACGAGTTCATAAGCCGTTTCCGCATGCTCGGTCTCATCGATGCCGGTGTCCTCGTCTTCCTTTGTCACACGCCAGCCCAGCGGCTTGACGATGAAGGCGATGATGGCTGTCATCACGCCAGTAAAGACCACTGCTACCAGAGCGATGACGATCTGCACCACCAGCTGCTGGATCCCGCCGCCGTAGAACAGGCCGGTCTCGGTCGCCAGGAAGCCGATGCCGACGGTGCCCCACAGGCCCGCGACCAGGTGCACGCCGACCACGTCGAGCGAATCGTCGTAGCCGAACTTGTACTTCAGGCCGATGGCCAGCGCCGAGAGCACACCGGCGATGGCGCCGAGGATGAGCGAACCGATCGGCGAGAGCGAACCGCAGGCCGGGGTGATCGCGACCAGGCCGGCCACGATGCCCGAGGCGGCGCCGACACTGGTGGCGTGGCCGTCCCGCAGCCGTTCGACCGCGAGCCAGCCGAGCATCGCGGCGGCGGTGGCGGCGGTGGTGTTCACCCAGACCAGACCGGCGAGCGCATCCGCGGCACCCTCGGAGCCCACGTTGAACCCGAACCAGCCGAACCACAGCAGCGCGGCGCCGAGCATGACGAACGGAATGTTGTGCGGACGGTAGGGGGTCCGGCCGAATCCGGCGCGCTTACCGATCAGCAGCGCGAGTACGAGCGCGGCCATACCGGCGTTGATGTGCACGACGGTGCCGCCCGCGAAGTCGATCGGCGGGACGTTGGCCGCACCTTCGTCGGCGTTGTAGCCGAAGATCCACGACGCGAAGCCGTTCTCGGCACCCGAGAGCAGACCGCCGCCCCAAACCATATGGGCCAGAGGGAAGTACACCAGCGTCACCCAGATACCGCCGAACACCAGCCACGTGCCGAACTTCATCCGCTCGGCAACCGCGCCGCTGATCAGCGCGACGGTGATGACGGCGAAGGTCAGCTGGAAGGCCACCCACACGATCGCGGGCACCGAACCGAATCCGCCGATTGGGTAGAGCTCTTCGCCGCCGATCTCACGCGCCTCCAGCAGCGGGCTCAACCCGAACAGTGAGAAGGGGTTGTCGAAGATGCCCAGGATGTCGCTGTCGCCGGTGTGGGCCGACGCGAACGACATCGAGTAACCCCAGAGCACGTAGATCACGCTCACGACGCCCAGCGCCCCGAAGGACATCATCATCATGTTGAGCACGGACTTCTGACGGGACAGACCGCCGTAGAAGAACGCGAGGGCGGGCGTCATCAACAGCACCAATGCGGCACTGGCGAGCACCCAGGCGGTGTCGCCGCTGTTGAAGGCGGCGAACGCTTCGTCCGGTAAGGCTAAGACCACTTTGTGTGAACCTCCTTGGGAAATGCGCCGACGGATCGGCCTCCCGCAAAGACTCTTTTGCCCGCGTTTCGCTGGTGATGCGTGTGCGTTTCCGCAATGTGAACGCAGCGGCCCACCCGGTTACGCTCATGTTTCTCCAGCGCCGACGCGGCCTCAGCCGAGCAGCGCGTCGACGAACGCGCCGGGTTCGAACGGCGCCAGATCGTCGGGGCCCTCGCCGAGTCCGACGAGTTTGACCGGCACCCCGAGTTCCTCTTGGACGCGGAACACGATGCCGCCCTTGGCGGTGCCGTCGAGTTTGGTCAGCACGACGCCGGTGATCTTGACCACCTCGGCGAACACCCGGGCCTGCGGCAGGCTGTTCTGGCCGATCGTCGCGTCGAGGACGAGCAGCACCTCGTCGACGGCGGCGCGCTTCTCCACCACGCGTTTGACCTTGCCCAGCTCGTCCATCAGCCCGGTCTTGGTGTGCAACCGGCCCGCGGTGTCGATCGCGACCACGTCGGCGCCGTTGTCGATGCCCTTGGACACCGCGTCGAACGCCACCGACGCGGGGTCGGCACCCTCGGGTCCGCGCACCACCTCCGCGCCGACGCGCGACGCCCAGGTCTGCAGCTGATCGGCCGCCGCCGCGCGGAACGTGTCGGCCGCACCCAGCACGACGCGGCGGCCGTCGGCGACCAGCACGCGCGCCAGCTTGCCGACGGTGGTGGTCTTCCCGGTGCCGTTGACGCCGACGATGAGCAGCACCGACGGTTTGTCGGCGTGCGGCAGCGCGCGGATCGACCGGTCCATCTCGGGGTGCAGGTTCGAGATCAGCACGTCGCGCAGCACCGCGCGGGCGTCAGCCTCGGTGCGCACCGCATCGCTGGCCATCCGGGTGCGCAGCGCGCCGACCACCTTCTCCGTGACGGTCGGCCCCAGATCGGCGATGAGCAGGGTGTCCTCGATCTCCTCCCACGACTCCTCGTCGAGGTCGCCGCCGCCGAGCAGGCCCAGCATGCTGCGCCCGAGCGCGTTCTGCGATTTGGCCAGCCGGCCGCGCAACCGGTCGAGACGACCGTGGGTCGGGGCGATGACTTCTTCGGGTTCCGGCGCGGGCTCCGGTTCGGGTTCCGGCTCCGGAGTGGGCTCGGGCTCGGGTTCCGGGACGGGTTCGGGTTCGGGCGCCGGTTCCGGTTCGGCGACCGGCTCGGGGGCCCGCGGCGGCGCCGTGTCGACGGGGGGTTCGGGGAGCCGCACATCGGCGATCGGCCGTTTCGGGGCGTCGCGCGGGATCGTCGCGTCGTCGCCGACGGCGGGCAGACCGCTGGTGTCGATTCGGTCCTTGGGCTGCACCGGAGGGGCTGCCGGTGGTGCTGACGATTGTGTGAACGAGATGCCCGAACTGGCGGTGTATCCGCCGGACCGGTCGATCGGTGTGGCAGTGTCGGGTTTCGAGAGCTTGATCCGGCTGCGCCGGTATCGGACCAGGCCGACGACGAGCGCAACGACGAGAAGAACGGCGATGACCGCGATTGCGATCCACACAGCCAGCGAGAGATCCAGGGTCACCCGGCCATTGTTTCAGGGTGGGCCTGCGGGTGGGTAACCGGTGACGGTGCGGCCGCACAGCAGTCTCGGTGGCAGCGGGCTCGGGATGGAGACCCGCAAGCGCCGCCACATCGACGTGTGCCTGGACGGTCCGGTGGAGTATCAGACGCTGACCACCGGGTTCGAGCGCTACCGGCTGCCGTACAACGCGCTGACCCAGACCTCGCTGCACCGGGTGCGGCTGGACACCACTTTTCTCGGCAGACCGTTGGCCGCCCCGGTGTTGATCGGCGCGATGACCGGGGGCGCGGAACTGTCCGGCACCATCAACCGCAACCTCGCGACCGCCGCACAACGCCTGGGTGTGGGGATGATGCTGGGTTCGCAGCGGATCATGTTCGACGACGACGACGCGGTGGCCTCGAGTTTCGCGGTGCGCGACCTCGCGCCGGAGGTGCTGCTGATCGGCAACGTCGGCCTCGCGCAGCTGGCGGAACCGGTGCTGCCCGCCCTGGAGCGGGCGCTCGACCGTGTCGGTGCCGACGCGCTGGCCGTGCACACCAACCCGCTGCAGGAGGCGATGCAGCGCGACGGGGACACCGACTTCACCGGGTCCATCGACCGGTTGCGGGAACTCGCCGCGACCCTGCCGCTGCCGGTCATGCTCAAGGAGGTCGGCCACGGGATCGGCGCCACCGCCGCCGCCGAGCTCGCGGGCAGCGCGCTGGCCGCCGTCGACGTGGCCGGAGCGGGAGGCACGTCGTGGGCGCGGGTCGAACAGCTGGTCCGTTACGGCGAGATCCCCTCCCCCGCGCTGGCCGAATGGGGCATCCCGACCGCGCAGGCGCTGCTCGAGGTGCGCGAGACGCTGCCCGGGGTGGCGCTCGTCGCCTCCGGCGGCATCCGGACCGGGATGGACGCCGCCAAGGCCCTGGCGATGGGGGCCGACGTGGTGGCCGTGGCCCGGCCGCTGCTGGCACCCGCGATCGAATCCGCCGACGCCGCGGTGGGGTGGCTTCAGCGCTTCATCGACGAACTGCGGGTGTGCCTGCACGGCTGCGGGGCGGCCGACCTGCCGACGCTGCGCCGCGTCGGCGTCGAACCCGCCTAGCCCCCGCGTCGAGCGTGCGCTCAGCGCGGAAAATCAGCGCAGAAGTCGCACTGTGTGCACGTTCGGCGCCTAGGACTGGGCGCTGACCAGCTCCTGGCCGCGCAGGCGCTGGGAGATCACCTGGGTGATGCCGTCGCCCTGCATCGTCACGCCGTAGAGCGCGTCGGCGACCTCCATCGTCGCCTTCTGGTGGGTGATGACGATGAGCTGGGAGCGTTCCCGCAGCTGCTCGAACAGGCTGATCAACCGACGCAGGTTGACGTCGTCGAGTGCGGCCTCCACCTCGTCCATCACGTAGAACGGCGACGGGCGGGCGCGGAAGATCGCGACCAGCATCGCCACCGCGGTCAACGACTTCTCCCCACCCGACAGCAGCGAGAGCCGTTTGATCTTCTTGCCCGGCGGTCGCGCCTCCACCTCGATGCCGGTGGTCAGCATGTCGTCGGGATTCGTGAGCAACAGCCGGCCCTCGCCGCCGGGAAACAGCGTCTCGAACACCTGGGTGAACTCCCGCTCGACGTCGGCGTACGCCTCGCTGAAGACCTGCAGGATGCGGTCGTCGACGTCGGCGATCACGTCGAGCAGGTCCTTGCGGGCGGCCTTGACGTCCTCGAGCTGGGTGGACAGGAAGTTGTAGCGCTCCTCGAGTGCGGCGAACTCCTCGAGCGCCAGCGGGTTGACCCGGCCGAGTTCCCGGAGTTCCTTCTCGGCGAGTTTGGCGCGGCGCTCCTGGGTGGGCCGGTCGAACGGCATCGGCGCCGGGGCCACCACCTGTTCGCCGCGTTCCTTGGCCTGCTCGTATTCCGCCATCTCCAGGTCGGTCGGCGGCAGCGTGACGTGCGGACCGTACTCGGCGATCAGGTCGGCGGGCGCCATGCCGAACTGTTCGAGCACGGTGGCCTCGAGCTGTTCGATCCGCAGCGCGGCCTGCGCCTTGGCCACCTCGTCGCGGTGCAGGGAATCGGTCAACGCGGTGAGCCGAGCGTTGAGTTCGTTGACCTCGTCGCGGGCCTTGGTCAGCGCGGCTGCGCGCTGCTGGCGTTCGGCGGCCAGGGCGTCGCGGTTGCGCGACGCGGCGGCCACGACCGCGCTGAGCCGGGCGGCGACCTGCCTGCCGGACTCGGCGACCGCGCCCGCGATGGCCGCGGCGTTCTCGCGCGCTTGCTTGGCACGCTGGGCCCGCAGCCGGGCCTCGCGTTCGGCGGCGGCCGCGCGGCGCAGCGAATCCGCCCGTCCGCGAACGGCATTGGCGCGTTCTTCGGCGGTACGCACCGCCAGCCGTGCCTCCACCTCGGCCGCGCGGGCGGCCTCGGCCGCGGCCACCGATTCGTGCCGGTCGACGGTCTCGACCTCGAACATCGGCGCCTGCTGGGCGTTGTGCAGCCGGGACTCGAGTTCGGTGAGTTCCTCGACGGTGCGGGTGCGGCCCGCCTCGAGTTCGTCGCGCTGCCGGACCAGCCGTTCGTATTCGGCGGTCGCCGCGCGGGCGTCCTGGCCGAGCCGGCCGAGTTGTTCGTAGATCGCCGAGATTGCGGCGTCGGATTCGTTCAGCGCGGCCAGTGCGTGTTCGGCGGCGTCCTGCCGCGCCCGCTGTTCGGTGAGCGCACCGGACAGTGCGGCGGCGAGCTCGCCGACCTGCTTCTCGGACGCCTCGAGGTCGGCGCGGGCCTTGTCGATCTCCGAGGCGATCTCGAGCGTGCTGGGTTTGCGGTCCGAACCGCCGCTGATCCAGCCCGCACCGACCAGATCGCCGTCGGCGGTGACGGCCCGCAGCCGTGGCCGGTCGGCCACCACGTCCAGGGCGGCGGCCAGGTCGTCCACGATCGCGACGCCGGACAGCATCGCGATCACCGCTCCGCGTAGCCGCGCGGGGATGTCCACCACGTCGACGGCCCACACCGCGCCCGCGGGCAGCGCCGGCACCTCGGCCGTCGGGGTCTCGGGCCAGTCGCCCAGCACGATCGCCGCACGGCCGCCATCGGATTCCTTGAGTGCGGCCACCGCGGCGCGCGCGGCGCCGGAATCCTCGGCGGCCAGCGCGTCGGCGGCGGCGCCAAGCACGGCCGCGACCGCGACCTCATGGCCCGGACGCACCTTGACCAGTTCGGCGACCGACCCGAAAAGCCCTGCGCCACCGTGGTTCTGCTGCAGCCACGCCGCGCCGTCGCGGCGGTCGAGCCCGACGGCGAGCGCATCGATGCGCGCCCGCAGTGAGGCGACCTGCCGCTCGGCGGCGCGTTCGGCGGTCTGCAGTTCGGCGACCCGCTCATCGGCCTGGCGCAGCGCCGCCACGGTGCGGTCGTGGTGCTCGTCGAGCCCGACCTCTCCTTCGTCGAGCTCTCCGACGCGGGCCTGCACGGTCTCGAACTCGGCCTGGGTGCGTTCGGCCTTGGCGGCGGCCTCCTCGATGCCGACGGTCAGCCGGCCGACGGTCTCGTCGATCGACTCGACGCGGGTGCGCATGGTGTCGACCTGGCCCGAGAGCCGCGCCAAGCCTTCGCGCCGGTCGGCCTCGGCGCGGGCGGCGGCCATGTGTGCACGCTCGGCCTCGGCAGCCACCCGTTCGCGTTCGGCGAGCTCTTCGCGGGTGGCTTCCAGGACCGCGCGGGATTCGGCCAGTTCGGCCAGCAGTTCGGCCTCGTGGGCCGCCATGTGCTCGGCCTCGGCCTCGAGTTCGTCGGGGTCGCGGCCGGTCGACGGTTCCGGTTCGGCGTCGAGCAGCTGCGTGCGCTCGTCGGCGATGCGGACCGTCGCGTTGACCCGTTCGGCCAGCGCCGAGAGCCGGAACCAGGTGCGTTGCGCGGCCTCGGCGCGTTCGGTCAGTTCGGCGACGGCGGTCTCGTGACCGTCGAGTTCGGCGGCCGCCGACTCCAGACGGGTGGTGGTCTCGTCGTGCTCGCGCCGCAGAATGGTCTCGGTCTGGTTGGTGCTCTCGAACTCCGAGCGCCGGGTCACCAGATCGTCGGCGGCCAGCCGCAGCCGGGCGTCGCGCAGGTCGGCCTGGATGGTCTGCGCGCGCCGCGCCATCTCGGCCTGGCGGCCCAGCGGTTTGAGCTGACGCCGCAGTTCAGTGGTCAGATCCGTCAGCCGGGCCAAGTTGGCCTGCATCGAATCGAGTTTGCGGACCGCCTTCTCTTTGCGTTTGCGGTGCTTGAGCACACCGGCGGCCTCTTCGATGAACGCGCGGCGGTCCTCCGGACGGGACTCCAGGATCTCCGAGAGCTTGCCCTGCCCGACGATGACGTGCATCTCGCGGCCGATGCCCGAATCCGACAGCAGTTCCTGCACGTCCATCAGCCGGCAGCCGCTGCCGTTGATCTCGTACTCGCTGCCGCCGTCACGGAACATCCGGCGGGTGATCGACACCTCGGAGTATTCGATCGGCAGCGCGTTGTCGGAGTTGTCGATCGTGACCGTCACCTCGGCGCGGCCCAGCGGCGCCCGCGAGGACGTGCCGGCGAAGATGACGTCCTCCATCTTGCCGCCGCGCAGCGTCTTGGCGCTGTGCTCACCCATCACCCAGGTGAGCGCGTCGACGACGTTGGACTTCCCCGACCCGTTGGGACCGACGACGCAGGTGATCCCCGGTTCGAACCGCAGAGTCGTCGGCGCCGCGAAGGACTTGAAGCCCTTGAGCGTCAGACTCTTCAGATGCATGACGTGCCAGAGTACCTAGCGCTCGTCGAATCCGGTGATGCGCTCGCGGGCGTCGGACCAGTCGGTGAGGACCTTGTCGACGCGGCCGGGCGTGTCCCCGCCCTCGAGCAGCGCGAGCAGCCGTTCACAGGTCTCGCGCGGACCCTGCGCGACGACCTGCACCCGGCCGTCGGGTTTGTTGGCGGCGAAGCCGCTCAGCCCCAGCTCCAGCGCCCGTGACCGGGTCCACCAGCGGAAACCGACACCCTGGACGTGGCCGTGCACCCACGCGGTGAGCCGGACGTCAGGACTTTCCGACATGCCTGTCCCCGGCGTGGACCTCGAAGTGAACCTTCGTGCCCGACTTGAGCGTCCGCCCGACCGTGCAGACCTGGTCGATGGCGCGTTCGACGACGGTCAGCAGGCGGGCCACCTCGTCGTCGGACAGCCCGGTCAGGTCGACCTCGAGCGATTCCTCGAGCAGCGGGTAGCGCTCCTGCTCGCGGTCGGCGGGCCCCGACACGCGGATCGTCGCGGGATAGTCGTCGCCGAGGCGGCGGCGCAGCGGTTGATCGCTGCTCATCCCGCTGCAGGCGGCCAGCGCGATCTTCATCAGCTCGCCGGGGGTGAACACACCCTCGACGTCCTCCGACCCGACCAGCACCTCGGCGCCGCGTGAGCTGCGCCCGGTATAGCGGCGCACACCGGTGCGCTCCACCCACAGTTCCGTCATGGCTCCATCTTCACATCGGGCCGCGAAACCGCATTCCCTGTCGTCAAGCGGGCGGCTTGACCGCAGGGAATGCGGTTTCGCGGGCAACTTCTCAGGTGCGGCGCACCCGCGGGCGGGGTTGGCACCGCGGACAGTAGAACGACGACCGGTTCATGAACTTCTCCCGGCGCATGATCGCCCCGCACCGCCGGCACGGCTCCCCCTCGCGGCCGTAGGCGTCCAGCGACCGGTCGAAGTAGCCGGACTCCCCGTTGACGTTGACGTAGAGCGAGTCGAACGATGTCCCACCCTGGCCGAGCGCCTCGGTCATCACCTCGGCCGCGGCGTCGAGCAGTTCAGCGAGCTGGCGACGGGTCAGCGTCGACGCGATCCTGGCGCCGTTGACCTTCGCCCGCCACAGCGCCTCATCGGCGTAGATGTTGCCGATACCCGACACGACGGTCTGGTCGAGCAGCTGACGTTTGATCTCGGAATGCTTGCCGCGCAACACCTTCACGACGGCGTCGCGGTCGAAGATCGGGTCGAGCGGATCACGCGCCAGGTGCGCGACGGGCAGCGGCACCTCGGTGCCGTCGACGGTGACCATGTCGGCGAGGAGCCACCCGCCGAACGTGCGCTGGTCGACAAAGCTCAGCGCGGTGCCGTCGTCGAGCAGCGCCGCGATGCGCAGGTGGTTCTCCTTCTGGATGGGCCCGAGCAGCATCTGCCCGCTCATCCCGAGGTGCACGACCAGCGCGGCGCCGCCGTCGTCCAGCGTCAGCCACAGGTACTTACCGCGCCGGCCGGTCCCGGTGATGCGCGCGCCGAGCAGCCGTGCGGTCAGGTCGGCCGGACCCGCTTCGTGGCGGCGCACCGCGCGGGGATGGTGCACCCGCACCGCGTCGATGGTCTTCCCGGTGACGTGGGCGTCGAGCCCGCGCCGGACGACCTCGACCTCGGGGAGTTCGGGCATCCGCGGTCAGGACTCGTCGGGCGCGGACTCGTCCAACGCGTGCCACGCCGCCGCGGCGGCCTTGAGTTCGGCCTCCTTCTTGGTGCGGCCGACACCCCTGCCGTACTCGATGTCGGTGACGAGCACCGAGGCGGTGAACTCCTTGTCGTGGTCGGGTCCGGTGGAGGTCACGACGTACGCCGGGGCGCCCAGGCCGCGGGCGGCAGTGAGCTCCTGCAGGCTGCTCTTCCAGTCGAGTCCGGCTCCGAGTGTCGGCGCGGTCTCGAGCAGTTCGGCGAACAGCCGCAGGATCACCTCGCGCGCGGTGGCCTGGCCGTGCTCGACATAGATTGCGCCGAGCAGACTTTCGACACCGTCGGCCAGGATGCTCGACTTGTCGGCGCCACCGGAGTTCTCCTCACCCTTGCCCAGCAGCAGGTAGGCGCCCAGCCCCTTGTCCGAAAGGTTGCGTCCGACGTCGGCGAGCGCGTGGGTGTTGACGATGCTGGCCCGCAGTTTGGCCAGATCCCCTTCGGAGCGCTCGGGGTGGCGGTGGAACAGCTCTTCGGTGATGGTCAGACCGAGGACGGCGTCGCCGAGGAATTCGAGCCGCTCGTTGGTGGGCAGGCCGCCGTGCTCGTAGGAATAGCTGCGGTGGGTGAGCGCGATGGTGAGCAGTTCGTCGGGCAGGGTGACCCCGAGCGCCGCCAGCAGCGGCGAGCGGTCGTCGGTCACTTGTCGTCTCGATCCAGGAGCCCCGCGAGCTTGGCCCACCGCGGATCGATGGTGTCGTGATGGTGGCCCGGCTCCGCAGTGGCCAGCGCCACACCGCATTCCGGGCACAGCCCCGCACAGTCCGGTCCGCACAGCGGGGCGAACGGCAGCGCCAGGCCGACCGCGTCGATGATCGGCTGTTCGAGGTCGACGGTGTCCGGTACGCCGGTCGCGCCGACGCGCGCCACCTCGTCCTCCTCGGTGGTGGCGTCGGTGGTGCTGTCGGGATAGGCGTACAGCTCGGTCAGCTCGATCTCGACCTCACCGGTCAGGGGCGTCAGGCAGCGAGCGCACTCCCCGGTCGTCGGCGCCGCGACCGTGCCGGTGACCAGGGCGCCCTCGGACACCGCCTGGATCTGCAGATCCATCGTCAGCGGCGCCCCTTCGGCGATGCCGATCAGGTCGAGGCCGATCCGCGAGGGACTGGGAATCGTCTCGTGGAACGTCATCATCGAGCCAGGTCGACGGCCCAGACGCGAGATATCGAGCACGAGCGGCGATCGTGCGGCTCTGTGCGTGGACATGCCTCGATCCTACGGCGCGGGCGTTGCCGGCCCGCGCGCCACCGGGGTGTTTCCGGTCAGCGTGCCGCGTAGTCGTGCGTACCGGCGGCGGTGCGCAACTGGTGGCGGCCGCGACCCACCGACCGCAGTGTGCCGTTGAGGAAGTCCTCGAATTCGGCCAGTTTGCTGTCGACGTAGATGTCGCATTCGCCGCGCAACCGGTCCGCCTCGGCGTGTGCGGAGTCGATCAACCGGGTGGCCTCGGCGGTCGCGGTGTTGACGATCTCGGTCTGCGACACCAGTCGCTGCTGTTCCTTGATGCCCTCCTGCACGGCCTTCTCATAAGCGAGGTTGCCGCTCTCGATGAGGCGGTCGGCCTCGGACTTGGCGCGGCCGGTGCTGGCGTCGTACTCGCGTTTGGCGGTGGCCATGATCCGGGAGGCCTCTTCGCGGGCCTCGCCGACCATGCGCTCGCTGTGCTGCCGGGCCTCGGCGACCATGCGGTCGGCCTGGGCCTTGGCGTCGGCGAGCAGGCGGTCGGCTTCGGCGCGGGCGTGGTTGACCATGGACTCCGCCTCGGCCCGGGCGTTGGTCACCATCGACTCCGAGTGCTCCTTGGCGTCGTGGAGCATCGAGTCGCGGGCGTCGAGCACGTCCTGGGCGTCGTCGAGTTCACCGGGGATGGCGTCCTTGATGTCGTCGATCAACTCCAGGACGTCGCCACGAGGGACGACGCAGCCGGCCGTCATCGGCACGCCGCGGGCTTCTTCGACGATCGCGCCCAGTTCGTCGAGCGCTTCAAAAACTCGGTACACGGCAACACCCTCCAGGCGTAGTTGTTGGTACCAGTGTGCCTGGTGTTACGCCTGTGACTGGGTTTTCCTGCCCCGGTGTGTCGCTTCGGCCAGGCACGACCGGTGACGCTTGCCCCGAGGTTATGTCAAGTGCCGATTATCACCGCAGGGCGGCTCCGATGACGTCGCGGGCCCGGTCGAGCATCGAGGCGAACGGGCCGACCGCGAAGTTGAGCTTCGCCGACTCCACACCTGGATGCGGCCGGGTCGGGGCGATCGCCTCCGCCGCGCGCACCGCTGACGCCAGCCGTTTCAGATCGTCGGCGGACAGTTCGCGCTGCAGGGTGTCGAACTCCTCGAGCTCCTCGGCCTCGGCGTGTTGCACGACGGCATCCCGGAACTTCTCGAGTTCGGTCAGGAACTCCGCCGACCCGAAGTCCATCCCCTCGAGCGCGGAGAGCTGTTCCTTGGCGTGGTGCTCCTCGGTCAGCCGGGCGTCGACCACCTCGTCTCCCCCGTCGATGGCCTGACGCGCCCGCGGGTGCACGACCATCTCCTCGGCCGTCTCGTGCACTGCGAGGAGTTGGCGCAGTTCGGTGAAGGCCTTCTCACGCGCTTCGTCCGAGGACGCCGAGAACACCTCCTCGAACAGATCCTTGATGAGGTTGTGCTGGTCCTTGAGGAACCTGACGACGTCATCGCCGGACTGGACGAACGTTTCAACCATGGCGGGAACCTCCGTGGTGGGGTGAGTGGCGCGATGGGCTGTGCGCCACCGCAGACCTACCCCGCCCGAACCGACTCAACCGCGCAGTTTGGCCTGTAACCGAACGTTCACCGCGTCGGGCAGCAGCGCGGAGACGTCGCCGCCGAGCGTCGCGACCTCCTTGGCCAACGACGACGACACGAACGAGTACTGCGGGGTCGACGCGATGAA
This sequence comes from Mycobacterium sp. GA-2829, assembly GCF_001499965.1. Lineage (GTDB taxonomy): Bacteria > Actinomycetota > Actinomycetes > Mycobacteriales > Mycobacteriaceae > Mycobacterium. The sequence continues at coordinate 186,467 of NZ_LQIT01000045.1, forward strand.
GAACGTGTCGACGCCGGCGACGTGCTTGTTCATCTGCGCCATCTGCAGTTCGTATTCGAAATCGGTGCTGCTGCGCAGCCCCTTGACGATCGCGCTGAACCCGCGTGCCCGGACGAAGTCGACCACCAGCCCCTGTCCGGATTCGACGCGCAGGTTCGGCAGGTGCGCGCACGACTCCGCGATCATCTCCATGCGCTCGTCGAGGCTGAACATGCCCTTCTTGTTCGGGTTGACCAGCACCGCGACGACGACCTCGTCGAATTGGGCGGCGGCCCGTTCGAAGACGTCGACGTGTCCGCGGGTCACCGGGTCGAACGATCCAGGACACACCGCGCCGCTCATGGGTGACGACCGTACCTGATCATCGTCAGGGCTGGTCACCTCGATGACGGCGCCCACTCGGCCATGTCCAGCCGGGTGTCCCCGTAGCGCCGCGCCGGCCACGGCACCCAAGTTGACGCCCAGGACACCCCGGCACCGGATGCGCGCCGCTCGATCACCGCGACGGCGCCGGCGCGTAGCCACCCGCGTTCCTCAAGTGCCGCCAGCATCGCCTCGACCTCCCGGTCGGGAACGTCGTAGGGCGGATCGGCGAGCACCAGGTCGACGGGCCGGTCGGTGCCGCCCGCCAGCACGGTGGCCACCGGGGCCCGCCGCACGTCGGCGGCCGCGCCGACGCCGAGTTCGGCGATGTTGCGGCTGACCGTCGCGGCGGCGCGGTGGTCCTGTTCGACGAACACCGCGCGGGAGGCGCCCCGCGAAAGCGCCTCCAGCCCAAGCGCTCCCGAGCCGGCATACAGATCGAGCACGACCGCGCCGTCGAAGTCCAGCCGCGCCTCGAGCACGTTGAACAACGCTTCGCGCACGCGGTCGGACGTGGGGCGGGTTCCCTTGGGCGGCACCGAGATCCGGCGACCGCCCAGCGAGCCCGCGATGATCCGGGTCAGCTGACGACCACCAGCAGATCGCCGCCCTCGACCTGGGCGGTGGCCGAGACCGCGACTCGTTCGACGGTGCCTGCCTTGGGCGCGGTGATCGCGGCCTCCATCTTCATCGCCTCGATGGTCGCGATGGTCTGCCCGGCGCTGACGGTGTCGCCCACCTCCACGCCGACGGTCACCACACCCGCGAACGGGGCCGCGATGTGGTCGGGGTTGCCGCGGTCGGCCTTCTCCGCGGCCGGGACGTCGCTGGCGACGCTGTGGTCGCGGACCAGTACCGGGCGCAGCTGCCCGTTGAGGATGCACATCACCGTGCGCATCCCGCGTTCGTCGGGATCCGATACGGCCTCGAGCCCGATGAGCAGTTGCACCCCGCGTTCGAGTTCGACGCGGTGTTCGTCGCCCTGGCGCAGCCCGTAGAAGAACTGGTTGGCGCTCAATCGTGAAGTGTCACCGTAGGTTTCGCGGTGTGCCTCGAACTCCTTGGTGGGCCCGGGGAACAGCAGCCGGTTCAGCGCGGCCTGGCGTTTGACGCCGGGCTGAGCGAGCACCGCCTCGTCCTCGGACGACAGCTCCGCGACCGGTTTGGCCGGGGCGCGGCCCGCCAACGCCTTGCTGCGCAACGGTTCCGGCCAGCCCCCGGGCGGGTCGCCGAGTTCGCCGCGCAGGAAACCGATCACGCTGTCGGGGATGTCGAACCGTGACGGGTCCTCGGCGAACTCCTCGGCGGATGCGCCGGCGCCGACGAGCGCCAGCGCGAGGTCACCGACCACCTTGCTCGACGGGGTGACCTTGACCAGCCGGCCCAGGATGCGGTCGGCCGCGGCGTAGGCCTCCTCGATCTCCTCGAACCGGTCCCCCAGTCCGAGCGCGATCGCCTGCTGGCGCAGATTGCTCAGCTGTCCGCCCGGGATCTCGTGCCGGTAGACCCGGCCGGTCGGCGCGGGTAGCCCACTCTCGAACGGCGCGTACACCTTTCGCAGCGCCTCCCAGTACGGCTCGAGATCACACACTGCTGACAGTGACAGTCCGGTGTCGTACTCGGTGTGCGCGGCCGCGGCGACGATCGAGCTGAGCGCGGGCTGGCTGGTGGTGCCTGCCAGCGGGGCCGCCGCCCCGTCGACCGCCGACGCCCCGGCCTGCCACGCCGAGAGGTAGGTCGCGAGCTGACCGCCCGGGGTGTCGTGGGTGTGCACGTGCACCGGCAGGTCGAACCGCGCGCGCAGCGCCGAGACCAGCTGGGCGGCGGCCTGTGGGCGCAGCAGCCCGGCCATGTCCTTGATCGCGAGCACGTGGGCGCCCGCCTCGACGATCTGCTCTGCCAGCCGCAGGTAGTAGTCGAGCGTGTACAGGTCCTCGGCCGGATCGGACAGGTCGCCGGTGTAGGACATCGCGACTTCGGCCACGGCAGTACCGGTTTCGCGCACCGCGTCGATTGCCGGGCGCATCGAGTCGACGTTGTTGAGCGCGTCGAAGATCCGGTAGATATCGATTCCGGTTGCCGTCGCCTCAGCCACGAACGCCGTGGTGACCGTCTCCGGATACGGCGTGTAGCCCACGGTGTTCCGGCCGCGCAGCAGCATCTGCAGGCAGATGTTGGGCACCGCCTCCCGCAGGGCGGCCAGCCGCTCCCACGGGTCCTCCTTCAGGAAGCGCAGCGCCACATCGTAAGTCGCGCCGCCCCAGCACTCCAGCGACAGCAGCTGCGGCGTCAACCGCGCGATGTGCGGCGCGACCATCAGGAGTCCGTTGGTGCGCACACGGGTGGCCAGCAGGGACTGGTGGGCGTCCCGGAACGTGGTGTCGGTGACCCCCACGGCCGGTGAATCCCGCAGCCAGCGGGCGAAACCCTCGGGGCCCAGTTCGACGAGCCGCTGCTTGCTGCCCGAGGGCGGCGGCGCGTCGGCGTCGATGTGCGGCAGTTTGTCGTGCGGATACACCGTCGACGGGCGCGGGCCGTGCGGTTGGTTGACCGTCACGTCGGCCAGGTAGTTGAGGATCTTGGTGCCGCGGTCGGCCGGGGTGCGGGCGGTCAGCAGGTAGGGCCGCTCGTCGATGAACGAGGTGGTGACCCGGCCCGCGCGGAAGTCCGGATCGTTGACCACGGCCTGCAGGAACGGGATGTTCGTCGACACCCCGCGCACCCGGAACTCCGCGAGCGCGCGCCGAGCCCGTGACACCGCGGTGGAGAAGTCACGGCCCCGCGAGGTCAGCTTCACCAGCATGGAGTCGAAGTGGGCGCTGATCTCCGCGCCCAGCACCGTGCCGCCGTCGAGCCGGATCCCGGCGCCGCCGGGTGAGCGGTAGCCGGTGACGCGCCCGGTGTCGGGACGGAACCCGTTGGCGGGGTCCTCGGTGGTGATCCGGCACTGCATGGCCGCACCACGGATCTGCAGCGTGTCCTGGCTCAGGCCGAGGTCGGCCAGCGTCTCGCCGTCGGCGATGCGCATCTGCGCGGCCACCAGGTCGACGTCGGTGATCTCCTCGGTCACGGTGTGCTCGACCTGGATGCGCGGGTTCATCTCGATGAACACGTGCCTGCCGCGTTCGTCGAGCAGGAACTCCACCGTGCCGGCGTAGCTGTAGCCGATCTGCCGCGCGAAGGCCACCGCGTCGGCGCAGATCCGCTCGCGCAGTTCGGGATCGAGGTTCGGGGCCGGTGCCAACTCGATGACCTTCTGGTGGCGCCGCTGCACACTGCAGTCACGTTCGAACAGGTGCATGACGTTGCCCTGCTGGTCGGCGAGGATCTGCACCTCGATGTGGCGGGGATTGACCACCGCCTGTTCGAGATAGACCATCGGGTCGCCGAAGGCCGACTCGGCCTCGCGGCTGGCCGCCTCGATCGCCTCGCGCAGCGCGTCGGGTTCGGTGACCCGCCGCATCCCGCGGCCGCCGCCGCCGGAGACCGCCTTGACGAACACCGGGAACTCCATGTCGCCGGCCGCGGCCATCAGTTCGTCGACCGACGACGACGGCGCCGAGGAGCGCAGCACCGGCAGCCCGGCCGCGCGGGCGGCCTCGATGGCCCGCGCCTTGTTGCCGGTCAGCTCGAGGATGTCGGCGCGCGGCCCGATGAACGTGATGCCCGCCGCGGCGCAGGCCGCGGACAGTTCGGGGTTCTCGGAGAGGAAACCGTAACCGGGATACACGGCGTCGGCGCCGGCGTGCCGGGCGACGCGGATGATCTCGTCGACGGACAGATACGCGCGGACGGGGTGACCGACGTCGCCGATCTGATACGACTCGTCGGCCTTGAGCCGGTGCAGGGAGTTGCGGTCTTCGTACGGGTACACCGCGACGGTGGCGATGCCCATCTCGTACGCGGCGCGGAACGCCCGGATCGCGATCTCGCCGCGGTTGGCGACGAGGACTTTGGAGATCACGCGCTACCTTATCCCGTCGCTGCGACCCGGCTCACAAAAGGGTGGACCAGTAGTCCCAGAACCGCACGAGGATCAGCAGGATCAGCGCGGTGAACCACAGCGCCGTCAGCGACCAGCGCCACTGGTACACCGCGCGCCCGACCGCGTTTCCCGCGAGTGCGGGCCGCAACGCGATCGCCGCGGACACGACCAGCAGCGGGACCGTCACCGCCCAGACCACCATGCAGTACGGGCACAGCGCGCCGATGCGGTACAGGCTCTGGAAGATCAGCCAGTGCACGAACACCGTGCCGAGCAGCGTGCCGATCGCCAGCCCGGACCAGTACCAGCGCGGCAGCCGCACCCCGGTCACGGCCAGCACACCGGTGACCGTGACGACGCTGAAGGCGGCGATGCCGATCAGTGGATTGGGGAATCCGAACAGTGCGGCCTGCGGTGTGACCATGACCGATCCGCAGGACAGCACCGGGTTCAGCGAGCAGGACGGGGTGTAAGAGGGGTCGAGCAGCAGCTCGATCTTCTCGATGGTCAGCGTGGCCGCGGCGGCGAGGCCGACCACGCCGGCGATGAGGATCCAGACCGCGCTCGGCTTCGGCACCGCGAGCCCGACCGTCCGGTCGTCTGCCGGGGCAGGCGACGTGGTGTCGGGTGCGGTCGCGGTCATGACGCGGGTGCCGGCGCCGCCGGGCCGTCGAGACCGGGCACGTCGCCGACGATCTCCTTGATCTTGGCGACGAGCGCATCGGGGGTGGACGGGTCGTAGTCCTCGCCGTTGATGCGGATGGTCGGGGTGGCGCGGATCGCGGTCTCCTTGGCCATGCCCTTGACCATGTCGACGTAGCGGCCCTTCTTGATGCAGTCGGGCACGGTGCCGCCCGCCCCGGCCTGGCGCGCCAGTTCGATCAGCTGGTCGTCGCCGGGGTAGACGCCGCCGCCCTCCTTGGGCTGGATGCCGGGGGTGAACAGGGCGGCGTGGAACCGGCGGAACGCGGCCTTGTCCTCGTCGGCGACGCAGTAGGCGGCGTTGCCGGCCCGCGACGAGTAACCGTCGCCCTGGGCGTCGAGGATCGAGACCATGTAGTAGTCACCGGCCACGGCCCCGGTGTCGATCAGCTTGTTGATCGTCGGGCCGAACTGGCGCTCGAAGTTGCCGCAGGCCGGGCACAGGAAGTCCTCGTAGAGCGACACCACGGCCTTGGGCTCGTCGGTGCCCTCCTGGGTGATCAGCTTCTCCGTGGAGACCCGGACCGCGGTCGCGTCACCGGAGCCCGGCTTGTCCTCCGCCGACATCACGATGTAGAGGACGAGCGCGACGGCGAACACCACGACGACGGCCGTCAGGCCGATCTGGACGAACAGATTGCGCTTGCGATCCGCCGCCTTCAGGTCGTACCGGGGGTTCTTCTTCGGTTTCGTGGCCACGCGGACAAGAGTACCGGCGGCCCTGTGGTCCTCAGCCAGCGCGCCTAGGCGCGGCTGAGGTGGGCCCGCAGCGCGGAGATCATCGCATCGACCGCGGTGGCGCTGTCCCCGCCGAGCGGGAAGAAGTTCGCGAACGCGTGGATCAGCGAGCCCTCTTCGCGGTGATCGACCGGGACACCGGCGGCCCGCAGCGCCTCGGCGTAGCGGTTGCCCTCGTCGCGCAGCGGGTCGAATCCGCCGGTGAGCACCAGCGCAGGGGGCAGCCCGGACAGGTCGTCGGCCAGGAGCGGGGAGACGTCCGGGTCGGTGCTGTCGACCGTCGCACCGTCCAGATAGAGGTCCATGAACCAGGACATGTCGCGGGCGGTGAGGAAGTAGCCGTCGGCGAACAGGGTCTTGGAGCGGGTCTCACTGCACACGTCGACGACGGGGTAGATGAGCAGCTGCAGCGCGGGCTGCGTCGCACGCGCGTTGCGGGCCCGCTGACAGACGACCGCGGCGAGGTTACCGCCGGCGCTGTCGCCGCCCACGGCGATGCGGTCCTGGTCGACGCCCAGGTCGGCGGCGTGTTCGGCGGCCCAGCGGAAGGCCGCGTAGGCGTCGTCGGCGGCGGCGGGCGCCTGGTGTTCGGGCGCCAGCCGGTAGTCGACAGACAGCACGGTGAGCCCGCCGTCGCGGCTGATGATCCGGCACAGGTCGTCGTGGGTGTCGAGGTCGCCGATCACGAAGCCGCCACCGTGGTAGAAGACCAGCAGGGGCGGTTCGCTCTCCGGGTTCGGGGTGGCGGGCCGGTACAGCCGGGCGGGGATGTCGCCGGCCGGTCCGGGGATCGTGAGCTCGGTGACGTCGGCGACGATGCCGGCGGGGAACATCGCGGCGGTGATGCGCAGCTGACGGCGGGCGACGGCGACGTCCCTGCTGGCCACGAGTCCGTTGATCCCGGCGGCGCGCTGGGCGGCGAGCATCAGCTGCAGCGTGGTGTCGAGGGTGTTGCCGTCGACGGTCACCGACCGGAAGCCCAGCAGCGCGCGTTTGACCGGCTCCGGCAGCACCGGCAGCGCCCGCAGCGTGGCCCGGGTCGCCGCGTTGACGGCGGCGTCGCGGATCCGGCTCTTACCGCGTGGTGCCGGATCGCCGGTGCTGGCGGTGGGTCCGACGGCCGGTGCGGTGGCTGGCAGACTCGGCGGCATGGAGGCTCCTTCGGTCGCGTTGAACGACGGCAATTCGATACCCCAGGTCGGTCTGGGTGTCTGGAAGACGCCGCCCGAGGACACCGAACGCGCGGTTGCGGCGGCGATGGCCGCCGGCTATCGACACGTCGATACGGCCGCAGCGTACGGCAACGAGGAACAGACGGGCACGGCGATCGCACGGTCGGGGCTCGACCGCACGCAGGTCTTCCTGGTGACCAAGCTGTGGAACTCCGAGCAGGGCTACGACTCGACGCTGACCGCCTTCGACGCGAGCGTCGCGCGGTTGGGTGTGGATTACCTCGACCTCTACCTCATCCACTGGCCGGTCCCCGAGAAGAACCGCTTCGTCGACACCTTCAAGGCCTTCGCGAAGCTGCGCGAGGACGGGCGCGTCCGGTCGATCGGTGTGAGCAACTTCGAACCCGAGCATCTGCGGATCCTCGTCGACGCGACGGGCATCGTGCCCGCGGTCAACCAGATCGAGCTGCACCCGCTGCTGCCCCAGCACGAACTACGAGAAGTCCACGCGGAGTTGGGCATTGCGACCGAGGCCTGGAGCCCGCTCGGTCAGGGATCGCTGCTGACCCATCCGGCCGTGACCGGGATCGCCGAGGCACATGGGAAAACCCCAGCGCAGGTGCTGATCAGGTGGCATATCCACCTCGGTAATATCGTCATCCCCAAGTCGGTCAACCCACAACGGATCGAGAGCAACTTCGACGTGTTCGACTTCGAACTGAGCGAGCAGGACATGGCGTCCATCGCGGCACTCGAGGACGGCACCCGTATGGGCCCCGACCCCCGAACCTTCAACTTCACAGGGTAGGTGACATGTCCCCCGCGGCAGCGATTCCCACGGTTTCCCTCAATGACGGAAACACGATCCCGGTCATCGGACTCGGAGTCGGTGAGCTCTCCGAGTCCGAGGCCGAGCGGTCGGTGGCCGCTGGGCTCGAAGCCGGTTACCGGCTGATCGACACCGCCGCGGTGTACGGCAACGAGGCGGCCGTTGGCCGGGCGATCAACGCGTCGGGCATCGCGCGCGAGGAGATCTACGTCACCACCAAACTCGCCGTTGCCGATCAGGGTTTCGGTTCCTCCCAGGACGCGGGCCGCGCCAGCCTCGAGCGCCTCGGCCTCGACTACGTCGACCTCTACCTCATCCACTGGCCGGCCGGCGGTCAGGGCAAGTTCGTCGACAGCTGGGGTGGGCTGATGAAGCTCAAGCAGGACGGCGTCACCCGCTCGATCGGTGTGTGCAACTTCAACGCCGATCACCTGTCGGACATCATCGACCTGTCGTTCTTCACCCCCGCGATCAACCAGATCGAACTGCACCCGCTGCTCAACCAGGCCGCGCTGCGTGAGGTCAACGCCGGCTACGGCATCGTCACCGAGGCGTACAGCCCGCTGGGTGTGGGCCGGCTGCTGGACCACGCCGCGGTGACCGCGGTCGCCGGGGCCCACGGCAAGACGCCGGCCCAGGTGCTGCTGCGCTGGAACATCCAGCTCGGCAACGTGGTGATCTCGCGGTCGGCCAATCCCGAGCGCCTCACGTCCAACCTCGAGGTGTTCGACTTCGAGCTCAGCGACGACGAGATGGCCAGCCTCAACGGACTCGACGAGGGGACCCGGTTCCGTCCGGATCCGGAGACCTACACCGGCCCCTAAGGGCACCCTCGATATACCGCACAACGGCCGGCGCATCCGCGCCGGCCGTTGTCGTTGTGCGCTCAGTCCAACGCGTTCGCCGATCGGTGGCGAAGCAGGATCGCAGTCTGTGTTCACCACGACGCCCCTTCCAACCCGATGCGGCTGGACGAAAATGGCAATTGGTCCGAACATGCCCCGAAGGGATCAGGAAGCGGTTGCGGCCGTTATCGATTCCTCAAGACCATCGCACCCTGCGGTGCCGGTTCAAGCGACCGTCTATGAGCCACCGCCGTGAATTGCTGCAACCGACAAGCTCAACACGTGAGTATTCTGAACCGGAAACAAAGTTTGCTCGGGGGGTGACGTGCCGGGGCCGGCTCGGGTGAAACTGAGGAGATGCCAGTCCCCGCCGTGTGCGCCCTCTGGCAAGACGGGCGCGGCCAAATCTCCCCACGCTGACTCGCATACCCGGGACCGCCGCGGGGCCGCCTCCCTTCCCACAAATGTCCCTATCGAAGCGCGACAGTCCTCAGACGGCGGCTTCGCACCCTTAGTTTCACGACGAGAAGAAAGTGCGGCAAAGCAGGTCCGAGCTCGGCTCGAGCCACCATCGGCTACCCAGGCAGGAGGGCGGCTCAATGACTAATCGGCAATTGTTTGACGACCTTGCAGAAGGCGAAGGCGAACGCTCGCTACGTGGTGACGGAACGACGGGAGGCTTGCTGTCGCACTATCGCGACGCAGGTAAGGCAAGGCCGTTGGCGGATTAGCAGAAGACGTGTGGGATGCAATTTTCTGAGACTTCGGACTTGCCCAGCGGCTGGAATGGCACGCAGAGGAATGCGCGGCATCGCCTGGCGACCATCTTCCTGCTCGTACTCGCCGGGGCGTCATGCCTGTCGGGCTTTGTCTTCTCAGCAGCAGGGACCCCTGCAGCGCTCAAGTACTGTCTGCTCTTCGCGCTGATCCTCACGCTGACAGCCGGCTTCGGGGTGGCCGCTCGGATTGACCGTGCGAACCTAGCCTCGAACGTCAAGACGGTCGAACGCCACGGTGTTTCGAGAACACAGATCTCGTACTCTTCCGCGCAGATTCATTCGCTCATCGGCCTGACATCGAGTTGCAGCGCCTTCTGCGTACTCGCAGCCACCGATATCTTCATCAACCAACGTGGCGGCAGCTTCCCGGCCGCTGCAGTCGTTCTCGGCGTCCTCGGCTTGTTCTTCCTGTCGTTCGTGCTGTCCGCCGCGGTAGGGCGTATTCGTCGCGGCGAAGTGACGCTGTCGAATCAGGGTGTTGAGCAACGCGGTTCGAGCTTCGAGTCTCGTTTGGACTGGGCGAGTATCGCGGGAATCAAACCGGCTTTCAACGGGCATCCCGTCATCCTGCTGATCGGATACACGAACGCCACTTGGCACCACCGATATACGACACGAATCTGGCGGATCGATCGCCTTCCGCCAGTCCCCATGATCGAACTCGACTGCCGCAAGTTCGACGTCGACTGCCGGGAGCTGTACGGCTACCTGCGTCAATACGTCGAAACGCCGGCTGCGCGTGCGGAGCTGGGCACCGAAGCGGCGATCGAACGGGCGCGACACACGGATTCAGCGCGCTGACGCAGGGTCCCTGCATGACCGATATGGCAGCGGACGGCCATGCTCAGCCCTTGGGACAGCTCTCGGCGGCCTGCCGCAACGCGGGCACCGATGGGGCGTCGACCGGCAGCCCGTAACCGCGCATGACCGCGATGAACTGCATCGCGTACTGGCAATGAAACGCCCCGTTGGGCGGCATCCAGCGCGCTGGCTCCTGATCGCCCTTGTCCTGGTTCGCCTCCCCTTGTACGGCAAGCAGATTGGCCGGATCGTTGGCGAACCGCACCCGCATGTCGTCGGTCCAGCCGCGGGCGCCCTGGTCCCATGCGTACGCCAGCGGGACGATGTGGTCGATCTGCACGGCCGCACCGACCTGGGCGCCGCGCTGGAACGGAACGGCCGCACTGGTGTAGGGATCACGCAGCACCCCGGTGGCGACCGCCGTCGGGCACCGGCTGATCGACACGTAGGTCTTGTCCACCAGATCGCGGTCGAGGATGTCGTTGCGGGTGTCGCATCCGTTGTGGCCGCCGGGTGCGCCGTTGTCGTCGGTCCACGCCTCACCGAACGCCGCGCGGCGGTAGTCGTGGCCCCGGGTTCTGGCCGGGACCACCGCGACACCCGCGAGTGGGTCGACACCGGGCGCCAGCGTCGGCACATCGGCGTCGGCGACGAACTGCCCCGAGCGCTGCGCGGTCGAATCGACGGTCTGATACGCCACCAGCACGGCGAGCACCGCGGCCAACACCAGCCACAGCGTCTGTTTCCGGCTCACGTCTTGTCCAGGTAGTCGACGCGGTCCTCCTGCACGAAAGGCGCTGCCAGCAAAGACATTCCGGCATTGCCGGGGTCGGCCGGGTAGAGGTTCTCGCAGAATCCCCTGGCCTCCTTGATGAGGTCGAGGTGTTCGGTGAGCGACAGGAAGTGCAGCGATTTGAGGCTGCCGGACTGGTTGAGCCCGAGCACGTCGCCCTCCTGGCGGACCTGCAGATCCAGGTCCGCCAGCGCGAATCCGTCGAGGGTGCTCGCGACCGCCTTGAGCCGCTCCCCCGCCTTGGACGTCTCGGGTAACCGGGTCGCCAGTAGGCACAGGCTCGGATGACTGCCGCGGCCGATGCGGCCGCGCAACTGGTGCAGCTGACTGATGCCGAACCGGTCGGCGTCCATCACCACCATGACCGTGGCGTTGGGCACGTCCACGCCGACCTCGATCACGGTGGTACACACCAGGACGTCGATCTCGCCGGCCCGGAACGCGGCCATCACCGCGTCCTTCTCGTCGCCGGACAACCGGCCGTGCATCAAGCCCAGCCGCAGCCCGGACAGCGGCCCGGTGCGCAGCCGCTCGTACAGCGCGAGCACGGTCACCGGCGGCGGGCCCTGCTCGTTGCCTGCCGGTTTGTCGCTCTCATCGATCCGGGAGGCCACCACGTAGGCTTGCCTGCCCGCGGCGACCTCCTCGACGATGCGCGCCCACGCCCGGTCCAGCCACGTCGGGTGCTTGCTGAGGAAGATCGTGTTGCTGGTGATGGGTTGGCGTCCCCGCGGGAGTTCGCGCAGCGTGGAGGTCTCCAGATCGCCGTAGACGGTCAGCGCCACGGTGCGCGGGATCGGCGTCGCGGTCATCACCAGCAGATGCGGGGTGACACCCGCACGGGCCTTGGCGCGCAAGCGGTCCCGCTGTTCGACGCCGAACCGGTGCTGTTCGTCGACCACCACCATGCCGAGGTTGTCGAACTCGACCGCGTCCTGCAGCAGCGCGTGGGTGCCGATCACGATGCCTGCCTGACCGGTGGCGACCTCGTCGCGCACCTGCCGCTTCTGATGCGGGGTCATCGAACCGGTCAGCAGCGCGATGCGGGTCGCGTTCTCCGCGCCGCCGAGTTCCCCGGCGGCCGCCAGCGGGCCGAGGATCTGCCGCATCGACCTCTCATGTTGGGCGGCAAGCACTTCCGTCGGTGCGAGCATCGCGCACTGGTATCCGGCGTCGACCATCTGCAGCATCGCCAGCACCGAGATCACGGTCTTACCCGAACCGACCTCACCTTGCAGCATGCGGTTCATCGGACGCGTAGCGGCCAGCTCCTCCGACAGCACGGCGAGCACCTCATGCTGTCCGGCGGTCAGCTCGAACGGCAACCGCTCCCGCATCGCGGCGACCACACCGTCGGACCGCAGCGGGGCGGGCGGCCCGGATTCGGTGAGCTCGCCGTAGCGCCGGGCCACCAGACCCCACTGCAGGCCGACGGCCTCGTCGTAGGTCAGCCGTTCGCGCGCCTCCTCGCGGGCGGCGTCGGTCTCGGCGAGGTGGATTCCGCGTAGTGCGGCGTCCTCGGAGACCAGATCGTGTTCGCGGACAAAGGATTCGGGCAACGGATCCGGAACCGGGTCGAGCACGTCGAGCACCTGGCGCACACAGGCGTAGATGTCCCAGCTCTGCACTTTCGCGCTGGCTGGGTAGATCGGGAAGAACTGACGCTCGAACTGGGCGAGCAGCGCATCACCGCTGGCACCCGATGCATCGGCGATCGTCTTGAGCGACTTGGTCGCGATCTTGCGCTCCGCCGTCGTCTCGAGGACGAAGAACGCCGGATGGTTCAGCTGCAGCGTGTTGCGGAAGTACTTCACCTCACCGGAGAGCATCAGCCGGGTACCGACGGGCAGCTTGTCGACCATCCAGCCAGCGTTGAAGAACGTCGCGGTGACCGTCGGATTGCGTCGCCCGAGAGTGACGCGGAGGTATTTCGGCTGCCGTTTACCGGGTTGCGGACGCATGTCCCCGATCTTGGTGTCGGTGATGACGTCGACGAACGTGACGTGCTCACCTTCTTCGAGATCGAGGCTCTCCCCCTCCCCGCGCACCGACATCCCGTCGCTGTACTTGCGCGGGTAGTGGCGCAGCAGATCGTTGACGGTGCGGATCCCGAAATGCTCCTCGAGCGGCGCCGCGGACTTGCGGCCGATGACGAAGTCGAGCCGGTCGCTCAACGTGGCCATGTCACTCGACTCCGATCAGTAGGGCGTCGCCGCGGTGGCCGGTGCGATAGGTCACCAACTCCGCGCCGAGTTGGCGTCGGTGGACATGGTCGCGCAGGGCGTCCCCGACGGCTTCGTCCACGCCGTCGCCGGTGAGCACGGTGACCAGTTCTCCGCCGGACAGCAGCAGCAGGTCGATCAGCCCGATGGCCGCGGCGGTCACATCCGGCCCGACGATCAGCACCTCGTCCCCGGAGATCCCGAGGCCGTCGCCCGGATTGCAGGCGCCGGCCCAGGTGAGCGCCTCCTCGGTGGCGACCCGCACCGATCCGTGGCGCGCCGACGCCGCGGCCCGCGCCATCGTGTAGCCGTCGTCGACGGCCTGGCGGCCGGGGTCGTGCACGGCCAGCGCGGCCAGGCCCTGCACCATCGATCCGGCGGGGACCGGCACCACGTCGATACCCCACCCGATCGCGGCGGTGCACCCGGCGACGAGTTCCTCGGCGGCGACATAACCGTTCGGCAGCACCATGACCTGGCCCGCGCCGGTGTCGACCAGACCACGCAGCAGCTGTTTGGCGGTCACCGGCGACTCGGGTTCGGGACGCAGCACGTGGGCGCCCTCACCGGCGAACAGTTCGGCCGCCCCCGGCCCGTCGACGACGGCGAGCACCGCGCGTTCGCGGCTCCAGCTGCCCTGCGGGCGGGCGGTGTCCGTCCCGGCCAGCGCGGTGATCTGGATCCGGCTGGGTGCCCCCACCGCCAGACCCGCCTCGACGGCCGCGCCTGCGTCGTCACAGTGCACGTGCACCGAGTACCGCCCCGATGCGCCTGAGGCGGCGATGACCACGGAGTCGCCGAGACTCTCCAGCCGTCGCCGCACCTTCTCCACCGCGTCGGGGCCGCAGCCGCCGAGCAGGTACATCACCTCGAACTGCGGGGTGGCGCGCTCGGGTGGCGGTGCCTGGGTGGTCGCGGGCCGGTAGGCGGGGCGGCGGGGCGCACGACCGGCCAGCACCCGGACCATGGCGTCGAGCAGGACGAGCAGGCCACGCCCGCCCGCGTCGACGACGCCGGCCTCGGCCAGCACGGGCAGCTGCGCGGTCGTGGCGTCCAGAGCGGACGCGGCGGCGTCGGCCACGGTGGTGACGGTCTCGGACAGGGCGCCGGTCGCGGCCTCGGCGGCGTCGGCGGCGGCGGCCAGCACCGAGACGATCGTGCCCGGCTGGGTGTCGAGTGCGGCGTCGACGAGGTCGACGGCGTGCCGCAGGGCGGCGGCGAACAGCGCACGGTCGACCTCGGTCACCGCTCCGCCGGGCTCGCGGGCGGCCGCGGCGGCCTCGGCGATCCCCCGCAGGATCTGCGACAGGATCGCCCCGGAATTGCCGCGCGCGCCGTGCAGTGCGCCCGCGGCCAGCGCCGCGGCGACGTCGGCGACGTCCCCGTCACAGCCCTGGGCCTCTGACCAGGCCGTCCGCATGGTGAACAGCATGTTGGTGCCGGTGTCGGCATCGGCCACGGGGAAGACGTTGAGCCCGTTGATCTCGTCGGTGTGCGCGATGAGATCCTCGACCGCGGCGTGGGCCCAGCCGCGCAGCCCCGCTGCGTCGAGTCGCCCAGCCGCCATCGCACCTCCTGTCCACACCGTCGGTCGTGCGCGCCAGCCTATCGACCGGGCCGGACATCGCTGCGGCATCGGACGGGCTTGGGGATGGCGGTGGCGGGCGGTTTTGGCGATCACCCGTACCGTCGGTATTCTGATCAGGTTGTCGGGTCATCCCGCGCTCGCCGCGGCCCAGCGACCCGGACCCACGTACTGATTTCAAGGAGTTCTAGATATGGCTGCCGTGTGCGATGTCTGCGGAAAGGGCCCCGGCTTCGGCAAGTCGGTGTCGCACTCCCATCGCCGGACCAGCCGTCGGTGGAATCCGAACATCCAGTCGGTGCGCGCCGTGAGCCACCCCGGCGGTAACAAGAAGCGCGTCAACGTGTGCACCTCCTGCCTGAAGGCCGGCAAGGTCGCGCGCGGCTGACACCGCGTTTCACACCCCGGCCGGTTGAGTTCGGTGTCGGCCGGGTAGTTCCGCGGTATGTTCCCGCGCGAGAAGAGTAGGTCAGTCCTGTTCGTCGCCGCCGCGGCGCTGGCCGTCGGTGCCTCAGCCGCCGCATGCGGTGGTGATTCCGGCGACGGCGAGACCACCAGTCCGACGTCGACGACCACCAGCGAGGCGACGACCACCGAGACGACGAGTCCGACCTCGGTGAGCGTCAGCGTCCCCGTCCCGTCTTCGGACGCCCCCTCCGGAGCCCCGGAATCCCCGGCCCCGGGTGACGGCACCGTCGTGATCCCGCCGCCTCCGGACGTCCCGTCGCCGCCGGCCATTCCACA
>NZ_LQIT01000046.1 GCF_001499965.1 Mycobacterium sp. GA-2829
CCCGCCGGAGGTGCCGCGGCGATCTACGAGATCACCGAACGGTCCGAGATGTTCGACGGGGTGTCGTCCTCCTGCGCGATCACCTCGATCTGCATGTCCCCGACGTTGGTCATCCCGATCGACAGCGTCACCTCGCAGGCCGATCCGCGGTAGTCGCCACGCTGGGCCAGGCCCCGCAGCACGAACCACGGTCCGACGCCCGCACCGAGCCAGCCCTGCAGCGCCCCGTCGAAATCGGCCACCACATAACCGAACTGGCGGACCCCGCCGGGAAACGGCGCCGCGATCCGCGATGTGTCCATCGGCCGACCGTAAGCCCAAAGTTAGTCATGAGTCAACTATTCCCAACCCGCCAATCGCGCTGTAGCGTCGCAGCCATGCCCCGCGCCGCCGATCCGATACGCGCTGACCGAAGTCAGCGCCGGACGTCGCTACAGCAGGAGCGGTCGCGGGCGACCAAGCGGATGTTGGTGCAGGCCGCGATGGCGCTGTGGCGGACCAATGGCTACGCGAACACCACCGTCGCCGACATCTGCACCGCGGCCGGGGTCTCCAAAGCGTTGTTCTACTTCTACTTCCCGCGCAAAGAGGACGTCCTGTTCGAGGTCGGGGTGATGTCCACCCGCTCGGCCCGGCACGCCGCCGACGCGCTGCTCGCCAGACCGTACGACGTCACAGCCGTGATCACCGCGGCGCTGGCCGACCTGGAGCGGTCGATGGCGCGCAACCCACCAGAATTGGTGATCGCGGCGATCCTGGAGGGTTACCGCCACGAGCACCGCATCCTGGCCGGCGCCGAAGCCGCCGACGATACGGGCGGCATGTTCACCGCGCTGTTCGACCGCGCACAGCGCGACGGCAAACTGGCCGCCCACATCGACGTCGACCATCTCGCCTACCTGGCACATACGTTGGTCAGCGAAGGCGCCCGGCACTGGGCCGCAGGCGCTTTCGGTGACCGGTCGTTCACCGAGGTGGTGGGCGCCGACATCGAGGCGTTGATCGCGGGCTTCAGCCGCGAACCCTGACGAGACGAAGGAGTCACGATGGCGTGGGATTTCGAAACCGACCCCGAGTACCAGGAGGTGCTCGACTGGGCCGACGAGTTCGTCCGGGAGGAGGTCGAACCGCTCGACATGGTCTGGCCGCATCAGCAGTTCGTCCCCCTCGACGGCGAGCGACGCCGCGCCGTCGCCCCCCTCAAGGAGGAGGTGCGCCGGCGCGGCCTGTGGGCCACCCACCTCGGACCGGAGTTGGGCGGCCAGGGCTACGGTCAGCTCAAACTCGCCCTGCTCAACGAGATCCTCGGCCGCTCGCAGTGGGCGCCGATCGTGTTCGGCTGCCAGGCCCCCGACACCGGCAACGCCGAGATCATCGCGCACTACGGCACCGAGGAGCAGAAGCAGCGCTACCTGCGTCCGCTGCTCGACGGGGAACTGTTCTCCTCCTACTCCATGACCGAACCGCACGCAGGCGCCGACCCCACGCTGTTCACCACCCGGGCGGTGCGCGACGGTGACGACTGGGTGATCAACGGGCAGAAGTTCTTCTCCTCCAACGCCGCAACGGCGGCCTTCCTCATCGTGATGGTGGTGACCAACCCCGACGTCAGCGCCTACCAGGGGATGTCGATGTTCCTGGTGCCGACGGACACCCCGGGTGTGAACATCGTGCGCGACATCGGCCTCTACGGGGAGCGCGAGGGCCACGGTGGCCACGCACTGATCCACTACGACAACGTCCGCGTACCCGCGAGCGCCCTGCTCGGCGGGGAGGGCCAGGCGTTCGCGATCGCGCAGACCCGGCTCGGCGGCGGGCGCATCCACCACGCCATGCGCACGATCGGGCTGTCCCGCAAGGCGTTGGACATGATGTGCGAACGCGCGCTCAGCCGCCAGACGCAGGGCAGCAGGCTGTCGGACAAGCAGTTCGTCCAGGGGTACATCGCCGACTCCTACGCCCAGCTGCTGCAGTTCCGGCTGATGGTGCTCTACACCGCGTGGGAGATCGACAAGCACAACGACTACAAGAAGGTCCGCAAGGACATCTCCGCGGTCAAGGTCGTCATGTCGACCGTGCTGCACGACATCGCCTGGCGCGCCATGCAGGTGCACGGTGCGCTCGGCGTGACCAATGAGATGCCGTTCATGGGCATGGTCACCGGTGCGGCGGTGATGGGGCTGGCCGACGGGCCCACCGAAGTGCACAAGACCACCGTCGCCAAGCAGGTGCTGCGTGATCACCGGCCCAGCGACGACGTCTGGCCCACCGAGTGGCTGCCCCGCAAACGCGAAGCCGCGCAACGCAAGTACGCCCAGTACCTCGAACACGAGGTGGGCAACCTGTGAGCGAGATCGACACCACCCGCCTGGCCGCGTGGATGGACGAGGCCACGCTGCCGGGCAAAGGCGAACCCCTGACGGCCCGCTTCCTGTCCGGCGGCACCCAGAACGTCATCTACGAGATCAGCCGCGGTGAGCACCGCTGCGTACTGCGCACGCCGCCGCCCGGTGCGCCGACGGACCGCGACAAGGGCATCCTGCGCGAGTGGCGGATCATCGAGGCGCTCGACGGCACCGACGTCCCGCACACCGCCGCGGTCGGGGTGTGCCCCGACTCCGAGGTCCTCGGCAGGCCGTTCTACCTCATGGGCTTCGTCGACGGCTGGTCGCCGATGGACACCCACGGCCGGTGGCCCGAACCATTCGACAGCGACCCCGCGCTGCGTCCGGAACTGAGTTATCAACTCGCCGAGGGCATCGCACTGCTGTCCAAGGTCGACTGGCGCGCCAAGGGGCTCGCCGACCTGGGTCGCCCCGACGGCTTCCACGACCGCCAGGTGGACCGGTGGATCGGTTTCCTGGAGCGGATCAAACAGCGTGAGCTGCCCGGCCTCGACACCGCGACCGCATGGCTGCGCGCCCACAAACCGCTCGACTTCATTCCGGGGCTCATGCACGGCGACTACCAGTTCGCCAACGTCATGTACCACCACGGCGCCCCGGCCCGGCTCGCCGCGATCGTCGACTGGGAGATGGGCACCGTCGGCGATCCGAAACTCGACCTCGGCTGGATGGTCCAGTCCTGGCCCACCGGAGATGCCGGCGAATCCGGGATGACGTACGTGGACATGCGCGGGATGCCGTCGCGCGACGAGGTGGTCGCCCACTACGCGGCGGTGTCCGGCAGGCAGGTCGACGATCTGGACTACTACCTGGTGCTGGCCAAGTGGAAGCTGGCGATCGTGCTGGAGCAGGGTTTCCAGCGCGCCGGTGACGACGAGAAGCTGCTGGCGTTCGGACCGGTGGTCACGGATCTGATGGCGTCGGCCGCCGAACTCGCCGAGTCGAGCGACTACCGATGAGGGCGGCGGTCTGTCCGGCCTACGGGCCGCCGGAGGTGGTGCGGATCGAGGAACTGCCCTCCCCCGCACCGGGTCCCGGGGAGGTCGTGGTGCGCGTGGCGGCGGCGGCGGTCAACTACCCCGACGTGCTTCTAATCGCCGGTCACTATCAGGTGCACGTGCCCGTGCCGTTCGTCCCGGGCAGTGAGTTCGCCGGGACGGTGATCCGGATCGGCGCGCAGACAGCGGCTTTCGCCGTCGGCGACCGGGTGTCCGGGACGGCGATCAACGGCGCATTCGCCGAGGAGGTGGCGGTGGCCGCCGCGGCCCTGACCCCGGTGGCGGCCGGAGTCGACGACCACACCGCCGCCGCGTCCGGGGTGGCGCACCGGACCGCATGGCACACGCTGCGCTCGGTGGCACGGATCGCCGCGGGCGACGAGGTGATCGTCCTCGGCGCGGGCGGCGGGGTCGGCCTGGCGGCGGTGCAGCTCGCCGCGCACCTCGGCGCCCGGGTGACCGCAGTGGCGTCGTCGGCCGAGAAACTCGCCGCGGCGACGGCGCACGGGGCGAGTGCGGTGATCGACCACCGGGCAGGGCCGCTGCGCGAGGCGTTGCGTGAGGCGGTGCCCGACGGTGCGGCCACGGTGGTCGATCCGGTGGGCGGTGAACTGTCCGAACCGGCGCTGCGCGCGCTGCGCCGCGGCGGCCGGTTCGTCACGGTCGGTTACGCCTCGGGTGTCATCCCGCGGATCCCGTTGAACCTCGTGCTGGTCAAGGGGGTGACCGTACACGGTTTCCAGTTCGGCGACGTCCCCGCCGACGAGTTCGAACGCAACGAGCAGGAACTACGGGAGTTGTTAGAGGGCAACGTCATCCGACCGCACATCGGCGCCGTCTACCCGCTCGGCGACACCGCGGCCGCGCTGCGCCACGTCGCCGACGGCCGCGCCGTCGGCAAGGTCGTCATCGACCTGTCGGACTAGCTAGCTGGCCGGGATCAGGTCGGCGGCCACCGACGGGACGACCATCATCCCGCAGCGGAAGGTCTCGGTGTGCCCGACGAAATCGGCCTCGATGTCATCGGCCGCGGCGAGCGCCTGGGCCTTGAACGCGCGGGCGGCCGCGCTGAGCTCGTGGTGCACGGCGTCGACGTCGTCGTCCAGGTCGGCCGGACAGCGCTCACCCCACAGTGTCACCTCGGTGCGGCCGTGGTCGAGTGCGGTGCGCACGTGCCGGCGCACCCGCTCGTCGCCGTCGATGAGGTCGGCTGCCACCGCGACGGTCTGCGGGTGCGGACGCTCGGTCCACGATTCGAGTACCGGCTGCAGCGGCAGCACCGTGGCCCCGAGGATCTCCAGCGGCCGGACGTCGGCGTCGGTGTCGGCGAGCAGCACTGTGACGTCCCAGCCGGCCATCGACCGGTCGTAGAGCCAGCCACCGGCGAAACGCACGGCATCCCGCACGTTCGGAGAGACGATGTCGAGGCGGTAGCGCATGTCGAATTCTTCGGTCATCTGGTGATCTCCTCGTGCGGCGTCGGAACGGGGCTGAAGTCGCGGGCCAACATCTCGGCGTAGTCCTTGAACACCTCGGCCAGCGGGATCGACGGGTCCAGCAACCATTGCGTCTCCATTCCGTTGACGAAGGCGAGAATCTCCACGGCCTTGGTGGCCGCGTTGAGGTCTTGGCGGTACCGCCCGGCGCGCTGTTCGCGCCGGATGATGTCGGCGACGATCGACGCCGCGGCCCGCTGGCGTTCGAGGAGCCGGTCGTGCAGCGGGGCGTCCGGCGCGATGTTCTCGATCAGCAGCACGGTGAACGTCCCGACGAGCTCGGGGGCGCGCTCGAACCGCTGGGCGACCCGGGCGATCTGCTCGGCGAGGTCACCGGTGTGGTAGTCGGCGTGGGTGTCGTCGTCCATGTCGCGGGCGTCGAGCACCGCGTTGAGGAGTTGTTCCTTGGACTCGAAGTGGTGCAGCAGCCCGGCCGAGGTGACCCCCGCCTCCTTGGCGATCTGCGCCAGCGACGTGTTGCGCCACCCGTTGCGGGCCAGTAGCCGCTCGGCCACCGCGAGGATCCGCTGGCGACGGTCCTCACCCTTTGCCAGCAACGTGGCGTAGGGCCTCGCGGACTCCAGGGCGGACACCGAACTCCTTCGTTCAAACCAACCTAGTGAACACACAGTAGGTAGGTTTGCGCGGTGTGACAAGGGTCTCAATGAAATCGGGTTTGGACCGGCGTCACAGTGCTGGTCAGGCGCTCAGCAGAGTGCTTAAAGTCCGAGCGATTTCGCGATGATCACCTTCATCACCTCGCTGGTGCCGGCGTAGATCCGCGCCACCCTGGCGTCGTTGTAGAGGCGGGCGATCGGGTACTCCATCATGTATCCGTAACCGCCGAACAGCTGCAGGCAACGGTCCACCGCCCGGGCCTGCATCTCGGTGCAGAACAGTTTCACCCGCGCGGCGTCCTCCCGCGACAGCACGCCGTCGACGTGGTCGAGGACGGCGCGGTCGAGCATCGCCTGGGCCGCCTCGATCTCCGTGGACACGGCGGCCAGCTCGAATTTGGTGTTCTGGAACGACGCCACCGGCGTACCGAACGCCTTGCGGTCCTTGACGTAGTCGATCGTGGCGTGCAGCGCCGAGCGGGCCTGAGCCACCGAGCCCACCGCCACCGTCAGCCGCTCCTGGGCCAGATTGTGGCCGAGGTAGCTGAACGCCTCCCCTTCCTCACCCAGCAGGTTGGCGACCGGCACCCGCACGTCGGTGAACGACAGCTCGGCGGTGTCCTGGACCTTGCAGCCCATCTTCTCCAGTTCGCGACCGCGTTCGAAGCCCGGCATCCCGTCCTCGACGACGATCAGCGACAGCCCCCTGCGGCGGTTCTCCGGATCGGTCGACGTGCGCGCCACCACCACGACGAGGTCGGCCTGGATCCCGCCGGTGATGAAGGTCTTGGCGCCGTTGACGATGTAGTGGTCGCCGTCCCGCACCGCGGTGGTGCGGACGCCGGCCAGATCCGATCCGGTACCCGGTTCGGTCATCGCCACCGCGGTCAGCAGCGTGCCCGCCGCGAGCCCCGGGAACCACCGCTGCCGCTGCTCGTCGTTCGCGTAGTGCAGGAAGTACGGCAGGATCACCTCGAGCTGGGTGCGCACCGTCGACAGCGTCACCAGCGCCCTGGCCGCCTCCTCCTGCAGCACCACGTTGTAGCGGTAGTCGTCGATACCCGCTCCCCCGTACTCCTCGGGGATCGCCATGCCGAGCATGCCGAGGGCGCCCATCTGCTTGAAGACGTCGCGCGGCATGTGCCCGGCCTTCTCCCACTCCGGGTACTGCGGGACGACCTCCTTCTCGACGAAGTCGCGGGCCAGCGCCCGGAAGGCCTCGTGGTCCTCGGTGAACAGTTCTCGGCGCACGCGGTGTCCTCCTGGTCGTGAATCAGGCGATGAGTTCGACGACGGTGGCGTTGGCCGTACCGCCACCCTCGCACATGGTCTGCAATCCGTAGCGAATCCCGTTGTCGCGCATGTGATGCACCATGCGCGTCATCAGCACCGCACCGGACGCGCCGAGCGGGTGGCCGAGCGCGATGGCCCCGCCGAGCGGGTTGAGCCGGCTCTCGTCCGCACCGGTTTCGGCCAACCAGGCCAGCGGCACCGGCGCGAACGCCTCGTTGACCTCGAACACACCGATCTCGTCGACGGTGATACCCGCCTTGTGCAACACCTTCTCGGTGGCCGGGATCGGGCCGGTGAGCATGAGCACCGGATCGGCGCCGGAGACCGCGCCGGCGCGATAGCGCACGATCGGCGTCAGACCGAGCGCCACGGCGTTCTCGGCGGTCATGACCAGCAGCGCCGCCGCCCCGTCGGAGATCTGCGACGAGTTGCCCGCATGGATGACACCGTCCTCGCGGAACGCGGGTTTGAGCCCCGCCAGCTTCTCCACCGTGGTGCCCCGGCGCACGCCTTCGTCGGCGACCACCGGCACCGGGTCGTCACCAGTGAAGACCGGCACGATCTGCACGTCGAAAGCCTTGTCGTCCTGGGCCTTCGCGGCGAGTTCGTGGGAACGGGCGGAGTACTCGTCGAGGCGGGTCCGCGACAAGCCCCACTTCTCGGCGATCAGCTCGGCCGAGATGCCCTGGTTGAACCCGAAGTCCTTGTAGCGCTCGAGCACCTTGGGGCCATAGGGCATCCCGGTGGACCGCGCCGAGCCCAGCGGCACCCGGCTCATCACCTCCACCCCGCCGGCGACGACGATGTCCTGCTGGCCCGACATCACCGCGTGGACAGCGAAATCCAGCGTCTGCTGGCTCGATCCGCACGCGCGGTTCACCGTGGTGCCCGGAATGTGTTCGGGCCAGCCCGCCGCGAGCACCGCGAACCGGCCGATGTTGCTCGACTGGTCGCCGACCTGGGAGACGCAGCCCCAGATGACATCGTCGATGACGTCGGGTTCGATCCCGGCGCGCAGCACGAGTTCGTTGAGCACGACGGCGGACAGGTCGGCGGCGTGCATATCGGACAGCCCGCCGTTGCGTTTGCCGACCGGGGTGCGGACGGCTTCGACGATGACGGTTTCGCGCATGAGATGCTCCTGCCTCGACTGCTGACTACGAATAGGCCGGACCGATCGCGCCCTGCTCCCGCAGCGCGGCGATCTCGTCGGCGGACAGGCCCAGCCCGCCCAGTATCGCGTCCGTGTGCTGGCCCAGCCCGGGCACCGCACCCATCGGCTGTTCGTACCCCTCGATCACCGGCGGCGGCAGCAGCGCCGAGATCTCGCCGCCCGGCGTCTCGACCGGCCGCCAGCGGTCCCTGGCGCTCAGATGCGGATGTGCCACGACCTCGCTGGGGCGGTTGTAGCGGGAGTTCCCGATTCCCGCGTCGTCGGCCGTCTTCTGGATGAGCGCGAGATCGTGTTCGGCACACCAGGATCCGATCGCCTCGTTGAGGGCGTCGCGGTGTGCGCAGCGGTCGGAGTTGGTCGCGTATGCAGGGTCGTCGGCCAGGTCGGGACGGTCGATGATCTCGCGCGCCAACCGCTGCCACTCGCGGTCGTTGGTGGTGCCGAGCACGACGGTCTGCCCGTCGCGGGTGGGGAACGCACCGTAGGGCGCCACCGCGGGTGAGCTCATCCCCAGCGGCTGCTGATCCACACCGGAGTGCTGGGTGTAGGTCAGCTGGTAGCCCATGATGTCGGTCATCGTGTCGAACAGGCTGACCGCGACCGCGGGCGCGGGATCGGGACCCTGATCACCCGAGCCCTTGCGCGCGTAGAGCAGCGCCATGATGGACAACGCGGCGTACAGCCCGGTGGAGATGTCGGCGACGGGCGGACCGGGTTTGGCGGGCATGTCCGGGTAGCCGGTGACCGCGCACGCCCCCGATTCGGCCTGGATCAGCAGGTCGTAGGCGCGTTTGTGAGAGATCGGCCCGCCCGTCCCGTAGCCGTCGATCTCGAGCGGGATCACCTGCGGGTGACGGTGTTTGAGGTCGGCGGCGCCGATGCCCATCCGCGCGGTCGCGCCGGGGGCGAGGTTGGAGACCAGCACGTCGGCGCCGTCGAGCAGGCGGTGCAGCACCGCCATCCCGGCCGGGGACTTGAGGTCGAGGCTCAGCGACTCCTTGTTGCGGTTGGCCCACACGAAGTGCGCGGCCTGCCCCTTGACGACATCGTCGTAGTAGCGGGCGAAGTCGCCGCCGTTGGGGTTCTCGATCTTGATGACGCGGGCGCCGAAGTCGGCCAGCACGCGGGTGCACATGGGGGCCGACACCGCCTGTTCCAGCGTCACGACGGTGATGCCGGCCAGCGGCGCATCAGAAGTCATCACATCACCATGCCACCATCCACCGGGAGTACCTGACCGGTGATGTAGGACGCGGCGTCCGAGGCCATGAACACGAACGCGCCGGCGACCTCCTCCGGCCCGGCCCACCGCTTGAGCGGGATCCGGTTCATCATGTTCGCCGCGAACTTCTCGTTGGTGCGGATGGTCTCGGTCATCGGCGTGGCCGCCAGCGGCGCCAGCGCGTTGACCATGATGTTCTTCGACGCCAGTTCGCGGGCCAGCGATTTGGTGATGCCGATGATGCCGGCCTTGGCCGCCGAGTAGTTGACCTGGCCGAGGGTTCCGGTGATCCCCGCCGACGACGTCACGTTGACGATGCGCCCGGTGCCGTCGGTCGGCATGTGCGGCAGCGCGGCCTGGGTGCAGTGGAACGTCCCCATCACGTGGATGTCGAACGTCAGCCGGAACGCCTCCTCGGTCAGCTTCGGGAACATCGCGGGCGCGGTGACACCGGCGTTGTTGACCAGGATGTGCAGCGCCCCGCCGCCGAGTCCGGCGGCCTGGGCGGCGGCCGCGTCGGCGGCCCCGCGGTCGGCGACGTCGAGTGCGCAGGAGTCGGCTTTGCCGCCGTCGGCGCGGATGCGTTCGGCGACCGCCGCCGCCGCGTCGGCGTCGATGTCGGTGACCAGTACGGCGGCCCCGGCCTGCGCCAGGGCGGCGGCCACGGCGGCCCCGATGCCGCCACCCGCGCCCGCACCGGTGACCAGCGCGGCGCGTCCGGTCAGGTCGAAGTAACCGTTGCTCATGTCAGTAGCTCCTGGGGAGGCCGAGGACGTGGGAACCGAGGAAGTTCAGGATCATCTCCTGACTCACCGGCGCGATCTTCATCAACCGGGCCTCGCGGAAGAAGCGGGCCACGTGGTACTCCTCGGCGTATCCCATCCCGCCGTGGGTCTGCAGTGCCCGGTCGGCGGCGGTGAACCCGGCGTCGGCGCACAGATATTTCGCGGTATTCGCTTCGCGCCCACAGGATTTCCCGTTGTCGTAGAGCCAGGTGGCCTTGCGCAGCATGAGTTCGGCGGCGTCCAGACGGGCCAGTGAGTCGGCCAGTGGGAACTGGATGCCCTGGTTCATGCCGATCGGACGGTCGAAGACGTGTCGGTCGGTGGCGTACTTGACGGCCTTGTCGAGTGCGATGCGGCCGATGCCGAGTGCCTCGGCGGCGATGAGCATCCGCTCGGGGTTGAGGCCGTCGAGGATGTAGAAGAACCCCTTCCCCTCCTCGCCGACGCGGTCCTCGACGGGGATGCGCAGATCGTCGATGAACAGTTCGTTGGAACTGACCGCGTTGCGGCCCATCTTGGGGATCGGTCGGATGTCCACGTGCGCCCGGTCGAGGTCGGTCATGAACAGCGTCATACCGTCGGTCTTCTTGGTGACCTCGTCGTAGGGGGTGGTGCGGGTCAGCAGCAGGATCTTCTCCGACTCCAGCGCCTTGGAGATCCACACCTTGCGGCCGTTCACTATGTAATGCTCCCCGGAGCTGTCCCGACTACGTTTCGCGAACGTGGTGATCCGTGAAGTGTCCAGTCCCGCACCGGGTTCGGTGACACCGAAGCAGACGTGCAGGTCACCACTGGCGATCCGCGGCAGGGTGCGCGCCTTGAGTTCGTCGGAGCCGTGTTTGACCACCGGGTGCATCCCGAAGATCGACATGTGGATCGAGCTCGCGGCGTTCATCCCGCCACCGGAGCGGGCCACCGCCTCCGCGAGCAGCGTCGCCTCGGTGATGCCGAGACCGTGTCCGCCGTACTCCTCGGGGATCGTCATCCCCAGCCAGCCGCCGCCGGCGACGGCGTCGTAGAACTCGGTGGGGAATTCGTGGTTGGCGTCCTTCTCCATCCAGTACTGGTCGTCGAACCGCGCGGCGAGCTCGCTGACCGACTTGTAGATCAGCTGCTGGTCCTCGGTCAGCTCGAAGTTCATACCGCCCGACACTTGGTTCTCCTTCGTCGTCGAATCGCTGTTCTCACACAGCAGTTCACCGGCGCGGCCAGTCGCGGCCGCACCGGTGAACACACCCGTACGTCAGTCGCGGGCGCCGCTGACCGCCTTCGCGTTGGCCTGGAAGTCGGCGAAGCTCGACCCGCTGCGCTCCTTGTGGGCACTCAGCGCGCGGATCGACACGTCGTGACCTTCGGCGGCCTTGCGCAGCGCGCCGACGGTCGCCTGCTCCTTCGGGATGTGCTTGAACGGCTCGAAGTGGTACCAGCGGATCGCGTTCTCGTGGGTGATCTTGTTGATCTCGTCGTCGGGCACCTCGTAGGTGTCGAACACCGCGCCCAGTTCCTCGGGCGCACCCGGCCACATGGAATCGCTGTGCGGGTAGTCCATCTCCCAGCAGATGTTGTCGATGCCGATCATGTGGCGGTTCTTGACACCGACCGGATCGGAGATGAAGCAGGTCAGGAAGTGCTCGCGGAACACCTCCGAGGGCAGCTTGTCGCCGAAGTTCTGGTGCGTCCACGTCGAGTGCATCTCGTAGGTGCGGTCCACCCGGTCGAGGAAGTACGGGATCCAGCCAGTGCCGCCCTCGGACAGCGCAATCTTCAGCGTCGGGAACTCCTTGATCGGCGCGGACCACAGCAGATCCGCGGCCGCCTGCACGATGTTCATCGGCTGCAGCGTGATCATCACGTCCATCGGCGCGTCCGGCGCGGTGATGGCGAGCTTGCCCGACGATCCGATGTGCACGTTCATGATCGTCTCGGTCTCGACCAGCGCCTCCCACAGCGGTCGCCAGTGCTCGAGATCGTGGAAGCTCGGATAGCCCAGCGTCGAGGGGTTCTCGGTGAAAGTCAGCGAGTGCACGCCCTTCTTCGACACCCGCCGGACCTCGTCGGCGCACAACTGCGGATCCCAGATCGCCGGGATCGCCATCGGGATGAAGCGGCCCGGGTTGCTCCCGCACCACTCGTCGATGTGCCAGTCGTTGTAGGCCTGCACCAGTGCCAGCGAGAAATCGGGATCCTCGGTGGCGAACAGGCGCGCGGCGAAACCGGGGAACGACGGGAAGTTCATGGTCGCCAGCACGCCGCCTGCGTTCATGTCCTTGACGCGCTCGTCGGGGTCGTAGCAGCCCTTGCGGATCTCGTCGAGGCCCTGGGGTTCGAGGCCGTACTCCTCCTTCGGCCGCCCGGCGACGGCGTTGAGGGCGACGTTGGGGATGACGGTGTCGCGGAACTGCCAGGTGTCGGAGCCGTCGGGGTTGTGGACCAGCCGCGGCGCGTCGTTGATGTACTTCTCGGGCAGGTGGTTCCTGAACATGTTCGGCGGTTCGATGATGTGGTCATCGACGCTGATCAGAATCATGTCGTCGTACTTCACGGCTCTAGTCCTTCCGACTCACGGCTCCGTGCGCTGGCGAAGTTCTCTCAGTTAGGAAACTATCTTCTCACTTCAGGAGAATCAATGACGGAGAACAATTGCCGCAGATGCATCGGCCTTGACCGGCGACGCCCCGCACTCCCGTATTGACCATCACGCACCTCGTGTGGAAACCTGTTAGTCAGAAATGAGAACCTGATTCTCACCCGCGAGAGGAGAGGCCCGTGCGGCTGGCCCCGTTGCCGGCAGATGAGTGGGACGACGACGTGCTGCGCGCACTGGCGGTCATGCTCCCCGAGGAACGGCACAACCCGGAGGGCGCGGGGAACCTGCTCGCCACACTCGTCCGTCATCCGAGCCTGACCCGGGCGTTCCTGCGGTTCAACGTGCACCTGCTGTTCCGGTCCACACTGCCGGCCCGGTTGCGCGAACTGGCGATCCTGCGCGTAGCCCATCTGCTCGACTCGGAGTACGAGTGGCGCCACCACGTCGCGATGGGCCGCTTAGAAGGGCTCACCGACGCCGCGATCGAAGGTGCCGCACGCGGCGAGGGCGGTGACGAACTCGACCAGGCGGTCCTCGACGCGACCGACCAGCTCCAGGACAAGGCCAACATCTCCGACGAGACGTGGGCCCAACTCAGCGATCATCTCGACGAGCGCCAACGGATGGACCTCGTCTTCACCATCGGCTGCTATGGCGCTCTGGCCATGGCCATCAACACATTCGGCGTAGAACCCGACCAGGAGGGCTGACAACCGTGGCACATTTTCCGAAACCGGCTGCCGGTAGCTGGACCGAGAACTGGCCGGAGCTCGGCACCGCGCCGGTCAACTACGAGGACTCGATCGATCCCGAGCACTGGAAGCTGGAGCAGCAGGCCATCTTTCGCAAGACCTGGCTGCAGATGGGTCGCATCGAGCTGATCCCCAAGAAGGGCAGCTACATCACCCGCGAGCTGCCGTCGGTCGGCCCGGGCACCTCGATCGTCATCGTCAACGACGGCGAGCAGATCCGGGCGTTCTACAACATGTGCCGCCACCGCGGCAACAAGCTGGTGTGGAACGACTACCCCGGCGAGGAGACGTCCGGCACCTGCCGCCAGTTCGTCTGCAAGTACCACGCCTGGCGCTACAACCTCAAGGGCGATCTCACGTTCGTCCAGCAGGAGGGCGAGTTCTTCGACCTCGACAAGGCCGACTACCCGCTCAAGCCGGTGCGCTGCGAGGTGTGGGAGGGCTTCATCTTCGTCAACTTCGACGACGACGCGGTCTCGCTCGAGGAGTACCTGGGCGAGTTCGGCCAGGGTCTGAAGGGCTATCCCTTCCACGAGATGACCGAGCACTACAGCTACCGCTCCGAGGTCAAGGCGAACTGGAAGCTGTTCATCGACGCGTTCGTCGAGTTCTACCACGCGCCGATCCTGCACATGAAGCAGGCCGAGAAGGAGGAGGCCGAGAAGCTGGCCAAGTTCGGCTTCGAGGCGCTGCACTACGACATCAAGGGCGACCACTCGATGATCTCGTCCTGGGGTGGGATGAGCCCGCCGAAGGACCTCAAGATGGTCAAGCCCATCGAGCGCATCCTGCACAGCGGCCTGTTCGGGCCGTGGGACCGCCCGGCCATCAAGGGCATCCTGCCCGACGAGCTGCCCCCGGCGATCAACCCCGGACGCCACAAGACCTGGGGCCAGGATTCTTTCGAGTTCTTCCCGAACTTCACGCTGCTGTTCTGGGTGCCGGGGTGGTACCTCACCTACAACTACTGGCCCACCGGGGTGGACTCACACATCTTCGAGGCCGATCTCTACTTCGTACCGCCGAAGAACCTGCGGGAGCGGTTGTCCCAGGAGCTGGCCGCGGTGACGTTCAAGGAGTACGCATTCCAGGATGCCAACACCCTGGAGGCGACCCAGACCCAGATCGGCACCCGGGCGGTCCTCGACTTCCCGCTGTGCGATCAGGAGATCCTGCTGCGCCACCTGCACCACACCGCGCACAAGTACGTCGACCGGTACAAGGAGTCGCTAGCGAGCACCAACGGGGCCGGCACCAACGGCCAGGCCGCCACCACTTCGGAGAAGGATCACGCACATGCCTAAGCTGCCCGAGGAATTCGCCGACCTGGAGCGGTTCGCCGACTGGTGCCTGCCCACCGAGGAGGAGCGCTATCAGAAGCGCCTGAACTCCACCATGGAGGAGATGCAGGAGCTCTACGACGCAGGCATGGCCCGGCTCGAGGACATCATGGTCTACGTCGACGCGCGTTTCCCGCTGTCGAGCATGCCTGAGGACGCCAAAGCCCTGGTGCACCTGGGACAGTCGATCGTCATGGTCAGCTTCCCGGTCGAGGTGTGGAAGCAGCCGCGGGTGCTCGACAGCGGCGCGGCCTACATCCAACTGGTCAAGGAGCCGGTGGTCTAGCGGTGCGTGACGAATCGCCGAGCCTACGGAACCTGACGAAAATCCCACGGAAACCGTCAACAACCGTAGGCTCGGCGCGAACATGCTGACACTGAAGGCCGCCGGCTACGTCGACGTCGACACCGGCGAGATCGTCCGGCCCGGCATCGTCCGTGTCGAGGGCGACCGGATCGTCGGTGTGGGCAAAGGAGCGGTTGGCCCCGACGATCAGGTGATCGACCTCGGCGACGCGATCCTGCTGCCCGGTCTGATGGACATGGAGGTCAACCTCCTGATGGGCGGGCGCGGGGAGAACCCCGGCCTGTCCCAGGTGCAGGACGATCCACCGACCCGCGTGCTGCGCGCGGTGGGCAACGCCAGGCGCACCCTGCGCGCCGGGTTCACCACCGTGCGCAACCTCGGGCTGTTCGTCAAGACCGGCGGCTATCTGCTCGACGTCGCACTCGGCAAGGCCATCGACGCCGGCTGGATCGACGGACCCCGCATCGTGCCCGCGGGACATGCGATCACGCCCACCGGCGGGCATCTCGATCCGACGATGTTCGCCGCGTTCATGCCGGGCGCGCTGGAGTTGACGGTCGAGGAGGGCATCGCCAACGGGGTCGACGAGATCCGCAAGGCGGTGCGGTACCAGATCAAGCACGGTGCCCAGCTGATCAAGGTGTGCGTGTCCGGCGGCGTGATGTCGCTGACCGGTGAGGCAGGCGCACAACACTATTCGGACGAGGAACTCCGGGCGATCGTCGACGAGGCACACCGCCGCGGGCTGCGGGTGGCCGCGCACACCCACGGCGCCGAAGCGGTCAAGCACGCGGTGGCGTGCGGAATCGACTGCATCGAACACGGCTTCCTGATGGACGACGAGGCCATTCGGATGCTCGTCGACAACGACCGGTTCCTGGTGACCACCCGGCGACTGGCCGAGTACATGGACGTCTCCAAGGCCCCACCGGAGTTGCAGGCCAAGGCGGCCGAGATGTTCCCCAAGGCGCGCACGTCGATCAAGGCCGCCTACGAGGCCGGGGTGAAGATCGCCGTCGGTACCGACGCACCGGCAATCCCGCACGGGCGCAACGCCGATGAACTCGTCACGCTCGTCGAATGGGGTATGCCGCCCGCGGCGGTGCTGCGAGCGGCCACCGTGGTCGCCGCCGACTTGATCAACGTCACCGACCGCGGCCGGCTGGCCGAGGGTCTGCTCGCCGACATCATCGCCGTCCCGGGAGATCCGTTGTCCGACATCACCGTCACCCGGGACGTGAACTTCGTCATGAAAGGCGGAAAGGTCTTCAAGAATGACAGCGCCCATTAGCGAGAAGCGCCTCGCCGACCACATCGAGATCCAGCAACTGCTGGCCAAGTACGCAGTCACCATCACCCAAGGTGACATCGACGGGCTGGTGTCGGTGTTCACCCCCGACGGCACCTACAGCGCCTTCGGCTCGACCTACACGCTGGCGCGGTTCCCCGAACTCGTCGACGCCGCCCCGAAGGGGTTGTTCATGACCGGGACCTCGCTGGTCACGCTGGACCCGGACGATCCCGACAAGGCCACGGGCACACAGCCGTTGTGCTTCATCGAGCACTCGCAGCACGATATGCGCATCGGCTACTACAACGACACGTATGTGCGCACCGACGGCGGCTGGCGGTTGAAGACCCGCGCCATGACGTTCATCCGGCGCAACGGCGACCACGACTCCGGCCGTCCCCACGCGATCGGAAGGCCCGAAGCCGGATGACCGACCTCGCACAGGCGACCCCCGCGGAATTCCGGTCCCAGCTGGCGGCCTGGCTGGACGCCAACGACCTCTCCCCCGACGGCGACCACTCGCTGGAGGGCCACATCCGCCAGTTCGCCCGGGTGCAGCGCGCGCTGTACGACGCCGGGTGGATGCGCTACGGCTGGCCGGAGCGGGCCGGCGGGCTGGGCGGACCGGACATCCTGCGGGCCATCGTCGGCGAAGAGGTGGTCGGCCGCCGGTTGGCCGAACCGGGTCCGTACTCGATGCTCGAGGTGCTGGCGCCCACGATGATCGACTACGCCTCCCCCGAACTGGCCGCCGAGATGGTGCCCAAACTGCTCAGCGGCGAAGAGCAATGGTGCCAAGGCTTCTCCGAACCCGGATCGGGTAGCGATCTGGCGTCGCTGACCACCCGCGCGGTGCAGCAGGGCGACCAGTGGATCGTCAACGGCCAGAAGGTGTGGACGAGTTTCGCCCAGTACTCGCACCGCTGCATCCTGCTCACCCGCACCGGCGGCCCCGACACCCCGAACCACGAGGCGATCACGGCGTTCTTCGTCGACCTCGACACCCCCGGGATCAGCGCGCGCCCGTTGCGCACCATGCACGGCGTCGACGAGTTCTGCGAGGTCTACTTCGACGACGTCGCCGTCGACGCCTCACGCATGCTCGGCAAACCCGGTGAGGGCTGGCGGCTGGCGATGGATCTGCTGCCCTACGAACGCTCGACGTGCTTCTGGCAGCGGATCGCCTACCTGTACTCGCGGTTCGACGCGCTGGTGGAGGAGGTCAAGCGCGTGGGGCAGGCCGTCGACGCCGACATGGGCGACGTGTACCTCGCCCTGCACACACTGCGGTGCCGCTCCCGGGCCACCCAGCACCGGTTGGCCGACGGCCACAAGCTCGGCCCGGACACGTCGATCGACAAGGTGCTGCTGGCCAACGCCGAACAGCTGCTCTACGACACCGCGCGCGATCTGCTGCCCGGTGTCATCGAACTCGACGACACCGAATGGCGCACCGAGTACCTGTATTCGCGTGCGGCGACCATCTACGGCGGCACTGCCGAGGTGCAGCGCAACATCATCGCCCGCCGGCTGCTCGACCTCGGGAAGGAGTGATCGTGGACCAGCAGTCACTCGACATGCTCGAAGCGTCGCTGCGCAAGACCATGCTGTCGACGTCGGGACCCGAACTCGACGCCGCGCTGACCGAACTGGGCTGGGCCGAGATGCTGTCGTTGCAGCCCGATACCGCGGTACCGTTGGTCTTCCGCCTGCTCGGCGAAACCGGTTCGCATGCATCGGTTCTGGTGGACGTGGTGCTGCACGCGACCGGTAACACGATCGGCGACACCGTCGAACTGCCGCTGCCGTACGCGGGCAACCAGTGGGTCGTGTGGGACAGGATCAGCGCCGAGAGCATCGATCCGACCCTGGGCGGGCTGCCGCTGCGCCGCGAGGAGGAGGGCTACCCGATCCGGGTCGCCGAGGCCCGGGTTGCGGTGGGCTGGTGGCTGGTCGGATCGGCGCGGGCGATGCTCGCACTGGCACGTCAGCACGCACTGGACCGGGTGCAGTTCGGCAAGCCGATCGCACAGTTCCAGGCCGTGCGGCACCGGTTGGCCGAGACGCTGGTGGCCATCGAGGGCGCCGAGGCGACACTGACGCTGCCGGGTTCGGAGAACCCCGACCTGACCGCACTGCTCGGCAAGGCTGCAGCGGGTAAGGCCGCGCTGACGGCGGCGAAGAACTGCCAGCAGGTGCTCGGCGGTATCGGGTTCACCGCGGAGCACGACCTGCACGTGCACGTGAAGCGCGCGCTGGTGCTCGACGGGTTGCTGGGCAGCTCACGGGAACTCACCCGCCGCGCGGGTGCGGGGCTGCGGGCGCGGGGTTCGGCCCCTCGCCTGGTCGAGCTCTAACTAGAGTCGCCCGCCGACCGTCGGCAGGGTCTGCAGTACCACGGCGACGGCGGGGCCGGCCCGGTCCGCGCCGGGCAGCACCGCCGCGCCCATGTCCCGCACGGCCGCGGGGTCGGCGAGCGTGATCTGCCGACAGCCCTGCGGCGGCGTGGTCTCGGGCGGCACGATGGCCACGCCCAGGCCAGAGGCCACCAGACCGCGGACCGTGTGCAGATCCTCCCCCTCGAACGCGATGTCCGGGCTCACCGCACTGGCGGCGAACAGTTCGTCGACCGTTCCGCGCAAACCCCAGCCCGGTTTCATCGTGATGAACGGTTCACCGGCGAGTTCGCTTGTGCGCACGGAGGATCGGTGCGCCCAGCGGTGGTCCTCGGCGACGAGCACGCACAGCGGTTCGTCGAAGAGGTGCAGGACCTGCAGCCCCTTCGGCGGCGGGCGAAGCCGCGAGACGAGCGCGATGTCGGTCTCGCCGTCGGTCAGCTTGTCCAGGCAGATCCGCCGGGCGCCCTGGGACAGCACGAACCGCACGCCGGGGTGGGTGCGGCGGACCGTCCGGATCAGCTCGGGCACGTAGCGCTCCCCCAACGAGGTCTGGAACGCCAGCCGCACCGTCGCGCGGGCCAGCTCGTGGCGGGCCTGCAGCACCTCCACCCCATCGGTCACCGCGTCGATCGCGCGCTGCGCATGCGGG
Organism: Mycobacterium sp. GA-2829; assembly: GCF_001499965.1. GTDB lineage: Bacteria > Actinomycetota > Actinomycetes > Mycobacteriales > Mycobacteriaceae > Mycobacterium. Next base: position 19,316 of record NZ_LQIT01000046.1, read on the forward strand.
AGGAACGCCCTGGCGGCGTCGGTGAGCCGGATGCCCCGGCCCGCGGTCTCGACCAGCGGTACGCCGAGCCGGTCCTCGAGCCGGCGCACGATCCGGCTCACCGTCGGCTGCGGCATGCCGAGCATGGCCGCCGCCGTCGTCACGTGTTCGACCTCGCCGAGGGCGACGAGGACCGGCAGATACGGCAGGACCGCGCCGACCGTGTCGCCGGGCCCGCCGTTTCTCATGTCGATAGCGTATGGGACAGCGCACTCACATGCATTGGACATATGATTCCGGGCTTCCTACCGTCGGGGCCATGCGCTCGTCCGGTTCCCCCACCGCGGTGCGCCCCGCCGTCTCGGGCGCCGAGCGCCGGCTGTCGGTGGCGCTGTGGTGCGCGGGCCTTGCGGCGTTCTCGTTGATGTACGCCCCGCAGGGGCTGTTGACCGAGATCGTGCGCGACACCGGCCTCGACGCGTCCCGGGTGTCGCTGCTGGTGTCGGCGTCGACGCTGGGGCTCGCGGCCTCGGTGCTGCCGTGGGCGTGGCTGTCCGACCGGATCGGTCGCCGTACGGCCATGCGGGTCGCGGCGGCGGGCGCCACCGTGACCGCGGTGGCCGTGCCGTGGCTGCCCACCTTCGACGCGCTGCTGGCCGGCCGGTTCCTGCAGGGCGTCGCGCTGGGCGGGATCCCGGCACTGGCGATCGCACTCGTCCACGAGACCGCGCCGGCCGCCCGCACGGCGGCCGCCGCGGGACGCTACGTCGCCGCCACCTCGCTGGGCGGGCTCAGCGGACGTCTGGTGGTGGTCCCGCTGGCCCAGCAGCTCGGCTGGCGGTGGTCGCTGATGGCGCTCGCCGCGGCGTGTGCGGTCCTGATGATCGTGATGGCCGCCGCGCTGCCCCCGAGCCCGCACCCCAGCCGGCGCGACGACCCGGGTGGCAGCACGCTGGCCCATCTGCGCGACCCCGGCATGCTGGCGTTGTTCGCGATCGGCAGCACCCTGATCGGCGGGATGGTCGCGGTCTTCAACTACCTGCCCTTCCGGCTGGAGGCGCCGCCATACGCGCTGAGCCCGACGGTGGTGTCGCTGATCTTCTTCGCCTACCTCGGCGGCACTGCCGGGTCCCGCGCCGCGGGACGCCTGACCCGGCGTCTCGGCGCGGTCCCCGTGCTGACGCTCGGGTGTCTGTTGCTCGCCGGGGGTGCGGCGGCGACGATCGCCGCACCGCTGCCCGTCGTCGCGTTCGGTGTCGTGGCGCTCACCGCGGGGTTGTTCCTCGGCCATGCCGTGGCGACGCACCTCGTGGCCGCCCGGGCCGACCGCGGCCGCGCCCAGGCCGGCGCGCTGTACAACATCAGCTACTACGCGGGGTCCAGCGTGTTCGGGTGGCTGGGCGGGCTGATGTGGCTGTCAGCCGGATGGGTCGGCGTCGCCGCGATGGTGGTCGGCCTCGGGACCGTCGCGCTCTGGCTGACCCTGCGCGTGCGGGCTACTTGACCGTGCTCTTCATCTTGTCGAGGTCGACCAGCACCGGCCAGCCGCCGACGCTGAGCGCGTTGCCGTGTCCGGTCTGGTGGATGTCGAACACCGACTGGATGGCCGCGTAGAACCCCTGCACGTCGAGCGTCTGATTGACCGCCCGCTTGGCCTGGCGCAACGCGAACGGCGGCATCGTGGCGATCTGCTCGGCCAGTGCGCGGGTTTCGGCGTCGAGGTCGTCGCGGGGCACGACGCGGTTGACCATCCCGGTGCGCTCGGCCTCCTCCGCGGTCAGCGGTCGGCCGGTGAACAGGATCTCCTTGGCCTTACGCGGCCCCAATTCCCAAGTGTGGCCGTGGTATTCGACGCCGCCGATCCCCATCAGCGCCACCGGGTCGGAGAACAGCGCATCGTCGGCGGCGATGATCAGGTCGCACGGCCAGCACAGCATCAACCCGCCGGAGATGCAGCGCCCCTGCACCGCGGCGATCGACGGTTTGGGCACGTTGCGCCACCGCAGCGTGTACTCGAGGTAGCGCTTGGATTCGTGGGCGATGATGAAGTCGAGCGTGATCTTGTCCGGGACGGGCCCGCCGCCCCGCAGGTCGTGCCCGGCGGAGAAGTGTTTCCCGTTGGCCCGCAACACGATCACCACCACCTCGGGGTCCTCGGCGGCGCGGGTCCACGCCGCGTCGAGCTCGTCGAGCAGTTCGGTGTTCTGCGCGTTGGCCACGTCGGGCCGGTTCAGCGAGATGGTCGCGATCTTGTCGGCGACCTCGTAGTCGATGTACACGTCTTCCCCTAACTCCTGGGCAGCCCGAGCGTGCGCTGGGCGATGATGTTGCGCTGGATCTCCGACGTCCCGCCCGCGATGGTGCCGGCGAAGGTACGGGTGTACCGCTCGAACCAGCCGCATGAGTAGGCGTCGAGGTTGAGCGGGGTCCACGGGCCGACGGTGGTCGGGTGCGCCAGACCGTCGGCGCCGACCGCGTCGAGTGCGTGTTCGGTGGCGCGCTGCCCGGCTTCGGAGCCGAGCAGTTTGAGCACCGACAGCGCCCCGGCGTCCTCGACTCCCCTGGCCGCGCGCGCCAACGCCACGGACCCGAGCAGCCGCACCGCCACCGAGTCCATCGCCATCGTCGCGTAGCGGTCGCGGTCCAGCGCGGTGCGCGCCGGAAAGTCCTCGACGAGATCCTGCAGCCGGTCGGCGTAACTCAGCCACAGCATCGTGCGCTCGTGACCCAACGATCCGTTGGCCACCCGCCAGCCGTCGTTCTCGGCGCCGATGAGGTTCTCCGCGGGCACCTCGACGTCGGTGAAGAACACCTCGTTGAAGTCGAGTTCGTCGGCGTCGCAGATCGAGGCGAACGGCCGCCGCACCACCCCGGGTGAATCGGTGGGGATCATCAGCACGCTGATCCCCCGGTGTTTGGCCGCGTCGGGATCGGTCCGCACGAACGTCAGGATCACGTCGGCCTCGCTGGCGCCCGACGTCCAGACCTTCTGGCCGTTGACGACGTAGGTGCCGGCGTCGGTGCGCACGGCCCTGGTGCGCAGCGACGCGAGATCCGAACCGGCGCCGGGTTCGCTCATCCCCAGCGCGGCGGTGATCTCGGCGCGCAGGATCGGCACCGCCCACGTGCGCTGTTGTTCGGGCGTGCCGAACGAGATCAGCGAGGCGGCGATGATGCCGACACCCTGCGGGTTGAAGCTGTGGTAGATCCGGCGCCGCGACAGTTCGAGCTGGTAGGCGTACTGCTGCAGGATCGTGGCGTTGCGACCGCCGAACTCGGGCGGGTGGCCGGGCAGCAGCCAGCCGTTGTCGAACAGCAGTCGCTGCCAGCGGCGGGCCCACTCAGGCAGATCGGCGGAGGACCGGGGGCGCTCGCTGGCGTCGGCCTCGGCGGGCTGGTGGGCGTCGAGAAACGCCACGAATTCGTCCCGGAAGGCTTCGACGTCGTCGTCGACAGTCAGCTGCACGGCACTCCCGGGTCTGTTCTCAGGGGAAACGCTTCTCTAATGCGTAATCCGAGAATACTATTCTCGTCATGAGGAAGGCACAATCTCCGACACGTTGGCCGCGAGGGGGGCTCGGACCGCAATGCCCAGGCGTTCTCCGGTACAGTTCATGCATGTTCTCCCGAACCGGCCAGGCACCGAGCTGCCGGTGAGCACCCCCAGCGAAGAGCCTGCCTGGAAGCAGCGCGCCGTCGAGCGGTCCATCAAGACCGCCAAACTGCGCGCCGCGCAACGCGTCCAGCGCTTTCTCGACGCCGCGCAGGCGATCATCATCGAGAAGGGCAGCACCGACTTCACCGTCCAAGAGGTCGTCGACCGCTCGCGTCAGTCGCTGCGCAGCTTCTACCTGCAGTTCGATGGAAAGCACGAACTGCTGCTCGCGCTGTTCGAGGATGCGCTGAGCCGCTCGGCCGACCAGATCCGCGCCGCGACCGCGAGCCACACCGACCCGATCGAACGCCTCAAGGTCGCCATCCAGCTGCTCTTCGAGACCTCACGGCCGGACCCCGCCGCCAAGCGGCCCCTGTTCACCGACTTCGCACCCCGCCTGCTGGTCTCGCATCCGGCCGAGGTCAAGATCGCGCACGCACCCCTGCTCGTACTGCTCACCGAGTTGATGGAAGAGGCCAGCGCCGCAGGTCAACTGCGTGACGGCATCAATGCCAAGCGGATGGCCGCGATGACGATGCAGACCGTCATGTTCGTCGCGCAGAGCAGCGGCGGCACTGACGACGCCGTCCATCCCATCACCGCCGACGAGGTCTGGGACTTCGTCGCGCACGGTTTCGCCAAGATCTAGCGCACCCACTTCCCGCCCCGCGGCGTCGCCACGGGGCGCATCGGCGCATTCTCGTGAAAATGCCGTTCTTCTAAGCGGATAGTCGAAATCGCCCGAAGCGAGTGTGGCGTTGACACAATCGATTACCGGTGGGAAGGTGCTGAGCAAGTGCACAGCGAAGCCCACGAACCAGAATCGAGGAACCGATGGCAGGACGGGTAGAGGGAAAGGTCGCGTTCATCACGGGCGCGGCGCGCGGCCAGGGCCGGGCGCACGCGGTGCGGCTCGCCCAGGAGGGTGCCGACATCATCGCCGTCGACATCTGCAAGCAGATCGACAGCGTCCGGATCCCCCTGTCGACGCCGGAAGATCTCGCTGAGACCGCGGACATGGTCAAGAACCTCGACCGCCGGATCTACACGGCCGAGGTCGACACCCGTGACTTCGACGCGCTCAAGGCCGCCGTCGACGCCGGCGTCGAACAACTCGGCCGCCTCGACATCATCGTCGCCAACGCCGGCATCGGCAACGGCGGCGAGACGCTGGACAAGACCAGCGAGGGCGACTGGGAAGACATGATCGACGTCAACCTCGGCGGGGTGTGGAAGACCGTCAAGGCCGGTGTCCCCCACATCCTGGCCGGCGGCCGCGGCGGGTCGATCATCCTGACCAGCTCCGTCGGCGGGCTCAAGGCCTACCCGCACACCGGCCACTACGTCGCGGCCAAACACGGTGTGGTGGGCCTGATGCGGACGTTCGCGGTGGAACTCGGCGCCCAGAACATCCGCGTCAACTCCGTGCACCCGACCAACGTCAACACCCCGCTGTTCATGAACGACGGCACCATGAAGCTGTTCCGCCCCGATCTGGAGAACCCGGGGCCCGAGGACATGAAGGTCGTCGGACAGCTGATGCACACCCTTCCCATCGGCTGGGTGGAGCCCGAGGACATCGCCAACGCGGTGCTGTTCCTCGCCTCCGACGAGGCCCGCTACATCACCGGTGTCACGCTGCCCGTCGACGGCGGCAGCTGCTTGAAGTAGCACACACTCCGCGCAGACCGGGGACCTCACCGCTGGTGAGGTCCCCGGTTCGCGTAGAAGGCAATCACGCGAAAGCCGCCGCACCGGAGGATCCGGGTGGTTGCATGGACTCGCGCGAATGCGGGGACAGGGGGTGGGTGTGAAGCGACTCAACGGCATGGACGCCATGCTGCTCTACAGCGAGACCCCCAACCTGCACACCCACACGCTGAAAATCGCGATCATCGACGGCGCCTCCTACGAGCAGACCCACGGGGCCCCGTACACCTTCGAGGTGTTCCGCCGCACCATCGCCCGCCGCCTGTACCTGCTGGAACCGCTGCGCTACCGACTGGTCGACATCCCGTTCCGCTTCCACCACCCGATGTGGTTGGAGAACTGCGACGTCGACATCGACTACCACGTGCGCACGGCATCGGTGCCCGCACCGGGCGGACGCCGCGAACTCGACGAGGTCATCGGGCAGATCGCGAGCACACCGTTGGACCGCAGCAGGCCGCTGTGGGAGTTCTACTTCGCAAAAGGTATGGCGGACAACAGGTTCGCGCTGATCGGCAAGGTGCACCACACCCTGGCCGACGGTCTGGCGTCGGCGAACCTACTGGCCCGGCTGATGGATCTGGCCGGCGCCGAGGTGACCGAACGCGACGAGTACACGACCTGCAGCCCGCCGACGCGGTCGCAGTTGCTCGCCGAGGCCGGCCGCGACCACCTGCAGAAGGTGGCCGAGTTCCCCGGTCTGCTCGGCGAGGCGGTGCGCGGGGCGGTCCGGGTCCGGCGGCGGGCACAGGACATGCGCGGCGCCGACGACATGGCCAAGATGTTCCGCACCCCGCCGACGTTCCTCAATCACGTCGTCTCGCCGGGGCGGACGTTCGCCACCGCCTCGGTCGCCCTGACCGACGTGAAGGAGACGGCGAAGGCACTCGGCGTGACGTTCAACGATCTGGTGCTCTCGGTCAGCGCGGGTGGACTACGGGAGCTGCTGCTGCGCTACGACGGCCGCGCCGACCGGCCGCTGCTGGCCTCGGTGCCGGTGGCCACCGACCGCTCCCCCGACCGCGTCACCGGCAACGAGATCAGCGGGCTGGCGGTCTCGCTGCCCGTCCACGTCGACGATCCGTTGCGGCGGGTGCGGCTCACCGCACTGGCGACCAAACGCGCGAAGGAGATCCACGATCTGATGGGCCCGCGGCTGCAGGGCCGGATGATGGAGTACCTGCCACCGCCGGTGGCGCCCACCGCATTCCGCTGGCAGTCCGAACACGCCGCGCACAACCGCATCATGAACGTGGCGATCTCCAGCGTGCCCGGCCCACGCGAACGCGGCCACATCGGCGGCGCCGACGTCACCGAGATCTACTCTGTCGGAGTGCTGTCCGCCGCGAGCGCGTTCAACATGACCGTGTGGAGTTACGTCGACCAGGTCGACATCTCGGTGCTCTCCGACGACCAGACGTTCGACGACATCCACGAGGCCACCGATGCGATGCTGCACGCACTGACCGAGATCCGCCGCGCCGCCGGACTGCCCGCCGATCTGCGCGCGGTCGACAGCGCGATGGCGCCGGCGACCGCGGTCTAGTCGAGGCGGGCCAGCAGGTCGTTGCGCAGCACCTTGCCGGTGCCGCCGCGGGGTAGTTCGTCGAGGACCAGGATTTCGCGGGGCACCTTGTAATTCGCGAGGTTGGCCCGGACGTGGTCCTTGAGCTCGTCGGCGGTGACCGATTTTCCGTCGACGGGGACGACGAACGCCGCGAGCCGCTGCCCGTACTTCTCGTCATCGACACCGAGCACCGCGGCCTCGGCGACCGAAGGGTGTGCGGCGAGCGTCTTCTCGACCTCGATCGGGTAGACGTTCTCGCCGCCGGAGACGATCATCTCGTCGTCGCGGCCGACGACGAACAGCCTGCCGTTCTCGTCGAGGTAGCCGACGTCGCCCGACGCCATGAAACCGTCGTGGAAGTCCTTCGTCGACCCCGAGGTGTACCCGTCGAACAGGGTGCCGCTGCGCACGAAGATGCTGCCGGTCTCCCCGGGTGGCAGTTGGCGGAACTCGGGATCGAAGATGCGGATCTCGGTGCCGTCGGCGGGAGTGCCCGCGGTGTCCGGCGCCGCGCGTAGATCCGCCGGGGTGGCGGTGGCGATCATGCCGGCCTCGGTGGCGTTGTAGTTGTTGTAGATGACGTCGCCGAACTGGTCCATGAACGCGGTGACGACGTCGGGCCGCATCCGTGACCCCGACGCCGCCGCGAACCGCAGCGAACGGCCGCTGTAGCGGGCCCGCACCTCGTCGGGCAGATCCATGATCCGGTCGAACATCACCGGCACCACGATCAGCCCGGTGGCCTTGTGCTCGTCGACCAGCGCGAGCGTGGCCTCCGGGTCGAAGCGCCGACGAGTGACGATCGTGCAGGCCAGCAGTCCGGCGAACAGCAGCTGCGAGAAACCCCACGCATGGAACATGGGCGCGACGATGACGGTGGTCTCCTCGGCGCGCCACGGCGTGCGGTCCAGGACCGCCTTGAGGTCACCGGCGCCGCCGCTGCCCGCGGAACGCTTGGCGCCCTTGGGGGTTCCGGTGGTGCCCGAGGTGAGCAGGATGATCTCGCTGCTGCGCTCGGCCGGGCCGGGCCGTTGCCCGCGGTGCCCGTCGATCAGCTTGTCGACGGTGCGTCCGTCGTGCCGGTGGTCGGCCCAGGCGACGATGCGCACCGCGTCGGGCAGGTTGGTCAACGCCCGGTCGACGATCTCGGTGAACTCCTCGTCGTAGATCATGGCGTCGGCGCCTTCGCGTTCGGCGACCTCGGCCAGCGCGGGCCCGGCGAAGGAGGTGTTGAGCAGCAGCGCGTCGGCGCCGATGCGGTTGGCGGCCAGCAGTGCCTGGACGAAGCCGCGGTGGTTGCGGCACATGATGCCGACCGTCCGGGGGGTGCCGCCCGGAAGCCGTTGCAGCGCAACGGCCAGCGCATCGGAGGTGTCGTCGAGTTCACGGAATGTCAGGGTGCCGCGTTCGTCGACGAGCCCCGGCCGGTCGGGGCAGCGCTGCGCGGCGGTGGCGAAGCCGACCGTCGCGGTCATGCCGACCCGGCGCACGGCAGCACCCATCCGTAGGTAGCGGTCCGGCCGCAGCGGGGCAACGAGCCCCGACCGCACGAGCGTCTGCATCAGCCCGACACTCGCGCCGAGCTTGGCGACGGTGTCCCCCAGGAGCGGGATCATCCGAGCACCGGGAATCGGCGCTCACGCGCGAGTTCGTCGAGCGCCTTCTGCATTACTGCGCGCACATGCGCGTCCACTTCGGCCACATCGGGATTCTCGCCGAATTGTTCGGTCACGTCGATGGGTTCGAGCACGCGGGTGACGACCTTCGACGGCAGCGGCAGATTGGGCGGGAAGATCAGCGACAGCCCGAACGGGAAGCCGATGCTGATCGGCAGGATCTCCATGCGGACCTTCTTGAGCCCGAGCCTGCGGGCCAGCGCATCGCCGCGCGCGAGGAACAGTTGGGTCTCCTGTCCGCCGATCGACACCATCGGCACGATCGGCACCCCGGACTCGATCGCGGTGCGCACGTAGCCGGTGCGACCGGCGAAGTCGATCTTGTTCTCGGCGAACGTCGGCCGGTAGGAGTCGTAGTCGCCGCCCGGGAAGACGAGCACAACCGCGCCCGAACGCAGGGCCTTGCCCGCGTTCTCGCGGCTGGCCTCGATCACGCCGGCGCGGCGCAGCAAGCTGCCCAGCGGCGGCACGAACACCCCGTAGTGCGCCAGCGTGTACACCGGCCGGTCGTACCCGAATTTCTCGTAGAAGGCCGGTGCGAAGATCAGCACATCGGGGGTCAGCATGCCGCCGGAGTGGTTGGCCACCACCAACGCGCCACCGGCCGGCGGGATCGCGTCGAGGTTGCGGACGTCGGAACGGAAGTAGCGCCTGATCGCCGCCCCCGCCGTCTTCGCGATCGTCGCGGTGAACTCCGGGTCCCATTTGGCCACCTCGGGCCGGTCCGGCGACATCCGGTCGTCGTTCTCGCTCATCGGCTTCCCCCTGGCGGCTGCCTCGTCGCAGCGTTGCGGATACGTTACTCTCGCTAACGGAGAACACGATAACCGCGTCCCCGTGCGTGCTGAGCTCTCAAGGAGAACCATGTCAGACGCGGTGCTCGTCACCGGCGGTTTCGGTTTGGTGGGTTCTCAGACGGTGCGCCGGCTGGCCGAACTCGGCAGGACGGTGGTGGCAACCGATCTGCAGACCGACGCCAACCTGAAAGCGGCGCGGGCGCTGCCCCCCGATGTGCAGGTCCGGTGGGCCGATCTCACCGATGCCGGCCAGGTCTCCGAGCTGCTCACCGACGTCGCCCCCGCGGCGATCATCCACCTCGCCGCGGTGATCCCTCCGCCGATCTACCGGAGCCGGAAGGTCGCGCGCAAGGTCAACGTCGACGCCACCGCGACGTTGGTGCGTGCGGCCGAGGCGCTGCCGTCGTCGCCCCGGTTCGTGCAGGCCTCCAGCAATGCGGTGTACGGCGCCCGCAACCCGCACCGCCACGCGGGCCCGGTCACGGCCGACACGCCGCCGAATCCGACCGAGCTGTACGGCGGCCACAAACTCGAGGCCGAGGAACTGGTGCGCGCGTCGAGTCTCGACTGGGTGGTGCTGCGCCTCGGCGGCGTGCTGAGCACCGATCCGAAGGCGATGCCGTTCACCACCGATGCGCTGTTCTTCGAGAGCGCGCTGCCCACCGACGGCCGACTGCACAGCGTCGACGTGCGCGACGTCGCATGGGCGTTCGCCGCGGCCACCACCGCCGACGTGGTCGGCGAGATCCTGCTCATCGCCGGCGACGACACCCACAAGCTGCGCCAGGGTGAGGTCGGACCCGCACTGGCCGGCGCCCGAGGGATGGCCGCCGCGCTGCCGCCGGGGCGCCCCGGCGACCCCGAGCGCGACGACGCCTGGTTCATCACGGACTGGATGGATGCGACGCGCGCGCAGGAAGCGCTGCAGTTCCAGCACCATTCGTGGCCCGACATGCTCGCCGAGATGAGCAACCAGATCGGGGTGCTGCGCTATCCCCTGCAGGTGCTCGCCCCGCTGGCGCGGCTCTTCGTCGCCCGCCAGGGCGCCTACCGCGACAAACCCGGCAGATACGCCGACCCGTGGGCGGCGATCCGCTCGCGCCTGGGCGACCCCTCCCTCGATCGCTAAGCCGGACCCAGGGTGGCCGCACCCGTCTCCGGGTGCGGATACCAGCCGCCCGCGGCCTGGGTGCCGCCGTCGACGTGGATGGTCTGCCCGGTGATGTAGGTGGCCATGTCCGAGGCGAGGAACACCGCCGCCGAGGCCATTTCGTCGACATGTCCGGCGCGTCCCATCGGCACCATCTGGGCCAGCGTTCCGGAGAGGTCGCCCATCGCGAGCTGCTGCAGACCCTCGGTCATGGTCAGATCCGGGGCGAGCGCGTTGACCCGGATCCCGTGCGGGGCCAGTTCGTAGGATGCGGTCCTGGTGTAGTTGACGACGCCGGCCTTGGCCGCGGCGTACGCCGCGTATCCCGGTGCGGCTCTGGTGCCTTCGATCGAGGTCACGTTGATGACACTGCCGGGTCGCCCGGTGTCGACCAGTCGCCGCGCCACGCGCTGGGTGTACAGCAGCACATGGCGGAGATTGCTGCGGTACAACGCATCCCACCCGTTCTCCGAGGTCTCCAGAAGGCCGGAGCGGAATGTGCCGCCTGCGTTGTTGACCAGGATCGACACGGTGCCGAGCTCACGCTCGGTGCGTTCGAGGGCCGCGTCGACGGCGCCGGAGTCGCGCACGTCGGTGGGCAGGCCGAGCGCGCCGATCTCGGACGCGGCCGCCGCGCAGGTGTCGGGATCGCGTTCCCAGATCGCGACCGATGCGCCGAAGGCCGCGAGCCCCCGCGCGATTCCCTTGCCGATGCCGGCGCCGCCGCCGGTGACCACGGCGACCCGGCCGGTGAGCAGGATGTCCGACGGTGCGATGGCCATGGTCAGCGCGCCGGCTCGGATCCGATGACACCGTCGGCTTCGAGCCGGGCGATCTCGTCGTCGTCCAGGCCGAGTTCGCGCAGCACGTCGTGGTTGTGCTCGCCGAGGAGCGGCGCCGGGGCGGTGTGCACGCGCTGCGGTCCGCGGCTGCTGCGGAACGGCACGGTGCTGTGCGGGGTCGGCGGGTTGATCGGATGCTCGACGGTCTCGAAGAAGTGTCGCGTCGCCAGCTGGGGGATCTCGGTCTGGCGATGCGGTTGCAGCACCTTGGCGACGGGAACGCCGTTGTCCCACAACGCGTCGACGATCTGGTCGCGGGTGCGCTCGGCACACCACGCCGCCAGATACCGGTCGATGAGGTCGTGGCGGGCGTGTCGACCCGCCGCGGTGGCCAGGTCGTCGGACGCCGCCCAGTCCGGCTCGCCGAGCGCCGTGCGCAGACCCGCCCACTGCACGTCGGTGGCCACGGCGACGGCGACCCAGCTGTCGGTGCGGCCGAACTCGTCGATCTCGTTGGACAGGTAGAGGTTCTGCGGCGCCGCGGTGGGTCCGCGGTTGCCGTTGCGCTGCAACACCGCGCCGTAGGCGGAGTGCTCGATGACCTGCTCGGCGGCCACGCTGAGCGCGGCGTCGACCATCGCGGCCTCCACCATCGACCCCTCACCGGTGCGCCGACGGTGCTCGAGCGCGAGCAGGATGGCATTGAACGCGTGCACGCCGGCGTTGGGGTCGCCGACTGAATAGGGCTCGAAGGGGTTCAGGTCGGGATAGCCGGTGAGCCAACTGATCCCGGCAGCGGCTTCGATGACGTAAGCGAACGCCGGGTTGTCGCGCCACGGGCCGTCGAGCCCGAAGCCGGGCATGCGGGCCATCACGATGTCGGGTTTGATCTGCCTGACGGTGTCGTAGGTCAGCCCCATGCTCTCGATGACCCGCGGGGTGAAGTTCTCCACGAGGACGTCGGCCGTCGCGATCAGTTGCTTGAGCAGATCGCGGCCGGTGTCGCTGGACAGGTTCAGCGTGATGCCGCGTTTGTCGGTGTTCAGGCCGGAGAAGATCGGCGACTGTTCCCACCAGGTGTCCTCGGTGACGGGGATGCCGGCGATCAGCCGGGTGCCGTCGGGATGGCGGGTGGATTCGACGTGGATGACGTCGGCGCCGAGCATGGCCAGCAGATGGGTGCAACTGGGACCGGCCCAGAACGTCGTCATGTCGACCACCCGCAGGCCCGCGAACGGGAGCGCTTCCCGCGAAACCGCATTCCCTGCGGTCAAGTCGTCACCTTGACGACAGGGAATGCGGTTTCGGCGGTAGAGCTCGGTGTGCTCACCGAGTCGGGGTGCGGGCCCGGGCGGACGGAGCAGCGGGGGCGACATGCGATAGGGCGCGGCGGGCTGGGTGAACCCGTCGCGCGGGTTCTTCGTGAACGAGCCACGTTCGACGTAGTGGTCGAGGTCGGCGACGTTGGCGCCGTTGGCCACCGGCGCGTTCGGGATGCGGAACGCGGTGGCCAGGTCGCGGATCTCGTCGACGGTCTGCTCGGCGACCCAGGCGTAGAGCTCGTCGGCCTTCTCGTTGGCCTGCTGGGTGATCGACAGCGGCGAGTCCTCGTCGATCCACTCCTCGTGACCGGTCATCGCGCACAGGTCGAACCACTGCTGGGCGGTGCCGCAGCCGATGTCGACCAGACCGTCCTTGGCGCGGGCGATTCCGGGGACGGTGAGTTTGCGGGCGTTGCGCCACGGCCTGCCGAGCATCTCGAAGTAGCTCACCGGGTAGTAGGTCAGGCCGAGGATGGCCGTCTCCAGCATCGACAGGTCGATCAGCTCGGCGCCGCCGCGCATCCGGGCGGCCAGCGTCGCCCCGCTCGCGTACGCCCCCGCGAGGTATTCGCCGATCTGCCCGCCGACGTAGACCGGCGCCCGGTCCGGGGCGCCGCGGCCCAGCCCGACGATCCCGCCCGACCAGGCCTGTAGCGTGAATTCCGTTGCCGGCCGGTCGGTCCAGGGTCCGTCGAGGCCGAACGGGGTGATCGCGGTGACGGTGAGGTGCGGATGCCGCTCGCGGATCGCCGCGGGCGAGAAGTCGGTGTGCTCGGCGATCGCGGAACCACGCGACCACACCACCGCGTCGGCCGAGGCCAGCAGCCCGTCGGCGAAGTCGGGATCGGCCACCACGCTGTGCTTCGAACCGGCCAGGTAGGCGAACAGCGCCCCGTCGCCACCGGTGTCGGCGCCCGAGGCCGACCACCGGCGCAGCGGATCACCGTCGGGGGTCTCCACTTTGACGATCTCGGCGCCACCGTCGGCGAGGAGTTTCGTGCAGTAGGCGCCCGCGATACCGGTCGACAGTTCGACCACACGGAAGCCCTCGAGCGGCGGTGTGGCCATCCGACTAGTCCGTCTTCGCGCGGTTGCGCTTACTCAACCGGAACTCCGGCGGGAACTTGCTGTCGTTGTCGTTGACCGCGGCCGACAGTCCGGAGTCGATCGACTCGAACATGTCCAGGTCCTCGTCGCTGTCGTTGGCGACACCGTTGCCCATCGACTCGAAGAACGCACTGAGCAGGCTGCCCATGTACTCGCCCTGCTGCTGTTTGAAGATCTCGAAGAACATCTTCTGCTGGAACACGGTGTCCACCGGCCGGTTTCGCGCACAGGCGAGCGCGTACTTCTGGGTCTCGGCCTCCAGGTCCTCCCGCGCCACCACCTTGTTGAGGAAGTTGCAGTCGTACATCTCGGCGGCGGTGAACGGGCGGCCGGTGAACACCATCTCCTGGAATTTGCGCAGCCCCATCATCTGCACCCACGTCCACATCCGCGGACCCCAGCCGTGATAGCGGAACGACGGATGCCCGAACAGGGCGTCGTTGGAGGAGATCACCAGATCGGCGTCGGCGCACTGGTAGAAGTGCCAGCCGTAGCAGTACCCCTTGGCCTCGACGATGCTGATCTTCTTGAAGTCCTGTAGCGCACGGTTCCCCGCCTGCGAGTTGGCGTACCAGGCGCTGATGGTGGCCCCGTTTCGGAACGTCCCCTTCGGCGGATAGGTCACCTCACCGACGCCGTCATCCTCCAGGCGCAGCTCCGCGAGCCGCGCCGCGGGATCGTCGTTGCCCTCCATGAACTCCGGCAGATCGGCACCGCTGCCGAGGTTGTCCCCGACGCCGCGGATGACCACGACCTTGACATCGTTGTCGGCGTTGGCCGCCCGCAGCACGTCGGCGTACCGCAGCCGAGCCAGCGAGGTCGGCGCGTTGAGGAACTCCGGCCGGTTGAACGTGATGGTGGCGATCTTGGTCCTGGGGTCCTTCTCGTAGAGGATGATCTCCTCGGGAGACGGCCGCCTGCTCTCCGACACGTATGTCCTCTCAGCCGATTCCGGCGGTTGTCGGTGCCCACCCCGGGCTGGATGTCAGTACTTCGGGTCCGTCGTCGCCGATCAGCACGGCGTCGCGGTGGAACACCGCGCCGACGCCCGGCTCCCACACGTACGCCGTGACCGCCAGCACCGTGCCGGGGTCGAGGCGCTCGTCGGCCGAGGTCTGCGGCAGGTCCGCCGAGATCACCGGCGGATCGAAGCCGAGGCCGAGGCCGTGCGCCACCGGGATCGGCGGCAGCGCCTCACCGGCGGCTTGGTAGGCGCTGAGCAGGTCGGCCGCCGACGCGCCCGGGCGGCACACGTCGATCAGGCGCTCCCACAGGTCATTTGCGCGGCCGAACAGCGCGTCGGCGCAGGGGACGTCACCGACCGGCCAGGTGCGGCCGACCTCGCCGACGTAGCCGTCGGCCAGCGCCCCCGCCGCGAACGCCACGAGGTCACCCTCGGCGATCCGGCGGTCGCGCCGTCCCACCCGCCAGGCGTGCTCACGGGAGGTGATCCACGCGCCGTCCTGGGTGGCCGAGGTGCTGTACCCGCCCGCGGTCATCGCCTCCATCAGCACGCCGTTGAGCGCCTGTTCGGTGGCGCCCACCGCGAGTTCGGACACGGCCGCGGCCAGGCCGCGTTCGGCGACGCTCAGCGCGCCGCGCAGCACGCGCAGTTCGTCGGCGGTCTTCGTGCGGCGGGCGGCCTTCATCGCGACCTCGGCGTCGACGAGTTCGGCATTCGGGAACGCCATCGGCAGCAGCTGCGCGAATGTCGGTGAGATCGCATCGGTCCCGACGCGCTTCGCCTCGGCGGCGCCCTTGATGCCCTTGAGCACCGCGATCAGGGTCATCGGATTCCACGCCAGCCCGTACAGGTGATCGTGGCCGATCTCTTCCGGGATGCCCTCGTCCCAGGTGCTGTTGAGGTGGATCTCCCCGGTGGCCCGGACCAGCACGCAGATCGGCGCGAACGGGCGGGTGCCCGCGACCCACAGCTGCGGCGCGCCGGTCACGTAGCGCACGTTGGCCTGGCGGCCGAGCACGAGCACGTCGAGGTCGTGGGCCGCCATCTGGGCCAGTGCGCGTTCGCGCCTGCCGGTGCGGAGGGCGAGGTCGTCACAGACGATTTCGATTGCCATGTCGCTCAGCTCAGTTTGTAGGGGGCGTAGGGGTAATCGGTGATCGACTGGTAGCCGTCTTCGGTGATGACCACGATCTCCTCGGCGCGGTAGCCCCCGGTGCCGTCCTCCCAGACGACCGGTTCCAGCACCAGCAGCATGCCGGCCGGGAACACGAAGTTGTCGTCGAACTCCTCGCCGAGATCGGTGCCGATCATCGGCATCTCGGCGGCGTTGGTGCCGATGCCGTGGCCGAGGTAGAAGTGCGGCAGCCACGGTTTGCGGCCCCCGTTGGCGGCGATCGCGGCGCGCGCCAGGTCTCCCGACGTGGCGCCCGCCTTCGTCACGGCCAGTACGGCGTCGAGGATCTCGCGCCACTTGGCGAAGTTCGCGTTCTGTTCGGGTGTCGGGTCTTCGCCCACCACCCAGGTGCGGCCCCAGTCGGAGCAGTACCCCTCGAACGTGATGCTGATGTCGGTCCACAACACGTCGCCCTTGTCCAGGGGCTTCTCCGTGGGGAGCAGGGGCAGCGCCAGGTCACCGGTGGTGGTCCAGACCGCACCGCTGCTGCGCGTCGTCGGCATGACCTGCCAGATCGCCTCGATCATGTTCGTGGTCGCACCGAGTTCGAATGCCCGTCGGACGAACCGCGCCGAGAGGTCCATCTGGCTCACGCCGGGGGCGACCGCCGGCTGGACGTCGAGGAGCGCCTGCTCGGTGATGCGGCAGGCCCGTCGGACACCGGCGATCTGGTCGATGGTCTTCACGAGTTTGGCCGGCCCGACCACCTGCGCGGCGTCGGACGGCGGACCGGCCGGGAACAACCGGCCCGCGGCGCGCCGCATCGCCCCGGTCAACTCGTCGACCGCCACTGTGGCGCCCGCCGGGATCAGATCGGCCAGCATCTTCGCGAAATGGTCGACGCCCTCGTCGAATTCGAGGTACAGCGGGCCGTGCACGTGGTCATCGGGGACCTCGGAGTCGAATGCGCTGCCCTCGCGGAACGGCATGTACAGATGCGGATGCTCGTCGTCGGCGAGCACGATCGCCACCGGACGCTCGACGTGCGACAGCCCGGCGTCAAGGAGCGGCCAGCTGGCGCCGGTCGCGTAGACCACGTTGCCGTTGCCGAGCAGGATGAGCGCGTCGACGCCCTTCTCCCGCATCGACGCACGCAGCCGCGCACCGCATTCGCGGTACATCCTGGCGCGGTCGGGGACGTCCGGGATGTCGAGCAGCGCCGAACCGGCTGTCATCGTCGCTGTCACGAGATCCCCAGGAAGTTCTTGACGTTGGTGCTGACGATCTTGACGGCTGCCTCCGGTCCGACCGCGTCGACGACGGTGGCCAGCGACTTCTCCGAGTACCCGAACGTCGACTCGTTGTGCGGATAGTCGCTCGACCACATCACGTTGTCGACGCCGATCCGGTCGATCAGCTGCAGGCCGAGGGGGTCCACCATGAACGAGGCGCTCATGTGGTTGGTCCAGTAGTGGCGAACATCGTGCTGCAGTTCGTGATTGAACATGTGGCGGTAGGAGGCCAGCATGTGCTCGGCGTCCTGCAGCGCCGTCGGCACCCACGCGATACCGCCCTCGAACCAGCCGATCTTGAGCGACGGGTGGCGGTCCAGGATCCCGGAGAACACGTACTTGGCGAACTGTTCGCGGAAGCTGTCGACGTTGACCATCATGCCGACCACGACGCTGTTGTTCTGGCACGGCGTCTTGGGCGGGGTCTCCCCGATGTGGTGGCTGACCGGGATGCCGGACGCCTCGATCTCGTCCCATACCGCGTCCATGGCGGTGCTGCCGTAGTCGTAGATGTTGCCGTCGTCATCCTTGCCGGGGTTCAGCGGCAGCAGGAAGGTCTTGAGCCCCAACGATTTCAGCTCTTCGAGCGTGCTACGGGTGCCTTTCGGATCCCACCAGTTGATCAGCCCGACACCGTAGAAGTGGCCGTTGGACCGCTCCTGGAGATCGGCGATGTGCTCGTTGTAGATACGGAAGACCCGCTCGCGCAGCGCCTTGTCCGGGTAGTGGAACAGTGCGAGTACCGCGTTGGGGAAGGCGAGTTCCTTGTCGATACCGTCTTCCTTGAGTTCGCGGATGCGGGCCTCGATGTTGTTCGACGCCGCACCGGCGAGGTCGTCGTACTGCATGAGCACGCGGCCGAAATCCCCACCGGTCCAGGCCTTGCCCTTCATCCCGACCATGTAGGCGCCGTCCTCGTACCAGATCCGCGGTGCGGCGCCCTTGAGCTCGTCGGGGAACCGGTCGTAGAAGATGTCGTCGGCGACGGAGATGTGGTTGTCCGCGGAGAAGATCTCGGTGTCGGCGGGCAAACCGGTCACCTGACCGGTCGAGTGACCGTGCCGGTGCTTCGGGGCGCCGAAACCTTCGGGCGGATACAGGGTCTGTGTGGGGCTGGACGTAGGCGTTGACACGGTGGCACTCCAATCGGGCTGGGAGAGAACCTGTTACCAGGTCACGGGAAGTTCGTAGACGCCGTAGGCGAGGCGGTCGTGTTTGAACGGCACCTCGTCGAACGGGATGGCCAGGCGCATCGTCGGGATGCGGCGCAGCAGGGTGTGGAACACGATCTGCAGTTCGGCGCGGGCGAGTTGTTGCCCGACGCACTGGTGGCGGCCGTAGCCGAAGCCCAGTTGCTGGCCGGCGTCGCGGCGCAGGTCCAGCTTGTCGGGTTCGGGGTAGGCGTTCGCATCCCAGTTGGCGGGTGCGAGGTCGAGAATGATCCCCTCGCCGGCGCGGATGGTCTCCCCCGCGATCTCGATGTCCTCGATCGCGATGCGGCGCTGTCCGTTCTGGATGATCGACAGGTAGCGCATCAACTCCTCGACGGCGTTGGCGATCGCCTTGGGATCGTCGGTGTCGCGCAGGAAATCGGCCTGCTCGGGGTTCTCGAGCAGCGCCAGGATGCCGATGCCGATCATGTTGGCCGTGGTCTCGTGCCCGGCGATCAGCAGGCCGGTGCCGAGCTGGGCGGCCTCCTTGACGCTGATCTCACCCGCGGTGACGCGCTCGGCGAGATCGGACACCGCGTCCTCGGCGGGGTGTTCCATCTTTTTCTTGACGAGGTCGATCAGGTACTGGTGCAGGCTCATCGCACCCTTCTGACCGTCCGCGGCGCTGGCGTAGCGGGCGAGCCCGACGTTGGCGTGGTGCTGGAAGAACTCGTGGTCTTCGTAGGGCACGCCGAGCATGTCGCTGATCACCCGGGTCGGCACCGGCAGTGCGAGTTTGGCGACCATGTCGGCGGGCTGCGGGCCGGCCAGGATCTCGTCGATGCACTCGTCGGTGACCTGCTGGATCACCGGCCGCAGGCCTTCGACGCGCTTGAACGTGAACGGCTTCGACAGCATCCGGCGGAACCGGGTGTGCTCTTCGGCGTCGGAGGTGAACACCGAACGCGGCCGCTTCTCCACCGTGGACAGCATGTGCTCGTTCCAGTGCGGGAAGCCCGGCCTGCGGTCGTCGACGCTGACGCGCGAGTCGGCGAACAACTCGCGGGCCACGGCGTGGCCGGTGATCAGCCACGGGGTGCTGCCGTCCCAGATCCGCACGCGGGACAGGGGTTTGGCCGCACCCATCTCGAGCATCTGCGGCGGCGGCGCGAACGGGCAGGCCGCCGCGCGTTCCATCGGGTACTCCGGGATGTCCGCGGAGACTTCGGCGGTTCCGGTCAACGTGTCCGACACATCACTCCTCGAGGTGGATGGCTAGGGCTGGACAGGCGGCGGCCGCGTTGCGGACGTCTGCCTCCCGGTCCGGGGCTGGTTGCGGAACGAGCAGTTCGACGACCCCGTCGTCGTCCCGCTGGTCGAAGACGTCGGAGGCGTTGAGCACGCACTGCCCCGACGACACGCACTTGTCCTGATCGACGGTGACCTTCACCCGCGTACCTCGGTGACGGGTGCCTGCCAGAGACCGACGATCGCGTCGACGAGCCCCGACGCGGCAGCCGACCACGTCGGGCGCGGTACGGCGGCGCCTTCGGCGAGACCGCGTTCACGTTCGGCGCAGCTGTGCATCAACAGGTTTCGGCCCATGACGTTGCGTTCGGCGCGCACGTAGGGCGGCAGGTCCGGCAGGCAGCCGGCGATCCCGTTGATCACCTCGACCAGCGACGGCGACGACAGCGCGTCCCGCACGATCATGCTGTGGTAGGCCGGATCGGTCATGACCTGCGCTGCGAATCGCGCGTACCAGCTGGGGTTGCCGAGTTCGGCCAGGTGATCGGTCAGCGGCCGGACCAGACACCCGACCCAGTCGCGCATGTCGGGGACGGGGCCCAGATCGGCGACCATCTTCTCGCGCAGCCGTTCGATCGGTCCGCGGTGCTTGAACTCGATGGCGCGCACCAGGTCGGTCTTGGTGCCGAAGTGGTAGCCCACCGCGGCGTTGTTGCCCTGGCCGGCGGCCTCGCTGACCTGACGGTTGGAGACCGCGAACACGCCGTGTTCGGCGTAGAGCCGCTCAGCGGCCCGCAGGATCGCCTCCTGGGTGCTACTGGCACGCTCGGCGCGCGCAGCCCTGGCTGTGGTCACGCTCACAGTCAACGCGGTCGGCGCGGTTAAGTCAAGCGACTGATTTAACGTCATCGCTGCGACCCGTTGACCTCCGCATCCGGTTTGCGTGGGATGACCTTGCCCGCGACCGTGCCGCCGTCGACGGTCAGCACGATGCCGGTGACGTAACGGGACCGGTCGGTGGCCAGGTACAGCGCCGCCTCGGCGACGTCGTCGGCCGTACCGTCGCGTTTGAGCGGACGGTCGTTGCGCATCTGGGTGCGGATCCTGGCCTCGAAATTCTCGAGCCGCTCCCGGTCGGCGCCCGTGGCCGAGCTCTGCAGGATCGGTGTCGGGATGTTGCCGGGGGCGATGCAGTTGACGCGAATCTCATAGTGTGCCAACTCGATTGCCGCGCACTTCGTGAAGTGCAGGATGGCCGCCTTGGAGCTGCGATACACCGGAACCCCGCCGCCGGCCTGGATGCCGCCGATCGAGGACAGGTTGATGATCGACCCGCCACCGTGTTCGGACATGTACAGCCCGGCGTCGCGGGTGCCCGCCATGACGCTGAGCAAGTTCACCCGCATGACGCGGTCGAACTCCTCGAGGTCCTCGTTGAACAGTCCGCGCCGTAGCGGGCTGGAGATGCCGGCGTTGTTGACCATCACGTCGAGTGCGCCGAACCGCTCGACGGTCCCGTTGATCAGATCAGCCATCTGCGCCTGTTCGCCGACGTCGGTGTGCTGGAACACCGCGTTCGGGCCGCACTGTTCGGCCAGCGCCTGGCCGAGTTCGTCCTGGACGTCGGCGATGACCACCCTGGCGCCCTCGGCGACGAACCGTTCGACCATGCCGCGGCCGATCCCCGACGCCCCTCCCGTGACGATCGCGACCTTCCCGCGCAGTGCGTCGGACATCAGGCGGACACCTCTCGTTCGGAGACCTCGGCGAAGAACTCGAGCAGCAGATCGATGACGGCTTCCGGCTGTTCGATCTGCGGGCAGTGCCCCGCTTCGGCGATGACGGCCCAGCGCGCGCCGGTGATCTGCGCGGCGATCTCGGCGGCCCAGCCCGACGGCAGGAGTTTGTCGCGCTCACCCTCGACGATCAGCGCGGGGACGTCGATGCGCTCGTAGGGCCTGGTCGACGACGGCGGTGGTGGCGGTTCGAGGCCGGGGCGGCGAAACCGCGCCGCCGCCAACGACTCCCACGCTCCGGGAGCGATGCTCGAGTCGTAGCGCCGTTGGACGTAGGTGTCGTCGGCCGGATAGGACGGATCGGCGAACAGTGCGGTGACGATGCGGCGCATACCGTCGACTGTCGCGTCGTAGTCGTAGAGAGCGTTGGCGTGCTCGTTGCGTTCGATGGTGCCGCCGCCGCACAGCGCGACCAGACTGCGTGCGGGCAGGACGGGCGCGCCGGAGGTGGCGTCGACGAGCAGGTTGATCGCGCCCATCGAATTGCCGACGAAGTGCGCCGACCGGACGCCGAGGACCTCGCAGAAGCGGGCGACGTGGCGGATCCGCATCCCGCGGCCGTCGGTGAAGTCGACGACCTTGGCCGAGCGACCGAACCCGAGCATGTCGGGGGCGAGGACGTGGTATCGCTCGGCGAGGGCGTCGATGACCCGCTCCCAGCCCAGTTCGGCCGAGGCGCCGAATTCGCCGCCGTGTAGGAGCACGACCGGATCACCCTGCCCCGCTTCGAGATAGCCGGTGGTCAAACCGTCGACGGCGACCGACTTCCGGTGGAAGCTCACGCCCTCACGATACTGATATTTTCGTGATTGGAGAACCGGATTCTCATCACCAGAGTGCTTAGTTGGCGTCGGACCAATCCTGTCGGACCCTTCTGTTTGTATGTGGTCATGGTCTCCAGCGCACCGTCTTTCATCCCGAGCACGCCTCGGGAAGCGCAGCTGGAGGCGTTGTTCGACGAGATGTCGGAGTTGGCGGGGCAGCGCAACGCGATCGATGCGCGGTTGGTGGAGATCGCCGCCGAAATCGACGGCGACCGCCTGTGGGGTGCCACCGGGGCGCGGTCGGTCACCGCGCTGGTGGCCTGGAAGGTCGGCTGCTCGACCACCAACGCCAAAGCGATCACCGCGATCGCCGACCGCATCGAGGAGTTCCCGCTGTGCGTGCAGGCCTTGCGGGAAGGCCGGCTGTCACTGGATCAGGTCGGCGTCATCGCCGACAAAGCCGGCCCCGGATCCGATGAGCATTACGCCGAGTTGGCCAAGTGCGCCAGCGTCAACCAACTCCGCACCGCGATCCGGCAGGAACCCAAGCCCAAACCCACGCCCGAACCCGCACCTGAGGTCGATGAGGACGAGCCAGAACCGGAGCTCGAACCTGCCTGTGCGATCACCCAGACCTCCGATGACCAGTACACCTTCTGGCGGATCCAACTCACCCACGCCGAGTCGGCGAAATTCGAAGCCGCGCT
>NZ_LQIT01000047.1 GCF_001499965.1 Mycobacterium sp. GA-2829
CCGTCGAGGAGGCTGAGCTCGTTGTCCAGACCCGCGTTGGAGGTGCCCGTGCTCGTGAACAGAGCCGCAACGGCCGCCACCAACGCGACCAGCACCCGACTGATTGCCTTCATGTTCTCCCTAGCTGTTATGGCCGGTGACGTGCTCACCGATTCGTAGTGGTGCCTGGCCTACTGACTGACCAAAACACCTTGCAAGATCAAAATGTGGGGAAATTAGAGCGCCCACAGGTTGTTCTTACGCGTAGCTCATTGTTTGACACGAGAAACATATAGGGGAGGCATCCGGGCGGCAACGGCAAGGCATACCAACCGGGGTGCAGCCTCCCCGCGAGGTGGGAATTTGCTGCGAATTCCGGTCCGCGCCGGGCGTCCGGGTGGCGTCGAGCGCCCGCCGTCAAGGACGCCATAAGGGTGGGGCGGCGCGCGCCATCAGTCGAGTTATGGCATCACCGCACGTCGGTGCGGTTTCAAGATCTAATCATGATGAGGCGGAACGTTGTCCCGCAGCCACCGGTCGTGGCTGCCCTCTTCCTCACGGGCGCGGTCGTCGCGTTCGTCCGCCGTCGTCTCCGGCAGCGTCTCGCCGAAGATTTCGTTAACTGAACGGCGCGGTCGCTTCGCTTCTCCGGTCACCACGCACCTCGCCTGTGACAAACATCACATCTCGATAGGGATTACCGTTTACTCGGCAGTAACACTGCAGACAGTAGCGCTGCCGGGCGGAAACGAAAAGACGCCGGACGACGCTGTGAAAGCGTCGCCGCGGCGTCTCTCCAGGCCGATCCGGCCCTCAGATCTCCAGGCTCGATAGCTGTCCGATGATTTGCACGGCGAGCGGGCTCAGCGTGGCCATCCCGTCGCGGACCGCGGCACGCGATCCGGCGATGTTGACCACGAGCGTGCTGCCCGAGATGCCGGCCAGGCCACGGGACACCCCGGCATCGACGATGCCGGCCGACAGACCCGAGGCGCGCAGCGCCTCCGAGATGCCGAGGAGTTCCCGGTCGAGGATGTCGCGGGTGGCCTCCGGCGTGACGTCGCGCGGCGTCACCCCGGTGCCGCCGACCGACACCACGAGGTCCACCCCGCCGATCACGGCGGTGTTCAACGCGTTGCGGATCTCCACCTCGTCGGCGGACACCACCACGACCCCGTCGACCACGAACCCGGCCTCACCGAGAAGCTCGGTGACCAACGGACCGCTGTGATCCTCTTCGTCGCCATGGGCGGTGCGGTCATCGACGACGACGACGAGCGCGCGGCCCACCAACTCCCCTGGCTGCTCCATGACCTCAACCGTATATGTGGGCGCAGACAGTGGTGCAGCCACTCGCAGGGTTCCGTGTCCGGTTCCGGTCGTCACTGCTGCGCCTTCCCCAGCGTCACCGCAACGCTCTGCGGCTTGCCCGCCGGATCCAGGTAGGTCAACGTCACCTTCTCCCCCGGCGCCTTGGAGCGCACAGCGGCCACCAGCGCGTCGGCGCTGTTGATCACCCGGTCGTCGACCTTGGTCACCACCACGCCGCTGGGCAGACCCGCCGCTGCCGCCGCGCCGCCGTCGTTGACCTCGACGATCTTGGCGCCGTCGGTGGAGCGGTCGTTGCTCACCTGCACCCCGAGCGAGGCGTGCGATGCGGTGCCGTTCTGGATCAGCTCGTCGGCGATGCGCTTGGCCTGATCGACCGGGATGGCGAAGCCGAGGCCGATCGAACCGCTCTGCGCCTGCGGTGAGTCCCCGCCCATTGTCGCGATCGCGGAGTTGACCCCGACCAGTTCACCCTTCATGTTCACCAGCGCGCCACCGGAGTTGCCGGGGTTGATGGCGGCGTCGGTCTGAATCGCGTCGAGGACGGTGTTCTGGTTGCGGGTGTCGCCGCCTGCGGCCACCGGCCGGTTCAGGGCGCTGATGATCCCCGTGGTGACCGTGCCCTCGAGGCCGAGCGGTGACCCGATGGCCACCACGTCCTGTCCGACGCGCAGATCGGCCGACGACCCGAGAGAGATCGGCGTCAGACCGGAGACGTCCTCGGCGCGCACCACCGCGATGTCACTGCTCGGATCGGATCCGACGACGCTGAACGGTGCGGTCCGGCCGTTCGAGAACGTCACCTTGGTCTGGGCGCCCCCCGGCACGGTGCGGTCGGCCGCGCCCGCGACGACGTGGTTGTTGGTGAGGATCAGACCGTCGGAGGTGAGGATGATGCCAGAACCCTCTTCGGAGGCCCGGCCGAGGTTGGTCTCGAGCTTGACGACGCTGGGCACCACCTTGGCGGCCACCTGCTCGACGGAGCCAGCGGGCAGCGCGGCGGCCGGAACGCTTGGTGCCGCACCGGAGATCGAGCTGTCGAACGAGGGCCGGTCCTGGTGCGCCATGGTCGCCACCCCGCCCCCGATACCGGCGGAGACGACCGCGACACACAGCGCGCCGATGGTGAGAACGCCTGCGCGCGAACGTTTCTGGGGCGAACGCGGCTGCGGCATCACGGCCGTCGGCTGGGCCGCACCACGGTAGGGGTCGTACGGCGCGCGGAACTGCTGCTGCGGTTGCGCGGCATAGCGCCAGTCGTAGGGCTGATGCTGTGAATAGGCGTCGCCCTGATACCTGGTGTCCGGGTTGACCGGACGCTGACCCGGCTGCTGTTGCGGCGGCGGCGAATACCTCGGATGGTTCGTCATGTCGCTTCGGTGCTCTTCCTCGTAAGTGATCCGAACAGTTCGTCTAACGAACTACTTGCCCTCACAGTGCCCACGTGGACTGAGAATCCACTTAGAGTTCTCTCGACGGAGACCGAGACTTGGCCGGACCCGCTGTGTCTTCGACCACTTCCCCGTTCGACGGCGGCGCCGGACGACCGGGCAGCATCACGTAGAAGGAGGTGCCCGGCGGATCGCCACCCGGGACCGTGTCCTCCACCCGCAGTGCGCCACCGTGTTTGAGGACCACCTGTTTGACGATGGCCAACCCGAGACCGGAACCGGGCATCGCGCGCGCGGCCGTCGACCGGTAGAACCGCTCGAACACCAGCCGGCGTTCGGCCTCCGGGATGCCGGGCCCGCGGTCGGAGACGATGAGTTCGGCGTGTACCGGATCCGTCTGGCGCAGATGGATTCCCACCCGGCCGCCGGGCGGACTCCACTTCGCGGCGTTGTCGAGCAGGTTGAGCACCGCGCGGGCCAGCCCGGCCGCGTCGCCGTAGACCTGCCAACCGATGACGTCGACGTCGAACTCGATGTCGTTGCGGCGCCGACGAACTCGCTCGAGGCTGCGGTCCACCACATCGGCCATGTCGACGGTCTCGTAGACGACCCCGCCCGCATCGTCGCGGGTGAGGTCGACCAGATCGCCCACCAACGTGGACAGTTCCTCGATCTGGGCGATCACGTCGCTGCGCAGCCCGGCCATCTCCTCCTCGGGCAGTCGCGGCGCACCCGGCGCCTGCGAGGCCATCAGCAGTTCGACGTTGGTCCGCAGCGACGTCAGCGGGGTGCGCAGTTCATGTCCGGCGTCGGACACCAGACGGGCCTGGCGCTCACGGGATTCGGTGAGCGCCCGCAGCATCATGTTGAACGCCTCGGTCAGCCGGGCCAGTTCGTCGCTGCCGAACACCGGGATGGGCCGCAGATCGTCGGTGCGCGCGACGCGTTCGGCGGCCTGGGTCAGCCGGCCCACCGGGCGCAGACCCGCCCTGGCGACCATGCCGCCCGCGATCGCGGCGACGGCCACGCCCACCCCGCCGACGATCAGCAGCACCGTCCCGAGCCGGCCGAGCACCTGACCCGTCGGCGCGAGGCTCTTGGAGATGAGCAGGGAACTGCCGTTGGTCAGGTGCACCGCGAGGATCCGCTGGTGGTTGGCGGTGCGCAGGGACAGCAGCAGCTCGCCGGAGATGACGTCCTTCTCGGCCTCGCCCAGCGGCAGCGTCTGCCCCTGCTGGTTGGCGGTGTAGATCGACCGGCCGGGGTTGACCAGCATCGCGTTGACGTCCGAGTAGGCGGTGCCCTCGATCGCCTTACCGGGGTCGGCGGCCAGCGATCCGCTCTCGATGAGCAGGCGGGCGCGGCTGTGCAGCTGGTTGTCGATGTCGTCGTAGAGCGCGCGGGAGACGACGGCGTAGACGGCGACCGACATCAACACGACGACCATCGCCACCATCGACATCGCGAGCAGCATGACGCGCCACCGCAACGACAGGGAACTGGTGTTGCGCGGCGGCTTGGGCCGCGCCGCATGGGGCCCGGGATGAGGTGGCAGGGCCATCAGGGCGGCGTCTCGCGGAGCACGTACCCCACGCCGCGCACGGTGTGGATGAGACGTGGCTCCCCGGACGCTTCGGTCTTGCGACGCAGATAGCCGATGTACACCTCGAGGGCGTTCCCCGATGTCGGGAAGTCGAAGCCCCACACTTCCTCGAGGATGCGGCTGCGGGTGAGCACCCGGCGCGGGTTGGCGATGAGCATTTCGAGCAACGCGAACTCGGTGCGGGTGAGGCTGATCTGCCGGGACCCCCGGGTCACCTCGCGGGTGACCGGATCCAGCGTCAGATCCAGGAACGTCAGCGCCGGGGATTCCGGGCCGTCGTCGGGCGAGGTGCGGCGCAGCAGGGCCCGCATCCGCGCGAGGAGTTCCTCGAGCGCGAACGGTTTGGGCAGGTAGTCGTCGGCGCCCGCATCGAGTCCGGCGACCCGCTCGGACACCGAATCGCGGGCTGTCAGGACCAGGATCGGCAGGTCATCGCCGGTGCTGCGGAGCTGACGGCACACCTCCAGCCCGTCGAGCCGGGGCATCATCACGTCGAGCACCACGGCGTCGGGCCGGTCATTGGCGATCAGGTCGAGCGCTTCGACACCGTCCTGGGCCAACTCGACCGAGTAGCCGTTGAAGGACAGGGACCGGCGCAGGGATTCTCGCACCGCACGATCGTCGTCGACGACAAGTATGCGCACAGCCACAGTTTCACCTCAACGCCTGAGAGAGCGCTGAGAGGCGCGCCGCGCCGTTTCCGAACTGTTGCTAGCGGCGGTCGAGGTCGATCAGACCCAGACGGGCAGCCTTGAGCAGGCGACGCGGCACCTTGTGCTGCTGACCGGCGACGGTCACACCGACGAGTTCGGTGGGCTTGGCCTTCCACTGGGCACGACGGCTCCGAGTGTTGGAACGCGACATTCTGCGCTTGGGCACAGCCATGATCGAGCTTCTCCTCTTAACGGGTGTGGGTGCCACGCGAAACCCGATTGAGGGCGGGGCGCCGGCAAGTGCTCTTCAGGATAGCCGGTGGGTCGGGCCGCCTCCAAAACTCGGGCCCGTCACCGCCGGGGCGTGCCCTCCCGGAACACCTCGACCACGGCGGGAAATGCGGCGACCACGAAAGACGCCAAGAGGAGGCCGAACCAGAAGATCGTGATGTGGCCGGATGCGATCCCCCACCAGATACCGCCGAAGCCCGCCAGCGCGCAGCCCACGACGGACAGCGGCTGCCCGACCTTGGTGCGCCAGTCGGGTGCGCGCCCACTCGCGTGCTTCGCCCTGCGGTTCCTGTCGGCGGGCGGCCCGACGGCCCGGCGGAACCCCGCGACGATCATCCAGACCCCGGCTGCGGCGGCCAACCAGCCGACTGCGGGCGATGAGGCTCCCCTCCCGGTCTCGCTGAGAGGCGGTCCGAGCCCGATGCCGACGCCGCCGATCGCCCACACCACGCCCATCAGCGTCTGCGCGATCCATGACACCTGTCCAGTATCGAGGGCCCCGCGACGGTCCCGGGCGGCAATCCGCGAAACCTTGACGCGGTACCGCAAGTACCGGCTAACCTACCGGTTGGTCGGCACCTGAAAGGCAGAACCGATTGGCTGAGTCAATACGGGTACCAGTACGCATCGGCAACTGCTCCGGGTTCTACGGGGACCGGATGGCCGCGATGCGCGAGATGCTCACCGGCGGTGACCTCGACTACCTCACCGGCGACTACCTCGCCGAGCTGACCATGCTCATCCTGGCGCGCGACCGGGCCAAGAACCCCGAACGCGGCTACGCCAAGACGTTCCTCGGCCAGCTCGAGGAGTGCCTCGGCCTGGCCGTCGAGCGCGGGGTCCGCATCGTCACCAACGCCGGCGGCCTCAACCCGGCGGGGTTGGCGACGGCGGTGCGTGCGCTGGCCGACCGGCTCGGCATCGCAGTCAACGTCGCCCATGTCGAAGGTGACGATCTGCTGCCGCGGTCCGCCGACCTCGGTCTCGGCACGCCGCTGGCAGCCAACGCCTACCTCGGCGCGTGGGGCATCGTCGACTGCCTCAGCGGCGGCGCCGACGTCGTGGTGACCGGCCGGGTCACCGACGCGTCGGTGACACTGGGCCCCGCCGCCGCGCACTTCGGGTGGAACCGCACCGACTACGACGCGCTGGCGGGTGCGGTCGCCGCGGGACACGTCATCGAATGCGGGGTGCAGGCCACCGGCGGCAACTACGCGTTCTTCACCGAGGTCGCCGACCTGACCCATCCGGGGTTCCCGCTCGCCGAGATCCACGCCGACGGCTCGTCGGTCATCACCAAACACCAGGGCACCGGCGGTGCGGTCACCGTCGACACCGTCACCGCACAGTTGCTCTACGAGATCTCCGGCGCCCGTTACGCCAACCCCGACGTCACCCTGCGGGTCGACTCCCTGCAGTTGACCGACGACGGACCCGACCGCGTGCGGATCAGCGGTGCACGCGGCGAACCGCCGCCCCCGATGCTGAAGGTGTCGCTCAACAGCATCGGCGGTTTCCGCAACGCGATGACGTTCGTGCTCACCGGGCTGGACATCGACGCCAAGGCCGAGCTGGTCCGCCGCCAGCTCGAAGCGGGGCTGGCGACGAGGCCCGCCGAACTCGAGTGGACGCTCGCGCGCACCGACCACGTCGACGCCGACACCGAGGAGACCGCCAGCGCGCTGCTGCGCTGTGTCGTGCGCGACCCGGACCCGGCCACCGTCGGCCGTCAATTCTCCTCCGCCGCCGTCGAACTCGCCCTCGCCAGCTATCCCGGCTTCCACGTCACCGCACCGCCGGGCGACGGTCAGGTCTACGGCGTGTTCACCGCCGGATACGTCGACGCCGCCGACGTGCAGCACGTCGCGGTGCACGCCGACGGCGACCGCGCCGAGATACCCGCCGCCACCGACACACTGGACCTGCACCCGGTCGACGAGCCCGCGCTGCCCGAACCGCTCCCCCCGGGACCGACACGTCGGGTGCCGCTCGGGACGATCGCCGGGGCGCGCAGCGGGGACAAGGGCGGCAGCGCCAACGTCGGGGTGTGGGTGCGCGCCGAGGCGCAGTGGCGCTGGCTCGCCCACACACTGACCGTCGACCTGCTGCGCGAGTTGCTCCCCGAGACCGCCGATCTGCCGGTGACCCGCCACCTGCTGCCGAATCTGCGCGCGGTGAACTTCGTCATCGACGGCATCCTCGGCCAGGGCGTGGCGTATCAGGCGCGGTTCGATCCGCAGGCCAAGGGACTCGGCGAGTGGCTGCGCAGCCGTCATCTCGACATCCCCGAGGAGGTGTTGGGCCGGTGAGCATCTGGCATACGCCCGAGCGCGAACAGCTGCGGAAAGCCGTGCGCGCCTTCGCCGAACGGGAAATGCTCCCCTACGTCGACGACTGGGAGCGCGCCGGTGAACTGCCTCGTGCCCTGCACCGTGCGGCCGGTGACGCGGGGGTGCTCGGGGCCGGCTTCCCCGAATCGGTCGGTGGCGGTGGTGGTGACGGCGCCGACGCGGTGATCGTGTGCGAGGAACTGCACTACGCGGGTGTGCCCGGCGGGGTGTTCGCCTCGTTGTTCACCTCGGGCATCGCGACCCCGCACATGGCGGCCTCCGGTGATCGCCGACTGATCGACACCTATGTCCGGCCGACGCTGCAGGGCGAGTTGATCGGGTCGCTGGCGATCACCGAACCCGGCGGCGGCTCGGACGTCGGGCACCTCACCACCCGGGCGGTCCGGGACGGGGACGACTACATCGTCAACGGCGCGAAGACCTACATCACCTCCGGCGTGCGTGCGGACTACGTCGTCACCGCGGTGCGCACCGGCGGGCCGGGTGCTGGCGGTGTCTCGCTGCTGGTGGTCGACAAGGGCACGCCGGGCTTCGAGGTCACCCGCCGACTCGACAAGATGGGATGGCGGTCCAGCGACACCGCCGAACTGTCCTACACCGACGTCCGGGTACCGGCCGCCAACCTGATCGGCGCCGAGAACAGCGGTTTCCTGCAGATCGCCGGGGCGTTCGTCTCCGAACGCGTCGGTCTTGCGACGCAGGCGTATTCGAGTGCGCAACGGTGTCTCGACCTCACCGTGGCCTGGTGCCGCGACCGCGAGACGTTCGGCAGGCCGCTGATCTCGCGGCAGTCGGTGCAGAACACGCTCGCCGAGATGGCCCGGCGCGTCGATGTCGCCCGCGTGTACACCCGCAACGTCGTCGAGCGGCAGCTGGCCGGGGAAACAAGCCTCATCGCCGAGGTGTGCTTCGCCAAGAACACCGCCGTCGGGGCCGGCGAATGGATTGCGAACCAGGCCGTACAGCTGTTCGGCGGGATGGGCTACATGACCGGGACAGAGGTGGAACGGCAGTACCGCGACATGCGGATCCTGGGAATCGGCGGCGGAACCACCGAAATCCTCACCGCACTGGCCGCCAAGACGCTGGGATATCAGTCGTGACCGCGCTGAAGTCCACCCTCGACCCGTCGTCGCCGGCTTACGCCGCGGCCGCCGAAGCCATGTCGGCCAAACTCGCCGAACTCGACGCCGAACACGCCAAGGCGCTGGCCGGCGGCGGGGCCAAGTACGTCGACCGCCACCACGCCCGCGGCAAGTTCACCGCCCGCGAGCGCATCGAACTGCTCCTGGACCAGGACTCCCCGTTCCTCGAACTGAGTCCGCTGGCGGCCTGGGGCAGCGAGTTCACCGTCGGCGCCAGCGTGATCACCGGGATCGGCGCGGTCAGCGGTGTCGAATGCCTGCTCGTCGCCAACGACCCCACCGTCAAAGGCGGCACGAGCAATCCGTGGACACTGCGGAAGATACTGCGCGCCAACCAAATCGCGCTGCAGAACCGGCTGCCGGTGATCTCGCTGGTCGAATCCGGTGGCGCGGACCTGCCCACCCAGAAAGAGGTGTTCATCCCCGGCGGGCAGATGTTCCGCGACCTCACCCGGCTGTCGGCCGCCGGGATTCCCACCATCGCCCTGGTCTTCGGCAACTCCACCGCAGGCGGCGCCTACGTGCCCGGTATGAGCGATCACGTGGTGATGATCAAGGAACGGTCCAAGGTGTTCCTCGCCGGCCCGCCGCTCGTGAAGATGGCCACCGGCGAGGAGTCCGACGACGAATCGCTGGGCGGGGCCGAGATGCACGCCCGCACATCGGGTCTCGGTGACTACCTCGCCCACGACGAGCTCGACGCGGTGCGGATCGGCAGGCGGATCGTCGAGCGGCTGAACTGGCGCAAGCAGGGGCCCGCACCGGCGCCGGTGGTCGAGCCGGTGTTCGACGCCGGGGAACTGCTCGGCATCGTCCCTGCGGATCTGCGGATCCCGTTCGACCCGCGCGACGTGATCGCCCGCATCGTCGACGGGTCGGATTTCGACGAGTTCAAGGCGCTCTACGGATCCTCACTGGTGACGGGGTGGGCCAGGCTGCACGGCTACCCGATCGGGATCCTGGCCAACGCCCGCGGGGTGCTGTTCAGCGAGGAGTCGCAGAAGGCCACCCAGTTCATCCAGCTGGCGAACCGTTCGAACACCCCACTTCTGTTCCTGCACAACACGACCGGATACATGGTCGGAAGGCAGTACGAGGAGGGCGGGATGATCAAGCACGGGTCGATGATGATCAACGCCGTCTCCAACTCGACGGTCCCGCACCTGTCGCTGCTGATCGGCGCCTCCTACGGGGCGGGCCACTACGGGATGTGCGGCCGCGCCTACGACCCCCGTTTCCTGTTCGCGTGGCCGAGCGCCAAGGCCGCGGTGATGGGCGGTACGCAGCTGGCGGGAGTGATCTCGATCGTCGGCCGCGCCGCCGCGGAGGCCCGCGGGCAGACGGTCGACGAGGATGCCGACGCCGCACTGCGGGCGGCGATCGAGGCGCAGATCGAGGCCGAATCGCTGCCGATGTTCCTGTCGGGGCGGCTCTACGACGACGGGGTCATCGATCCGCGCGACACCCGCACCGTGCTGGGCATGTGCCTGTCGGCGATCGCCAACGGTCCGATCGAGGGGACGTCGAACTTCGGCGTCTTCCGGATGTGAGCGTCACGATGCCCGTGATTTGTGCACGATATCGAGCGGTGGGCGCGCGTAATCGTGCACAAATCGCAGCGGGGAGGCAGAGATGATCACGCGTGTGCTGGTCGCCAACCGGGGTGAGATCGCCCGTCGGGTGTTCGCGACGTGCCGCCGCCTCGGCATCGGCACCGTGGCGGTCTACACCGAACCGGATGCCGACGCCCCGCACGTCGCCGAGGCCGATGCGCGGGTGCGGCTGTCCGGCACCGGCGGTTACCTCGACATCGGGCAGTTGATCGCCGCCGCGCACGCCGCGGGAGCCGACGCCGTCCACCCCGGGTACGGATTCCTCTCGGAGAACGCCGAATTCGCCGGTGCGGTGCAGGACGCCGGGTTGACGTGGATCGGCCCGCCGGTCGCGGCGGTGCAGGCCATGGGCAGCAAGATCGAGGCCAAGAAACTGATGGCCGCCGCGGGTGTGCCGGTGCTCGCCGAACTCGACCCCGACGGCATCACCGCCGACCAGCTGCCGGTGCTGGTGAAGGCGTCGGCCGGTGGCGGTGGCCGCGGGATGCGGGTGGTCCGCGAGATCGGCGCGCTGGCCGACGAGGTCACCGCCGCACAGCGGGAAGCGCAGTCCGCCTTCGGTGATCCGACGGTGTTCTGCGAGCGTTACCTGGCCACGGGCCACCACATCGAAGTGCAGGTGATGGCCGACGCGCACGGCACGGTGTGGGCCGTCGGCGAGCGCGAGTGCTCGATCCAACGCAGACACCAGAAGATCATCGAGGAGGCGCCGTCACCACTGGTGCAGCGCACCCCGGGCATGCGGGAGCGGCTGTTCGACGCGGCCCGCCTCGCCGCCGAGGCGATCGGCTACACCGGGGCGGGCACCGTCGAGTTCATGGCCGACCAGAGCGGTGACTTCTACTTCCTCGAGATGAACACCCGACTGCAGGTCGAACACCCCGTCACCGAGGCCACCACCGGGCTCGACCTCGTCGAACTGCAACTGATGGTCGCCGACGGGCACCGGCTCGACCCCGCCCCGCCCGCGGGCCGAGGACACGCGATCGAGGCACGGCTCTACGCCGAGGACCCGGCCCGCAACTGGCAACCGCAGGCCGGGACCGTGCACCGCTTCGACGTCGCTGGCGCCACAGCCCGATTCGACGCGCTCACCCGGCCCGGTGTCCGCGTGGACTCCGGCATCGAAGACGGTTCGCAGGTGTCGATCTTCTACGACCCGATGCTCGCGAAGGTGATCTCGTACGCGCCGACCCGGCGCAAGGCGGCGGCGATCCTGGCCGACGCGTTGGCGCGGATGCGACTGCACGGCGTGCGCACCAACCGCGATCTGCTCGTCAACGTGCTGCGACACGCAGCGTTCCTCGACGGGGCGACCGACACCGCGTTCTTCGACACCCACGGGCTGACGGATCTGGCCACCCCGCTCGCCGACGACGGGACCACCACACGCGCCATGCTGGCCGCCGCCATCGCCGACGCCGCGCACAACCGCGCCACCGCTACGGTTTTCGCCGCCGTCCCGAGCGGCTGGCGCAATCTGCCGTCGGGCCACCAGGCCAAGCGTTACCGCGACGCGGCGGGCGAGGACCACGAGGTCCGCTACCGCGGCGGCCGGTTCGCCGACCACCCCGACGTGACCGTGGTGTCGGCCACCCCGCACCGGGTGGTGCTGGCGGCGGACGGAGTGGAGCACCCGTTCGACGTCGCCCGGTACGGCGACGCGATCTACGTCGACTCCGCATCCGGCGCCGTCGAACTCACCGCGCTGCCCCGCTTCCCCGATCCCGACTCTGCCGTCGCGCAGGGATCGTTGGTCGCGCCGATGCCGGGTGCGGTGGTGCGGGTGGGCGCCGCGGTCGGCGACACCGTGACCGCGGGTCAACCGCTGGTGTGGCTGGAGGCCATGAAGATGGAGCACACGCTGACCGCCCCCGGCGACGGGGTGCTCGCCGAACTCAACGTCACGCCCGGCCTCCAGGTCGAGGTGGGCGCCGTCCTTGCCCGCGTGCAGACCGAAGGAGACACATGACCGGGTTCATCGAGACCGAGGAACAGCAGGCGCTGCGCGCGGCGGTGGCCGCGATGGCCGCCAACTACGGGCAGGACTACTACCTGGAGAAGGCCCGCGCCGGTGAGCACACCGATGAATTATGGTCCGAGGCAGGAAAACTCGGCTTCATCGGGGTGAACCTGCCCGAGGAGTACGGCGGCGGCGGCGCTGGCATGTACGAGTTGTCGCTGGTGATGGAGGAGATGGCCGCGGCCGGCTCGGGGCTGCTGATGATGGTGGTCTCCCCCGCCATCAACGGCACGATCATCAGCAAGTTCGGCACCGAGGACCAGAAGCGGCGGTGGCTGCCCGGTATCGCCGACGGGACGATCACGATGGCGTTCGCGATCACCGAACCCGACGCCGGGTCGAACAGCCACCGCATCACCACCACCGCGCGCCGCGACGGCGGTGACTGGATCCTGAGCGGCCAGAAGGTCTACATCTCCGGCGTCGACCAGGCGCAGGCGGTGCTCGTCGTCGGCCGCACCGAGGACCACAAGACCGGAAACCTCAAACCCGCGCTGTTCATCGTGCCCACCGACACGAAGGGGCTGAGCTGGACCGAGATCGACATGGAACTGATCAGCCCGGAGAACCAGTTCCAGGTATTCCTCGACGACGTGCGACTACCCGCCGACGCCCTCGTCGGATCCGAGGACGCCGCGATCGCGCAACTGTTCGCGGGCCTGAACCCGGAACGCATCATGGGCGCCGCCAGCGCCGTGGGCATGGGCCGCTTCGCGATCGGCCGCGCCGTCGACTACGTCAAGACCCGCCAGGTGTGGAAGACGCCGATCGGTGCGCACCAGGGGCTGTCACATCCGCTGGCGCAGAACCACATCGAGATCGAACTGGCCAAGCTGATGATGCAGAAGGCCGCCGCGCTCTACGACACCGGGGACGACGCCGGCGCCGCGGAAGCCGCCAACATGGCGAAGTACGCG
The DNA here is from genome assembly GCF_001499965.1 of Mycobacterium sp. GA-2829. Classification (GTDB taxonomy): domain Bacteria; phylum Actinomycetota; class Actinomycetes; order Mycobacteriales; family Mycobacteriaceae; genus Mycobacterium. Next base: position 13,296 of record NZ_LQIT01000047.1, read on the forward strand.
GCCGGCGAGGCGTCGGTGCGCGCGGTCGACCAGGCGGTCCAGTCGATGGGCGGCAACGGGTTGACCAAGGAGTACGGCGTCGCGGCGGCGGTGACCGCGTCGCGGCTGGCGCGCATCGCGCCGGTCAGCCGGGAGATGATCCTCAACTTCGTGGCGCAGACGTCGCTCGGCCTGCCGCGCTCGTACTGATGGACACGCTGGTTCGGTACGCCGTCGACGGCGGCGTCGCGCGGCTCACGCTGGACTCGCCGCACAACCGCAACGCGCTGTCGACGGCACTCGTCGAGCAGCTGCACGAGGGGCTGCGCAGCGCGGCCGCCGACGAGCGGGTGCGCGCGGTGGTGCTCGGCCACACCGGCGGCACGTTCTGCGCGGGCGCCGATCTGCGGGAGGCGGCCGGGCGGGACCTCGCCGACGTCGCCGTCGACCGGGCGCGCGAACTCACCGGCGCGCTGCGCGCGATCCTCGAGTTGCCCGTGCCGGTGCTGGCCGCGGTCGACGGGCACGTCCGCGCCGGGGGTCTCGGACTCGTCGGCGCGTGCGACATCGTCGTCGCGGGCGCGGCGAGCACGTTCGCGCTGACCGAGGCGCGGATCGGGGTGGCGCCGTCGATCATCTCGCTGACGCTGCTGCCGAAGCTGACGGCGCGGGCGGCGGGCCGGTACTTCGTCACCGGGGAGACGCTCGATGCGCAGGCGGCCGAACGCGCCGGTCTGGTGACCGTGGCCACCGACGACGTCGACGCCACCGTCGCGCGACTGACCGCACAGATCGGCCGCGGCTCACCGCAGGGCCTCGCCGCCTCCAAGGCGCTCACGACGGCCGCGGTGCTGCGGGCGTTCGACCGCGACGCCGAGGCGCTGACCGAACAGTCGGCCGCGCTGTTCGTGTCGGAGGAGGCGCGCGAAGGCATGCTCGCGTTCCTGGAGAAGCGGCCGCCGCGGTGGGCGCGATGACAGGTATTCACGCTCCAATCGCGGTTGCGGCGAACGATTGTGGTTGAAATCGCAGGGATCGCAATGCCGCGCACCGCGTTACACATCGGGCGTTGTCTGACGCCATAACCGCAGCGTACGACGGTGACTTTTCGGCGAGGCGAAGGTGAGGCCGGATTAACTTCGCTGGACTAGCAGGTTCGCCGTCACAGGCGGGGGCACAGTTTAGCCAACACTCTTGCATGTGCCAGCGTTCGTCGTAGGCTCGTCGGTGATGAGCACACCTGCAACGCCGCGGAATGGTTCGAAGCGCGCTGCCGATACTGATCGGATTCAGGTCGCGCAATTGCTCACCGATGCCGCCGCACAGGGTCGCCTGCAGATGACGGAATACGAGGACCGCCTCACGAAGGCGTACGCCGCGCAGACGTACGACGAGCTCGCCGTGTTGAGCGCCGACCTGCCGGGCGCGATGACGACTCCGCGCGGCGGCGGTCCGTGCCGGCCCGCACCGTCGACGGTGCTGCTGGCGATCATGAGCGGTTTCGAACGCCGCGGCCGGTGGAACGTGCCGCGCCGGATGACCACGGTCGCGGTCTTCGGCGGTGGGGTGGTCGATCTGCGGTATGCGGACTTCACCGCGCCGGAGGTCGAGATCCGGTCCTACTCGGTATTCGGCGGGCAGACCATCCTGGTGCCGCCGGAGGTGAACGTCGACCTGCACGGTGTCGCGGTGATGGGGGCGTTCGACCACGGAGTGCAGGGGCAGGGCAGCCCGGGGGCGCCGTGTGTGCGGATCCGCGGTCTGGCGCTGTGGGGCAGCGTCTCGGTCAAGCGCAAGAAGCGCAAGCGCTCCGGCGCTTAATCCGTCGTCGTCTCGGAGTCGTTGTCCGACGCCGGTGACTCCGACTTCTCCTCCGCGGGCGCGGTGCTGCCGCCACCGCTGGTGCCGGTCTTCTTCGACGTCGGTGTCGTCAGCCGCTTGATGGTGTTGCGGATGATGGTGCCGACCGATCCCGGCCGCCGGACCTTCGGTGTCGACACGGCCTTCTCGTCGGTCGACGCGTCGGCGGTGGTCGACGTCTCGAGCGGTTCCTCGACCACCTCTTCGTCGACCGCCTCGGCCTGCACGGTCGTGACCGTGGTGGGCCTGCGGTTGTTGTTCGGATCGGCGAGGTTGCGTAGGAAGGTCGCGGTCTCCTGCGGCGTCGGCAACAGTGCCGCGGGCCGGTAGAGATTCGGATTGGCCAGCGGATCGTTACCCGGATAACCGAAGTTCACGATGTCGGTCAGCGGATCCTCGATGGCGTCGGCGAACCGCTTGCCCGCCTCCCCGCCGTAGGTGCGCAGCGGTTGCAGCAGCGGCAGGCCGTCGCGGCGGTAGCTGATGTAGGTGGTCTGGCCGACCTGCTTGATGACGACGGTCTCGCCCGTCTCGAGCAGCACCGTGGTGTCCGTGCCGCTGTCGATCGACGTTCGGCATACGGCGTCGCATTCGGCGGTGGACAGGTCGAGCTTGCCCTCCGCATCGACGGGCAGGTTCACGTCGTTCTGGTTGAGCCGGTTGTCGAAGTAGGTCGCCAACGAGTTGGCCATTGCGAACGGGTTCAGCACATACGCCGGGGTGTTGCCGTTGATGTCGTACTCGTAGCCGACGTCGACGACATTCACCCCGGGCGAGGTCGGGGTCGGCAACGGGTTCACCCCGATGAGCGCGAACACCGGATAGCGGGTGCCGAAGCCGCCGTTCGGTCGGGCCACGCTGTTGTCGAGCACGTAGACGGCGTTGGTGGCGACTTTGTCGCGCCCGCCGGTCGCGTCGAGGTAGGTGAGCAGCAGGCTGACGTTCGCCGCACCCCAGCCACTGGACATGACGACGTTGTCCTCGTCGGTGTGGTCGGCGAGCGCGTCGTACACGCCGAACGGTCCGGTGAAGAAGTTCACCGTCACCTGATTGTTTGATTCGGCGAATTTCCGGTCGTAGAAATCCTCGATCCCCGCGCCGGTCGGGTTGGTCGAACTGCCTTCGGTGATGAGCGCCGACAACTCGTACATCGCCGTGGCGACGGACTCCGGGTGGACCACCGCGACACCACCCGCGGCGACGACGCTTGTCACGATCACGCTGCTCAGCGCGGTCGGAAGCGCCGCGTGACGCAGGCGGCTCCGTCGCGCACGGTGATTCGCCATCGGTTCCCCTCGTGCCGGACCGTCCGGTTCAGGCCTCCCCGACCCGGACCGGACGCTGTGAATTCAGCAAACGATAGCGCACGGCGGCGGGGTTTTGAACGGTTCGGCGCGACGGGTTCAGCGGCGGCGGCGCGAGGACAGGTAGTCGCCGACGACGGCGGCGCCGAGGCCGTCGAGCTCGGGCACCACCACGCGGCCGCCCACGCGGCGGGCGACCTGGTCGATGAAGCGGGCCAATCCCGGATCGCTGCCCAGGCGGAAGATCGTGACCTGGGCACCGAGGCGGGCCACTTCGTCGAAACCGCGGACGGTGTGGGCGATGGTGCGCGGATGCGGCGGGTAGTCAAAAAACACCTGGGCACCGTCGCGGCCGCCGAAGTCCTCGAGGTGGGCCGTGGGCTCACCGTCGGTGACGACGAGGATGACCGGCTGGGCGTTGGGGTGCCTGCGCAGATGCCGGGTGGCCAGCGCGAGCGCGTGGTGCAGGTTGGTGCCCTGTTCGTAGACGCCTTCGAGCCCGGTGAGTTCGGCAGCCGTCACGGTCCTGGCGTACCGCCCGAACGCGACGATTTGCAGCGCGTCGGAACGGAACCGGGTGCTCACCAGGTGGTTGAGCGCGAGCGCCGTCCGCTTCATCGGCAGCCACCGGTTCTCCATCACCATCGAGAACGAGGTGTCGACGAGCAGCGCCACCGCGGCCTGGGTACGGGTCTCGGTCTCCGAGATCTCGACGTCGTCGACGGTGATGCCGAGCGGCATCTCACGCACCCCCGAACCCGCTTGGCGCAATACGGCATTCGTGAGGGTGCGGGTGACGTTCCAGGGTTCGGTGTCCCCGAACTGCCACGGGCGGGTCGCACCGGTCAGCTCCCCCGCCGCACCGGCGCGCCGGGTGTCGCGTTCACCGTGCCTGCCCGAGAGTTGTTGGGCCACATCGCGCAGCGCGGCCTGTCCGAGCTGGCGCATCGCCTTCGGCGACAGCCGCCACTTCCCGTCGGAGCCGCGGTCGAGGAACCCCTGGTTCATCAGTGCGCGTTCGAGTTCGGCCAGCGTCCTCGCATCGACGGCGGCGTCGTCGCCGAGTTGGCGGGCCAGCGCCTCGAGGTCGACGTCGTCCATCGAGGCGCCCGCGTAGCTCTGCGACAGCTGTTCGGCGAGCTGTTCGAGTTCACCGATGTCGGCCAGCGCCTGCGCCCCCTCACCCATACCGAGCGGGTTGTCGCCGGAGAACTCCGAGGATCCCGTCCAGTCCTCGCCCGGGCGGGCGGCCTGCAGATGCGAGTCGAGCCGGTTGAGCGCGTTCATCAGCGACGGCGAGCCGAAGGCCTGTTGCGCCAACGCATCCAGTTCGGCGCGCTGGTCCGGGGACAGGCTGTTGCGGAAGCGCTGGGCGGCCGCGGCGCGTTTGGCCAGCGAGTCGAGCAGTTCGTCGACGTTGCGCGGGTTCTCGGGGAAGAACTCGCCGTGCTTGGCCATGAACTCGTCGAAGTCCTGCTGGGAGTCCTGGCCTTTCGCGTGTTTGTCCAGCAGGTCGTTGAGGTCGTCGAGCATGTCGTTGACGCGCTGCCGGTCCTCGTCGGTGGCGTTCTCCAGCGCCTCCTTCATCCCGGCGAACCGCTGGTCGAGCATCTCGCGGCCGAGCAGATCCTTGATCTGGTCGTACTTCTCGCGGGCCTCGGGGCTGCGCCACTGGTAGTCGCCGAGTTCCTGGACGGCCTTGGCCGGCGACGGGGACAGCGCCTCGATCTGCATCTCGGAGAAGCGTGCGTCGTCGTCGAGGGCGCGGGCGAGTTCCTTGCGCTCGGCGAGCACGGCCTCGTCGAGCAGCTTCTTGATCTCCTGCAGGGTGCCGTCGAGGTTGTTGCGAGCCAACAGCTCCCGGCGCCGCCGGTTGGCCTCGGCGGCCAGCCGGTCGGCGCCGCGCATGTTCTTGGTGCCGCGCCGCAGCAGTTCGGACAGCGCGCGCCGCGGCGAGCTGCCCTCCATGACGTCCTCGCCGATCTGCTCGAGCGCCTCGCGCAGATCGACCGGCGGGGCCAGCGGATCCGGCCCGCCGGTGTAACGGGAGTACCGGGACGACCGGCCGTGCCCGGCTTTACCCATATACGGTTTCGCCCTCTCCGGAAACCTTGTCGATCCGTTTGGCCAGGTACAGCGCCTCGAGCGCCAACTCGACGGCGGCGGCCCGCTCACCGTCGGTCTGCGCGCCGAGGCGGGTGGCGATCGCGTCGATCACCGGCAGGTCGGGCAACGCGGCCAGCACGTCCTTGGCCGACACCCGCTCCCCCGTCGTCACCGGGGAACCCTCTTCGACGGCCGCCACCAGCGGGCCGACGTCCAGCCCGCCGAGCAGCCGCTGCGCGGTGTCGGCGGTGGCGCGGCGCAGCAGGTGTTCGAGCACCGCCTGTTCGCGGCCCTCCTCACCGGATTCGAACTCCAGCTTGCCGCGCAGCACGTCGACGACGGTGCCGAGGTCGACGACACGGGCGACGGGTTCCTGTTCACCGAGGATCGTCGAGCGGTGGCGGGCGGCGGCGGCGACGGTCTCGGCCGCGGCGATCGCGAACCGCGCCGAGACGCCGGACCGCTGGTCGATCGAACTGGATTCGCGCAGGTTGCGGGCGAAGCGGGCCAGGATCTGCAGCAGGTACTCGGGCACCTCCGCGGCGAGCTGGGCCTCCTGGGTGATGACGCCGACCTCGGCGTCGAGTTGCAACGGGTAGTGCGTGCGGATCTCGGCGCCGAAGCGGTCCTTGAGCGGGGTGATGATGCGGCCGCGGTTGGTGTAGTCCTCCGGGTTCGCGCTGGCGACGACGAGCACGTCGAGCGGCAGCCGCAGCGTGTAGCCGCGGACCTGGATGTCGCGTTCCTCCATCACGTTCAGCATTGCGACCTGGATGCGCTCAGCGAGGTCGGGCAACTCGTTGACCGCGACGATGCCGCGGTGCGCGCGCGGGATCAGACCGTAGGCGATGGTCTCCGGATCGCCGAGGCTGCGGCCCTCGGCCACCTTGATCGGATCGATGTCGCCGACGAGGTCGGCCACGCTGGTGTCGGGGGTGGCGAGCTTCTCGGTGTAGCGCTCACTGCGGTGGCGCCACGCGACCTTCAGGTCGCCGCCGGAGTCCGCGACCCGGCGGATCGACTCCGGGGTGATGGGACTGTAGGGGTGCTCGCCCAGTTCGGAGCCCTCGATGACGGGCGTCCACTCGTCGAGCAGTCCGGTCAGCGCGCGCAGCAGGCGGGTCTTGCCCTGACCGCGTTCACCGAGCAACACGATGTCGTGTCCGGCGATCAGCGCGCGTTCGAGTTGCGGGAGCACCGTGTCCTCGAAACCCAGGATCCCGGGCCACATGTCGCGGCCCTCGGCCAGCCCGGCCAGCAGGTTCTCTCGGATTTCCTCTTTGACGCCCCGCTCGCGATGTCCGGAAGCGCGCAGTTCGCCGACGGTCCGGGGCAGATCATGGGGTTGGGTCACCACACCACGCTACGACTGTGCGCCGGGTACGGCATCGCTTCCCCCGTGAGCGAACAATGACGGCCGGTTTCCGGCGACCGCGAAACGCCGTCGAGCCGCTGTGAACGGATCGTCCACAGCGGCCCACCGGCGACGGTCGGGTCCTACTCCGCGGCGGGTTCCGCACCCACCTTCTCGTACTTGTGGATGTCGTTGATGACATCGAGACGTTGCTCGGGGGTCCAGTCGAGCTGGGTCTTCGGGGTTTCGGCGCCCTCGAAGGCCCGCTCGTAGGACAGCAGGTCCCAGCCGTATTCGTTCGGCAGGTAGTCGTTGCGGATGAACCGGGTCCGGATGTCGTCGGGGAAGGACTGAACCTGACCATTGAGGATGACGGTCTCCACCTTGCCCGGCTGGTACAGCACCCGGATGTCGGCCACCGGGTCACCGTTGACGACGATGATGTCGGCCAGTCTGCCCTCGGCGAGCACACCCAGGTCATCGGGCAGGCCCATCGCGTTCGCACCGTGCTTGGTGCCGGCCTGGATCGCCTCCAGTGACGTCATACCGGTGTAGAGCATCAGCAACTCCAGTTCGCGAGCGTGCCACTGCCCGTACGGGACGAGCGAGAACCCGCTGTCGGTGCCCATCGCGAACTTCACCCCGGCCGCATACGCCCGGTGCAGGCTGTCCATCGTCGCGTCGTTCATCCGCTTCGTGGCCTCTGAGATGGACGGGCGCACCCGCAGCGTCTCGGCGAACTCGACCACGTGATGCATCAACAACTGCGTCGGCGCCAGGGGGATCTGGCTTTTGGCCAGCTTCTCGATGGTGGCGTCCGACATGTGGTTGCCGTGCATGATGTGGTCGAACCCGGCTTCGACCGCGGCGTTCATCTCGCCGTCGCCGCGCGCGTGGATGGTGATCTGCAGACCCAACTGATGGGCGAGATCGGCACACATCTTCAGCTCGTCGTTGGTGAACGCCTGGTAGTCACCGAAGGGGCTGTCGGCCAACTTGATCAGGTCGACTCCGGCCTTCTTCTGGCGACGGATCTCGTCGATCATCTCGGCCGGCGTGTTGGTCAGCCTGCCGGTGCTTGATTCCGGAACCCCGGTGGCATCCGGGAACCAGTCGGTCAGCCCGTTGCTGGTGGTGAGATACCGACCGGCGGAGGTCATCCGCGGGCCGTGCACGATGCCGCGCTTGATCCCCTCCCGTAACCCGACGCCGATGTAATAAGAGCCGCCCGGCTGCGAGATGCTCGTGACGCCGGCCGCAAGCACCTTCTCGACGTTGGCCGCGGCGATCAAGGTGCGCACCTCGGGCGGGGTGTACATCGAGATCTCTTCCTCGGTGCGGGCCAGCCCGTAGGTCATGTGGCAGTGGATGTCGATCAGTCCGGGCATCACCGTCTTGCCTCGGGCATCGATCACCTCCAGCCGCGCGCCCCGCGGGATGTCGGTCTCCCGATCGACTACGCCCATCTTGACGATCCGCGCATTGTGCACGAGCACAGCACAATTGGGGATCGGCGGGTTGGCGTCGCCGTCGATGACGGTGCCGTTCTCGATCAACAGCCAGCTGTCGGTCATTTCAGTCCTCCCACACCGTGTTTGCGGATCAATTCGACGAACAGGTCCGGGTTCTCGAAGTACGGGGCGTGACCGCAGCCCGGCATCAGCTCCAGTGACGCGCCGGGCAGGTTCTGCTGGGCTTCCATACCCATCGACGGCGGGGTCCATTTGTCGTCGGCACCCCACACCAGCAGCACCGGAAGCTCCGGCAACCGCTCGACCAGTTCCGCGTCCTGCCGGAAGTCGTTGCAGTCCTTGTCCAACCACTCCGAGACCTTCAGCAGCGCCTGCTTGGCCCCTGTGGAGGAGTTGATCATCGACTCCTCGCGCACCCACGCCTCGGTCACCATCTCCGGGTCCGAGACCAGGAACGTCAACTTACGGCGCACTCCCTCAACGCTGCCGTCGGAGAGGACCTCCGGCGGGGTGTGGAACTCCTGCGGGAAGTCGCTGATGCCGACCGAACCGATCAGCACCAGTCCGGCGACGAGATCGGGCCGCTGCACCGCGATGGCAGCCGCGACGTGCCCACCGAGGGAGGTGCCGAGGAACGTGACCTTCGACAGGCCCAGCGAGTCCAGCACGCCGGCGATCACATCGGCGAAACCCTGTCCGGTGTAATCGATGTCCTCACGCTTCTCGGCGAGACCGTGCCCGGGAAAATCGATGGCCAGCACCCGGAAACCTTCTGCCACCAGACCCGGCATCACAGGCACGAACCTGTCGGCACGCGAGCCGGCGCCGTGCAGGCACACCAGAACGCTGTCGCCGGAACCTGATTCGACGACGCGGGTGGTGACGCCCGCCCCGGTGACGGGGTAGGCGATCACCGTCTCGCGACCGTGGTTGAACGGGTAGCTGCGGTACTCGACGGTCACGATGCCGCCGGCCTGACCGCGAGGGCCTCGATCTCGACGCGCGCCGCTTCCTCGACCAGACCGGAGATGATCATGATCGTGTTCGGCGGGTACACGCCCGACGGGTAGATCTCGGCGAACTTGTCGAGACGGCCCTTCATGAACTCCGGGATCATCTCGCGACCCACCAGCAGGGTGCGGAACCCGACGACGTGCTCGAAGCCCAGGCCGGCTGCGGCCAGAGCGATACCGATGTTGTCGTACGTGGCCTTCACCTGCTCTGCGCCGTCGGAGGTGGGGAACTCACCGTCGGCGTTCGCGCCCATCTGGCCGGCCACCACGACGATCTCACCGGGACCCCCGAACCCCAAGGTGGAGTAGTTGCCGAACTTGGGAAGAGGGGCGTCCTGATAGGTGATCACTGATTATCTCTTTTCTTTGCTGTGCTTTTCGATGTGTCAGACGGTGTAGCGGACCGCGCCGGTACCGCAGATCCAGGCCGGGGTGGGTTGGTAGGTGAGCACCTCGCACGGCCCACCGCCCATGGCTCCGGCGACGGCCATCCAGTTCAGGATCTCGTGACCGCCGTGCCCGCCGCCCTTCTCGACGTCGTCGTAGGTCCAGGCGAACAGCGCCTCCATGTCGCCGGCGGACAGCAGGTCCAGGAAACGCCGGTCCCATTCGGGGTTCACGCAGGCGTCGCCCATCTCCCGGGCCATCCTGATCTCGTACGGGCCGATGTCGGTCCACAGGCCGGGGTCGCGCTCGAGGTAGCCGCGTCCTTCGTTCTGGAACGTCTTCATCCTGGCCAGGAACTCGTCGGATTCCCGACTCGGTTCCCAGATCGGCGGCCAGTGCGACAGACCGCCGGTGCCCCAGAACATGATTCGCTTGTCGCTGTCCTCGACGGCGGACCGCACCGCCTCGCCCACCTGGTAGGCGCGCTTCATGCTGATCAGCGGCGGGGTGAACACGTTGATGTACACCGGGATGATCGGGATGTCGCCTTCGGGCCGTAGCAGCTGCATCGGCACCATGAGGTTGTTGCCGAACTCGGCGGTGCCCATCCGCGCGGCATCGATGCCGGATGCCACCAACGTGCGCAGGATGTGTTCGGCGAGAGCCTTCTCACCTCCGAAGGCGCGCACCCCCTCGAACTTGAGCAGTTCGAGCAGGTGCTCGCCGGGACCGGTGTGCTGTTCTGCCACACCGACACTGACCGAGGGCATCAAGCTGCGGAAGTGATTCTCGAAATGGTCGTCCAGGAACGCGACGATCACATCGGCCTTGGCCTCCGCGACGGTGCGCTTGAGCTCGTCGTAGGCGGCGAAGACTGCTCGGTGTTCCTCGGCGGTGACGTCGTCGGGCCAACCGAGGATCCCCGGTGCGTGCGAGGCGGAGATCCCTCCGACTACGGGCATGTCAGCAGTCCGTCCTGACCTTGTTGGAAATGGTTCCGACACCGGCGATCTCGACCTCGACGACATCGCCGTCGCGAAGGAACTCCGGCGGATTGCGCTTGAAGCCCACACCGGCCGCGGTGCCGCTGACGATGATGTCGCCGGGCAGAAGCGGTGTCACCTGTGAGATTTCGGCGATCAATCGCGGGATGTCGAAGATCAGGTCCCGGGTGAAGGCGTTCTGCTTCACCACGCCGTTGACCCGACAGGTCACTTCGATGTCCGGCTTGATGCCGACGGTGTCGCGGTCGACGATGCCGGGGCCGATCGGGGTGGAGGCCGGCGCGTTCTTGCCGAGTGTCCACTGCACGTGCCGAACCTGACGGTCGCGCACCGACACATCGTTGACGACGGTGTAGCCGGCCACCACGTCCCAGGAGTCCTCCTCGGACACGTTGCGGGCCGGAGCACCGATGACCACGCCGAGTTCGGCCTCCCAATCGAATTCGACCGACAGCGAACTCGGCAGGTCGAGTCGGTCGAAGGGGCCGGCGATCGTGGACAGGTCCTTCATGAAGACCACCGGCGCCTTCGGCACGGTCGCCAGGAAGACGTCCATGGATTCCTGCTGATGGTCGAGGTAGTTGATCCCGATGCAGAAGATTCGGCTCGACGGGGTCACCGGGGGCAGTAGGACCACGTCGGCGAGCGGTACCCGTCCGGTCCGCGCCCCGGTGATGCGCTCAGCCTGCCCGGCCGTCAGCAGCACCAGTGCGTCGCGCAGTGACCAGTCCACGCCGACGATCTCGTCCCCCTCGAGGTATCCGCACCGCGTGGCACCCTGGTGGACGAATTGAACTAACTGCAACGGACTTCTCCTTCGGTGTTGGTTTCGGCGGCGGCCAGAAGGGCCTCTTCGGTTCCGCCGAGGAAGATGTGCGAGAAACTGGGGTCGGCCCGCAGTTCGGCCGCCGACCCCGACCGGCGAACGCGCCCGGTGGCAAGCACATAGGCCCAATCGGCGGATGCCATGGCGAGATTGGCGCGCTGTTCCACCAGCAGCACGGCAATGCCGCTGGCTTTGAGTTCGGCGAGTTGCTCGTCGAGCAGCCGGGAGGCCATCTCCTCGGTCAGACCCGCGGTCGGCTCGTCGAGCAGCAGCACCGTGGGTTCGAGCATCAGCACCCGCGCCATCGCCAGCATCTTGCGCTCCCCTCCGGAGAGCACACCGGCGTGCCGCTTCAGCATGGATTTCAGCCGTGGGAACAGTTCGAGCACGCGTTCCTTGTTGGCCGCGACCTTGGCCCGCGACAGCGTGTATCCACCGATGACGATGTTCTCCTCCACCGTCAGCGGCTTGAAGACGTCGTCGATCTGCGGGACGTAACCCACACCGCTGGCGGCCCGTTGGGCCGTCGACATGCCGGTGATGTCGCCCCGCCCGGCGAGCTCGACGGTGCCACTCATCGGCTTGACCAGTCCCGCCAACCCCTTGAGCAGCGTGCTCTTTCCGCACCCGTTGGGGCCGACCACACACGCGGTGTTGCCGGCGACCAGCTCAAGGCTGACGTTGTGCACGATCGGTACACCGTGGTAACCGACGGTGAGATCGCGGACGCCGAGTACGGCTGTGGCGGAATCAGTTCGGGTGTCATCCGGCGACATAAGCGTCCACCACTTCCTGTTCGCGGCGTGCCGCCGCCATGGATCCTTCGAACAGCACCCGGCCGCGGGCCATCACCACGACGGCATCGGTCAGGCGTTCCACCGCGTCGAGCTCGTGGGCGACCATCAGGATGCTGATGCCCCGGCCTCGCAGCTGCATCAGGAATTCCGAGATGCGCTCGATGATGCTGGCGTGCACACCGGCGAACGGCTCGTCGAGCAGCAGCATCTCGGGGTCGGTGGTGACCGCCCGCAGCAGTTCGAGGATCCGTCGCTGACCTCCGGAGAGGTCACCCATGTAGTCGTTCTCCTTGGCGTCGAGTCCGAACTCGGCGAGCAGCGCCCGAGCCCGTGCCACCGCGTCCCGCTGCGCGGGCAGCCAGCTGCGCCTGGGCCGGGTGAACACCTGCAGGAAGCCGGTGCCGCCCACCGACCGGTCCGCGAGCACCAGGTTCTCCAGCACGGTCAGGCGTCCGAAGTCGGCCGGCATCTGGAAGGTCCGCATGATGCCGCGGCGGGATCGCTTGTACGGCAGGAGCTTTGCGATGTCCTGGCCGCGATGCAGCACGCTGCCGGCCTCCACCGGCGCGGTGCCGGCCAACGCGTGCAGCAAGGTGGACTTGCCCGCCCCGTTGGGTCCGACCACCGCGGTGATCTTGCCGCGGGGCACGTGCAGTGACACGTTCTCCAGGACCCGGTTCTTGCCGTAGGCGACCGTGAGCCCTTCGATGGTCAGGATGTGTTCGTCGGTCATCGCGTGACCTCCTGTTTGGCTTCGGACCGCTGCCAGAACGGCACCGGATTCCCATCGACACCGAACGTGCGCTTGCGCTCAGGGAATACGCCCTGCGGACGCCACCACAGGAACGCGATGATCACCACGCCCACCACCACGTACTGCAGGGCGTCGACCGTGCCCGGTGCGCCGAACTGAGGCAGGTAACGCGTCGCCTCGGTCAGGCCCACCGGCAGCAGCAGCGCGCCGAGCAGTACGCCGAATCGGTTCCCTGCGCCGCCGACGATCACCGCGCCCATCAGGATCAGGGTCTCCTGGTAGGACCAGTCCGACGGTGCGTACGTGCCGATGAACGAGGCCAGGACGGCACCGGACAGGGCACCGAGACCGTTGCCGACCGCGAACGCCGCCAACCGTACCGGGGTCACGTTGATGCCGAGGGCGTCGGCGGCCTCCGGGTTCTCCCGCACGGCACGCAGCACCCGCCACAGCGGCGCCCGGGAGACCCGCAGCACCACCCAGGCCGCAAGGGCGGTGAGCAGTACCGCGAATCCGGCGTAGAGCCAGGAATATTCGTCGGACCGCAGACCCAACTCCTGCTTGAGCGGAGCCGGGATGAGGTACAACCCGTGCCCGCCGCCGAGCAACCCCGGCATCGCCACCACGAGCGCGCCGGCGATCAGCGCCACCGAGAGCATCGCGACGGCCTGATAGTCAGAACGTAACCGCCGCAACGCGACCAGACCGATCGGCAGCGATATCAACATGCCGGCCAGCACCGCGCCGACGAACGGCAACGGGAACGGCAGTGACGCACCCCAGAAGTACTCCTGCACGACGGTGCCGCCCTCTGCCTCCGGTGTCCCGAGCGACAGCAGCGCCACGGTGTAGCCGCCCACCGCCACCGACACGATGTAGCTCAGGTTGAGCAGACCGGTGTCCGAGTACTGCAGCTCCAGGCCCCAGCAGCCGATGACCGCGACCGCGGCGTAGACCACGAGCGTGACGATGTAGAACGAGACATCTGTGTTCACGCGCGATCCGTTCCCGTGCTCGTCCCTCGCACGTCCACTCCTCGCCGAATCGTCATACCTGTAAAGCCCTCCCTGCCGAGAACTCCGCGCGGATGCCCTGCGGACGCGCCATCAGCACGCCGATCAGGACCACCAGCGCGATGGCGATCTTGAAGCTGGGATCCAGCCACACCGCCGTCAGTTCCGTCGCCAGGCCGAGCACGAGCGCACCGAGCATCGCGCCGTACGCGTCGCCGATACCGCCGAGCACCGCGGCTGCGATCACCAGCACGATGAACGTGCGTCCCGAGGTGGCCGAGAACGACGAGCTGATGACGAACAGCGCCACCCCGGCCAGACCGCAGAGCGCACCGGAGATCGCCCATGCGGTGGCCACGACCCGTTGGGTGGCGATACCGCAGGACTGCGCGAGGCCGCCGTCCACCGAGGCCGCCCGCATCGCCAGACCCAGCCGGGATCGCTTGAGCAGCAGGTGCATTCCGACCATGGCCGTCAGGGCCAGCGCGATCACGATCAACTGCAGATCCGTGACGGCGGCGCTGGCGATCGTGAACAGCACCGTCGGGGTGACCTCGTACCGGAACGACATCGGACCCACCAGCGCCAGCAGCGTGTTGGCCAGCACCAGGCTGACCGCCAGGCTGATCACCAGCATCTGGAACACCGACACGCCGCGCCGCGCGAACGGTTGATACACGAAGCGGTTGAGCAGCAGCGAGACCACCACGCCTGCCGCGACGCCGACCAGCGCCGCCCCGGCCATGGGAAGCCCGGCGTGGCTCGCCCCCAGCGCGCCGAACCCCGAGACCACCATCGTCTCGCTGAACGCGAGGTTGAAGACGTTGGAGACGCTGTACTGCAGGGTGAAACCGACCGCGGCCAGCGCGAGCACCGCGGCGATCACCACCCCGAACACCGTCGCAGAGACGAAGAGATTCACGAGATCAGCGCTGTCCGCTCGCGAGGGCCTCGAGTTCTTCGGCGGGAAGCTGGCTCACCAGCCGCAGCTGCTTGGCGGACGGATCCCAGTCGTAGAACGCGAAGGCACCGATGACGTTGTGGAACTCGTTGAGCCGGTACTCGCCGTTGGCGCCGACGTACTGGATGTCCTCGCCCTTGCCGAGCGCCTCGACGCCCTCGGCGTAATCGGTGACGACCGTCTTGCCTTCACCGGCGGCCAGGATGTCGGGGATGGCCGAGTTGTAGTCCTCGGGCTTCACCGAGTCGGTCTTCGTCGCGGCCAGACCCGACAGGATCACCCCGTCATAGGCGGCGCGGGAGTACGCACTGTCCTTGAAGGACGGGACATCGATACCGTCCTGGCCCTCCAGCGACTGCAGCGTCTCCAAGAAGGTCTCGGTGCCGGCGCCGCCTTCCTGCGCATACCGCACGACGACCTGCAGCGACTTGGCCAGGGCCTCGTCTCCGCCGTACGCGCTCAGCGCGGCACTCTGCCAGTCTCCGGTCGTGGCAAGGGTATTCGTGACGACCGGGATGTCGCCGCCGCCGGCCTGGTTCAGCTCGGTCAGGAACGTGCCGGCGGTGACCGCGTCGGCTTCGAACATGATCGCGGCCGGGCGGTTCTGCATGATCCGCGCCACCTCGGTGCGATAGGACGGTTGCTCGGGCTGGATCGTCATAGCCTCGGTGACGCCGACGCCCAGTCCCTTCAGGGCCTCCTGCAGGGGCGGGATGTTGGCCTGCGCGGACGCGCCACCGACGAACACCAATGCGACCTTGTCGAAGTTCTGCCGCTGCGAATGCAGTGCCATCGCCTGCGCCCCAACCGAATCCGAGGTGATCAAGCGGTAGTAGTGGTCGAGTTCGGTCCGGTCGAAGCGGCCGTCACCGGCCGGGGAGAACATCACCTGACCGGCCTCCTCCAGCACCGGGGCGGCCGCGGCGGCCTCGGCGGTGCTGGGGCCCAGCACGGTGAACAGATTCGAGGTGGTGCTCAGCATCTGCCGCGCTGCGGGCACCGAGTCGCTGGCAGTTCCTTTCGTGTCGAACGCCTCGCACTCGATGTCGCGCCCGAGCACCCCGCCGGCCTCGTTGATCTCCGCGGCCGCGGGAAGGCAACCGTTGACCGCCTCGGCGCCTTCCACCGCCGTGGGACCGCTGAACGCCATCAGCATGCCCACCACCAGCGGATCGCCGGAACCGGCACCGCCGCCACTTCCGCCGCCCGAGCATGCGGGCACCGCGAGCAGAGCGGCCACGGCCGCTGCACTGGACCAGACCTTCGTCGAATTCTTCATGTAACTCCCACCGTGAGTCGGCAACCAATCTTCAACCATTCCTCGCCCAATCAGGCTAGGGAAGTTGGGCTGTGCCGTGAACACAATCACGCAAATTGGTCGATCGCCAGCGGTGTTATCTGTTGACTTAGTAACGCACGTGGGACTGGCTGCGGGTGCTCGACGACGCCCACTCCAGCGCCACGTCAACGCACGCGCGAGCCAGCGCTTCTTGTTGCCACGCGACGCTGCTGCGGGCGCGCAGCCCGCTCCACGGCGTCTCCTCAGCCGGCTTCGGCGCCGCTGCGTCCACCCACACCGAACCGCCGACCCGCTGCTGCAGAGCCGCACGGGCTTCGACGGGCAGGGCGGCGGCGACTCGGGACACCCCGGCGCATCGCACCAACGACACCGCCGCGTCCAGCCCCGACGCCCGGACATCACAGCCGCGCGTCGATCCGGTGTGCGGATCGGCGATCCACCACAGACCCGGCCTCCCGGGCTGATCGAATCGATGCAGTTCAACAGCGTTCAACTGGGCGCACCCGGAGGTCGCCCCGATGAGCCGCCGCAGCAATATGTCCAGCGGTTCGACGCCCAGCCGCGACCTCGCCCTGGTGATCGCCCCCGTGGTCGGTCGCTGCCGGGACAGGCCGCGTCCGGTGACCGCCGGAAGGGCCGTCCACAGCAGATCGGTGACCTCGTCGTATCCGGCGGGCGGGCACATCGCCGAGCCGAGCACGTGGTAGGCGGTGACCCAGGGCGGCAGTGTGCGGATCCGCTCGGCCACCACGCCCGCATCCTGCAGTGCCTCGTCGACCACGACGGGCGGAACCGCGCTCACGAGCGCGCACAGCGCCAGTCGGTCACGCATCGAAGACACCGTCGGCACCGCCTTAAATCAATTTCAACTGACTGTCGCCCTCCCAGAGTTTACGCACGCGTTACTGACACCAATCGGGCCACATTGGTCGAGTTATGTCGCGTGTGCCGCTAGGACCGCCCAATACGGCGGTATTGGTTACAGTGGATGCACTTCGAAAGGCCGAAAAGGGGAACCGATGAGCGACGGATCGACACCGGTCATCGATCGAGACATCCGACGCCTCATCGACGAGTGGGTCGCCGCGGCCGAACCCCCGCGAGACGGCCGGTTACCCGCCGAGCGACACATCGCCGACCGACTCGGGTGCACCCGCGCCCAGGTGCGCCGCGTGATGGCACAACTCGAACGGGAGGGCCGGGTGGTTCGTGAGGTCGGGCGCGGCACCTTCTTGGTTCACAACGGCGGCGGGCCTTCCCCTTCGGGCGTAGGAGGGTCGTTCGCCCCGGCGGCGATCATGACCGCCTCCCTGCTGTTCGAACCCGAGGTGGTCTCGCTCGCGGCACTGGCCGCAACCGAGGAGGATTTCACCGAACTGCGTCGTTGCCTCGAACGCGGACAGGCGGCGACCGACTACGAGTCGTTCGAGCAGTGGGACGTCACACTGCATCACGCGTTCGCGGTGGCCACGCACAATCCGCAGATCGTGGCCATGGTGGATGTGCTCAACTCCACCCGCAACAACCCGGTATGGGGTCGGCTCAAGCGTGACGGGTACACACCCGAGAACCGGGCCACCATCGAACGCGAACACCAGGAGATCGTCGAGGCCCTGGTCCAGCGTGATCGCCGCCGGGCGGCTACCGCGATGACCGACCATCTGCGCTTCGTGCGCTCGGTGGTGTCCGGGCAATGACGAACGCGGGCACGCAGATCACGTCGGTCGCTGAGTTCCTGGACGACCAGATCCGCAACGGCGCACTGAAACCCGGGGACCGCGTGCCGACCGAGCGCGCCCTGGCCGAACTGCTGGAATGCAGTCGGCACGACGTGCGACGGCAACTCGACGTGCTGGAGAACCGGGGGCGGATCACCCGCGAAGTGGGTCGCGGTACCTTCCTGACCCACGACGGCGCGGCCTCCCCCGCCTCGGTGGCGGCACCGGTGCGGATCAGCCCGCTGGACCTCATCGACGCCCGCGCCGCATGGGAGCCCAATCTGATGACGTTGGTCGCCGTCGCCGCCACCGACGAGGACTTCGCCGAGATCCGACGGTGCCTGGAGGAGGGCGAGAACGCGGGCGGCCCTGAGGAGTTCGCGGAGTGGGACATCGCCTTCCACCGCGCCCTGGCGATGGCCACCCACAACTCCGTGGTGGCCGCGCTCAACGACATGGTCGAATCAGGCAGGCGCCGACTCGCCGGAAGCGCTCTGGACAACCAGCCGTACACGGCGAAGAACTACGCGGTATGCCAGCGCCAGCACCGCGAGATCGCCGAGGCGATATTCGACCGTGATGCCGCGAGAAGCCGAGAGGCGATGCGTCACCATCTACAGACGGTTCGGGGACAGCTGCTCACCGGTCTGCCTTGACCGGGCTCGGCCGGTCGGCCACGTGCGCGCGGGCGTGCGCGACGGCGTCGTCGAGTGAGTCGATCAGATGGCTCCGGTGACGCAGGGAGTCGAGTACACCGACGTTGGCGACGACGTTGAAGTGCTCGGGCCGAACACCTTTGATGATCACCGTGATGCCCCGGGTCTCGAGTTCAGCGGTGATCTCGGCGAGGGTGCGCGCGCCGGTGGCGTCGAGCATGCCGAGCTGGGACATCCGGATGATGACGACGGAGATGCCGTCGGCCAACACCTCGGCGATCGCATTCGACATGCGCTCGGCGGCGCCGAAGAACATCGCGCCGTCCATCCGCAGCACCGCGATGTGCTCGTCGCCCTCGTGACGCGGGCCCGGCAGGTCCTCGCGGGCTACGTCGCTGCGCTGCGCCAGGTTCCGCAATGCGAAGAACGCCGCCGCCACGATGCCGATCACCACCGCCTCGATCAGATCGAAGCTCACCGTGATGACCGCTGTCACCACGAACGTCACGGCGTCGGAACGCCCCGACCGCAGGATCGACCGCACGGTCGCGGCGGAGATCATCCGCAACGACGTCACCATCAGCACACCGGCCAACGCGGCCAACGGGATCTGTGACACCGGCCCGCTCAGCAGATACACCACGCCGAGCAGGACGACGGCGTGCACGATCGCTGCGAGGCGGGTGCGCGCACCCGACCGCACGTTGACGGCGGTGCGCGCGATCGCGCCGGTGGCCGGCATCCCCCCGAACAGCCCCGACGCCACCGACGCCAGACCTTGCCCCAACAGTTCGCGGTCGGGGTGGTACGGCCCGGTTGCCGACATCGTCGCCGCGACGCGCGCCGACAACAGCGATTCGATGGCCGCCAGTGCCGCGACGGTGACGGCCGCACCCAGCAGTGTCCGAACCGCGTCGACGTCGAACACCGGCAGCACGGGTGCCGGCAGGCTCGCGGGCAGCGCGCCGATGGCGGTCACCGGCAGGTGGAGCGCGACGACGCCGACCGTCGCGCCGAGCACCGCGATGAGCGATGCGGGCGCGCCGCGGTGCAGCCTCGGCAGCAGCACCATCACGACAGCGACGAAACCGACGACGGTCAGCGTGCGCGCGGCCGCGGCCCAGTCGGTGTGGGTCAGCACGTGCAGCGCGGCCGGGATCGTGCGCTGGCCCGCGGGTGCGGACACCCCGAGAGCGGCGGGCAGTTGCTGCGCGAAGATGATCGCCGCGATGCCGAGCGTGAAGCCCTCGATCACCGGCCACGGGATGAACGTCACGACGCGGCCCAACCCCGCCACTCCCGCGCCCGCCACGAGCAGCCCGGCGACCACCGTCACCAATGCGACGCTGCCCACGCCGTACGACGCGACGATCGGGGCCAGCACCACCGCCATCGCCCCGGTCGGCCCCGACACCTGCACGTGCGAGCCGCCGAACACCGCGGCGACCACTCCGGCCACGACGGCGGTGATCAGACCGGCCGCCGCCCCGACCCCGGAACTGATGCCGAACGCCAGCGCGAGCGGCAGCGCCACCACGCCGACGGTGACGCCGGCCGCCACGTCGCGCCGCCACGACCGGGGCAGGTCCGCGTAGTCGGCGCGACGGGGCAGCAACTGCGCCGGCCTCATGACCGCAGCGGCGGCAGCGCCGCGAGCGTGTCGAGTTGAGCGCGTTGCGAGTCGAGGGTGTCCGCCAGGAAGGTGCGGGCGATCACCAGGAGTTCCCGGATCTTGGGGTGCGCGAGTTGGTAGAACACCGCATTCCCGCTGCGGTGCCCGGTCACCACGTGGTGGCGGCGAAGCACCGCGAGGTGCTGAGACAGCACGGTGGGCTCGACGTCGATCTGGGCGAGCATCTCGCTGACCGGGGTCGGTTCGTCGGTCCCGCTGAGGACCTCGAGCACACGGATCCGCGCGGGATGCGCCAACGCCTTGAACAGGTTCGCCTTGATCTCGTACAGCGGCTGTTCCGGGGAATCGAGGAAGCGGTTGGGCACGGACGGCGCCTTTGCTGGTGAAATGAGTAATTGATGGATTGCGTAATATTGCAAACCACTGTACATCATGAAGCGCCCCCGACCGGCGCGTGCTCGACACACCGAACCGTGGCCGCAGGGCCGGTAGTCTGCGGCCATGCCGTTGGCAACCGGTGAGGTCTTCGCGGGCTACACGATCGTGCGGTTGGTCGGCACCGGCGGCATGGGCGAGGTGTACCTGGCGCAGCACCCGCGGCTGCCGCGTCAGGATGCGCTCAAGGTGCTGCCCGCCTCCTTCTCCGCTGACGACGAGTACCGCAACCGCTTCAGCCGCGAAGCCGATCTGGCCGCCGCCCTGTGGCATCCGCACATCGTCGGTGTCCACGACCGCGGCGAGTACGACGGCCGGCTGTGGATCTCGATGGACTTCGTCGACGGCCACGACGCGGCCCGGCTGCTCGCCGACCGCTACCCCAACGGGATGCCCGCCGCCGACGTCATCGAGATCGTGACCGCCGTCGCCGACGCCCTCGACTACGCCCACCAGCGCCAGCTGCTGCACCGTGACGTCAAACCCGCCAACATCCTGCTCACCGGGCCGGACCGGGCGCGCCGCCGAGTTCTGCTCGCGGACTTCGGCATCGCCCGCCACGCCGAGGACAACACCGGGCTCACCTCGAGCAACATCGCGGTCGGGTCGATGAGCTACAGCGCACCCGAACAGCTGATGGGCCATCCCATCGACGGCCGGGCCGACCAGTACTCGCTCGCGGCGACGGCCTACCGCCTGTTCACCGGCAGTCCGCCGTTCCCGCACAGCAATCCGGCGGTGATCATCAGCCATCACCTCAACACCCCGGCTCCGCGGTTGGGCGACACCCGTCCGGAACTCCAGCTGTTCGACGCGGCGATGGGACGCGCTCTGGCCAAGGATCCCGCGGCGCGCTTCCCCACCTGCCACGACTTCGCGGTCGCGCTGGCCCAGGCGACCACCGCCTCACCCCACGCGCCCGCCGCACCGCAGGCGCCGCAGCCGGGACCGCCGCCCGGGGTGTCGTATCCGGGACCGCCGATCTCCGCACCGCAGGCGCCACAGCAGCAGACCGGCGCACAGGGTCCGCCGGTGCTGGTGTCGCCGTGGATGCCGAGCGGGACACCGCATCCCGGCGCGTCCTACGGTCCGGCGCCCGGTGCGCCGCCGAAGCGGCGCCGCACCGGTCTCGTCGTCGCAGGCGCGGTGGTCGTCGTCGCGCTGTTGATCGCCGCGGTGGTCGCGGCGGTGACGTTGCTCGGCTCCGACGACGACGGCGACCCGGAGCCGGCCCCGACGGGCACCTCGACGAGCGCACCCCGGGCCGACGAGGGCACCTACACGGCGTGGCGGGCGGCCGCCGGATCATGATCACACCCTGAGCGCGTGGAAGACAGTTGCGCCGAACCGTTTGCGGGACCAAGCTGACAGTTGTCGACTTCATCAAGGGCTGAAGGACGACAGTCACCGAAGGGGGTCCATGACGAGCGCGATGCGCGAATGGTGGCGCCAGCCCGACCACTACTACTGGCTCACCGCTTTCCTCGCGGCACGAGGCGCGCAGCAGACCATCTGCCGTGTGGTCGCGGGTTCGCTCGTGGGCTTCGCGCTCGTCCTGCTCGTGTCGCTGGGCAGTCCGTCCGGTCCGGCGGGCACGTTCGGCCGCATCGGCGCAGTCGTCATCTCGGTGGCACTGATCGGGATGGCGATCGGCTGGTGGCGGGAGGGTTGGCCGTCCCAGCGCCAGTCGGCCGGGTTCGTCATCACGGCCGCGCTGGTGATCAGCGTCGCGTGTCTGATCAAGGGCGATCCGTTCAACGGCATGTTCGGTGCGGCGACGTTCGCGGTGCTGGCCGGCTACATCGCGTTCTTCCACACGCCGAAGATGATGGCGTTCAACTTCGTCGTCGCGCTGGCGACCGCATCGGTGCTCGCGGTGCGGGTCGCGCTCGACGGCGATCCCGCGCTGGCGATCTCGACGCTGATCTTCCTCGTCATCATCTACGTCG
This sequence comes from Mycobacterium sp. GA-2829, assembly GCF_001499965.1. Taxonomy (GTDB): domain Bacteria; phylum Actinomycetota; class Actinomycetes; order Mycobacteriales; family Mycobacteriaceae; genus Mycobacterium. The sequence goes on from NZ_LQIT01000047.1 coordinate 35,817, forward strand.
CGACCCCGTCGGTGTGCCACGCGCTGGTACACCTGCTGGGGATCGACGTGCTCAACGCCGACATCGACCCGCTGACCGGTCTGTACAACCGCGAGGCGTTCGACCGGGCCGCGGCCGCCTACATCAGTTCCCGCAACCGCGACGACGACCGCTTCTTCGTGCTCGTCGTCGTGGACCTGGACAACTTCGCGCTGCTGACCCAGGCCAAGGGAAAGCAGGCCGGTGAGCGCGCCCGCGTCGCAGCCGCGCAGACACTCCGGGAGACCACCCGGCAGAACGCGGTGATCGCGCACCTGCCGGAGACCGAGTTCCTCATCGCCGACAGCTTTCCGACCACCGACAGCTCAGCGCTGGTGGAGCGGGTGCGTGGCGCGATCCGCACCACCCCGCCGCGGACGTCGGCCAGCATCGGCGTGGTCAGCACCCCCATGCAGGGGCTGGTCGAGCGTCCGCCCGAGCAGGTGCTCGAGGAGTTGCTCGAGATCGCCCGCTCGGCCGTGGTGGTGGCCCGCCGCGCCGGCGGCAACCAGGCCCATCACGTGAACTGCCCGCCGCTGCGGGCGCTCAAGGACGACGAACCGCCGCTGTGACGCTGAAGCCCGCCGAGACTGCGGGGAGATCGCGTTCGCGGCGCGAAACGCGATCTGACAGCAGTCTCGGCGAGATCGTCAGTGCGCGAAGTGCCGCGCGCCGGTCAGGTACAGCGTGATGCCGGCCTTGGCGGCGGCCTCGGTGACGACGTCGTCGCGCATGGAGCCACCGGGGTGCACGATCGCCTTGACCCCCGCCTCGGTGAGGGTCTCGAGGCCGTCGGGGAACGGGAAGAACGCGTCGGAGGCCGCAACGGCACCGCGCACCCGGTCACCGGCCCGAGACACCGCGAGCCGAGCCGCGTCGACCCGGTTGACCTGACCCATCCCGACACCCACGGTCGCACCGTCGGCGACGACGACGATCGCGTTGGACTTGACCGCACGGCACGTCCGCCACGCGAACGCGAGGTCGGCCAGCGTGGCCGGATCGGCTGCGTCGCCGGTGGCCAGTGTCCAGTTGGCGGGGTCGTCGCCGGTGGCGTCGAGCGCATCGCGCTGCTGCACCAGCACACCGCCGCTGATCTGGCGCATCTCGGTGCCGGTGACGGGCGGTTCGGCCGCGACCAGGATGCGGATGTTCTTCTTGCGGGACAGGATCTCCACCGCGCCGTCCTCGTAGGCCGGGGCGATGATCACCTCGGTGAAGATGTCGGCGACAGTCTCGGCCATCTCGACGCTCACGGCGGTGTTCGTGGCGATCACCCCGCCGAACGCCGAGAGCGGATCGCATTCGTGGGCCTTGCGGTGCGCGTCGGCGACCGAGACCTTCGAGATCGCGATGCCGCACGGGTTGGCGTGTTTGATGATCGCCACGCAGATGTCGGAGTGGTCGAACGCCGCACGCCACGCCGCATCGGCGTCGGTGTAGTTGTTGTACGACATCTCCTTGCCGTGCAGCTGTTCGGCCTGCGCCAGCCCCGGCCACGCGGTCTCGTCGCGGTAGAGCGCGGCCTGCTGGTGCGGGTTCTCGCCATAGCGCAACACCGCGGCGCGCCGCCAGGTGCCGCCGACCCACGCGGGCAGCGCCTGCGCCGGCTCCTCCGGGGCGAGCGTGGCGCCCATCCACGTCGCGACCGCCACGTCGTATTCGGCGGTGTGCCGGAAGGCCAACGACGCCAGGATCTTCCGCTCGGCCAGCGTGAAACCGCCGGCGCGGACGGCGGCGAGCACCCCGTCGTAGCCGTTCGGTTCGACGACGACCGCGACACTCGGGTGGTTCTTGGCGGCCGCGCGCACCATCGACGGGCCGCCGATGTCGATCTGCTCGACGCATTCGTCCTCGGTGGCGCCCGAGGCGACGGTCTCGCTGAACGGGTAGAGGTTCACCACCACCAGGTCGAACGCCTCGACGCCGAGTTCCTGAAGCGCGGCCACGTGTTCCGGTTTGCGCAGATCCGCCAGGAGTCCGGCGTGCACGTGCGGGTGCAGGGTCTTGACGCGTCCGTCGAGCACCTCGGGGAAGCCGGTCACCTGCTCCACCGGAGTGACCGGGACGCCGGCACCGGCGATGGTCTTGGCGGTCGACCCGGTCGACACGATCGCGACGCCGGCGTCGTGCAGGCCGCGCGCCAGGTCGGCCAGTCCGGTCTTGTCGTACACGCTGATCAGCGCACGCCGAATCGGCTTGCGTCCGTCGCTCATCCTATGGTCGCCTTTCGTCCGGTCCAGGTCACGCCGCGCTGCGCCATCGCGGCCAGGACATCCACCAGCAGTCGCCGTTCGACCACCTTGATGCGTTCGTGCAGGCTCGCCTCGTCGTCATCGTCGCGCACCGACACCGCCTCCTGCGCCAGGATCGGGCCGGTGTCCATCCCGGCGTCGACCAGGTGCACGGTGCAGCCGGTCACCCGCACCCCGTAGGCCAGCGTGTCGGGCACCGCGTGCGCACCGGGGAAGGCGGGCAGCAGCGCCGGGTGGGTGTTGACGACGCGGCCGGGGAAGCGGCCGAGGAACTCGGGCCCGAGGATCTTCATGAATCCGGCGGACACCACGAGATCGGGTTCGTGTTCGGCGGTCGCCGCGGTGATCGCGGCGTCCCACGCGGCGCGGTCTGGATGGTCGCCCAGCCGGACGGTGTAGGTGGGCACCGATGCGTCGGCGGCGATGTCGAGGGCCGCGCACGGCCGGTCGGTCCCGACGGCCACGACGCGCGCCGGATAGTCGCCGACCGCGGCCTCGAGCAGCGAGGCCAGCAGGGATCCGGTGCCCGATGCGAGTACGACCAGCCGCGCAGGTGCGCTCGGAGGCACACGTAGCGGTTGCTGCACGCGCAGCAGCCTAGTCGGCGGAGCGGTGCGGCTCGCCGTCGGTGGGCGTCTCGTCGACGATGAAGTGGTCTTCCGGATCGACGTCGGGGTCTTCGGGTGCGGGTGGCGGCGGTTCCGGTTCCGGATCGCGGATCGGTCCGGTGTCTTCGGTCGGTTCGATGTCCAGCTCGGGCTCGGGCTCGGGGTCGGCCTCGGGTTCGGGGTCCGGCTCGAACGCCGGTTCCGGCGCGGCCTCGGGTTCCGGTTCCGCGGCGCGCACCCGACGGGGCTGACGGACGATGCCGCCGGTCATCGCGACCGTGAGCCCGCCGATCACGGTGAACCACAGGAACACCCCGGGGCCGAAGGTGGTCTGGTCGACGCCGACCTCACCGAAGTTGCCGAGCCGCCCGCCGCCGGCCTCGCCGAGCAGCGCCATGGTCAGCGCCGCGACCGCCGACGCGACGACGAGTTTGGCCGCGGCGATGTGGATCGGCGCGGGCCGGCGCGCGACCTGCTGACCGACTGCGACCGCGGACGCCGCGGCGATGATCAGCAGCGCCACCCACACCGGCCCCAGCGGCGGCGTCGGCACCGCGGCCAGGATCGGCAGCGCGGGCACGTCGCCGCCGAGGACGGTGAACGAACTGAACGTCGCGAGTCCGATGTGGGCGCTCGACCCGACCGCGACCGCGGCCGCCCCGACGACGACGTTCGGCAGATACAGCAGTGACAGCACCGTCAGGCTGAGCTGGCCGAACACCGAGTCGGTGATCGCGAACAGGTCGTGCATCGTCGACCAGTGCACGACCAGCGACGCCGTCGTGACCACACCGCACAGCCCGGCCAGCGCGAGCAGTCCGGCCGCCGCGGCGCGGAACGCCTCGGGCAGCCAGGCGGGCAGTCGGGCGGTCAGCGGGGTGCCGCGTCCGAGCCGCGACGCCACGCCGATGAGCGCGCCGATCGCGTGCACGGCCAGCACACTGCCGAACGCGCGCAGCGCCGACGGGGTCTGCAGTTCGGTCAGCACGGAGGCGGCGTCGTGGATGACCGCCAGCGCGATCGCGGCGATGAGCAGCGGACCGCCCAGTGCGGAGGCGACCACCCAGCGGGTGACGAACCAGGAACCGTACGGCGACGTCGCCGCCGCCGTCGTGCGGGCGGTCCCCCACACCATCATCAGCACGGGCAGCAGCGGCATCGCCCCGAGTTCGCGGCCCCCGATGGACACCGGTACCTGGTGCACGCCCAGCCACATGCTCGCGATGGCGCCGAACGCGCCCGTCATATCGCTGTTGGCGATGAGCAGCTGCAGCAGCGTCACCGCCGCGATGACGACGAGCGCCACGACGGACGGCCCGAACGCGACCCGCACCAGATCGCGGGCCTGGCGGGTGCCTGGCCGGTTGTCCACTAACTGCGCCCCTCGCACAGGCTGGCGTGCGCGTTGGTCACGCACGCGCGGTCAGGTCACGAGGGGTTCGTGGGACCGGACTGCTGTGTCGGCGGCTGACCTTGTCCCTGGCCCTGACCCTGACCCGAACCGCGCTCCTGCTGCTGCGGCTGCTGGGGCTGACCGTAGGTCGGGAAACCGGTGGGAGGGGTGGGCGGGCCGCT
>NZ_LQIT01000048.1 GCF_001499965.1 Mycobacterium sp. GA-2829
GGCGAGGACGTGGGCGCTGGGCCCGATCTCGGCGATGCGGCCGGCGTAGAGCACCGCGATCCGGTCGGAGATCTGGGCGGCGACGCCGAGGTCGTGAGTGATCAGCACGATGCTGCAGCCGATCTCGTCGCGCAGGCGCCGCAGCAGGCGGAGCACCTGCGCCTGCACGGTGACGTCGAGTGCGGTGGTGGGTTCGTCGGCGACGATGAGGTCGGGGTCGCCCGCGATGGCGATCGCGATCATCACGCGCTGACGCAGCCCGCCGGAGAGTTCGTGCGGGTAGGCCCGCATCCTCTGCGCGGGTTCGGGGATGCCGACCGCGGTGAGCAGCCGCAACGCTTCCTCGTCGCTGCCCGCGGCCTCGGCGACCTGCCTGCCGATCCGCATGGTCGGGTTGAGCGAGGTCATCGGGTCCTGGAAGACCGCGCCGAGGTCGAGGCGGCGGACCTTGCGCAACGCCTTGGCATCACCGCGAACCATGTCGTATCCGGCGACGCGCACCGTGCCGGTGGTGGTGGCGTTGTCCGGCAGCAGGCCGAGCAGGCTGAAGCCGAGAACGCTCTTGCCGGAACCGGATTCACCGACGAGGCCGAGGATCTCCCCCGGCGCGACAGCCAGGGACACACCACGAAGGGCGTGGATGGCACGGCCGTTGCGACCGAACGTCACGCGCAGGTCGCCAACGGTGGCGACCGGGTCCGGGATCGGCGGCACCGCTGCGGGTGCGTCGGGGTCGGCGGTGCGCACAGATACGCCCATTCAAAGGCTCCCTGCGACTGGGGTCGAAGTGGCCGAGCGGCCGGATTCGACGTGGCGATGGAGCGGCACACCGGTGAACCGCCCGCCTGTCAGTTGACAGTTTTCACCGGGCGTAGACGTGGTGGGTGTCGCGTACGTAACCAATCGACGGCATACGTAACCGATGCGTATCGCGCGTTTCTGTCGTGTGACAGAAAAGGGCGGGTGTACCCATTCGGTACGCCGTGGTCCACGATGGAGCCATGCCGCTCACCCGGGCCGGTCGCCCCCGCCTCACCACCGCACGCCGCCCCGGCATGACCGCCCGCGACGAAATCCTCGACGCGGCAGGCGAACTGTTCACCACCCTGGGGTACGCGAGCACCTCGACACGCCACATCGCCGAGCTGGTCGGCATCCGGCAGGCGTCGCTGTACCACTACTTCAAGACCAAAGACGACATCCTGTGTGCGCTGCTGGATCAAACGGTCAGCCCCACACTGGATTTCATCCCGGCGTTGCTCGGGGCGCAGCCGGCGCTGACGGCCGCCGAGCACCTGCACGCGCTGGCCGCGTTCGACGGGGGTCAGCTGCTCAGCGGCCGGTGGAACCTCGGCGCGCTCTACCTGCTCCCAGAGCTGCGGGACGCCCGTCTGGAACCGTTCTGGTCCGACCGCGAACGGCTGCGGCTGCACTATCTCGCCCTCAGCCGCGCGGTGCTCGAGCAGACCGGTGTGCACGATGCGGCGGCGGATCTGCCGTTCCGGCTGGTGGAATCGCTGGTCAACATGTGGTCGGTGCCTGCGGGGCCGGAGCGCGACGCGTTGCCCGTCCACGTCGCCGATGCGTGCCTGCGGGTACTGGGCGTCGCCGACGGCGCCGCGCTGCGGGCGCGCAGCAGCGCGGCGGTGGCGGGCTACACGCGCTCGCTGAGCTGACCGTCGGCCAGGTAGTCCAGCCAGTTCCCGTACGCCGAGATGTCCGCGCCGGCCTTCCAGGCGTCGAGCGCGCAGCCGAAGCCGACCACCTCGGTGCCGTCGGCGAGGGTGACCCGCCCCAGCATCATCGGTGACGGCAGCGCGGCGAGGAAGTTGCCGAGCATCGCCGTCGTCACCAACCACAGTTCGCCGCGGATCGCGGTCCCGGTGTCGCCGCCCACCCGCATCAGGCCCGGCTTCGGCGGCGCGGTGTCCAGACGCACGAGGCCGTACAGCGGTGCGGTGACCGCAGGTCCGAGCCAGCGGGCGCCCCGGCTCTCGAGCTGCCAGGCCAACGGCTGGCCGCGCAGGTGGGCGCCCACCACCAGCAGCGGCACCGCCGGCACACCCGCCCGTACCGGCCACGGGGTCTGTGCGGCAACGGAATCCGGACTCGCCACCCGGCGGGCCAGGTCGAGAGCCACCGCATCGGCACCCGTGCGCGCGACCACCGAGACCCCGAACTGCGCGCCGTCCACGGTGCCGGACGGCACCGCGACCGCGCACATGTCCATGAGATTGCAGAAGTTGGTGTAGGTGCCCAGCCGGGAGTTCACGCCGATCGGGTCGGCCGCGACCTCCGCGATGGTCGGATGTTCGGTGGTGGTGGGGATCAGCAGCGCGTCGCACTCGCCGAGTTCGGTCATCGCCGCGGCGGTGAGCTCGGCCAGCCGGACCCGGTCGCGCAGCAGCCGCGTGGCCGGGACCGTGCCGGCGGCGGCGATGATCGAACCGACCGTCGGGTCGACGGCGTCGCGGTGCGCGTCGACGAATTCGCCGACGGCTTCGTGTCGTTCGGCCACCAGCCCGCCGTCGTAGAGCAGCCGTGCCGCCTCGAGGAACGGGTTCAGGTCGATCTCCCGCACCCGTACCCCCTGCTGCTCGAGCCTCACCCGGGCGGCGCCGAACGCCCGCTGCCAGGCCGGCGACAGTGCCGGCAGCTCGCGGGGCACTGCCACCAGCGGTTCGGCCGGTGCGGCCAGCGGCGCGTCGGGGGGGAACGGCCGCGCCGCCGTGGTTGCGTCGGGGCCCGCGATCACACCCATCGCGGCGTCGGCGGTGTCGAGGTCGCGGGCGAACATCGTGACGCAGTCATACGACCGGCACGCGGGCACCACACCGTCGGTCGGCACCACACCGTAGGTCGGTTTGATCCCGACGATCCCCTGCAGCGCGGCGGGTACCCGCCCCGAACCCGCGGTGTCGGTGCCGATCGCCACGTCGGCGATGCCGAGCGCGACCGCGACCGCCGACCCCGAACTCGAACCGCCCGAGATGCGGTCGGGTCTGCGGGCGTCGCGCACCGCGCCGTGCGGGCTGCGCGTGCCGACGAGTCCGGTGGCGAACTGGTCGAGGTTGGTCGCCCCGAGCACCACGGCACCGGCCGCGCGCAGCCGCGCGACCACCGGTGCGTCGGCGGCGGCGGGTGCCGTCGCGTATGCCGGGCAGCCTGCAGTGGTGGGTAGGCCCGCCACGTCGACGTTGTTCTTCACCGCGGCGGTCAACCCGGCCAGCGGCAGGTCGGCACCCGCGGCGACCGCGGCGTCGACGGCCTCAGCGTCGGTCAGGGCATCGGCCAACGGACGCAGGAAGATCCACATCTCCGGCCGGTCGAGCGCTTCGATCGCGGCGTAGGCGGCGCGCACCCGGTCCACGGCGCTCACGCGGGGATCCCCGAGACGTCGCGCTGTGCGTCGAGCACCACCAGCGGGGTGCCGGGCTCCACCTGGTTGCCCGCCTCGACGAGGACGTGGGTGACCACGCCGTCGGCCGGCGCGGTCACGACGGTCTCCATCTTCATCGCCTCCAACGCCAACAGGCTCTGACCCGCTTCGACCCGATCACCCACCGCGACATCGACTTTCCACACATTCGACGAGAACGGGGCGTCGACGCGCCGGGCGTCGTCGTCGAGGACGAGGTCGGCGCTCTGCGCGGTGGCCCGCGACTGTGCCCGCTCAGCGCGGTCGAACTCCCCCGCGGCCGCCCATGCGGCGCGTTCGGCGGCGAACGCGGCGCTCTGGCGGTCACGGAACTCGGCGATCGAATCGGCGTTGTGCGCGAGGAATCGTTCGTGGTCGGCGAGGACGAAGGTGCCCTCGGTGACCTCGACGCTCCCACGGCCCGCGGCCATGTCGGCGCGCAGATCGAGCAGTTCCTCCGCCGACACCGGATACCACGAGATGCGGTCGAAGAACCGCAGCAGCCATGGACTTCCGGGTTCGAACGGCGTGGTGTGGCGATAGGTGCTCCACACCTGGGTGGTGCGGCCGACGAACTGGTAGCCGCCCGGTCCCTCCATCCCGTAGATGCACAGGTAGGCCCCGCCGATACCGACGGAGTTCTCGGCGGTCCAGGTCCGGGCCGGGTTGTACTTCGTGGTGACCAGGCGATGCCGCGGATCGAGCGGTGTGGCCACTGGCGCACCGAGATACACGTCGCCGAGCCCGAGGGTGAGGTATTCGGCAGCGAACACGATGTCGGCGACCTCCTCGTGGGAGGACAGACCGTTGACGCGCCGGATGAACTCGATGTTCGACGGGCACCATGGTGCGTCGTCGCGGACGCCGGAGGTGTAGCGGGCGATCGCCTCCCGGGTCGCGGGATCGTCCCAGCTCAGCGGTAACCGCACCGAGCGGCTCGGCACCACGAGGTCCGAGGTGGCGGGCAGGTCGTCCTCGATCTCGGTGAGCAGGCCCAGCAGCCGGCCGATCGGCAGCCGCTGCGGGTCGACGTGCACCTGCAGCGAGCGGATTCCCGGTGTGAGGTCGACGATCCCGTCGACGCGAGCCTCGGACAGCCGGGTGTGCAGCGCGTGCACCCGGGCGCGCAGCGCGAGGTCGAGCACCATGTCGCCGTACTCGATCAGCACGTTGTCGTCGCCGCTGCGGCGGTAGGTGACCGCGGGCGCTCCGTCCCGGCGTGCGAGCACACCGCCGTCCTCGCCGGTGGCCAGCAGTGTCGGCGCGCCGACCGCGCGCACCGGCACGAACCGCACGGTGTCCCCGGGACGCAGCTGCCCCAGCTTCCAGCGGTCGGCGGCCACGACGGTCACCGGGCAGACGAAGCCACCGAGGCTGGGGCCGTCGGGTCCGAGCAGGATCGGGGTGTCGCCGGTGAAGTCCAGTGCGCCAACAGAATACGGCGTGTCGTGGATGTTCGACGGGTGCAGGCCGGCCTCGCCGCCGTCCTCGCGCGCCCAGCGGGGTTTGGGACCCTCCAGGCGGACACCGGTGCGCGCGGAGTTGAAGTGCACCCGGTACTCGGCGGACAACAGGGTGGCGATGTCGTCGCGGGTGAAGAACTCCGGTGCGGCGTGTGGGCCCTCGGTGACGGCGAGTTCCCACGCCGACACCAGTTCCGGGCGTTCGGTGATCGGGATGGGGTCGCCGACCGGTCCGTCGGCAGCTCGCAGCACGTCGCCGCTCACCAGCGCACGGCCGCCGTGCCCGCCGAACCGACCCAGCGTGAACGTCGACGCGCTGCCCAGGTAGGCGGGCACGTCGAACCCGCCTGCGACGAGGACATAGGTGCGCAGGCCCACAGTCTCCGCGGCGCCGATGTCGAGCAGTCCGCCCGCGGGGATCTCGACCGGCTCCCACATCGGCACGGGCCGCCCGTCGACGGTGACCTGGCAGTCCGCACCGGTGACACACACGGTGGTCGGGTGAGTGACACGCAGGGCGGGTCCCGCGGCGGTGCACTCCAGACCCGGTGCGCCGTCAGGGTTTCCGAGCACCCGGTTGCCGAGCCGGAAGGACAGGTCGTCCATGGGGCCGCTCGGCGGCACCCCGACGTGCCACAGGCCGATCCGGCCGGGCAGATCCTGCACGGTGGTGAGCAGACCCGGGCGTTCGACGGTGATACGCGGCCGGGGGTCCTCGACGTCGGCCAATGTCGCGGTGCTGTGCCGGGCGGCGCGGACGTCGGCGTGAGTGAGCGCGGCGCGCAGGGTGCCGACGTTGGTCTCGATACCGTGCAGCGCGGTGCCGGCGAGGGCGGTGTCGAGTCGGTCGAACGCCTGATCCCTGTCGGGTGCGGTGGCGGTCACCTTGGCCAGCAGCGGATCGTAGAACGACGACACCTCGGTCCCGTCGCTCACCCACGTGTCGACCCGCACGTCGGCGGGGAACGTCACGGCGGTCAGGGTTCCGGTGCTCGGCCGGTGGCCACGCGACGGATCCTCGGCGTACACGCGGGCCTCCACCGCGCAACCCCGCATCGGGACCGCCCCGCTGTCCAGATACGGAACCAGCACGTCGGTTTCGCCGCAGCCGAGCCGAAACATCCACGCCGCCAGGTCGATTCCGGTGACCGCTTCGGTGACCGGATGCTCGACCTGAAGGCGGGCGTTGACCTCGAGGAACGACGCCTGCTCACGAACCGGGTCGTACACGAACTCGACGGTGCCCGCCGACCGGTAGCTCACCGATGCGGCCAGCGCGCGCGAAGATTCGTGCAGCAGTGTCCGCACCGCATCGGGCAGCGCCGGGGCGGGCGCCTCCTCGATCACCTTCTGGTTGCGCCGCTGCAGCGAACAGTCGCGGTCGCCGAGTGACACCACGCCGCCGCGGCCGTCGCCGAAGATCTGGACCTCCACATGCCGGGCGCTGTCGACGAACCGCTCGACGAACACGCCCGCCCTGCCGAAGCTGCGTTCGGCCAGCCGCGCCACCCGGTCGAACGCCGCGCGCAGTTCGATCGGGTTGCGGCACACCTGCATGCCGATTCCGCCGCCCCCGCCGGTGGCCTTGAGCATGACCGGGTAGCCGATCTCGTCCGCGGCGTCGAGGGCGGCGGCGGCGTCGGCCAGCAGCTCCGAGCCGGGGAACACCGGGACACCGGCGGCGCGGGCGGCTGCCCGCGCGGTGTGTTTGGTGCCGAACACCCGCAGCTGCTCGGGTGTCGGCCCGACGAAGACGAGTCCTGCCGCCTCCACCGCGGTCGCGAAATCGGTGTCCTCGGAGAGGAATCCGTAACCGGGGTGGATCATGTCGGCGCCGCTGCGCCGCGCGGCGTCGAGGATGGCCTCGATGCGCAGGTAGCTCTCCTGCGGGGCGGGCGGGCCGAGCCGCACCGCGTCGTCGGCGAGACTGACGTGCGGTGCGCCGCGGTCGGCGTCGGAGAACACGGCCACCGTACGCAACCCGAGGTCGCGGGCGGACCGGATGAGGCGCACCGCGATCTCGCCGCGGTTGGCGATCAGCGCCGTCGTCACGGGCGCGTCACGATCATCCGGACCGGGGTGGGGTCGAAGGCGTTGCACGGGTTGTTGATCTGCGGGCAGTTCGACACCAGAACCAGGGTGTCGACGTCTGCGCGCAGCGCGACCCGCTTACCGGGGCCGGACAGTCCGTCGACGATGCCCAGGGCCCCGTCGGGGTCGACGGGCACGTTCATGAACCAGTTGATGTTGCTCGACAGGTCGCGGGCGCCGAGCCCCCAGCGCGCCCCCTCGATGAGGAAGTTCTCCATGCAGCCGTGCTGGGCGCGGGTGTGCTGACCGTAGCGCAGCGTGTTCGACTCCTTCGAGCATGCGCCGCCGAGGGTGTCGTGCACGCCCACCTCGTCGGCGACGACGGTCATCAGCGCCGCGCCCGTGTCGGCGCGCAAAACCGATCCGGTGGTCAGCGCGATACGACCTTGGCGCGCAATGGTTTCCGGTGCGGAGTAGCGGACCGCGGTGTCGGCCGCCGAGTAAAGCAGGCAGTCGACGGCCTGGTTGCCCGCGAGGTCGACGATGGTCAGCACGTCACCGGCGGCCACGACCGCCGACCACGGCGCCCTGGCCGCGACCGGTTCGTCGAGCACGGTCCGTCCGGGGACGAGGGCCTCGATGGTGGTCACAGCACTCCTCGGGCGGTGAGATCGGCGTCGGTGTTGGCGATGGCCTGGCGGTGTTCGGGTCCGAGCGAACCGACGAGGTCCCCCGCGCTGAGCGCGTCGAGTTCGGCGGCGGCGGGCCAGGCGTGGACGAGCAGGGTCGAGCAGGTGAACTGCGGTCGCGGATCGAGTGGGTGGGCGGTGTTGGCGACCGAGACGATGGTGTCGACGTGCAGCAGCAGCTCCACCGCGGTGCCCGCACCCGCCGACCCCTGCCACCGCAGCGCACCCTCGTCGTCGGCGCGCACACCTTTGAAGAACGACACCGACGGCACCAGATCACGTTGCGACAGGCCGTTTTTCAGTGCCGCGAGCAGCAGCAGCTCGCGGCCCGCGGGCGACGGGGACTCCGGAGCCGCGGCGCCGTACTTCGCCTCGTTGCCTGCCCGCGTCGTCGTCCCCGCCAGGGCGTCGTGGTGTCCGGAACTGTCGGCGACGACGGTCGCCAGCACCCGGCCGAAGCCACTGAGCAGCGGGTGACCGACCCCGAGATAGGCCTGCCACGGCACCTTGACCGTGTCGGCGACGTTGAGCCGCTCATGGGTCGCGTCGGCGCGGTGCAGCAGCAGGTGCGCACAGGCGTCGCCGTCGACGTCGGTCAGCCGGATCCGGGTGCCGCGGGCCAGGACCGCGGTGGTGTAGCCACCGGGCGCCACGCTTTCGGACCAGGTCAGCCGTTCTGCCGGGATCCCGTCCGGCGCGGGGCCGGATGCGGCCGGGACGTGGCGCATGTGATCGGCGGTGCGGCCGTGCTGAGCGCGGGCGTGCGCCCGGGCACCGGCGGTGGTGGCGGTCGACGACGGTGCCGTGACGCCGTCGGACGTGCGGAGGTCGCTGGTCAAGGGTGCTCCCGAAGCTCGCGGGGCCGACGTCGACGGCGGCATTTCTGTCACCTGACAGTTTTCGCGGCGGCAGGGCGCCGGTGGTTGCCGCGAGGTAACCGATCGTTAAGAACGCGGTGCCGATGTGTCTGTCATGTGACAGGCCGTCCGGCGGATCGGCTACCCTTCGCCGGTGTTCCACGTGCTGACGCTGACCTATCTGCAACCGCTCGACGTCATCGACCAGAGCCGTCCCGCCCATCTCGAGTGGCTGGGCGCCGAGGTCGAGGCCGGCCGCATCCTGCTCGCCGGTCGGGTCGAGAGTCAGACCGGGGCCATACTGGTCACCGGTGACCTCAGCGCCGAGGAGGCCGACGCGCTCGCGGCAGCCGACCCCTACACCAAGGCCGGCGTGGTGTCGTACGCGCGGACGTCGTTCAACGCGGGATTCCGCGCGCCCGGCCTGTAGGACAGGTCTCACACCCCGTTCGGGAATCGTGGGACGGCCGCGGGCCGTTGCGCCAGTGGGTTGCCGCGTGTCGCGGCCTGTCAATCGATTACCGAACGAAGAGGACTATGGGTACTTCTGTTTCTGCTTACGCCGCATTCTCGGCGACCGAACCGTTGAAGGAAACCACGATCACGCGTCGTGAGGTCGGTCCCCACGACGTGGCGTTCGACATCCACTTCAGCGGGATCTGCCACTCCGACATCCACACCGTCAAGGGTGAATGGGGCCGCTCGCAGTATCCGATCGTGCCGGGTCACGAGATCGCCGGCATCGTCACCGCCGTCGGGTCCGACGTCACGCGCTACCAGGTCGGCGACCGGGTCGGCGTGGGCTGTTTCGTCGATTCCTGTCGCGAGTGCGAGAACTGCCGCGCCGGACTCGAGCAGTACTGCACCGGCACCGGGATGGTCGGCACCTACGCCGCCGTCGGCCGCGACGGGGAACGCACCCAGGGCGGGTACAGCGGCGCGATCGTCGTCGACGAGAACTACGTGCTGCGCATCCCCGACGCCGTCGCGCTCGACGCCGCCGCGCCGCTGCTGTGCGCGGGCATCACCACCTACTCGCCGCTGCGGCACTGGAACGCCGGCCCGGGCAGCAAGGTCGCGGTGATCGGCCTCGGCGGACTGGGCCACCTCGCCGTGAAACTCGCCAAGGCGATGGGCGCGGAGGTGACCGTGCTGAGCCAGTCGCTCAAGAAGATGGAGGACGGGCTGCGGTTGGGCGCCGACGCCTACTACGCGACCTCCGACGAGCAGACCTTCACCGAGCTGCGCGGAGCGTTCGACCTGATCCTCAACACGGTGTCGGCGAACATCGACATGGGCGCGTACCTGAGCCTGCTGCGGGTCGACGGCACGCTGGTCGAGCTCGGCCTGCCCGAGAATCCGATGACCGTGCCCGCTCACGGTCTGATCGGCGGCCGCCGCAGCATCGCCGGTTCGCTGATCGGCGGTATCGCCGAGACGCAGGAGATGCTGGACTTCTGCGCCGAGCACGGCGTGGTCCCGGAGATCGAGGTGATCCAGCCGGATTACATCAACGAGGCCTACGAGCGCGTCCTCGCCAGCGACGTGCGGTACCGGTTCGTCATCGACGCCACGGCCCTGCGGAACTGATCCTGATACGACGGCGGCCGGCTTGCGGGAATCCCCCAAGCCGGCCGCTGTCGTTTCGGCTCAGGCGCCCAGCGTGCGCTGGATGTCGCCCTTCATCGCGTTGAGCTGCGCACCCCAGTAACCCCATCCGTGCGTGCCGTTGGGTGGGAAGTTGAAGGTCCCGTTGCTGCCGCCGGCCGCGGTGTACTGGCGCTGGAAGTTCCGGTTGCTGTCCAGGGTGATGCCCTCGAGCAGCTGGCCGGCGATGTCGCCGCCGCCACCGAGCTCACCCGGACGGCCGGTGCCGCAGTACACCCAGATGCGGGTGCCGTTGGCGACCAGCTTGCCGACGTTGACCGTCGGATCGTTGCGCTTCCAGGCCGGACCGCCGCCGGGGCCCCACATGGCGTTGGCGTTGAAGCCGCCGGCGTCGCGCATGGCGAAGCCGACCAGCGTCGGCCAGAGACCGTCGGACAGGTTGAGGTAGCCCGACAGCGAGGCCGCGTAGCTGAACTGGCCGGGGTAGTTGGCGGCCAGGATCAGCGCCGAACTCCCGGACATGGACAGCCCGACGACGGCGTTGCCGCTGGGCGAGATGCCCTTGTTGGCGGCCAGGTAGGCCGGCAACTCCGAGGTCAGGAAGGTCTCCCACTGGTAGGTGTAGGTCTGGCCGTTGCCGACGGCCGGGCCCTGCCAGTTGGTGTAGAAGCTGGACATGCCGCCGACGGGCATCACGACCGACAGGCCGGATTCGAAGTAGTTCTCGAACGCCGCTGTCTCGATGTCCCAGCCGCTGTTGTCGTCACGCGCCCGCAGCCCGTCGAGCAGGTAGACGGCCTTGGGGCCGCCGCCCTGGAACTTCACCGGGATGTCGCGGCCCATGGCGGGCGACGGCACCATCAGCGTCTCGACCGGCAGGCCCGGTCGGGAGTACGCGTTCGCGGTCGCCGACGTGCCGGCGACGGCGATCAGGCCGGGCAGCAGCAGCGCCGCCGCCGTACCGGCAAGCAGCTTGCGCCGGAAACTCTGTAGGAATCTCATCTCGTGTATCGCCATCCTCTTGAGGCTCGCCGTGTGGCGTGTGTTCCGTGGATAGGTGCGCGGGCGGTGCCGCTGCTTGGCACGCCGCGTCCGCAGGCGGTTCTCCGATGAACCGACGCATCTGATACGTCGCGTCTGGAGCGGATTGCGTTACGCCGGCGTTAACCGCGCGGCGAGACTACGGAAGTTGACGGATTTCGCGAGATTCCCGTCAACTTCCGTAGTCTCGCCGCACTCGCTGCCACGCTAGCGAACCCCTACCCGGTCACGACTTTCCCGAAGAGGTCCGATGCACGAACCCCGGCCCTACACTGACCTTCTGACCGGAAGGGGACGAAATGCCTGGTAAGGCAAGGCTTTCCTTGATCGTGATGATCGCCGTCATGGCAGTAG
The DNA here is from genome assembly GCF_001499965.1 of Mycobacterium sp. GA-2829. Lineage (GTDB taxonomy): Bacteria > Actinomycetota > Actinomycetes > Mycobacteriales > Mycobacteriaceae > Mycobacterium. The sequence goes on from NZ_LQIT01000048.1 coordinate 11,462, forward strand.
CCACGGCCGCGTGCGGCGGGTCAACCTCGTCGAAGGACAGCGAATCGCAAAGTCCAGCAACCACTTCTGCGCAAGCCGCCCAGGCGGGTGAGAAGGTGTCTGCCAACACTGCACCGGTGGACGACATCACCGCGGCGCTGGACAGAGCCGGGGTCAAGAACGCCGAGCGCTGGGCGCACGAGGTCGTCGAGTACCGGCCCTATCCGCCGGACGATCCGAATCTGCAGAAGCTGCGGGACAACCTCGCGAAATACAACCCGGGTGAGGACACCGTGAACAAGATCGTCGCGGCGCTGACGCCGTGACGCTGACGCGGACCCGGCCGTCCGTCACCCCGTCGACAGTCGTCCGTCGAGCGCTGCTGATCCTGACCCTGGCCGGCATCTGCGCGACCGCATTCGAACTGGCCTCCGAGCGCCACTGGAACGACGTCGAACAACTCATCCCCTGGATCGCGCTGGCCGTGCTCCTCGTCGCGCTCGTGTTGGCCTGTCTGCGCGGCAGACCCGCGCACGTCGCCGCGCGCGGGCTGGCGGTGCTGGTCATGGGCGCGTCGATCTACGGCGTGCTCGACCACGCGGCGGCCAACCACAACGCCGGACCCCTCGATCAGCGGTACGCCGACACGTGGGATTCGCTCGCCGCGACCGAGCAGTGGTGGTTGGCGGCCACCAAGGCGGTCGGGCCCGCGCCGACGCTGGCGCCCGGAATCCTGGCGCAGACCGCCCTGCTGCTCATATTGGCCAGCCTGCTGCGGGCCGGCCCGCCCGAGACTTAGGGCACTCGCTGCGCGGTGTCCACGGAGTCCAGCGGGGCGTCCTTCGTCTCACGCATGACCAGCAGCGCGATGAGGGTGAGCGAACCAGCGATCAGCAGGTACACCCCCACCCAGCCGACGCCGTAGGTCGTCGCCAGCCAGGTGGCGATGAACGGTGCGACCGCCGCGCCGAGGATGCTGGAGACGTTGTAGGCGATGCCCGATCCGGTGTAGCGCACGTTGGTCGGGAACAGTTCCGGCAGCACGGCGCTCATCGGTCCGAAGGTGAAGCCCATCAGCGTCATCCCGATGATGAGGAAGAGCAGCATGGTCGCCGTCGAGGTGTCGGGCGAGCCCAGCAACGGGGTGAACAACAGGCCGTAGACCATGATGCCCGCGGTGACGGTCAGCAATGTGCGGCGCCGCCCGAACCGGTCGGCGCACAGGCCCGAGATCGGCAACACGGCGGCGAAGAACAGCACGGCGATGAGCTGCATCTGGAGGAAGTCGACGTACGGGAAGCCGCGGCCGCTGCCCTCCGGCGGCTTCTTGCCGGTACCGAAGCTGAGCACCCACGTCGTGACGATGTAGAACAGCGTGTACGTCGCGAGCATCACGAACGTGCCGATGATCAGCTGGCGCCAGCTCGTGCGGAACACCTCGGCCAGCGGGGCCTTGACCTTCTCGCCGCGTTCCACCGCGCGGGTGAACACCGGGGTCTCCATGATGCGCAGCCGCACGTAGAGGCCGAGCGCGACCATCACCGCGCTCAGCAGGAACGGCACGCGCCAGCCCCAGGTCAGGAACGCACCGTCCAGGTCGGGGGTGACGTTGCTGTGGCCGAGCCACAGGATCAAGCCCAGGAAGATGCTGTTGGCGAGGAGGAAGCCGAGCGGGGCGCCGAGCTGCGGCCACATCGCCGCCCACCCGCGTTTGCCGGGTTTGGCGGTCTCGGTGGCCAGTAGCGCCGCACCGCTCCACTCGCCGCCGAGCGCCAGGCCTTGGGAGAAGCGCATGAGTGCGAGCAGGGCGGGCGCGATGAGCCCGACCTGCGAGTAGGTCGGCAGCAGGCCGATCGCGAACGTCGCGATGCCCATCACCAGCAATGAGGCGACCAGCGTGGTCTTGCGGCCGGCGCGATCGCCGAAGTGGCCGAACAGCACCGAACCCAGCGGCCGGGCCACGAACGCGAGACCGAACGTGGCCAGCGACGCCAGCAGCGCCGTCGTGGAATCGCTCTTCGGAAAGAACAGGTGCGGGAACACCGACACCGCGGCGGTGGCATAGATGTAGAAGTCGTAGAACTCGATGGTGGTGCCGACCATCGAGGCGATGACGATGCGCCGACGCGGCACACCCGCTACGAGATCTGCGTCTGCGGCCTGGTCCGTCATTGCTGCACCCTCCCCTGCCACGATCGTGGCACCGGCACATCATGCCAGGACGGCTGCCTCCGGTTACCAGGGCACTTCGCCGGCGTCTTCGAAGAAGCCACCGGTCGGACCGTCGTCGGGTAGGCAGGCAAGGCGGATGGCGACGGCCGCGCCCTGTTCTGGGGTACGGACGCCGCGGAAGCCGTTCAGATCGGTAGCGACGAAGCCCGGGCACGCGGCGTTGATCAGGATGCCGGTGTCGGCGAGCTCTCGGACGTACTGCAGCATGACGGCGTTGAGGAAGGTCTTCGACGGTGAATACGCCACTCCTATCGGTCCCGTCGTGGTTTCGCCGCCCGTGCCGGCCTGACGGGTCAGCGACCCCACGCTGCTCGACATGTTGACGATCCGTGGGGAGGCGGCACGGCGCAGCAGCGGCAGCATCGCATTGGTGACCCGGACGACACCGATGACGTTGGTCTCGACGACCGTCCGGATGACCTCCGGGTCGACGGTGCTGGGCTGCTGATCCGGGCCGCCGGTGATTCCGGCGTTGTTCACCAGGGCGTCCAGGTGCCCGTGACGCTCGGCGATCAGCTCCGCGGCCGACGTGACGCTCTCGTCGTCGGTGACGTCGACCGCCACGCCGAAGGCATCGACACCGGCGGCCCGCAGCCGCGCCACGGCGTCCTCGCCCCGCTCCCGGTCGCGGGCTCCCACGCCCACAGTCCAGCCCAGGGCGCCGAGGCCCCGTGCGATCTCGTAGCCGATGCCCTTGTTCGCGCCGGTGACCAGCGCAACTTTCGTGTTTTCCATGCCGTCGATCGTGTCGGCTGGGCGGCGGCACCGTCCAAGACCGATCGGATCTCAACTGATACCTCCGCGGTATCGGCCGAGGTCGTAGCCTGTCCGGGTGGAGACGCGAGAACTGCACTACTTCTTGGCAGTGGCTGAGGAGTTGCATTTCGGCCGTGCCGCCGAACGCCTCGGCATCGCGCAACCGCCGCTGTCCCGGGCGATCAGCCGGCTCGAGCGGCGTCTCGGCGCCGAATTGCTCCATCGCAACAGCCGATCGGTGACTCTCACCGAAGCGGGAACGGTCCTGCTCGGTGAAGCTCGGATCGTCCTCGACGCCCTGGAGGCGGCCGAGCGGCGCACGCAACGTGCCGCACTTGCCGCAGCGGGCGAGCCGCGCCTCGTGCTGACCGTCAAGGCGGGGGCCTCCAGTGATCTGCTCGCCAAGCTGCTGGACGCCTACGCGGCCGAACCCGGCTCCGTTCACGTGGAGGTGATCCTCTGTGCCCCCGGCGAGCAGGAGCGACTGCTGCGCACCGGACGTGCCGATGTCGCTCTCCTATATCGACCCTTCGATCGGACGACGGGCCTCGACGCGGAAGAGTTGCTCACCGAAGGTCAGGTCGCGGTCCTGCCCGCCGGGCATCCACTCACCGCGCGTCGCGCTCTGCGCACGAGCGAGCTCGACGAGCTGGTCGGCCTTCCCGCACCGCGGTGGCCGGATCGGGACGGAACCTATCCGGACGGTCCCGGACCCGCGGTTCGCGATCACACCCAACTGCAGCAATTGATTTCGCTCGACCGCACGTACATGCTCGTGCCGGATTCGGCCCGCGCCCAGTTGCGTGACGGCGTCACCGCGGTCCCGGTCGTCGATGCGCCGCAGGTCACGACGGTCATCGCCTGGCCGACCCACAGCCGCTCACGCGCCATCGCGCACCTGGTGCGTGTCGCGACGAACATCTGATCGTCGATGTTGAACGCCCGCAACGATGTTCGTCAGCGTGCCGATACGGTCGACCGTGATCTCAACGACGTCGCCGTCGGCGAGGAACGAATTGCTGAAATGCCCGACCCCGCGCGGTGAACCGGTCAGCAGGACATCGCCGGGCTCCAGGGTGAACCAGCGTGACGCGTAGCCGACGAGTTCCGGGATCTGGTAGAGGAACTCGGCGGTGCCGGCGTCCTGCCGGAGCTCGCCGTTCACCGTCGTACGCAGGCGCAAATCCAAGGGAACACCGAACTCGTCGGCGGTCACCAGGCACGGTCCGATGGGTTTGAAGGTGTCGAAGCTCTTCGCCAAACCGACGGACACCGTGACGTCGCCTTCCATCGCTCGCCGCTGCACGTCACGGGCGCTGACGTCGTTGGCCACCGTCAGCCCGGCGACGTACGACCACGCGATGTCTGCGCTGACGTCGGTCGCGGCGCGTCCGATGACGACTGCGATCTCGCCTTCGTAGTCGACGGCGGAGGGGGCGATCGCCGGGAGTGCGATCGCCGCGCCGGGACCGATGACCGCCGAGCCCGCCGTCAGGTGCACGTTGGGTTCGGTCGGCAGCGCGGGCAATCGATCCGCGAAGAGTTCGCGCACCTCGTCGAGGTGACTGGTGTAGTTCAGGCCGACGATGGCGACCTTTCCGGGACGGGGCACCGGCGCGAGGAGCACGGCATCGTGGAGCGGGATGCGAGCGCGGACCTTTGCGGTGCGCGCGTCCTCGATCGATGCGGTCCGCAGCAGCGCGCCGAGGTCGGGGGCGTCGAGTGTCAGCAGAGCGAGCTCACCCGGTGAGTCTTCGCGGGCAATACCCTCCGCCGTCGAGTACAGCCGCATCTGGGAATGTCCTTTCGGATTTCAGCCGATCGAGTCTCTGATGCCGACCATACGACCCTCTTGTCTTACATACAAGAGACTCGGTTCCGTCGCTCCCCCAATTCCCCAAGAGGTTGACTGACAGCCGCAACGGTGCCACTGTTCTCTTGAACATCATTCATGAGTGACGCGGTGTCGACCGCGGCTCGCACAACACCTCGAGGTTCCACAATGACAACGGAAGTCGCCACCGCAGGGGCCATGAGAAGTCCCCGTCACGTCGCGATCGTCGGGGCCGGACCTGTCGGCTTGACATTGGCACATGTGTTGGGCCAGTTCGGGATTCGCAGCACGCTTTTCGAGCGGTTCCCCGGCGTCAACCCGCACCCTCGGGCGCATGTGGTGAACACGCGGACGATGGAACTGTTCCGCAGTATCGGGATCGCCGATCGCGTACAGCGCGAGGCCTTCGCCGGGGAGACCTCCCGACGGATCGAGTGGCGGCACACCCTCACCGGTGAGGAGTTCGGGCATCTCTGGTGGGCTGATCCGCCGACCGACGGCCGACGCGACTACTCCCCCACCCGCCGAGTGTCCTGCCCGCAGGACCGGGTGCAGAGGCACCTGCTGGATGCCGTTCGGGCCCAGGGCATGTCAACAATCAGGTTCCGCACGCCGGTCGTCGATGTCGTCGAGCGGGACGGAACAATCGACGTGCTGACCGGACCCGAGCCCGCAACGACGTCGTTCGACTACGTGGTGGCAGCCGTCGGGTCGGCCGCATCGTCGTGCGGCTGGCTCCCGGCCGATTCCCGCACCGCGCTCACCCTCGGCCAGCAGATCAACATCTACTTCCATGCCGACCTCCGGTCGCATCTCGGCACCGACCTGAGCGTGCTGACGTGGCTACTGAACACCGCCGCGCCGGGCGTGATGATCGCGATGGACGGCCGTGAACGGTGGACTTTCAACTTCGGGATCGACACGGCCGTCGAATCGGTCGCGGACTACCCAGCCGAGCGGTGTGTGGAGATCGTGCGTGCGGCCACCGGGATCGCGGACCTCGAGGTGGACGTGAAATCCGTTGGCACGTGGGCACTGTGCATGAGAATCGCCGAGCGGTATCGACAGGGCCGCATCTTCCTGGCCGGTGACGCCGCGCACCAGTTCCCGCCGACCGGCGGCTACGGGATGAACACCGGTCTGGCCGACGCCGTCAACCTCGGCTGGAAGCTCGCCGCGGTCATTCAAGGCTGGGCGCCGGAGCGTCTCCTGGACAGCTACGAGGCCGAGCGCCGACCCGTGGCGGTGGACAACGGGAACTTCAGCCTCACCAACGCGATCAAGATGGCCGAGGCCGGGATCGGTCCGCGGACACCCGAGGTCGCGGCCGCGTTGGAGAGCGACGATCCGGAAACGGCCGCTGCCGCGCGATCGTCGCTCGCAGCGGCCATCCCCGAGCAACGCGCGCACTTCGTCGACCTCGACCAGGAGATCGGCTACACGTACGGCGTGGCGACTGCGCCGCACGCGGCGGTGTTTCCCCCCGACCACGGGGTGGTCGGGGGGCGCCTCCCCCACGCCTGGGTGCGCTGTGCCGGTGCGCGGATGTCGACGGTCGACCTGGCAGGTCCTGGGCTGACGCTGGTCGCCGGCACGCAGGCGACGGACTGGATCGAGGCATGGCACACCGGCAGAGGCGCCATTCCGGGCCGCGCCCTGCGCGTCGGAGTCGACGTGGACACCTCCGGCGTGGATGTGTTCGGAATCGGTGCGCACGGCGCGGTGCTGATCCGACCCGACGGACACATCGGCTGGCGTACCACCACGTCCGGCGACGAGCTGCGGGCGGTGCTGGACGAAGTGCTCGCCACGGGTCTGAGCACCGAATCGGTCGGAGTGCCGTCGTGACGCCGCAGCGTGATCTCCCGCAGGTCACGTGGCGTCCCGACACGAACGCGGCGGCCGGATGCCAGCTCAGCCAGTTCCTGCGCTGGGTGGGTGGAAAGCACGGCGTGCGCATCGACGATTACCGGCAGGCATGGGAATGGTCGGTCGCCGAGCTCTCACTGTTCTGGGACGGCGTGCGCGAGTACTTCGACGTCATCGGCGACGGATTCACCGGACCCGCGCTGGCCGAGGAGCGGATGCCGGGCGCGGTCTGGTACCCCGGCGCCCGGTTGAACTTCGCAGAGAACGTGCTTCGCTACGCCTGCAGGCCGGATCGTGCCGACGACACAGCCGTCATCGACGTGGCCGAGGACCTCACCGAGCGTCGGATGAGCTGGCGCACAATCGAAGCCAGGGTCGCAGCGCTGGGATCAGCGATGCGAGAGCTCGGTGTCGGTCCGGGGGATCGGGTCGCCGCGGTACTGCCCAACGTCGCGGAAGCCGTCATCGCAGCGCTGGCGGCCGCGAGCGTCGGCGCCATCTGGGCGATCAGCTCACCGGAGATGTCGGCGCGCACCACGCTGGACCGGCTCGGTCAGCTCGAGCCCAAGCTGCTGATCGGCTCGGCCGCCCACCGCTACAACGGCAAGGACGTCGACAGCAGGGCCGGCCTCGAACACCTGCGCGCTGCGCTGCCCTCCGTCGAGCACTCGGTACTCGTCCGACACGGCCGGCCCACTGCCGGCGAGGGCGGTTGGCTCGACTTCGACACGCTCAGTTCGGGCGACGCAGCACCCCACTACGAACGGGTTCCATTCGATCATCCCCTCTGGGTGCTGTTCACCTCGGGCACGACCGGAGCGCCGAAGGGCATCGTGCACGGACACGGCGGCATCGTGCTCGAGGCCTGGAAGAGCGTCGCACTCAACCACGACGCGGGCATCGACGACGTGTACTTCGCTGCCGCCAACACGTCGTGGATGGTGTGGAACACCCTGCTGATGAACTTGATCTGCGGTGCCGCGGTGGTGACCTACTCCGGATCACCGACTCACCCTCGACCCGACCGCCTGTTCGAGGTGACCACCCAGACCAACACGACGCAATTCGCCGTGGGCGCCGCATATCTGGCCCGCGTTCAGCGAGCCGGGTTGCGACCGGGCACGGACTGGGATCTGAACTCGTTGCAGCAGATTCTCTCGACCGGATCCCCGCTGTCCGACTCGACCTGGGAGTGGACCCAGCGGGAGGCCGGACCCGATGTGCACCTCGGCTCCGTGTCCGGGGGCACCGAGATCTGCAGCAGCTTCCTCGATTCGAATCCGCTCGAGCCCGTCCGGCTCGGCCAGCTCCAGGGACCGGCGCTCGGCGTGGCCGCCCAGGTGTGGTCCGAAGCCGGCCAGCCGGTGGTGGACACCGTCGGTGAACTGGTGATCACCCGACCGATGCCCTCGATGCCGGTGATGTTCTGGAACGACACCGACGGCGCCCGATATCGCTCCGCCTACTTCGAGCGGTTCCCTGCCGTGTGGACGCACGGGGACTGGGTCACCGAGACGGCCAGTGGCGGCTTCGTCGTGCACGGCCGCTCCGACGCGACGCTCAATCGATCGGGCGTCAGACTCGGCAGCGCGGAGATCTACGCGGCGCTCGAGACCGTCCCCGAGATCGCGGACTCACTTGTCGTCGGCGTAGAAGAGGCCGACGGACGTTATTACATGCCACTTTTCGTCGTCCTCGGCCCGGGTGCCGAACTCGACGACGTCCTCGAGGCGCGCATTCGCCACGCGATCCGCACCATCGCGTCACCACGCCATCTGCCCGACGAGATCGTCGCGGCCCCCGGCGTTCCGCTGACGCACACCAACAAGCGAACGGAGATGTTGATCAAAGGCGTGCTCGCCGGCCGTGCCACCGAGGAAACGGTCGGATCGACCGCCGTGGCCAATCCCGACGTCCTTGCGTGGTACGTCGCTTTCGCGCGGGATCGGCAGCTGGCCGGCGATGGCGCGAGCCGGTGAAAGGGCCTGGGCTGCGCTATCGTGCGGTAGCCTGTTGACCGTACGTCAAGAGCCGTTGGTCAGAGCAGAAGGTCGGTGTCGTGCCAAGGAACAATCAAGGCGTCCCGAAGCCCGAACGCCAGGCCGCAGTCCTCAATGCCGCCGTCGAACTGCTCAAGAACAACGGGTTTCGCGAGACGAGCATCGCCGCGGTCGGCAAGGCGGTCGGCCTCGCGCCCGCTGCGGTGCTGTGGTACTACCCCACCAAAGACGACTTGCTGGCCGCTGTGCTGGACAAGATCTTTCGCGAGACCCACCGCAGCATCGAACGGGATCCGATCATCGGCGGTGATCCCCACCGGGAACTGGTGGCCTTCCTCGACCGGCTCAGGCCCTACCGCCACCTACACCGGGCGGCGTACGAGCGGATGGAGCACTCGGTCGCCGTGCGCGACGCCTACCTACAACTCCAGGATTGGACCGAGCAGCGCCTGCTCGCAGTCGTCGACAAGCACGCACCCCCCGACGCTGACCGGCAGCTGATCACCGATGCTGCCCACGTCTTCCTCGAGGGCATCTTGATCAGCGTCCGCCACCTCGATCGGCCGGTGACCGACTACATCGACATGATCGCGTACGCGGCTATCGGTGTCGCGGCCGCGCGGGCCGCCTCCCACGCCGACTGAATTCCCTTTCCTGCCAACCATTCAGCGCCGTACCGGCAGTCCGAGGCCTTACGGGCTGCTAGTATCTTTACTGTCGTTCAAGAGATTGGTGTGGACAGCGCCACGCCTGCCGACAGCGCGGCCTCAACGACCTGAACCGAGTGGGTGATTCGAGATGACAGTTCTCAGCGACCGGTATGAGTTGCAAACGGGCTTTGTGCATTTGACCGGTATCCAAGCCCTCGCAAGACTCCCCTTGGACATCCGCCGGGCCGACCGGCGTGCCGGACGGCGGACTGCGGGCTTCATTTCCGGCTACGAAGGTTCGCCGTTGGCGGGCTACGACACCGAACTCATCCGCATCGGTCAACAGCTCGCGGAGGCCGACGTGGTCTTCCGTCCCGGTGTCAACGAGGAACTCGCGGCCACGGCGGTGCAGGGCACCCAGATCGCCTCCGCGCAGGACGACAAGCGCGTCGACGGGGTGTTCGGCGTCTGGTACGGCAAATCCCCTGGCCTCGACCGCGCCTCCGACGCGGTGCGCCACGCCAACCTCATGGGCACACATCCCGAGGGCGGCGTGCTGGCACTGGTCGGCGACGACCCCGCGGCCAAGTCCTCCACGGTTCCCGGCACGTCCGAGGGACTGCTCGCCGATCTGCGGCTGCCCGTGCTCTATCCCGCCGACTCGCAGGACATCCTGGACTTCGGACTGCACGGGATCGCACTCTCCCGCGCCTGTGGGTTGTGGGTCGCCATGAAGATCGCGACGAACGTCGCCGACGGATCCGGCACCGTGACACTGGACCCGGATCGGGTGCAACCGTCGATGCCGCACCACGACGGCAGCGCCGCGCCCTATCGCCATCGCATCGTCACCACCATGCTGCAGCCTCACCTGACGGATATGGAGCGCAGCCAGGCCGGGGTGCGACTGCAGCTGGCCCGCGACTACGCGCGGGCGAACCGGTTGGACCGGATCGTCACAAGCTCCCCATGCAACACCGTCGGAATTGTCAGCGCAGGCAAGACGTTTCGCGACCTGCAGCAGGCGATGTCCACGCTGGGCGTGGATCCGGGCAGTGTCCGGCTGTTGAAGCTGGGCATGGTCTTCCCACTCGAGCCGACGACGATCAGGGAGTTCGCCCGTGGACTCGACGAGATCATCGTGGTCGAGGAGAAGCGGTCCTTCATCGAAGCGCAGATCAAAGACGTCCTCTACGGTTCGGAGAGTGCCCCGCGCATCTCGGGCAAGCACACCCCCGAGGGCGACTCGCTGATCCCGGCGGACGGCGAACTGGATCCCGACGTGATCGCCGACCGGCTGGCCCAACGACTTTCCCTCACAACTGAATTCGCGGCCGTGCGGAGCTGGGTCGAGGCACGCGACAACCGCGCCGGCCGTGGCCGGATCACCCTGCCGCTCATCAGCCGCACCCCGTACTTCTGTTCGGGCTGCCCGCACAACATCTCCACGAAGGTCCCGGACGGCGCCACCGTCGGCGCGGGGATCGGGTGCCACGGCTTGGCCGCCACCATGCAACCCCAACAGGTGGGCGATGTCGTCGGCATGGCGCAGATGGGCGGCGAGGGTGCCCTGTGGATCGGTATGGCGCCGTTCATCGAACGCACACACCTCTTCCAGAACATCGGCGACGGCACCTTCCACCACTCCGGATCGCTCGCTGTACGCGCTGCGGTCGCGGCCGGCATCGACATCACCTACAAGCTGCTGTACAACTCGGCGGTCGCCATGACGGGCGGGCAGCAGGCAGTCGGCCTGATGTCCGTGCCGTCGATCTGCCAGGAACTGGTGGCCGAGGGCGTGGCGCGCATCCTCATCACGACCGACGACGTCAAGCGCTACCGCAGAGTGAAACTGCCCAGGGGCGTTCAGGTGTGGTCACGAGACCGAATCGTGGAGGCGCAGGAGTCGTTGGCCGCGACACCGGGGGTCACCGTCCTGATCCATGACCAGGAGTGCGCCACTGAACTGCGGCGCAAGCGTAAGCGTGGTCGCGCACCCGAACCCGCACAGCGAGTGATCATCAACGAGCGCGTGTGCGAGGGGTGCGGGGACTGCGGGCAGAAGTCGAACTGCCTGTCGGTGGTCCCGGTCGACACCGAGTTCGGCCGCAAGACGCGGATCGATCAATCGTCGTGCAATCGGGACTACTCGTGCCTGGCCGGCGACTGCCCGTCCTTCGTGACGGTCACGGCGACCACACCCAGCGCGCCGGGGCGGCCGCGGGAGACCCTTGAGGACCTCCCCGAACCCGACCGTCCTCCGCTGGCCACCACTCACACGATCCGCATCACCGGTGTGGGGGGCACCGGCGTCGTCACGCTGGCGCAGATGCTCAGCACCGCGGCGGCGCTGACGGGTCTCAACGTGCGCACACTGGACCAGACCGGGCTGGCTCAGAAGGGCGGCGCCGTCGTATCCGACGTGAAGATCAGCGCTGAACCGCTCGACGTGGCGAACAAGGCCGCCGCCGGTGAGTGCGACCTCTACCTCGGCTGCGACGTACTGGTCGCTGCGGAGCCGCGCAATCTCGCCGCCGCCAACCCCGATCACACCGTGGCGGTGCTGTCCACCACTGAGGTGGCGACCGGGCGGATGGTCGTCGACCCGTCGGTGTCCTTCCCGGACACCGGCCCGATCCTGGACGCGGTGGCCCAACGCGTTCAACGGCTCGAGACCGTCGACGCCAGAACAGTTTCCACCGCGTTGTTCGGCAGCGACCTGTTCGCGAATCTGTTCCTCGTGGGAGCGGCCTACCAGTGCGGCGCCGTACCGATCCCGGCATCCGCCCTCGAGGACGCCATCGCCGCCAACGGTGTCGCCGTCGACAAGAACCGGTCCGCCTTCCGCTACGGCCGGCTGATGATCGCCGACCCCGAGGCGTTCGCTGCGGCGCTGCTTTCGGCGGCCCCCGCTCGTGTCGACCGTCGTCTCTCCGCCTTGGCTGAACCGCTGTTCGCCGAAGTCCGCGCGACCCCGGGTGGTGAGCTCGACCGCCTGATGCGCGTGCGCATCCCCGAGCTGATCGCCTACCAGGACGTCGCCTACGCCCGCCGCTACGTCCGGTGGGTCGAACTGGTGCGGCAACGCGAAAGCGCGCGCACCCCCGACCGCACCGCGCTGACCGATGCCGTGGCCGTCCACCTGCACAAGCTCATGGCGTACAAGGACGAATACGAGGTCGCACGCCTGTCCCTGGACCCGCGTTTCCACGACGAGGTGACGGCTCAGTTCGGCCCTGACGCGAAGATCGCCTACCGGCTGCATCCCCCGGCGCTACGCGCGCTGGGCATGAAGAACAAGATCGAACTCGGCGCGGGATTCCGTGCCGCGTTCCGCGTCCTGCGCCCGATGCGCCGGCTGCGCGGAACCGTCCTCGACCCGTTCGGCGCCGCCGAGGTCCGCCGTGTCGAACGGCGCCTCATCGACGAGTACCGCGCGACGGTCGACGAGTTACTCGACGGGCTCGATGCCGGCAACCACGAGTTGGCGGTGCGGATCGCCGAGCTGCCCGATGTGATCCGCGGTTACGAATCGATCAAACTCGCCAACGTCGAGCGCTACCGGGATCAGCTGGAGCGGCTGCTCACCGAGTATCGCGCATCGGTGGCGTGATGCATTGCGCCCCTGGCCCGTCCGCGAGGGCGGGCCAGGGGCGCGTGGCGCGCCTTTACGCCGGCTCAGCGCTCAACAGAGAACGGGCCATCACCAGGCGCTGAATCTGGTTGGTGCCCTCGTAGATCTGCGTGATCTTGGCATCACGCATCATGCGCTCCACGGGGAAGTCGGTGGTGTAACCGGCACCGCCGAAAAGCTGGACGGCGTTGGTGGTCACCTCCATCGCCACGTCGGAAGCGAAGCACTTCGAGGCCGCCGAGATGAACCCGAGACCCGGTTCCCGGCGCTCCGCCCGCGCCGCAGCGCTGTACACCGCGAGGCGGGCGACCTCGACCTTCATCGCCATGTCCGCGAGCATGAACTGGGTGTTCTGAAAGTCGGTGATCCGCCTGCCGAACTGTCTGCGTTCGCGGGTGTAGGCGATCGCGGCATCGAGGGCTCCCTGCGCTATGCCGACGGCTTGCGCACCGATCGTCGGACGCGTGTGATCGAGGGTGGCCAGTGCGGTCTTGAATCCGGTTCCGGGTTCGCCGATGATCCGGTCACCGGGGATGCGGCAGTTCTCGAAGTAGAGCTCGGTGGTGGGCGACCCCTTCACCCCCAGCTTCTTCTCCTTGGGCCCCACCGAGAAACCCTCGTCGTCGGCGTGGACCATGAACGCCGAGATGCCGTCGGCTCCGCTGTCGGGGTCGGTCACGGCCATCACCGTGTACCAACGGGACCTGCCACCGTTGGTGATCCAGCACTTGGTGCCATTGAGCACCCAGTGGTCGCCGTCGGCTCTGGCCCGCGTGCGCATCGACGCGGCGTCGCTACCCGCCTCGCGCTCGCTCAACGCGTAGGACGCCATCGCGCCGTCGACGAGGTCCGGCAGCACCTGCTTCTTGAGATCGTCGCTGCCACGCAGGATCAGCCCCATGGTGCCGAGTTTGTTCACCGCCGGGATCAACGACGCCGAAGCATCCACGCGCGCAACCTCCTCGATCACGATGCACGTGGCGACGGCGTCCGCACCTTGGCCGCCATACTCTTCCGGGACGTGCACGGCGTTGAATCCGGACGCGGTGAGCACGTCGAGGGCTTCGTCGGGGAAGCGAGACGTCTCGTCCACCTCGGCTGCGTGCGGGGCGATGCCTCTCTCCGCCAAGCCGCGGACGACGGCCCGCAGCTCGTCATGCTCTTCGGGCAGCCTGAAGAGATCGAAGTCGTTGTGCGTCATCGTGTTGCCCCTCGTGCTCACCGGTTCGCCGGCCCACCGCCACGAACTCGCGGTTTGATACTAACATCAACATTACTGATATTTATATCTACGGCCGGGTCCCCGTTCGCCTGTTCGTGTCCCCGTACGACCGTCACCGCGTTCTGTGCCACAGTGGAACCGGCGGAGCCACTGGCGAAGGAGTTCGGACGATGTCAAACGCACCCTCACGACGGGGCCGACGAGGTGGCGTTCCCGAGGGTCCGAGCTCCTCGCAACGGAATCCGGCGACGCGGGACGCGATCCTGGACGTCGCGATAGAGCTGTTCGCCCAGTACGGGTTTCAGGGAACGGCCATGTCGGCCGTCGCTCGGAGCGCAGGTGTGGCGCAACCACTGATGCACTACTACTTTTCGTCCAAGGACGAGTTGTGGAGGGCCGCCGTCGCCAAGGCCTTCAACGAGATGCTCGTACACCAGGAGATGATCAAGGAACTGCGGGAACTCGACCCGGTGTCCGGCCTGCGCCTGCTGGTCATCCGCCACATCTCGTTTCTCGCACGTCATCCGAGTGTGGCGCCGCTGATCGCCGGCGAGTCGCAGTTCACCAGCGACCGGATCGCGTGGCTCACCGACACGTACATCGCTCCGTTGGAGAACCACCTCGTGGAGTTGATCCGGTTGGGGCAGAAGGAGGGTCGCATCCGGGGCGATCTGCCGATTCCGCACGTGGTCCGCTTCATCGTCGGCGGCGCCTCAGCGCTGTTCACGTACGCCGCGCCGATGAAGCAGATCTATGACATCGACACCGCAGACGACGACGCCGTTGACACGTACGCCCGCGTCACCACCGAGCTGTTGTTCTCAGGGATGCTCGTCGACGAGACGTAGGTTCGGCGTCGGCGCCTCACCGTCAGGGGTTGATGGTGTTCTCTCCGATTTGACGCCCCCAGACGTAGTCGATGGCGAAGGGCTGACCCAACTCCAGGTGGTTGTACGGGGCGATCGACGCGCCGGTGTCCATGACGAGGTAGGGCGCCGGCCAGAGCTCCCGAGTCGTCGTCGCCCAGCAGCCGGGTCTGCCCTCCGGTCCCCCTTGCGCGTTCACCCTGGGCAAGTTGTCGGGATACACATACGGATTGCCGACACCGATCAATTGGGTGTGCGTCACCGAGGAGTACCCGTTGCCTCCGACGGCTTCCGCCATCTTCGGCTGCTGGTCGTGATAATTGCGGATGGTGCAGTGCAGCGCGGGGCTGTACTCATCGAACAACGCCGACGTGGGTAGGAAATCCGCGGCTCCTCGGCTGAGATACGGCCCTGCTCGCTCAGCGATGTCGGCTCCCTGATCGCCGAATCCGATCGCCGCCAGGAGAGCCGCATCGACGTTCTGCCGCATCGCATTCAACGAATGAGCCGTCGTCGTCGACAGCTCCAGGCCATCGAAGACGTCCGGCGCGGCGTCGGCGTAGACATCGCTGATCTCGGCGAGCGTGACCAGGTCGTCGTGGAGGCGAGGCATGCGTGGATTCAGATCGGCGAGAATCGTGTTCCCGTCGTCGAGCGCGGCGCCGAAGCGGTCACCGAGACCGTCGAGTGCCTGGGCCGTCGCGGTCAGCGTCGCGTTGAGCTTGACCGGGTCGACTTTCTCCGCCACCGAGACGACGGTCTCGAACAGCGAGTTGAACTCGACCGTCACCGAGCGGGCGTCGATCTCCGCGCCATCGCGGACCGGCCGAGGCGAGGTCGCACCCTTGGTGCTGAACGCCACCTGCTTCCCGCCGAAGACGGTCGACGCGGCGATGCGAACGACGGCGTCGTCCGGCATCAGTTCGAGATACTTTGCGTCGACACCGAGTTCGAGTCTCACGGCCGGCTGAGATCCCGATGTCTCGGCGCGCACCGACCGGACGCGACCCACGGCCACGCCGTTGAGTGTCACCTTCGTGCCCGCCTCCACCGAGAGCCCGGATCGAGCGGTCAGCACGGTGATCGAGGCCTTGTCGGCGAACCCGTTTCGGGAGATCGTGACCAACGGCACGGCGGCGACGACGATCCCGAGCAAGGCGATGAAACCGACGAGCCGGAAGTTCGGGTACTCGCGTCTGGGCCCCGGGAGCATTGCCGGTCACTCAGCGCCGGGTGCGACCGCGCGGTCCAGCCACACGTCCACGGATACGAGCACGTCACGCCTGAGGTAACCGCCCGCGGAGGGCAACCCGAAGACACGCGTATCGAGAACGGTGTCACCGGTCAGGCGGAGGTGGTCGGTGTCCCTCTGAAAAGTTCCTTCCGCGTGCACCTTTGCGGTGCGCCCGCGCAGACTCAGAGATCCGTCGCCGGCGAACCGTCCGTCGCCCGTGATGCAGACGCCGGAGCTGAACACAGCGGAGGGATGGTGCTCCGCGTCGAAGAAGAGTCTGCCTTGAAGATGGCGATCCCTGAACCGGTTTCCGGTGGCGACGCCGCTCACCTCCGCGGCGATCTCGCCGGACAATTCGCCGTTCGACTTCAGCACCACCCAGCCGGAGCTGGACGCGAACGTTCCCGTCGCCGTGGCCAGACCGAACAACCATCGAGCGGTGAAGGATATCGACGTGCGTTCGGGATCGACGCGCCAGTGTGATTCGTCATCGGCCGTCGATCCACCGCGCTCGAGGTGTTCGGCGCCGCTCCCGACGCCCCACGTGTCGTTCACTCGTCGTCCGATCACATCGTCCGACTGGCTTCGAGCCCGACCGGTCCGATGTCGGGACGCTTGCGGAGTTCGGCCTCGGGCACACCGTCGCGGAACCTGCGCACGAGGTCTTCTGGGTCGAGTTCCACGCCGATCGGGTTCTTCGGAAACTCGGCCGCGAGGAACGCGTTGGCGTCATCGGAGGTGGGGAAATTGTCGACTTGCAACTCGATCTGGTTGTTGTCCGGGTCGCGGTAGTAGAAGGAGATGGTCGGGCCGTGGTTGATCGTCCAGTACGGCCGCACCGAGGATGCCTTCAACCGCTCGTAGGTGTCGAGCAGGTCGCCCAAACTGGCGTAGGTGAAGGCGATGTGGTCGACACCCACGGCCATCGGCGGTCGATCTACGAGGTCCGGAACGTTCACGACTGCGATGCGGTGGTGCTCGTCGTCGTAGGTCAGGAAACAGATCATCCCGGGTGCCTCGAACCGGATATCGGCGCCCAGGACAAGCTTGTACCAAGCGACCACGTCGTCGTACTGCGTCGTCCTGAGCACCACGTGAGCGAGCCGCGCTGGACTCACCACGGGTCTGGTCTCGACAGTGCCGAGCGTTGCCTGCTGCTTCATGTCTGGTACCCCGTCCTTCGTCCTCGCCGATCGCGCGCGATGCGCAGGGGTGGCGGTTTGAGTCATCTATCATCTTGTTTGATAGATATATCAAACGTAAGCGCTACGACGCCTTGCGTCAATACACAGACGGTGTCCGGTGAAAGGGGTTGCGAGTACGAGGCGTCGACGGCCGAGAGATCTGCGAGGGGGATGGTCGGGCTACCAGAGGGCAGGCGCGACGATGCGGGTTCAGTCGGCGCGCATGCCCGAACGCTGGCACGTCGGCCTAGCGGCGTGCTAGTGGGGTGCACGAAACGCTATGCTGCAGAACGTCATTCGCTCTACACGACAGCGTTCTGGTGGGTCAGTACGCGGTTTGCGCCCCAGCGCACGCCGGTGCCGCCGAGCAGGGGGGCGCGTTGCCCCGACAAGCCCCTATGTGAGGCGCAGCGCTTCGATCTAGCGCCGCGAGGAACCGTCGGCGGTTCCACGGGACGCTTCGGGTCACGAGATCTTCGTCGGCTCGGTCACTGTCCGGGGTATCCGCTCCTCTGTCACGAACGTGGCAGAGGGACATCATGCCGGCGGATGCGCCGGCGAGTTCACCCCTCGCCGCCGAGTTCGCTTTGATCTCGCTCGTTCTCGGCGGTGTCCTGGGCAATCACCGATCCGTCGAGCCAGTCTTGGACGTCGCCGCCGAGGCGGTCCGCGGACAGCTCGGCGAAGTCGAGGGCCTGTACCGCCATGGCCGCCAGGACCTTCATGGCCCGCCCGCTGTGGTGGATCTCCACCATCACGGCGTTGAGGGCGTCATAGTCTCCGGCGTTCAACGCCGACAGATACCGGCGAGCGTCGGCGAACTCACGGTCGACGTGGGACGACTTACGGCGGAAATCCTCGGGCGACGGGAACCCGGCATGCGGGTGGGTCATCGGCTTCTCTTCCGGTAGCAGACCGTTCCCATTGTTCGGGCCGACCTGCCACCCCGTCGCCTTTCCGAGCTTTTACCCGGCGTCCGACGGCTAGAAGGGCTGAACGCTTTCGGCGCTGACCATCGCTCCGCGGCCGGTCCGGTCATTGCTGAACCGCGTCCCGGTCTCAGAAGCCACGATCGTCCAACCCATCGCCCGGTACGTCCGATACTGCATTTTCGTCGGCTGGATGTCGCCGAGGTTGCCGTCGGCGAACCGGACCGACCCGTCCGTGGCGATCGACACCCCATGCTCCGGCCAATTGGTTTCGCCGGTCTCGCAGATCACCTGCTCGGACTCGACCATGCATCGCACGCGACCGGACAGAGTCTCGACCGTCACGTAGCCGTATGAGTTGGGGGGCAGGGCGATGGCGGTGTTGGGAACCGACGGCGTCGTCGGGACAGTGACTGTGGAGGGCGCTCCCCGGCCGGCCGAGGCGGGCGGGACGAAGCGACAATCGAAGTCACTGAGGGGTCGCATACTCCGCTCAGTCAGGTCGGCGGCGGCATCGGGCTGACCGATGCCGGACACGTCGGGTTTGAACACCGCGATGCGCCCTCTGGCGGCAAAGCAGATGGCGTGGCCGAACGGGCCGTCCCACATCTTCCGGTCCGCCTGCATGTCGGCCTCGGAAGGGTACTCGAAGACGTGAATCTCGCTGCGAAACCCACCCCGGTCGGGGAGGTCACCGACACACATGACGACCGGGTTGAACACCGTCCGCTCGTAAGTGTCCGCCAGACAGACCGCCGCCACCAGCTCGTCAACCGTTTCAGCGGCACTACCCGAGCCGCCTGTGCTCGACCGGGAGAACGACGGTGAATCACCGCACCCGGCGAGGGCAAGCACCGCAAGCACTGGCGCTGAGAGCAACGTCCACCGGGTTACGGATCGGCGGGCCGTTGGCGCGCGTTGGACGGTCATCATCTCCGGAACCCCTGTGTCGACGGCGTGACCCGTGCCGGCGTGTGTTGATCAAGTTCTTACCGGGTCACCGCTTACAGGTTTTGCAATGACGACATGAACTACAGCAACCCCGGCCGGTGCTACCGCTTCGCGGATCAGCGCAGAGACAGTCGGGAAGGGTCGTTTACCCGGCGTCCGACGGCGGACTAGAAGTCCCAGTCCTCGTCTTCGGTGACCACGGCCTTGCCGATCACGTAGCTCGATCCCGAGCCGGAGAAGAAGTCGTGGTTCTCGTCGGCGTTGGGGCTCAGCGCGGACAGGATCGCCGGGTTCACGTCGGTCTCGTCGCGCGGGAACAGCGCCTCGTAGCCGAGGTTCATCAACGCCTTGTTGGCGTTGTACCGCAGGAACTTCTTGACGTCCTCGGTCAGGCCGACGCTGTCGTAGAGGTCCTGGGTGTATTCGACCTCGTTGTCGTAGAGCTCGAAGAGCAGCTCGTAGGTGTAGTCCTTGAGCTCGGACTGGGTCGCCGGATCCTGCATCGCCAGTCCGCGCTGGAACTTGTAGCCGATGTAGTAACCGTGCACGGCTTCGTCGCGGATGATCAGCCGGATCATGTCGGCGGTGTTGGTGAGCTTGGCGCGGCTGGACCAGTACATCGGCAGGTAGAAGCCCGAGTAGAACAGGAAGCTCTCCAGCAGCGTGGACGCGACCTTGCGCTTGAGCGGCTCGTCGCCCTTGTAGTACTGCATGACGATCTCGGCCTTGCGCTGCAGGTTCGGGTTCTCCTCCGACCAGCGGAACGCGTCGTCGATCTCGGCCGTCGAGCACAGCGTCGAGAAGATGTTGGAGTAGCTGCGGGCGTGCACCGACTCCATGAACGCGATGTTGGTGTACACCGCCTCCTCGTGCGGGGTCAGCGCGTCGGGGATCAGGCTGACCGCGCCGACGGTGCCCTGGATGGTGTCGAGCAGCGTCAGGCCGGTGAACACCCGCATGGTCAGCTGCTTCTCGTGGTCGTTGAGCGTGTTCCACGACGGGATGTCGTTGGACACCGGCACCTTCTCGGGCAGCCAGAAGTTGCCGGTCAGCCGGTCCCAGACCTCGGCGTCCTTCTCGTCCTGCACCCGGTTCCAGTTGATCGCCGAGACCCGATCGATCAGCTTCATGCCATCGCTCACCAGAACCCCATTTCACCAGGCATTTTCGGTCGTCGCTGTAGATCCCCTGCAGCTACTGCCGACACTACTCGTTGTGTCCGACACCTTGAGCCAACCCCACATGTTGGGTTTCGCGTGTCGCGCCTCAGGCAACGTGTCACCTGAGGCGGATGCCCCATGTGCGGTTCGGCCGCCGGCGGGACCATTTCACTATGACCGCCATCACCACCCCTGAGACGAACGCGTGGCACACCGTTCTGACGGAAGGTCACGGGCCCCTCGTGAAGGCGCGAAGGGTCTTTCGCTATCTCCCGTCGGCGCCGCGGTGCAAGGTCTGCAACAACCCGTTCGGCGGACCGGTCGGTCGCGCCCTCGGCGCCGTGGGATTCACCCCGTCGCGCAAGAACCCCGATCTGTGCAGTCGGTGCTGCGATGCGCTTCCCCCTGGCGGGGCCGAGGTGGACATCGCGGTCCTTTTCGCCGACGTGCGCGGTTCCACCGCGCTGGGCCAGCAGCGTGCCGCGATGGATTTCGCGGCGCTGCTCAACCGGTTCTACACCACTGCAACGCGGACGCTGCTGCGCCACGACGCCGTCATCGACAAGCTCATCGGCGACGAGGTCATGGCCTTCTTCGTTCGCGGCATCAGCGGTCCGGAATACCGACGCCATGCAGTTCTGGCGGCAACGGACCTACTCCGGGCAGTCGGTTACGGCAGCGGCGAGAGACCGTGGCTGGAGCTGGGCATCGCCGTGAACGCGGGTGTCGCATACGTCGGCAATGTCGGAGGCCGCGTCGTCGACTTCACCGCTCTCGGCGATCCGGTCAACGTCGCGGCGCGAATGCAACAGCACGCCGGCGGGGGTGAGTTACTCGTCGCACCCGGAACAGCCGACGACCTCACCGCCAACAGCCCTCAACGGACGCTGAACCTGCGAGGACACCTTCACCCGATCGACGCGTCGGTGATCGTCGCCTGAGATCGCCTCAGGCGACGTGTTCACTGCGCCGCACACCCTCGTGCAGCGGCTTGTCGGGGTCGATCGCGACCCCGAGCAGTTCACACGTGCCGTTGATCGACCCGATCATGATCGTCGTCAGGTGGGCGACGAACTCC
This sequence comes from Mycobacterium sp. GA-2829, assembly GCF_001499965.1. Taxonomy (GTDB): domain Bacteria; phylum Actinomycetota; class Actinomycetes; order Mycobacteriales; family Mycobacteriaceae; genus Mycobacterium. The sequence continues at coordinate 33,040 of NZ_LQIT01000048.1, forward strand.
TCCGACGGCATCCGCCGCGGGCTGTCCTCCTCGGCACCCAGCCACCAGTCCGTCGCCGAGGCGATCGACCCGAACGCGGCGTAGGCAGCCAGTTCCAACGCGGCGGCGTCGAGCTCGATGTCGCGCAGCTCGTTGTCGAACAGTTCGGCCATCGCGAGCGTGATCTCGCGGCTCTCGTTGAGCGCACGCATGGTCGATTCGCTCTGTTCGGCGAAGCGGCCCTGGATCAGGAACCTGATGACGTTGGGGTGCTCGTCGACCAGCCGGACGTACTGTTCGACGCTGCGGCGGATGACCTCCCGACCCGTGTCCACCGACAGGTCGATCGACGGGAAGATCGCCGACCACAGCATGTCGCGCAGGCGCTGGCCGATGGCCTGGAAGAGGTCCGACTTGTCGGTGAAGTGCCGGTAGATCTTGGGTTTGGCGGTGCCGGCCTCTTCGGCGATCTCGCGCAGGCTGACCTCGGGACCCTGCCGGTCGATGGACCGGAATGCGGCGTCGACGATCTCGGCGCGCACCTTCTTGCGGTGCTCGCGCCAGCGCTCACTGCGCGCGTCCACTTTGCCGCCCCGTTCAGATTCCGGGCGTGCTCTCGACCCTCGTCGCACTCGCCCACTGTACTCGCTCGAACGTCGCTGACCTGCTCATAACCCTCGCGCATCGAGTTCGGAAAAGGGGTTTTGCCCAGGCAGCCGGGTGGGCATGCCTTCGGTACTATCTGTCGCGACAACCCACGACGAGACGAGTTTCATGACACAGAAGTACGACCTGGTGATCGCCGGCGGCGGCCCGTCGGGCTCGGCCGCGGCGTGGCAGGCGGCGCAGACCGGCGCCAAGGTGGTCGTCCTCGACAAAGCCGTCTTCCCCCGCGCCAAGCCGTGTGGCGACGGCCTGACCGCCAGAGCGGTGAGCTACCTGCAGAAAATGGGGCTGGCCGACGAGGTCGCCACCTACCACCGGGTGAACCGCGTCACGGTCTACAGCCCCAGCCAGTGGGAGCTGTCGTTCCCCAAGCGGCCCGGTATGCCCGACCACGGACACACGGTCAGCCGCGAACGCCTCGACACCACACTGCTCAAGCACGCCGAGTCCGCGGGCGCGGAGGTGCGCCAGGGCGCCGAGGTGGCCGGCCCGGAGCTGGACGCCAACGGCCGCGTGATCGGCGTGACGCTCAAGGGCGGTGAGAAGGTCTACGGCGACGCGGTGATCGCCGCCGACGGGGCCTATTCCCCCATCAAGCGCGCGCTGAAGATCGACTCGGAGTACAACGGCTACTCGGCGATCGCGATCCGCTCGGAGATGCACGCCAACCGACCGGACTCCGACAGCCTCGACATCTATCTGAAGCTGCAGTTCCAGGGCGATCAGCTGCCCGGCTACGGCTGGGTGTTCCCGATGGGCGACGGGGTCTTCAACATCGGCCTCGGCTACGTCAACAGCTACAAGAACTGGCAGTCGATCAACGCCACCCAATTCCTCGGCGAGTTCCTGCGCACGCTGCCGAAAGACTGGGAGCTGCCGCCGATCGAAGAGCTCAAGAAGAACAAGAGCGTACGGGCCTGGCGGCTGCCGATGGGGTTCACGGCGTGGCCGGCATGGCGTCCGGGTGTGCTGTTCACCGGCGACTCGCTGGGCGCGGGTAAGCCGGCGTCGGGTGCGGGGATCTCCAAGGCACTCGAATCCGGTTTGGCCGCAGGCGAATGCGCGATCGCGGCGCTGACCAACGGCGGTCCCGACGACTTCACGAACTACGGGCAGCGCATGGAGGCCGCGTGGGGCCGGGAGTACAAGCGCGGCCGCTACTTCCACAAGCTGGCCGGAATCCCCGCGGTCGCCAACAACGGCATCAAGTTGATCGACAACGCCTTCTTCCGTGACCGGATGCTCAAGGCGCTGTACAAGAAAGAGCAAGGGCCACAGCACAAGTACTGACCTGACGTCGACTGCACGGTTGTTGCCGCGCCCTCTCGCGGTGTGCGTACAACAACCGTGCACTCGACGGGGGGCTAACCGAACAGCTGACCCACCTTCAGCAGCAGCTGGTAGGCGCCGTAGCCGAAGGGCACCGCGACCCACACCCACGCGAGCGCGATGTAGGCCTTGGGGACGGCGGGCGTGTAATCGTGCAGTTCGACGGGTGATTCGCTCACCGGTGGACCTCCTCGAGTGCAGCGGTTGACCGATCGCGCTCGGGCTCATGCCATTTCGACGACACCGGCCGGATGAGTTCGTTGCAGACCAACGCGGTCAGCAGCAGCGCGATCATGATGGAGAACGACAGGGTGTACAGCGCGGGTCCGTCCTTACCCGCCGCCGCCTGGTGATCGGCGATCGAGTTGACGATGATCGGCCCGAGGATGCCCGCCGCCGACCATGCCGTGAGCAGGCGGCCGTGGATGGCGCCGACCTGGAACGTGCCGAAGAGGTCGCGTAGATAGGCGGGGACGGTCGCGAAGCCCGCTCCGTAGAACGACAGGATCAGGATCGTCGCGATCAGGAACACGATCTTGTTGGAGTTCGACATCAACGTGATGGTCAGATACAGCAGCGCGCCGACGCCCAGGTAGAGCCGGTAGGCGTTCTTGCGGCCGATGACGTCCGACAGGCTCGACCACCCGATGCGGCCGAGCATGTTGCCCAGCGAGAGCATCGCGACGTATCCCGCCGCGGCGGCCGCCAGCGCACCCGCCGCCGCACCCGACGTCGGGAAGTAGTCCTGGTAGATCGGCGAGGCCTTCTCGAGGATGCCGATGCCCGCGGTCACGTTGAAGCACAGCACCACCCACAGCAGCCAGAATTGCGGCGTCTTGATCGCGTTGTTCGCCGACACCTGACCGCCCGTGACGATCGACCCCTCCACCACCGGCGGCGGCGCCCAGCCCTGCGGTTTCCAGTCCGCCCGCGGGACGCGGATGAGCAGCCAGCCCAGCGACATGAACACCGCGTACGCCACCCCGTGGACGAGGAAGGTCTTCGAGATGCCCGCGGTGTCGGTGCCGAAGGCGTTGAGCATCGCGGTCGACCACGGCGACGCGATGAGCGCACCGCCGCCGAACCCCATGATCGCCAGGCCCGTCGCCATCCCCGGCTTGTCGGGGAACCACTTGATCAGCGTGGACACCGGCGAGATGTAGCCGATGCCCCAGCCGATACCGCCGATCACGCCGTAGCCGAGCAGCACCAGCCAGTACTGCCCCAGCGCCAGGCCCGCCGCCCCGACCAGCCATCCCCCGCAGAAGCAGCACATCGCCGCGAACATCGCCTTGCGCGGGCCGTTACGGTCCACCCACGTGCCGAAGACCGCCGCCGACAGGCCGAGCATGACGATGCCGATCGTGAACGGCAGCGCGCTGAGCGTGCCGGAGATGTCGAGCGCACCTTCCAGCGGTTTCTTGAACACGCTCCACGAGTAGGCCGCGCCCACGGACAGGTGGATGGACAGCGCCGCGGGCGGCACCAGCCAGCGACTCCATCCCGGACTGGCGACGATGCGGTCGCGACTGAAGAAGGACGCTTGAGTCTCCGATGCCATCGGGTGAGGCCTTCCGTTCGATTGATCGGCGTCCCACCTGTGATCGGGCACACAAGCCGCCGGGTTCCCGCCAGACGATAGTGGAAACGGCAAGTTTCTTGAAACGTTTCAGGCAATCCCAAGGTTCTACCCTGGCGCCATGCCAGGACTCGGCGCCAACGCCGCTCTTCTCCTCTCGGCAGGCGGCTCGGTACCGATGGCGCCGGGCCTGTCCGACGACGAGGTCGATCACGTCGAGTCGTCGTTCGGGTTCACGTTCGCCGACGACCACCGGGAGTTCCTGGCCACCGGGCTGCCGGTCGGCGAGGGCTGGCCGAACTGGCGCGCCGAGGGTCACCGACAGCTCGAGCGGCAGCTGCGGCTACCGGCCGACGGCATCCTGTTCGCGGTCGAGTGGAAGCAATTCTGGGACGACGGGTGGGGTGAGCGCCCGGCCCGGATGAAGGACGCCCTGCGCAGCGCGGTGTATCAGTTGGCCCGTGTGCCGCGGATGGTGCCGGTGCACGCGCACTGCTACCTGCCCGCAGGCCGCGGCTCGTCCGGGCACCCCGTGCTGTCGATCTACCAGGCCGACATCCGCGTCGTCGCCGCCGATCTCCGCGATTACGTCACCCGGCTGTCGGCGCCCGCCCCGCCGCCGGCCGCGGTGCCGACGGTCGAGTTCTGGTCTGACGCCTGCCGCCGAGACAACGGTTGTTGACGCAAATCGCCCGATTTCCGTCAACAACCGTAGTCTCGGCGAGGATTCAGCGGCGGCCGCGCCCCGGCCGTCCCGGCTTGCGGGCGACCTTCCCCGCGGCGGCGCGGGCGGCCTGTTTGGCGAGGGTCTTCTCCCGGGCGGTGCGTTTCGGCGCCGGTTCGGCCTGCCCGCGCGACGACCCGGGTTTGCGGCCGCGGACGATGCCGATGAACTCCTCGAGCAGCTCCGGCTGCGGGCCCGCCGGGAACGCGAGCGCCACCGGACAGCTGGGCGCGTCGGTGATCGGGCGGTAGGTGAGGTCCTTGCGGTGGTGCAGCCGGGCCAGCGACTGCGGGACGATGAGCACGCCGAGCCCGGCGGCGACGAGTTCGATTGCGGCCTCGGTGTTCTCGGGCCGGTGCTCGACGGGGACGCCGGGCGCGTCCGGCCAGTCGACGACGTGGTCCAGCGGCACCAGGGTCGGCTCGGCGGCGAGGTCGGCGGCGGTGACGGAGTCGGCGGCGCTGACGAGGTGGTCGGTCGGCACGACGACGACGGTCGTCTCCTCGTAGAGCGGGATGACGGCGAGGCCGGAGGTGTCGGTGGGAAGCCGGAGCAGGGCAGCGTCGACGGTGCCGGCCCGCACGGCGGCGGCCGCATCCTCGGCGGGGAGCGCCGTCAACTGCAGCGGGATGTCGGGGTGGCGCTCAGCCCAGTGCCTGGCCCACTTCGCCGGTGTCCCGCCGGGGACGTATCCGAGGGTGAACCAGGGCGAAGCCACCGCCTCAGGCTACCGATAGGCCTCATCGATAAGCTCGGGTGATGAGCAGGCCGAACGCGCAGTCCATGAAGCCCGCCACCGCGGCCAAGAAACTGGACGTGTACTTGCCCGCGACGCCGGCGGAGTTCCAGCAGAACGCGATCACCCGGGACGAACTCGCCGCGCTGCAGGCCGATCCGCCGCAGTGGCTCACCGACCTGCGCAAGAACGGTCCGCACCCGAAGAACCTCGTCGCCGCCAAGCTGGGCATCTCGATCGCCGCGCTGGCCCGCAACGGCGTCGAGAGTGCCCTCACCACTGAGCAGATCGACCAGCTGCTCGCCGACAAGCCGGAGTGGCTTGTCGCCGAACGCGAGAGTTATCAGGAGGTGCTGCGCGAACAGCGACGCCTCAAGGCGCAGCGGGCCGACCAGGCTCGCGAGAGCTGACCGCGTCGAGCGTCGGGTTGATGCACGCGAAACCCCGGCGGTTTCAAGGCGTCGTTGCAATAGCAGCTGATTCTGATGGGAAGTGCTGCTATGCCACGTCCACCGTTGTCGA